>NZ_JBHRYD010000001.1:0-623234 GCF_042648785.1 Devosia honganensis
AAACGAAGTAGAATCAATGTCATGCACGTAGTCCAGAAAATTTAACCGGACAGCAGTGGGTCAAGCCCGAGGGAAGCCCGGTGTGGGAGATAAATTGAGCCAAGAGCCTGAAATGACCCCTCCCCCCTGAGGGAGGCGCGGGGGCCGGGAATACAGATTCATCCTCTGCGATAGCTCTGTTCGATTGGGGGAAAGGCGCGCCGGATTATCGGCTGATCACCGCCGTATTGCCGCTCTGGGAGCCGCCATTGGCGTTGGACGATTGCGGGAAACCGGCATTCTGGTCGACCGACAGCACCCCGTTGTCGTTGCCGCCCTCGGGCGCCGTCAGGATGGTGACGTTGACCATGCTGTCACTGGTCTGAACGATATTGCCACCGGTCAGCAATTGCCCGTCGGGGCCGTAGACCTCGTTGATGACGGTCTGGGTGCCGATCGAGACCTGGCTGATCGAGCCGATGCGGCTCGACTGCACGAGATTGGCGACATTGATCCCGTGCTGTTCGATACGGGCGTCGGAAAGCTCCTGCAAGGTCGCCACATTGTGGACGATCTGGTCGCCGGCAAAAGTGCGCGTCGCCGTCTCGACGACTTCGGAGCGCATGACATTGCCGAAATTCTCGCCATATTGGGAAATATGGGCGTCGATGCTGGCGCCTGCCGCCAGTTGCAGCCTGTTGTCGATGCGCTGCACCGCGCCCAGCGCAATGGTCTGGTTGGCCGTGCCGATGGCGTATTCGGCAATCGCCATATTGGCGGTATTGCTGCCGCGTTGCGATACCGAACCGGTCAGCAGACCCAGTTCGGCACTGTTGAAGATCAATTGCCGCGCATCGGAAGCGAAGAGCTGGTCGGCGAAGGTCAGGGTCTGGGCCGAGGCCACGCCGGCGATGTTCGTGCCCTCCTGGAACAGCACGCCCGCCACCGCATAGCTGCCGAGCGCCGCGACGTTGGAGACGGACTGCTCGCCATGGAAGCGCTGCACGACATTGCCCACGCTGCCGCTATATTCGATGGTGTTGACACTATTGCTGCCCTTCTGGGTGAGACTGCCCAGAGTTCTGAAATCCAGCATTTCCGTGAGGAACCGGTCGGTCAGGGCCTCGAGCGTATCGACGCTGACTTCGTTGTCGGCGACCTGCGAGCCGTCGGCAAACTGCTCGAAGGCGACTTCATCCTGCGCCAGGGCGACGCCGGACGAAACCAGGACAGCGATGCAGGCAAGGCCGAGGCGGCGCATTTCATCTATTCCTCAAGGAGCAAGGCGGGCCGCGCCGATGGCGCGACCCGTGGAGCGTGTGAGGGTCAGTCGCCGTTGGTGGACGGCAGGCTGATCGAGTTGGCCACATTGGTCGCCGACTGGATGATGTTGTTCACGTCACCGAAGGTCGACAGGTAGTTCTTGGCCAGCTGGCCGGCGTCGGCATACTGCGACACTTCGAAGTCGCAGGCGCAGGCGCCGCTCAGATCGATATCGCCGACCGAGACGTTGTTGGTCACGTTGGTCGCCGACTGGCCGAGATCCCAGACGTCGGCATCGATATAGCCGGCAGGATAGGGGCCATAATAAATCGGCTGGCTCTGGAATACCGCCGTATTGATGGCGGTCTGGCTATTGGTCGACGTCTGGACGATGTCGTTCTTCAACTTGTCGATATCGACCAGATTGGATGCGTTGACCGCACTTTGGGTCATGGCATCTTCCAGCGCGCCATCGAGATCGGCGTCATAGCCGCCCGAACCGCCCAGAATGGTGTTGAGCGCCACCTGGTGGTCCTTCACTTCCTGCTTGATGTTCCAGGCAGTGGTGCCGGTGATCGAGTTCACGACATTGGTGGCGGCCTGTTCCAGGTTCTGGAAGGTGCTGCCCTTGCCGCCATCGATCAGGTTGAAGGCGAACTGGCTGACATCGGCATATTGATCCACCGTGCCCAGCGTGAAGACGACGGAGTCCAGATTGACCAGGTTGCCGGCATTGACGGCGGTCTGGACGATATCGGTGGCATCATCGACATCGACGATCATGTTGATCGCCTTCTGGAAGCCTTCGAGCTTCTGCCGGATGTCGTCGCGGAGCGGATCGCACAGCGTGTCGCAGCTCGGCAGATCAACAGTGGGCGGGGGCGGCGGCGGGGGCGTGTACGGCGGGAAATATGGCGGAAACATGCCGCTAGCAAATGCCGCCGGAATGCTGAGCATCGTGGCGCTGAACAGCGCCGAGGCCAATACAAGTTTCTTCATGGTAGTTCTCCAGTTTGCTTCCCTTTTGAACCGCGCCGGATTATTCCGGTCGCGGCGTACTCCGGCATTCCTGGACACAGAACATCTCTGCGCAGAAAGCACAGCTTTCGGCGTTATCGACAAATCTGCCAGTAATACCGCACCAGCAGAGCAGGTTTGCTCGTTCGTGGAACCGCAAAGGCGCCGCGTGAAAATCAAACAATTGCTCTGATGATAGTCTTTTACCGCATTATGCAGACAAGGACTGCTCTACTGCGCCACAGGACGCAGAATGCAAGATAAACTTGTCTGAAGGAGCGGGTTTTACGCCTATCGGCGCGTATAAACTTTCACTGGTCACACCCTCCCGAGGTTCGTGAGCCACTTACTTCGTTTGAAGGACAGAATACTGCCATGAAACCGCCCAATCGTCCACACTTTCTTAACAAAAAGTTAGATTTTGGATTTTTCCTTGTTGACAGCACTTTATAAAGCCGGATGATGTTTCCCCGTTCGCGGCGTGGAAAATTATCCTCGCTCAATTTTCCGCTCACGGCGCGATGGCGCGGTCCAATGTGGCCATCGCCGCAACCGCCGGCCGGCTGCGGACATCGCGGCGGAAATCGCTGGGCGACATGCCGGCAATGCGGCGGAACGACTTGTTGAAGGCGCTCAGCGACCCGAAACCGCTCTCCATGGCCACCGCCAGCACGCTCGCCCCGTCCTTCATCAGCATGGCCTGCGCATAGGACAGGCGCATGAGATTGATATAGTCGTTGAGCGTCATGCCCGTGCATTTGCGGAAGACGGTCATGGCATATTTGGGATGGATGCCGGCGGCGACGGCGATATCGATGGAATCGATCTCCTCGCGAAAATTGGCGGCGATATAGTCGCAGATGCGCACCACGATGGGCGAAATGTGCGGATCGAGCCCGCCCTCGTCCTGCACCGCCGCGGTTTCGGGCAGCAGGCGATAGGGGGAGAAATGCAGGCGCTCGATGCGCAACAGCAATTCGTCCACCGCCAGGCTGGCCTTCATCGCATCGCCCGAACGCGCATATTCCACCCAGCGCAGGAAATTGACCGGATCGGCCGCATCGGTGGCGGACGAGACCAGCGTGGCCCCCTGCATCAGCCGCGACTGCACCCCGGCCGGCAGGCGCAGGCGAAAGAAATGCACCAGCGGCAGATGCCCGCCGGCATAGACCAGATCGTCAGAGATATCGTCGAGCCGATGCGGCTGCCCGCCCCAGAACAGGGCGAAATCGCCGGCCGAGAACCGCACATCGTGCCCGGCCATGCGGTAGTGCGCCCAGCCGCGCACGATATAGTTCACCTCCACCTGGGCGTGCCAATGCGCCACGCGCATGATGCGGGGCGTGGTGTGGAACATCTGCAGCGCCGTGGGCGCGCGCTCGACGCCATTTGCCAAAGGCTCGTAATAGAGGCGAGAATCCATCTTACTTTCCGCCCGGTCCGCATGGCCGATGAAAGGGTATGGCTCATTCGGGCGCGCTAACTTAGAAACCACTCGGTCCCGGAGCAATCGAAAAAGGCAGCGCCATCGGCTGCCGCCGGGCCGCCGGACAACGATCCGGCATCTTCGTGAGGAACCTGATATGACCGAACCCAAGATCCGCTGGGGCATTATCGGCCCGGGCAGCATCGCCAAGGCATTCCGCGGCGGCCTCGCCTCCAGCCGCCATGGCGTGCTCGCCGCCATCGCCACCCGCAATCCCGACCGGCCCGGCCTGGCGGAAACCTTCCCCGGCGCCCGCATCGTGCACGGCTACGACGCGCTCCTGGCCGACAAGGAGATCGACGCGGTCTATATCGCCGTGCCCCATCCCGGCCATGCCGAATGGGCCATCAAGGCGGCCCAGGCCGGCAAGCACGTCCTGGTGGAAAAGCCGCTGGCCCTTTCCGCCCACGAGGCCGATGCGGTGTTCCACGCCCACCGCAAGGCCGGCACCTTCGCCGGCGAAGCCTTCATGTATCGCCTGCACCCGCAGACCGCCCGGCTCATTGAGTTGATCCGCTCCGGCGCCATCGGCGAGATCCGCATGATCCAGTCGAGCTTCGGCTTCTCCATGGGCACGTTCCAGCCGGAGCACAGGCTGTTCGCCTCGGACCTGGCCGGCGGCGGCATCATGGATGTGGGCTGCTATCCGGTCTCCATGGCCCGCCTTCTCGCCGGCGCGGCGCAGGACCGGCCCTTCGCCGATCCGGTCAGGATCGCCGGCACCGCCGCCCTCAACGCCGAAGGCACCGATGACTGGGCCGCCGCCATCCTCACCTTCGACAACGGCATCGTCGCCCAGGTGTCCTGCGCCGTCATGGCCAATCTGGACAATGTGCTGCGCATCCACGGCTCGGAAGGCCGCATCGAGGTGCCCGATTTCTGGTTCGCCGGCGGCGACCGCGACCAGGGCCTGGGCCATATCGACGTCATCAGGGACGGCAGGACCGAGACCATCAGCGTCAACGCCACCGCCCATCTCTATTCCTTCGAGGCGGACGCCGCGTCGCTGGCCATTCTTGCCGGGAAGCAGGAATTCGACGTGCCCGGCATGAGCTGGGACGACACGCTGGGCAATCTGCGGGTTCTCGACAAATGGCGCCAGGACGCCGGCATCGCCTTCTCGGTGGAAACGCCCGCCACGCGCACCAGGACGCTCGACAACCGCCCGCTGGGCCCCAATAGCGGCATCATCCCCCGGCGCTCCATCCCGGGCCTGGACAAGCCGGCCTCCGCCGTGGCGCTGGGCTTCGAGGATTTCAAGACCTTCCCGTCCGGCGCCATCCTGCTCGACGCCTTCTGGGAACGGGGCGGCAACCTCTTCGACACCGCCTACATCTATGGCGGCGGCTACACCGAAACCCTGTTCGGCCAATGGCAGAAGAGCCGCGGCGTACGCGAGCAGGCCGTGCTCATCGGCAAGGGCGCGCATTCACCGCTGGTCTATCCGGACGTCATCGGCAAGCAACTGGCGCAGTCGCTGGACCGGTTGCAGACCGATTATGTCGACATCTACTTCATGCACCGCGACAATCCCGACGTGCCGGTCGGGGAGTTCGTCGATGCCATGGATGCCGAGGTGAAGGCCGGACGCATCCGCGGCCCCTTCGGCGGCTCCAACTGGACCCGGGAGCGCATGGACGAGGCCATCGCCTATGCGGAGCGCACCGGCAAGACGAAGCCGCAGGCGCTTTCGAACAATTTCGCCCTCGCCGAAATGCTCGACCCGATCTGGGATGGCTGCGTGACGGCCGCCACGCCCGAGTTCAAGCAATGGCTGATCGACCGGCAGATCACCAATTTCTCCTGGTCGAGCCAGGCGCGCGGCTTCTTCACCGACCTTGCCGGGCGGGACAAGCGCGACAATGAGGAACTGGTGCGCTGCTGGTATAACGAGCAGAATTTCGGCCGCCGCGACCGCGCGATCGAGCTGGGCAGGCAGCTCGGGCATTCGCCCATCCACATTGCCCTGGCCTATGTCCTCGCCCAGCCCTTCCCCAGCGTGCCGCTGATCGGGCCGCGGCGCCTGCTCGAACTCGAGGACAGCCTCAAGGCCTTCGAGATCAGCCTGACGCCCGAACAGGTGAAGTGGCTCGAAGAGGGCTGAGCCGGCACCTTTCATTGTCAGGCGGAGTCGGTGCCTTTGCTCCCCTCCCCCTTGAGGGGAGGGGTCGGGGGTGGGGGTCCTTCGGTGATCCGCAAAGCCACCCCCAGCCCTCCCCCAACGGCAACGGTCTTCGTCATTGCCCGGCTTGGTGGTGACACTCATCGCGGGCATTCAGCCCCGGCTATTCCTCGGCGAACGTGCCCACCGGGGTCACCTTGGCCAGCCGCACCAGCCGCAGCGCCGCGAGGAAGGCCAGCGCGGCAAAGGCTATCGCCATGGCGAAAAGCGGCACGATGCTCGCCAATATGGCCATCTTGTCCGGAGCCTGCGCATAGCCGGCGGCGTTGGCGGCAACGCCGGCCAGTGCCGCGCCCAGCGCATTGCCGGCCGATTGGGTGGTGGGCAGGAGGGTGGACGTCCGGTCGCGCTCCGCGTCGCTGCTGGCCTCCATGATGGTGAGCATGATGTAGCCATTGGACATGCCGAAACCGAGGCCCGTGGCCACCTGCCCCACCACCAGCAGGGCCGGCGAGGTCCATTGCAGTCCGCCCAGCACCGCCAGCAATCCCAGCGCCAGCAGCACCGGCCCGGCCTGGATCAGGATATGCCGCGTCGAACGGCGGCGCACATTGGCGACCGTCACCGAGGCGAGGCTCCAGCCGACCGCCATGATCGCGCCGACGGCGGCGGCCAGGGTCGGCCCATAATCCCAGAGCTGCTGCAACAGCAACACCAGATAGACCGCCGTGGCCGCGCCGGCGACCGGCATCAGCAGGAACACCCACAGGCCCGATCCCACCGCCGTGCGCAGGGAAAACGCGTCGGGCGGCATCAGCCGCTGGACGCTGCGGCGGTCCAGCCAGACGGCCCCCGCAAGCGTCGCCGCCGCCGCGGCGAGCAGCAGTACCGCCTGCACGGAGGGCGCGATGGCGGCCAGCGCCACCAGCATGGTGCCGCCGCCGATCGCCAGCAGCCGCAAGCCGGGAAAGCCGCTGGCCTGCTTCACCCGCCCGCCGCGCGGCACCACCAGCAGTACCATGGTGCAGAAGATCGCCACCAGCGGCACGTTGATCAGAAAGGCGGCGCGCCAGGAAATCAGCTCCGTCAGGGCGCCCGCTCCGGCCGGTCCGCCAAAGGCTGCCACCGCCCAGACCACCGCCTGCATGCCGAACACCTTGGGCACCAGACGGCTGGGGAACAGCTCCGGAATCAGCGCAAAGCACAGCGCCGCCACCACGCCCTCGCCAAAGCCCTGAATGGCCCGGCCCACCAGCACCTGCGCCATGTCGCCGGCCATGGCGGCGATCAGCGTTCCGGCCAGGAAAATCCCGGCGAAGGACAGCAGCGACCAGCGCGACCCCATCCGCCGCTTCAGCATCGCCGCCGCCGCCCCGCCCACGATGGCAAGGACCAGATAAAGCGTGGTCGCCCAGGAAATCACCTCGATGCCGCCCAGTTCCTGAACGGCGGAGGGCAGCGCGGTGGAGGACAGGAAGGCGTTGAAGGCAAACAGCGACACGCCCAGGCACAGGATCACCGTCACCGGCAGGTAACGCGGTCCGAAAATCTCGGCCCAACGGCCCTCGACAGTATCAGACATCGAAAATATCCAATTAAACAAGAATCGACTTGCTAATCTACGGCCACGGCGTTGGGAAGGGGAGGCATTGTTTTCGCCGCCCTGCCCTGCGCCGACATCCGCCCTCCCATGGTTACACCCTTGTGCTTACTTGTCCTTCGCGGCCCCCTGCCCTAAATATCGGCATGCAGGTTTTTCCTGCATTGTTCTCAGGGCGGGGCGAAATTCCCCACCGGCGGTAAAGGCAGCGATGCCAAGCCCGCGAGCGCTCCTTTCGGGGAGGTCAGCAGATCCGGTGCAATCCCGGAGCCGACGGTCACAGTCCGGATGAAAGAGAACGGGACCAAGCGCCTTTGCCGGCGCGCGCAGGCCGTTGGCCCGTGCGTTCTCCGGCCTGTCGTCTCCCGTAACCCTGAGGAAACTGGTTACGGAAAGGACGACGAATGAACCAGATTTCCTCGACTGCCCACGGCGCCGCATCCGGCGCCATGTTCATGCTGGCCGCCAGCCTGGTTTTTGCCGGCACCAACACGCTGCAATCCATCCTGCCCTGGCAGTTCGGCATGAACTCCACCGGCATGGCCTTCTGGCAATATCTCATTGCCTCCATCCTGGCCCTGCCCCTTATCCTACGGATAGGCCTCAATAATTTGCGCACGCGCCACCCCCTGGCACATGAGGCCCGGGCCTTCGCCTCGGCGCTGGGCGTGCATGTCTTCGTCTATGGCTTCGCCTCGGGCGTGCCGATCTGGCAGATGGTGACGCTGCTGGCCACCGGCCCGCTATTCATCGTTCTGGGCTCCACATTGTTCCTGGGCGAGCGCGTGTCCTCGGCCCGGATCGGGGCGGCGCTGGCCGGGTTCGTCGGTGCCATACTGGTCTCGGGCGTAGGCTCGGAACAGCTTGGCTGGCAGGCCTTCGTGCCGATCCTCGCCGCCGCGCTCTGGGCCGCCAACGACGTGCTGACCAAATATCTGGCGCGCGAGGAAAGCCCTGAAACCATTACGGTTTCCCTGCTGGTGCTGATGACCCCGAACCATCTGCTCATCCTGCTCGCCGTCAACGCGCTGGGCTGGATGCCGGCGGGGCTGGGATTCGGCCTGCCCGAGGGGAACGGCCTGTTCCTGCTGCTGCTATTGGGCGCACTGACCGCCGGGGCGCAATATCTGCTGAGCTTCGCCTACAAGCTGGCCGACGCCACCTATCTCCAGCCGTTCAGCGACCTCAAGGTGCCGCTGAGCGGATTGGTGGGATGGATCCTGCTCGGCCAGGTGCCCTCGATCTGGTTCTGGCCCGGCGCGGCGCTGATCGCCGGGGCCTCGGCCTTCATCTTCTGGGTCGAGAGCCGCGAGGAGCCGACGCGCCTGCAACCGGCGTAACATCGCCGGCGCCAATGCCAGCACATCGTTAGCATTTTCCACTGCATCGGGGGCGAATCCATCAACGGGTTCGCCCTTTTTCTTGCCCCGGGGCACAATCTGTTCCAAATCTGGAACGAATATTCCAGGGAGCGGGCTCTTGACCGATCGCATCCGCGTCGCCGCACAGGATTTCGACGGCCTGCGCGCCGCCATAATGGAGCGCCAGTCGACGCTGCCGAAACGGCTGGTGCAGGTGGCCGGCTATGCGCTCGACCATCCCGACGAGATCGCCTTCGGCACCGCCGCCAGCATCGCCGCCGCCGCCGGCGTGCAACCCTCGACGCTGGTGCGCTTCGCCCAAGCTTTCGGCTTTGGCGGCTTTTCCGACCTGCAACAGATTTTCCGGGCCCGGCTGATCGGCCGGACGCCCTCCTATGAGGAGCGGCTGCGCAAACTGGGCGCGGGCGGCGCGCAAAAGGGCGAAGGCGCCGCCATCTTCGACAATTTCGTCGCCGCCGCCCAGGCCAGCCTCGAAGCGCTCTCGGCCAGCGTCGATGCGGCGGAGTTCGAGCGGGCGGCCGACCTGCTGGCCGGCGCCGAGACCATCTATCTGGTCGCCCGCCGCCGCGCCTTCCCCATCGCCGCCTATATGGCCTATGCCTTCGGCAAATTGCGGGTGCGCTGCCAACTGGCCGGCACCGAGGCCGGCATCGACGACGACCTGCTGGCGCTGGCCACGCCCCGCGACGCGGGCTTTGCCGTCAGCTTCTCGCCCTATGCCACCGAAAGCGCCCGGCAGGCGGAAACGCTGGCGGCCAACGGCGTCCCGCTGGTGGCGCTGACCGATTCGGCGCTCTCGCCGCTGGCCGCATGCGCCGATGTCCGGTTCGACGTGGTGGAGGCCGACCATGCCGGCTTCCGCTCGCTTTCCGCCAGCATGGCCCTGGCCATGGCGCTGACCGTCTCGGTGGCCGAAAAGCGCCGGCAGCGAAGGGTCTAGAATTTTTATTCTATCTTGCCTTATTTTAGAACCTGTGTTTCATTTCTGACAACCTGACGGAGGAGCGGCATGTCTGGAAGCGAGGCCGAAAACGGCACCAAGACGCTCGATGTGATCACCATCGGCCGGGCCTCGGTCGATCTTTACGGACAGCAGATCGGCACGCGGTTGGAGGATGTCGGCAGCTTCGCCAAATCGGTGGGCGGTTGCCCGACCAATATCGCCGTGGGCACGGCGCGGCTGGGGCTGAAATCGGCCCTGATCACCCGGGTCGGCGACGAGCAGATGGGCCGCTTCATCCGCGAGCAGTTGCAGCGCGAGGGCGTCGAGACCGCCGGCATCGTCACGGACAAGGAGCGGCTGACGGCGCTGGTGCTGCTCTCGGTGGAGAACGACGATTCCTTCCCGCTGATCTTTTATCGCGACAATTGCGCCGACGCCGCCCTCGACGAGAACGACGTGGACGAGGCCTTCATCCGCTCGGCACGGGCGGTGCTGGTCACCGGCACGCATTTTTCCCAGCCCCATTCCGACGCGGCGCAGCGCAAGGCCATGCGCATCGCCCGCGCCAATGGCGCCAAGGTGGTCTTCGACATCGACTACCGGCCCAATCTGTGGGGGCTGGCCGGGCACGACGCCGGCGACAGCCGCTACATCGCCTCCGACACGGTCTCGGCGCATCTGCGCACGGTGCTGCCCGAATGCGACCTGATCGTGGGCACGGAAGAAGAGGTTCTCATTGCAGCCGGCCAGGCCGGCCTGCATGACGCGCTCAGGACGATCCGGTCGCTCTCCTCCGCGACCATCGTCCTGAAGCGCGGACCCATGGGCTGCATCGTCTATGACGGCGCCATTCCCGACGATCTCGAACAGGGCATCGTGGGCAAGGGCTTTCCCATCGAGGTCTATAACGTGCTGGGCGCCGGCGACGCCTTCATGAGCGGCTTCCTGCGCGGCTGGCTGCGCGGCGAGCCGCACGCCACCAGCGCCACCTGGGCCAATGCCTGCGGCGCCTTCGCGGTGAGCCGCCTGCTCTGCGCCCCGGAAATCCCCACCTGGACCGAGCTCAATTTCTTCCTCGACCACGGCAGCGCCGAGCGCGCCCTGCGCAAGGACGAGGCGATCAACCACGTGCATTGGGCGACGACGCGGCGGCGGGACATCCCCAGGCTGATGGCGCTGGCCATCGACCATCGCAGCCAGTTCGAAGACATGGCCGGCGGCGACGCGCAGATGCTGGCGCGCATACCCGAGTTCAAGGTGCTGGCCGTGCGCGCCGCGGCGCAGGTGGCCGGCGGACGCGACGGCTTCGGCATGCTGCTGGACGACAAATACGGGCGCGACGCGCTCTACGCCGCCGGGGCGATCGGCAATTTCTGGATCGGCAAGCCGATCGAGCTGCCCGGCTCGCGCCCGCTGCAATTCGAGTTCACCCAGGATCTGGGTTCGCGCCTGGTGGAATGGCCGGTCGACCACTGCATCAAGGTGCTCTGCTTCTACCATCCCGACGATCCGGCGGAGCTGCGCGCCACCCAGATCGGCAAGCTGCGCGCCGCCTTCGACGCCGCCCGCGCCATCGGACGGGAATTGCTGGTGGAGATCATCGCCGGCAGGAACGGACCGCTTGAACAAGACACGGTGGCGCGCGCCCTCGCCGCGATCTACGATGCGGGCATCAAGCCCGACTGGTGGAAGCTGGAGCCGCAGGCCAGCCCCGCCGCCTGGGCGAGCACCGAGGCGGTGATCGCGGCGCGCGATCCTTTGTGCCGCGGCATCGTGCTGCTGGGGCTCGACGCCCCGCAGGCGGAACTGGAAGCCGGGTTCCGGGCCGCCAAGGCATCGCCCCGCGTCAAGGGGTTCGCGGTGGGCCGCACCATCTTCGCCGACGCGGCGCGGCAATGGCTGGAGGGAACGATGAGCGACGAGGCGGCGGTCGCCGACATGGCGCGGCGGTTCGGGGCGCTGGTGGAGGTCTGGGAAGGAAGCTGAGGGCCTGACCCATTCCCTGCATCGCTACCGGACTTGTTCCGGTGGTCCAGATGGCCTCGCGAGGTGGATTGCCGGGACGAGCCCGGCAATGACGAAGGGGGATGATGAGGGGGAGGCGGAGGGCTTACCGAACTTCCACCTGCGTCACCACCGGACTTGTTCCGGTGGCCCGGACGGCTTCGCGAGGTGGATTGCCGGGACGAGCCCGGCAATGACGAAGGAGAATGATGAGGGGGAGGCTGTGAATTCTTCACCTGCGTCACCACCGGACTTGTTCCGGTGGTCCAGACGGCCCCGCGAGGTGGATTGCCGGGACGAGCCCGGCAATGACGAAGGGGAGGCCGGGGAAAGAATACGGGAGCACCCCTGACGGATTTGGAGAGAGCGGCGATGAGCCAGAAGACAGTTCGATTGACGATGGCGCAGGCCGTGGCGCGGTTCATGACGGCGCAGAAGACGGTGATCGATGGCGAGACGGTGCCGATCTTCGGCGGGGTCTGGGCCATTTTCGGCCATGGCAATGTGGCCGGGGTGGGCGAGGCGCTGCACGCGGTCAAGGACGTGCTGCCCACCTATCGCGGGCAGAACGAGCAGAGCATGGCCCATGCCGCCATCGCCTATGCCAAGGCCAGTTTCCGCCGCCGCTTCATGGCCTGCACCAGCTCCATCGGGCCGGGCGCGCTCAACATGGTGACGGCGGCGGCGCTGGCACATGTCAACCGCCTGCCGGTGCTGCTGCTGCCCGGCGACGTCTTCGCCAACCGCCTGCCCGACCCGGTCTTGCAGCAGGTGGAGGATTTCGGCGACGGCACGGTGTCGGCCAATGACTGCTTCCGCCCGGTGAGCCGCTATTTCGACCGCATCACCCGGCCCGAGCAGATCATCCCCGCCCTGCGCCGGGCCATGCAGGTGCTGACCGACCCGGCCGAATGCGGCCCGGTGACGCTGAGCCTCTGCCAGGACGTGCAGGCGGAAGCCTATGACTATCCCGAAAACTTCTTTGCCGAAAAAATCTGGGTGCCGCGCCGCATCATGCCGGATGCCGACGAATTCGCCGAGGCGGCATCGGCGCTGCGCCGGGCCGAAAAGCCGGTGATCATCGCCGGCGGCGGGGTGCTCTATTCCCAGGCCAGCGACAGCCTCGCCGCCTTTGCCGAGGCACACGGCATTCCGGTGATGGAGACGCAGGCGGGCAAAAGCGCCCTGCCCCACGACCACGACCTCAATATGGGCAGTATCGGGGTGACCGGAACCTCCGCCGCCAATGCGCTGGCGGAAGAGGCGGACCTGGTGCTGGCCGTGGGCACGCGGCTGCAGGATTTCACCACCGGCTCCTGGGCGCTGTTCAAGAATGACGGTCTCAGGATCGTCGGGCTCAACGTGCAGGTCTTCGACGCCATGAAGCACGACGCGCTGCCGCTGGTGGCCGATGCACGGGTGGGCCTCGAGGCGCTGGGCGCGGCGCTGGCCGGCTGGCGGGTGGATGCGGGCTGGACCGCGAAAGCGCGCGCCGGCAAGGACGACTGGCTGGACGCGGCCGATGCCGCCCGCGCCGCCTCCAATGCCGAGCTGCCCTCGGACGCGCAGGTGATCGGCGCGGTGCAGCGCGGCCGCCGGGACGCCACCGTGGTCTGCGCCGCCGGCGGCCTGCCGGGCGAGCTGCACAAGCTGTGGCGGGCCGAGGGGCCGGGCAGCTACCACCTCGAATACGGCTTTTCGACCATGGGCTACGAGATCGCGGCGGGCCTCGGCGTGGCGCTGGCCAGGCCGGACGACGATGTCGTCGTCATGGTAGGGGACGGCTCCTATCTGATGATGAACTCGGAAATCGTCAGCGCCGTGATGATGGGGCTGACTCTCACCTTCGTCGTGCTCGACAATTCCGGCTATGGCTGCATCAACCGGCTGCAAATGGCCACCGGCGGCGCCAATTTCAACAATCTGTTCCGCGACACCCATCACGTGGCGCTGCCGCAGGTGGACTTCGCCGCCCACGCCGCCGCCCTGGGCGCGCGGGCGCGCAAGGTGCAATCGCTGGCCGAGCTGGAGGCAGCACTGAAGGAGAGCGAGGGAACGGAGGGCGTTTCGGTCTTCGTCATCGACACCGACCCGCTGATCACCACCGATGCGGGCGGGCACTGGTGGGACGTGGCGGTGCCCGAGGTGAGCGAGCGCAGCGAGGTGAACGCGGCGCGCGAGGCCTATGTGAAGGCCTTGCGGGCGCAGCGGGCGGGATAAGGCGGCAGGCAACGAAGGCCCCCTCATCCGCCCCTTCGGGGCACCTTCTCCCACGAGGGGAGAAGGGTATCGTGGCTCGCACAATCGCCCGCTCTTCCCTCTCCCCTTGCGGGAGAGGGAAGAGCGGCCAGAGGCCGGGACGGGTGAGGGGTATTTTGGCGCAACAGCGCAGGAGAGAAATGCAGTGAAAGCCAAGCTCGGCATGTCGCCCATCGCATGGTGGAACGACGATCTGGTGGAACTGAGCGATGACGTGTCGCTGGAGGAGTGCCTGCGGCAGTCGCGCTCGGCCGGGTTCACCGGCATGGAGAAGGGGCGGCGCTTTCCCGAGGACCCGGCGGTGATGCTGCCCATCCTCAGGGCCGCCGACGTGACGCTGTGCGGGGGCTGGTTCTCGGGCACGGTGGTGGACGAGGAGCTGGCGGCCAACAAGGACCGCATCGCCCCCATGATCGAGCTGTTCAAGGCGGTCGGCGCGCCCTGCATCGTCTATGGCGAGGTGGGCCGCTCCATCCAGGGGCGGCGGGAGGTGCCGCTGGCGCAAAAGCCGCGCCTTGGCGAGGACGAGATGAAGGATTACGCCCGCCGCATGACCGCGTTCGGCGAATGGTGCGCCGACCAGGGCATGCCCCTCTCCTACCACCATCACATGGGCGCCGTGGTGGAGACCGAGACGGAGCTCGACGCCTTCATGCGTCATTCGGGCGAGGGCATCCCGCTGCTGCTCGATGCCGGGCACCTGGCCTTTGCCGGCGGCGACGTGCTGCGCGCCATCGACAATCACCATGCCCGCATCAACCATGTGCACGTCAAGGATATCCGCCGCGAGGTGGTGGACGGGCTCGACCGCGACCGGCAGAGCTTCCTCGATGCGGTGGCGCTGGGCGCCTTCACCGTGCCGGGCGACGGCTCGCTGGATTTCGGCGCCATCGTGCAGCGCCTCGCCGATCACGGCTATGAGGGCTGGTTCGTGGTCGAGGCGGAGCAGGACCCGAGGAAGAACCCGCCGCTCGAGATGGCCCGGATCGGCTACAAGGAGCTCATGCGGGTGATGGACGCCGCCGGCTATACGGTGGAAACGCAGGGCTTTCCCCAGGGGTGAGATTTCCGTGCCCCCTGTGCTATGGAGCGGGCGCGGGATGAACGACGAACAAAAGGACAGCGGCCCCCATGGCGCTCAAGCTCAAGCAGAACGACGTGACCTGGTTCCAGCCGCTGTGGCGGCGCGTCGCGGTGACGTGCTTCCTCGTCCTGTGGCTGGGCTGGGAATTGCTGTTCACCAGGGACATGTTCTGGGCCGTGCTGGTGGGCGCCGCCCTGGCCTATGCCGCCTATAATTTCTTCTACGCCTTTCCCAAGGAGCAGGCTCATGACGCACTCCCCCCTGCTGATCCGGCCGAGAGCGAAGACCGGCAAGATCCATGAGGTGACCCCCGCCTCGGCGGGCTGGACCCATGTGGGCTTCGCCCTGCACCGTCTCGCGCCCGGCCAGACCTATGGCGAGGCGACGGAGGAGCGGGAAGTGTGCCTCGTGCTGGTAGGCGGCAAGGGGCGCTTCGCCGTCGATGGCGAGGATTTCGGCGAACTGGGCGAGCGCATGAACCCCTTCGAGGGCGCGCCCTGGGCGCTCTACGTGCCGGCGGGGCGCAATTGGGCCGTCGACGCCACCACCGAGCTCGAACTGGCGATCTGCTCGGCGCCGGGCGGCGGCGATTTCCACGCCCGGGCCATCCCGCCCGGAACCCATCCGCGCCTCACCCGCGGCAAGGGCGCCAATGTGCGGCACGTCCACAATATCATGCCCGAGGACGATGGCGCCGCCCATTCCCTGCTGGTGGTGGAGGTGATCACGCCCCAAGGCAATACCTCCTCCTATCCGCCCCACAAGCACGACGAGGACAACCTGCCGCACGAAAGCCGGCTCGAGGAAACCTATTACCACCGCATGAACCCGCCCCAGGGCTTCGCCTTCCAGCGCGTCTATACCGACGACCGCAGCCTGGACGAGGCCATGGCGGTGGAGGATGGCGACGTGACCCTGGTGCCGCGCGGCTACCACCCGGTGGCGACCACGGCGGGCTACGACCTCTATTACCTCAACGTCATGGCCGGGCCCAGGCGGGTGTGGAAATTCCACAATGCGCCCGAGCATGAGTGGCTGCTGGGATAGGCTATCGCCCCCGGAACACCGATTTGTCGGCCAGGGTGCCGGTGATTTCGCTGACCTTGACGGCCCGGCCCTCGGCGACGGATTTCAGCGCCGCATCGGCCAGAGCGAGGGCGATCAGCCCGTCGGCGCCGCTGGGCACCGCGGGCGTCCCGGCCTCGACGCTGTCGATGAAGGCGGCGATCTCGCGGGCATAGGCCTCGGTGTAGCGGGTCATGAAGAAGTCATGCAGCGGCGGCCGCGTATAGCCCGCTTCGGTGGCCAGCTCGATCGACACCGGGCGCTGGTTCTCGGCGGCGACGGCGCCCCTGGAGCCGTGCACCTCGATGCGCTGGTCGTAGCCATAGCTGGCGCGGCGCGAATTGGAGATGGTGGCGTGCTTGCCCGAGGCGGTGAACAGCATGAGCGAGGCGCTGTCATAATCGCCCGCCGCGCCGATGGCCTCGTCCACCAGCACCGAGGCCTGGGCGGAAACGGTCTCGATCTCCTCGCCCAGCAGGAAGCGCGCCATGTCCAGGTCGTGGATGGTCATGTCGCGGAAAATGCCGCCCGAGCGCTTGATGTAGTCGAGCGGCGGCGGCCCGGGATCGCGCGAGACGATGGTGACCATTTCCACCGTGCCGATCTGCCCGGCGTCGATGGCCTGCCGCACCGCCTGGAAATGCGGATCGAAGCGGCGGTTGAACCCCACCATGAGGGTGGCGCCCGCCGCATCGACGACCTTGAGGCAGGCCTTGACCCGCTCCACGTCGAGATCGATCGGCTTCTCGCAGAAAATCGCCTTGCCGGCGCGGGCGAAGCGCTCGATCAGCTCGGCATGGGTGTCGGTGGGGGTGCAGATGATCACCGCGTCGATATCCGCGGCAGCCTCGATGGCCTCGATGCTGCGCACCTGGGCGCCATAGCCGGCGGCCAGTTCAGCGGCGGCCGGCGCCATCGCATCGGCAACCGCCACTAGGCGCGCCTTGGGATTGGACGTGACGGCCCGGGCGTGCACCTTGCCGATGCGGCCGGCGCCGAGCAGGCCAAAATTTGTGGTCATGACGGGAACCCTCCACCCTGTTGGACCGGAAACCGGACCGGCCCGAAATCGACGGAATGAATAGACGGTTTGCGGTGGATTTGGAACGGGAATTCCAGCCCCACGCGCGATCCCTCACCCTTGAGGGGAGGGTTGGGGAGGGGGGCGATCCTAATGCTCGCGGGCGCGTTCGAGCAGGCGCTTGCATTCGAGCAGTTCGCGCAGGACGTCGGAGAGCTTGTTGCGCGCCTCCTCGTCGAGGGCGGGGCTGGCGAGCATGGCGGCTTCCTCGAGCTCGGCTTCGTCGCCGGCGTCCTCCGCCTGTTCGATCATGGGCAGGATCTCGTCGAGCCCCCTGCCCTCGCCCACGGCGATGACATAGCGCGGCCCCTGCTCCTTGAGGATGCGCTGCACGCCCTTGATGGTAAAACCCTGATCGTAAAGCAGGTGCCGGATGCCGCGCAGCAGCATCACGTCCTCGGGACGGTAATAGCGCCGGCCGCCGCCGCGCTTCAGCGGCTTGATGGTCGAGAAGCGCGTCTCCCAGAAGCGCAGGACATGCTGGGGAAGGTCGAGTTCCTCGGCAGCTTCCGAGATGGTCCGGAATGCGTCTGGCGACTTGTCCAAACCGCTGATCCTTCTGGCGATAAAGCCTTACTTTCCAGCGGAGACCATAGACTTGTTGATCTTCGACTTCAACACATTGCTGGGTTTGAACACAAGAACCTGCCGCGGCAGGATCGGCACTTCCTCGCCCGTTTTGGGGTTGCGGCCGATCCGCTCGTTCTTGGAGCGCACCTGGAAGGAGCCGAAAGAGGACAGCTTGACGTTCGAGCCCTCCACCAGGGCGTCGGTGATCAATTCAAGCACCCGCTCGACCAGTTCGGCCGACTCGGTCCGGGACAATCCCACCGTGCCGTAAACCGCATCCGCCAGATCGGCCCGCGTTACCGTCTTCTGCGCCATTCGCACCCCCAAATATCGCCATATGACCGGTTTCCCAGGCGTACGGCATGGAAAATCGCCAATATCTCCACCGTTGGCGCGACTCGCACGAGCCGCGCGCCGTCCCGGGGAACCCTGCCCGAACGGCGCCGAAGGGCCGTTTTCACCCCCCGTTCGGCGCCGGGCCTGTCTGCCCCGCAAGACACTAACGCCTTGAAACGCTTGAGGTCAATGTCGCTCGACTACCAGCGGATCAGCGAGGCGCCCCAGGTGAAGCCGCCGCCCATGGCCTCGATCATGACGAGGTCCCCCTGCTTGATCCGCCCATCGGCGACCGCGACGCTGAGCGCCAGCGGCACCGAGGCGGCCGAGGTATTGGCGTGGCGGTCCACCGTGGTCACCACCTTTTCCGGCGGCAGGCCCAATTTGGCCCCGGCCCCGTCGATGATGCGCTTATTGGCCTGGTGCGGCACGAACCAGTCGAGGTCGCCGACGCCGTAGCCCGATTGTTCGAGCGTCGCATAGACCACGTCGGTGATCTTGCCCACGGCGTGGCGGAAGACTTCCGGCCCCTGCATGTGCACATGGCCGGTGGTGCCGGTGGTGGAGGGCCCGCCATCGACATAGAGCTTGTCCCAATGGCGGCCGTCCGAGCGCAGGGCCGAGGCCAGCACGCCGCGCTCGGGCTCGCCCTCCTCCAGATCGATGCGCTCCATGACGGCGGCGCCCGCCCCGTCCCCGAACAGCACGCAGGTGCTGCGGTCGGTCCAGTCCAGCAGCCGCGAAAAGGTCTCGGCGCCGATGACCAGCACGCGGCGGGCGAGCCCGTTCTTGATATAGCTGTCGGCGGTGGCGACGGCATAGACAAAGCCGGAACAGACCGCCTGGAGGTCGAAGGCGAAGCCGTGCTCCATGCCCAGCTTCATCTGCACCAGCGTGGCGGCGGCCGGGAAGGTATAGTCGGGCGTGGTGGTGGCGACGATGATGAGATCGATGTCGGCAATGGCGTATCCGGCATTGTCGAGGGCGGCGCGCGCGGCGGCCACGGCGAGGTCGGAGGTGAACTCCCCCTCCGCCGCGATATGGCGCTGCCTGATGCCGACGCGCTGGCGGATCCATTCGTCGGAGGTGTCGATGGTCCTGGCCAGCTCGTCATTGGTGACGATCCTTGCCGGCAGATAGCTGCCCACCCCGCGAATGACGGAACGAATTCTGGTCACGCCGATCTGGCCTCGGTCTCGGTCGGCGTGCCGGCGGCCGCCTTGTGAATGGGGAAACGGTGCATGGTGTCGCCCACCTTGTCCATCAGCCGGCTGCGGGCCATTTCATAGGCCAGCCCCAGGGCGCTCTTGTAGCCGATTTCGTCGGTGCCGCCATGGGATTTGATGACGATGCCGTTAAGACCCATGAAAACGCCGCCATTTACGGTGCGCGGGTCCATCTTGCGCCGCAGCGCGTTGAGGGCGGAGGAGGCGAACAGCGCCCCGATCCGGCTCATCAGCGTCGCCCTGAGCGAGCTGCGCAGATAGGACGCCACCTGCCTGGCGGTGCCCTCGGCGGTCTTGAGCGCGACATTGCCCACAAAGCCCTCGGTGACCACGACATCGACCGTGCCCTTGCCGATATCGTCGCCCTCGACGAACCCGTGATAGGTGAAGCCCGCGCCGCTGGCCTCCGACAGCATGCGGCCGGCTTCCTTGATGTAGTCCAGCCCCTTCACCTCTTCGGTGCCCACATTGAGCAGGCCCACCGAAGGCGATTCGGCGTCGAACAGCGCCCGGGCCAGCGCCGAGCCGAGAATGGCGTAATCCACCAGCTGGCGCGCATCGGCGCCGATGGTGGCGCCCATGTCGAGCACGATGATGTCGCTGCGCAGGGTGGGCCAGATGGCGGCGATGCCGGGCCGGGAAATGCCCTCCATGGGCCGCAGGCAGAAGGTGGCCATGGCCATGAGCGCGCCGGTATTGCCCCCGGAAATGGCGACGTCGGCCTCCCCGTCCTTGACCGACTGGATGGCCATCCACATGGAGGACGTGCCCTTGCCCTTGCGCAGGGCTTGGCTGGGCTTTTCATCCATGGCGATGACGGTTTCGCAGTGCCGGACCGTGGAAACGGGCTTCAGCGCCGGAAATTCATCGAGCAGGGGCGCGATCTGCTCCTGCCGGCCGTGAAAGACGAAACGCGTATTCTTGCGCTCCTTCAGGGCCAGATGGGCCCCGTGGATGACGGCCCGCGGGGCGTGGTCGCCGCCCATGGCATCCACGGAAATCGTTATGGAATCGGTCATTTCAGCCCGTTTTTAGGCCCGCCGGCGCAGGCAAGCAAACATATCCCATCGTCGGGTCGGCGCAAGCCCCGACCCCACGGCTCAGTCCTTCTTCCCATCGTCCGCCTTGAGGCGGGCGAGCTTGGCGAAGGGTCCGTCCCCGTCATCCCCGGCCCCCAGGCCGAGCGTGTCGATCGTCTCGCCTTCCCGCCGGGGATAGGGATCGAGCGCCAGAGCGAGGGTTTCCAGCAGCAGCGCGCTGAGATCCACCTCCGGCCCGTCGATGTGATCGGGAAAATCGTCGTTTTCAAGGTCGATGAAGACTTCCGAGCCGGCAGCGGGCTGCTGGCCCTGCTTGGGCGCGGGCAGAAACACCCGGTCGATCTCTTCTTCTATATGTTCGGCGACCGGCTCGAAGCTGACCACCGAAGCCTGGGTGACGCGCGCTTCCAGCCGCCCCTGCGCCCGCAGGCCGCCCCGGAAGGGCACCACGGTCAGCGCGGCGCTGAACGCTTCCACCGAAACGATGCCCATGGCCTGGGCGATGGCGAGGCGCGCCGCCGCATCGGCCTCCACCGCCACCGAGCGGCCGGAGGCTGGCAGCCTGTCGATGCGCACCACCGCATCGAAAATGGGCTCGGGCCCGCGGCTCACGCGGCCGCCTCGAAGCGGACGGTGCCGCCGGTGATGGCCTCGACCGCCTGCCCGGCCAGCTCGGCATCGCGGGCCATCACATAGGCGGCGAGCGCGGCGGCATCGGCATCGCCGGCCTCGTCGAGCACGTTGCGGGCCAGAACGGCGGCCACCGCCCCGGCATCGCCGCGGTCGAGCGCCTCGTTGAGCGCGGCGAGCAGCCCGAAAAAGATATTGCCCATCTTCTGGATCTTCTTGGGGACGGACAGATCCCCCACCCCCATCTCGCGCAGCGAGCGGTCCATGTCCTTGAAGAAAAGGTCGAACACCGCCTGGCTGAACGCCCTGGCGCCCTCCGGCCCGTGGCGCAGGCGGCGAAACAGCAGCGCCATGTGGAGGCTGATCATGTCGAAGCGCCCGGTCACCGTGTCGGGAACGCCCCACTCGGCATAGAATACCGGCTGCCGGGATTGCGCCACAATGGAATTATAGACGGCGTAAACCGGCTCGGTGGCGGTGTTCTTGCGAAACAGGGACAGGATCATGGGATTGCGCTCAGCGTCGGTATCGGTCAAACACAAGCGGACAGTGGTGCCGGGACCATTGCCAGCTTGCCAGACGGCTCAGTTGACGGCTACACATTCCGGCGGCCCAGGGCCAAGCGCCTCGTTGTCACGCCTATAGTCGAGAGCAATCGGGAAAGTCAAATTCATGCCTCTGCGTCTTGCAAAAGCCTCCGTTGCCGCGGCCGTCCTCGCCGTTGCGCTCGCCGGCTGCACCAGCAGCACCTCTTTGATTTCCAAGCGCACCCAGGGCTATGAAATTCCCGACTCGGCCCTGCAGCAGATTCGCCCCGGCCAGAGCCAGCAACTCGTCACCCTGGTGCTGGGCTCGCCCCAGTCCACCAACACCTTCGGCGACCGCACCGCCTGGTACTATGTCGAAACCAAGGTCAACCAGACCTCGTTCGGCCTCACCATGGTGCAGGAGCGCACCGTGCTGGCGGTCTATTTCGACCGCAACAAGAAGGTGGTGGACCGGGCCATCTATACGCTGGACGATGGCAAGGTGATCAATATCGAAACCCGCCGCACCCCCTCCTTCGGCGAGGACGCGACCTTCATCGACGCCATCCTGTCGTCGTTCTAGGAGCGTTTCCGCCTTATTCGGATCGATGTTTTCTTCACCGTCCCCACCCGGCTTGTCCGGGTGGTCCGGGCTTTTGCGCCAAAGACAGATTGCCCGGACAAGCCGGGCAATGACGGCGGTGAGAGAGGAGGCTTGCCCCTCACCCCATATCCGCCCCGGCGGCGCGGGCGATGGTGTCGAGGGCGGCGTTGACCAGGCCGCTGGCGTCGTCCTCGTAGAAGGCGCGGGCCACGTCGACATATTCGCTGATGACGACGCGCGGCGGGATGTCCTTGCGGCGCAGCAGCTCGAAGGCGGCGGCGCGCAGGATGGCGCGCAGCGTCGCATCGACCCGCTCGATGGGCCAGTTCTCGGCCAGGGCCCGGTCGACCGAAGGATCGATCTGCAATTGATGCGCGGCCACCCCGGTGACGATCTGGCGGAAGAAATCGGCATCGGCCGGCAGATATTGCTCGCCCTCGATCTCCCGGCCCAGATGGAAGGCGCCGAACTGGGCCAGCGTATCCTCGAGCGTCGCCCGGCCGATATCCATCTGATAGAGCGCCTGCACGGCGGCAAGGCGGGCGGCGCCGCGCTGATTGGCCGGCCGCAGGGTTCCGGAATCGCGTTTGGGATGGTCGGTCATCTGGCTGTTCGGTTTCGCTTTCGGTTCGGGCGGGGGCGCCGGCTTCAATCGTCGTCTTCCCCGATAACGGTCTCATCCTGCGCCAGTTCGGCCAGGAAGGAACGGAAATCGTCGGCGGCCGAGAAATTCTTGTAGACGCTGGCGAAGCGGACGAAGGCGACATCGTCGAGCCCCTTGAGGCCCTCCATGACATATTCGCCGATCTGGTCGGAGGTGACCTCCACCTCGCCCAGGCTTTCGAGCTGGCGCACGATGCCCGAAATCATGCGCTCGACGCGTTCGGGCTCGACCGAGCGCTTGCGCAGGGCGGTATTGACCGAGCGCGCCAGCTTCTCGCGGTCGAACGGCACCTTGCGGCCGGTCTTTTTCACCACGGTGAGGTCGCGCAGCTGCACGCGCTCGAAGGTGGTGAAGCGGCCGCCGCAGGCATTGCACACGCGGCGGCGGCGGATAGCGCCCGAATCCTCGGTCGGGCGGCTATCCTTCACCTGGGTATCGTCATTGCCGCAATAGGGACAGCGCATGGTCTCTCAGCTATAGATGGGGAAACGGTCGGTGAGCAGTTTCACCTTCTCGCGCACGCCGGCCTCGACCGCACCATTATTGTCCTCGCCATTGGCCTTGAGCCCGTCGAGCACTTCGATGATGAGCTCGCCCACCTCGCGGAACTCCGCCTCGCCGAAGCCGCGCGACGTGCCCGCGGGCGTACCCAGCCGCACCCCGGAGGTGATGGCCGGCTTTTCCGGATCGAAGGGCACCGCATTCTTGTTGCAGGTGATGTGGGCACGCCCCAGCGCCGTCTCGGTGGCCTTGCCGGTGAGGCCCTTGGGGCGCAGGTCGACCAGCATGAGATGGTTGTCGGTGCCGCCCGAGACGATGTCGACGCCGCCCTTGAGCAGCGTGTCGGCCAGGACCCGCGCATTGGCCACGACCCGCTGGGCATAGGTCTTGAAGTCGGGCGAGAGCGCCTCCTTGAAGGCCACCGCCTTGGCGGCGATGACATGCATCAGCGGCCCGCCCTGGATGCCGGGGAAGATGGCCGAATTGATCTTCTTGGCGATGGCCTCGTCATCGGTGAGGATGAGGCCGCCGCGCGGACCGCGCAGGGTCTTGTGCGTGGTGGTGGTGGCCACATGGGCGTGCGGGAACGGGCTGGGATAGACCCCGCCGGCCACCAGCCCCGCCACATGGGCCATGTCGACGAACAGGATGGCCCCGACCTCGTCGGCGATGGCGCGGAATTCGGCCCAGTCCATGACGCGCGAATAGGCCGAGAAGCCGGCGACGATCATCTTGGGCTTGTGCTCGCGGGCCAGGCTGCGCACCTGGTCCATGTCCACGCGCCCGTCCTGCTGACGCAGGCCGTACTGGACGGCGTTGAACCATTTGCCCGACTGGTTGGGCTTCGCCCCATGGGTGAGATGGCCGCCGGCGTCGAGCGACATGCCCAGAATGGTGTCGCCCGGCTGGATCAGCGCCTGATAGACGCCCTGATTGGCCTGCGAGCCGGAATTGGGCTGCACATTGGCGTAACCGACGCCGAACAACTGCCTGGCGCGCTCGATGGCGAGGTTTTCGGCCACGTCCACATATTGGCATCCGCCATAATAGCGCCGGCCCGGATAGCCCTCCGCATATTTGTTGGTCAGCACCGAGCCCTGCGCCTCGAGCACGGCGCGCGAGACGATGTTTTCCGAGGCGATGAGCTCGATCTCGTCCTGCTGGCGCTGCAGTTCATCGGCCATGGCCTGCGCCAGCTCGGGATCGATCTCGGCGACCGGAGCGGTGAAGAAGTTCGGGAAAAGCGGGGAAGCGGCAGCGGCGCTCATTGGACGGTGACCTCGCAGGCGACGAAGCGGATGGGCATGAGGGGGCTCTTATCACGGCGCGAAGCGCGATTCCAAGGCCGGGCGGAAGGTGCTGAAAATAGCTGTTCTGAAGACATGGGGGCTCCCTGTTGCGATTGGGTGCCCAGGCGAGCGGCTCTTGCAAGGTTCGCGTTCCCCGATGGTTCCCCATCTTTTCTCGCCAGTCGCGCGAACGGCTCCCTTATGGCCCAGAACGGCGGCAAGGGAAAGAGGCTCGGCGCGGGATCACGCGAACTTGCCGCGCCCGGCGGGCGGCGCGGGCGCATCGGCCGCCAGCCGGCGGCGCAGCTTGGCCAGCGCCAGCCGCTCCATATGACCCCGCGCGGCGTTGAGCGGCGCGATGACCACGACCTCGGTGCCGGTCGCCTCGTCGATGGCCGCCACGCGCATCTGCTGGCCCAGTTGAACGAATTCGAACAGCACGCGGCCTTCGCTCATCACGCCCTCCATGGCGGGAAGGGTAGCCGCTGCATCCGGCGGGGGCAATGCGGGTTGGCGGCATCGCGGGCGTGGAGAGAACCCCTCACCCGGAAATCCGCTGGACGCGGATTTCCACCCTCTCCCACAAGGGGAGAGGGGTGAGCATAGGGGTTGCCACGACTTCCCTTCTCCCCTTGCAGGAGAAGGTGCCCTGAAAGGGCGGATGAGCTGGAGCGAATTCTCCCTGCGGGCAGCCCGCCATTCGAGCGTAGCTCTCATGGCCTTGAGGCCTGAATTCGCTCCACTGGAGCGAATTCTCCCTGCGGGCCGGTCTCAAGCCTCGAAGCGGACCTTGCCCTGTTCGTCGAACTGATAGACATCGTCGCGGAAGCTGACCGTGCCCTGGCGGTTGGCCCAGGCGGTGATGTAGGTGGTGTGGATGGCCACCGGCGACTTGACCGCGACGTCGAGGCGCTGGAGGGAATCGAAGGTCTGGTCGACCCGGCCCCGGTCCCAGTCGCCATTGTCGCGCAACAGCCAGGTCACCAGTTCGTTGACGCCCTCGACGCGCACGCAGCCGGAGGAATGGAAGCGCGCATTCTCGCCGAACAGCGCCTTGCCGGGCGTGTCGTGCAGATAGACGTCGTGCTTGTTGTAGAAATTGATCTTGCAGTGGCCCATCGAGTTTTCGGCGCCGGGTTCCTGCCGGTACATGTAGTTGATGGCATTGCCCAGATTGGTCCAGTCGATGGTGGCCGGATCGATGATGTTGCCGCTGCCGTCGTAGATGAAGATGCTCTGCTTGGCCAGATATTGCGGGTCTTCCTGCATGTATTTGGTCAGGTCCCGCTCCACCAGCGACTTGGGCACGTGCCAGTAGGGATTGAAGTTGATCTGATGGATCTTGCTGGCCAGGATCGGCGTCGCCCGGTCGACGCGGCCCACGACGGCGGTGTGGCGCTGCTCGACCATGCCCCCGCCCACCGCCTCGATGGTGGCGGCGGGAATGTTGACCACTACATAGCGCTCGGACAGGCTCGCCGCCATGTTCTGGACGCGGGTGTAGTTGAGGTAGAGCTGTTGCAGCCGCGTGGCCGCCGGCACGTTGAGCGCATACCAGGTCGCCTCGTCCACCTGGCCGCTGACGACGAGACCGTGGCGGGCCTGGAAGGTGCGCACGCCCCGGTCGGCATCGGCGTCGAAGACGTCGCTGGCATATTCCACCAGCGGCATGTCGCCCGAGGAGATCAGGCGGCGCTTGAGCTGGACCACCGCCGGGGAGGACTGACCCAGCGCGAGGCGAAACGCCTGCTGGGGCACCTCCTCCCAGCCGCCGGCGGCCACGAAGGGCTCGTATTGGGAAATCGCCAATTGCAGATTGTAGAGGGTGTCATAGGACAGGATCGGCTCGTTGGTGGCGATCAGCGCCGCCGCCGCAGCGGTATTTCCCGACCGGTCGGTGTCGCGCAGTACCCGGTCGCGCGAGAACATGTCGAAAAGCGAGCTGCCGTCCTGCGCCCGCGCCGCCGGCAGGGCGGCGGACGCTCCCATGAGAGCCAGGGACCCGATAAATTTCCGTCTGTTCAAGCGCATTCGTCCACCCGAGAAGTCACTGCCGCCATTATGGGCGATTAGCACCGCCGCCTCCGCGCTCACAATGGCGGTCAACGCCTTGTGAACCATGCGGGGCACTGCCCTCGTTCTACCCGGAAAATGGTTTCCAACCCCGTAATGGCGCGAGGCCGGAGCATGAGGTGGCGCCGGTTTGCGGCACAAATAAGAAACGCCGGCCCCGGGGCCGGCGCTTTTCAGCGGATGTAGCATGGAGGCAACACATGCGCCACCAACTGCGGCTGTCCTCCCGCCCCGCAGGGCGCGCGGTCAGAGCTTGTAGAGGATCTGATCGACCCAGAAGCGCTCCAGCCGGGCCAGCGCCTTGTTGAGGCCGTCGAATTCCTCGCCGCCCAGGCCGCCGACCTTGTCGATGGACTTGAGGTGCCGGTCGTAAAGCTCGTCGATCACTTCCGCCACTTCCTCGCCCTTGGGGGTGAGGCGGATGCGGACCGAGCGGCGGTCGGTGCGCGAGCGCTCCTGGAAGATATAGCCGGCCTCGACCAGCTTCTTGAGATTGTAGGAGACGTTCGAGCCCAGATAGTAGCCGCGCGAGCGCAGTTCGCCGGCGGTGAGCTCGGCATCGCCGATATTGAACATCAACAGGGCCTGTACGGGATTGATGTCATCCCAGCCCATGCGGTCGAACTCGTCCTTGATCAGATCGAGCAGGCGGCGGTGGAGGCGCTCCACCCGGGAAACGGCTTCCAGATAAAGGGGCTTGAGACCTTCATTGCGTTCCGGAGTAAGCGCCTCGGCCGCGTTCGACTTGATTGCCATTTGTGCCTCACTGTTTGTCTGCGTGCGTTTCTTCGCATCTCATGAGGCCAGACTAGGCGGGCCCGACTAAGATCGCCCTAAGCGACACGCTTAAAACTATCTTACTGGAAAGCAATGAGAATTTGCCTTTATGATTGGTAACCCCGGGTGATAAAATCGTAACCTTACCGCTTTGGCGGGGAATGCTTCCGCTGATCGAGGGGGAGCGTTTCCTCCCTCTCGAGGGGCGCCTTATTCTGCTTCGGCGCGGGTGAAGCGCAGGCTGAGCACGAAGATGGCGAGCATGGCGACGAGCAGCACGACGCGCATGGCAAAGCCGATGGCGGTGAGGCGGATGTCGGGATTGCCGGCAATAAAAAGACCCAGCTCCAGCGCCGTGGCGCCCACCAGCAGCACCGCGCCCCAGCTCGCCCTGATCCACAGCCCGACGGCGGCGAACAGCCGGGCCAGCGAGAACGCCGCCAGGAACACGAAGGCGGGAAAGCCCATGGCGCTGATCGGGCTGGTGGCGCCCAGATTGACGCCCAGCAGGCGCGCGGCATCGTTGAGGCCCAGGAACAGGGCCAGAATGGCAAGGATGCGGATATAGAGCCCGAAGCCGGGTGCCTGAAACAGCATGCACGGTTCAATAGACCCGGAACGGGGCTGCGACAAGCCGTGGCTTGGACGCCGCCGCGCCGGCTGTTAACTAGGGCCACCGAGAACAGCGCCGACAGGGAGACGCATCGATGACGCAGGACTGGCCCAGGCACGACATGTCGTTTCTTTCCGGCCACCGGCTGCGGCGCACGCGGCAGGCCGAATGGAGCCGGGCCATGGTGCGCGAGACCAGCCTCGCCCCCTCGGACCTGATCTGGCCGCTTTTCGTCATCGAGGGCGACAACGAAAAGACCGCCATAAGGACCATGCCGGGCGTCGAGCGGCTATCGGTCGACCTCCTGGTGGAGGCGGCGCGGGCGGCGCGCGAGGCCGGCATTCCGGCGCTGGCGCTGTTTCCCAACACGCCGGACCATCTGCGCAGCGACAATGCCGCCGAGGCCTATAACCCGGACAATCTGATGTGCCGGGCGCTGCGCGCCATCAAGGACGCGGTGCCCGATATCGGGCTCATCGCCGACGTGGCGCTGGACGAATATTCCAGCGACGGCCAGGACGGGCTGGTGCGCGACGGGGAAATCCTCAATGACGAGACCGTGGCGGTGATGGTGAAGTCGGCGCTGGCCCAGGCCCGGGCGGGTGCCGACATCATCGCGCCCTCGGACATGATGGACGGGCGCGTGGCGGCGATCCGGGCAGCGCTGGACGAGAATGGCTTCGAGCACGTGCAGATCATGGCCTATTCGGCCAAATACGCCTCGTGCTTCTACGGCCCCTTCCGCGAGGCGGTGGGCTCGGGCAGCCGCCTCAAGGGCGACAAGCGCACCTATCAGATGGATTTCGCCAATTCCGACGAGGCGCTGCGCGAGATCGAGCAGGACATCGCCGAGGGCGCCGACAGCATCATGGTCAAGCCCGGCCTGCCCTATCTGGACGTGGTGCGCCGGGCCCGCGACGCCTTCAACATCCCCATCTATGCCTATCAGGTGAGCGGGGAATACGCCATGATCGAGATGGCGGGGGCCGCCGGGGCCATCGACCGCGACGCGGCGGTGCTGGAGAGCCTCTGGGCCTTCAAGCGCGCCGGCGCCAACGGCATCCTGACCTATTTCGCGCTGGAGATGGCGCGGCGGCTGGGGCGGTAATCCTCCCCTACCCCGCCCGTTCGGTGGTGCCGGCTTCGGCGGCGAACTGGGCCGGCCGCTGGCCGCGGCGCGGGCGCATGGCGCTGATGATGCCGGCCAGGGCGACGAGGCCCATGCCGGCCAGCGCCACCGGCTCGGGCGCGTGGCCGAAGACCAGCCAGCCCAGAATGCCGGCCCAGGCCAGGTGCATATAGGTCATCGGCGCCACCAGCGCGGCGGGCGCATAGCGATAGGACTGGGTGAACATGTAATGGCCCAGCCAGGCGGCGACGCCCAGGCTGACGAACAGCCCGACCTGCAGGAGCGAGGGCGCCGGGCCATGCAGCGTCCAGGGCAGCAGCACCCCGAAGCCGACCGCCCCCGCCAGCGCCGAATAGAACAGCATGGCCATGGTCCGCTCGGTATGGGCGAGGACGCGCGAGAGCAGGTTATAGGCGGTGGCCAGCATGACATTGCCCAGGACGAACATCACGCCGATCGGGTCGAGCCCGCCGCCCGGACGGGCGATCAGCAGCACGCCGGCAAAGCCCAGCAGCGCCGCCACCCAGGCTCCCGGCCCCACCTTTTCGCGCAGCAGCGGGCCGGACAGCACCACCACCAGCACCGGGCACAGATAGATGATGGCGGTGGTTTCGGCTACCGGCATGCGCTCGAGCGCGAAGCCGACCAGCAGCGAGCCGACCGCCAGGCTGGCGGCGCGGACCCAGACGAGGCCGGTGCGCTGGGTGCGCACCATCTCGCGCCCGTGCAGCGGCGCCACCAGGGCCAGCATCAGCAGGCAATGGCCGATATAGCGCACCGCCATCACCAGCGGCACGTTGTAATCCTCGATCAGCACCTTGTTGGTGGTGTCGCTATAGGCGAACAGCAGCGTGGCGCCCAGGGCGAGGAGCAGGCCGCGCAGCGGCTGGTGGGTCAGGGGCGCCGAAGGCGCAGGGGTGCGGGGCATGAACGTTTCCGACGAGGGCGCCGCTTGAAAACCGTTGCGGACGACTCGGATAGGAGAAAAGGAATGCCGCCAGCATAGAGGCGCCGCGCCGGGAAGGACAGAGGCTCGCCGCGAGGCGAAGAAAGGCCTGCGGCTGAGCCCTCGGTCGAACCGCGCGAGGTTTTTGCACGCCGCCCCTTGCACCCGGGGCCGAAGGTGACGATTTGTGGGCCATGAGCCAGGAATTCGCCGCCCGCCCCGTTCTGCCCGACCCCGCCTCCGCCCCCGAATTGTTCGACGGGCTGCTGACGCGGCGCGTCGCCGCCTATCTCATCGACCTGGTGCTGATGGGCGTCATCGTCGTCGTTCTCAGCGTGGTCGGCGCCGTCCTGGGCTTTTTCACCTTCGGTCTCGCCTGGGTGTCGCTGATCTTCGTCGTGCCGGCCTCCATCGTCCTCTATTACGCCGCGACGCTGGGCTCGCACCGCCGCGCCACGGTGGGCATGCAGGCCATGGACATCGTGCTCACCCCCACGCGCGGACAGCCGCTGGACGGCTGGATGGCGATCCTGCACGCGCTGGTGTTCTGGGTGACGGTGTGGATTTCCTGGCCGGTCTCGCTGCTGTTCGCGCTGTTCACCCCGCGCCGGCAGATGATTCACGACCTGGTGGTGGGGACGCTGATGGTGCGTCGCTCGCCGATGACGCGACACTGGCAGCGCATGCGCGCCGGGGATCAATACGGCGTTTGAGACGTTGCCCGGGGTGCGGGGGAGCGCTACACTCCCTCCGATTGCACCAAGGGTCGTCCATGACCGACCAGACGCCGGAAACCACCCAGCTCTTTCTCACCGCCGCCATGCCGTGTCCCTATCTGCCGGGGCGGATGGAGCGGAAGCTGTTCACCCATCTGTCGGGGCGGCGCGCCGCCATGCTGCACCAGTTGCTCAGCGACAACGGTTTCCGCCGCAGCCAGAACCTCATCTACCGGCCCGCCTGCGAAAGCTGCAATGCCTGCCAGTCGGTGCGCATCGTGGCCGGCGAGTTCCGGCCGGGAAAGCGCTTCCGCCGCGTGCTGCGCGCCAATGAGGATATCGGCGTCACCGTGCAGCCCACCCTCGCCACGCTCGAGCAATACGATCTGTTCAAGCGCTATCTGGACACCCGCCATGTCGGCGGCGGCATGACCCAGATGAGCTATGAGGACTATGAATACATGGTCGAGGACACGCCGGTGCAATCGGTGCTGGTGGAATACCGCCTCCGCGACCTGCCCGACCAGCCGCTGGTGGCCGTGGCCCTGACCGACGTGATGCCCGACGGGCTCTCCATGGTCTACAGCTTCTTCGACCCAGATCTCGCCCATCGCAGCCTGGGCACCTTCCTCATCCTCGACCACGTGACCCAGGTGCGCTCGGCCGGGCTGGACTATGTCTATCTGGGCTATTGGGTGAAGGATTCCCCGAAAATGGCCTACAAGACCGACTACCGCCCGCTGGAGGTGCAACGCGGCTCCCTGGGCTGGATGCGGCTGGAGGAATAGGCGGGCGCCTCCGGGGATGAAGGGGACGGAACGGCTCCCGCTCCACCCTCACCCCACGAAGCGGTTGTTGCGCGGGAAGCCGGTGGGGGGTTGGCGGCCGGCGGCGGCGCGGTCGCCGAGCCAGTCGATCAGCTCCTCGGTGGGCTTGGAATAGGTGCGGCCCGAGGAGTCGGTCCAGGTCAGGCCATCGGCAGCGTAGAAGGTCTTGATATCGGAAATGCCGCCATCCTTGTAGCGTTGCAGGCGCACGCCCTTGCCGCGGCTCATGGCGGCCAGTTGCGCCATGGGGAAGACCAGCAGCTTGCGGTTCTGCCCGATCACCGCCACGCGGTCGCCGTCGCAGGGCACGATGAGCCGCGCCTCGTCGGGCGCGCCGACATTGAGCACCTGCTTGCCCTTGCGGGTATTGGCGACCAGATCGTCCTCGGCGACGATGAAGCCGTAGCCGGAGGCGGACGCCACGATGCGCCGCGCGCCGGGCCGATAGACGAACAGGTCGACGATGTCCTGCCCCTCCTCGATATCGACCATGATGCGCACCGGTTCGCCCTGTCCGCGCCCGCCCGGCAGCCTGTCGGCGCCCAGCGTATAGACCCGCCCGCCGGTGGTGAGCATCAGCAGCTTGTCGGTGGTCTCGCAATTGAGGGCGAGCTTCAGCCGGTCGCCGGTCTTGAAGCCCTTGTCGTCAATGGTGGCGTTGTGGCCCTTGGGGGCGCGGATCCAGCCCTTTTCCGACAGGATGACGGTGATCGGCTCGCGCTCGATGAAGGCTTCGGTGATCTCGGCGGCATCGGCCGTCGGGACATTGCCGAACACGGTGCGGCGCGCGCCCAGCGCGTGGGGCGTCGCGCCATCGGCCTCGAACAGCGGATAGGTCTTTTTCAGCGTCTCGACCTGCTTGGCGATCTCGCCCCATTGGCGCTTGTCCGAGGCCATCAACGCGTCGAGCCGGCCCTTCTCCTCGGTCAGCGTCGTATGCTCCCGGCGCAATTCCAGCTCTTCGAGCCTGCGCAGGGAACGCAGCCGCATGTTGAGGATGGCCTCGGCCTGATTGTCGGTCAGGCTGAAGGCGGCGATGAGGCTGGCCTTGGCGTCGTCCTCCTCGCGGATGATGCGGATCACCTCGTCCAGGTTGAGGAAGGCGACGATATAGCCCTCGAGCACTTCGAGGCGGTTGGCGATCTGCTCCAGCCGGTGCTCGGAGCGGCGCACCAGCACCACCTTGCGATGATCGAGCCAGGCCTTGAGCGCATCGGCCAGCCCCATGACGCGCGGCACCGTGCCCCGGTCGAGGACGTTGAGATTGAGCCCGAAGCGCACCTCGAGCTCGGTGAGCTTGAACAGCTGCTCCATGAGGATGACCGCATCCACCGTGCCGGAGCGCGGCTCCAGCACGAGGCGGATATCGTCGGCGCTCTCGTCGCGCACGTCCTTGAGCAGCGGCAGCTTCTTCGCCAGCAGCAATTCGGCGATCTTCTCGACCAGACGCGCCTTCTGCACGCCATAGGGGATCTGCGTCACGACGATCTGATAGACGCCCCTGCCCTTTTCCTCTTTTTCCCAGATGGCGCGGAGGCGGAAGGAGCCGCGCCCGGTTTCATAGGAATGGACGATGGAGGAGCGAGATTCGACCAGTTGCCCGCCGGTGGGGAAATCCGGGCCGCGCACCAGATCGTCCATGGACGGGGGCGCGGCGGGATCGGGATGGACCAGTTCCTCGGTGGTGGCGGCGGGATTGTAGATCAGCTTCAGCGCCGCATTGCACAATTCGACCAGATTATGCGGCGGCACCGAAGTGGCCATGCCCACGGCGATGCCGGTGGAGCCGTTGGCCAGCAGGTTGGGAAAGTTCGAGGGGAGCACCACCGGCTCCTCGTCCTCGCCGTCATAGGTCGGCTTGAAGTCGATGGCGTTCTCGGCGATGCCTTCCAGGAGCCGCGTGGCCACCTCGGTCATGCGGCTTTCGGTATAGCGCATGGCCGCCGGGCTATCGCCGTCGATATTGCCGAAATTGCCCTGCCCGTCGACCAGCGGATAGCGCAGGGCGAAATCCTGCGCGAGGCGCACCAGCGCGTCATAGATCGACTGGTCGCCATGGGGGTGGAACTTGCCGATGACGTCGCCCACGATGCGGGCGCTCTTCTTGTAGCCCTGGCTGGGATCGAGCCGCAAAAGCCGCATCGCATGCAGGATGCGCCGGTGCACGGGCTTCAGCCCGTCGCGGGCATCGGGCAGCGCGCGCTGGGTGATGGTGGACAGGGCATAGCTCAGATACCGCTCCTCGAGCGCCTGCTTGAGATCGACGATGCGCTGGTCGTCGGGCGGCGGAAGGGTATCGGCATCGGACATTGGCGGCTCGGAACAGGAGAACGAATCAGGAGCAGAGTATAGCCGGCGGTCTCCGAACCCCCACCCTCTTTCCCTCCCCACATGGCAGGGCAATCGCATATGAGCCTGACGACGCAATAGAAGCTGTCGTGTTCCCCTCCCCCTTGAGGGGAGGGGTTAGGGGTGGGGGTTCCGCTCCATCGATATTCTCGATGAATCAAGCGGACTCCCGGATAATCCTCAACCCCCACCCTCGATCCCTCCCCACAAGGGGGAGGGAGGCGAAGGAGCCAGCCGCACGGATTTTTCCATATGCGCACACCGCCCCGCCATTCGAGCATAGCTCTCATGGCCTTATCGGCTCGAAAGGCTCCACTGGAGCCTTTCGTCCGCAAGCGGAACGCCCGCCCCCGCCATTCGAGCATAGCTCTCATGGCCTTATCGGCTCGAAAGGCTCCACTGGAGCCTTTCGTCCGCAAGCGGAACGCCGCTAAGCCCAGCGGTCGAACCAGTTGGGGACGTAGGCGGCGCCGGGGCCGCGGGCGGCGTTCTGGGACAGCCAGGAGAGGATGACCAGGACGAAGAGCACGACGGAGATTTCGAAGCCCGGCACCCCCGAGGTGACATGGGCGGAGAAGGCCAGGATCAGGTGATAGAAGAAGCCGGCATAGGCCAGTTGCGCGAGCCCCAGGGGCCGGCGCACCAGCACCGCCAGGATGCCGGCGATCTTCACGAAGATCATCAGCGAGACCAGATAGGCCGGATAACCCACCGCCGCATAGCCGGCAGCCGAGCCGGCCGGGTCGGAAATATAGGTGTAGATGCTCAGCGCATAAAAGGCGCAGAAGGCCAGAGTGCTGACCCAGTAAACTATTCTGGCAACCATGTGAGTCTCCCTTGCAGCAATGAACCGATGCTAGAGGGACGGCCAAAATTGACAAGCGGGGAATATGGGCCGCTGCGGACGGCAGCGGCCTCTATCCCTGCGTCAGCATGAAGATCAGCGGCTCGCGCGTCGGCGGCGCCTCGATCTGCCGGGCCGACCACACATGCCGGTCGAGAAAATGGCCGGTGAGGCGGAAGGCGTCGCGCAGATCGTCGGGAGAGGCATTGCCGCGCGCCGCAAGGAAGCTGGGCAGGGCCAGCAGCCGGTCCTTGTAGGGCTCGGCGGCGGCGCGGGAAACGGCCCGGCCCGTGCGCGGCGAAACATGGGTGAGATCGGCGGTGGCGCCGGTGGCGGCGCAGCTTTCCAGATCGAGCCCGAACCCCAATTCGTCCAGCAGCGCCAGCTCGAACCGGGCCAGCGCCACCCCGTCGGGCGCATTGTCGATGAGCTCCAGCGCCATGGCCAGCAGGCGGTCATGCGGGTCGCGCTCGGGCAGGAGATGCAGATGCTCGCACACGAGCTGCGCCAGATAGAGGCGCCGGCGGTCGGCGATGAGGCCGGCTGCGCGGGCTTGCAGCAGCTCGACGCTGAACGTGCCCAGATGATCCTCGAGACGGGCGCGCCAGGTGAGCTGCACCGTATTGCCCGGCTGGAGCGTGGCGGCATGCCGCGACGACCTGCCCCCGCGCACGAGGCCCAGGCACCGCCCGCGCCCCGCCACCATCGCCTCGGCGATGAGGCTGGTCTCGCCGTGGCGGCGCACGCCTATGAGCAGGGCTTCACCGGTCCATTCCACGGTGACTACCTTCCCTTCTCCCCTTGGGAGGAAGGGGCGGCGCCGGCGTTCGGCTCACTTCTTCCCATGCGGGTAATCCAGCCCCATTTCGCGGTAGCGCTCGGGGTCGTCGGCCCATTTTTCGCGCACTTTCACGAAGAGGAAGAGATGGATGGGCACCTCGTACATATCCATCAGTTCCTTGCGGGCCTCGGCACCGATGGCCTTGATGGTCTGGCCGCCGGCCCCCAGCACGATCTTCTTGTGGCTGTCGCGGGTGACATAGACGACTTGATCGATCTTGTAGGAGCCGTCCTTCTGGATCTTGAAGCTCTCGGTCTCGACCGTGGCGTTGTAGGGAATCTCGTCATGGACGCGCAGGAACAGCTTTTCGCGCGTCACCTCGGCGGCGGTGATGGCCATGGTGAGGTCGGTGAGATGGTCTTCGGGGAAATGCCACGGCCCGGGCGGGATGTGTGCGACGCACCAGTCGATGAAATCGCGCACCCCGTCCCCCTTGAGCGCCGAGAGCATGAAGGTCGCCTCGAAGCGCAGGCGCTCGTTGAGCTCCCGGGACAGCTCCAGCAGCTTTTCGCGCTGCACCTGGTCGATCTTGTTGAGGATCAGCACCTTGGGCTGGCGGATATTGCCGAGGCCCTCGATCAAGGGCTCGATCTCGGGGGAGATGCCGCGCCCGGCATCGACGATGAAGGCAACGATGTCGGCGTCTCCCGCCCCGCCCCAGGCATTGTCCACCATGGCCCGCTCGAGCCGGCGCTTGGGCGCGAAGACGCCCGGCGTATCGATGAACACCAGTTGCGCCGCATCGAGCGTCAACACGCCCCGCACCTGCGAGCGGGTGGTCTGGGCCTTGTGGGTGACGATGGAGACCTTGGTGCCGACCAGCGAATTGAGCAGGGTCGACTTGCCGGCATTGGGAGCGCCCACCAGGGCAATGAAGCCGCAGGAGGTATCGGCCAGTTCCGCGGGGTCGTTCATGGGCTGTCCTTCCACACCTTGCGGGCGACGAGAAAGCGTTCGGCGGCCTTGTGCTCGGCGACCCGCTTGGAATTGCCGGCCGCCTCGACGCGCTCGAAGCCGGCCAGGTCGACCGCGATGGTGAATTCGGGCGCATGGTCGGGACCGGTGCGCTCGACCAGCACGTAATCGGGCGGCTCGAGGCCGCGCGCCTGCGCCCATTCCTGCAGCGTCGTCTTGGCGTCGGCGCGGTTGACCTGCCCGTCATCGAGGAATTCGCCGAACAGGCGCTCGATGAAGCCATAGGCCTTGCCCAGCCCGCCATCGAGATAGATGGCGCCGATGACCGCCTCGGTGACGTCGCCCAATATGGCGTCCTTGTCGGCGCCGCCCGAGCGCGCCTCGCTCTCGCCCAGGATCATCTCTGGCCCCAGATCGAGCCGGCGGGCGATGACGGCGCAGCTTTCCTTGCGCACCAGCGTATTGAGGGTGCGGCTCAGCTCCCCCTCATTGGAGGCGGGAAAGCGGCGATAGAGCATGTCGGCGACGACGAGGCCGAGCACGCGGTCGCCCAGGAATTCCAGCCGCTGATAGGAACGCTCGATGCGCTTGCGCGGCGCGATGGCGCTGGAATGGGTCAGCGCCCGCTCCAGCAGGTCGATATCGGCGAAGCGGTAGCCGAGGCGGAACTGCAGCTTTTCGTGGGACTTGTCGCGCCGGCTCATTGATAGACGGAGCGGAACATGCGGTCCCAGCGCACATTGGCCGGCCACTGCCAGAGCTGCCAGGGCGGGATATTGTCCTTGATGGAGAAGAAGCGCGCCTCGGCCTTGGCGATCAGGTTGACCGCCGGCACATAGCCCACCTGGCTCAGCACCCGGCTGTCGGCGGAGCGGTCGCGATTGTCGCCCATCATGAAGTAATGGCCGGCCGGCACAACATATTCGGGGGTGTTGTCGAGCGAGAGATTGTCCCCGATCTCCTGGATGATGTGGCTGGTGCCCTCGGGGAAGAACTCACGATAGACGGTGACCTCGCGGGTATCGCCATTGCTGTCGGTATCCATGGTCTTGCCGACTTCCTCGCGCTCCACCATCACCTCGTTGATATAGAGCCGGCCGTCCTTCATCTGGATGCGGTCGCCCGGCATGCCCACGATGCGCTTGATATATTCGATGTTCTGCGGCACCGGGCGGAAGACGGCGATGTCGCCGCGGTTCGGATCGCGCCCCAAGATGCGGTTGGAGATCGGCAGCTCGAAATCGAGCAGGGTGAAATCGCCGTAGCGGCCCAGCGAGAAGGAATGCTTGCCATAGCCCCAGACGAATTTGTTGGCGACGAAATAGTCGCCGATCATCAGCGTCTGCTGCATGGAGGCGGTGGGGATGGAAAAGGGCTGGTAGAGGAAGAAACGCAGCACGATGGCGATCAGCAGCGCCTCGACGATGACCACGAAGGTCTCCACCCACTCATTGGTGGCGGATTTCTTGGCCGACTTCTTGGCCGACTTCTTGGCGGGCTTTTCGGCAGGCTGGGTCATGGCTGTCCCCGGAATTGCGGTGCCGAAGGGTTAGGCGTTTGTCTTGGCCGGGTCAATCGGGAGCGCTTCGATGATGACGAAGGCTTGAGCGAGCCCGGCGTCGTCGGTGATGGTCAGGTGGATATGGGGCTCGTGCCCCGGCGGCACAAGCCGGGCCAGCGCCCGGGCCGCGCCATGGGTCAGATGCATGGTCGGCTTGCCCGAGGGCAGGTTCACCACGCCCATGTCGCGCCAGTAGACCCCCCAGGAAATGCCGGTCCCCAGCGCTTTCGAGCACGCCTCCTTGGCGGCGAAGCGCTTGGCATAGGAGGCGGCGCGCTGCGCCCGGCGGTCGGATTTGCTCCGCTCGATCTCGGTGAAGCAGCGCTGGGTGAAGCGCTCGCCGAACCGCTCGAGCGTCTGCTGCACCCGCTCGATCCCGATGAGGTCGGAGCCCAGGCCGACGATCATGCTGCCACCGGGACCCACAAAGCGCCCCCCACCCCAGCCCTTCCCTCGAGGGGGAGGGAACAGATCGCGTGCGGGGCAATACCGGAAATCATCGCTTCACCCCCTGGATGCCGCGGCTGCCGGGCTTGACCGCGGGGATGGCGGCGAGGTCGGGGGGAAGCTGGTCGGCCGGATAGGCGGGGACCTTGAACTCGATCAGCGACACCAGCTTGACGCCGACATCGGCCTCGCCGGCGGAACGGTCGATGAGGCAGGCGGCGGCGGCGACATTGGCGCCGAGGCGCCGGAGCGCATCGACGCATTCACGGATCGACAGGCCCGTCGAGACGATGTCCTCGACCACCACAACCACGTCCTCGGGCGCGATCTCGAAGCCGCGGCGCAGCTCGAACTGCCCCTCGACGCGCTCGGTATAGAGCGCCGGCACGTCCAGTTGCCGCGCGGTCTCGTAGCCGGGAATGATGCCGCCAATGGCCGGCGAAACCACCTTGGTGACACCGGGCACTTCCGCCCGGATGCGCTCGGCCAGCGCCTTACAGAGCTTTTCGGTCTGGCGCGCATATTGGAAGACCCGGGCCTTTTGCAGGAAGACCGGCGAGCGCAGGCCCGAGGAGAGGATGAAATGCCCCTCCAGCATGGCGCCGCACTCGCGGAAGATATCCAGCACTTCGTCCCTAGTCATCGCGCGCGCTCCTGTCGACCTTGCCGTCCCATTCGAGAGTGGAGATCATCCCCGCCTCGCGAATGCCCGCCCGCTGGACGGCCGATAGGCCCGGGCTGCGCTTGAGGGTTGCCAGAACATCGGTGAGTTGCGCAAGGTCGCGCACCTCGATTTCGAAGATCATCTGGTGAAAGTCCGGCGAAATCATGCGCATCACCAGATTGTTGATATTGGCGTCGCAGGCGGCGATGGCCGAGGAAATCTGCGCCAGCGAGCCGGGTCGGTTGACCGACTCCATGGAAATGACCGTGGCATAGGGCCTTTCCTCGCCGCCCTTGAGGTTCCAGCGCACATCCACCCAGGCCACGTCGCTGTCGTGCTTCTGGGTCAGCGCGTCGGAATGGATGGGATAGACCATCAGCGGCTTGCCGGGCTCGAGAATGCCCACCAGCCGGTCGCCGGGCACCACCCCCTCGCCCGACAGCGCCACCTGGGTATGGAAATCGAGCTCGGCCAGGGCCGCGGTGGCATTGGGGCCGGAGCGCTGCCCGCCCGGCACGCGGAAGCGGAACCGGTCGGTGGCGCGCAGCGCGAACCAGCCATCGGCCGTGTCGGCCACCGGCAGGTCGAGCTTGCGGCGGCGCTTGCGGATGCCCTTGACCTGGGCCAGGGCATTGGCCAGCGGCTCGGGCCCGATCTTGCCTTCGCCCAGGGCGATGAGAAGATCGCGCCGCCCGGGCTGCTCGAGCGCATCGGCCAGCGCCTTGCCCTCGCTTTCGTCCAGCATGACGCCCTCGCGCTCCAGCATCATGTTGAGCACGTGCTCGCCCAGGGCGTAGGCGCGCTGCACCGCCGACTGGCGCACGGCGCGGCGGATGGCGGCGCGGGCCTTGCCGGTGGCGGCGATGCCGATCCAGTTGCTGGGCGGGCGGTGGTTCTGGTCGCGCAGGATCTCCACCTCGTCGCCCGAGCGCAACTGGGTGACCAGCGGCAGGATCAGCCCGTTGATCTTGGCCCCGACGCAGGTGTCGCCGATATCGGTATGCAGGGCATAGGCGAAATCGATGGGCGTGGCGCCGCGCGGCAGGGCGATGAGGCGCCCGCGCGGGGTGAAGCAGAACACCTGGTCCTGGAACAGCTCGAGCTTGGTGTATTCGAGGAAATCCTCGCTCGAAATGCCCGAGGTCAGATGGCTGATGGTCTGGCGCAGCGAGCCATAGGCGTGCGATTCCATCTCGATGCGCCCCAGATTGGCCGAGGCGCCGTCCTTGTAGAGGGCATGGGCGGCGATGCCGAATTCGGCGATGCGGTCCATCTCCTCGGTGCGGATCTGCAATTCGACGCGCTGCCGGCTGGGGCCGACAATGGTGGTGTGGATCGACTGGTAGTCATTGTGCTTGGGGACCGAGACATAGTCCTTGAAGCGGCCGGGCACGACCTTCCACTGGGTATGGACGATGCCCACGGTGCGGTAGCATTCCTCCACCGAGGCGACGATGACCCGGAAGCCGATCATGTCGGAAAGCTGTTCCAGCGCGATCGACTTGCGCTCGATCTTGGAGAAGATCGAATAGGGCGCCTTGACCCGCGCCTTGACCCGCGCGGCGATGCCGGCCTCGGCGAGGCGCTCGGTCAGCTCGGCGGTGATGGTCTCGATGGCTTCGCTGTTATCGGCCTGCATCTGCTCGAGCCGGGCCATGATCGCATCGTAATGATCGGGCTGCAGGATGCGGAAGCTGAGGTCCTCCAGCTCGTTGCGCAGGTCCTGCATGCCCATGCGGCCGGCCAGCGGCGCATAGATGTCCATGGTCTCCTGGGCGATGCGCCGCTGCTTTTCGGCCGGCATGTAGTGCAGCGTGCGCATATTGTGCAGGCGGTCGGCCAGCTTGACCAGCAGCACGCGCACGTCCTGGCTGATCGCCAGCAGCAGCTTGCGCAGGTTTTCCGCCTGCGCCTCCTCGCGCGAGACCAGGTTGAGGCGGTCGATCTTGGTCAGCCCGTCGACGATGGCGGCGATCTCGGAGCCGAATAGCTGGTCGATCTCGGCGCGGGTGGCGTCGGTGTCCTCGATGGTGTCGTGCAGCAGCCCCACGGCGATGGAAGCGTCGTCGAGCTTGAGCTCGGTCAGGATCGCCGCGACTTCCAGCGGATGGTTGAAATAGGGGTCGCCCGAGGCGCGCTTTTGCGAACCATGCTTCTGCATGGCGTAGACATAGGCCTTGTTCAACAATTGCTCGTCGGCGTTCGGGTTGTAGGCCTGAACCCGTTCGACAAGCTCGTACTGACGCATCATGGAGTGGGTCGCTCTCGGATCATTCCATACTTAACGCGTCGCGGGAAAATGGGAAGGGCCGGGTGAAGGAGTTTCTGACGCAACCTTCCGTCAGCTCCAACGCAAAACACCCCCCGGCTTTCGCAGAGGGGTGCTTCGGTCTTTTGTCCGTTCGCCATTCGAGCACGACCCTCATGGCCTGCTCGCCTCAAATCGCTCCACCGGAGCGATTTGCCCTGACGGGACGGCTCTTAGTCGTCGCGCCGCTCGGGGGGAGCGAGGCTTTCGATGCCGCGCAGCAATTCCTCTTCGCTGATCGTGTCGAAATTGACCGAATCGTCGTCGCCGGCGCTCTCGATGAGCGGGGCGGCGCTGGTCTCGGGCTCGTCGACCTCGACATATTTCTGCAGCGAGTGGATCAAATCCTCGTGCAGATCCTCGGGCGAAATGGTGCCGTCGCCGATCTCGCGCAGCGCCACGACCGGGTTCTTGTCGTTGTCGCGGGGCACGGTGATCTGGGCGCCGGAGGAAATCATGCGCGCGCGGTGAGCGGCCATGAGGACGAGGTCGAAGCGGTTCTCGACCTTTTCAATGCAGTCTTCAACGGTGACGCGTGCCACGAACGTCTCCACACTTTGGGGGGAATGAGGGTCCGCATTACACGATGGCGCCGCCAATGGCAAGGTTTGCGTGCCTTGCCGGCTCCGGGCCGAAGCGCTTGCCGGACGAAGGCAAATGTGCGAACACCGAAACCACGAGATTAAAACTTTCGACGGAATTTAATTAAAGACGCCGGTTTTTCGGCACAGGCGACGGGGGACGTCCCCGTCCTTCCGGGAGCTTTACTTATGGCCATTGACCCGCGTGAAAAGATCGCGCTCTTCATCGACGGCGCCAATCTCTATGCCACCTCCAAGGCGATCGGCATCGATATCGACTATCGCAAGCTGCTGGCCGAATTCGGCGCCAAGGCCTATATGCTGCGCGCCAACTACTACACGGCGCTGGTGGAGGATCAGGAATATTCCTCGATCCGGCCGCTGATCGACTGGCTCGACTACAATGGCTACACCGTGGTCACCAAGCCGGCCAAGGAATTCACCGACGCCACCGGGCGGCGCAAGGTGAAGGGCAATATGGACATCGAGCTGACGGTCGATGCGCTGGAGCTCTCGCCCTTTTACGACCATCTGGTGCTGTTTTCCGGCGACGGGGATTTCACCGCCCTGGTCGCCGCCCTGCAGCGCAAGGGCAAGCGGGTGACCGTGGTGTCGACCCTGACCACCGCCACCCCGATGATCTCGGACGAATTGCGGCGTCAGGCCGATTTCTTCCTCGACGTCGCCGACCTGGCCAAGAGCGTCGGCCGCCCCCAGGCCCCCAAGCCGGCCGAGGCCTGAGGCGCGGCCTTTCGCCCCTATCCCCTGCCGCCTTCCTTGAGGATGCGGGCCTTGTCGCGGTTCCAGTCGCGGTCGCGGCTGGTGGCGCGCTTGTCGAAATTCTTCTTGCCCTTCCCGAGGCCGATCAGCAGCTTGGCGCGGCCCTGATCGTTGAAATAGAGTTTCAGCGGCACGATAGTGTTGCCGGCGCGGGCGACTTCGGCGTCGAGCCGGGCCAGTTGCTTCTTGCTGACCAGCAGCTTGCGCGGGCGCCGCTCCATGTGGTTGAAGCGGTTGGCCTCCAGATATTCGGGAATATGGGCGTTGATCAGCCACAGCTCGCCCCTTTCGGGCGAGGCATAGGCTTCGGCGATCTGCGCCTTGCCCAGCCGCAGCGACTTGACCTCGGTGCCGGTGAGGACGATCCCGGCCTCCATGGTGTCCCCGATCTCGTAATCGAAGCGCGCGCGGCGGTTCTCGGCCACGACCCCGTGGCTGATCCATCCGCGCTTGTTCCTGTCGTTCTTGCTGGCCATGAATTCCCCGGTCGCGTCCCCGGCGCGAAGGACCGGCAGCCGCTTCGCCCGATGCCCCTAGATAAGGCCGGCGTGGCGCAATGCAAAGTCCACCGCCGCCTCGGTCTCCTTGGAGACGGTCACCAGCGGCAGGCGCAATTCGTTGGCGCATAGCCCCAGCCGGCTGGCGGCATATTTCACCGCCGTCGGGTTGGGCTCGAGGAACAGGTTCTTGTGCAGCGGCACCAGCAGGTCGTGGATCTCCAGCGCCCCCTTGAAATCGCCCGCCAGCGACTTTTCCTGCATCTGCGAGACGAGGCGCGGCGCCAGATTGGAGGTGACCGAGATGCAGCCATGCCCGCCATGGGCGTTGAACCCCAGCGCCGTCATGTCCTCGCCCGAGAGCAGGATGAAATCCGGGCCCAGCTTGGCGCGCTGCAGGCTCGCCCGCCCCATATCGGCGGTGGCGTCCTTGGCGCCCACGATATTGGCATGGGCGTCGCGCAGCCGGGCGATGGTGTCGACGGTGAGATCCACCGTGGTGCGGCTGGGGACGGAATAGAGGATGACCGGGATGCCGACCGACTGCGCCACCGCGGAAAAATGGTGAAACAGCCCTTCCTGGTTGGGCTTGTTGTAATAGGGCACCACCGAGAGCACCGCATCGGCGCCCGACTTTTCGGCGTGCTGGGCCAGCGACACCGCCTCGGCGGTGGAATTGGAGCCGGCGCCGGCGATGACCGGCACGCGCCCATTGGCGACCTCGACGCAGATATCGACGACCCGGTTGTGTTCATCATGGCTGACGGTGGGGCTTTCGCCGGTGGTGCCGACCGGCACCAGGCCATGAATGCCCTCGGCGATCTGCCATTCGACAAAGCTGGCGAAGGCTTTCTCATCCAGGCCCCCATCGCGCATGGGGGTGATGAGCGCCGTGATCGAGCCTCGCAGCATTTACAGGTATTCCTCAATTATTGCCGGGCTGGGCCGGCGCTGGCCTGGATGATGCCCAGGCGCCGGGCGGCGCGGGGCGAGCGCACCATACTTTCATCGGCGCCCCGCCACAAGACGAGCGAGCCGGCCTTGTCGGCCCGACCCGGCCCTCCCGGCACCGCGCGAAAACCGCAATTCCACTTTCCGGCACGATGCTCTAGACAGGACGCATGACGCCGCTGTTCCGCCGCCGCAGGATCGTGCCCGCCCACCACAAGGCCTTCGAGGGCCTGCCCGTCACTCATGTGGTGACCGGCGACGCGCGCACCCGCGCCGCGGTGCACCGGCGCGGCCGGTTCGCCCGGGGCCGCCTGCCGGTGGTGTGCCTTGCCGGCTACCATCGCAATATGAGCGATTTCACCGCTTTCGCCGATTATTTCTCCCGGCTCGGGCCAGGCGACTGGCCGGTCGTGCTGATCGACCTGCCGGGGCGCGGCCGCGCCGACGACCGCCCCCGAAGCGAGGATTACGGCTCGCTCGCCGATGCGCGCGACCTGGCCGACATATTGGCGGCGCTGGGCATCGGGCGGGCGATCCTGCTGGGCCAGGGCCATGGCGGGCAGGTGGCGATGGCGCTGGCCGCCGCGCGGCCGCTCTTCGTCGGCGGCGCCATCCTGCTCGACGCCGGCCCGGTGACGGATTCGCGCGGCATCGTGCGGCTGCGCAACAATCTGGCGCATGTGGAGAGCCTGGGCGGCGGCCGGGCGGCCATGGCCGGCTTCCGCCGCATGCTGGGCGGCGATTATCCCGGCCTTGCCGAAAACACCCTCGACGCGCTGGCGCTGCGCAGCCACTGGTTCGACCGCAAGGGCCGCCCCCGGCCGCTGTTCGACCGGCGGCTGATCGAGCTGCTCGGGGATATCGGCTTCGACGACGTGCTGGTGCCGCAATGGCCCTTCTACGACGCGCTCAAACCCATGAAGCTGATGCTGCTGCGCACCCAGCTCACCGACCAGCTCCGGCGCGAAACTTTCGAGGAAATGACCCGCCGCCGCCCCGACGCGCCGGCCCTCACCATCGCCGGCCAGGGCTCGCCGGCCCTGTTCGACCAGAACGAGGAAATCGAAGCCGTCGCCGATTTCGTCTTCCGCACCAGCGCCGGGTGAGGGCGGAGCCTTTTTTTGCTCCCCTCCCCCTTGAGGGGAGGGGTCGGGGGTGGGGGTCCTTCGGTGGCCCGCAAACCCACCCCCTCCCCAACCCTCCCCTCAAGGGGGAGGGGGCGCCGGGTCGCCGCATTATCAAAACATGAAAGCCTTCCCCCTTCGTGCCCTCACCCCTCCGGCGCCGCCCTACCCTTCCTCGTCGCGCAGCGTCACCACGATGCGGCGGTTCCGGCGCTTGCCGTCGGCGGTGGCGTTGTCGGCGACGGGGAGGGATTCGCCGTAGCCGATGGCGTAGAGCCGTTCGGCCGCGACGCCCCGCTCGATGAGCGCGGCGACCACCGCCTCGGCGCGGGCGACCGAGAGCGCCAGATTGCGCCCCGCATCGCCGTCGCTGTCGGTGTGGCCGGCAATGTCCACCGGCGCCTCCGGACACAGGCCCAACGCCTGGGCGAAGGCATCGAGCTCGCCCGCGGCGCCGGCGGCGATGACGGCGGCGCCCGACTGGAACAGGATGGCATTATGCGCCGAGAGCTCCGCCAGCCGGTCGCGGCACAGCGCGAGGCCGTCCGGCGGCGGAACCGCTGCCGTTGTTTCAGGCGCGGGCGCAGGTTCGGGCGCCTCCACGGCGATGACGGGCCGCGCCCCCTCGGGGAGACGGTAATCGACCTGCCCGAGGCCGAGGCCGGGCGGCAGGCCGGTCTCGAGGAGCGCGCCGAGCCGGCGATGGGCGGCGGGGCTGGCGGCGATGCCGGAAAGCGACACCTCCTCGCCCCGCAGCGAAAACCGGCCCTCGGACAGATGCGAGAGCAGCACGAGGCCGAAATCGACCGCCCGGCGATAGGAGGCCGGGGCGCCGCTGCCCAGCTTGAGAAAGCTCACATCGGCGCCGGCCCGCTTGGCGAAGGCGGCGCGGCTGGCCTCGTCCGGCACATAGCCGTCGAACACCAGCACCCCGCCGGGCTGGCGATTGACGCTCATCCAGTAATCGGCGATGCGCGGCGGCGCGAGCTGGACGATGGCGCCCCCGCCCGACCGCGGCGAAACCGCCTGCGCTATGTCGATGGCCGGCGCCGCCACAACCGCGACCGTCCCGCCAAGACTGACAACGAGGCAGGGCGCGACCCGCCTGAGAAGGTCCCTGATCATCCCGAATCCATTGGAAAACCGCACTTTTCCGGAAAGTAGATGATTTGCGCGGACGGACAAAGGAAAATGGCGCGCGCCCCGCGGAAACGTGAAGCAGTCCGCCTGCCGGCGTCACCCCTCTCCCCCTGGGGGTGAGGGACGGGAAATCCGCGTTCAGCGGATTTGCGAGGGTGAGGGTTCTCTCCTCCCCCTTGAGGGGAGGGGTCGGGGGTGGGGGTTCGGGATTATCCGGGAGTCCGCTTGATTCATCGAGAATGTCGATGGAGCGGAACCCCCACCCCTAACCCCTCCCCTCAGGGGAGGGGAACGCAGCGGCGCCACAGGGGAGAGGGAAGATGCGGCAAAAGAAAAGGCCCGGCGTGAGCCGGGCCTTTCCCAATTCAGGAGTAATCCAAGGATTACTTGAATTCCTTGGCAGCCTTGAAGGTGACCTTGTAGGCGTTTTCGCTGTTGGCTTCGCCCTTGATCGAGGAGGTGAAACCACCACCCGGAGCCCAGGCCAACTCGGCAGCGCCGTAGAAGATCGAGTCGTTCTGGAACGCAGCGTTGTTGGCGATGGCGTCGCCGAAGTAACCGCCGACTTCACCGGTGGCCTTGATGGTCTCGGTCAGAGCCGCGACGATCTGGGCGGCAACCTGCGTGGTGCCCTCGTTATTCAGGTCATCATGGAAGTGACGGGCGCCGAGATTGATCGACACGCCTTCGGTGACGGCAACGCCGATCGAGCCGCCGATTCCGTAGTCGGTGTAGTCGGTACCGGCAGACTGCCTGACGTTGGCCACTTCACCCGAGACGGCGATCTTGAACAGATCGAACGTGCCTTCGACGCTGAGCAGCGCATTCAGGACGTCAACCTTGTTGCTGGTGGTCGTGTTCTCGCGGCCGAACTTGAAGTTGTCCCAGTAGGAGACCGCACCGCGGACCTTGAAGGCATCGAACGAACCGGTGGCGCCAGCATGCAGGAACCAGGATTCGACAGTACCGTCGAGGATGCCGAGGGCTGCACCGGTCAGGTGAGCGGTGACGCCTTCACCGGCATAGGAGACCACACCAACCAGCGTGCCGTGGGTGAGCGGGTCATTCTCATGAATGAGAGGACCCACAGCGGGAGGAACAGGAGCGGCCGGAGTAGTGATAGCACCGCTGCCACCATTCAGATTTTCCAGACCGATGCCGATCTTGACACCATCGGCTACTTCCGAGACGACCTGGATGACGTGACCGCCGAGATAGGTGGTGTCGCCATCGACGCCAACGCCCTTGCCGTCAATGGCATCGGAGTTGAACAGGCCGAGGAAATTGAACGGCTCGTCGTCGCCGAGATTGGCGATCGAGCCCTTCTTACCGGCCATGATGGTGGTGGTGTCGCCGACCTGCACGAAGGCTTCGTCGATTTCGAGACCGCCGGTATCGTCGCCACCGTCAATAAGGATACCATTTGCCGTACCACGCACGCGGGTCTGGTCAATTTCCTTGAGCTTGATGGTGGCGGAAGCCGGGCCGAAATCGCTCGAGGCGGTGCCGACGAACTTCACCCAGGCTTCGACCTTGCTGGACCAATCCGGACCGGCATCGGCGATCGAAACGTTGCGATTGCCGTCGAAGGTACGAGCAACATAAGATTCGGTGCGGTAGTCGCCCCAGATAAACTCATACGACACGCCGCCGGTGATCTGCAGGCAGTTGTCGGAGGACGACAGGGTCAGGCCGGAAATGCCGAGCGAGTCGCACACGTCGAGCGAGGTGAGAACGCCCAGATCGGCGGCGAAGCCGGCGGTCGACAGACCAGCGGCAGCGACAGAACCGAGGATAAGGCTCTTGAGTTTCATTAATTGACCTCCAAAGTCAGTCATTTCTTAGTGCCGGTTACCCAGCGGTTTGCCGAAACGCGACCACACAATTCGTGGTGCTGTGTGTTGCCGTCGCGTCGCGACCGACAAACGATCCCATGCATGGATTCGCAGGGCCCACTCTACGCATGGGAAAAATGGACGCAATCGCGGCAAGCGGCTTTTCCGGCCGGCACAATGTGGTTGCCATGCGGTTGTTGCAGATTCAGCACACAGATTGAAACCAATCGTTAAGCCGCCTGAAGATTTCGTTAAAATCCGGCGTTTTCTGGGCTCCCGCCGCCGCCGCCATGGACAGCGGGACCGAAAAAGGCCATTGCCGCTTCCCGTAAGCGGCTGCCGCATCGGCGGCGGCATGACGGCGCAAATGTGGAGGAATGAATGAAAAAATCCGGCATAGCATTGGTCACCGGCGCCACTTCGGGCATCGGCAGGGCGGCGGCATTGGGCCTTTCGGCGGCCGGCTGGACGGTGATCGCCTGCGGGCGGCGGGCGGACCGGCTCGAGGCGCTGCGCGGCGAGCACGGATTGTCGGCCCTTGTCTGCGACATCACCGACCCCGAGGCGGTGGCGGCGCTGTTCGCCCGGATCCGCCGGGACCATGGCCGGCTGGACCTGGTGTTCAACAATGCCGGGCGGTTCGCCCCGGCCCGCGTCTTCGGCGACCTCGAGGTCGAGGTGTGGCGGGAAATGGTCGACACCAATCTCAACGGCGCCTTCTACGTGGCGCGCGAGGCCTTCCGGCTGATGCGCGAGCAGGATCCCCAGGGCGGGCGCATCATCAATAACGGCTCGATCTCGGCCTATGTGCCCCGGCCGCAGGCCGCCTCCTACACCGCCACCAAGCATGCCATCACCGGCCTGACCAAGGCCATCTCGCTCGACGGCCGCCCCTTCGGCATCGCCTGCGGGCAGATCGATATCGGCAATACCGCCACCGACATGACCCATGCCATAAGCACCGGCTCGCTGCAGGCCAACGGCACCACCATGCCCGAGCCCACCTTCGACGTCGCCCATGTAGTGGACGCGATCCTCTACATGGCCGGCCTGCCGCTCGCGGCCAATGTGCAGTTCATGACCGTGATGGCTACCACCATGCCCTATATCGGGCGGGGCTAGGGTCGCCTCGGGCAGCGGTGGGTGTGGCGCGTTTTCCACGGTGTCATGTCCTTTCCACGGTGTCATTCCCCCTCCACGGTGTCATTCCCCTCCACGGTGTCATTCCCGCGAACGCGGGAATCCCTGTCGGAGAGGAAAAAGAACGGAGATTCCCGCTTGCGCGGGAAGGACACCGTGGGTGGTGGGGACGTGTGAGCAAGCGGGAAGGACACCGTGGGTGGTTGGAGCACCGGGGCAAGCGACACCCCTGCCCCATGCTTCCACCCCTTCGCCGCCGACCCTGCGCAGTGTCATTCCCGCGAACGCGGGAATCCCTGTTGGAGAAGAAAAGAACTGAGATTCCCGCTTGCGCGGGAAGGACACCATGGGTGGTGGGGGCGTGTGAGTTAGGGCTCGTGCGCCGGGCAGGTTCCGTCAGTCCAGCCTACGCCGCCCATGCCGTTTCGCCGTCGATCCAGGTGGAGCGGACGCGGCGGTCGTCGGAGAGGTGGACGAAGCTGGCGACGGCGCCGCGGCGCAGATGGCCGTGGGTGGCGGCGAGGCCCATGGCCTCGGCCGGGTAGAGCGCCGCCATGCGGAAGCTCTCCTCGGGCGCGAGGCCGATCCGCCCGATCATGAAATCGACCGCGTCGATCATGTCGAGATCGGCGCCGGCCAGGGTGCCGTCGGCGAGGCGCAGCGCCCCCTCGGCGCGGGTGATGGTGCGGCCGTTGAGCGTCAGGGTCTGGATGTCGGTGCCGGTCTGCGACATGGCGTCGGTGACGAGGAAGATGCGGCCCGGCGCCGTCTTGGCCCGCAGTGCCGCCCCGATGGTGGCGGGGTGCACATGGATGCCGTCGGCGATGAGCCCGGCAAAGACCGCGGGACTGTCCAGCACCGCCCCGGCGACGCCCGGCTCGCGATTGCCCATCTGGCTCATGGCGTTGAACAGATGCGTCGCCATGGTGGCGCCGGCGGCGAAAGCGGCCTTGGCGGCGGCGTAATCGGCGTCGGAATGGCCGATGCTGACCACGGCGCCCGCCTCGGCCAGGGCGGCGATCTGCGCCGGACCCACCGTTTCGGCCGCGACCGTGCAGATGAGGTTGGGCAGGTCGCGCGCGGCGGCGGTGAGCCGGGCCAGGTCCTCCTCGTCCATGGGCCGGATCAGCGCCGGGTCGTGCGTGCCCTTGCGCGCCAGCGACAGATGCGGCCCTTCCAGATGCAGCCCCAGGAAACCGGGCACGCGCTCTTCATGGGCAGCGATGCCGGCGGCGATGGCGGCGATGTTGACCGCCGCCGTGTCGGTGATCAGCGTGGGCAGCAGCGCCGTGGTGCCGAACTGCGCATGGGCGGCGCAGATGGTGCGGATGGAGGCCAGCGTCGGCGCGTTGTTGAACAGCACCCCGCCCCCGCCATTGACTTGCAGGTCGATGAAGCCGGGCACCACCATGCCGCCGTCCAGCACGACGCGCCGCGCATGGGCGGGCACGGCGGCGCCGGCGACGATGCCGCTGACATAGCCGAATTCGATCAATAGCGCGGCATCGTCGTGCCAGCCATCGCCGTCGAAGATGCGGGCGCCGGTAATGGCGAGAAGGTCGCTCATGTCATGGGTCTCCGGGTCATGGCTGGCCGGTTCCGTTGCTGGCGTCGCCAAGGCGCAGCTCGGCGACGAAATCATAGGTGTCGCCCCGATAGATGGAGCGGGTGAATTCGATGACGCGCCCCGTGGCGAGATAGGAGATGCGCTCGATATGCAGGCCCGCCGAACCGGCCGGCACCTGCAAGAGCAGCGCATCGGCCTCGGCGATATGGGCGGCGCGGATGCGCTGCAGGGCACGGACCGGACGGGCGCCGGATCGTTCGAGATGGCTGTAGAGCGAATCCCCGACCGCCTCCGGATCGGCGAGGATGCCGGCGGCGAGGCTGGCCCGCTCGATGGCCAGCGGCGTGTCGCCGGTGAGGCGCAGCCGGGCGATCCGCGCCACACGCTCCCCCGACCCCAGCCCCAGGATCACCGTTTCCTCGGGCGAGGGCGGGTAAAGCCCGCGGTCGAGCCATTCGGCCCGCACCGCCATGCCGCGCCGCGCCATGTCCTCGGTGAAGGAGGTGAGCTGGGACAGCGACTGCTCCACGCGCCGGGTTTCGGGCGCCACGAAGGTGCCCGAGCCGTGGCGCTGCACCAGCACCCCCTCGCGCACCAATTGCTGCATTGCCTTGCGCACGGTGACCCGGGAGACGTCCGCCCGCTGCGCCAGGTCGCGCTCGGAGGGCAGCGCGTCGCCGGGCCGGATCGCGCCGCGCTCGATCGCCGCCTCGATCCAGCGCTTGAGCTGGAGATAGAGCGGGCCGCCCCGGGGCAGCGCCACCGGGCCGTCGCCGAAGATATCGCCCGTCCGTTCAGCCACGCTTCCTCGCCGGTGTCCCCACGGCCGCTGCCGCATCCATGCTATGATACCAATAAAATACCATTTACCAAGCCCCGATGCGGCACGCCGCAGCATCGCGCCACCATATGGCTGGAGCCATTGTTCTTTTGAGTCGGGCCGCTTATGCACTGGCATCCCGAACTGGACAAGTGGTATTTTTTTGGCATTATCCACGCTCCGGGATCAACCGCGGCGGAGGCGCCATGACCGACAGGCAGACGGAACGGCCGCACGCGCAGGCGCCGGGGCTCGAGCTGCGCGCCGACGCGGACATCCTGGCGCTGCTGGCGGAGGGCCAGGCGACGGCGGCGGCGAGCGTCGGCAGCGCCATCGGGGACATCGCGCGCGGGGCCGCGCTGGCGGCAGCCAGCATCGCCGGCGGCGGGCGGCTGATCTATGCGGCGGCCGGCAGCTCGGGGCTGATGGCACTGGCCGACGCGCTGGAGCTGCCCGGGACCTACGGCATCGCGCGCGACCGCATCGCCGTGCTGCTCGCCGGCGGCATGGACGCGCTGACCGACATGCGCGGCGGCCCCGAGGACGATTCCGGGGCGGCGCGGCGCGCCATGGCGGCGCTCGCCCCCGGCCCGGCCGATTGCCTGATCGCGGTCACGGCCAGCGGCCAGACTCCCTATCCCCTGGCGGCGGCGGAGGCGGCGCGGGCGGCGGGCGCGCGAACCGTGGGCATCGTCAACAATCCCGGCTCGGCGCTCGCGGGCGTGGCCGAGGTGACCATCTGCCTGCCGACGCCCCCCGAAATCATCGCCGGCTCGACGCGGATGGGCGCCGGCACGGCGCAGAAGATCGCCCTCAACATGCTCTCGACGCTGATGGCGATCCGGCTGGGCCATGTGCATGACGGGCTGATGGTCAATCTGGTGGCGGACAACCGCAAGCTGCGCGCGCGGGCGCGCGGCATCGTCGCCCGCATCGCCGGGGTGGACGAAGCCCGGGCCGGGGCGGCGCTGGAGGCGGCGGACGGCGCGGTCAAGCCGGCGGTGCTGCTCGCGGCCGGCGCGCCGGACCGGCGGAGCGCCGAGGCGCTGCTGGCCCGCCATGAGGGACATTTGCGCCCGGCGCTGGACGCGCTGCGCCGCTGAGCCGATTTCCTCCCGCCCATATCTTTCTTGCAGCCCCGTGTCGAAACCGCGTCCTGCGCTTCGTCGCTCCGGTGACGCCCTTTTGAAACCGGAGACCCGCCATGACCGAACATGCCAAGATCCACCATGCCAAGACTGCCGCCACCGACCGCGACCTGGTGCTCACCCGGCTGATCGATGCACCGCCCGAGGCGGTCTATCGCTGCTGGACCGACCCGGAACTGCTGGTCAAATGGTTCGCGCCCCGCCCCTGGACGACGCCGCGCGCCACGCTCGACGTGCGCCCCGGCGGCGCCTCGAGCGTGGTGATGGCCGACGAGGCCGGCACGGAATATCCCAATCCCGGCCAATATCTGGAAGTGGTGCCCAACCGCCGGCTGGTGTTCACCGATGCCTTCACCGGTGACTGGACGCCATCGGAAAAGCCGTTCTTCACCTGCATCCTCACCTTCGAGCCGGAGAACGGCAAGACCCGCTACACCGCCCTCGCCCGCCACTGGACGGTGGAGGACCGCCAGGCCCACGAGAAAATGGGTTTTCACGAAGGCTGGGGCCTCTGCGCCGCGCAACTGGAGGAAGTGGCGCGCGGAATCCAGGGGTGAGTGGGCCTCCGCCCCTCCCCCGTCATTGCCGGGCTCGTCCCGGCAATTTACCTCTCTGCGCGCAGGCCGCCAGCCCTATTCGTCGCGATAGACCTTTTCGCGGCGCTCGTGCAGTTCCTGCGCCTCCAGGCTCAGCGTGGCGATGGGGCGGGCGTCGAGCCGGGCGATGCCGATGGGCTCGCCGGTTTCCTCGCAATAGCCGTAAGTGCCCTCATCGATGCGCTTGAGTGCGGCGTCGATCTTGGCGATCAGCTTGCGCTGCCGGTCGCGGGTGCGCAGTTCGAGCGAACGGTCGCTTTCCGAGCTGGCGCGATCGGCCATGTCCGGATGGTTCTGGCTTTCTTCCTGGAGATTTTCGAGCGTCTCGCGGCTTTCGCGCAGAATCTCGTCCTTCCAGGCCAGCAGCTTGGTCCGGAAATATTCGCGCTGGCGCGAATTCATGAACGACTCGTCCTCGCTGGGTCGATAGTCCGTAAGTTCAACCGAAGACATCAGCAGACTCAACTCCCAATACTCCCTTTGGCGGCCTATATATGCGCCCCGCCCGTCCCGAGCAAGCCGGCAGGTCACCACTTGTTAACGCTCGAATCCCCCGGCGCATCAGGCCCATAGCGCAAAGCCTGCAACATATTGATGACATGGGATAAATACGGATGCGGCGTCAGGGCGCCGGAAAGCGTCCATGCTTGGCCAGCTCGACCCGGACCCGCAGCTCGATCTCGTCGAGCACCGAATCCAGCTCCGGCTCCACCCGCTCGCGCAGCGCGCCAAGCTGGACGACCATGGCCTCGAGCCGCCCCTCGCCGACGCGCCCCACGAGCAGATCCGCCTTCATCGCCTCGAGCAGGTCGAGCAAATCCGTCCCGCGCCGGACCGCCTTGCGGCGGCGCTCGGAAAAATCCCCCACCGCCTGCAAGGCGAGAATGGCATCGAGCCCCGCCGTGGGCGCCGCCGGCGCCGCATGGGCCACGCGCGCCGCATCCGGCGCTCCGGCCGGCACGAAGGCCGGGCCGCTGCCGGACTTGCCGACGGCGCCGCGGCCGGCCACACCGCCGGATCGATTGGTGGCATCTATGCGCAAGGAACCTGACTCACCGCCTCAATACCCCGGCAAAATCTGCCCACAAGGCTTAACGAAGCGTTAACGCGCCCGGCAGGAATTGCCCGCCACGCTTCCGGCAATGGCCCGTGCGGCAATAAAAATCATTATATTTCAAAAGATTACCAGATTGTCGTCCGTCTGGCACGCTTCTGGCATTGCCGTGAGGGAAAGCCGCGCCATGGGGATGGGGCGGCGCAGCCGGGGAAGAAAATGCCGACGCGTCTCTTTCGCACCATCGCCGCCGCCACGCTGGGCCTCGCCCTGTCGCTGGCCCCCATCGCCCCCGCCATGGCCGCGCCGGCGCGCATCAAGGACATCGTCGACATGGAGGGCATCCGCGAGAACCAGCTCGTGGGCTATGGCCTCGTGGTGGGCCTCAACGGCACCGGCGACAGCCTCAACAATTCCCCCTTCACCAAGCAATCGCTGCAATCCATGCTGGAGCGGCTGGGCGTCAACACCCAGGGCGAGAACGTCCGCACTGCCAATGTCGCCGCCGTGATGGTGACGGCCAATCTGCCGCCCTTCGCCACCCAGGGCTCGCGCATGGACGTCTCGGTGGCGGCGCTGGGCGACGCGGACAGCCTGCAGGGCGGCACGCTGCTGGTGACGCCGCTGCTGGGCGCGGACGGCGAGGTCTATGCCATCGCCCAGGGCCCGGTGCTGATCAACGGCTTCAAGGCTCAGGGCGACGCGGCGACGGTGATTTCCGGCGTGCCGACCACGGGCCGCATCTCCTCTGGCGCGCTGATCGAGCGCGAGATCGACTTCCATCTGGGCTCGCAGCATTCGCTGCGGCTGGCCCTGCGCAATCCGGACCTCACCACCGCCCGCCGCATCGCGCTGGCGGTCAACGACTTCATCGGCGCGCCCACCGCCGTGCCCGAGGACCCGGCCACGGTGCGCCTCACCCTGCCCCGCAATTTCAACGGCAATATCGTCGACCTGCTCACCGATATCGAGCAGCTCATCGTGCAGACCGACCAGACCGCCAAGATCGTCATCGACGAGAATTCCGGCATCATCGTCATGGGCAAGGACGTGCGCGTCTCGAGCGTGGCGGTGGCGCAGTCGAACCTGACGGTCACCATTGCCGAAAACCCCGAAGTGGTGCAGCCGGCCCCCTTCAGCTTCGGGGAAACCGCCATCGAGCCCAATACCAATCTCAACGTCAACCAGGCCGATACCGCCCTGCAGGTGGTCGAGGAATCGGTGACGCTGCAGCAATTGGTGGACGGGCTCAACGCGCTGGGCATCTCGCCGCGCGACCTCATCGCCATCCTCCAGGCCATCAAGGCCACCGGCGCCCTGCAAGCCGAGATCGAGGTGCTGTGATGGCCGGCATCGACCCCGCGAACGGCGCCGCCCCGGCCCGCCTGCTCCAGGTCCGCCAGCAGGCGGAGGAGCTCGAAGGCGTCTTCCTCACCATGCTCACCAAGGAAATGTTCGCCAGCGTCAAGCCGAATGAGGCCCTGGGCGGGGGTGGCTTCGGCGAGGAGACCTGGCGCTCCATGCAGGCTGAGCAGCTTGCCGACGCCATGGCGCGCGCCGGCGGCATCGGCATCGCCGACGACCTGGTGCGCCAGATGCTCGACCTTCAGGAAACCGCCGGCGGCGTCCCCGCCATCCCCCATAGTCTTTCCGGTATCGGAGTTTACGGAAAATGACCGCAGCCGCCCGCCTCGCCGCCCTCGACACCATGCCCGCCGGGCAATTATGCGCCAGCGCCGAAGCGGCCCTGGCGGCGCTGGTCGACGTGATGAACCAGGAGACCACGCTGCTGCGCGCCGGGCATATGCGGCAGGCCGGCCAGCTCACCCCGGAAAAGACCCGGCTGGCCCAGGACTACGTGACTTTTGCCCGCGCCATCCAGCGCCAGGGCGCGCGGCTGGCGAGCGAAGCCCCCGCCGCGCTGGAGCGGCTGCGCCACGGCCATGAGAGCCTGGCTACCCAGATGGCGGAGAATTTGCGCGTGCTGGCCACCGCCAGATCGGTGGCCGAGGACGTGCTCGCCGACGTGGCGCGCATGGTGGGCCAGCAGAACCACGCCCGCACCTATGGCGCCGCCGGCCAGATTGCCGCCGATCCCGACCGGGCCGCCCGCGGCATCGCCGTCAACCGGGCTCTGTGATCAGCCGGGTTTGAATCAAATGCGAGGGCCGGCGCTCATCTCCGGCTAAGGCCTCCCGGCCTAGCCTTCCCCCGGATTCGGTATTTTCCGGGGGGAGTGACATGGTTGCCAACCTTGCCATCGAGCCCGTTTCGGCGGGCACGGCCGGCTTCATGGAACATCGCCATCGCCCCGCCATGGGCGAGCGCACCATCCTGCCCGACAGCACCCAGCGCTCCCCGGCCAATGCCCGCCCCGGCGAGCGCCAGCCCTCCCCGGACCAGCGCCAGTCCCGCTCCCGGTCCGAGCCCCCGGCCCCGCCGGCGCGCAGCTCCTCGGCCAATTTCGCCGCCGCGGTGATCGCCGGCGCCCTGCCGCCCACGCCAAAAAGCATGGGCGAGCTGATCCGCCGCATCGGCGCCAGCGAAATCCCCGAGGAATCCCAGGCCCGGCTCCGGGACCTGCTGGCTTAGGGCGTTTCATCTTCCGAAAAAACGCGGATGAAGGCTCCGGCCGCGCTCCTTCCCGGTGTCATTCCCGCGCACGCGGGAATGACACCGGTGGGAGGGGATACTCGGTGGAAAGGGTAAGAAAACGAGCCAAGGCGCGGGCGGCGGGCAAAGCCTGTCGATCACCCCCTTCCCCCGCGGCAATTTCGCCAAAGTTTCGCGGCCGGCTTAACGCTTCTTTATCGCCTGCGGATGGAGGATCGGACCTGCCTCAGGAAGAGGCGCTTTAGTATGCGTAATCCCAGAAAAGGACTCACCACATGGGTGACATCTCTCTTTCGAAAGCCGTTCGCTCGAACCTGCTTTCCCTCCAGAACACCGCGCAGCTGATGGCCCAGACGCAGAATCGTCTGGCGACCGGCAACAAGGTGAACTCCGCCCTCGACAACCCCACCAACTTCTTCACCGCCTCGTCGCTCAACAGCCGCGCCGGCGACCTGAACCAGCTGATGGACTCGATGGCCAACGGCATCCAGACCCTGGAAGCCGCCGACAATGGCCTGTCCGCCATCACCAAGACGCTGGAATCGATGCAGTCCACCCTGCGCCAGGCCCGGCAGGACAAGTCGTTCCAGACCGAGTCCTATACTATTGCCGACAATGCCAGCGGCAATATCAGCTTCAGCGGCGGCGCCATCGGTGATGATCCACTGACCATTTCCATGAACACGGAAGCAGTTGATGCGACGCCCGCCACCTATAGCGGCGCGGCTGTGGATCTTTCGACAGACGTCGATTGGGCGGCGCATGAAGGTGAGACCATCTCGGTCAATGGCGAGGTCGTTTATACCTTTACCGATGCAACAACCGGTCAGAAGGCCGCTCTCCAGGCCGCTCTGGAAACCGCCACTGGCGGCACCGTGACCATCGACGGCGACGGCATTGCCATCGAAGTTGAAGACGGCACGAATTTTTCTATCCAGAGCAGCAACGCCGCGGCGGCCACTGCAACGGGTATCTCCGCTACGGAAACGACGACGGACGACGGTGTGCTCGCCGTACCTGCCGGGGTCAAGTCCGTCGATGACCTTGTGAAGGAAATCAACGACAAGGAAGGACAGTTCGTCGGCAAGATTCGGGCCTCCAACGACAACGGCAAGCTGCGCATCGAGAATCTGTCGACGCAGGACCTCGAAGTGGGCACGCCAACCGGCGTCAAGGGTGAAGCCACAATCGAAGGCAACAGCGTTCGTGCTGACCTTTCGCGTCAGTATAACGAACTGCGCGACCAGCTCGACAAGCTGGCCGACGACGCCTCGTTCAACGGTATCAACCTGCTGCGCGGCGACAAGCTGACGATCACCTTCAACGAGACCGGCACCTCCTCGATCGACATCAACACCAAGGGTGAAGAGGCCATCAATTCGGCCAACCTCAAGATCTCCACCTGGATGAACGAGGCCGACCTCGACAGCGATAGCAATATCGACGACGAGCTGGACAAGCTGAAGGCCGGCCTGAACCAGGTCCGCTCGCAGTCCTCCGCCTTCGGCTCGAACCTGTCGATCGTGCAGAACCGCCAGGCGTTCACCAAGAACATGATCAACACGCTGCAGACCGGCGCCGCCAATCTGACGCTGGCCGACATGAACGAGGAAGCCGCCAATTTGCTGGCCCTGCAGACCCGCCAGTCGCTGTCGAGCTCCTCGCTCTCGCTGGCTTCGCAGGCCGACCAGTCGGTGCTCCAGCTCATCCGTTAACCGGAACGGCAACACGAAATCGGAAAAGGCGGGCTTCGGCCCGCCTTTTTTGTTTTGGGTCCCCCTCATCGCCGGGGGCCTGTGGTGACATCGGACCCTTTCACGCTCGTTCCACGGTGTCATTCCCGCGAACGCGGGAATCTCCGCTCCCCCTTCCAGCAGCCCAACAGGGATTTCCGCGTCCGCGGGAATGACACAGCGGAGGAAGGCGATATTCGAGGGAGCGCGATGGAACTGGCGCAGTCGCTTTCATCGCAATAAACCCCTAATCGGGATGGTTAGCGCTTCGCCAATAAACATGGTTAACGCTGCATTAGGATTCGGTGCGTTACCTATACAGCAACCTCTCCGGAGGATGGGCCGGTTGTCGGCGCTGTAGTCAAGGAAGCACCATGTCCGATATCTCACTTTCGAAAGCCGTTCGGTCGAACCTGCTTTCCCTCCAGAACACCGCCGAGCTGATGGCCAGGACGCAGAACCGTCTGGCCACCGGCAACAAGGTGAACTCCGCCCTCGACAACCCCACCAATTTCTTCACCGCCTCGGCGCTCAACGCCCGGGCCGGCGACCTCAACGCGCTGATGGATTCCATGGCCAACGGCATCCAGACGCTGGAAGCGGCGGATAACGGCCTCACCGCCATCACCAAGACGCTGGAATCGATGCAGTCCACCCTGCGCCAGGCGCGGCAGGACAAGAGCTTCGAGACCGATTCCTTCTCGCTCGACGCCGACACGATCGGCACCGGCACCATCCAGACCCTCGACTTCACCGAAGGGGCCTTTGGCGATGGCATGGGTTCGATCACCCTGCACAACAAGGTGATCACCGGCAATAACGGCTTTGCCAATGCCGGGGGCAGCGCCGGCAAGGCGAGCACGCTGTCCATCCAGACCGACAGCCTGAACGGGGGCACGGCGGTCACCATCGCCCTGAACGCCGCCGATACCGCCGAGACCGCCGCCGCCAAGATCAATTCCCATATCAGCGCCCTGGACGATGGTGGCGGCGTCACCGCCCGCGTCGTCAAGGGGCAGCTCGAGATTTCCAGCTCGAAGGGCGAGGCGATCGACCTGGCCGGCAGCGTCGATATCGAATTCATCGGCCTGGCCGCCGGCAATGTCACGGCGGAGGATGCGACGGCGACCAGCGGCGCGACGGGCATCACCTTCCCCATCGCGTCTCAATTCACCTTCACCATCAATGGCAGCAGCATAACCATTCCCAGCGGCGTGGCCGATGTGACCGCCCTGATCGGTCACATCAACACGTCCTCGGCGGCCCAGGCCGCCGGCGTGGAGGCCAGCGACAACGGCTCGGGGGGCATCACCCTCACCAATGACGACGGCATCAATTTCACGCTCGGGGGCACCCTGGCCCCCCTGGACATGACCGCCACCACCACCACCGACGGCATCCCCGCTTCCGGGACCGTCGGCACCATCACGCCGGCCAACGCGGTCAAGTCCGTGGATCAGCTGGTTCGCGAGATCAACCGCGACGCCGACCTCAAGACCAAGATCCGCGCCAGCAACGACAATGGCAAACTGCGCATCGAGAACCTGTCCACCCAGGATCTCCAGATTAAGGGCGTCACCTCCTCGGGCATCATCGACGGCACCTCGTTCGGGGCGGCCAAGATCTCCGGCAATTCGGTGCGCGCCGATCTGGCCGAGCAGTTCAACGAGCTGCGCGACCAGCTCGACAAGCTGGCCGACGATGCCTCGTTCAACGGCATCAACCTGCTGCGCGGCGACAATCTCAAGATCACCTTCAACGAGAACGGCACCTCCTCGATCGACATCCAGACCAAGAACGGCGATGCCCTCAGCTCCGCCAATCTGGGCCTTTACGACCTCATCGCCAAAAATCTCGATGCCGATGCCGATATCGACTCCCTGCTCAACGAGGTGAAATCGGCCCTCGCCAGCGTGCGTTCGCAGGCCTCCTCCTTCGGCTACAATCTGTCCATCGTGCAGAACCGGCAGAACTTCACCAAGGAGATGACCAATACGCTCCAGACCGGCGCCGCCAATCTGACGCTGGCCGACATGAACGAGGAAGCCGCCAATTTGCTGGCCCTGCAGACCCGCCAGTCGCTGTCGAGCTCCTCGCTCTCGCTGGCCAGCCAGGCCGACCAGTCGGTCCTCCAGCTGCTGCAATAGGCCGACAGCTTTCGTTAGCCATGCGAGGCGGGCTCCGGCCCGCCTTCTTTGTTTTTGCCATATTGTCGGGCTAGATAGGCGCCGCGAAAGCCGATTCCCGGGAGGCGGATGGACATGGCGCTCAAGGTCGAACTCAAGCCGGGCGAGAAGCTGCTGATCGGCAATTGCGTCGTCACCAATTCGGACCAGCGCACCCGCCTGTTCATCGACGGCAACGCCCCCATCCTGCGGGAAAAGGACATCCTCACGTCCGAGACCGCCGACACGCCCGCCAAGCGCCTCTACCTGGCGATCCAGCTCATGTATATCGACGACAGCTCGGACGAGGCGCGCGCCTCCTATCTGGCGCTGTCAAAGGAATTCGTCACCGCGGTGCCCTCTTCCGCCCGCTTTGTCGACCAAATCAATAACGAGATATTAACCGGGTCTCTTTACAAGGCTCTGAAGGCCGCCCAGCGGCTTATCGAGTACGAACAGGACCTGCTCAATCATGTATCAGCACGGCGCTCAGGCGTACCAGCAGACGGCGAAGGTCGTTGAGTCCCCGCGCCAGCGCGAATCCGCCCTGCTGATGAAGGCCGCCGCCGGCCTGCAGCGCATCAAGGACGAGTGGAGCACCTCGACCCGCGAAGACCTCAAGGCGGCCCTGACCTTCAACCGCAAGCTGTGGACCATCTTCATGTCGGCGGTGACGCAGGAGGACAATCCCCTGCCCCATGAGGTCCGCCAGAACATCGCCAATCTGGGCATGTTCATCCTCAACCATACCCGTGAAATCCTGCTCGACCTCGACCCGCAGCCCAACCGGCTCGACGTCCTGGTCCAGCTCAACCGCCAGATCGCGGCGGGCCTGCGCGGCATGTAAGCCGAAGGCCGGAAGGAAACAGCCCCGCAGCGATGCGGGGCTTTTCTTTTTGCCTGGCGCCGTCATGGCGGGGAGGTGCCTGCTCTTCCCTTCCCAACCCTCCCCTCAAGGGGCAGGGCAATCGCATATGGAAAAATCAGTGAGGCCGGCCCCTTCGCCTCCCTCCCCCTTGAGGGGAGGGAATGAGGGTGGGGGTTCGGGAATCCGATTGATCCATCGAGAAAATCGACGGTGCGGAACCCCCACCCCTAACCCCTCCCCTCAAGGGGGAGGGGAACACATCAGCTTCTATTGCGCCGTCAGGCTCATATACAATTCCCCTGCCTTCAAAGGGAGAGGGGGCGCCAGCCGCCGCTTCGTTAAAACCAGGCAGCCCTTAGAGGCTTTCATGTTTTGACGGAATCGGCGACCAGCGCTCCCTCCCCCTTGAGGGGAGGGTTGGGGAGGGGGTGGGGTTGGCGGAGCACCGAAGGACCCCACCCCCGACCCCTCCCCTCAAGGGGGAGGGGAGCAAGAAAGCGCTGATCCGCTTGACAGGGAAAGGCTCTAGAGGAAGTTCACCAGGCTGAGCTGGCTGATCATGGCGGTGACCTGGTAGCTGGCGGTCAGCCGGGTTTGCAGGGCGAGGATTTCCATGGCCACGTCCTCCTTGCTCACCGTCTCGACATCGCTCAACAGATTGTCGAGCTGGGCCTTGTAATTGGTGTGGCGCTCGCCGGCGGCGTTGAGGGCAGCGTGGGCGACGCCCAGCTCCATGGTGACCAGCTCGATCGAACCGCGCTCGACATTGTGGGCCTCGGACAGCTCCAGATGCTGGCGCCGTGCCATGGCGTCGAAGCGCCGCCGGGCCGGATCGAGATCGGGGGAGTCGGGATCGGCGGCGTTGACGATCTCGGGATAGGTCTCGACGCTCATCGCCGCGAGGCTGCGCATCAGCCGCAGATAGCCGCTTTCATTGGCCTGCATGCCGTAATTGACCCGGCCCGAATCCTCGATGGCGGCATTGACCGACTGGCGGGGATTGCCCTCGGCCTCCGCCGCCGCCTCGGTGACCGCGCGCTGCAGGGCCTTGTCGAAATTGGCGGCGGTTGCCTCGGCATCGGCGCCGATGGTGAACTGGCCCGGCCCGGCCTTGCCGGTCACCGCCGTCAGCGTCACCTCGCGCGTGCGCCCATCGGGCTCCGTGAGCGTCAGGGTGACGCTGTCCCCCAGCACCAGCGCCGCATTGTCGGCGATGGTGAAATCCGCCCGCGCCGGATCGCCGGGCGTCGCGGACGCGGCGATGGCCGCCGGCTTGCTCGAGACCGCCCCGGCGATGTGGAAGCCATGGGCGGCGGAAACCGGGATATTCTGGGTGAGGGTCACCGTTTCGTCGCTGCGCGCCGCCGTCAGCCGCCCCATGCCGGTGGCCGAGACCGCGGCCGTTTCGCCGCCATACCACATCACCGTGTCGGTGGCGGTCGCCACCCGCAGCGCCGTGGCGTTGTAGGGATCGGAACCTTGCACGCGCAGCACCGGCTCGCCGGCGGCATTGAAGAAGTTCTGCGCCGCCGCATAGGTCGAGGCGGCCTTGAGCTCGCCATCCGCCACCTGGTCGAGCGCGCCCCGCAAGGCGGCGTCGAAGGCGGTGGAGGTCTCGATGGCGTCCTCGCCGATGACGAACTCGAAGACCGAGCCGGTGGCGTTTTCCGCCGTCACCGCCTTGAGCGTGATCTGCGTTTCGGTGCCGTCCGGCAGGGTGAAGCCCAGCGTGACGCTGTCGCCTTCGGCTACCGCATCGGGCGGCGCCGGAAAGGTGAACCCGATACTGGCGGGCGCGGCGGCCAGGTTCGGGGCGATGCCGATATTGGCGCCGATCGCCGAAACGGTGGAGAGCTTGAAGCCGAAGGGGTGGTCGCCATCCTCGGCCAGGGTCACGCTGGCCGGATCGGCGGGCGTTGCCGAGGCCACCGTGCTGGTCAGCCGCCCCAGCCCCGACTGGCCCAGATCGGCGGCGTTCCGCTCGGTCACCACGGTCTTGTAGCCCGCCCGCCCGCCGGCGCCCTCGAGCAGCGTCTGGGTGGTGGGCAGCGGCGCCTTGTCGGTCACCGAGCCGCCGAACAGATAGCGCCCCGCCACGTCGGCATTGAGCATGGTCACCATCTCGTCGAACCGCGCCAGCGACTGCGCGGAAATGGTCGCCATGTTGATATTGTTGGTGCCGTACTGGCCCTGCACCGCCGAATTGCGCGCCTCGCCCTCGATCTTGTCCATGCGCGTCAGCGCATTGTCGAGAAAGCTGAGGCGCAGGGCCACCTGCTCGATGCTGGCATTGTAGCCGGCGATGGTGCCGAGGCGCGAGCGCACCGAGAGCGACACCGGCAGGTCGCGCCCCATGCCGGACAATGTCTGCGCCTTGAGCCCGGTGCCCAGCTGCATCTGCAGGTTCGCGAACTTGTCCTGCATCTTGGAGATGACGGAAAATCCGGTCTGCAGGGGAAACATCGACTTGTTGACGATCATGATGCGGTCCTCGCTCAGGTCGACGCGAACAGGGTATCGAGCAGTTCCTTGACCACCGACACCACGCGCGCATTGGCGGCATAGGCGCTCTGCAATTCGGTCAGCCGGGCCATTTCCTCATCGACATTGACGCCGTATTCCTCCTCCATCTGCGTGGTGATGGTCTCGAGCGTCAGCAGCCGGTTGTCGCGGGCGCTGAACGCCGAGCCGATCATGGTGCCGTGATAGTTGAGCGTCTGCCCGATCAACTGCTCCAGCGTGCCGTTGAGCTGGTGGCGCCCGGCATTCGCCGCGGGGCTGGTGCCCGACACGAAGGTCATGGCGTTGAGCTGGGCCAGGATATGCTCGGGGCGCGCCGCGTCGCCCAGCGTGTGGTCGAGATCGAACTGCACCAGCAGCCTGTTGTCCGCCAGCACCGCCGGATTGACGGCGATGCGCGCGGCAAAGCCCACGATCTGCGGCGGGTCGCCGTCGAGATCGCCGGTGAAGGGGGAATTGCCCTGGTCGACGAACAGCGCCATGGCGAGCTCGCCGCTCTGGGTCCCCGTCGCCGTGCCTCGCGTCGTGAGGCCGATGACGTCGCGCGTGCCGCCCGTGCCATCGTCGAGCACCTGCAGCCGGCCCGCGCCGGAACTGGTGATGGCAAGGCCCGGCAGCCGGCTCTGCAATTCCGCCGCGACGGCGGCGGCATCGGGCGGCGTGCCGAAATCGACCGAGATGACACGCTGCCCGCTGGCATCGACGTAATCGTCGCCATTGGCGCTGTTGACGATGCGGACGCGCTGCTCGGACCCGTTCTGGGTATAGGCGAGAAGGATGTCGTTGCCCGGCTTGAGATGGGAAATATCGGCCGAGAGCCCGGTGGCGCCCAGCCCGTCCTCCGCCGCTTCGCCGGGCGTCGCGATGGTGGAGAACACCGAAGCCAGGCCCGCGGCGATCTCGTCGAGCTGGTTCTGCGTTTCCACCAGCACCTTGTCGCGCAGCTCCACCAGCCCGGCCAGTTCCCCTCCCTGCAACACCCCCTGCTGCACGAGGTCGATGGTGAGGCCCGAAGGGGTGGTCAGCGTCAGGACGCCCACCTTGCTGTCGCTGGTCTTGATATTGGCCTGCGAGGTGGGCGAAAGCGCCCCGGCGGTGGTGAACTTGAAGGTGCTGACGCCATTGTCGAGCAGGCCGACGCCGGAGCGGGTCATCAGCGCCACCGTGCCGTCCGGCCGGTAATTGGCCTGCACGTCGATCACTTCCGCCACCGACGCCACCAGCCGGTCGCGCTGGTCGTAAAGCGCGGCCCGCGCCGTGTCCGTCATGCCCAGGTCGAGCATGCGGTTGTTCACCTCGTTGAGCGAGATGAGCATGGCGTTGACTTCGGAGACGTTGTTGGCGATGCGCGTCTCGGTTTCCTGGCGCAGCTCCTGCACCACGCCCGAGAGCGAGTTGAGCCGCTGGGCCATGGCCTGCGCCTCGGCCACCACATTGGCGCGGGTGGGATAGTCGTCCGGGCTGGTGGCCAGCGCCTGGAGGGAATTCTTGAACGAGCCGAACATGGCGTCGAGCGAGCCGGCATCGCCCGGCTTGCCCAGAAACCCTTGCAGCTTGTTGAGATAATTGGCCACGACATTGGCCGAGGCCGCGTCCGACACCTGACGGTTGTAATAGGTTTGCAGGCTCTGGCTGAAGGCGCGGTCCACCCCGGCCGAGCGCGCATAGGTGGCGTTGGTGGAATTGTAGTCGACGACGTTGAGCGATTGCCGGTGATAGCCCGGCGTGCCGGAATTGGCGACGTTCCGGCTCAGGATGGTGATGGCATCCTGATTGACCCGAAGGCCCGAAACGGCATTGGACAGCGACGAAATCAGACCCATGACAACCGGCCCTCAACTTCAGGAACGGCCCGGAACATCGTGTCCCGGGCCGGTTACGACGGCCCGCCTCAGCGCACCATGTTCAGGGCTTCCTGCAACATCTCGTCGGCGGTGGAGACGATGCGGGTGCCGGCCGAATAGGCCTGCTGGGTGATGATGAGCTTGGTGAACTCGTCGGAGATATCGGTGTTGGAGGCTTCCAGCGCCCCCCCGATGATCCCCGAGCCGGACAGGTCGAAGATCGGCTCGCCCGATTCCGAGGTCGCCTGATACACCCCGCCATCCAGGCGCTTGAGCGAATTGACGCCGTTGAACTGGGCGGTGACCACCTGCGCCATCTCGATGCGCTCGCCATTGGAATAGGTGGCGACCACGCGGCCCGAATCGGTGATGGCGACCGAGAGGAATTCGCCGGCGCCATAGCCGTTCTGGTTGAGCGAGGACACGCTGACCGTGCCGTTGACGTCGGCGAACTGGGAAATGCCGTTCATCTGGTGGGCCAGCTCGACATTGCCGATATAGACGCCGTTGACGGTGAGGTCGTTGATGCTCACCGAGGGCATGCCCGCGCCGGCCAGCGAGCCATTGCTGTTGAACCGGTATTGCTCGGGCGTCCCCGGCGTGCCCACCGCCGTCCATTCGGTGCCCGCCCCGGCGGCATTGCTGTCCGAGAGGTAGAAGAGCTGCCAGGTGTCCTGTCCGCCGGCGGCGGCGCTGTCCACCTTGGCCCAGCGCAGTTGCACGTTCACCGGCGCGCCATTGGCCGCATAGACGGTGATGGCCCCGCCCGACACCGACTGGGCCACGAAATCGTCGGCCTCATCGGCGGAAATGGTGGTGATCGGCGGACGCGACGGATCGGACGAGACCGCCGGCAGGCCGAGGGCGGTCGCCGCAGTGCCCGACACCTCGAAGCGCGCGTGGTAGTCGTCGCCCAGATCGACTTCGAACCTGCCGCCGGCGACGCTGACATTGGCGGAGGCCGACGCGCCGCCGCCCATCTGCTGCAGCGCCGTCTGGATCTCCTCGGCCACCTGGGTCAGCGTCTTGCCGCTGAGGTCGATCGGCGTATTCCCGCCCGGGGCGGTGCCGCCGTCATGGAAATCGAAGGTCACCGTATTTCCGTTGATGGTGAAGGTCATCGAGGAGCCGTCGGGGATCGCGCTGGAGGCGGGATCGGCGCCGACCACGCCGGTAAGGCCACTCATCGCCGCCGTGGTCCACGGCCCCGTGCCGTAGCTGGCCGCCTGCAGCAGCTCGCTATTGTAGATATTGGCGTTGTAGTGCGCCGTCTTGGGCACCTGCGGCAGGTTGGCCTGGTAATTGATCGTCTTGGTGGCATTGGCCGGCAGATAGGCATTGGAGAGCTTGATCACCTCCGGCACCGAGCCGGAGATATTGCCGGTGCCCGGATCGATGGGCAGGCCCTTCAGATAATAGCCGGCGCCGTTGACCAGGAGACCGTCCTTGTCGATCTCGAAATCACCGCGGCGGGTGAAATAGTTCGAGCCGGCGAACACCGAATTGCCGTCCGACTGCCCCACCTTGGGCTCGACCACGAAAAAGCCGTTGGTGTTGAGCGCGATATAGGTCTCGTTGGACGAGGTCTGGATGTCGCCCTGCAGATTATTGGTGGCGCGCGACTGCGCCAGCACCGCGCCGGGCACCTGCGATTTCAGCGGCGCATCGGGAATGAGGTCGATAAAGCTCGTCTCCATGCGCTTGTAGCCGGTGGTCTGCGAATTGGCGATATTGCCCGAAATATTCTCCAGCGCATGCGACTGCGCCCGCAACCCGGTGACCGCGCTGGACAGCGCCCCGTAAATGCCCATCTTTGACTCCGTATGCCCTATGCGCCCGACGACGCGCTCCCCAATGGGGATGCAAGGGTGATGCCAAACCGGCCTGCCATTGATTTCATTGGGCTTTTCAACTCGCCGAAATAGAAATGCGGCGACAAGGCGGCAGAAGCGGCCGGGCGGCGGGCAGTTTTTGCCCATTGCTTGTGGAAGCGGGGCGCTTGCATTACATCGTCTGGTCTGAGTGATTGCAGTTTTCCCGGCATTGGCCATGGCTCCCCCCCAGGGGGAGGGAGCTATCGGCACCGGGAGAATCTGCGATCTTTTTCTCGCCCGCTAGAGACCCGAACAGACCGCCATGCTCTTTTCCAGCGTCGATGAATTCGTGAAGGCGCCGCGCCGCGCCGTGACCGTCTTCGGCATGGCCGGCGTCGGCAAGACGCGCCTCTCCAACATGCTGCGCGCCGATCGCTGGTTCCATTATTCGGCCGATTACCGCATCGGCACGCGCTATATGGGCGAATTCATCGTCGACAATTTCAAGCGCGAGGCGATGAAGGTGCCGTTCCTGGCCCAGCTCTTGCGCTCGGATTCGATCTATATCTCGTCCAACATCACCTTCGACAATCTCGACCCGCTCTCGACCTATCTGGGCACGCCCGGGGATCCGCGAAAAGGCGGCCTGCCGCTGGCCGAATATCAGCGCCGGCAGGAGCAGCACCGGGTGGCCGAGATCGCGGCGCTGCGCGACGTGCCCTATTTCATCGGGCGGGCGCACGATCTTTACGGCTATGACGATTTCATCGCCGATACCGGCGGCTCGCTGATCGAGGTCATCGACCACGCCGATCCGCACGACCCGGTGGTCGAGACCCTCGCCGCCCATACGGCGCTGGTCTATATCCGCGGCACCGACAGGGACGCCGAGGAGCTGGTGAAGCGGTTCCGGAAGAACCCCAAGCCGATGTATTACCGCCCGCCTTTCCTCATCGAGAAATGGGCCGAATACAAGCGCCTGCACCGGATAAAGGACGATAACGACGTCGATCCGGCCGGCTTCGGCGCCTGGGGGTTCGAGGCGCTGCTGCACGACCGCCTGCCCCGCTACCAGGCGCTGGCGGACCGGTTCGGCTATGTGGTGGAGGCGTCGGACCTGGCCATCGTGCGCGACGGCGACGAGTTCGTCGACCTCATCGCGGCGGCGATCGAGAAGCGAATGCGCTAGCGCGCCCCCGGAACGGGGACGCGCCAGCTTGCATCGCTTGTCCATTGCATCCAGTTAAGAGGCTGCCATGCCTATTCGAATTCCCGACGACCTACCCGCCCGCAAGACCCTCGAGCAAGAGGGTGTCTATGTGATGGATTCCAGCCGCGCCGCGCGGCAGGACATCCGCCCGCTCGAAATCGGCCTGCTCAACCTGATGCCCAACAAGGAGCGCACCGAGACGCAGTTCTCGCGCCTCATCGGCGCCACCCCGCTGCAGGTCAATCTCAGCCTGGTGCGCATCACCGAGCATCAGTCCAAGCACACGCCCGAGCAATATCTCAACACCTTCTACCAGACCTGGGAAGAGGTGCGCGAACGCAAGTTCGACGGCTTCATCGTCACCGGCGCCCCCATCGCCAACATCCCCTTCGAGGAAGTGCGCTACTGGCCCGAAATGCTCGAGATCATGGCGTGGACGCGCACCAATGTGCACCACACCATGTTCATCTGCTGGGGCGCGCAGGCGGCGCTGCACCATTTTCACGGCGTGCGGCGCTACCGCATGCCCGAAAAGGCCTTCGGCGTTTACCGGCACCGCATCGTCCGGCCCGGCTCGCCCTGGCTGCGCGGCATGTCCGACAATCCGATGATCCCGGTTTCGCGCTATAACGACATCGAGCGCGGCTCGGTGCCGGGCGAGCTCGACGTGCTGATCGACAACGACGATCTGGGCCTGTGCATGCTCGAGCACAAGGACGGGCGCGCCGTCTATTTCCTCAACCATCTGGAATATGACAACCGCTCGCTGGCCGACGAATATGAGCGCGACCTCAAATCGGGCCTCGACCCCAGGCCGCCGGAAAACCTCTACCCCAATGGCGACACCAGCGCCGAGCCGCAAAACCGCTGGCGCAGCCACGCCCATCTGCTGTTCCAGAACTGGATCAATGAAATCTACCAGACGACGCCTTACGAGCTGGAGCGGATCGGGATGTAGCGTCCTCCCAGGGGGGAGTGTTCATTTCGGGCTGCTGGCACAATTTATCCCCCACGCGGGGCTGCCCTCGGGCGTGACCCGAGGGCCGCTGTCCACGTGCAGGAAACTCGGGTTTGGGGGCTCCCAGGCCGGCCCTCGGGTCGAGCCCGAGTGCAGCACGGCGTTTGGGTGGACAACAACGATCAAACCAGAAGCGTCCAAGTAAACAGACGGCCCCCTCCGTGTCCTCCCCTCTTTGCAAATGCGTGTCCGCTCCCTACCTTGCACTCACCACAGGGGACATGCCTTGCCGCAGCCGCCGACCAGGATCACCGACGAACTGGGCATCGCCCTTTCCAACCTCGCCGACAGCGCCACCGGCGTCCTGACGCCGACCCTGCGGCTGGGCGTCACCGGGCTCAGCCGCGCCGGCAAGACCATTTTCATCACCGCCCTCGTTCACAACCTGCTGACGCAGGGCCGCCTGCCCGGCTTCGCGCCTTTGGCCGAGGGGCGCTTCATCGGCGCCCGGCTCGCCGAATATCCCGACGCCACCATTCCCCGCTTCGCCTATGAGCAGCATCTGGCGGCGCTGACCGCAAATCCCCCCGTCTGGCCCGAAAGCACCCGCCGCATCTCGCAATTGCGGCTGGTGCTGCGCTATCAGTCGGCAAAATGGTGGTCGGGCATGGCCGGGCCGGCGACGCTCAATCTCGACATCGTCGACTATCCCGGCGAATGGCTGCTGGACCTGCCGCTGCTGGGCCTTTCCTTTGCCGAATGGAGCGCCGATGCGCTGGCCCGCGCCCGCCTGCCCGGCCATGCCGACGAGGCCGGCGAGTTCCTTGCGGCGCTCGAGGGCACCGATATGCTCGCGCCGGCCAGCGATCCCGAGGCCGAACGGCTCGCCGCCGCCTTCACCGCCTATCTGCGCCGCTCCCGCGAGCATGGCGCGCTCTCCACCCTGCCGCCGGGCCGCTTCCTGCTTCCGGGCGACCTCGAAGGCTCGCCGGCGCTGACCTTTGCGCCGCTCCCCCCGCCCGCCGGGCCGGTGCGCAGGTCCAGCCTCCATGCCATGCTGGAGAACCGCTACGAGGCCTATAAGGACCGCATCGTCAGGCCCTTCTTCCGCGACCATTTCGCCCGCCTCGATCGGCAGGTGGTGCTGGTCGACACGCTGCGCGCCCTCAATGCCGGACCGGCGGCGGTCAGCGATCTCGAAACCGCGCTCACCGCCGTGCTGGCCTGCTTCCGCCAGGGCGAGGCCAATATGCTGCTGCGCCCCTTCTCCCGCCGCATCGACCGTATCCTGTTCGCCGCCACCAAGGCCGACCATGTCCATCACACCAGCCACGACCGGCTGGAGGCCATCCTCAACCGCCTCGTCGCCAATGCCGCGCGGCGCGCCCGCTTTGCCGGCGCCCAGACGCGTTCCATGGCCATTGCCGGCATCCGCGCCACCGGCGAAGGCACCATCCGCGAGCATGGCGAAACCCTGCCCACCCTGATCGGCACCCCACTCGCGGGCGAGGTCCTTGATGGCGCCAGCTATGACGGCAGCACCGAAATCGCCTTGTTTCCCGGGGACTTGCCGGAACGTCCGGATTCATTGTTCGAGAACGGCACTCCCGTCGCGCTCAATTTCCTGCGCTTCGCGCCGCCGGCCAGGCTGGAGCGCAACGCCGCCGGCGACCCCGTCCTGCCCCATATCAGGCTCGACCGCGCGCTGGATTACCTCATCGGAGACTGGATGGCATGAAGCGCCCCATCGCCCGACCCACGCAGCAGGCCGCCCCCGACGCCGAGGCGGCGCGCCAGCCCCGCACCTTCACCCCCGAGCGCGCCGAAATCGTCGAGGCGACGTTCGACCCCGAGCCCGAGCCGGAACTGGTGGGGCCGCCGCCGCGCCGCATGGGATGGCTGGGCCGCCTCGCCTGGACCACGGGGGGCATTCTAGTCTCCGCCGGCCTCGGCCTTGCCGCCGACCGGCTGATCCGCGACCTGTTCGCCTCCAACCCCTATCTGGGCTGGATCGGGCTGGGCGTGCTCGGCGCCTTCCTCGTCGCCGTGCTGGCGCTGGTCCTGCGCGAGATGCTGGCGCTGCGGCGCCTGCGCGTCCTCGACGGCCTCAAGCGCGACGCCGCCCGCGCCGCGGCCGACAACGATCGCCGGCTGGCCGGGTCGGTGGCCGGCCGTCTCGACGCCATCTACGCCCACCGCGCCGATCTCGCCGCCGCCCGCCGCGAGGTTTCCGGCCACCTGCCCGATCTGTTCGACGGCCATGAAGTGATCGCCCTGGCCGAACGCGGCCTCATGGCCCCGCTCGACCGCCGCGCCCGGGCGCTGACCGCCGCTTCGGCCCGGCGCGTAGCGCTGGTCACCGCCGTCTCGCCCCGCGCCCTCATCGACATCGCCTTCGTCATCTATGAAAGCGTGCGCCTCGCCGGGGCCATCGCCGCGCTTTACGGCGCCCGGCCCGGCTTTTTCGGCTTCTGGCGGCTGGCCGGCGCGGTGCTCGCCCACCTGGCGGTCACCGGCGGCCTGGTGCTGACCGATGGCGTGGTGGAGCAGCTCGTCGGCCAGGGCCTTGCCGCAAAGCTCTCGGCGCGGCTGGGCGAGGGCGTCGTCAACGGGCTGATGACGGTGCGCGTCGGCATCGCCGCCATGCGCGTCGTGCGCCCCCTCCCCTTCGAAACCCTGCCCCAGCCCATGGTCCGCGACTTCATCCCGGAACTGGTGAAGGTGACGAGCGAGATGAGAAAGGCTGGGTAAGCCTCTGAGCCCTCGGCTCCATCGCCTCCCTCCCCCTTGAGGGGAGGGAATGAGGGTGGGGGTTCGGGATTGTTCGGGAATCCGACTGATCCATCGAGAAAATCGACGGCGCGGAACCCCCACCCCTAACCCCTCCCCTCAAGGGGAGGGAGGCGCAAGAGCATGAAACGCGGCTTCTTGGCAACCGGCTTCGGAAGCCTCAATCCTTCGCCGCGCTCGGCGCCAGCGTGACCTCCAGCCCGTCCAGCGCCTCAGAGCACAGAATCTGGCAGCTCAGCCGTGAATTCGGCCGCACGTCGCCGACGCTGTCGAGCATGTCCTCTTCCTCGTCGCTGGGCGCGCCCACCACGTCGAGCCAGTCGCCATCGACATAGCAATGGCAGGTGGCGCAGCTCAGCGCGCCGCCGCATTCGGCCTTGATGTCGAGGCCCCAGTCGCGGATGACCTCCATCACCCGCCAGCCCTCGAGCCCTTCCAGTTCATGGATTTCGCCGCTCTGGTCGGTCACGATGATCTTCATGGGCGCTCCTCGACAGCGCGATGGGAGTGAAGATGGACGGCGCAGCGGGGCCCGCCTCAGACCACGCCCAGCTTCTTCTGCAATTTGGTCGAGCTGGTCGTGTATTGGAACACCACCCGCTCGCCCGGCGACACGATGCGCTTGGCCGCCTGGGCCATCAGCGCCGCCTCGTGGAAGCCGGAAAGGATCAGCTTGAGCTTGCCCGGATAATAATTGATGTCGCCGATGGCGAAGATGCCGGGCACGGAGGTTTCGAACTTTTCCGTGTCCACCACGATGGTGTTGTCGTTGAGCTCCAGCCCCCAGTCGGCCACCGGGCCCAGCTTCATGGTCAGCCCGAAGAACGGCAGCAGGCGCGTCGCCGGGATGGCCAGGTCGCCCGCCGCGGTGGCCAGGTGCACATGGTCGATCTGCCCGTCCGTTCCCTCGAGCCGGGCGATCTGGCCGAGCTGGAAGCTGATCTTCCCCTCCGCCACCAGCTCCTTCATCTTGTTGACCGAGGCCGGAGCCGCCTTGAAGGCGTCGCGCCTGTGCACCAGCGTCAGCGTGCGCGCGATGGGCTCGAGGCTCAGCGTCCAGTCGAGCGCCGAATCCCCGCCGCCCACGATCACCACGTCCTGATCGCGGAAATCCTCCATGCGGCGCACCGCGTAGAACACCGATTTGTTCTCATACTGCTCGATGCCCTCCACCGGCGGCCGCTTGGGCTGGAACGAGCCGCCCCCGGCCGCGATCACCACCACCTTGGCATGGAAAATCTCGTCGGCGTCGGTCTCCAGCCGGAACGAGCCGTCGTCCAGCTTCTCGATGGAATTGACCATGCGGGAGAAATGGAATTCCGGCTCGAAGGGCGCGATCTGCGCCATGAGGTTGTCGGTGAGCTGCTGCCCGGTGATCACCGGAAAGCCGGGAATGTCGTAGATCGGCTTTTCCGGATAGAGCTCGGCGCACTGGCCGCCGGGGCGGTCGAGGATGTCGATGAAGTGACACTTGACGTCGAGCAGCCCGAGTTCGAAGGCCGCGAACAGCCCGCAGGGGCCCGCGCCAATGACGACGACATCGGTGGTGATCTCAGTGCTCATTTCATTCATGTCCAGCTGGCCGAAGCGCCCTGACTGCCTCGGCATCATTCCCGGGGGAGCGGGAATATCCGTTTTGAGGGAACCCGGGGGCCCCCGCCTTCGCGGGAATGCCGCCCAGGTAATATGATAGGTGCGGTCCACTTACCCCAGGAGGACCGGCGAAGGAAGGGGCGCGGCTAAAGCGCGGCCCTGCCTATCCCTGCCGGGTCGGCACATGCACCACCAGCCCGTCCAGCTCGTCGCGCACCTTGATCTGGCAGCTCAGGCGGCTGGTGTCGCGGACGTCGAAGGCGAAGTCGAGCATGTCCTCTTCCATGTTCGAGGGCCCGCCCACGATCTGGGTCCAATCCTCGTCCACATAGACGTGGCAGGTGGCGCAGGTACAGGCGCCGCCGCATTCGGCGATGATCCCGGGCACGCCGTTCATGATCGCCGTCTCCATCACCGTGGAGCCGTTCTCGCCATCGGTCTCGATCTGCTCGCCATGCGGGGTGACATAGGTGATCCTGGTCATTGGGGGCCGAAATCCTTCTGCAGGGGCTCAAAGGCCAAGCAGGCCTTCGAGATGGTGCTTCCTTATACCGAACATCGCCTTCGCCGCCGCAATGCGGTCAATCGCCGCCTGCCGCGGGCCGGCGCGGCCTTTTTGCGCGACGATGAGATTGTTCTTGGGCGTATGCGCGTCCGAGACGAATTCGAACACTTTCGTGCGATAGCCGCTCGCCTCCAGCAGCAGGGCGCGTAACCCGTCGGTTACCATTTCTGCCTGCTTCTCCATGAAGGTGCCGTGGCGCAGGAGGAACCCGAGCCGGTCGTCGGCCTGGCCCGCCTCCATCTGCCGGCGCACCTGCTTGTGGCAACACGGCGCCACCGCGATCAGTTCCGCCCCCGCCTCTATGCCCCGATAGATGGCGTCGTCCGTCGCCGTGTCGCAGGCATGCAGGGCAATGACCGCATCGGCGCCGGCGGCGTCATGGTCGAGGATCGTCCCCGCAACGAAGCTGAGGCCGGAAAATCCCGACGCCCGCGCCGTCGCATTGCCGTCCTCGACCAGCCGGTCGCGCAATTCGACGCCGACGATGTCCACCTTCCGGCCCAGGCTCGAAAGATAGTCGTAGAGCGCGAAATCGAGATATCCCTTGCCCGCGCCCATATCGACGATACGCGGATTCTCTGCTTGAAGTTCTTGAATCAACGGGGCGAAAATCTCCACCATCCTGTTGATTTGCCTGAACTTGTCCTGCGTGTCGTGGCGTACCGATCCGTTCTTGGCGACGATCCCCAGCGCCTGCAGCCAGGGCTTGTGCGTGTCGACCAGCGGGCGGTTCTTGGCCCGGTCATGGGCAATGGGCGGCGCATCGCGGCCCGGCACCTCGGTGCGGCGCAGCCTGACCTTTTCCCCGTGCCGCTCCAGTACCAGGTCGAAACCGACGGCGTTGAGCGTGGCGACGCGAAAAGTCCCGCCCAGCTCGGTGATGAGCGTGTCCATCGCCTCGTCCAGCGCGTGGTTCTTGGTGATGTCGCGCGTGCGGTAATGGCGGACGGCGCTGAACTTTTCCGCGCCCTTGACGACCACCCGCCGCATGTCGACGGATTTGAGGTCCGGCTCGGCCCCTTCATAGCCCGCCAGGCGCAGCCGGATCAGCGTGCCCTCCTCGAAGGCCTCGCGGACCGCGAGGGCGAACTCGATGATGCGGCCGGTCGCGTTCAATGCCGCTCCTTGGTGGTGAGGAAGCGGATTTTCGGCCAGTCCTGTTTCGCCCGGTCCGCCCACCACGCATTCTGCGCCAGGAACACCGGCGCCTCGGTCCGATCCTCGGCCATATTGGTCTTCTGCGCCGCGATGAAGCGCTTCAATTCTTCGGGATCGTCGCTTTCCACCCAGCGGGCCACCTCATAACCCATGGATTCGAAGGTGATCGGCACGCCATATTCCTTGGCGACGCGCGAGGCGAGCACTTCGAGCTGCAATTGCCCCACCACGCCCACGATCCAGTCCGATCCGATCATGCGCCGGAACACCTGGGTCACGCCTTCCTCGGCCAGGTCGTGCAGCGCCTTGGACATCTGCTTGGTCTTCATCGCATCGGCGAGCCGCACGCGGCGGATGATTTCGGGGGCGAAATTGGGAATGCCGGTGACGTTGATATTGGCGCCCTCGGTCAGCGTGTCGCCCACCGACAGCGTGCCGTGATTGGGAATGCCCACGATATCGCCGGCCACCGCCTCCTCGGCCAGCTCGCGATTATTGCCGAAGAAGAACATGGGATTGGAAACCGCCATGTCCTTGCCCGAGCGCACGTTGCGCAGGCGCATGCCGCGGGTGAATTTCCCCGAGCACAACCGCACGAAGGCGATGCGGTCGCGGTGATTGGCGTCCATGTTCGCCTGCACCTTGAAGACGAACCCGGACACCTTCTTCTCGGACGGCTCGATGGGCGCCGGAATGGCGGGCTGGGGCCGCGGCTCCGGCCCCCACTCGCCCAGCGTGCGCAGCAGCTCGGCCACCGAGATTCCCTTGAGCGCCGAGCCGAACAGCACCGGGCTCAGATGCCCCTGGTGGAAGACGTCGAGATCGAAGCCGGGCAGCATGGCCTGCGCCATCTCCAGCGTTTCGAGCGCGGTCATGAACACCGGATTGTCCACCAGCGCCTCGACCTCCAGCAGGTCCTCCAGCGCCTCGAATTCGGCGACCGGCTTGCCCTGGGGATCGAGCACCCGCTTTTCCACCAGATCGATATAGCCGCCGAAATCCACCCCCTGCCCGATCGGCCAGAGCACCGGCGTCAGGTCGAGCGCCAGCTTGTCCTGGATTTCGTCGATCAGCTCGAGCGGGCTCAGCCCCTCCCGGTCCACCTTGTTGATGAAGGTGATGATGGGAATGTCGCGCAGGCGGCAGACCTCGAACAGCTTCTGGGTCTGGCTTTCGATGCCCTTGGCCGCGTCGATCACCATGATGGCCGCATCCACGGCGGTCAGCGTGCGATAGGTGTCCTCGGAGAAATCCGAGTGGCCCGGCGTGTCGAGCAGGTTGAGCGTCAGCCCGTCATAATCGAACGTCATCACCGAGGAGGTGATGGAAATGCCGCGCTGCTGCTCCATCTCCATCCAGTCCGAGCGGGTCGAGCGCTGGCCTGACTTGCCGCGCACCAGGCCCGCCTGCTGGATGGCGCCCGAGGCGGCCAGCAGCCGCTCGGTCAGCGTGGTCTTGCCCGCGTCCGGGTGCGAGATGATCGCAAAGGTGCGGCGCAGGCGGAACGGCTCGAGTGGGGCCCGAGGACTGGCCTCGGCGGCGGCGGATGGGGACATGGAAACTGCTGGTGCCAGAGGGCCGGCGCCAGGGCCGGCCGGGTCGGAAACGATCTGCGGCGCTCTATAAGCGCATGCGCGCAAAGCGTCAATTTGCAGCAGCCGGGCTCCGGCCCTATTCGGCTTCGTCCGCCGCCACCAGCCCGGCGATGAAGCTGCGGACTTCCTCGACCGCCATGCCCAGATCGTCGATGCGCTCCGGCTTCAGCGGCCGGCCGGCGCGCAGATCGTCCTCGAGCGCGCGGGCGAGGTCGGCCACGCCCCGGGCGCCCACTCCGGCGGCGGCGCCCTTGATGGTATGCAGATGCGCCGCCAGCTCGTCGAAGGCCGTCGCCAGGCGGAGCCGGCCGAAATAGCCGGCAATGGTGCCGTCGAACATCCGCAGCACTTCGAGCCCGAGATTTTCATCCCCGAGGCATTGATTGGCCAGATGCTCCATGTCGATGGGGCGGGTGCGCGGGGCCCGGGCCTCGTCCCTGTCCGCCTGGGCCGCGTTCCGCACGACTGCTCCTTGCGCCATTCCGGCTGCTCCTGCTCGTTTGGGGCGGCCTCGTCGGTCGGCACCCTTTCCTGTGTGGACAAGCCTAAACAGCGGGGCGTGAACAGGTGATTAAGCCACATCTTCGCCTTTGTTTGGCTCTCAAGTCACCGCCGTTTCCCACCCGAAAATTAACCTTTGGGTAAGAATCCGTTCGGTTTGCATAAAATTGAATGTATGTATGGGCTTTGAACCAGCGCGCGGCGGCGAGGGTTTGGAGGGACGATGCGGGGCATTTGCATCGAATTGTTCCGGATTGACGACCGGCCCGGAAAGGGCTGGCGTGTCATGACACCTCCCGAAGTCCGCCTTGTTTTTGCAGTGCCGACGCGAGAGTTGTAAAGAGTATGGCGAAGAATCCGACCCCCCAGAACGATCCGGCTGCACTGGCCTTTTCGGCCGTCGAGGACGCCCTCAAGGACTCCGTGTTCAACCTCGACCCGCCGGCCCAGCCCGCGCCCGAGAAAAAATCCGCCGAGCCCGCGCGCTCCGAGCGCCTGCGCGCCGCCGACAGGATCGCCCAGCAGGCCGGCGTCATCGCCAATGACGATCGCGTCTCCACCTCCAAGCTGCTTTACGGCCTGCAGGGGCGCTCCTCCGCCGCCCCCACCTGGCTGGCCCTGCTGCTCTCCATCGTCTGGATCGCCATTTCTGGCGTCGTCGCCTGGATGCGCTTCGGCACCCAAACCAGCGATTTCGGGGCTTTTCTGGGCTCGATGGAATTCGTGGCGCTGCTGGCCATCATGGTGCTGCCGGTGCTGGGGTTCTTCGCCGTCGCCACCCTGTTCCGCCGCGCCGCCGATCTGCGCAACGCCGCCTCCTCCATCACCCAGGCCGCCATTCGCCTGGCCGAGCCCGAAGTCACCGCCGCCGACAAGGTGGCCTCGGTGGGCCAGGCCGTGCGCCGCGAGGTCAACGCGCTGGGCGACGGGCTCGAGCGCGCCCTGTCGCGCGCCGGTGAGCTGGAGGTGATGATCCACAACGAGGTGACCGCCCTCGAGCGCACCTATTCGGACAATGAATCGCGCATGCGCGCGCTGATCGCCGAGCTGGCCAGCCAGCGCGAAAGCGTGCTCACCAATACCGAGCGCGTGCGCGAGGCCATCACCGAGAGCCATACCGGCCTCGTCTTCGACCTCGACATGATCAGCCAGCGCATCGCCGGCACCATCGTGGAAAGCGGCGGCAATCTCACCCGGGCGCTGGAAACCGCCGGCAATACCCTGACCACCGGTTTTTCCGAGCGCGCCGACAGCTTCGTCAACCTGGTCGACAACCGCACCGGCGATTTCCTCTCGGCGCTCGATGACAGCGCCGGCCGCCTCTCGCTCAGCTTCGAGGACCACGCCGGCACCATGGCGCGCAGCTTCGAAACGCACACCCTGGAGCTGACCTCGGCCCTCGACAGCCGCATGGACGCGCTGACCGAAGCGCTCGACAGCCGCGCCGCCAGTTTCGCCGGCACGCTGGAGAACCAGACCCTGTCCCTTTCGGGCGCCATCGACGAGCGCACCGCCGCGCTCGCCAATCTGCTGGGCGAAAGCGGCTCGGTCCTGGTCGAGCAATTGCGCGCCCGCGGTGAATCCGTGAGCGAGGCGCTGGAGGCCATCGGCGCCCGCGTCTCGGGCGATATCGGCAGCCGCACCACCGAGGCCGAGCTGCTGCTCGCCACCCTCAGCCGCCAGCTCGACGAATCCGTCTCCATCCAGCTCAACGCCCTGGACAGCCGCCTGCAATCGGCGATCATCGAGATCAACGGCGCGCTGGACGACACCTCCGAGCGGGCGCGGCTGACGCTCTCGACCGCCGGGCAGGATTCGCTGGGCCTGTTCGATGCCCGCCTGACCGAGATCACCGGCCTTCTGGACGAGAAGCTCAGCGCCCTCGACGGCCTGATCGGCGACCGCGGCGAACAGCTCGTGGCGCGCCTCGACCAGCAGGGCGTCAGCTTCGCCGCCCGCGCCAATGTGCTGGAAATGGCGCTCAACGAGGAATCGGGCCGCTTCAACGACATCGTCACCGAAAAAACCCGCGAACTGGGCGACGTGCTGGGCGCCAAGACCAAGGCGATTTCAGAAAGCCTCGTCAACCGCACCCGGGAAATCTCCGACTCGCTGGACGGCCACGCCGAGATCATCGCCGAGGCGCTGGATAGCCGCACCGGCCGGCTCGACACGGTGCTGTCCACCAACGCCGCCCGCCTGGACGAAACCTTCAGCGCCCGCGCCGCCGAGCTCGAGCAGACGCTGGGCGCCCGCAGCGCCGAGGCGAGCGAAGCCATCCGCCTGCGCTCGCAGGAGCTGGGCGACACCCTCGCCGCCGGCACCCAGGCCTTCAACCAGGCCATTTCCGGTCGCACCCAGCGCCTCGCCGACACGCTCTCGGAGCGCACCAACGCGCTCTCGCTCGAAATCGAGACCCGCACCGGCGACCTCGCCGGCCGCCTCGAGGAGCGCACCGACGCCCTGGTCTCCCAGCTCGATGAGCGCACCGGCACGCTGGTGTCGCGGCTGGACGAGCGTGGCGGCCAGATGATCTCGAGCCTCGACCAGCGCACCCAGGAACTGGCCGGCGCGGTCCATACCCGCACCCAGCAGCTTTCCGAGGCGCTGGCCGGCCGTACCCAGGCCCTCTCCGACACGCTGGCGACCCACACCACCTCCATCGGCGAGACCATCGGCCTGCATACGGGCGAGCTGGCCGCGACCCTCGACCAGCACGGCGCCGCCGCCCGCCAGGGCATCGATACCTCGCTGCGCCTCGCCACCGAGACCATGGCCACGCGACTGGACGAGATGTCCACCGCCGTTTCCAGCAAGGTCACCGAGATCAACGAGAGCCTCGGCCACGACCTCGACGGCGCCATCGCCCGCATTTCCGATGCCGAGCGCGGCGTTGCCGCCCGCATCGAGAGCGCCAGCGCCACCGTGGGCGAGAGCGCCCGCCAGGCCGCCGAGCTCATCGAGAGCGGCGTCACCTCGGCGCGCGCCGCCATCGTCGAAATGGTCGATCAGCGCCTGGGCACCCTGCCCGAGGCCATCACCGCCCGCGCCGACATCACCGCCGAGCGCCTCGCCGCGCTCAATGCCTCGATCAGCACCTCGATCACCCAGTCCATGGCCGATCTGGAGGCCGGTGCGGATCGCATCGAGGAGACCATCGCCACCCGCATCACCGCGGCCAGCGACGCGATTTCCGCCGATGTCGAGGCCACGGCCAGTCGCATGGACGGCGCCGTGCGCGGCGCTCTCGACCTGCTCCGCCAGGCCGGCGCCAGCATCGACCAGCTCGTCTCGGTCAAGGCCGTCGGCGCCGCCGAAGCCATCGAGACGCGCCTGTCGGGCATCAACCGCTCGCTGGAGGAGCACACCGCCAGCTTCGCCGATCTGGTGACCAGCAAGTCCGAGCAGCTCGAGAGCGCGCTGGCCAGCCACGGCAACCTGCTGCGCGACGCCCTCTCCGAGAACAGCCGCGAAGCCGAGCAGATCATGGCGGCCTCCACCTCGCGCATCCTGGGCGACGTCACCACCGCGCTCAACAAGCTCAACGACTCCAACCTGCTGCTGCAGCGCGTGCTCGATGCCTCGACGGCCAATCTGGCCAGCCTCGAAACCAGCGTCGCCCAGCAGACGGCGAACTATTCCGACACCATGCGCGAAGCCATGGGCCAGACCGAGCAGGCCGGCGCCATGGTCACCCAGCATGTGGGCGCCCTGCAGACCACCATCCGGGCCATGGTCGACGAGTTCGCCGGCATTCTTGGGCGTCTCGACGCCGAGGCCGCCGGCATCACCCAGGCCTCCCGGGCCCTGGAGGCCAGCAGCTCCACCGCGCTCGACAATCTCGAGGATCGCCGTGGCGCCATGGATGCGCTGGCGCAGAGCTTCGCTGCCCGCGCCGACGACATCGACGGCCGCATGCGCGTGTTCGCCCAGTCCATCGCCGACACGGTCAACGATACCGAGCGCCGCCTGATCGGGGCCCGCCGCGCCATGGACGAGGCCCTCAACGCCACCACCCATTCGGTGACCGACGTTCTGGGCCAGACCACCGCCACCATCACCCAGACGCTGGAAAGCACCACCGGCAGCGTCAACGACGCGCTCTACACCACCAATGAGCGCTTCACCTCGACGATCAACGCCAATCTGGCGCAGATGGACGACACGGTGCGCCGCGCCGCCGATGCCGCCGCCGCCGCGCTCGGCCAGACCTCGTCCTCGGTGCGCCTGGCGCTGTCCGACCAGGCCGACCAGGTCAATGCCGCGCTGGAGGAGAACGCCAATCGCGTCAGCGACGTGCTCGCCTCCACCGCCGGCAGCGTCACCGATGTGCTCACCACCACCACCAGCACGCTGGCCGACACCATTTCCGACTCGACCAGCTCGGTGCGTAACGCCATCGCCTCCAATACCGGCCAGCTCCGCCGCGCCCTCGACGAGACCACCGGCGAGGTCACCGGGCGGCTGGGCGAGTTCCACGAAGCCGCCGACGCCGAAGGCCGCCGCGCCAGCCAGGCCCTGCAGGAGGCCCAGCAGCGCATGGCCGGCGAGATGCAGCGCGCCATCGAGGAAGCCACCCAGCGCTTCGCCGACACCGCCCGCGCCATGCGCGAGACGGCCCGCGAGGTGGGCAGCGAGCTCGAGGCGACGCGCGCCGAACTGGCCCGCGGCGTCAACGAGCTGCCCGAGGAGACCCGGGCCAGCGCCGCCGCCATGCGCCGCGTCGTGGCCGAGCAGATCGAGGCCCTGAGCGAGCTCAACGCCATCGTGCGCTCGCAGCCGGCCAGCCACGACCTGACCGACCGCCGCGCCCCGCAGCGCTCGCAGCGTCCGCCCGAGCCGCCGCGCCAGCCCGAACCGGCGCGCGAGGCCTATCGGCCCGAGCCGGCCCGCCCGCCGCTGGTCGACCCGATCCGCGCCGGCGTCATCGAGCAGCCCGCCCCCGCCCCGGTGCAGCAGCCGGTCGCGCCGCCCCCGGCGGCCTCCGCTCCCGCGCCGCGCCCCGCGGCCGAGGTCGAAGGCGGCTGGCTGCGCGACGTGCTGCGCAACGCCTCGGCCAAGCAGGCCGGGGTGCAGGCCCCGCAGGCGCTGTCGGGCCTCTCGGAGGAAATCGCCCGCTCCATCGACGACGCGGCGCTGGCCGAGGCCTGGTCGCGCTATCAGGCCGGCGAATCCAACGTCTTCACCCGCCGCATCTACACGCTCACCGGCCAGGGCACCTATGACGAGGTCCGCAAGCGCGTGCAGCGCGATCCGGAGTTCGCCCGCACCGCCCAGGCCTATATGAGCGAGTTCGAGCAATTGCTGAAACGCGCCGCCGCCGGCCCCAACCCCGCCGCCGAAACCCGCGACCACCTGCTCTCCGACCGCGGCAAGGTCTATACCACCCTCGCCCACGCCAGCGGCCGCCTCGCCTGACCGGCCCCTTCGCCTCCCTCCCCCTTGAGGGCTTCGAACTGTCCCGTAGGGTCAATCGCTCCGGTGGAGCGATTGAAGGTGAGAAGGCCATGAGAGCTATGCTCGAATGGCTGGGCCAGGGGGGGTTCGGGAATCCGATTGATCCATCGAGAAAATCGACGGTGCGGAACCCCCACCCCTAACCCCTCCCCTCAAGGGGGGGAGTGTTTACTTTGGACGCTTCTGGTTTGATCGTTGTTGTCAACACCAACGCTGTGCTGCCCTCGGGCGTGACCCGAGGGCCGGCCTGGGCGCCCCGAAACCCGAGTTTCTTGCACGTGGACAGAGGCCCTCGGGTCAAGCCCGAGGGAAGCCCGGTGTGGAGGATAAATTGTGCCAGCAGTCCGAAATGAACACTCCCCCTCAAGGGGGAGGGGAACACGACCAGCCCGGCAATGACGAAGGAAGGGTAAGTTCCCCAAGCCGGGACGCAAGAACCCGCCCCGCGCCGCCCCCTAGAGCCTTTCACTGTCAAGCGGATCAGCGCTTTCTTGCTCCCCTCCCCCTTGAGGGGAGGGGTCGGGGGTGGGGGTCCTTCGGTGCTCCGCCAAACCCACCCCCTCCCCAACCCTCCCCTCAAGGGGGAGGGAGCGCTGGTCGCCGATTCCGTCAAAACATGAAAGCCTCTAGATATCCCTCAATCGTCATCACCCCATATCTCCCCCCATCGTCACCACCCCATATCTCCCCCCATCGTCACCACCCCATATCTCCCCCATCGTCACCACCGGACTTGTTCCGGTGGTCCATGCGATGCAGGAAGCGCGATTGCCGGGACCAGCCCGGCAATGACGACAAAAGGGCGAAACCGCTGCGCCGGCCCTAAACCGCCTTGCCCTCTTCCCCGGCCAGCGTCCGCACCAGTTGGATGGCCACGCGGCCCGAACGGGCGCCGCGGGTGGCGGCCCATTCGATGGCCCGGGCGCGCAGGGTCTCGGCGTCGATGTCGAGCCGGTAATAATCGGCATAGGCCGAGACCATGGCCAGGTAATCGTCCTGGTCGGAATTGTGAAAGCCCAGCCACAGCCCGAAGCGGTCGGACAGCGACACCTTTTCCTCCACCGCCTCGCTGGGATTGATCGCCGTCGAGCGCTCGTTCTCGATCATGTCGCGCGGCATCAGGTGGCGGCGGTTGGAGGTGGCGTAGAACAGCACATTGTCCGGCCGCCCCTCGAGGCCTCCATCCAATATGGTCTTGAGCGACTTGTAGCTGGTCTCGCCGCCATCGAAGCTGAGATCGTCGCAAAAGACGATGAAGCGCGCCGTCTGCCCGGCGATGAGCCGCATCAGCCGGGGCAGCGTCTCGAGGTCCTCGCGCGCGATCTCGATCAGCACCAGCCGCCCGAATCCCTGCCGCGATTCGATATCGGCGTGGATGGCCTTGACCAGCGACGACTTGCCCATGCCCCGCGCGCCCCAGAGCAGCGCGTTGTTGGCGCCGTGGCCGCGGGCGAACTGCTCGGTATTGCGCAGCAGGATGTCGCGGACCCGGTCGATGCCCTTGAGCATGGCGAGCGGCACCCGGCTGACCTTGGCGACGGGCAGCAGCGTCCCGGTCTCGCCCTGCCAGTAATAGGCGTTCTCCACGCCCGGCTCGAAGCCGGGCGCGTCGGCCGGCCCGCTCTCCAGCGTCCGGGCGATGCTCTCCAGCGCCTGGGCGATCCGGCCCAGATAGTCCTTGGTCTTCACCACTCTCGTCCTTGTGTCATGCGCGGCAATCCCGGGCTTCCCTTTCGCTTTGCAATCGGGAATGCCCAAATGTATAGTCCGCGCGATTTTGGCCGGGGCGCAAGTGCACGACAGCCCGATAGCGTCCAGCGCGCAGTCGATGTCGGCGCCGGGCCGCCCCCCATCCTTCAAATCGCGCGAAAAAGAAACGATAAGGAGTTCGCTTGATGTTTGTAACGCCCGCCTATGCACAGGATGCGGTTGGGGCGCCGGGAGGCATGGCTGACGTTTTCATCCAGCTGATGCCGATCGCGCTTCTGGTGCTGATCTTCTGGCTGCTGATCTTCCGCCCCCAGCAGAAGCGCCTCAAGGCCCAGCAGGCCATGCTGTCCGCCATTCGCCGCGGCGACACCGTCGTCACCACCGGCGGCATCGTGGGCAAGGTGACCAAGGCGGCCGAAGGCGAGGATCTCGAGGTCGAGATCGCCCAGGGCATCAAGGTCAAGGTGGTGCGCGGCATGGTGGCGGATGTCCGCACCAAGTCCGAGCCGGTCAACGACAACAAGCCGGCCTGAGGCCGAAAATATCCGGCCGGGGCCTGAACGGGCTCCGGCTTCCAGTTTCCAGGACGCCGTTTCATGAACCAGTCGCCGTTCCGCGTAGCCATCATCCTTCTCGTTGCCATCGCGGGCATCCTGCTGGCCGCGCCCAATTTCCTGCCCAGGAACGTGCAGGAAGCGCTGCCCGGATGGCTGCCGCAGCCCGGCCTGGTCCTCGGTCTCGACCTGCAGGGCGGCTCGCACCTGCTGCTTGAGGTCGACCGCTCCGGCATCATCTCGCAGCGCCTCAGCGACATCCGCCGCGACGCGCGCAACATTCTGGCCAACCAGAACGGCATCGGCAACATCATCACCACCGACGAGGCCGCCAACGCCATCCAGATCGAGCTGACCGACCCGTCCCAGAAGGAACAGGCGCGCACCGCTCTCCAGGCCCTGCAGAATACGCTCAGCGACACGCTGTTCTCCGCCGGCGCCGGCATCGACGAACTGGTCTTCGGGGAAACCCCCGACGGGCGCCTCACCATCGGGCTCACCCCCGGCGGCATTACCCAGCGCATGAGCTCGCTGGTCGGCCAGTCCATCGAGGTCATCCGCAGCCGCATCGACGAATTGGGCACCACCGAGCCCTCCATCCAGCGCCAGGGCGATACCCGCGTGCTGGTGCAGGTGCCGGGCTTCGGCGATTCCACCCGCCTCAAGAACATCATCTCGCAGACCGCGCGCCTCACCTTCCACATGGTCTATCCGGGCATGACGGCCGACCAGGCCGAGGCCCAGGGCCTGCCCGCCGGAACCATGATCCTGCCCAGCCAGGACGGCGCGCGCGAACTGCTCTACGAGGACGTGGCGCTGGGCGGGGAATCGCTGGTCGATGCGCAGCCCGCCTACGATCCCCAGCGCGGCATCCCCGTCGTCAGCTTCAAGTTCGACACGCGCGGCGCCATCACCTTCGGCGAGATCACCTCGGCCAATGTCGGCCAGCGCTTCGCCATCGTGCTCGACAACCAGGTCATCACCGCCCCGGTCATCCAGCAGCCGATCACCGGCGGCTCGGGCCAGATCAGCGGCAGCTTCACCACCGCTTCGGCCAACGACCTGGCCGTGCTGCTGCGCGCCGGCGCGCTGCCGGCCAGCCTCAACGTCATCGAGGAGCGCACGGTGGACGCCAGCCTGGGCGCCGACTCCATCCGCGCCGGCCTCACCGCGGGCGTGGTCGCCTCGGTGCTGGTGGTCGGCTTCATGGTGCTGGCCTATGGCGTGTGGGGCGTCTTCGCCAATGTCTCGCTGGTGCTCAACATCATCCTCATCTTCGCCGCGCTCTCGGCACTGGGCGCGACGCTGACCCTGCCCGGCATCGCCGGCATCGTGCTCACCATCGGCATGGCGGTGGACGCCAACGTGCTGATCTACGAGCGAATGCGCGAGGAGCAGCGGGACGGGCGAACGCCCTTGCAGGCCATCAATGCCGGCTTCCAGCGCGCCTGGGGCACCATCATCGACTCGCACCTGACCCAGCTCGTCGCGGCCGTGGTGCTCTATTTCATGGGCTCCGGCCCCATCCAGGGCTTTGCCGTCACGCTGGGCCTGGGCATCCTCACCTCGCTGTTCACCTCCTATACCGTCACCTCCTACCAGGTGAATCTGTGGTACAAGCGCGTCCGTCCCAAGCGGCTGAAGATCCAGCATTTCCGCTTCATCCCGGACGGCACCAAAATCCCCTTCATGAAGATCTCGCGCTATGTCATCGCGCTGTCGGTGGTCATGACCGTGGTGTCGATCGGCACGGCCTATTTCAAGGGCTTCAACCTGGGCATCGACTTCGTGGGCGGCACCGCCATCGAGGTGCAGCGGGTCGACGGCCCCGCCGATGTGGGGCGGGTGCGCGAGCTGCTCGGCGATCTCGAACTGGGCGAAGTGCAGGTGCAGGGCTTCGGTACGCCCCAGGACGTCCTGGTGCGGGTGCAGGCGCAGGAGGGCGGCCAGGATGCCGACCAGGTGGCGGTGGCCAAGGTGCGCGACGCGCTGGCCACCGATCACTACGAGATCCGACGAACCGAGGCCGTCAGCGGCACCGTCTCGGGCGAGCTCGCCTGGACCGGCACCATCGCGGTGATCATCGCGCTGATCTGTATCCTCATCTATATCTGGTTCCGCTTCGAGTGGCAGTTCGCCATGGCGGCGGTCACCACCACCTCGCACGACCTGATCATGACCATCGGGCTGTTCTCGATATCGGGGCTGGAGTTCAACCTCAGTTCCATCGCGGCGGTGCTGACCCTGGTCGGCCTGTCGCTCAACGAAACCGTGGTGGTCTCGGACCGTATCCGCGAGAATTTGCGAAAACATCGCAAGATGCCGCTGCCCGAATTGATCGACCTGTCGATCAACCAGACCATCGTACGAACCTCGCTCACCCAGTTCACCCTGCTGCTGGCACTGGTGCCGCTGGTGCTGTTCGGCGGCGAGGTGCTGCGCAGCTTCACCATCGCCATGACCTTCGGCTCGCTGGTGGGCATGTATTCCTCGGTGATCATCAACGGCCCCATCCTCATCAATTTCGGCCTCAAGCAGAAATCCGACGAGGAAGTCGCCGCCGCCGAGGACGCCAAGAAGAAACGCTCCGCCGACGGAGCCTCGGTTTAGGGCCTTTGCGGCATCACCGTCATTCCCCCGGAGCGGGAATGGCGGTGTCCGGGACCGCCGCAGCAAACAGGGGTTCCCGCATTCGCGGGAACGACATCGTGGCTGATCAGATCATCGCCTCCGGCCATTTCCCCCATCGCGTCGGCATCGACGCCTATGGCAATGGCGGCTTCCGCTTCGCCGACATGTCGCACAAGGGCTCGCTGCTCTGCCTGCCCACGGGGATGCATGGCTGGGAGGTGGCCGACGCGTCCGCGCTGACGCTGGAGAGCCTGCGGCCGGCGCTCGAATGCGCCGACGAGCTCGACGTGCTGCTGATCGGCCTCGGGCCCGATATCGTCGCCATCGACCCGGCCATCCGCGCCGCCTTCCGCGCGCGCCGGGTCATCGTCGAGCCCACCCAGACCGGCGGCGCCATCCGCACCTATAACGTCCTGCTGGCCGAAGACCGCGCCGTCGCCGCCGCCCTCATCGCCGTCGAGAAGGCGCGATGACGGGGCAGGACGATACCGACTTCGCCGCCCGCACCCTGCGCGAGCTCGACCGCGACCGCTATCTGGCGACGCTGGTGCTGCCCGCCGCCCATCGTCCGGCCATATCCGCCCTGCTGGCCTTCAATGCCGAGGTCGCGGCCATTCGCGAGCGCGTCTCGGGGCCGCAGCCGGGCGAGATCCGCCTGCAATGGTGGAACGACGCCCTGGCGGGGGACGGCCATGGCGAGGTGCGGCAGAACCCGGTCGCCGCCGCGCTGCTGGACGCCATCGAGCGCCACGGCTTGCCGGCGGGCACGCTGCAGCGCCTGCTCGGCGCGCGGCGCTTCGATCTTTACGACGACCCCATGCCGGACCTGCCCACTTTCGAGGGCTATGCCGGGGAAACCGCTTCCACCCTGTTCCAGCTCTCGGCCATGATCCTCAACCATGGCGAGCCGGTCGAGCCGGGCGATGCCGCCGGCCATCTGGGCGTGGCGCAGGCGATGATCGGCCATCTGCGCGCCCTCGGCCACGTTTCGTCCCAGGGACGCATCATGCTGCCCTGGTCCATCCTCGAAGCCAACGGCGTGCGGGAAAGCGAGCTGTTCACCGGCCGGGACAGCGAGGGGCTCCATGCCGCGCTCGGCCAGATCGCCGAACTGGCGGGGGAGCATCTGGACAAGGCCCGCACGGCCATCGCCGCCCTGCCCTCCGGGCTCCGCCCGGCCTTCGCCGCCATCGCCGTGCTCGAGCGCCAGCTTGCCGATTGGCGGCAAAAGACCGGCTCCCCCTTCGCCCCGCCGCCCGGCGATCCCGACTGGCGCAAGATCACCCGCCTCGCCTGGTGGACCTGGCGGAACAGATAATACCGCCGCCTCCTGGAGCCTTTCATCGTCAGGCGGAATCGTTGCCTTCTTGCTCCCCTCCCCCTTGAGGGGAGGGGTCGGGGGTGGGGGTCCTTCGGTGATCTGTCAGATCCACCCGCTCCCCAACCCTCCCCTCAAGGGGAGGGAGCGCTGGTCGCCGATTCCGTCAAAACATGAAAGCCTCTATATCGCCGCCTCCCTGGGCGGTTTCAGCCGCAGGGACAGCAGCACGCAGAAGATGGCCAGCAGCGAGGTCAGCGAGGAGGAGAGGAAGGCGTAGGCGCCGAAATATTCCATCAGCACGCCAAAGCCGACCAGGGCGAGCATGGCCATGGCCATATTGAGCATGTTGGCGAAACCCTGGGCCTCGGCCGCATTGGCCTCGTTGGTCCAGTTGGCGATGAAATGCACCACGCCGAAATAGCCCATGCCGAAGCTGAAGGCGTGCAGCGACTGGGTGAGGAACAGCACTTCCACCGGCGGATTGAAGGCCATGACGGTGAAGCGCACCAGCCCGGCGATCGCCGCGGCCAGGATCATGTTGCGCGCCGTCACCCGTCCGCCGAACCGGCGCCAGGCGAACATGAGGATCACCTCGCCCACCGCGGCAAAGCCCAGCAGCGGCCCCAGGTAATAGCTCGGAATGCCGTTCTCGTGCCAAAGCAGCGCGCCGAAGCTGCCGATGACCGAATTGCTGGAATTGACCAGCGCGAAGGCCAGGATCGGCAGCACGAACCACAGCTTGAGCGCGTCGCGCAGCCGGCTGGGCGGCGCGGCGGCCTCCGGCATGGCCTCGGCCAGGGTCACCTGCGGCGCCGGGGCGCGGAAGCGCGGCAGCAGGAAGGCAAGCCCCGCCCGCCCCACCACCATGGCCACATAGAGGCTGACGAAGGCGGCCGAGCCGAGCGTGTTGAGAAACAGTCCCAGCCCGCCGGCGCCGACGACATAGCCCACCGTCGCCCAGGCCCGCACCGTGCCGAAATCGGTGCCGTTGCGCCTGGTCATGCGCACGGTCGCCGCGTCGATCACCGGAGCCACCAGCCCGTTGCTGGTGGCGCACAGCGCCCAGACCAGCAGGATGCCCCAGAATTCCGACACGAAATACAGCGGCAGCGGGGCCAGCGCCGACAGCAGCGACAGCACGATCAGCGCCGTGCGCCAGTCGTCGGCCCGGTCGGCCACGCGCCCCACCACCATGTTGAGCAGCAGCAGGCCCAGCGTCGGCAGGGCGTTGATGATGCCGATCTGGTCGGCGGGAATGCCATGGTCGCTCAGCCAGATGCCCAGGAACACCGAGGCCACGCCCCCGGGGAGGTAGACGGTGAACTGGTAGAGGCTCACCCGCAGCTCGGGCGTGTCCAGACGCGAGAATACCGCCGGCATCGAAAAGGGACTCCCGGGCGCGAACGGCGCCGCTGGCCCTTAGGTGCCCCGGAAGCGCAGGCGACGCAAGGGCCATCTGCCCGCGCCCGGCGCCGGCCTTGCGCCGCCGCCTTTGCGGCCGGCGCCTCTATGGCTCGGCGGCGCGCCTGGCCTTGGTCCGGCGGGGCTCCCCGGTCACCATCTCCGTCCATTTGATCAATTCGAAATGGCCGTCGAAATTCTCCGCGATCGCCGTGCAGCTCTCCACCCAGTCGCCGGTATTGATATATTCGATGCCCAGCCGGTCGTGGATGTCGGCGAAATGGATATGGCCGCAGATGACGCCGTCGACGCCGCTTTCGCGCGCCTCGTGCACCAGGGCTTCCTCGAAGCGCCCAATGACGGAAACCGCGTTCTTGACCTTCTGCTTGGCCCAGGCGCTCAGCGACCAGTATTGCAGGCCCAGCCGCCGCCGCGTCCAGTTGATGGCGATATTGACGCGCAGTGCCGCGTTATAGGCCCAGTCGCCCACATGGGCGAGCCATTTGGCGTTCATCACCACCACGTCGAACTGGTCGCCATGGATGACCAGATAGGTCTTGCCCGAGGCCGAGGCGTGGATGGTGCGGTCGACCAGCTCGATCTCGCCGAAATAGGTGCCCAGATATTCGCGCAGGAACTCGTCGTGATTGCCCGGCAGATAGACGATGCGCGTGCCTGCCGCCGCCTTGTCGAGCAGGATCTGCACCAGCACATTGTATTCGGCCGGCCAGCGCCACGCCTTGGCCAGCCGCCATCCATCGACGATGTCGCCCACCAGATAGATGGTCTCGGCATCGTGAACCCGCAGGAATGCGATGAGCTGGCCGATTCGGATCGGCTTCATGCCCAGGTGGACATCCGACAGGAACAGCGCCCTTACGCGCCGTTTTTCATGGTTTTCGGCCATCAGCCCTCGGTTCCTGCTTCATGCCGGCACATTATCCCGCCCCGATGACGGTGAAAACCGCACCCCCGAGAAAGCGGGGGAAACCGGCCGCGATGCTCGTTCCCGGCAAATTCAACGCTCCCGCAAAGTCACCGGCCCTGTTCCAGCCGCGCCTTCAACGCCGCGATGCGCCCATGGCTCTGTTCGATCCGCGCCGCGAACGCCGGATCGTCCGCCGCTTCCGCCAGCAGGATGGCGAGCACTTCCCGCGACAGCTCCGGCCGGTAGTCGGCGGTGTTGGAGAACAGCAGCACGTCCATTCCGGCCCGCACCGCCCGCGTCACGGTTTCTTCCAGGGTGAAATGATCGCGGATGGCGGCCATTTCCAGATCGTCGCTGACCACCACGCCATCGAAGCCCAGCTCCCCGCGCAACACGCCCCCGATCCAGCGTTCCGACAGCGAGGCGGGGGTTTCCCCGTCCCCGCTGGCATAATCGGCGTGGTAGAGATGCCCCACCATCACCATGTCCGCCATCCCCTCCCCGATCAGCACCCGATAGGGCTCCAGTTCCTCCGGCGCCCAGCTTCTGGTGATGTCGACGAACCCTTCATGGCTGTCGGCGGTGGAGGAGCCGTGGCCGGGGAAATGCTTGAGCGCCGTCGCCAGCCCCGCCGCGCGATGCGCCGCGATGAAGGCCCGGTCATAGGCGATGACGGTTTCCGGATCGGCGGCGAAGGCGCGGCCGTAGCGGGCGATGATCTGGTTGTCGGGATTGATGTTGAGGTCGGCCACCGGCCCGAAATTCACGGTGAACCCCTGTTCGGCGATGCCCGCCGCCATGCGTGCATAGATGGCCTCGGCCCGCTCCGGCGTATTGCGCGCCGCCACTGTCGCCGCATTGGGGATTTCGGTGAAGCCCACGTCGCGCGTCAGCCGCTCCACCGCCCCGCCCTCCTGGTCGAGGGTGATGAAGGGCGGCAGGCCGGGCGCGGCCTCGCGGAACCCGGCATTCATCCGCCGCACGGCCGCGAGGCTCGCGACGTTCTTCTTGAGGAACATCACCCCGCCCAGCCGTCCGGCGGCCAGTTCCTCGGCCACCGCCACCGCGCCGGGAGCGTCGGCGTCCTCGCCCTCGAACCCCACCACGATCATCTGCCCCGCCATCTCCTCCAGCGTGGCGGCGGTGGCGGGCAGCGCCGAAGCGCCAAAAAGGGCGCAAAAGGCGGCGGAGACGAAAAGGGCGCGCAGCAAATACCTGGTCCTTGCCGGAGAATCGGGCGGCCACCATGACCGCCAAATTCCGGCGAGACAATGATTCCGTGCCCTGCCGCCATCCCCAAACGCGGCGCCCGGATCAACTCCGAGGCCGCGGGGGCATTCCTATCCCGGCTTGTTCATCCGGTTGGCGATGAGGTCTTCCACCACCGAGGGATCGGCGAGGGTGGAGGTGTCGCCCAGCGCGCCATAGTCGTTCTCGGCCACCTTGCGCAGGATGCGGCGCATGATCTTGCCCGAGCGGGTCTTGGGCAGGCCCGGGGCCCACTGGATGAAGTCGGGCGAGGCGATGGGGCCGATTTCCTTGCGGACCCAGTTGCGCAGCTCCCCGCGCAGCGCCTCGTCATAGTCCTCCCCGGCCATCAGCGTGACATAGCAATAGATGCCCTGCCCCTTGAGGTCGTGCGGAAAGCCCACCACCGCCGCCTCCGACACTTTCGGATGCGCCACCAGCGCGCTCTCGATCTCGGCGGTGCCGAGGCGGTGCCCAGAGACGTTGAGCACGTCGTCGACGCGCCCGGTGATCCAGTAATAGCCGTCCTCGTCGCGGCGGCAGCCGTCGCCGCTGAAGTAATAGCCCTTGTAGGTCTCGAAATAGGTGGAGACGAAGCGGCCGTGATCGCCCCACAGCGTCCGCGCCTGGGCCGGCCAGCTATCCTTGATGACGAGGACGCCCTCGGCCACCGTGTCGGTCTGCAATTCGCCCTCATGCGACAGCACTTCGGGCTGCACGCCGAAGAACGGCCGCGTCGCCGAGCCCGGCTTGGTCGGGATGGCCCCGGGCAGCGGCGCGATCATGTGCCCGCCGGTTTCGGTCTGCCACCAGGTGTCGATCACCTCGCAGCGCCCCTTGCCCACCTTGTCGTGATACCACAGCCAGGCTTCCGGGTTGATCGGCTCGCCCACCGTGCCCAGCAGCCGCAGGCTCGGCATCTCGTATTTCTCGACGAATTCGGGGCCGGCGCCCATCAGCGCGCGGATGGCGGTCGGCGCGGTGTGGAAGATGTTGACCTTGTGCCGCTCCACCACCTGCCAGAAGCGGCTGGCATCGGGCCAGGAGGGAATGCCCTCGAACATCACCGTGGTGGCGCCATTGGCCAGCGGCCCATAGACGATATAGCTGTGCCCGGTCACCCAGCCCACGTCGGCGGTGCACCAATAAACGTCGCCGCGCCGGTAGTCGAAGGTCTGTTCGTGGGTCAGCGCGGTATAGACCAGATAGCCGCCGGTGGTGTGCAGCACGCCCTTGGGCTTGCCGGTCGAGCCGGAGGTGTAGAGGACGAAGAGCGGGTCTTCCGCATTCATCGGCTCGGGATCGTTGAACGGCTCGACCCCGGCGGCCGCTTCGTGCCACCAGATGTCGCGCGTGCCCTTCATCGGCACGTCGGCGCCGGTATTATGCACCACCAGCACCTTCTGCACGCCCGGGCAGTCTTCCAGCGCCTTGTCCACATTGGCCTTGAGCGGCACCGTCTTGCCGCCCCGGCGGCCCTCGTCGGCGGTGATCACCACGGCCGAATCGCAATCGTTGATGCGGCCGGCCAGCGCGTCGGGCGAAAAGCCGCCGAACACCACCGAATGGACCGCCCCGATGCGGGCGCAGGCCAGCATGGCATAGGCCGCCTGCGGGATCATCGGCAGATAGATGGTGACGCGGTCGCCCTTCTTGACGCCCAGCGATTTCAGCACATTGGCGCAGCGGCACACCTTTTCGTGCAGCGTGCGGTAGGAGATGTATTCGGCCGCGTCCTCGGGATTGTCCGGCTCCCAGATGATGGCGATGTCGTCGCCGCGCTCGGCCAGATGCCGGTCGATGCAATTGGCCGCGACGTTGAGCACGCCGTCCTCGAACCATTTGATCGACACGTCGGGATATTGGAACGTGGTGTTCTTGATGGTCCTGGGGAAGGTCACCCAGTCGAGCCGCTGTGCCTGCTCGGCCCAGAATCCGTCCGGATCGCGCACCGAGCGCTCATAGAGCCCGGCATATTGCTCGGCGGTGATATGGGTACGTGCGATCGTTTCCGCGCTCGGCTGGAATATGAGCTGGTCGCTCATCGGCTTCCTCCCTTGGTCTTTTGTGGACCCGTTCTAATCAGGCGCACCCACGGCGGCAAGCCCCGGCGGCCGCAAGCCACCGGACGTTAACCGCCGCCGCGTTATCGTGCGTCCTGCCGCGGTGCCGGAGCGCCGCCTCGAGGAGCTGCAACATGGCCCAGATGACCATACGTGCCGCGACCCCTGCGGATATCGATCTCATCCATCGCGAGCTGATGGACGTCATCGCCACCTCTCCCCATTACAGCGACCGCTTCAAGGCGCATGAATCGATGCGGCTGAACAAGGTCTTCCTGCGCAACCTGCTGGCCATCGATCCCTGGCACATCATGATCATGTGCGCCGATGGCGTTCCCGGGGGAGCCATGGTTTCGGGCCCCGAATGCGGTGCCATCTTCCGCTACTGGAGCTGGGTCTTCCCCTCGCACCGCCAGACGCGGCTGGGCATGTTCGGCATGCGCGCCTTCGACGAGCACTGGGACAATACCCGCTTCCACAAGGCCTATACCTTCGTGCGCCCCGAAAACGAGGTCGCCCGCATGCTGCTCAAGCGCTACGGCTACCGGGAGATCTGCCTGCTCGAACAGCATATTTTCGGCCAGGACTACCTGCTCATCGAAAAATTCTACACCCGCCCCGACGTCGCCTACGACCACGGCTATGTCGGCCGCATGGGCCGGCTGAAGACCAGGCTGAAAAGCCTGGTGGGGGCCTGAGCGGGGAGTTCGGCCCGCCTCCTGAGCGTCACGCCCGCCAGCCCGGCTTGCGGGGCGCCGGATTTGTTCCTACTTTCCGGCAAGGAGCGCCAAGGATGTCGGAAAAACTCACCATCACCCTGCCCGCTGAAATGCTCGCCCTCATCCGGCGCCAGGTGGAAGCGGGGCGATATGCCTCGACCAGCGAAGTGCTGCGCGAGGCCGTGCGGGTCTGGATGCGCGACGAGGAAGAGCACGCCGAGCGCCTTGCGGCGGTTCGGGCCCGCATAAAGCGTTCCCTGGACGACCCGCGTCCGGCCGTTCCCCTCGAAGAAGCCTTTGCCCGCGTGAAGGCCCATGCCGAACGCCTCTCGCGCAGCGGCTGATGCGCAGCCTGCCGGTCCGTTTCCGGGAGGAGGCGATCGCCGATCTCGAGGAGATTGCCGCCTATCTCGTCGGGCAGGAGGCGCATGAAACCGTCGTTCTGAGCTATATCGGGCGTATCCGGAAGCAATGCGAGAAGATCGGCGATGTGCCGGAGGGCTATGCGCCGAGGCCCGATCTGGGTCCCGGCATTCGCCTCGCTCCCTTCGAGCGCTCGGCGGTCATCGCCTTTCGCATTGCCCAAGGCGGCGTCGAGATCGTCAATGTGTTCTATGGCGGGCGCGACTATGCCGCGCTGCTGGGCGACTAGAACCTATTCCGCCGCCGCCACCGCCGCCCGCGCGCGGAACCATTGCAGGATCGACACGTCGATCCGCGCCGTGCGCAGCGCGATCAGCCACAGTCCCACCGACCACACGGTGATGGCGGTGATGGCGGCCAGGGCCGCGCCCACCAGTTGCAGGGGCGGCACCAGCACGAGATTGCCCAGCACCAGCGTTCCCATGCCCAGCAGCACCGCCGGCAGGCTGGCCCAGGGCCGGTCGTGGATGGACAGCACCATCGAGGCCGGCCCCATCACCGAGCGCACCACCAGCGCTAGGCACAATATGGCCAGCGGCACCGTGCCGGCGGCAAAGCCGGGGCCGAACAGGTTCAGCGCCAGGGGGGCGCCGAGGATGACGGCGCCGAACAGCGCCAGCGCCGTCAGGCTCGCCACCATATTGGCCTCCCCCACCTTGCGGTGGAACGCGGCGCGGTCGGCATTGGCCTCGCTTTCGAACATGTCCGGCAGCGTCACCGCATAGACGGCGGCGACGCCGAACGAGACCAGCGAGAAGATGCGGGTGCAGACGCCGAAAATGGCGAGTTCCTCCCGGCTCAGTAGATGGCTGAGCAGCAGCAGGTCGATATCGAAGAAGAAGTCCGTCGCCAGCGCGATCAGCACCCAGGGCGCGGCGAAACGCCACCAGCGCGGGGCTTCCGCGGGCCGCGCCGCCGCGTCGCTGCCCACGCGCGCCAGCGTCGCCGCCACCACCCCGAAATGTACCGTCGAAATCGCCACATAGGCCAGGGCGATGGCCCAGAGCATCGCGCTGAAACCGTCCGGCGGCGCCTCGAACACCGCCGCGCAGGCGAGGAAGGCGCCCATCACCGCCATGGGGCGGAAGATGCCGTCGGCGAAGAACCCGGCAAAGGGCCGCCGCAGCCCCACCAGCACCGCGCCGTTGACATAGACCACGGCGGTGGCCAGGGCCAGCAGCGCCACCGGCACGAAATGCGCCCCCACCACGCCGTCGCCCTGCCCGGCCCAGGAGAGCAGCGGCGGGCCGGCCAGCAGCAGCAGCGCGAAACAGGCCGTCACATGCCCGTAGGAGCGGATCAGGAAGGCGACGAGCTGGCGGCGGTCCCGGCGCGCGCCGTATTCGGCGGCGAAATAGGTGCCGATGGTCTGGAAGCCCAGCGGCATGACCACGGCGATCAGGTTCACCGCCGCGATGACGATGAGATAGTCGCCCAGGATCGCCGCGCCCCAGACCCGGGCGATGAAGGCCTGCACCAGGAACACGATGCCCGCGCCGAACAGGCGTCCGCCGAAGATGATGGTGGACTGGGAGGCGAGCCGGCGGGCGAGGCTCATCGCAGGTAATCTTCCGGCACGTGCGGCTTCTGGTCGGGCCGGGCCTTGCCGGGATTGAACCGGTCGAGCCGCGCCTTCGCCCGCAACAGGGCATCGCGGGCCGCGAAGGCCCCCGCCCCCAGCAGATAGGCCAGCGGGCGCGAGGCGTAATTGACCACCGGCGGCACCGGGCGGATGACGCCCGCCGAGCCCACCATGCCCTTCTTGAACTGGTGCAGGCCCCGGAAGCCGTCGGTGCCGCCCAGATCGTACCAGCGCGCCCGCGTATGGTCGCGCAGCCAGCGGATGATGTGCCAATGGAGGAAATAGCCGGCCCGCAGGCCCAGCGCCCGGTCGTTGGTGGCGCCGTAGAGATAGACCGCCCGCCCGCCCGCCTTGAAGATCAGCGCTCCTGCTACCGGCTCGCCGTCATGGTGGACGAAGAACAATTCGGGCCGCAGCGCTGGCGCCAGCGCCATCAGTTCGTCCAGCGTCTCATAGGCCGAATAGTCGGGAAACTGCTTGCGGTCGGTCATCGCCTCGTAAAGCGCCTGGAAATCGCCCAGCCGCTCCGCCCCGGCATGCTCGAACCTCAGGCCCGCCTTCTCCGCCTTGTTGAGCTGGCGGCGCCAGCCCTGCTGGAAGCTGCGGCGCTGTTCGGCGTCGCCGAGGCGCAGATCGACCAGATAGCGGTCGGGATAGGCCAGCATCGAGCCGCGCCGGAAGCCGCGCCGCCGCAGCGCCAGATAGTCTTCATTGATGGCTCCGGGCGCCGCATGGGGCAGGATGGACAGCATCATGCCGCGCGCGTCCGCATATTCGGCAATCAGCGCCTCCACCATGCCCGCATAAAGGGCGGCGGCGTCCTCCCCCTCCATATCGGCCAGCATCGGCCCCCATTTGCAGATGGCGATCCGGGCCAGCCCCAGCGGCAGCTTCTGCACCATCATCAGCGCGCCCCCGACGACGCGGCCATGGTGCTCGAACAGGCGCGGCTCGAGGCTCACCCCGGGCCAGCGCCCTTTGGCGAAGGCATGGAGCTGCTCCTGGCAGATCGTGTCGAAATCCGCGACCGCCGCGTCCCACTCCGCTCCGGCGAGCGCCCGCGCCCTCAGCTTCGGCACGGCGCCCGCCCCGTCGCGCTGATCGGGTCGAACGGCGGCTTCTGGAGCGAGGCCTGCAAAGGCGTACATGGGGACACTCCCGGCTTCATATGAGTCGGCCGGAGGCTAGCCCCATCTCGTGAGCAATTTCCTATCGGGCGGCCGCCCCTGCCCCAAACCTTGGCCCGTGGTTACCAAAGCCTCTCGGCGAACGGCGCAATCTCGAGCCTTTCACTGTCAGGCGGAATAGTTGCCTTCGCTCCCCTCCCCCTTGAGGGCTTCGAACTGCCCCGTAGGGTCAATCGCTCCGGTGGAGCGATTGAAGGTGAGAAGGCCATGAGAGCTATGCTCGAATGGCTGGGCCAGGGTGGGGGCCTCTTCGATGGCTCACAAATCCACCCGCTCCCCAACCTAGAGGCTTTCATGTTTTGACGGAATCGGCGACCAGCGCTCCCTCCCCCTTGAGGGGAGGGTTGGGGAGGGGGTGGGTTTGGCGGAGCACCGAAGGACCCCCACCCCCGACCCCTCCCCTCAAGGGGGAGGGGAGCAAGAAAGCGCTGATCCACTTGACAGTGAAAGCCTCTAGGCGGCGGCCGGCGCCGTGTGCGAGGTGTAGAGCAGCGGGATATCCGGAATGCCGACGAAGGCGCCCACCCCTTCCAGCGTCATGCGGATGGCTACGTAGAGGATGACCAGCAGGCCGATCCAGGCGATCCAGCGGAAGCGGTGCAGCACGCGGGCGATGAAGGTCGCCGCCACGCCCATCAGCACCACCGACAGCGCCAGCCCGAAGATCAGCGCCTCCACATGATGCTGCGCCGCGCCGGCCACCGCCAGCACGTTGTCCAGCGACATGGAGACGTCGGCGATGATGATCTGGGTGACGGCCTGCCGCAGCGTCTTGCGCGGCGCCTTGGCGGCGATGACCCCGTCGCCGTTCACGTCGGCGTCGCTCAGCACCTCGGTCGCTTCCAGCTCCGCCTCCTCCGAGACGGCCAGCTCGCGATACATCTTCCAGCACACCCACAGCAGCAAGACGCCGCCGGCGATGAGCAGCCCCCCGCCCAGCGACAGCAGCTCGGTGGTGATCAGCGCGAAGGCGATGCGCAGCAGCGTCGCGGCGAGAATGCCGATCAGGATGGCCCTGCGCCGCAGATCCGGCTCCAGCCCCGCCGCCGCCAGCCCGATTACCACCGCATTGTCTCCGGCGAGCACGAGGTCGATCAGGATGACTTGCAGGAGCGAGCTGAGGAAGCTGGGATCGAAGCCGAACATGATGGGTCCTTGGGAAAGGCGCGTGGCGGGGCGCAGTCAAGCTGCTACTGCGCGACATTCGCTCCTGCAAGGGTCAAATGGCCTTATCGGCGAAAAACACCGGTATCCCGGCCTTTTTCTGCCGCCCCTGACAGCTTGGCGACAGCTTGGCGCCCCCGCCCTCCAAAAAAGCCTCCCGATCCGGAACCACATGCCCGCCCTGCGGTTCAGCTTGATCCGCGGTCGTGTTTCCCGGACCCGCAAGCCGGTGCCGGGAGCCGGGCCGAGCGGTTGGAAAAGCGTCAGGAGGCATTCATGACCAAGCACACAGTAGGCTATTTCGTCGGCAGCCTTGCCAGGGAATCGATCAACCGCAAGCTCGCGGCCGCGCTGGTGCGCCTGGCGCCGCCCGAACTGGAGCTGTCGGAAATCCCGTTCCGCGACCTGCCGCTCTACAGCTATGACTACGACGCCGACTATCCCCCCGAAGCCCGCGCCCTCAAGGACGCCATCGCTTCGGTGGACGCGATCCTGTTCGTGACGCCTGAATACAACCGCTCCATTCCCGGCGGGCTCAAGAACGCCATCGACTGGGCCAGCCGGCCCTGGGGCAAGAACTCCTTCTCGCGAAAACCCTCGGCGGTGATCGGGGCCTCCATCGGCGCCATCGGCACCGCGGTGGCGCAGCAGAGCCTGCGCAGCGTCCTCAGCTTCTGCGATTCCCCGCAGATGAACGCCCCCGAGGCCTATATCCACTTCACCCCGGACCTGATCATGCCTGATGGCGAGGTCACCGTCGCCTCGACCGAGGAATTCCTGCGCAACTACATGATGGAATTCAGGATCTTCATCGCCCGCGTCTTGCAGGTGCTGCCCCGCGACGCCTGAGCACGGTTAAATTGCCCGGCCAAAACCGGGCAATGGCGTGGTGCCCTGTTCCGGCCCCTCCGGCTCCGGCTTGCGGGGCCGGTTTTTTCTTGCCGACGACTTCCACAATCGCGCCGAATACCCGGCATTCAAAAAGAAAATCGACCCCTTGAAATACTGAGCAAGCATCACCATATGAGCCTTGCGGCATTGACCGCAATTCCGTTTTGAAGAATGTTTGGGGAACGTGATGGGCAACAAGCCATTCATGCGTCCGGTCTTTCTTCGCCTGCAGCAGAACCGGACCGGAAACTATCAGGCACGCAGCGCCTGGGAGGCGCTCGAATATCTCGACCGCTTCTGGACGGGCCCGAGAACCGCCGAATACCGGCGCGCCAAGGCGATGTGCCGGAGCGCGCTCGACAATCTGGTATCCGCCGAATCGGCCCGTAACTATCTCATTGCCGCCGCCGAGCGTGCCGGCGTCCTCGACCGGGGCTGGAAAATGCGTCCCGCCACGGCCGGCAAGGCGCTGGCCTTGATCAACCGGCCTGTCGCGCCGCCCGCGCAGCCCTCCGCCTAGCCGTCCCGGCCCCTGGCCCAACAAGAAAAGGAACGAACATGAACCGTATCGATTATACCGCGCCCGCCGAGCTTTTTCCGGGCAAGAACGCCAAGGCCACTCGCCGCATCGGCTACAGGCGCTTCAAATCCGCCGCCGAGGCGGTCCGCTTCGCCGTCGAGGACATGCCGGCCGTCCTGCTCCGTGGCGCCTATCTCGAGGTGAAGGAAGAGCGTTTCGACGGCACCCAGATCCTCAATCTCTACAACGCCGAAAACTTCCCGCTCGAACGGGCGGCATAGGAAAGGACAGCCTCGGGGCTGTCCCTCGCCATCCCGAAATCGGGCGGTTTCACAATCTCGGCGCCGCGGTTCTGGCCGCCTCGAGGGTCTTGCCCGTGGTGGCCATGCCGCCATATGCGGCGCAGGCCGCGATCACCACCTCCTCGGGCGGCATGCTGCCATCGTCCATGACGCCCACGGTGATGCCGTCATTGCACATCCAGCTTATGGTGCCGTCCTGCCAGTAATGCAGCTTGTAGGCCTGCGCCTGCGTGGTGGCGCCGAGGGCGATGAGGGCTCCGATGGCGAGCGTTGCGATGGTTTTTCCGGTCATTTCGATCTCCTCTCCAGAACTGATCCTGTGGAGAGGTTGGACCGCCGCGACTGAAGCGGTGATGATGCCGGCATTCAGCCTGCGTTCAGCCGCACACCGTTTCCGCCGGCGTGACGGACGGGAAGGTCTTAACGAAAACAAGGGGATGCTTTGGTGGGTGCACAAGGACTCGAACCTTGGACCCGCTGATTAAGAGTCAGCTGCTCTACCATCTGAGCTATGCACCCGGGGTTCGTGGAACGCGCCGGCACCAAAGTGGCGTCTCTCTATCAAAGCGGTTCGGCGCTGTCCAGCACCCGGCGAAACTTTGTGGCGACAAAACCTTGCGGCGGCGGCATGGCCCGCGGGCGCCCGGCCTTCTGGCCGGGCCGCGCGGTGTCAGCCCCGCCGATGCCGGTATTCGTTGAGTTCCAGCACATTGGCGGCCCGGGTGGCCGGCTCGGGGCGATATTCGTCCATGAGCCCGATCGTGCGTTCGATGATGGAGCGTAGTTGCCGCGACCGTTGGTCCGTGCCCTGCAGGATGATGGCGGCTCGTTGCAGGTGGTCGCGCGCCAGCACATAGGTTGGTAGCACTCGCAGTCTCCTCGACATGGTTGAACGGTGGAATCGCCGGTGTTCGGCGCCTGGAAAGGGTGCGCCTGCATAGTTCCCCGCTCCTTGCCGGCACCGGTGGCATTTGATGCAAATCCGATGGAAACCGTTCCCGTCCCCAAACCGCCCGATGCCGGGCGCTTGCGGCGATGCAAGTCCTTTTCGCGCTGTGAAAAACTCCGGGGGATCGCCCGAGGGCCGTTCGCGCCCCGGACCTCACCGCTCCCCGTAAAGACCGATGACGGCCCGCAGCGGCCGATGGTTGGAGCCGTGGCTGTCGCCCGATTCGAGCGCCAGCAGCCGCGCCGCGCCGCTGGTGAACACATTGTCGATCGGCACGCCCAGCGGCCCGAGCCGCACCGGCCAGGTCGCCGGCGGCCAGGGTCCTGTGGCGAGTTCCAGCCGTCCGGCAAGGCGCGCCATCGGCTCCGTCCACGGCGCCGAGTTGAAGTCTCCCGCCAGCACCAGCGGCCCCTCCACGCCCTCCAGCACCTGCCCCAGATGCGCCAGCTCGATCCAGGAGGCCTGGTCGAAATAGGGCTTGGACAGATGGATGCCGGCAATGGTCACCGACTGTCCGTCCACCCGCACCCGCCCCACGACCAGCCGCTCATTGCCGAAGGGCGGCATGGTGCGGATCTGCCCGTCCTCGATGGGAAAGCGCGAATGCAGGGAGATGTCGCAGGTCCGGCTGTCCGCGCACCCCACCCGATAGGGCAGCGCCTCCGCCAGCTTTCCCAGATGGGCCCTGATGCCCGGTGTCTCCATGATCACCGCCACATCGGGCGGATCGGCGAGGATGGCGTCCACCAGTTCCGCCGCCCGCGGGTTCCCGCTCAGCACGTTGAAGCTGAGCAGCCGCAATTGCGCCGCCGGCTCGCCCGCCGGGCGCTCGTGGACATGGAATTCGCGCAGCAGCAGCGCGCCGTGCCCCAGCCCGGCCAGCACCGGCAGCAGCACCGCCAGCCCCCGCCAGCGCGCCCCCAGCATCATGGCGGCGGCGACCAGCGCAAGGCCGGCGGCGACCAGGTGGAACCGCAGCGACTGCACCAGCAATTCCCCCGGCAGGCCCGGCGTCGCCGACGCCACCAGCAGCCCCAGCAGCACCACCCCCGCCAGCGCCAGCACCCCGCCGCGCAACTCCGCCCTGTCCATGCCGCCGCTCCTTCCGTCACCGCCTGCGCGGCTAGAGCAGCTTCCGCTTCCGGATGCAAGTCACGGCGAGGTTCACGAGTTCAGCCGCCCCGGCGCCATCCGCCGGGCTGCGCAGCTTGCGGGGGCACCTGCGCTCCCTAGAGGCTTTCATGTTTTGACGGAATCGGCGACCAGCGCTCCCTCCCCCTTGAGGGGAGGGTTGGGGAGGGGGTGGATCTGACGGATCACCGAGGGACCCCCACCCCCGACCCCTCCCCTCAAGGGGGAGGGGAGCAAGAAGGCGCTGATCCGCTTGACAGTGAATGACTCTAGCGAAGTCTTGCTTCCCCCTACCCCGCCAGCGCCCCCTGCGCCGATGCGCCGCGCTCGATCATCACCCGGTTGAGCGCGTTGAGATAGGCGCGGGCCGAGGCCACCAGCGTGTCGGGTTCGGCGGCATTGCCCGAGGCGATGCGGCCGTTCATTTCGAGCCGGACATGGGCCGAGGCCTGCGCGTCGGTGCCGCCGGTGACGCCGTCCACGGCATAGAGCACTAGATGCGGGTTCTGGCCCGAGGCGGCCTTGATGGCGTTGAAGATGGCGTCGACCGAGCCGGTGCCCTCATAGGACACCCGGCTTTCCTCCCCGTCTATGGTGACGGTCAGCTCGCACCGGTGCATGCCGCCGGTCTTGCTGACCACTTCCATGTCGACCAGCCGGATGCGGTCGCCGGCCGAGCCCACCTCGTCGTCCACCAGCGCCACGATATCGGCGTCATAGACGTGCTTCTTGCGGTCGGCCAGGTCCTTGAAGCGCACGAAGGCTTCCTGGAAGGCGTTGTCGCCCAGTTCGTACCCCAGTTCCCTGAGCTTGTCCTTGAAGGCGGCGCGGCCCGAATGCTTGCCCATCACCAGCGTGGTTTCCTTGATGCCGACGCTGGCCGGGGTCATGATCTCGTAGGTCTCGGCATTCTTGAGCATGCCGTCCTGGTGGATGCCGCTCTCATGGGCGAAGGCGTTCTTGCCTACGATGGCCTTGTTGTACTGCACCGGGAAATTCGAGGCCGCCGCCACGATCCGGCTGGCGCGGCTGAGATGGGTGGTTTCGATTTCGGTGTAGTAGGGCATGGCGTCGCCGCGCGTATGCAGCGCCATCACCACTTCCTCGAGCGCCGCATTGCCGGCGCGTTCTCCCAGCCCGTTGATGGTGCATTCGATCTGCCGCGCCCCGGCGGCGACGCCGGCCAGCGAATTGGCCACCGCCATGCCCAGGTCGTCGTGGCAATGTACCGAGAAGATCGCCTTGTCGGCGTCCGGCACGCTGCCGATGATGTCCCTGAACATGCGGAAATGCTCTTCGGGCACCGCATAGCCCACCGTGTCGGGCAGGTTGATGGTGGTGGCGCCGGCCTTGATGGCGGTCTCCACGCACCGTTTGAGGAATTCGATCGGCGTGCGGGTGGCGTCCATGGCGCTCCATTCCACGTCGTCGATGAGATTGCGCGCCTGCGCCACGGTGCGGGCGATGATCTCGATCACCTCGTCCTCGGTCTTTTTCATCTGGTGCGCCAGATGGATGGGCGAGGTGGAAACGAAGGTGTGGATGCGGCCCCTGCGGGCGTGGCGCACCGCTTCGCCGGCCCGGTCGATATCGGCGGTGATGGCGCGGGCCAGCCCCGCCACCGTGGCGTTCTTGGCCTGCTTGGCGACGGCGACCACCGCCTCGAAATCGCCCACCGAGGCGATGGGGAAGCCCGCCTCGATGATGTCGACCCCCATCTCGTCCAGCGCCTCGGCGACCTGGAGCTTTTCCTCCAGCGTCATGGTGGCTCCGGGCGACTGCTCGCCGTCGCGCAATGTGGTGTCGAAGATGAAGACGCGATCCTTGTTGGACTCGCTGGCTGCTGCGGACATTTCCTGGCTCTCGTTCCTATCGGCCCCGAGGCGACGCCTCGCCGGACCGGACATGTTCACTGTTCGGTTGATGGCGCACTCCCCTGACGACCCGCTCGCGAAACCGAGCTGCCGGTGATCAGGGGCTGATAAGAAGGAGAAGCAGGGCGGGAAGCAGCAGCAGGGCGGCAGCAATCGCCAGCCGGGTCCGGAGGACCTGCTGCTGTGCGATGGCAATGGCTCTGGCGCGACGGCGCTGCATCGGGATACGCTCTGATCCGCTTGTCTGACCCAAAGACCATAGCGCCAGCCGCCGCGGGGATGCAAGGGCCAACCCGGAAAAATGCAAAAGCCACGGCCGGGAACGGCAAAACGGGAGCTCTCGCCCCCGTTTTTATTGTTCTGGCTCCGCCATCGTCCCGGCCCACGGTGTCATTCCCGCGAACGCGGGAATCCCTGTTGGGGCGGCAGGAAGAGGAAACGGAGATTCCCGCTTGCGCGGGAATGACCCGGTGCAAACTGTCGCGACCGCGCCCGCAGCGAACGCGGATTCGCTTAGTTCTTCGCCTTGTCGACCAGCGCGCCGGCCTTGATCCAGGGCATCATGTCGCGCAGCTTGGCGCCCACTTCCTCGATCGGATGCTCGTCGGCCAGGCGCCGCGTGGCCTTGAAGCGGGCGCCGCCGCCGGCCTTGATCTCCTGCATCCACTCCGAGGTGAACTTGCCCGACTGGATATCGTGCAGCACACGCTTCATCTCGGCCTTGGTGTCCGAATTGATGATGCGCGGACCCGAGACATATTCGCCCCATTCGGCGGTGTTCGAGATCGAGTAGTTCATGTTGGCGATGCCGCCCTGATAGATCAGGTCGACGATCAGCTTCACTTCGTGCAGGCACTCGAAATAGGCCATTTCGGGCGCGTAGCCGGCTTCCACCAGCGTCTCGAAGCCGGCGCGGATCAGCTCCACCAGGCCCCCGCACAGCACCACCTGCTCGCCGAACAGATCGGTCTCGCATTCCTCGCGGAAATTGGTCTCGATGATGCCCGAGCGGCCCCCGCCCACGCCCGAGGCATAGGCCAGCGCGATATCGTGGGCGTTGCCCGAGGCGTCGTGATGCACCGCGATCAGGCAGGGCACGCCGCCGCCGCGCTGATATTCGCCGCGCACCGTGTGGCCCGGGCCCTTGGGCGCGATCATGATCACGTCGACGGTGGACTTGGGCTCGATCAGGTTGAAATGCACGTTGAGGCCGTGGGCGAAGGCCAGCGCGGCGCCGTCGCGGATATTGGGCTCGATATGCTCCTTGTAGATATCGGCCTGCAATTCGTCGGGCGTCAGCAGCATGATGACGTCGGCCCAGGCCGAAGCCTCGCCCACGCTCATCACCTTGAGGCCTTCGCCTTCGGCCTTCTTGGCCGAGGGCGAACCGGGGCGCAGGCCCACGGCGACATCGGTGACGCCGCTGTCGCGCAGGTTCAGCACATGGGCATGGCCCTGCGAGCCATAGCCGATGATGGCGACCTTCTTGGACTTGATGATGTTGAGATCGGCGTCCCGATCGTAATAGACGCGCATTGGGGCTCTCCCTGGATTATGCGTTTGGGGTCACGTATTGGCCCTGGCCCCGTAAAGGGCAAGGAACTGGTCGGTCGCGGTCTTCACATCGGCTTCGATATTGGCCTCGACATTGGATTGGGTCAGGGTCTTGTCGCCCAGCAGCAGACGGATCTGCACGTCGCGCACGACCAGCCCGAAAAAGGTGCGATAGGCTTCCTCGCTATTGGAGAAGCGCAACAGCCGCGCGTCGCGCGCCGCCTCCAGGATCGGCTTCAGCCGCCGCCGGACGGCCAGCAGCCCGTTCTCCAGCACGATATCGCCCAGCCCGCTCTTTTCCTGCGCCGCATGGGTGACGGCGGTGCGGTTGAGCGTGATCGACACCTCCCCGATCAGGGTGGTGAGCAGGTCGCGCGCGAACTGCTCGAGGCTGATGCGCAGCGCCTTGACGTTGAGATGGCTGCGGTCGACGAACGGCATGCGCACCTTGGCCGCCTGCCATTGCACCGTCGCCGTCAGCAGGCCGTCGCGGTCGCCGAACCATTTATAGAGCGTTTCCTTGGAACAGGAGGCGCGGCGCGCCACCGCGGTCATGGTCAGCCCGTCGCCGTTCTCCACCAGCAGGTCGAGCGCCGCCGTCAGCACCGCCTGCTGCCGGGGCGTGAACGTCTCTTCGCTGACCTTGATCGGCAGGGCCACCCGAACGCCTCTTGGAACCACAAGCCGGACCGCCCGGCACTCTCCCGTGAGCCGTACCGTACGGTACGGTTCCATGCAAGCGGAATCTCCTCGGGCCGGCGGCGGGAAGTTGCAGGATCGCCTCAATTCGGGCGCACCGGCGCTATCGCCCTCTTCCCCTGGGAGAAAAAGGGGCTCCGCGGCGATCCGGGCCGGATATCGGTCCGGCCTAACGCGAGAGGACGGAGCCGAACGGCACGGCGGGAGCTACGAGCTCGAGAAAATCGGGCGTCCCGCAGGCGAATTTCAGCTTCGCCTCGAGCGAGATGTCGCTCCAGTCGACGGTGCTGTGCACGCCGAGCTGCGCCAGGATCGGCAAGGCCGCCATGAGGTCCCAGGTGGACTCTCCCATGCCGATATAGCCATCCACCTCGCCGCTGGCGATTTCCAGCAACGAGATCGTCGCCGAGCCGCAGCAGCGAAAGACCATGCGGGCGTCTTCCAGGACGAAGCGGAGCATTTCGAGCCGGTCCTCGACCGGGATGACGGGGTGGAAGCCGACGCCGGCCGACGCCTTGCTGCGATCCATGCCCTGGCGGGCGGCCAGCGGTTCCCCGTTGAGGGTGGCCGGAATGCCTTCCCCGCCGGCGACCAGTTGCGCGCGCGCCGGCGCGTTGATCACGCCGAAGCGCGGGGCGCCGCCTTCATAAAGACCGATGGACACCGCCCATTGATCGCCGCCGCGAACGAAATTGAAGGTGCCGTCGATGGGGTCGATGACCCAGACCCGCCCCGACCGGCTCGAGACCGCGCCGCCCTCTTCGCCGAATACCCCGTCATCCGGGAAGGCCTTGCGCAATTCGCCGATCACGAAGGCCTCGACCTCCTTGTCGGCGGCCGTGACCAGGTCGAGGTGACCCTTGGATTCCACCGCGACACTGGCCAGCCTGCCAAAATGCGCCATGGCCAGATCGCCCGCCTGGCGCGCGATGGTTTCAACAATTGCCTGCATGCTCAAAAATCCGATGGTTCAAAGCGCGAGATAGCGGGTGTGGACGGTGAGCGTGCCTGCAGCGTCCAGCCGATGGATGAAATAGGCATAGGGCTCGGCGACCGATCCGGGTTCGGGCGCGGTCGGGTCGAGATCGAGCTGGTGCTGGAAGGCGGGGCTGCCGCCCACCGCGCAATAGGCGCCGTTCCAGATCGCGTGGAAGGGCCGGTGGATATGGCCCGTCAGGATGCGCAGCGTGCCGGGATAGGCCTTTACCAGCCGTCCCAGCGCCTCCCGGCCCTCGATCAGCGCCATGTCGTCGAGCCCGCGAATGCCCGAGGGGAAGGCGGGATGGTGCATGAGCAGGAGCGTCGGCCCCTGCGTGACCTTTGCCAGCCGTTCCTCGAGCCAGGCCAGTTGGCCGGCGTCGAGCGCCCCGGCGATCTGGCCCTCGACCAGGGTATCGAGCGCCAGGATGCGGACATGGCCGATCGCGGCTTCGTAGTGGAGCGTGGTCCCGGCGGCGAAATCCAGCCGCTCGCGGAACGCGGCGCGCAGCGTGTCACGGCGGTCGTGATTGCCCGGAACGAGAAAGATCGGCACCTTTATGGGGGCCAATATGTCCTTGAGCAGGGCATAGTCGGCCTCCGACCCGCCATCCACGAGATCGCCGGTGAAGCAGACGGCGTCGAAAGGCGGATTGGCGGCGACGATGTCGGCCACCACCTTGCGCGCCGCCGCTTCGGCGTCAGGGCGCACCAGCGAGGTTTCGGGCGCATCGGCGAAGACATGGAAATCGGAAATATGGGCGATGAACATGGATGATCCGGTCCTCGGGGGTTAGCGGATGCCGGCGCGCATGAAGCTCTGGACGAACTGGCGCTGGAACAACAGGAAGGCGATGAGCAGCGGCGCCACCGAGAGCAGCGTGGCCGCGGTGACGAGGCTCCAGTCCACGCCCTGCTCGACGGTCGCGAACACCTGCAGGCCCACGGTGACGGGGCGGGTCTCCACCGAATTGGTGACGACCAGCGGCCAGAGGAAATTGTTCCAGTGATAGCTCACGGTCACGAGGCCATAGGCGATATAGGTCGGCTTGGCGACCGGCACGAAGACGCGCAGCAGCACCTGGATCGGATTGGCCCCTTCCAGCCGCGCCGCTTCCTCCAGTTCCTTGGGCACGCTCTTGAAGTTCTGCCGGAACAGGAAGATCCCGAACGCCGAGGCGAGATAGGGCAGGCCCATGGCCAGCGTGGTGTCGAGCACCCCGAGCGCCGAGATGGTCTTGTAGTTCTCGATCAGCAGCACTTCGGGCATGATCATGAGCTGCACCAGCACCAGCATGAACAGGATGTCCGAGCCCCTGAACGGGAAGCAGACGAAGGCATAGGCCGCCATGGTGCAGATCACGAACTGGCAGACCAGGATCAGCGTCACCAGAAAGAAGGTGTTGAGGAAATACTGGCCGAACGGCGCCACCGCGAGGACGCGGGCGAAATTGTCCAGCGTCCAGGGCGCGAACAGGTCGAACCTTGCCGCGCCGCCGGGGTGATGGAAGGCCGTCCAGAACGCATAGAGCAGCGGCAGGATCCAGATGAAGGCGAGGAACCAGGCGCCGATCGTGGTCAGGGCGATGACGGGTTTGCTGCGGGTTTCCATGCTATCTGTAATGCACCCTCTTGTCGGCATAGCCGAACTGGAACAGCGCGATCAGCGCCAATATGGCCAGCAGCACCACGGTCAGCGTCGCCGCATAGCTGGTGTCCCAGAAGCTGAAGCCGGTCTGGTAGATGTAGAACAGCAGCAGCGTCGTGGCGTTGTCGGGGCCGCCCTTGGTCATGGCGATGACATGGTCGACCAGCCGGAAGGCGCCGATCACCGCATTGATGGAGACGAACAGCGTGGTGGGCATCAGCAGCGGCAGGGTGACGCGCCGCAGGATCTGCCACGGGCTGGCCCCCTCGAGGCGCGCCGCTTCGAGAAGCGTCGGCGAAATCTGCTGCAGGGCGGCCAGGTAGAAGATCATGAAGAAGCCCGCTTCCTTCCACACCGTGATCACGATGAGCGCCCACAGCGCGGTTTCGGGCGTCCCCAGCAGATTGCTTCCGGCCAGGCCGAACGGGCGCAGGAACTGGTCGATCAGCCCGTAATCGGGCGCATAGAAGAACAGCCAGATATTGGCGACCGCCACCATGGGCAGCACGGTGGGAGTGAAATAGGCCATCCGCACGAGGCCCTGCCCGCGCAATTTGGAATTGACCAGCAGCGCCATGGCCAGCGCCAGGGCCATAGAGAGCGGAATGGTGGTCACGGCGTAGATGCCGTTATTGATCAGCGACTTCCAGAACACCGGATCGTTGATCATCACCTCGTAGTTTTCCAGCCCCACGAATTCGGCGGGCCGCCGCCCCCGCGGGGTGGAAAACAGGCTGTTGACCATCGTCGTCAGGATCGGCTGATAGGTGAAGGTCCACAAAAGAACGGCGGCGGGCAGCAGCAGCAGGCTGCCATAAAGCGCATTCCTGGAGAGTTTCATCGTTTCATCCGATCCTGACGACCCGGCGCCTTAGCGGTAGGACCGCAGGATGCGGTCGATCTCGGCCTGCGCGTCGGACAGCGCCTGTTCGGGGCTCTTGCCCCCGGTCAGCGCCGCGGCGATCGCGTCATTGAGAACCTTGGTGGTGCGGGCGTTCTCATGGGTCGAGTATTCCGGCACCGAGGTGGGAATCTGCTGCCGGGCGACATCGGCCGCCGGCACTTCGGCGACATAGTCCTTGAGCGTGTCGGTTTCCCAGGAGCCGTCGCGCGGCGCCACATAGCCGGTCTGGATCGCCCAGTCGGCCTGCAGCTCGTCCGAGGTGAGGAACTTGGCGAACTTCATCGCCGCGGCTTTTTCTTCGTCCGAGGCATCCTTGAAGACGTAGAGATTGCCGCCCCCCAGCGCCGAGGCGGAATCGGGGTTGCCCGGATAGGGGGCGAGGCCGAAATCGAAGGTGGCGTTGTTGAGGATATTGGTGAGGTTGCCGGTGGTGGTCCACACCATGGCGATCCGCCCCTCGAGGAAGTCGGACGGGGTGGTGCCCCATTCCTGGATGCCGGGGGGATGCACGCCATGGACGACGCTCAAATCGCGCCAGAATTGCAGCGCCTCGACCACCTTGGGATCGGTGAGATAGACCTCGTTGCCCTCGTCGTTCATCAGCCGCGCGCCGTTCTGCGCCGCCAGCGCGGTGAACAGCCACTGGGCCGATCCGGGATTGCCCGGAATGCCCACGCCCCAGCGGGTGACGTTGCCATTGGCGTCCTTGGTCATCACGGCCTTGCCGAACTCGACCATCTCGTCCCAGGTGGCGGGATATTTTTCCGGATCGAGACCGGCTTCGGCGAAGGCGTCCTTGTTCCAGTAGAGCACGGCGGTCGAGCGCTGGAAGGGAACCGACCAGAGATTGCCGTCGACCCGCGCGCTGGCGAGATAGGCCGGCATGAAGCCGTCGACCCACTCCTGGTCCTCGGGCGAGAAGAAGCTGTCGATCGGGTCGATGACGTCTTCGTCGATGAGCGTGAAGATGTCGGTGGCCAGCAGCACAGCCAGCGCCGGCGGATCACCCGCCTTGGCGGCGGTCAGCGCCTTGGTCGTGGTGTCCTGGTAATTGCCCGAATAGACCGGAACGATGTCGATGTCCGGATTGGCGGCCTCGAACTCGGCCACATAGCCGTCGATCACCTGGGTGAGCGGGCCCCCGACCTGGATCGGATAATAGAAATCCACCACGGTCTGCTGGGCGGTCGCCGCGCTGGTCAGGGCTGCCATCGACAGTCCCGCAAGCAGGAAACCTGCCGTCAAATGCCTGGTTTTATGCATGGTCGCTTTCCTCCTGTTATCGCTGAAGTTCCGCCGTGGGGCGGATGTCGTCCCGGCGCAAAGTGGTTTGCCGGTCGAAGAAATGCAGGGCTTCGGGCGGCAGGCGCAGATGCACCCGGGCGCCCGCGTCGAGCGTCGGCGGGCCGGGAACGCGCAGATTGATACGCTGGTCGCCCGCCCGGCACGCCACGATGGAATCCGCCCCGAAATATTCGCTGGTCTCGACGTCCGCCGGCAGACCTTCGGGCGCCAGCTCGACATGCTCGGGTCGGATGCCCAGTTGCAGGCCCGCTCCCGCCTCCGCCGCAACCACCAGATCCGTGCCGGCGACGGCTCCCCGCTCGTCGAGATCGAGCACGTTCATCGGCGGCACGCCGATGAAACCGGCCACGAAGGTCGAGGCCGGCCGCTCATAGAGCTCGCTCGGCGGGCCTGCTTGCTCGACCTTGCCCTGGTTCATCAGGATGACCCGGTCGGCCATGCTCATGGCCTCGGTCTGGTCATGGGTGACGAAGATCATGGTGATGCCCAGGCGGCGCTGCAGCGAGCGGATTTCGTTGCGCATTTCCGCGCGCAGCTTGGCGTCGAGATTGGAGAGCGGCTCGTCGAGCAGGCACACCTTGGTCTGCGAGATGAGCGCGCGGCCCAGCGCGACGCGCTGTTGCTGGCCGCCCGAGAGCTGGCTCGGCTTGCGCTCGAGCAGGGGCGTGAGGCCGAGCAGCCGTGCCGTCTCCTCGAGGCGCTTTCGCTGCTCCGCCCGCGGAACCCGGCGCACCGACAGGCCGAACAGAATATTGTCGGCCACGTTGAGATGGGGGAATAGCGCGTAGGACTGGAACACCATGGAGAGGTTGCGCTTGGCCGCCACCACATTGGTGAGGTCGCGGTTGTCGAGCACGATCCTGCCGGCGCTGGGCTCCTCGAGCCCGGCGATCAGCCGCAGCGTCGTCGATTTGCCGCAGCCGGACGGGCCGAGCAACGCGACGAATTCAGCCTCGCCCGTCTCGAAGCTGATATCGTCCACGGCGGTGAAATCGCCCCAGCGCTTGACGAGTCGATCGATCTTGATGGTCGACAAAGGTTCCTCCGCTCGCGGTTCAGGCGAAGATGAATTTCTGCTTGAGGGCATCGGGCAGCCCCCCTACCAGCGGCCGCGTGGCCGCGTCGGTGACGATATAGTCCAGCGCATCCAGCCCGCCGATCACCGACAGGGCCGTGCGGTCGAACTTTGAATGGTCCGCCACCACGATGACTTCTTGAGCGATTTCGATCATGGCCTGCTGCACCGAGCCGATCTGCGGGCTGAGCGTGCAGATCAGGCGGCGCTTCACATCGACCGAGGAAACGCTCAGGATCGCCTTGTCGACATTGAAGCGGCGGACCTGTTCGGCGGCCATGGCGCCACCGCAGGAATGGTTGATGTCGACATATTCGCCGCCGATGAAATGCACATTGCGGGCGCCCCCCTCGACAAGGGCTTTCAGCACGTCGGTGCCATTGGTCACGAAGGTCAGATTGGCGTTGGCGGCCAGCACTTTCGCCACCTGCAGCGAGGTCGTGCCGCTGTCGATCATCACCGCGTCGCCATCCGACACCAGCTCGGCCGCAGCCTCGCCGATCTGGGCTTTCTCGGCGGCATTGATCGCCTCGCGCACGATCGCGTCATTGTCGCGGGTCACCTGGTTGATTACCGTGGCGCCGCCATGGGTGCGCTTGAGCAGACCCTTGCTTTCCAGCTCGCTGAGATCGCGCCGCACCGTGGCGATGGAGACGCCCAGGCGCTCCCGCAGGATCTGGATATCCGCGAAAAGCTCGGTCCGCAGCAGTTCGATCAACCGCGCCCGGCGCTGCCCGGCGGATCGAAACTTCCCGCTCGACACCTCATCCTGTTGCAGGGCGCCCAAAAAATCCCTCCTCGATCATCTTCGTGATCCATTTCGCTCATCTTTACGAGCGAAAGCGATCTTGTCAATGCCGGATCTTTAACCTGGAGGCGCCTTTGTTCCCCTCTCCCCTTGCGGGAGAGGGACGGAATAATCCGCGTCCAGCAGATTATTCAGGGTGAGGGGTTCTCTCCGCGCACTCGATGCCGCGGTGAACTGGATTGCTCGGATAACCGGGCAATGACGGAGGAAGGGGCGGAAGCTGAGGAAAAGACGGAGGGGGACTCCTCAGCCTACCCCTGTAGCCACCGCGCAAAAAACGCCATCACCCCGGCTCGCATCCTTGCGGTTTCGCGATGCCCCACGCCGGGCTCGGAAATGAGCTCCAGCCGCCCGGGCGCGGCCGCATAGGCCGGGCGCAGATCGGCCAGCGCCCGCTCCACCGCCGGCATGGGGGTCAGCGCGTCCGCCTCGCCCACGCAGACCAGTTGCGGCCGCGGCGCGATCAGGGCGGCGATGCTGCCGCCATCGGCCTCGTTCAGCAGGCCCGGCACGGTGAGGTAGATGCCGTGCCCGTCATGCTTGCCCAGCGCGATCATCGTGCGCAGATCGGCAAAGGCGCACAGATGCGCCACCGCCGCGATCCGCTCGTCGATGGCCGACAGCCAGCAGCTCAGAAGGCTCCCCATCGAGATGCCGAAGGCGCCGATCCGCGTCGCGTCGACATCGTCGCGCCCGGCCAGATAGGTCAGTGCCCCGCCATGATCCGACAGCATGCGGCCGAAGAGCGGCCGGCTGTGCCAGAGCGCCGCCTTGGCGGCAAAACCCTCGTTTTCCCGCGCCCGCTCGCCGAAGACCGGCATGTCGATGGCCAGCGTCACATAGCCGGCGCGGGCGAAGACCGGCCCCAGCGGATCGAGCAGATATTCCCGCCCGTCGAGCAGTTCCCGCGCCCCCATCGAGAACAGGCCGCCATGCGAGTGGCCATAGAGGATCGCCGGCAGCCGGCCCGCCGCCCCGGCCGGGCGGGTGAGAAAGCCGCGCACCTCCTCCCCGCCCAGCCGCAGCCTGAGCCGCTCGATCAAAAAGTCGCCCTTGTCCTCGATCTCCGCCGCGACCGGATCGGCGGTCCGCTCCTCGAACCCGAGCAGATGACGGAAGCGTTCGGCGTCGAATGTCATGGTTCCCTCATGCGGCAAGCCCTTGTGCCCGGAACCTATCCTGCCCGCATTGCCGTCGGCAATCGGCACCATTCATCGGCACTTGCCGATGAAGCGTAAAGAGGGCATTTTGCCGATATCCGGGACCGGTCTCCGGCGGTCCCTTTCGTTTCAGGCGTTTTGCCCTGCCCTTCCGGCCGAGGAACCCCATGTCCAAGCTTTTCTCCCCGCTCGCCCTGCGCGGCCTTACCCTGCGCAACCGCACCGTGGTGGCGCCCATGTGTCAATATTCGGCCGTGGACGGCATCGCCAATGACTGGCATTTCGTGCATCTGGGGAGGTTCGGGCTTGGCGGCTTCGGGCTGGTCATCGCCGAGGCGACCGGGGTACTGCCCGAGGGGCGCATTTCCTATGGCGATCTGGGCCTGTGGAAGGACGAGCAGATCGCGCCCCTCGCCCGCATCGTCGAATTTCTGCATGCGCAGGGCGCCGCCGCCGGCATCCAGCTCGCCCATGCCGGCCGCAAGGCCTCCACGCCCGTCTCCTGGCGCGGCCCCGAGGACCTGGCCACCGCGGAGCAGCGCCGCGCCGCCGGCTATGAGCACTGGCAGCCCGTCGCGCCCAGCGCCGAATCGCACGATCCGGGCAATGCCGACTATCAGGTGCCGACCGAGCTCGACCGCGCCGGCATCGCCCGCGTCGTCGAGGGCTTCGTCGCCGCGGCCCGGCGCGCCGAGCGCGCCGGTTTCGACACCGTCGAGATACATGCCGCCCACGGTTATCTGCTCAACCAGTTTCTTTCCCCGCTCGCCAATCATCGCACCGACGCCTATGGCGGCAACCTCGAGAACCGCATGCGCCTGCCGCTGGAAGTGGTCGAGGCGGTGCGCGCCGTATGGCCCCAAGACAAGCCCCTTCTCGTCCGCCTGTCGGTCAGCGACAACGCGCCGGGCGGCTGGAGCGTCGAGGACAGCGTGGCGCTGGCGCGCGAGCTCAAGGCGCGCGGCGTCGATGCCCTCGATTGCTCCAGCGGCGGCTTCGCCCAGGGCAGCATCGTCTCCGCCGCCAGCTATCAGGTGCCCTTCGCCCGGGCGGTCCGGCAGGGCGCCGGCATTCCTACCATGGCGGTGGGCCTGCTGGGCGATATCGCGGCGGCCGAGGCGGTGCTGGAAAACGGCGACGCCGATCTCATCGCCCTGGCGCGCGGCGCGCTCGACGATCCCAACTGGGCCGTCCACGCCGCCCGCGTGCTCGACGGCGATTACGCGCTCTGGCCAGTGCAGACGCAGCGGGTTCTGGGCCGCGACCGCATCCTTGGCATCAGGGGCTGAACGTCGCCGGGACGCGACGGTTTGCAGCGTCGGATGCTAACGATGTGCTGGCATTGGCGCCATCGATGCCGCACCACGCGAAAAGGGGCCGCTTCTTTCGAAGCGACCCCGTTTTGTAAACGAATCGGCAGGACCGGTTTATTCGGCGGCCTTGGCCGTGGCGGCCTCTTCGGCGCGCGCGGCCTTGGTGGCCTCGCCCCACCAGACGAGCTGGTCCAGCATGTCCGTGGCCGAGTTGCCGATCGAGCCTTCGATCTCGGAAATGGCCTTGGTGCCACCGAAACCGGGATGGACGGACATGAAGTCGGCACCGGCGATGTGGACGGCCGAACGGGTCGAGACCATCTGCAGTTCCACGCCGATCGTACGCAGGTTCTCGATGGCGCGGGCGCCGCCAACGCTACCGTAACCCACTGCGCCGAATGTCTTTTTATTCCAGTTCACATAGGCCTGGTCGATGGCGTTCTTCAGCGCGCCGGTGATGGCGCGGTTATATTCGGCGACGACGAAGATATAGCCGTCGAACTCGGAAATCTTGTTCTGCCACTTGACGGCATTGGCGTTCTGGGACGGAGCCCAGGCATTGGAGGCCACCTCGTCGAAGAACGGCAGATCAAAATCACGCAGGTCGACCAGTTCGGCCTCGATCTCGGGGCGCTCATTGGCCTTGTCGAGGATCCACTTGGCCGGGAGTTCGCCGAAGCGGGTCGGACGGGTGGACGAAATGATGACGCCGATCTTAAGTTTGGACATTTTGGAAAGCCTCCTTGGTAACAAATCGTAACTGAGGCGATATATGTGCCTATTGGCGAAACCCTCAAGAAGGCACCTTGCTGTCATCGGGGGACATGAAGGTCGCTTGGTTACATTCGTGTAAGTATAGGTCGCGCAAGGTTTTTTCGGAATTTACGGGCCAAACTCGACCACGCCGGCGCCGTTCGCCACCGCCCGTGGACGCTACGTTCTCGAACAGCGAACGATATTATCGGCTCTGGAGGATTTCCACGTAGCGCCTGGTCGCTTCCTCAAACCCCAGCAGCAGCGCGTCGGCGGTGATTCCATGGCCGATGGAAACCTCCGCCACCCCCGGCACCGCTGCCTGGAAGCGGGGCAGATTGGCCAGCGTCAGGTCATGGCCGGCATTGACCCGCAGCCCCAGCGCCAGCGCCGCCCGGCAGGTCCCGGCCAGCGCCGCAAGCTCGGCCTCTTCCTGCTCCGGCCGGTCGTGGCACGCACCATAGGGTCCGGTGAACAGCTCGATGCCGTCGGCTCCGGTGGCCTTGGCGGCCCGTGCCCCCGCCTCCCCCGCATCGGGATCGCAGAACAGCGAGACCCGCCGTCCGGGCCGCTGCAATTGCCGCACCACGGCGACGAGAAGATCGTGCGCACCGGCGAAATCCCAGCCATGGTCCGAGGTCGCCTGCGCCGGATCATCGGGCACCAGCGTCACCTGCTGGGGCTGGACCGCCTCGATGAGGGCGAGGAAGTCGTCGCTGGGATAGCCTTCGATATTGAACTCGGCCCGTGGATAGTCGGCCCGCAACAGCGCCGACAGCTCGAACACGTCGGTGCGGCGGATATGGCGCTCGTCCGGCCGCGGATGCACGGTTATGCCGCTGGCGCCGGCGTCCAGCACCACCCGCGCCATGCCGGTGACGCTGGGCCATGGCAGATCGCGCCGGTTGCGAAGCTGGGCGACGGCATTGAGATTGACGGAAAGCAAGGTCATGGCGGGGACTCGAACAGCACTAGCCCCCTCCTATACCGGATTGGCGCTTTCTCCCAATCGAACCTTGGGATGAGAGGAATCGGACCGTGGCCCGATCACATGCTCTCCGGGCCGCGGCCGATGGCGGCAAGGCCCGTGCGCACCACCTCGACAAGGCCAAGCGGCGCCATCAGCGACACGAAACTGTCGATCTTCTCCGGCTTGCCGGTCACCTCGAAGACGAAGCTTTCGACCGTGGCGTCGACGATATGGGCGCGGAAGGCATCGGCCAGCCGCAGGGTTTCGGCCCGATGCTCGCCCGAGCCGCGCACCTTGATCAGCGCCAGTTCGCGTTCGACATAGGGCCCTTCGGCGGTCAGGTCGTGCACCCGGTGCACCGGCACCAGGCGTTCGAGCTGCAGCTTGATCTGGACCAGCACCCGGGGCGTGGCCACCACGACGACGGTGATGCGGCTAAGTCGCCTGTCGTGTTCGGTCTCGCTCACCGTCAGGCTCTCGATATTGTAGCCGCGCGCCGAGAACAGGCCCACGACCCGGGCCAGGATGCCCGGCTCGTTGTCCACGAGCACCGAGAGGGTATGGCGTTCGGTCTGCTGGGTTTCCTGGGTGAGGAAATAGGCGGAACCGGTCGGTTGCAGATGTGCGTTCATGTCGTGTTACCTCCGCAACGGCCCTCAGACCAGTTGCCGTCCCTTTTCGTCGATGATGTCGCCGATATTGGCGGTGTCGGGCAGGATGATCTCGTTATGCGGCTTGCCCGAGGGGATCATGGGCAGGCAGTTCTCGTCCTTCTCCACCACCACGTCGAACAGCACCGGCCCGTCATAATCGAGCATTTCGGCGATGGCCGCGTCGAGTTCGGCCGGGTTTTCGCAGCGAATGCCCTTGCCGCCATAGGCCTCCGCCAGCTTGACGAAATCGGGCAGCGATTCCGAATAGGAATGGGCGTAGCGCGACCCGTGCAGCAGGTCCTGCCACTGGCGCACCATGCCCATGCGCTCATTGTTGAGGATGAAGATCTTGACCGGCAGGCGGTATTGCACGGCCGTCGAAAGCTCCTGGATGGTCATCTGCACCGAGGCCTCCCCGGCGATGTCGATCACCAGCGCATCGGGGTGGGCCACCTGCACGCCGACCGCCGCCGGCAGGCCGTAGCCCATGGTCCCGAGCCCGCCCGAGGTCATCCAGCGGTTGGGCTTGTCGAAGTGGAAGTGCTGGGCCGCCCACATCTGGTGCTGGCCCACCTCGGTGGTGATGAACACCTCCCTGTCCTGCTTCCGGGTCGCCTCATAGAGGCGCTGGATGGCCCATTGCGGCTTGATGACCGTGTCGGAATTCTTGAAGTTGAGCGAGCCGACCGACCGCCATTTGTCGATCTGCTTCCACCACGGCGCCAGGGCCTCGGAGCGGGGCTGATTGGTTTTCGAGCGCCAGATGCGGATCATCTCTTCCAGCACGCGCCCGCTATCGCCCACGATCGGCACGTCGACGCGCACGATCTTGTTGATCGAGGACGGATCGATATCGACGTGGATCTTGCGGCTATTGGGCGAGAAGGCGTCGACGCGGCCGGTGATGCGGTCGTCGAAGCGCGCCCCGATATTGATCATGACGTCGCAGTCATGCATGGCCAGATTGGCCTCATAGGTGCCGTGCATGCCCAGCATGCCCATCCATTGCGGGTGCGAGGCCGGGAAGGCGCCCAGCCCCATCAGCGTCGAGGTCACCGGGAAACCGGTCAGTTCGGCCAGTTCGCGCAGGTTTTCCGAGGCTTCCGGGCCGGCATTGATGACGCCGCCGCCGGTATAGAAGATCGGCCGCTCCGCCTTCAGCATCATGTCCACCGCCATCTCGATGGCGGCGAGGTCGCCATCGACCCGCGGGCGATAGGACTGGTGGCGCAGCGTGTCGGCCTCCGGACGGTAATATTCGCCCATGGCGAACTGCACGTCCTTGGGAATGTCGATGACGACGGGGCCGGGGCGGCCGGTGGTGGCGATGAGGAAGGCCTCGTGCATGACCCGGGGCAGGTCGTCGACCGATTTGACGAGGTAATTATGCTTGGTGCAGGGGCGGGTGATGCCGACCGTGTCGCATTCCTGGAAGGCATCGGTGCCGATCAGCGTCGTGGGCACCTGGGCGGTGATGCACACCAGCGGGATGGAATCGAGCAGCGCGTCGGTCAGTCCGGTAACCGCATTGGTGACGCCCGGCCCCGAGGTGACGAGGATCACGCCGGGCTTGCCGGTCGAGCGGGCATAGCCTTCGGCCATGTGCGTCGCGCCCTGCTCGTGCCGCACCAGGACGTGCTTGACGAAATCCTGCTGGAACATCGCGTCGTAGATCGGCAGCGCCGCGCCGCCGGGATATCCGAATATATGTTCGACGCCCTGATCGGTGAGCGCCTGGATCACCATTTCGGCGCCGGTCATTTTCTCGGCCATTGTCAGCCCTTCCTAACTCGTCGGCCCCGTAGGACCTGCCTGTCACCTGCCGCCTCTCCCGCCGGGCGGAAAAAAGGCAATAAAAAAGGCCCCGATCGGGACCTGTTTTCGGCGCACCAGCCAACGCGCGGGGTTTTACCCCACGTTGCCGATGCGCCTGCCTACTACGAGAATGAGTGCCCGCACGGGACCGCTCCAAACAATTAGACGGCGCATTGATAGGAGTATCGGGGCGGAAAAGTCAAGCCGCGGTTTCCGGAACCTTCGTTTCCCATCCGGTTTCAGATGGGGACAGCGCTGCCGGGCGGCGCTTTTGGGGCTGGCACTGTCCGCGTGGAATGCTAAACGCCACACTGACCCTCATGTGACAGTTTGATGACATGATCAAGAGCGTGCTCGACAAGGATTTGCAGCGGGTTTCCGGCCTGGAGGCGGCGACCCACGACCTGACCCGCACCCTGGCGGCTCCCGGCATCGCGCTGGTCTTCCTGCTGGCCGCCGCCGTGTGGGCGAGCTTCGCTATGGATCACGGGCCTTCGACCCATATCGTGGTGATCGGCGCGGTCATCGCCGGCTATATGGCGATCAATGTCGGGGCCAACGACGTGGCCAACAATATGGGCCCGGCCGTGGGCTCGCGCGCCCTGACCATGGTGGGCGCGCTGGTCATCGCTGCCATCTTCGAGGCGGCTGGAGCGCTGCTGGCCGGCGGCGACGTCGTCAACACGGTGGCCCGCGACCTGCTGATCTCCCCGGAGATGGAGAGCACCACCTTCGTCCTGGTGATGATGGCCGCCCTGCTCGCCTCCGCGCTCTGGGTCAATCTCGCCACCTATATCGGCGCCCCCGTCTCCACCACCCACGCCGTGGTCGGCGGGGTCTGCGGCTCGGGCATCGCCTCGGCGGGATTCGCTGTGGTCAACTGGCCCACCATCGGCGCCGTCGCCACCAGTTGGGTCGTCTCCCCGGTTCTCGGCGGCATCTTCGCCGCCATCTTCCTCATCGTCGTCCAGGCGACCATCACCGGCCGTCTCGACAAGATCACCGCCGCCCGCATCTGGGTGCCCGTCTTCGTCGCGGTGATGACCGGTGTTTTCGCCATCTATCTGGCCACCAAGGGCCTCAGCCGGGTCTGGCAGCCGGACATCGTCACCGTCCTGCTGCTCGGCGTCGTCTTCGGCGTGCTGGGATGGCTCGTCGCCATGCCATGGGTGCGCCGGCAATCCAGGCACATGGAAAACCGCAAGAAACACGTCGCCATGCTGTTCCGCCTGCCGCTGATCGGGTCCGCCGCCCTGCTTTCTTTCGCGCACGGCGCCAATGACGTGGCCAATGCCATCGGCCCGCTGGCGGCCATCGTGACCACGCTCGAAACCGGCCAGGGCGAAGCCGCCGGCATAACCCTCCCCTTCTGGGTGCTGGCGATAGGCGCCATCGGCATCGCGCTGGGCCTTGCGCTGTTCGGACCGCGGCTCATCCGCACGGTGGGCGAGCAGATCACCAAGCTCAACGAGATCCGCGCCTATTGCGCCGCGCTTTCGGCGGCGATCACCGTTCTCGTCGCCTCGGCGTTGGGCATGCCGGTATCGTCGACCCATATCGCCGTCGGCGCGGTCTTCGGCGTCGGTTTCCTGCGCGAATATGCCTCGCGGCGGGACATGGAGGGCATCTCCGTCCCGGTCAACGCCCGTTTCGTCGATCCCACCCAGTTGAACGCCACGCCGGAAGAAGCGCTGGCCAATGCCCGCAAGGTGGAGAGGCGGTTGCTGGTGCGCCGGCAGCACGTATACGGCATCGCCGCGGCATGGGTGGTCACCGTTCCCGCTTCGGCGGTACTGGCGGGCGTGCTCTATCTCGGTCTCGACCTGATCATCTGATCCCGTCGGCCTCGTGCCGCGCATGAAGCAGCGCGGCGAGACGGCTCAGCGAGCGGTCGGCAAGGAGCCGCCTCGCCTCCGAGAGCGTCGCCCAGTGGCGCATGCGCTCGTCCTGCTCCAGCCAGTTTTCGTGCTGCTGCGTCACCCGCAACGGATAAAGATCCACATCGACCAGCGTGGAGCCGTTATTGCCCAGGCTGGCGCGATAGCTGCCGACGGGCTCGGTGCCCATCGTGCCGGAAACGCCGGCTTCCTCCAGCGCTTCGAGGGCCGCGCTGTCCCAGGGCGTCATGCCCGGCTCGATGGCGCCCTTGGGAAAGATCCACTTGCCGCTGCGTCGCGAGGTGATGAGCAGAAAGGCCATGCGCCCCTCGACCAGGGCATAGGGCATGGCGCCCGCCTGTCTCAGCCCGTCGGGCGTTTCGACCCTGGGGCTCCAGTTCTTGAGGAATTCGCGCATTTCAATTTCACGGGCATATCGGTTTCCGGCTCTGTGGCACAGCCGGGCAGCCAATGTCCATGGCGCCAGAAGAAAGGGCCCCGAAGGGCCCTTTCAAAAGCGAGGTCAGCTCACCAGCGCCAGATTGGTCGCCGAGACCTTGCCATCGCGGCCGGTCTGCAGCTCGAAGGTGACCTTGTCGCCTTCGTAAAGGCCCTGCAGGCCCGAGCGCTGCACGGCAGAGATATGGACGAACGCGTCCTTCTCGCCATTATCGGGCGAGATGAAGCCGTAGCCCTTGGTGGTGTTGAAGAATTTCACGGTGCCCGTGATGGAAGACATGGATGGACCTCTTGGTCTGGTTTACCGCTTGCGCGGCGGAAGGGTTTATCCGGGAGCGTTGGTTCCCGGACTTACGGTTCACGAGATCAGGAGGTAGCCAAGTTTCCGGACAAGCCGGTCGTTCAGATAGCGCAAGACAAGTGGCACGTAGTTCCCAATTATCACTGCCCGCCATGACTTTTTCAAGGCCGTTATCCATCCTCAGAAAGAGCACCCAGCCGGAGGAACCGGCCGGGCGTCTGGCGCCTGGGGGCGCTTCACCGCAGGGGGCGCTGCGGAGGGGGATAGCGCATCAGCCCTTCGGGCAGACGTCGATATACTCACGGCCATAGCGGTCGCGGTATACGCACTGGTTGCGGTTCCGATCGTGGACGCGGATCATTTCTCCGACTGCCGCACCGGCGACCGCACCGACACCGGCACCGACCGCCGTGCCCACAAGGCTCCCGCCGGAAGCCGCAGCTCCGACGACGCCGCCGACGACCGCACCGCCTGCCGCGCCCTGCTGGGTGGTGGTGCAAGCGGTAAGCGACAGCGCTGCCGCGGCAATGATCAGGATTTTATGCATGAATTCCTCCAAAGAAATGCTCGCTGGCAGGAATGCGTTACCTTATCAAAGGTTCCAACGCAGTTTTAACTTTGTTGTCTCATTCCCCGGAGAGGATGGCATTTATAGCCAGGCCGATCCAGCCCAGGATCATGATGGCGCCGCCGATAGGCGCGGCGCCGGGAAAGGCACCCTGCCCGAGCCATTCCCGCAAGGCCAGATCGGCGCCGAACAGCAGCGTTCCGGCCGCCAGCACTAGGCCCGCCACAAGCAGCGGCCGCGAGCGCCCGAACAGCCCGAGCGCCAGCAATGCCGGTCCATGAGCAAGAAAAATCGCGGCCAGGGCCGCCAGATTGCGTGATTCGGCCAGATGCGACGCAGCGGCGGCGGCGGCCACGCCTGTTGCGCCGATAAGCCCGGCCAGCCCCAATAGCATCCGTGCAATCGCCGTCACGTCGCGCCTCCCGGGAGCCGGCCTTCCCCGCCGGCCCGCTTTCGACTAGAGCATGGGGGTAACAGAGAGAAAACGACAATGAGTGAGAACGTCGCGCCGACCGCCTCGGCGCCCCGCTCCCTGCACGGCTGGAGCACCGAGTTCCGCGCCACCTTCACCCTCGCATGGCCGCTGGTGATCGCCCAGGTGGCGCAGAACGCCTTGCAGGCCAGCGACGTCATCATGATGGGCTGGCTCGGGCCGGAAGCGCTGGCGGCCGGCGCGCTGGCCTCCAGCTTCCTCATGCCCTTCTTCCTGTTCGCCGCCGGCGTGGTCGGCGCGGTGGCGCCGCTGACGGCCCAGGCGCGCGGAGCCCGCGACATCAAGGCGATCCGCCGCATCGTGCGTCAGGGCTTCTGGGCGGCCATTCTGCTCGCCGCCCTGCTGCTGCCCGTCGTCCTGCAGATCAGGACGGTCTTTTCCTGGATCGGGCAGGACCCTGCCTTGGCGGCGCGGGCGGAGGAATATATCCAGATCGCCGTGCTGATGCTGTTTCCGGCCCTGGGCGTCATCGTGCTGCGCTCGTTCCTGTCCTCCTTCGAGGCCACCAGGGTGATTCTCGTGGTCACGATCGGTGGCGTGGTGGTCAACGCTTTCGGCAACTATCTGCTGATGTTCGGCAATTTCGGCATGCCGCGGCTGGAACTGCGGGGCGCCGGCATCGTCATCGTGCTCACCAATATCTTCATGCTGGCGGCGATGCTGGCCTATGTGCTGCGCCACAGGCGCTTCCGGCGCTTCAACGTGCTCATCCGCTTCTGGAAGCCCGACTGGCCGCGTTTCCGCGAACTGTTCCACATCGGCGTCCCGATGGGCCTCACCGTGCTCGCCGAAGTCGGCCTCTTCACCGCCGCCACCATGCTGATGGGCCGGCTGGGCACCGACGAGGTCGCGGCCCATGCCATCGCGCTGCAATGCGCTTCCCTGGCCTTCATGGTGCCGCTGGGGCTGGGCGTCGCCGCCACAGTGCGCGTGGGCATCGCCTATGGACGGCAGGATCGCGAAGGCGTCCGCAAGGCCGGCTGGACCAGTTTCGCGCTCGGCACCGGGTTCATGGCGGTATCGGCGCTCTGCTTCCTGCTGTTCGGCCCGGCCATCGTCACCATCTTCCTCGATCCGGGCGTGCCGGAAAACCGCCATGCCCTGGCGCTGGCCGCGTCTTTCCTCGCCATTGCCGGCATTTTCCAGCTTGTCGACGGAGCCCAGGTCGTCGCCGCCCACTCGCTGCGCGGCCTGAGCGACACCAAGATTCCGATGCTGATGGCGATATTCGGCTATTGGCTGGTCGGCCTGCCCATCGCCTATGTGATGGGCTTCGTCTTCGACTGGCGCGGCGTCGGCATCTGGACCGGGCTGGCCTGCGGACTGGCCTTCGTCGCGGTGCTGCTGGTGGGACGCTTCGCCATGCGCGAGCGGCTGGGGCTGCTGGATCGGATCAGGCTCTGAACGGCCCGCCCTCCAGCCCCATGAGCGGCCAGTCGCCCATGCGGTTGCGGAACCAGGTCCGCTGCCGCTTGGCGTATTGCCGGGTGGCGGTAACGGCGAGAGCCACCGCCTCCTCGCGGCTGTAAACACCGTCGAGCCAGCCGGAAATCTCCGGGACCCCGATGGCCTTCATGGCCGGCAGCGACGGATCGAGGGCCTGCGCCCGCAACGCCTCCACCTCCGCCACCGCACCGCCCTCCAGCATGGTCTCGAAGCGCCGTGCGATGCGGTCGCGGAGCACGTCGCGCCCCGGCCAGAGCACCATGCGCTCCACCGCCCAGCCTTCGAGCAGGCCGGGCTTCTGATCCTGCTGGAAACTGGAGAGCGGCCGGCCGGTGGCCCGCCGGACCGCCAGGGCCCGGATCACCCGCTGCGGGTCGGCGACCTTGAGGCGGCGGGCCGCCACCGGGTCCGCCTCCACGAGCAAGGCCATGCGCGCCGCCTCGTCCAGCGCTTGAATCTCTTGTTGAACGTCCAGCACCAATTCATCAGGAATTTCCGGCATGTCGGCGAATCCCTTGGTCAGCGCATCGAAGTAAAGCCCTGTGCCGCCAACGAAAATCAGCTCGCGGGCCGGATCCTCCGCAGCGGCGGTGTCGGTGACCGCGCGCACCCAGCGGCCGGTCGAGAAGCGCTGGGCCGCCGGCACGACGCCATAAAGGCGATGCGGCGCCAGGGCCTCTTCCTCGGGGCCGGGACGGGCGGTGACGATGCGCAGCGTGTCGTAAACCTGCATGGCGTCGGCATTGACGACGATGCCGCCCGTCTCGCGGGCCCGCGCCAGGGCCAGCGCCGACTTGCCGCTGGCAGTCGGACCCGCTATCAGCACTGCGCGTCTCTGGCCCCTCACCATCCGTTCCCGAAAGCTGCTGTCGCCATGCCGGTTCTTTCCCTGATCGCCAATCCCGCCGACCCCGAACTGGATACCGGCCTCGCCGCAGCCGTTCTGGCCCGGACCGGCGGCGAACTCAACTGGCTCCACCACGGCGTAGCCTGCGACATCATCGAGCCCACCGCTCCCGAAGCCCTTGATATTGCACGCGATATCATCGGGAGCAAGGCGGTGGACGCCAATATGGTGCCGACCGAGGGGCGCCGCAAGCTGCTGCTGGTGGCCGACATGGATTCCACCATGATCGAGCAGGAATGCATCGACGAACTGGCGGCGGCGCTGGACCTCAAGCCGCAGGTCGCCGAGATCACCGACCGGGCCATGCGCGGCGAACTCGATTTTGCCCAGGCGCTGGATACCCGCGTGGCGCTGCTCAAGGGGTTAGAGCGTTCTGTTATCGAGGAAATCCGCCGCGAAGCCATTACCCTGGCGCCGGGCGGACGGGCGCTGGTGCACACGATGAAGGCCTATGGCGCCTATACTTCGCTGGTCTCCGGGGGCTTCACCCTCTTTGCCGACTACTTCGCCAGGCGGATCGGTTTCGACGAGGCCATCGCCAATGTGCTCGACTTCGACGGCGACCGGCTGACCGGCACCGTCAGCAAACCCATCGTCGACAAAAACACCAAGAAAGACAGACTGTTGGCGCTGGCGGCGGAACACGGGCTCGAGCTGTCGCAAACGCTGGCCGTGGGCGACGGCGCCAATGATCTCGACATGATCGGGGTGGCCGGCTTCGGAGTGGCGCTGCATGCCAAGCCCGCCGTCGCCGCCGCCGCAGGCCTGCGCATCGACCATGGCGACCTCACCGCCCTGCTCTATCTGCAGGGCTATGCCGAAGACGATTTCGTGCGCTAGAGGCCTTGATGTTTTGACGGAAGCGACGACCCGCGCCTCCCTCGAGGGGAGGGTTGGAGAGGGGCTTGCGAGCCACCGAAGAGGACCCCCACCCCCGACCCCTCCCCTCAAGGGGGAGGGGAGTAAAAGGCGCTGATTCCGCCTGACAATGAAAGGCTTTGGCACCCGGTCGCATCGGCCGGTCCGGTGCCAGCACATCGTTAGCATTTTCCACTGCATCGCGTCGCGCCGGAGCCACATATGCGAAGGCCGGCGCGGTTGCCCGCGCCGGCCGCAAATCGTGCGCCGATACGTCCCTTACTGGGCCGGAGCCGGAAGCGGCGCCGCGTCCTCGACCGGCGCGGGCGCCTCGGTGCCCACGGTCGGCTCGAGCTGCGAGCCGTCCTCGAGGGTCATGCTGGGGGGCACGACCTCCTCGATGCCCAGCCCGTCCAGCGCCGGCTGGTCGCTGCCCGTGCCGATCTCGGGCACGGAAGCGGGCGGCAGGGGCGTCGCGAACTCGGTGCTCGCCTCGGGCAGTTCGCCGTCGGAGCCGAAATAGCGGAAGAAGGCGCTTTCGGGCGAGAGGACCATGGTGGTGCCGGAATTGGGCAGCGCCAGGCGATAGGCTTCCATCGAGCGGTAGAACTCGAAGAACTCCGCGTCCTGCCCATAGGCGGCGGCGTAGATGCGGTTACGCTCGGCGTCGCCCTGACCGCGGATGATCTCGGCATCGCGGGTCGCGGCGGCGACGATCTCCACCGCCTGACGATCGGCGATGGCGCGCAGGCTCTGCGCCTGCTCCTGGCCGCGGGCCCGCAGCAGCGCCGCCTCGGCCAGACGCTCGGCGCGCATGCGCTCGAAAGTGGTGGCCGAAACGTCCGAATCGAGGTCGGTGCGCAGGATGCGCACGTCCACGATGTCGAGCCCCAATTCGGCCAGGTCCGGCCGGATGAGGTCGCGGGTTTCCTGCATCATCTGCGCCCGCTGGTCCGACAGGGCATCGCTGAACTCGCGCAGGCCGTAGACCTGGCGCAGCGCCGCATCGAGGCTGGCCCCGATCCGCGCCTCGGCCACCGCGAGCTGGCCGGTGGCGCGCTCGCGGAACAGGCGCGCATTGGAGATGCGATAGGTCAGGAAGGCGTCCACCTGGTAGAAGGCGTTGCCCGAGACCTGCACCCGCATATTGGCGATGTCGTAGCGCAGCAGCCGGTCCTCGACCACCTGCACGCTGTCCACGATATCGGTGGGGATCTTGAAATAGATGCCCGGCTCGGTGCGGATATCGGTGATCTGGCCGAACCGCATGACGATGGCCTGCTCGCGCTCGTCCACGATGTAGATCGAGGAGAAGAACACATAGAGGGCCGCCACGATGACGGCACCGATGATGAAGAGGCGATTCGTCATGATCAGTTCCCCGTCGTCGAGTTGGCGCGCGAGCGCAGTTCAGGCAGCGGGAGATAGGGCACGACGCCCGATCCCTGCGAGCCGCTCTCGATCAGGACCTTCTCCGAACCGCCCAGCACCTCTTCCATGGTTTCCAGGAACAGGCGCTTGCGGGTGACGTCCGGCGCGTTGACATATTCGGCATAGACCGAATTGAAGCGCTCCGCCTCACCGGTGGATTCCTGCACCACCCGATTGGTATAGGCGGCGGCCTCCTCGCGCAGGGCCGCGGCACGGCCGCGCGCATCGCCCAGCAGCGTATTGGCGTAGGAGCGGGCCTCTTCCTGCAGGCGCGTCTCGTCCTGCCGCGCCCGCTGCACTTCGTTGAAGGCGTCGATGACTTCGGAGGGCGGGCCGGCATTCTCGATCAGCACCTGGCTGACGGTGACGCCCAGCCCGTAGCTCTCGAGCGTCGACTGGATGATGCGCAGCACCTCGGCCGAAATGCCCGAGCGGTCGTCCGAATAGATGTCCTGGGCCGGACGGCGGCCCACCACCTCGCGCATGGCGCTTTCGGCGGCGTAGCGGACCATGGATTCCTGGTCGCGGACATTGAACAGATAGGCGACCGGATCGCTGATCGCCCAGAACACCGAGAACTGCACGTTGACGATGTTCTGGTCGCCCGACAGCATCAGCCCGTCATTGGCGCTGGAGCGCGAGCCGGCGGCATTGGCGAGGCCGATCTGGGTCTGGTTGACGGTGGTGGTGGCCCGCTCGACGGTCTCGACGGGCCAGAGCATGAAATGCAGGCCCGGGCCGGACAGTTCGGTCTTGGGCTTGCCGAAGCGCAGCTCGACGCCGACTTCCTGCGGATTGATGGTGTAGATGGCGTTGACGCCCCAGAAGGCCAGCAGCGCCAGGACGCCGCCCACTATGGCCCAGCGGCCGCCGGGAACGCCGCCCCGGAACTGGTCGCGGCCGCGATTGAGAATGTCTTCCAGATTGGGAGTATTGCCGCCCGGCCGGCGCGGGCCGCCGCCTCCACCCGGTGCCTGGCCCCAGGGGCCGCCTGTATTGCGGCCGCCTCCGCCACTATTGTTCTCCCAAGGCATCGCATTCCTTTCGGTGTCCTAGAGAATTGGTCGCTGCCATATATAAGCAAGCGGGCATGGTGATCAATGCGCGGAACCGTGAATACGCTCATAGACCCGTACGGAATAGGCCGCTTCGTCGCTGCCGGAGCGGGGCGGATCGGGCGCGTCCACCGCCCGCCATTGCGCCGGATCGATGGCGGGAAAGCGCACGTCCCCCTCCGGCTCGAGCTCGACATGGCTGATATAGAGCCGGTCGGCCACCGCCATCGCCTGCGCGTATATGTCGCCACCGCCGATGACCATGACCTCGTCCACCCCGGCAGAAGCCGCCATGCCCCGCGCCGTTTCCAGCGCCGCATCGAGGCCATGGCGCACGGTCACCCCCGCGGGCGCGTAGCCGGCCTGCCGGGTGACCACGACATGGGGCCGCCCGGGCAGGGGCCGCGCAAAGGTCTCGAACTGCTTGCGGCCCATCACCATGGGCTTGCCCATGGTCGTGCGCTTGAACCAGGCGAAATCGGACGGAATGCGCCACGGAATGGCCTGACCGGCCCCGATGACGCCATTGCGCGCGACGGCGGCGATGAGGGAAATGCGGATGGTCATGGGCGGCTCTTCGGGTGGGGTGGGGGATGGTCGGGGCGGGGAGAAACAAGGATTCCCGCATTCGCGGGAATGACACCGAGTGTGTTGGGACAGAACGACATTGACCCAACTATCGCGTTCATCCCAGTGTCATTCCCGCGAATGCGGGAATCCCGGTTAACAACATCGTGGGCAAGCACTACTTCGTCTATATACTCGCCAGCCGGAAATATGGAGCCCTCTATATCGGGGTGACCGGAAATCTAGTGTCACGAGCCTATCTCCATCGCGAAGGCCTGGCAGACGGGCATTCCCGCCGCTATCACATCCGCAAGCTGGTATATTTCGAAAGCTTTCTCGAGCCGGGCCTGGCCATCCAGCGCGAAAAACAGCTCAAGAAATGGCGGCGGGCCTGGAAAATCGAACTGATCGAGACAACCAATCCCGAATGGCGCGACCTTTACCCCGAGATCGCCGGAAACTGAGGAAACGGGGATTCCCGCTTTCGCGGGAATGACATAGTGGGGGGCGGCCGGCTCAATCCCCAACCGGCGCAGCGCTCGCCCCTGCCCCGCCGAGCTTTTGCAGTGCCGGGCCGGCGATGCGCACCTTGGTCCATTCGTCCTGCAGCACGCCGCCCTGCGCCTGGTAGAAGCGGATGGAGGGGTCGTTCCAGTCGAGCACCCACCATTCGAGGCGGCCCAGATCCCCCTCGAGGCAGCGCCGGGCGAGGTGGACGAGCAGGGCCTTGCCGATGCCCTTGCCGCGCAGGGCGGGGTCCACATAGAGGTCTTCGAGCCAGATGCCGTGGCGGCCCTGGAAGGTGGAATAGGTGTGGAACCACAGGGCGAAGCCGGCCGGCTCGCCGTCCCATTCGGCGATGTCGCAGAATACTTTGGGGTCGGGGCCGAACAGGTCGCGGGCGAGATCGGCTTCGGTGGCCTCGACCTCGCCGAGGAGGTTTTCATAGTCGGCGAGGGCGCGGATGAAGGCGAGGATCAGCCCGGCGTCGCCCGGCGCGGCGGGGCGGATGGCAAGATGGGGAGCTGGCACGATGGCGGTCTTCCAGTCTATTCGTCGTACCAGTCGACGCGCTTGAGCAGCAGGATTTCGAGCTCGCGGTCCCAGGGCGGATGCCAGTTCTCCTGCGTCAGCTCGAAACTGGTGGGACCGGTCTTGCGGACATCGTCGCCGCAGAAGGAAACCAAATTGTCCGCGCTGCCCTTGTCGATGGTGAGGGTGAACCGGCCGATGGGGCCGGACCAGTTGTTGCCGGTGGACCAGACATAGGAAATCCAGCTCTCGATATAGGGATAGGTGGTCCAGCCTTCCCGATCGATCGCGGTCTGCCCGAGGGCGGCGACAAAGGCGTCGTCGAGGCAGTATTTGTCCCGGTATTCGGCGAGGCGGCGCCGGGAATAGCCGTCATCGTCCTCCTGCGGCATGAAGGTGATGCCCACCGTGCCGCCGACGCTGGGCCGGTAGGTGTGGACGACCTCGGATTGCCCGGGCGGGAAAGTGGCCTGCCAGCTATAGGCGGAGCGCAGGGACCAGAGCGGCGAATAATCCCTGGTGGGGCCATTGCCGGCATCGTATTCCATGCCGAAGATAAGGCCGTTATGCAGCAATTGCTCTGCCTGCGCGGCGGAGGTGGCGTTGAGCGCGCGATAGGTGGCCCCGCTCACCGGGTTGAGCGGGATGCCGAATTTCGTCAGCAGCTTGGAATAGTCGATATTGTTGTGGAACGCATTTTGATGCAGCTCGGCGCTGACCGGCTCGCCATTGAGCGTGGTCCTGAAGCCGAACAGATTGTCGGGATCGCTGGCATCCATGCCGGCCTGCTCGGCATAGGCGCTCGGCACGTCGACCATGGATTCGGGCCCGCCCTCGATGTCGGGCATGGGGAAGGCGACGAGGATGGTCTGCGGGGCGTCCTGCGTATTGGTGAAAGTATAGACCACCCTGATCTCGTCAGGGGAGACGAAGAGATGTTCGGAAGTCATCTCGATGGCGTCGTTGGTGACGAAGACCAGCCCGCCGGTGCCCAATTGCGCGGTGGTGTCGTTGGCCATGGCCGGCAGGGCGGCGGCAAGCGCGAATGCGGCGATTGTGACGGCTCTCATCCCGACCTCCCGATGACCGGCCATGCCTGTTTAGAGGCTTTCATGTTTTGACGGAAGCGGCAACCAGCGCTCCCTCCCCTTGAGGGCTTCGAACTGTCCCGTAGGGTCAATCGCTCCGGTGGAGCGATTGAAGGTGAGAAGGCCATGAGAGCTATGCTCGAATGGCTGGGCCAGGGTGGGGGGTTCGGGATTGTTCGGGAATCCGACTGATCCATCGAGAAAATCGACGGCGCGGAACCCCCACCCCTAACCCCTCCCCTCAAGGGGGAGGGGAACACGACAGCGGTTCATACCGACACGTCGGCCTTGATGTGGGGATGGGGATCGTAGCCCTCGAAGGAAAAATCCTCGAAGACGAAATCCTCGAGCCGCTTGCGTTCCGGATTGACCAGAAGGCGCGGCAGCGGACGCGGCGCGCGGGTCAGTTGCAGCCGCGCCTGCTCGAAATGGTTGGCGTAAAGATGCACGTCGCCGAAGGTGTGGACGAAATCGCCCGGCGCGAGCCCGGCGACCTGCGCCACCATATGGGTGAGCAGCGCATAGGAGGCGATGTTGAAGGGCACGCCCAAAAAGGTGTCGGCGGAGCGCTGATAGAGCTGGCAGCTCAGCCTGCCGTCGGCGACGTAGAACTGGAACAGGCAATGGCAGGGCGGCAGCGCCATCCGGTCCACTTCGGCCGGGTTCCAGGCGGAAACGATGTGGCGGCGGGAATCGGGATTGTCGCGAATGGCGGCCACCACATTGGCCAACTGGTCGACATGGCGGCCATCGGGCGCCGGCCAGCTCCGCCACTGGCTGCCATAGACCGGGCCGAGATCGCCGTTCTCGTCGGCCCACTCGTCCCATATCCGGACGCCGCGCTCCTGCAGCCAGCGCACATTGGTCTCGCCGCGGATGAACCAGAGCAGTTCGTAGATGATGGATTTGAGGTGCAGCTTCTTGGTGGTGAGCAGCGGAAAGCCCTCCGACAGGTCGAAGCGCATCTGGTAGCCGAACAGGCTGCGCGTGCCGGTGCCGGTGCGGTCGGCCTTGTCGGTGCCGTTTTCGAGAATGTCGGAGAGGAGCTGGAGATAGGGCTGCATGGGGCTATCTAGTCCGATTCGGGGGCGCTGCGCTGCCGGCGAAAAAAGGTTGGCCGGGATATTTGCATGTGCCGCGCCGGACGCCTATATTGGGGGTGCCCGCAAGGGCTATGGCGATAAATGGTCATTGTAATAAACCCATCGGACCCGGGGGCAGTACCCGGCGTCTCCACCATCTCCCCTCCCTTGGCGGGAGGAGCCAATGGGGACGAAACAGGATCGACGAGGGCGTAAAGAATGTGCTTTTGCTCGGTGAGGTACCACCGTTATCGGTCCGAAAACTTATAGTTGCCAATGACAACCATAAGGCTCCGGTCGCTCTCGCCGCTTAAGCGGTGCCAGCACTGGGAATTAAAGTCCTCCGCTCCTAGCCGGGCGTAGGCGGGGTTCGCAGGCACCTGGCAACAGAAGCCTGCACTCAAGCTCCGCCCGACGCCTTTATCCTTGAAATCTCCCGGAACGTAGGGCTGATATGGGCCGTTCGGGATTCGACCCGATGCGACGAGGAGTTTTACACCACCATGGCCGAAGACCATATGCGATACGACATTCTCGCCCAGGAAGCCCTGCGCGGCGTCGTGCGCAAGGTTCTGGCCGAGGTCTCGCGCACCGGCCTGCCGGGCGAGCACCATTTCTTCATCTCCTTCGCCACCCGCGCGCCCGGCGTGCGCATCAGCGAGGAACTGCTCAAGCAGTACGACCAGGAAATGACCATCGTGCTGCAGAACCAGTTCTGGGATCTCAAGGTCACCGAAGCCGCCTTCGAGGTGGGCCTGAGCTTCAACGGCCAGCCCGAAATGCTGGTCGTGCCCTTCGCCGCCATCAAGGGCTTTTTCGATCCTTCGGTGCAGTTCGGGCTGCAGTTCGACCCGGCCAATGCCGGCAATGACGCCGAAGCGGGCGAGGAAGCGGCCGACGCCGCCACCGAGGCGGCCGCCAGCGAGCCCGCCGAGGCGAGCGGCGAAAAGGTCGTCAGCCTCGACGCCTTCCGCAAGAAGCCCTGACCCGGCCCGTCCCGGGAATGGAAAAGCGCTCCTTCTCCATCGCGGGACACCGCACCTCCATCGCGCTCGAACCCGATTTCTGGCATGGCCTCGAAACCATGGCGGCCCGGCGCGGGCTGAGCCTGGCCGGCCTGGTCCGGGACATCGACGAGACGCGCGAAACCCCCAACCTGTCCTCGGCCATCCGGCTGGCGGTGCTGAAATTCTATCGGGACGGGGGATAGGGGCGCGGGGCGCGGCCCTGCCGCGCTAATCGAGCGGGAGGAGTTGGAGCGGCGGGGCGGGGGCGACGCCGGGCTGGAAGCCGAGATCGAGCGGGCCGAGCAGCGGCGGCGGCTCTTCGGACTGCTGCTGCTGCAATTCCTCCTGCCTTTGGCGCTCCTCCTCGAGCCGGCGCGCTTCTTCCTCGGCGGCGGCACGGCGGCGCTGTTCCTCGATGAGGCGGTTGCGCTCCTCGGCGGCGGCGCGCTGGCGCTCCTCGTCCTCGCGGCGCAGGACTTCCAGCCGCTCCACTTCCAATTCATTGGCCCGCACCTGGATGGCCGCCACCATCTCACCCAGGTCCAGCCGCACCTCCGGCGCGGGCAGCGTGCCCCCGATACGGGTGAGGATGCGGGCGGTATCGGGCTCCACGAGGCCATCGGGATCGGCGTAGCCGCGCGGCGTCAGCACGAAGCCGCCATCCAGCCCCAGCCGGTCCAGCGCCAGATTGAGGCTGCCCGCCAGCCGCCCCCCCTCCCCCTCGACGATGAGATTGGCCAGCCGCGCCATGCCCCCGGCAATGGTGAAGGCGCCGCGCGCCTCCGGAGCGGCGAACTCGCCCCGCCCCAGCGCCAGGGCGATGAGGGTTTCCAGCGCTTCGGCCTCGGTGTCGAGCACGTCGCCGAAGCCGGCAATGGCCGGGAAGACGCCGGGGGAAAGACCGCGCGCGGCAAAGCCGGCAAGGGTGAAATTGCCCTCCCCGGTCATGGCGCGCATGACCTCGGCGAGGCTCTGCCCGGTGCCCTCGAATTGCAGCCCCGCATCGATGCGCCCGTCGAGCCCGGCGGCGATGGGCGCCGGCACGATGGCATCGAGATCGACGCCGCTCAGCGTCGCCCGCCCGGACAGGCTGCGCTCGGCCAGCGCGCCGGCGCAGCACTGGACCAGATTGAGGCCCAGCACCCCGCCCCCGACTTCCGCCTCCAGCCGGTCGAGGCCGATCGATTGCGGGCTCCAGGAAAAGGTGAAGCCGGTCCGGCCCAGAATGTCGGTGCCATTGGCGGTGACCGAAGCCGCCGTGACGGCGATGTCGCCGCGCGAGGAGCGCGGCTGGGAGGCGAGCGCCAGCGGCCCTTCCGGCCAGGCGCCGTCCCCCGCCCCCACCAGCGCCTCGGCGCCGAAGACGGCGGCGGCGAGCCCCGCCAGGTCGAGCGAATCGAGCCGGAGCGTGCCGCTGAAACCGGGCAGCGGGCCGAGGCGCTGCATGGCGATGTCGCCGCCGAATCCGGTCCGGCCGGCGACGCCGGAAATATCCGAGAGCGAGAGGCTGCGCGCGCCTTCGAAGCGCAGGGCGGCGCTGGCATCGAAGCCGGGCAGGCTGGCGCCGCGCACCCCCGCCAGCGCCGCAAGGGAACTGCCCTCGGCGGTGACGATGTCGAGCGTGCCCTCGCCGCTCAATTCGCCATTGGCGGCCATGGCGATGCGGCCGAAATAGCTGGCCGATTGCTCGCCCTGGCCCAGCGCCAGACGGCCATCGAAGCCGTCCGGCCCGCTGCCCTCGAAAAACAGGCTCGCCACCAGCGGCTGCCCGCCCGAGAACAGCGCCTCGGCGCCGAGGCCGAACCGCGCGAGAAGATCCTGCTGGTCGTCCGCCTCGAGCGAGGCGACGAGGCGCAGATCGGCCTCGGCCAGCTTGCGCAGCCCCTCGTCCATCTCGGCGCGGAAGTCGAAGGCGGCGCCCGCCAGCGACCCGCCCAGGGTCAGCACCTGCCCCGGCCCCTCCTCGGCATCGGCGAGGATGAATTGCAGATCCGCCGGCCAGGCCCCGGCCAGCGCCTCCTGCCAGCCAAAGGGCACGCCGAGCATTTCATGCAGCACCGCCAGCCCCGGCGCGTCCGGCGAGGCGATGGCCAATTGGCCCGAACCGGTGACGCGCGGATCGGCGGGATTGCCGGAAAAGCGCATGGTCGAGCCCAGGCCGACCCCGCCCCAGTCGGTGGTGGCGAGGCGCGAGAACCGGATCGCGCTGGGCGACCATTGCGCCTCGGCCACGAGATCGGCGGCCGCCAGCCCCAGAACATCGACCGACTGCGCCGTCACCGCGAAACTGCCATCGGGGAAGCTGACGCCGAAGCGGCTGTCCCCGACCGGCTCGGGCAGCAGCGCCAGCAGCGCGGCGGTCTGGGCCGGATCGAGCCGGCCCAGTTGCAGCACCGTATCGAGCCGGGGCTCCTCGCCGAACCCGAGGCGCAGCTCGACGCCATGGGTCTGGCCGGCAAAGACCAGCCGGCCATTGCCCAGCCCGAAGGCATCGCCCGCCAGCATCAGCCGCCCCTCGAGCGCGCCGGGCACGTTGAACAGCGGATTGTCCTCGCCCTGGCGCCGCCAGAGCTGGGCCAGCGCATCGAGCCGCGTGGCGCGCATGGACAGATCGCCCCGCAGCCCCACATGGCCGGCCTCGTTGGTGACGGTGCCGGAAAAGCGCAATTCGGTGTCGCCGGGCAGGCGCGCCACGGCCTGGGCGATGCGCCAGTCGGTGCCCTCGGTGGTGGCCTCCAGCCGCACTTCGCGCAGGGAAAAGCCACGCATCCCCATCTCGGCCAGATCAACGCCGAGCCGGCCCGGCATGGGCGGCAGCGGCGGCGGCGGAATTTCCGCGAGCAGGCGCACGAATTCATAGGGCAGTTCGGCCGCGACCTCCGTGGCGTCGCGCGGCGGCAGGGTGAAGACGCCCCCCGACACCACCGCATCGAAGCTGCGCCGCGCGCCGAGCTGGATGCTGGCGGTGCCGGTCAGCCGCATGCCCGCGCGGTTCTCGTCCGGATGCAGCGTATAGCCCGAGACCACCACCCGGTCGGTGGAAACGGCAATGGCGCTTTCCAGCACCAGATCGCCGCGGATGTCGTCGGCGCGCGCGGCGGCGGGCGGCGACTGGCGGAACAGCAGCGTACCGTCGAATTTGGGCGCCATGCCCGCCGCCAGCATGCCTTCGGCGGTGACCGAAAAACTCCCCGACGCCTCGCGCAGATAGCTCGATACCCGGCTGTTGCCCAGGGCATCGGCGGCGCCGGAATTGAAGCGGACCTCGTAGCGCGCATCGTCATATTCGGCCACGCCCTGGAACTGGAACGGGCCGGTGAAGCTGGACAGGCGCAGATCGCCGGTGATGCCCGAGGCGGTGAACCTCTCGTCGGCCCGCAGATCGGTGAGCCGTATCCCCCCGCCCTCGATGCGGGCATGGCCCAGCGCCACGGCGCTGCCGGCCCCGGCAATGTCGACCCCGCTGCTGAACAGCCCGTTCTCGTCGATCACCAGATCGAGCACCGGGCGCAGCAAGGTCAGGTCGGTGATGGTGTAATTGTCGCGCAGAAAATCCATCAGCGCGAATTCGGCCTCGACGGCGGCGACGCTGGCCACCGGCGATTCCGCGTCGCCCACGATCACGTCGGTGAATTCAAGGCGCGGCGTGGGCAGCAGCGAAAAGCCGATATCGCCGCGAATCGACACCTCGGCGCCCAGAACGCCGGTGGCCAGCGCCTCCATGCGGTCGCGATGATCGCCCCATTGCACGAAACGCGGCACAATGAAGGCCGCGGCCAGCACCAGGATGGCGAAGAGGCCGACCACGATATAGATGCGATTGAGCACTGTGCCTCTGCTGCCGAGGTGTGGGAAACGGCGTGAGTGTAGGCGGTTGCCGCCCCCGCGCAAGTCGCATGCAAAAGGATTTGAGCGCAAGGGCCGGCGACGGTCGGCCTCGGCGGCAGCGGGGCTGCAAGCGGCGGCACTTCTATACAGCGCCGCCCCGCATCCCTATATTGCGCAGGAGAACAAAAGAAGATTCGTCAAGACAGGACGCTGCCGCGATTGCGGATGCGCTCCGGAAGATTTCAAAGCCCATGGCCGATCCCGTCCCCCTGCCCCGCCCCGGCGCCGGGCCCATCACCAGCCAGTTCAACCGGCGCGCGCCGGACTATCTGGCCGGGCTCAATCCCGAACAGCGCGAGGCGGTGGAAACCACCGAAGGGCCGCTGCTGGTGCTGGCGGGCGCCGGCACCGGCAAGACGCGCGTCTTGACGACGCGCATCGCCCATATCCTCAGCCAGCGCCTGGCCTGGGGCAGCCAGATTCTGGCGGTGACCTTCACCAACAAGGCCGCCAACGAGATGAAGAAGCGCATCCACGAATTGGTGCCGAGCCTCGACGGCCTGCCCTGGATGGGCACGTTCCACTCCATTTCCGCGCGCATCCTCCGGCACCATGCCGAGCTGGTGGATTTGAAACCCTCCTTCACCATCCTCGACACCGACGACCAGATCAGGCTGATCAAGCAATTGCTGGAGGCGGACAATATCGACGAGAAGCGCTGGCCGGCCCGGCAATTCGCCGGCATTCTCGACGCCTGGAAAAATCGCGGCTGGCTCCCCAAGGACGTGCCTTCGTCCGAAAGCGCCTATTTCGCCAATGGACGGGGCGGCAAGCTCTATGCCGATTACCAGGCGCGGCTGAAGGCGCTCAACGCCGCCGATTTCGGCGATTTGCTGCTCGAATGCATCAGGCTGTTCCGGGAAAATCCGGAAGTGCTGGCCGAATATCACCGCAAGTTCAAATATATGCTGGTGGACGAATATCAGGACAGCAACACCGCCCAATATCTCTGGCTGCGGCTGCTGGCCCAGGGCAAGCCGGCACCCGAGGCCAATATCTGCGTGGTGGGGGACGACGACCAGTCCATCTATGGCTGGCGCGGGGCCGAGGTGGACAACATCCTGCGCTTCGAAACGGATTTCCCCGGCGCCAGGGTGATCAAGCTGGAGCGCAATTACCGCTCCACCGCCAATATCCTCAAGGCCGCCTCGACGCTCATCGCCTTCAACGAAGGACGGCTGGGCAAGACGCTGCACACCGACACCGCCGAGGGCGGCGAGATGGTCACCGTCACCTCGGTATGGGACAGCGAGGAGGAGGCGCGCCATGTCGGGGAAGAAATCGAGCAATATCAGCGCGCCGGCGAAAGCCTCAATTCCATGGCCATATTGGTGCGCGCCAGCTTCCAGATGCGCGAATTCGAGGAGCGCTTCATCACGCTGGGGCTCAATTACCGCGTCATCGGCGGTCCGCGCTTCTACGAGCGCCGGGAAATCCGCGACGCGCTGGCCTATCTGCGGCTGGTGGCGCAGCCGGCCGACGATCTGGCCTTCGAGCGCATCGTCAACGTGCCCAAGCGCGGCATCGGCGATTCCACCGTGAAAGTGCTGCTGGAAACGGCGCGGCACCAGAACGTGCCGCTGCTGGCCGCGACGCGCATGCTGGTCGAGACCGAGGAATTGAAGCCCAAGCAGCGCACTACCCTGCGCGAGTTGGTGATGCAGTTCGACGCCTGGGCGGCGCGGCTCGAAGCGGTGCCCCATTACGAGGTGGCCGAGCAGATCCTCGACGAGAGCGGCTATACCGGCATGTGGCAGGCGGACAAGGCGCCCGACAGCCCCGGACGGCTGGAAAACCTCAAGGAGCTGGTTCGCTCCATGGAGGAATTCGAGACGCTGGGCGGCTTTCTCGAACATATCTCGCTGGTGATGGACCGCGACAGCGGCGAGGCCGAGGACGCCGTTTCCATCATGACGCTGCATTCGGCCAAGGGGCTGGAATTCGACACGGTGTTCCTGCCCGGCTGGGAGGAGGGGCTGTTCCCCCACCAGCGCTCGCTCGACGAAAGCGGCCGCGCCGGCCTCGAGGAGGAACGGCGCCTCGCCTATGTCGGCATCACCAGGGGCCGCAGGCGGGTGCGCCTCTCCATGGCGCAGAACCGCCGCATCCACGGGCTCTGGCAATCGGCCATCCCCTCGCGCTTCCTCGACGAATTGCCCCCCGACGTGGTGGAGGTGAGCGATACCGGCTCCTCCTATGGCGGCTATGGCTATGGCGGGGGCGCGACCAGCCGCTTCAACAAGGCGGACCCCTTCGAAAGCGTCTATGAAACCCCCGGCTGGCAGCGCGCCCGCGCCAACCAGGCCAGCCGCAGGGGCGGCGGCCCGCTGACCATCGAGGGTGAACTGGTCGCCCGCTCGGTGGATCTGGGCGGCCAGTCCAGCCACTTCGCGCTGGGCGAGCGAGTGTTCCATCTCAAATTCGGCTATGGCGAGGTGATCCAGATCGAGGGCAACAAGCTGACCATCGATTTCGAGAAGGCCGGCACCAAGAAGGTCCTGGAGAGCTTCATCCGCAAGGGGTGAGCGGCAAACGGGTGTCCCGTGCCGCCCGCTCCCGGGGCATCACCCAGCGTCTGCAATCGGCGCCAGAACCTCGCCCCCCACGCCGTCATCCCCGCGCATGCGGGGACCTCTGTTTGATTGCGGCAGGGATAACGGAGGTTCCCGCTTTCGCGGGAATGACCCGGTGGGGGGTGCTCTGGAGGCTTTCATGTTTTGACGGAATCGGCGACCAGCGCTCCCTCCCCCTTGAGGGGAGGGTTGGGGAGGGGGTGGATCTGACGGATCACCGAAGGACCCCCACCCCCGCCCCCTCCCCTCAAGGGGGAGGGGAGCAAGAAAGCGCTGATCCGCTTGACAGTGAAAGACTCTAAACGCCGATGCCGCCCGCCGGTTCGGTTTCGAAACGCTCGGCGAAACCGGCGATGAGGGGGCGGGCCCTGGCGATGGTGTCCTGCACGGCGGGAAGATGCAGCGAGGCCGCATGCTGCTCGCGGCTGTCCCACACCTCGGTGATCCAGATGCCGTCGGCGCTGGCGGGATCGCGGGCGATGACATAGGAGCGGCAGCCCGGCATCGGGGCGTTGCCCTCCAGCAGCAGGGTCAGGAGCTCGTCGCGCCGGCCCTCGACGGCCAGCATTTTTCCGATCAGTCCATACATGGTCGTTCTCCGGTTCGAACGAATGATGAACAGGACGGCGCGCCGGATCAAGCCCCCGCCATTGACTTGCCCCGCCCTCCTGCCGCAATGAAGCCGCCAGTCAATGTGAGGCCCGCCATGTCCGTCGACCAGCTTTCCGTTTCGCTCAGCAAGGAGCAGGCCTTCGCGCTCGTGGACGCGGTGTCGGAGCGCGAGGAGCTGGCGCTGACCGCCTCGGCGCACGAGAACGAGGCAACCGGCGAGTGGATCTTCGAGGCGACCTGCGAGGGCCCGCCCGATGTCGAGGCCTTCGCCCAACTGGCACGGCAGGTGCTGGGCGGCGAGGTGAAGTTTACGGTGGAAACGCTCGATCCGGAGGTCAACTGGGTCGCCCGGTCGCTCGAGGGGCTGGCGCCGGTGATCGCCGGCGGATTCTACGTCCATGGCGGCCATTCCACCGAACCGGTGCCCGAGGGGCTGACGCCGATGCGGATCGAGGCGGCGCAGGCCTTCGGCACCGGCCACCACGAAACCACCACCGGCTGCCTCGAAGCCATCGACATGCTGCTGGCGACGCGCCGGCCCACCCGCATGATCGATGTCGGCACCGGCACCGGCGTGCTCGCCATCGCCCTGGCCAAGCGGCTCGAGGCGAAAATCCTCGCCACCGACATCGATCCGGTCGCGGTCGAGACCACCATCGGCAATGCCCGCGACAACGATGTGGGCGAGCGGATCGACGCCATCGAGGCGGCGGGGCTCGACCACCCGGAAATCGCCGCCCGCGCGCCTTACGACCTGATCGTCGCCAATATCCTGGCCGGCCCGCTGACCGAGCTCGCCCCCGGCATGGGCGCGATCGCCGCCCCCGGCGGCACCACCATCCTTTCGGGCATCCTCAACACCCAGGCCGATGCGGTGATCGCCGCCTATGCGGCAGCCGGCTTCGCCCTCCGGGACCATTTGCGGCGCAAGGACTGGTCGACGCTGGTGCTGGAAAAGCGGTGAGGCAAAAAGAAATCCCCGAAGCGTGCTTCGGGGATGGGGCCTGGATCGTCGGCAGTCCGATGCGCTAGGGGCGCTTGGTGACCGCGCCGATGAGCTGGTGCTGCATGCGGTAGCTGACCTGACGGGTCGCCTCGCGGCCGCGGGCATCGATGAGACCACCCAGGACGCTGCGGAAACCGTTCTTGCTCTCAGTCATCTTCCTCTCCATGCGGCGAAGGGTCTGTTGCCGTCCGCCACAGGATAATTAGGCCGTCCGCGCCATCTCGGTAAGAGGGTTTGGGGCACACCAGCCATGCCGATCCCGCAGGGCAGGTTAGAGCCTCATACGATTTGACTGCATCAAATCGCCGGCTCTTACTCTTTGATGTCGCATCTCTTTTGTGAAAAACCGGTTCCCACTTTTTCGCCCGATGCTCTAGTGCCGCCCCGCCCGACGCGGCAATCGCCTTCGGCGCGCGCTTGCGCTAGGTTCGCCCCGCCAAACGACAGCAAGGCCGGAGACCCTCCGGCGACAGGAATGCCAGAGCCATGACCGCCACATCCTTCCCCCCCGCCCGGTTCCAGAGTTTCGAGGAAAAGGCCGATCCCGCCGAGGTGGCGCCGCGCCTCGCCGCCCTGCGCGCCGCCATGGAAAAGGCGGGCGTCGACGCCTTCCTCATTCCCCGTGCCGACGCGCATCGGGGCGAATCGGTGCCGGCGAGCGAGGCGCGACTGGCCTATGTCACCGGCTTCACCGGCTCGGCGGGGCTGGCGGTGATCGGGCGGGAACGGGCGGATCTGTTCGTGGACAGCCGCTATACGCTGCAGGCCCCGGCCCAGACCGACACCCGGCTGGTCAGCGTGCACGAAGTGGCGGGCATGAGCTTCGACCTCAAGCCGTTCATCCCCGCGGGAACGAAGCTGGCCTACGATCCCTGGCTGCACACGCCGGGCGAATTGAAGACCATGGCCGGACGCCTCGAGGGCCACGCCACGCTGGTGCCCGTCGCCAATCTGGTGGACGCCATCTGGACCGGCCGCCCCGCCCCGCCGGCCGGCGCCATCGAATTTCTCGGCCACAACCGCGCCGGGCGCACCGCCGGGGACAAGATCGCCGATATCCAGGCGCAACTGGCCGAGACCGGCGCCGACGCCACCGTGCTGACCCTGCCCGAATCCATCTGCTGGCTGTTCAACATGCGCGGGCGCGACGTGCCCAACACCCCCTTCGTGCTGAGCTTCGCACTGGTGCCGCAAAGGGGGCGGCCGACGCTGTTCCTCGCCCCGGCCAAGATCACGCCGGACCTCCGCGCCGCCCTGCAGGACGTGGCCGACATCGCCGAAGAGACCGAACTGGATGCGGCGCTGGGGCGGCTGGGCGCATCCGGCAAGGCGGTGCAGATCGACCCCGACAGCGCTCCCGCCGCCATTGCCGAAACCCTCGCCGGGGCCGGCGCCCGGCTGATCGAGAAGCGCGACCCGGTGCTGCTGCCCAAATCGCGCAAGAACGCCGCCGAACTGGCCGGCATGCGCGAGGCGCACCGGCTCGACGGCGTCGCCATGGCGAAGTTCCTCCACTGGTTCGACATGGAGGCCCCCGCCGGCAAGCTGACCGAAATCGCCATCGTCACCGCGCTCGAAGCCTTCCGCCGCGAGGAGGAAACCTGCCTCGACGCCAGTTTCGACACCATTGCCGGAGCCGGGCCGAACGGGGCCATCGTCCATTACCGCGTGACCGGAAAGACCGATCGCCGGCTGGCGCCGGGCGAGATCATGCTGGTCGATTCGGGGGCGCAATATGTTTCCGGCACCACCGACATCACCCGCACCATGGCGACCGGTCCGGCCAGCGCCGAGCAGAAGGACCGCTATACGCGCGTGCTCAAGGGCATGATCGCCATTTCCACCGTCCGCTTCCCCAAGGGCACCACCGGCGCCCAGATCGACGCGCTGGCGCGGCAGTTCCTGTGGCAGGCCGGCGTGACCTATAATCACGGCACCGGGCATGGCGTCGGCGCCGGCCTGGGGGTGCATGAAGGGCCGGTGGGCATCGCCCCGCGCTACACGCTGCCGCTCGAGGAGGGCAATGTGATCTCCAACGAGCCGGGCTATTACAAGCCGGGCGAATACGGCATCCGCATCGAGAACCTGCTGGTGGTGAAGCAGGCCGAGGGCTTTGCCGGCTATCTCGATTTCGAAACGCTGACCCTGGCGCCCATCGACACGCGGCTGATCGAGCCGGACCTGCTGACCGGCGCCGAGCGCGACTGGCTCAACGCCTTCCACAAAAGGGTGCGGGCGGAAATCGGCCCGCTGGTGGACGGCGCGGTGAGGGACTGGCTGGATCGGGCCACGGCGGCGATCTAAAAAGCCCCCGCCCCCTTGGTCCCAATCCCGGCAGCGGTGTGGGGGAGGCGCGCAACGGCACCTCCCTTCGTCATTGCCGGACTTGTTCCGGCAATCCACCTTTTCCGCAACATCGCCTGGACCACCGGAACAAGTCCGGTGGTGACGATGGGGGGTGGATCGAGGCACATCGGGTGGGATTTGGTGAGGGCTGAAATGTCCTCGCAATCCCGGCAGCGGTGCGGGGGAGGCGCGCAGCAGCACCTCTCCTTGGTGACGACGATATCCCCTACCCGCCGACGCGGTCGAACCATTCGTCTTCGGTGATCACCTCGACGCCGAGCTCCTGCGCCCGGGTCAGCTTGGAGCCGGCGCCGGGGCCGGCGACGAGGATGTCGGTCTGGCCCGAGACCGAGCCGGCGACCTTGGCGCCGAGGCGCTCGGCCATGGCCTTGGCTTCCGAGCGGGTCATGCGCTCGAGCGAGCCGCTGAACACCACCGTCTTGCCGGCCACCTGGCTGTCGGCGGAAATGGTGACCACATAGGGTTTCGGGCGCACCTGCCCCAGCAGCGCCTCCAGCACGTCGTCATTGCGCCGATTGCCGAAAAAGCCGGAAAGCGCCTCGATCACCGTGCCCCCGATGCCGTCGATGGAGGGAAAGACGGAAACGGGGTCCTCGGCGGCGGCGACTTCCTTGCCGACGCGGATCAGCTCTTCCATGGTGCCGAAGGTGCGGGCCAGCGCCGCGGCGGTGGTTTCCCCGATATGGCGGATGCCCAGCGCGAAGATGAAGCGGTCGAGCTCGGGCTCGCGCCGCGCGTCGATGGCGGCGAACAGCTTGTCGAGCCCCTCGAAATTGCGGTCCTCGACGGCGCGGACATTCTTGCGCACCCGGCCCGAGGCCGCCTCGCGCGCCCGCGCCTGCTCCTCGCGCCGCTCGGCCAGCGCCTGCTGCACTTCGGGCCGGCGGTCGCGCAGGGTGAAGATGTCGGCGGCGGTGCGGATCAGCCCCTTGCCGAAGAAGAGCTCGATGTTTTCCGCCCCCAGCCCCTCGATGTCGAGCGCGCCGCGCGACACGAAATGCCGCAATCCCTCCACCGCCTGGGCCGGGCAGATCAATTCGCCGGTGCAGCGGCGGCGCGAATCGAGCTTGCCGGTCTTTTCATTGTGCTCGCGAACGGCCGGCGAGCCGCAGACCGGGCAGGTCTCGGGCATATGGTAGGGCTGGGCGGCAGCGGGACGCTTTTCCATGACCACGTCGACGATCTGGGGGATGACGTCGCCGGCCCGCTGGATGACCACGGTGTCGCCGATGCGGATATCCTTGCCCTCGCGGATCGGCAGGCCGGCGCTGTCGCGGCCGGCGATGTAATCCTCGTTGTGCAGGGTCACATTGACCACGGTGACGCCGCCGACGCTGACCGGATCGAGCCGGGCGACCGGCGCCAGCGTGCCGGTGCGGCCGACCTGGATCTCGATGTCGCGGATCGTCGTCGTCGCCCGCTCGGCAGGGAATTTATGGGCGACGGCCCAGCGCGGCTCGCCGGTGACATAGCCCCAGCGCTTCTGCAGATCGATCCGGTCGACCTTGTAGACGACCCCGTCGATATCGTAGCCCAGCGAGGACCGCTGCGCCTCGATGGTGCGGTAATGGGCGATCAGCTCGTCGGCGGAGGTGGCGCGAACCATGAGCGGGCTGATCGCAAAGCCCCATTCGGCGAATTTCCGCACCGCCTCATATTGGGTCGCCGCCGGCTCCGCGCTGGCAAAGCCCCAGGCATAGGCAAAGAATTTGAGATTGCGGCTGGCGGTGATGGAGGGGTCCTTCTGGCGGAGGGAACCGGCAGCGGTGTTGCGCGGATTGACATAGTCCTGCCCGCCGGCGGAGGCGGCACGCGCCTTGAGCGCCTGGAATTCCGCATAGGTCATGTAGACCTCGCCGCGGATCTCGATCACCTCCGGCCAGCCCGAGCCGGCCAGCCTGGACGGAATATCGCCGATGGTGCGCAGATTGGCGGTGATGTCCTCGCCGACCGCGCCGTCGCCGCGCGTCGCGCCCTGCACGAAGACGCCGTTCTCATAGCGCAGCGAGGCCGACAGGCCGTCGATCTTGGGCTCGGCGGTGAAGGCGAGGTCGAGGTCCTTGTCGCGGTCGAAAAAGCGCCGGCCCCGCTCGATGAAATCGGCCACGTCCTGATCGGTATAGGCCTTGGCGAGGCTGAGCATGGGCACCATGTGGCGCACCTTGGCAAAGCCTTCCGCCGGCGCCGCCCCGACCCGGCCGGAGGGGCTGTCGGGGCGCACCAGATCGGGAAACGCCTCCTCCAGCGCGTCGTTGCGGCGCTTGAGCGCGTCATATTCGGCGTCGCTGATCTCGGGCGCGTCCTGCTGGTGATAGGCGATGTCGGCCGCGGCAATGGCAGCGGCCAGCCGCTCCAGCTCGATGCGGGCTTCGTCCTCGGAAAGGTCGGCAACGTCTTTCAGCGGCAAATCGGACATGGGATGCTTATACCCAGCTAGCACGGCGGTTTCGGTTCTATCGCACCCTCCCCCGGGGAGGGCCGGGGTGCGGGTTCCGCAGCCATAGCAAATCCGTCGGCTGCATTCGACCCGTGAAACCGCCCGAACCCCCACCCTCGTTCCCCCTTGAGGGGGGAGAGGAATTGCATATGGATAAATCCGCGATGCCGGCCCCTTCGCCTCCCTCCCCCCTTGAGGGGAGGGATCGAGGGTGGGGGTTCGGGATTATCCGGGAGTCCGCTTGATTCATCCAGAATATCGATGGAGCGGAACCCCCACCCCTAACCCCTCCCCTCAAGGGGGAGGGGAACGCAACAGCTTCTATTGCGCCGCCCGGGAGCTTCGCCCTACCCCACCGCGCCCAGCAATTTGCTGGCGGCGGCGCGGGCCTCGTCGGTGATTTCGGCGCCGGCCAGCATGCGGGCCACCTCCTCCTGCCGCGCGCCGGTATCGAGCGGACGGACATGGGTGCGCATGAAGGCCCCCTCCTCCACCATCTGCTTTTCGATGAGCAAGTGCCGGTTGGCGCGGGCCGCGACCTGGGGCGCATGGGTGACGGCGAGCAGTTGCACCGTGCCGGCGAGCCGGGCCAGCCGCCGGCCGATGGCATCGGCCACCGCCCCGCCCACCCCGGTATCGATCTCGTCGAAGATCAGCACCGGCGCCGAACCGCGATCGGCCAGCACCACCTTGAGCGCCAGCAGGAACCGGCTCAGTTCGCCCCCCGAGGCGACCTTGAGCAGCGGCCCGGCGGCGGTGCCCGGATTGGTCTGCACGTGGAAGGCGATCTGGTCGAAGCCGGCGGCGGAGACGCGCCCGGCATCGACCTGGTGATCGACGATGAATTTCGTCCCGCCCAGCTTGAGGTCGGGCAGCTCGGCCTCGACCGCCCTGCTGAGCGCCCGGGCCGCCTTTTTCCGCCCGGCGCTGAGCGCCTCGGACGCTTCGCGATAGCGGGCGCGGGCTCCGGCTTCCTCGGCCTCGAGCGCCACCAGGCGGCTTTCGCCGCTTTGCAGCGTTTCGAGGTCGCTTTCATACCGGGCCAGCACCTCCGCCAGCCCGTCGCAGCTCGTCTGGTGCTTGCGGGCGGCGGCGCGCAGCGCGAACAGCCGCTCCTCCACCGCCTCCAGCTCGCCCGGATCGAAGGCCATTTCGCGCCGCAGCTCCTCGAGCGCCTCGGCGGTGCGGTCCAGCGTCACCAGCGAAGCATCGAGAGCCTCGACGATGGGCTGGAACAATTCGCCCCCCGAATCGACCTTGCGCATCAGCCGCCGCATCAGCGAGGCCAGCGCCGGCGCCGGCGCGCCCGGCCCATTGAGGATCTCGTCGATCTCCACCACGTCGGACGCGGCCTTTTCGGCCTGCTGGAGCTGCTGGCGGCGTTCGGCCAGATCGTCCTCCTCCCCGGCCGCGGGATTGAGCTTGCCCAGTTCCTCGACGGTGTGGCGGGCATAGTCCTCGGCGGCCAGCGCCGCCTCCACCAGCGCCCGCTGCTCCTCGACCGCCTGCTGCGCCTCGACCAGCGCGGCCCAGCACTCGCGCACCGCCGCCGCCTCGGCGCCCAGTTCCCCGAAAGCGTCGAGCGCGGCGCGATGGGTCGCCACATCGACCAGCGCCCGGTCGTCGTGCTGGCCGTGGATCTCGACGATCTGGCTGCCGACCTTTTGCAGCAGCGAGGCGGACACCGGCTGGTCGTTGATGAAGGCGCGGGTGCGGCCATCGGCGAACTGCACCCGGCGCAGGATGACGTCCTCGTCGTCGGCAATGGCATTGTCGCGCAGCAGCGCCCGCGCCGGATGATCGGCGGCCAGCTCGACCACCGCCACCACCTGCCCGCTCTCCTGCCCCTGGCGCACCAGCGAGGCATCGCCGCGCCCGCCCAGCGCCAGGGTCAGCGCATCGAGCAATATGGACTTGCCGGCGCCGGTCTCGCCGGTCAGCACGGTCATGCCCTGGTCGAGCGCCAGGTCGAGCTGGTCGATGAGGACGATATTGCGGACCGACAACGCATTGAGCATGGCGAGCTTCCCGTGGCCCGGCGGGCCGATCCTTCCGCTATAGCACCGCCCCGCCCCCTCCATCCGGCGCGCCCTGGGCGCTTCCACAGCAAAGACGGGAGGACGAAACGGCACGCATCTTAGCGCAACGGAACAAAATGGCAACACGCTTTGTGGGCGGGGAGGAAGGCGGCTCACATATGTGTGGCCGCTTTTTTCGCAGGGTCATTCCCGCGCATGCGGGAATCTCCGTTGCCGGCCTCGTTCACATAAACAGGGATTCCCGCTTTCGCGGGAATGACACCGGGAAGAGGCGAGGAGGAGACAAGACGAGGCCCTGCCCAATCGGATCGAGCGCTCTATCCATTTGCTAGAGCACCGAACTCGTCCGAAAACCGCTTCGCACTTTTCGATCCGATGCTCTAGCTGCGATGGGCGGCGAGCCAGCTGCCGGAGTTGAGCGCGGGGGCGAGGCCCTGCTTGCCGAGCAGTTCGAAGGCGCGCCGGTACCACTCGCTGGACGGGTAGTTGTGGCCCAGGACCGCGGCGGCGGAGGTGGCCTCGGTGGTGAGGCCCAGCAGCAGATAGCCCTCGGTCAGGCGGTAGAGCGCCTCCTCGATATGGGTCGAGGTCTGCCACTTCTCCACCACTTCCCGGAAGCGGTTGATGGCGGCGGTATATTGGCCGTTGCCCAGATAATAGCGCCCCACCGACATTTCCTTGCCCGCCAACTGGTCATAGGCGACCAAGAGCTTTTCCTTGGCGTCGATGGCGTGCTCGGACTTTGGATAATTGTTGATCAGGATCTGATAGGTGTCGATCGCGTCGCGCGAAAGCTGCTGATCGCGGGTGATGTCCTTGATCTGGGCGAAATAGGCGGTGCCCTTGAGCCAGAGCACGTAGGGAACCTCCTTGCCGGAGGGATAGAGCGCCAGATAGCGGTCGGCAGCCAGGATCGCCTCGTCGAACTTACCGATGCGGTAATTGGCATAGACGATCATCAGCTTGCCCTGCTCGGCCAGCGGATCGCGCGGATGCTGGCGCTCGAGCTTTTCGAGCTTCTGGATGGCGGTCTGGTAATATTGCCGGTCCATGTCATCGAGCGCGCCCTGATAAAGGGCGGCGGCCGGAACGATGGGCTCTTCCTTGACCTTGGGCGGCCCGAACAGGCCGCCGCCGGCGCAGGCCGACAGCATGGCGGCAACGAGGCCGATGGCGGCGAACCGGACGACCCGGCTGGAAAACTGGCTTACAACGTCAATCTTCACGAATTGCCCCGTTCCTCTGTCACCCCGCAAAGGGTTGCGGCGTAGTTGGCAAATGGATCAAAACTGTGGCGGCAGCCGACCCGGCGGGGACCGGTCAGCGCACGGACCGCAGATAGTGATGAACTTCGAGACCTTCCGGCTGGTCGTCGAACGCCTCGAATTCCAGCGGCAGGTCCGCCGCCTCGACTATCTCATAATTGGCCTCGCTGGAAAAGAGACCGCTCAGGACATGGGCGTTGAGCGCGTGCCCGCCCTTGTAGGAGCGGAAGCGCCCCCAGATCGGCAAGCCGCCCAGCGACAAATCGCCGATGGCGTCGAGCAGCTTGTGGCGGACGAATTCGTCCTCATAGCGCAGCCCGTCCGGATTGAGGATGCGATCCTCGTGCACGGTGATGGAATTGTCGAGGCTGGAGCCCAGCGCATAGCCGGCCTGGCGCAGGATCTTGGCGTCGCGCACGAAGCCGAAGGTGCGGGCGCGGGAAATGTCCTCGAAATAGCGGCGCGGCGTCCAGTCGAAGATCATGCGCTGCCGGCCGATGACCTTGGAGTCGAAATCGATCTCGAGGTCGAGCGCGCGGCCATTATAGGGCTCGAGCGCCGCGAAGGCGTCGTTGTTGCGCACGGTGACGGCGCGGATGACCTTGAGGAACTTGCGCTGGGCCGGCTGGATATCGACGCCGCATTCGATGATGGCGGCGGCGAAGGGATAGGCCGAGCCGTCCATGATCGGGCATTCGGGGCCGTCCAGCGTGATCAGCGCATTGTCGACGCCCATGCCCGACAGGGCCGAGACCACGTGTTCGACGGTGGCGACGCTGATGCTGTCGCCCAGATCGAGCGTGGTGCACAAGGTGGTGCGGCTGACGCGCGAATGATGGACCGGAACCGGATTGGTGAAGGCGTCGTCGCCCAGGCTGCGGCGGATGGTGTAGCCGTTGTCCGGCGCGGCGGGGCCGATGCTGAGCGTGACCGGCTGCGCCCCGTGCACGCCATATCCGGCAAAGCTGATTTCGCCGGCAAGCGTGCGCTGGCGCGTAGCAAGTCTATTCATTCCTGAGGATACTCCGCCCGGATCGTCACGCTCACGCAACTGTTAGCCAAAAAAAACTCGGCGCGGAAGCCGCGCCGAGAAGCTTTTGAAGAAAGATCACCGCCGGATCAACCGTGCTTGCGCAGGAAAGCCGGAATTTCCAAGTGCTCCTTCTGCGCCGGCGCCAGTTGCGCGCGGCCATGGCCGTCGTGATTGCCCCTTGCACCCTCGCTGGCCGGCGGAACCCGCACAGTCCTTGCCCCACCGGCCTCTATGGCGCTGCGGGCGGCGGCATCGTCGGCCAGGGATGCGCGCGGTTCGGCACGCGGCTCGTCCTGGGCCTGGCCCAGATTGAGGCCCACATTGGAGGCGAGGCGCTTGAACAGGGCCCGGGCATTGCGCGGCTCGGACTCGTGACGTTCTTGCGCCTCCTGTGTCCGACGCGCAACAGCGGGAAGTTCGTCGGTGCGCGGCATGCGGCGCTGCCCTTCGGGGCGGGCGGCATGGGAGGGGACATAGACGCTGGGAATCGGCTGCTCCTCGAGCATCGGCGCCTCCTCCGGCTCGGCATGGGCCTCGGCGGCCGGAACATAGGGCTCGACCACGATGCCGTCGTCCTCATGCGCGTAAGCCTGAGCGGGACGCTCGGCGGCAAAGGCTTCGGCCACGGCGGCCTCGACCTGATGGCCGATATCCTCGGCTTCGGCCATGGCCGGCGTGGCCTGCGGGGCGGCGGGCGCCGCCGGGACATGGCGCTTCACCGCCAGCGGGGTGCGCGTGGCGCTGGGCTTGGCCGGCTCCATGGCCTGAACCATGGTGGCATCGGTGCCGGTGGCGACCACGGACACGCGGACCGTGCCGTTGAGGTTGGGGTCGAAGGTGGCGCCCAGGATGATATTGGCGTCGGAATCGACCTCCTCGCGGATGCGGCTGGCCGCCTCGTCCACTTCGTAAAGGGTGAGGTCGGGACCACCGGTGATGGAGATCAGGAGCCCGCGCGCACCCTGCATCGACACATCGTCGAGCAGCGGATTGGCGATGGCCGCCTCGGCGGCGTGGCGGGCGCGATCCTCGCCCGACGCCTCGCCGGTGCCCATCATCGCCTTGCCCATGCCGCGCATCACGGCGCGCACGTCGGCGAAGTCGAGATTGATCAGCCCTTCCTTGACCATGAGGTCGGTGATGCAGGCCACGCCCGAGAACAGCACCTGGTCGGCCATGGCGAAGGCATCGGCGAAGGTGGTCTTCTCATTGGCCACCCGGAACAGGTTCTGGTTGGGGATGACGATCAGCGTGTCGACATGGCGATGCAGCTCGTCGATGCCGTCATCGGCCAGCCGGGTGCGGCGATTGCCTTCGAAATTGAACGGCTTGGTGACCACGCCAACCGTCAGTATGCCCTGCTCGCGGGCCGCCCGCGCCACCACGGGAGCCGCGCCGGTGCCGGTGCCGCCGCCCATGCCGCAGGTGATGAACACCATGTGCGAGCCGCTGAGATGATCGTTGATCTCGTCCCAGCTCTCCTCCGCCGCCGCCCGGCCCACCTCCGGATGCGAACCGGCGCCCAGACCCTCGGTGACGCCGACGCCGAGCTGGATGATGCGCTGCGCCTTGGAGAGGGCCAGTGCCTGCGCGTCGGTATTGGCGACGACGAAATCGACCCCGTCGAGACCGGATTCGATCATGTTGTTGACGGCATTGCCGCCACCGCCGCCGACACCGAACACGGTGATGCGGGGCTTGAGTTCCTGGATGTCCGGAATGGTGAGATTGATGGTCATGAGTGGCCCCATAGTGGCGTGATTGGTTAAGATTTAGCGTCCCATTCGTTAACTCCAGCCTAACAAATGCGCGGTCGCGGTTAACTTCCGCGCAAATTGCGACACGGCGCCGTTACGCGTTCAGGGCGCGTTAACCACGGCATTCCGGGGGTTTTAGGGATTGACATGCCGGGTTTTCCGGCATTACCACTATGGTATATATCCTTATGGTTATGCAAATGTGATCGGAGAACAGTCATGACCAGCATCATGCCCTGCCTGTGGATCGACGACCGGATCGACGCGGCGATCGATTTCTATACCGCCACCTTCCGGACGGCGCGGGTGGTGGAGGTGGTCCGCCCCGAGCCGGATCGGCCCGCCTTCACCGCCGTGATCGAATTGGAGAACCAGCGCTTCATGCTGCTCAATGGCGGCCCGGAATTCCCCTTCACCGAGGCGGTCAGCTTCGTCATCGACTGCGACGGCCAGGAGGAGGTGGACTATTTCTGGAACCGCTTCGTCGGCGAGGGCGGCGAGGAAAGCCAATGCGGCTGGTGCAAGGACCGGTTCGGCCTCTCCTGGCAGGTGGTGCCCCGGCAATTGACCGAAGCGCTCGCCGGCCCCGACCGGGAAGGCGCCGACCGCGCCATGCAGGCCATGCTCAAGATGAGGAAGATCATCGTGGCCGATGTGCAAAAGGCTTATGCGGGGGAGTGAGGATTTCCTATCTTCGGAGCTTCCGCCTACCCCGGCGCCGGCTTACCCCCACACCCGCCGTCATTGCCGGGCTTGTCCCGGCAATCTAGCGTGACGCGGCATCGCCTGGACCACCGGGACGAGCCCGGTGGTGACGATGGGGGAGGTGTCGGGGGAATGGCGGGGTGTGTGGAGGTGTGGGCCGCTAAAAACTCGAGCGGAGCCAGTTGCCGACGCGAGCGAAATAGCCGTCGGTGCCGATGAGGCGGCGCGAGCCGCGGGGCTCGACATATTCCTGGGCGCAGACCTGCGGATAGACCAGCATGCCCGCCACGGTGGCGAAGGCGGCGCCGCGGGCCAGCTCGGGCAGGCCGGCAATGCCCATGGGCCGGCCATTGCGCACATTGCGGGCGAGGATGCGCCGCGCCACTTCCGGCAGGCCGGTCATTTCGCTGGCGCCGCCGGTCAGCACGAAACGGCGGCCGCAGACGTCCATCATGCCGGTGGCCTGCATGCGGTCGCGGATGGCGGTGAGGATTTCCTCGATGCGCGGGCGCATGATGCGGGTCAGCACGGCGCGAGGAATCTGCCCCGGCGCCTCGTCATGCGAGGCCCCGACCGGCTGGATGGCGATCATCTCGCGCTCGTCGGCCTGGCCGGGCAGCACCGAGCCGTGCAGGGTCTTGAGCCGTTCGGCATCGGCGACGCTGACCGAGAGCTGGCGGGCGATATCGAGGGTGAGATGGTGCCCGCCGATGGCGATGGCATCCGAATAGACCATATGGCCGTCATTGAAGACGGAGACGGTGGTGGTGGCGCCGCCGAAATCGACGCAGGCGACGCCCAGTTGCGCCTCGTCGTCGACCAGGGTGGCGAGGCCCGAGGCATAGGGCGTGGCCACCAGCGCCTCGATCTGCAAATGGCACCGATGCAGCACCAGTTCGAGATTGCGCATGGCCAGGGTCTCGGCGCTGACCACGGCGACGTCGACGCCCAGCTTCTCGCCCACCATGCCCCTGGGATCACGGATGCCTCGCTGGCCGTCCAGTGCGTAACCGATGGGCAGGGCGTGGATGATGGAGCGCTCGGGCCGCACCGAGCGGGAATTGACCGCCTTCAGCACCCGCACGATATCGGCCTTCTCCACCTCCTGCCCGTCGAGCGAGACGGCGGCGGAAAAGGTTTCCGAGCCCAGGCGCCCGGCGGTGACGTTGACCAGCACCGATTCCAGCGTCAGCCCGGCGGCGCGCTCGGCCATGCCCACGACGCTGCGGATGGCGTGCTCGGCCTTTTCGATATCGGTGACGACGCCGCTCTTGACCCCTGCGGAAGGGCCGTAGCCGAAGCCGATGATCTCGGCCTGGTGGGTGCGGTCGCGCAGCGAGCGGCCCTCGGGGCGCGGCACCAGCCGGGCAATGACGCAGCAGATCTTGGTCGAGCCGATATCGAGCACCGCCACCAGCGTCGTCTTGCCCGGCTGGACCGGCCGCAGCCGGGAGGTCATCGCATCGGTCATCATGATTTCTTGGCGTCTTCGGACTGGTTGGGGCGCACCGCGACGACGGTATCGATCCGCAGATCGATGATGGAGACGTCGCGGTCGAGAAGCTGGTAGTCGGCCTGATAGGAGAGCAGGTTCCGCAGCGCCTGCGCCACGCCCTGCTCCGGCAGCTGCACGCGCAGGCCGGTGTCGTAGATGAGGTCCCAGCGCCGGTCGGCGATGCGCGAGAGCGCCACCAGGCCCTCCCTGAGGCGCGGCACGCCGTCGAGCGCCCGGATCATCACCAGCGCGTCGTCGGCCGCCCCGTCCCCGATCACCAGCGGCAAATCGCCATAGGCGCCGCCATCCTCGCCGATCTGCTCGCCGCGGCCATCGATGACGAAGGTGATGCCGTCCACCCGCCAGCGCGCCACCGGCCGTTTTTCGGCGATGACCACCTCGACGTCGCCCGGATAGGTCTTGCGGACGCTGACCGAGGCTACCGCCGGCAGTTCGGCGATCCGCTGCCGCGCCGCCTCGACGTCGAAAGCCAGCGTCGAGGTGTGCGGCTGGATGCCCAGCGCGTCGAAAATATCCTGTTCGGCGGTCAGCGTCTGGCCGGTGATGGAGATTTCGCCGATGGCCAGCCCCGCCTGGGCGAAATTGCCCTGCGCGATGCCCCCCAGTGCCGCGGCCAGGGCGCCGATGGGCTCGCGGACCTGATAGAGGACAAGCCCCCCCAAGAGCAGCGCCGCCACCATCAGGCCGCGCCTGATGGCCCGTCCATGCAGGACCCAGGCGCGGTTGAGCCGGTTGGCGAGCCGCCGCCGCGGCGTGCGGACGGGAACAGGCAGGGCGCGGGGATCGACCGGCCGCGCGCCGGCGAGAAATGTCTCGCTCCCTACCTGTTGCAACTCGCGTCCTCCACCATCCAGGAGACCAGATCCTCAAAGCCGTGGCCGACATGGGCGGCCTGCTCGGGCACCAGGGAGGTGGGGGTCATGCCCGGCTGGGTGTTGATCTCCAGACAGACGAGCTCGCCATCCTCGCCGGCCGCGTCGTTGTAGCGGAAATCCGTCCGCGTCACGCCACGGCAACCGAGCGCCGCATGCGCGGCCAGGCTAAGCTTTTGCACTTTGTCGTAAATTTTAGGTTTAATCTCGGCCGGCACGATATGGCGCGAACCGCCCGTCGCATATTTGGCCTCGTAATTGTAAAAGCCGAGATCGGTGACGATCTCGGTCACCGGCAGGGCCACGTCGCCCATCACCGCGCAGGTCAGCTCGCGGCCCGGGATATAGCGTTCGACCATGACGCGCTCGCCGCAATTCCAGTCCTCGCGCAGGATCTCCTGCGGCGGATGGCTGGTGCCGGCCTTGACGATGAAGACCCCGAAGCTCGAGCCCTCGGCAATCGGCTTGATCACATAGGGCGGCGCCATGACATGGGCGCGCGCCACCTCGTCCCGCCCCGCGACCACATGATCCGTCACCGGAATGCCGGCGGCCTTGAGCACGATCTTGGCCTGGTGCTTGTCCATGGCCAGCGCCGAGGCCAGAACCCCCGAATGGGTGTAGGGGATCTGCAAAAGCTCCAGCACGCCTTGCACCATGCCGCTCTCGCCGAACGGGCCGTGCAGGGCATTGAAGGCCACGTCCGGCTTGAGCGCGAGCAGCACATTGGCGAGGTCGCGCCCCACATCCACCTCGGTGACCCGATAGCCGGCCCGGCCCAGCGCCGCGGCGCATTCGCGGCCCGAGCTCAGCGACACCTCGCGCTCGTTGGACCACCCTCCCATGAGAACGGCGACATGCTTGGTCATGGCAGGGTCCTGTCGAAAAACTGCAGTGCCATCACGCCGCCCCCTTCCCCATCAGCGCTTCCAGCTCGTCCGGCAGGGCGGCGGCCCATTGGGTGATGTTGCCGGCGCCCAGGAACACGACATAGTCGCCGTCCTCGACCCGCGCGGCCAGCAGGCGGGCGAGGTCTTCGGGGCGATCGAGGACGCGGGCGTCGCGGTGGCCGCGGGCGCGGATGCGGTTGACCAGCTCCTCATGGGTGACCCCGGCAATGGGCTGCTCGCCGGCGGCATAGATGGGCGCGACGATGACGGTATCGGCATCGTTGAAGCAGGCGGCGAAATCGTCGAACAGGTCATGCACGCGGCTGAACCGGTGCGGCTGCACCACCGCGACGACGTCGCGCCGCGCCGATTGCCGCGCCGCCTTGAGCACGGCGGCGATCTCGACGGGATGATGGCCGTAATCGTCGATGACGGTAACCCCGCCCACCTCGCCGGTGCGGGTGAAGCGGCGCTTGACCCCGGTAAAGCCCTTGAGGCCCTTGCGGATCGCCTCGGCGGGCACGTGCAGCTGATCGGCCACGGCGATGGCGGCCAGGGCGTTGAGGGCGTTGTGGATGCCGGGCATGGGCAGTTCCAGCCCGTCGATGCGCAATTGCGTCTGGCGGATGCGGTCGCGGATCTCGACGGAGAAATGCTGGACGCCGTCGCGGTTCTCGAGGTCAACCAGCCGCACATCGGCCTGCGGGTTGCGGCCATAGGTGACGACGCGGCGGTCGCGGATCTCGCCCACCAGCGACTGCACCGCCGGGTGATCGAGGCACATCACCGCAAAGCCGTAAAAGGGCACGTTCTCGACGAACTGGTGGAAGGCGCGCTTGACCCCCTCGTAATCCCCGTAATGGTCCAGATGTTCGGCATCGATATTGGTGATGACGGCGACGTCGGCGGGCAGCTTGACGAAGGTGCCGTCGCTCTCGTCGGCCTCCACCACCATCCACTCCCCCGCCCCCAGCCGGGCATTGGTGCCATAGGCGTTGATGATGCCGCCATTGATGACCGTGGGATCGAGATTGCCGGCATCGAGCAGGGTCGCCACCAGCGTGGTGGTGGTGGTCTTGCCATGGGTGCCGCCGATGGCGATGGCGGTCTTGAAGCGCATGATCTCGGCCAGCATCTCGGCCCGGCGCACGATGGGCAGGGCCCGCGCCCGCGCCGCCACCAGCTCGGGATTGTCGCGCTTGATGGCCGAGGAGACGACCACTACTTCCGCCTGTCCCAGATTGTCGGCGCTCTGGCCGATCTCGACCCTGATGCCCATGTCGCGCAGGCGCTGCACATTGGGATTGACGGCCATGTCCGAGCCCTGCACCACATAGCCCTGGTTGTGCAGGATCTCGGCGATGCCGCTCATGCCGATGCCGCCAATGCCGATGAAATGGACCGGCCCGATATTGCGGGGCATCTTCATTTCATGGGTCTCCCTTCGGACTGGATATGCCGGCCGGCCAGCATCTCGGCCAGATCGGCCAGCTTCTCGACCGCCTGCGGCTGGCCCAGCGACAGGGCAGCGGCGGCGGCCGCCTCGAGACGCCCCGGATCGGCCAGCAGCTCGAGCAGCCGATTGGCAAGCGATTGCGGTGAAACCGTGGCCTGCTCGGCCACCCAGCCACCGCCGCCCTCTTCGAGGAACAGCCCGTTGTGCATCTGGTCCGAATCCAGCGCCCCGGGCAGCGGGATGAGAATGGCCGGACGGCCGATGACGCACAGTTCGGTGACGGTGGAGGCGCCGGCCCGGCCGATGACCAGATGCGCCTCGGCGATGCGCTCGGGCAGGTCGGGGATGAAGGCGGCCAGCTCCACCCCGGTGCGCGAGCGGCGATAGCTCTCGGCCACCCGGTCGATATCCTCGGGGCGCGCCTGCTGCACGATATGCAGCCGGCGGCGCAGCTCCTCGGGCAGCAGGGCGATGGCGAGCGGCACCACGTCGGACAGCACCCGCGCCCCCTGGCTGCCGCCGGTGACGACGAGACGGACCGGCCCCTTGCCGTCGAGCGCCGGATAGGGGCGTCCGGCAAGCGCGCGGACCCGGTCGCGCACCGGATTGCCGGTCAGCACTTTTTCGAGATTGCCGTGCTTCTCGGCGAAGCGGGTGGCGGGAAAGCTCATGGCGAGCACGTCGGCGAAGCGCGCCAGCGCCCGGTTGGCCCGGCCCATCACCGCGTTCTGCTCGTGCAATATGCCGGGGATGCCGAGCAGGCTGGCGGCGATGAAGGGAGGAAAGGTGGGATAGCCGCCAAAGCCGATCACCGCGTCGGGGCGCAGACGGCGCAAACCCCGCCAGGCAACGCCGATGCCGCGCGCTATGGTGAGGGCGGCGCCGGCCATGCGCACCGGATTGGCGCCCGAAGGGGTGGCGGCGGGAACGACATGGATCTGGCGGGCCGGAAAATCGGCGCCATAGCTTTCGACGCGATGATCGGTCATCAGCTCCACGGCATGGCCGCGCCGGATCAGCTCCTGCGCCAGCGCCATGGCCGGGAAGAGATGGCCGCCGGTGCCGCCGGCAATGAGGACGAAGGTTTTCATTCGGCGGGGGCTACCACGGCGCTGCGATAGGAGGGAAGCCCGGTAGTCATGCGTTCCTCGGGCTTGGTGCGGGTCAGCGCCAGCATCAGCCCCATGCCGAAGGCCACCGCCAGCATGGAGGTGCCACCGTAGGAAACGAAGGGCAGCGTCATGCCCTTGGGCGGGATGAGATTGAGATTGACCGCCAGATTGATGCCCGACTGCATGGCGAACTGCACCGCGATGGTGGAGGCGGCGAGCCGCGCGAACAGGCTCGTCTGCCGCTGCGCCGCCAGCATGGCGCGCACCACGATGAAGCCGATCAGCGCCACCAGCCCGATGCAGAACAGAATGCCGAATTCGCCGGCGGCAGCCGAGAACACATAGTCGGCATGAGCGTCGGGGATCAGCTTCTTGGCGATGGATTCGCCCGGCCCGCGCCCGAACCAGCCGCCTTCCATCAGCGATTGCAGGGCCCGGTCGATCTGGTAGGTGTTGCCGCCACCGTCGGGATTGATGAAGGTGTCGATGCGGCGGGCGAAGTGGGGGAAGAACAGATAAGCCCCCATGAGCAGGCCGCCGGCGGCGCCCGCAAGGCCAAAAATGATCCACCAGGAGATGCCCGAAAAGAACAGCAGCACCGCCCAGGTGGCCAGCACCAGCGCCGTCTGCCCGATATCGGGCTGCAGCAACAGGCCGGCCACGATGACCAGCATGACAAGGGTGGCGATGAGCCGCCCGGGCACGTTGCGGTGGATCATATATTCGGAGAACAGCCAGGCGCCGATGACGGCAAAGGCCGGCTTGACGAATTCGGAAGGCTGGATGGACTGGCCGGCAAAGGAAATCCAGCGCCGGGCGCCCTTGACCTCGGTGCCGAAGCGCAGCGTCGCCCAGAGCAGCAGCACCATGATCGCGAGCGTGCCCAGCGCCGCCAGGCGCGCCTGCCGGTGGCTCAGCAGCGAGGTCGCCAGCATTACCGGCACCGCGAACAGGCAGAAGACGGCGTGGCGGATGACGAAATGCCATTCATCGAGCCCGATGCGCTCGGCCACTGCCGGGCTGGCACCGAAGCTCAGCACCATGCCGCAGGTGAGCAGCATGAGCAGCGCCGCCAGCAATTCGCGGTCGATCGACCACCACCATTCGGCCAGGGGAGTTTTTTCGGCGCGGGAGAACATCATCGGGGAAATGCCGGTACTCGATACAAACTGACGCAAATTGTACCGGACCGATGGTTACCGATTTGCCAAGGATTTTCGCGTTTTGCGAATCCGGGGCGATCAGCTCTCATGTCGCTCCGGCCGTCTAGCTCGTTTCCATCTTATCTGGAATCGACGTTTTCTTCACCGTCACCACCCGGCTTGTCCGGGTGGTCCGTGCTTTTTTTGCGCCAAAGATGGATTGCCCGGACAAGCCGGGCAATGACGGCGTTGAGAGAACGCTTCCGCCAAAAACTGAACTGCTCTAGCGCAGCTTGAGGCTGGACAGGCCGATCAGCGCCAGCACGATGGCGATGATCCAGAACCGGATCACCACCTGGCTTTCGGTCCAGCCCAGATGCTCGAAATGGTGATGGATCGGCGCCATGCGGAAGACGCGCTTGCCGGTCAGCTTGAACGAGGTGACCTGCACGATCACCGACACCGCCTCGAGCACGAACAGCCCGCCGATGATGGCCAGCACGATTTCGTGCTTGGTGGCGACGGCGATGGCGCCCAGCGCCCCGCCCAGCGACAGCGAGCCGGTATCGCCCATGATGATCTGGGCCGGGGGCGCGTTGAACCACAAAAAGCCCAGCCCCGCCCCGATCAGCGCGCCGCACACCACGGCCAGCTCGCCCGTGCCGGGCACGAAGTTGATGAACAGGTAATCGGCGAAATTCTGGTTGCCCACCAGATAGGCGATGAGCCCGAACGAGGCGCCGGCGATCATCACCGGCACGATGGCGAGCCCGTCCAGCCCATCGGTGAGATTGACCGAATTGCTGGCGCCCACGATGACGAAGGCGCCGAAGGCGAAGTAGAAAATGCCCATGTCCAGCGCCAACCCCTTGATGAAGGGGAACAGCAGCGAGGTGGAGAACGGGGCCTGGGTCTGGCTGGCGATCATGACGCAGGCGACCACCGCGATGGCGGCCTCGATGATGAGGCGCTGCTTGCCGCCAAAACCCTTGTGGGACTGGTACTTGACCTTGAGATAATCGTCCCAGAAACCGACCAGCCCGAAGCCGGTGGTCACCAGCAGCACCGCCCAAACATAGACATTGGTGAGGTCGGACCACAAGAGGATCGAGACCAGCGCCCCCGACAGGATCATCAGCCCGCCCATGGTGGGCTTGCCCTTCTTGGTGATGAGGTGGCTGGCAGGCCCGTCCTCGCGGATCGGCTGTCCCCTGCCCTGCTTGAGCCGCAGCAGCGAGATCATGCCCGGCCCGAACAGGAAGACGAAGAACAGCGCCGTCACCACCGCGCCGGCAGTGCGGAAGGTGATGTAACGGAAGACGTTGAAGGCGGCGAGAGCGTCACCCAGCTGACCAAGAAAATAGAGCATACTGTTCCGCTATTCCGGTTGGGTGTTTCCGCTCTGCCCGAAGCGGGCGGCAATCGCCGTCACGATGCGCCCGAGCCCGACACCATTCGACCCTTTGACCATAACTGCATCGCCATAGGCAAGCGCGTCCATGATCACGTCGGCGGCCTCGTCGGCATGCAGGACATGGCCGGCGACGAGCCCGGCCGGCAGCGCCGCCGCCAGCGCCGCCATGTGCTGCCCCACCAGATGGACGCGCGCCGCGCCGCTGGCGCGCACCGCATCGGCCAGCCCGGCATGGAGCGCCTCCGCCGTTTCGCCCAGCTCCAGCATGTCGCCCAGCACCAGGACCTTGCGCCCGCCCGGCGCCTCGACCGCGGCGAACACCTCCAGCGCCGCCAGCATGGAAGCGGTATTGGCGTTGTAGCTTTCATCGATGAGCAGAAGCGGCTTTTCCGCCGGCCCCAGAAGCCGGCGCTGCCCCCGCCCCGGCTGCGCCCCGAACCCGCCAAGGGCCTTGAGGGCGACCTCCGGGGCTATGCCGGCCAGATAGGCCACCGCCAGCGCCGCCGTGGCGTTGGAGAGCATGTGCCGCCCCGGAGCGCCCAGCGCGAGGGCGTGGCGCGCGCCCTCATGCAGCACGGTGGCGAACGCCCGGTCGGCGGTATTTTGCGGATCGAGAATTTGCCAGTCGACGCCATCGGCGAAGCCATAGGTGACGATATCGGAAACCCCGGCGGCGAGGGCTGCGTCGCGCAGCACGCCGAGCTGCGGATGATCGGCATTGAGCACCGCGGTGCCGCCCGGCTCCAGCCCCTCGAAGATTTCGGCCTTGGCCCGGGCGATGGCCTCGAGGCTGCCCAGCCGCTCCAGATGCGCCGCCGCGACATTGGTGACGACGGCGACATGCGGGCGCACCAGACGGCTCAGCGGCCGGATCTCGTCCGGGGCGTTCATGCCCATCTCGAAAACGCCGAACTGCGCCGTCGCCGGCAGCCGCGCCAGCATCAGCGGCACGCCCCAATGGTTGTTGAAGCTTCTGATCGAGGCATGGGTCTCGCCCGCCGCCTCGAAGACGGTGCGCAGCGCCTCCTTGGTGGTGGTCTTGCCCACGCTGCCGGTCACCCCGACGATGAAGGCGCGGCTGCGCTGCCGCGCCGCCCGGGCAATGTCTTCGAGCCCCCCCAGGGCATCGGGCACGAGAATGCGGCCCGGGCCCGGATCGCGGCTGACCAGCGCGGCGGCGGCCCCGTTGGCGAGCGCGGCGGCGACGAAATCATGCCCGTCGAAGCGGTCGCCCCTGATGGCGACGAACAGGGCATCGGCCCCCAGCTCGCGCGAATCGATGGAGATGGAATTGACCGGGGCGGCGGGATCGAGGCCTTCCGCCACCCCGCCGGTGGCGGCGAGAAGGCTGGCAATGGTGAAATGGGGCTGGGTCATGTGCGGGGCCGGGGTCGGAGGATTTTCCTACGCCTGCTTCCTTACCCCCTCGTCGCCGCCTCGACCACCTCGTGATCGGAGAAGTGGGATTTTCTGGTGCCCACGATCTGGTAGGTCTCGTGGCCCTTGCCGGCCACCAGCAGCACGTCGCCCGGAGCGAGCGCCCGCACCGCCTCCTCGATGGCCTGCTTGCGGTCGGCGATTTCCCGGGCGCCCGGCGCCCCCGCCATTACCTCGGCGCGGATGGCGGCCGGGTCCTCGGTGCGCGGATTGTCGTCGGTGACGATCACCACATCGGCAAGCCGGCTGGCGATCTCGCCCATTTGCGGGCGCTTGCCCCGGTCGCGGTCGCCGCCGCAGCCGAACACCACATGCAGCTTGCCGCCGGCATAGGGCCGCAGCGTCTCCAGCGCGACGCGCAGCGCCTCGGGCTTGTGCGAATAATCGACGAAAATGGCCGCGCCCTTATGCTCGGCCACCAGTTCCAGCCGGCCCCGCGCGCCCACCAGCTCGGGCAGCGCAGCAAAGGCGTCGGCCTTGTCGACGCCCGAGGACATGGCCAGCGCCGCCGCGATCAGCGCGTTGGACACCTGGAACTCGCCCGGGATCTTCAGGTGAAAGCTGACCTTTTCCCCGATATGGCGCACCTCGACCCGCTGGCCATAGCCTTCGGGCCGGATCGAGAGGATTTCGATATAGGCCCCTTCGCGCCCTACGGTCAGCAAGGTGGAGCTGGCCGTGAGCGCGGCGAACATGAACTGCTCGTGCTCGGGATCGTCGACATTGACGATGGCGGCGCCGCCATCGACCAGCAGATCGGTGAACAGGCGCAGCTTGGCGTTGCGGTATTCGTCCATGTCGGCGTGGTAGTCGAGATGGTCGCGGCTGAGATTGGTGAAGGCCACCGCCTCGAAATGGATGCCGTCGAGCCGGCGCTGGTCGAGGCCGTGGCTGGAGGCCTCGAGCGCCACGTGGTCGATGCCCTGCGCCTTGAGCGCCCGCATGGCCTGATGCAGCGTGCGCGAATCCGGCGTGGTCAGCGCCCCCTCGATGCGCCGCCGCGAGGTCTCGATGCCCAGCGTGCCGATGCTGGCGCCGGGAACGCCGGCATGGTCCCAGATCTGGCGCACGAAGGAGGCCACCGAGGTCTTGCCATTGGTGCCGGTGACGGCGACCAGGATTTCGGGCTGCGGCTCGAATACCCGGCTGGCGGCGCGCGCATAGGCCGCCCGCACATCCTTGACCACGATGATGGGCACGCCCGGATCGCCCGGCGGGGCGATATCGGTGACCACGGCCAGCGCCCCGCGCTCCACCGCGTCGGGAATGAACTGATTGCCGTGCACCTTCGCGCCCGGCAGCGCGAAGAAGACGTCGCCCGGCTCGATCCGCCGGCTGTCCGAATTCAGCCCGAAAACCGCGCCCAGCCCCTTTTTCGGGCGGGCGCCGGAGCCTTCGAGCAGTTGGGTTACGCTGATTGACACGGCGTCAAATCCTTCTGGACTGAGCTAACGGAGAACACGCGGCACGATCTGCTGGTCGAGCGCCTCGCTGAAATCGGGCGCGATCCCGAGCATGGGCGCCACCCGCTGCACGATGCGGCCCGTCAGATGGCCGGCGTTCCACCCCGCCGTCGTGCCCGATTGCGGGTTCTCCGCCTTGGGCTCGTCCACCATGATGACCATGGCATAGCGCGGATTGTCGAGCGGAAATGCCGAGGCGAAGAAATTGGTGACCTTGCTGGAGGAATAGCGGCCGTCCACCACTTTTTCGGCGGTGCCGGTCTTGCCGCCGATGCGATAGCCCTGCGCCAGCCGGTTCATCTGCGAACCCGAGCCCTCCAGCGCGTTGAGCCGCATCAGATAGCGCATATTGTCGCTGGTTTCCGGGCTGATGACGCGTTCGTAAAGCGCCTCGGCCTCGGCGACGTCGCGCTTGTAGAGGGTGGGGGCGATGTAATTGCCGCCATTCACCAGCGCCGCATAGGCGGTGACCATGTGGAGCGGGGATACCGACAGGCCATGGCCGAACGAGGCCGTCGCCGCGCCCACCTCGGACAATTCCTTCGGCACGGTCGGCACGCGCATCTCGGGCAGCTCGAACTGCACCCGCTCATCGAATTTCAGGCGCGAGAGAAAGGCGCGGAAATTGTCCTTGCCCATGGCCTGCATGATGCGGATCGTGCCGATATTGGAGGAGTATTTGTAGATTTCCGGCACGCTCAGAATACGGTGCTTGCCGTGGAAATCGTCGATGGTGTAGCGGCCGAAGCGAATGCCGTAGCGGGCGTCGAAATCGTCGGTGATGCGCACCTGGCCGCTGTCGAGCGCCCCCGCGATGGTCACCGTCTTGAAGATCGAGCCCGGCTCGAAAATGCCCGAAGTGATGCGGTTGAACGTATCCTTGACCAGCGCCGTCGCCGGCTCGTTGGGATTGAAATCGGGGAGCGAAACCAGCGCGACGATCTCGCCGGTATGGATGTCCATCATCACCCCGGCCGCCGCGACGGCCTGATAGCGGTCCAGCGCATCGAGCAATTGCTCGTACATGACATGCTGGGCGCGCATGTCGACGGAAAGTTCCACCGGCGTCAGCGCATTGCCGCGCGCCAGGCCCAGTTCCTGCAACAGCGCGATCGACTCGCTGTCCATGTGCCGCTCGATGCCGGCAATCCCCTGATTGTCGACATTGGTGGAGCCCAATATGTGGGCGGCCTCGTTCATGGCCGGGTAGAAGCGCTTGGATTCGGTGATGAAGTCGATGCCGGGAATGCCCAGCCGCATCACCTGGTCCTGAATGGCGGGGGTCAGCTCGCGCTGCACCCAGACGAAGCCCTTGTCCCCGGTCAGGCGGTTGCGCAGCCAGCTCTCGCCCAGATCGGGCAGTACGGTGCGCAATTTGCGTACCGCTTCCTCCACGTCGATGATGCGGCGCGGTTCGGCATAGAGCGAGGGCACGCGGATATCCACCGCCATTTCGAGCCCGTTGCGGTCGAGAATAGGCGGGCGGCTGGCCATGATGGCGTCGCGCGTCTGCCCCTCGATGGTCTGGTCGGTCTCCACCATGCCAAGCTGCACCAGCCGCCCGCCCACCAGCGCGAAGCCGATCAGGACGGCCAGGATCATCCAGCGGATGCGGGCCTGGGTGAGATTGCCGCGCTGCTTGCGGGCGCCGTCGAGCGCGATGGTGGGGGCGAAATCCTCGGTGACGACGGCCATCAGTCGATCCCTTCCAGCTCGAGGATGGCATCGATGGGGTCGATGCCCTCGGCAATCGCCCGGAACAGCGCGTCCATGGCCTCGGTGTCCGGCTTTGCCGGGCGCATGGGCAGGGCGGCGAAGGAGCCGAACTGTTCCTGCCGCACCGGCCCGATGGCCAGCTCGGCCTCATGCCGGCGCACGATGGGATCGATATGGCCGGGCTGGTTCAATACGGCCCAGTCGGCCTGCAGGAGAGATAGCTGCCCCTCCTGTTCGGCGATCTTGGCGGTCAGCGCCGTGCGCTCGGCGGCCGTGCCCTCGATGGAGAATTTGAGCGCATAGACCCCCGCCAGCATGGCGATGGAGACGAACAAAAGGAAGATATTGATGCTGCGGATCATGCGGCCCCTCCGACGCGAGGGACGCCAAGCCCCTCCAGCCGCACCGGACGCGGCGGCTCGCCGCTGCGCACGGCGCTGCGCAGGACGGAAGACCGGGCGCGGGGATTGCGCGCCAGCTCCGCCGCACCGGGCTTGACGGCCCTGGCCACATTCCGCCAGCGGCGCGGCTCGGCCACCGGCGCCGGCAGGTGGCGCGAGGCCGTGGGCCCGCCCTTTTCCGGATCGAAGAAGCGCTTGACGATGCGGTCCTCGAGCGAATGGAAGCTGACCACGGCCAGCCGCCCGCCTTCGGCCAGGAGCCGTTCGGCGGCGAACAGGCCCTCCGCCAATTGCTCAAACTCGCCATTGACGGCGATGCGCAGCGCCTGGAAGGAGCGCGTCGCCGGATGTACGTCCCCCGGCTTGCGGCCGATGGCCTTTTCGATGATCCGCGCCAGCTCCAGCGTCGTGGCGATGGGCGCCTCCTCCCGCGCCGCCACGATGAACCGGGCGATGCGGCGGGATTTCCGTTCCTCTCCATAGGCATAGAGCAGATCGGCCAGGTCATCCTGATCGAGCCCGTTGACGAGATCGGCGGCGCTGCGGCCCGACTGGCTCATGCGCATGTCGAGCGGCCCCTCGCGCATGAAGGAAAAACCGCGCTCCGGCTCATCGAGCTGCATGGAGGAAACGCCGATATCGAGCACCACCGCATCGATGGGGCCATGGGCGAGGGCGAGGCTGTCGAGCTCGGAAAAGCGGCCGGCAAGGAAGGTGAAGCGGCCCGGAAACTCGGCTTCGAGCGCGGCGGCATGGGCGGCGACGCCCGGGTCACGGTCGATTCCGATCACGCGGGCGCCCGCCTCCAGCAGGGCGCGCGAATATCCCCCTGCCCCGAACGTGCCATCGACGATGCTGCTGCCGCCCGCAGGAGCGAGCGCGGCCAGCACTTCATCGAGCAGAACGGGCACGTGCGGGCCATCCGCCATACCGGTCCCGGGCAGGGATGGCTTGCCCATATCCGCCACAACTCCACTCCGGCCCAGGGGCCGGTACCACAAACTCACGCCGATTTTGCATGCCGACCTTTAAGATTCTGTTTCCCATTTCCCCGGCCGGTCGGGCGGGCGGGGGATTTGATCAAGTGGAATCAAAGTGTTTTCGCTCCCCTCCCCTTTGAGGGAGGCGAAGGAGCCGGCCCCACAACAAAAACGGCCGGGGAAATCCCCGGCCGCCAGAGGCTTACGATACCCCGCCCACGCGGGCGGCCTTGCCGCGCGGTTCGCGGAATTCGGCCGGGTCGAACGCGCGGTCGCCATCGGCGTCGCGAACCCTGGTGGGCAGGCCCATCCGGCCAAGCAGGTCCAGGAACGGCACCGCCGGCAATTCCTCGACATTGGCCATGCGGTGGCAGTCCCACTCCCCCTTGGCGATGAGGATCGCCGCCGCCGCGGCCGGCACCCCGGCGGTGTAGGAAATGGCCTGGCTGTTGGTCTCGGCATAGGCGGCTTCGTGATCGCTGATATTGTAGACCAGCAATTCCGTCTCGACGCCGTCGCGCATCCCCTTCACCAGATCGCCGATAAAGGTCTTGCCGGTATAGTCCGGCGCCAGCGACATCGGATCGGGCAGCACGGCCTTGACCACCTTGAGCGGCACGACCTCGATCCCCTCGGCGGTGACCACCGGCTTTTCGGAGAGCAGGCCGAGCTTGTTCAGGACGGTGAAGACGTTGATATAATGCTCGCCGAACCCCATCCAGAAGCGGATATCGGGCACGTCGAGATTGGCCGAGAGCGAGTGCACCTCGTCATGGCCGGTGAGATATGTCGTGCGCGACCCCACCACCGGCAAATCGTCGGTGCGCTGGACCTCGAACATCTTGTTCGCCGTCCACTGGCCCTGCTGCCAGCTCCACACCGTGCCGGTGAATTCCCGGAAATTGATCTCCGGATCGAAATTGGTCGCGAAATAGCGTCCGTGATTGCCGGCGTTCACATCGATGATGTCGATGCTGTCGACCCGGTCGAAATAGTGCCGCGCCGCCAGCGCCGCATAGGCATTGACCACGCCCGGATCGAACCCGGCCCCCAGGACGGCCGTGACGCCCTTGCGCTCGCATTCCTCGCGATGCTTCCACTCGTAATTACCGTACCAGGGCGGCGGCTCGCACACCTTTTCGGGGTCTTCGTGGATGGCGGTGTCGATATAGGCGGCACCGGTATCCATGCACGCCCGCAGCACGGACATGTTGAGAAAGGCCGATCCTACATTGATGACGATCTGGCTCTTGGTCTGCCGGATCAGGGCCTTGGTCGCCTCGACATCCATGGCGTCGAGCTGATGAGCGGCCAAGATGCCGGGACGCTTGAGCGCCCGTTTCTCGAGAATACCGGCAACGATGGCCTGGCATTTCGAAAGCGTGCGGGAGGCAATGTGAATGTCTCCGAGCACATCGTTGTGCATTGCTACCTTAAAGGCTGCGACCTGCGCGACACCTCCGGCGCCGATAATCAGAACGTTCTTTTTCAATTGGCACGAAACACCTGTTGAGGGGTTACGGGATCAGCCGCTCTTTACGAGAGACTGGTGACGTAGTCAGCATAGTCGAAGGAGCGCACAAGTTCTACTGTGCCGTTTTTCCTTCGAATGGCGATGGCCGGCATGGGTACGCCGTTGAACCAGTTCTTCTTGACCATCGTATAGCCCCCCGCATCGAGCAGGGAGATGCGGTCCCCCACCGCGAGCGGTGCGGGGAAATCGAATTCGCCGAACTCGTCTCCGGCCAGACACGACTTGCCGGCGATCACATAGCGGTGCGGGCCCGCATCGGGCGCGACCGAGCCGCTCTCGCGATAGACCAGCAAATCCAGCATATGCGCCTCCACGGCGCTGTCGACGATGGCGACGGCCTTCTCGTTGTGCACGATGTCGAGCACCGAGACTTCCAGCGTGGTCGTGCCGGTGACGATGGCGTCGCCCGGTTCGAGATAGACCTGCAGGCGGTATTTTTCGGCAAAAGCCCTGAGCCGCGCCGCCAGGGCATCGAGGGGATAGTTCTCGCCGGTGAAGTGGATGCCGCCCCCGAAGCTGACCCACTCGATGCGCTCGAACAGATGCCCCAGCCTTTCCTCGAAGCGGTCGAGCAGCGCGGCGAAGCTGTCGAAGGAATCGTTCTCGCAATTGCAGTGGATCATGAAGCCGCTGAGCCGGTCCATGACCGCCTCGACGCGCGACAGGTCCCGCTCGCCCAGCCGGCTATAGGGACGGGCCGGATCGGCGAGGTCGAAATGCGAATGGCTGACGCCGGGATTGACGCGCAGCCCCACGGGCAGATGCGCCGCCTTTTCATGGAAACGCTCGAGCTGTCCGATCGAATTGAAGATGATCTTGTCGGCCTGCGCGATGGCCTCGTCGATCTCGTGATCGGCCCAGGCGACGGAATAGGCATGGGTTTCCCCGCCGAATTTCTCGCGCCCCAGCTTGACCTCGTTGAGCGAGGAGGAGGTCGAGCCATCCATATGCGGCGCGATCTGCGCGAAGGTGGACCAGGTGGCGAAGGCCTTGAGCGCCATGAGGCATTTGGCGCCCGATGCGGCGCGCAACCGGTCCACCCTGGCCAGATTCCGATCCAGCGCCGCTTCGTCGATAAGGTAATGAGGGGTAGCCAGGGGCATCGCGCCGAAAACTCCAAAGCGTGTGCCCGCCGGTGCATCGGCGGAAGAGGATGTGATGTAAACATCGCCGCCCCGGATCGCAAGAGCGCGGCGCGGGCTTCTTGTATTCGGCCAGCGCAATCTGTATATACAAAAAGCATGGAAATCGCGTTCGACGCCGACAACCCCGAATGGACCGAGGCCGATTTTCAACGCGCCAGACCCGCGCATGAAGTCCTGCCCGAACAGGTGCTGAAGGCGTTCCCCAAAACGCGCGGCCCACAGGCCGCACCGAAGAAGATTCCGGTTTCGATCCGCCTCAGCCCGGAAGTGGTCGAACGCTTCAAGGCGCAGGGGCCCGGCTGGCAGACGCGGATCGACGACATCCTCAAAAAGGCGGTCGGGCTCTGACGGCGGCGGCGCGCCGTTTGCGGAGGCCCGGAAAGACAACGCCAGTTGACCTGTAAGCCGGGTTCTGTTGCCGGACGCCCGGTGCGCTCTTACCGCACGCCGAAATGCCTTTTCTCACTAACCTTTGATACATTGTCGAAATATCCTCTCGGATGCTTTTGTTGCTCTGCAGTTGGCGCGGCATTGATCGCCGCTTTTCCGACTGGCCGGAGAGCAGATTGGCGCGAACGAAACTCAGCGAAACCAGACTTGCCAGCCTGCGCCCCGGCAACAGGCGTTACGACCTTTAGGACAGCAAAGTGCCGGGCCTCATCGTGCAGGTCACGACCACCGGCCGCCGCTCCTATAGCCGATTAAGGTCAGGATGCGGATAGTCTTTTGATGACGTGCTGAAATGGCGAACAAGCGGTTCCGTGGCAGTAGCCCATTTCGCTTTGCGGATAGCCTCGCGGCGCTCCTCGTCTTCGTCCATCGCCTGCACCTCGCCAAAGGTTGGCTTTCGGCTGCCGACAGTCGAACATACAGAATAGCACGGCCACAAGTCGGAACTAACCCTCAAAGACTAACCGCGGTTAACATTTTAAACTTTTATAAGGAGACCCACTCCTTGATCAAATAATTTACTCTGATAAGGTAGAGTCTCTCAAAAGAGGAGATCAGCCAATGTTATCCACGATTGAAATTGACTGGGACATCCATCGCCTTATCGAATCCGAAAGGCGTGGCTTTGATGAACAGCCGTATCTGGCGCTTCGCCGCTTGCTTAACCTTCCAGAGCCTGCATCTGCCGGGGGTGCAACGAACTCGGCGTCGATTGGCTCAGGCCGTCCTTGGATAGAAGATGGTATCGAAGTACCTCACGGCTCACGCGCGAGAATGAGCTATCAGCATGGTAAGCAGCAATATGAGGGCGTCTTCCTCAATGGCGCGCTGCTGGTAAATGGGAAGAGCTACACGTCTCTTTCTGCCGCTGCCAACGCGGTTGCAGTGACCAAAGGCGGCAGCAAAACACAGTTGAACGGTTGGAATTATTGGGAAGTCCAGTTTCCGGGTGAGGCAAAGTGGCGCTCATTAAAGGAAATGCGCGTCTAAGCACCGTTGCCCCGGCGATGTTTGGGCGTTGCTCCGCCTCACTTTGGAGTGGCTCGCTGCAATCTTCCGAAGGCTAAGGTTTAAGTGCCAGTTGACCTGTAAGCCGGGTTCTGTAGGGCCGCGTTGCCGCGACGTGGTGACCATTCATCTGAGGCGGCTGTCGCCAGCGCGCTCGTGCAACCAACCCGGATGACCTGGCCTCGAAACAGGCTGGAACCGAAGTCCCGCGTCATCCCTATTTGGTCTTGCTCCCGGTGGGGTTTACCGTGCGGCCTCCGTTGCCGGACGCCCGGTGCGCTCTTACCGCACCCTTTCACCCTTGCCCCGGAAACCGGGGCGGTTTGCTTTCTGTGGCACTTTCCCTGGGGTCGCCCCCGGCGGCTGTTAGCCGTCACCGTGTTTCGATGGAGCCCGGACTTTCCTCCGGCATGCAGTTACCCGCATGCCGGCGGCCACCCGGTCAACTGGCCGGCGATATGTGGGCGAGCCCGGCGCCGCCGTCAAGTCAGGAGCGGCTGCGGACGCGCTCCGGCAAGCGCCCGATAGGCCAGGTTGATCGCCGCCATGCGGGCGGTGGCGACGTCGATCAGCTCCTCCGGAACGCCCCGGGCGATCAGCCGGTCGGGATGGTGCTCGGCCACCAGCAGGCGATAGACGCGCCGCACCTCCTCGGGCGGGGCGTCGTGCGACAGGCCCAGGACGGTATAGGGATCGACGCCCTCCTCCAGCATCACGTGCTGGGCCGCGATCTGCTCGAACCGCGCCTCGTCGAAGCCGAAAATGGCGCTGACCTCGCGCAGATAGTCGAGCTCGGCCTCGTGCACCAGCCCATCGGCGGTGGCGATGAAGAACAGGCCGTCCAGCACATGCTCCAGCGTCTCGGGCGTGTCGGCGAAGAAGCGGGCGACCTTGCGCGCATAGGCCTGGTAGCCGGCTACGTCCTGCCGGGCGAGATTGAACAGGCGCTCGACCTGCGGCTCATGGCCCCTGGCGATATCGACGGTGGCGTTGAAGGCGCGCACTTCCGACGCGGTGACCGCGCCATCGGCCACCGCCATCTTGGCCGAAAGGGCGATCAGCGCCAGGGTGAAGGCCGCATCGCGCCCGCCCGGCAGCCAGTTGTCCGGATCGAGCATATTGGCGATCTGCCCGACGACGCCGGTGCGGCGCGAGAACGAGCCGAAAAACCGCGCCAGCTTCTGCCGCACGTCACGGTTTTCCTCGGCTTTTCGAACGCAGCACAACATGGCAAATGCCTTTCATCGCCCCCGCCGGTCGATGCGGCGGCGGCATGCGGGCGGAAACGGGGATCATTGCCGGCAGCCTATCGGCTGGCCTGCCGCCGGTCCATCGCCGGTTGGGCATGGCGCCCTGCCCTCAGCGCCCGAACGGATAGAAATCGTCCTCATAGGCCCGGGGGAAACGCTGCACGCGCCGCGCATTGGGACCTTCATCGAGAAAGAAGCCGTCCGGATCGTAATCGTAATCCGCCGGCGCCCGGTTACCCTGCCCCTGCCGGTTGGCGAGGAAGTCGGACAGCGGGCCGGTTTCCCAATCCTCCAGATCCTCCGCCGTCACGACCGGCGCCGGCGTGTCGACGACCAGCGCCGGCGGGGCCGATGGGGCCGGCTGGACCGAGGCGACCGAAGGCGGCCGCTCGGAGAGCGGCGTCGGCATCGCCACGACCGGAGCGGGGGTCGTCACCGGCGGTTCCGGCCGGGCGGGCGGTTCCGGCTCCGATGCCGCGGCAGTCTCGGGCGCGGGCGCGGGCGCGGGTTCCGGCACCACGTCCGGCTCCGGGCCTGCCGCCGAGCCCTCGCCATTGCTGATATAGCCGGGCAGGCTGCGGCCGGAGCGGAGATAGGCGTCCACCGCATCCTCGCCCGATACCGGACGCGCAGCGGCGGAGGTGACCACCGGGTCGGACGCAGCGGGCGCGGCGGCTTCGGGCGCGGGCGCGCTGGGCCGGGCGGCTGGCGCCGCCGCAGGAGCCGGCGCGGGCGCCTCCGCTTCGGGGCGTTCCTCGATCACCGCCACCTGCGGCGCCGGCGGGCCGGCAAACCGGCCCAGGGCGAAATCGGCGGCGGGGATCGCCACGACCAGCAGGGCGCCGGCCCAGGCGAGCCCGGTGATGATGCGGTGGTCGATCTGCATGGCATGAATTCCAAATGGCACGTGGCCCTGCCGGCGAAGATGCGTTTTATCGTGGCCAGAATATGGACACGCCTTTACCCGGTCTTCACCATCGGGCCTGAACCGGCGATGAACGGGCCCGAAGCCGTCACGCCGAGGCCGCCGCCTCGCCGCTTCCCGGCCGCCGGCCCAGCAGCCGCGCCAGCGCCAGCACCAGATTGGAGCGGTTGAGGGTGTAGAAGTGGAATTCGGTCACCCCTTCGTCGAGCAGTTCGGTCACCTGCTCGGCCGCCACCGCCGCCGCCACCAGCGCGTGGGTCTCCGGATCGTCCTCCAGCCCCTCGAAGCGTTCGGCCAGCCAGCCGGGAATGGAGGCCCCGCAGCGCGTGGCAAAGCCCGAAATCTGCCGGAAGGAATGGATGGGCTGGATGCCCGGCACGATGGGCGCCGTCACCCCGGCCCGGCGGGCCCGCTCGAGATAGCGCAGATAGTCCGCATTGGAGAAGAACATCTGGGTGATGGCCCGGTCCGCCCCCGCATCGAGCTTGCGCTTGAGATTGTCGATATCCTCGTCCCAATCGGCGCTTTGCGGGTGCTTTTCGGGATAGGCGGCGACGGAGATGTCGAAATCGCCGATGCGGCGGATGCCGGCGACGAGATCGGCGGCGTTGCGATAGCCGTCCGGATGCGGCGTGAAGGGCTGGCCGACGCCCTCGGGCGGATCGCCGCGCAGCGCCACGATGCGCCCCACGCCGGCCCGGCCATAGCCGCGCACCACCTCGTCGACCTCGTCCCGGCTCGCCCCCACGCAAGTCAGATGCGCCGCCGCCGGCACGCCGGTGTCGGAGGTGATGCGGCTCACCATGCGCAACGTACGCTCGCGGGTCGAGCCGCCCGCGCCATAGGTCACCGAGACGAAGCGCGGCCCGAGCGGCGCCAGCTTGCCGATGCTGTCCCAGAACCGCTCCTCCATCGCATCGGTCTTGGGCGGGAAGAATTCGAAGGAAAGCTGCAGGTCGGGGCGCTGGTCAGCGGTCTTGCGGCTGGCGCGCAGGTTGTCGTCGATCATGGTCTTGTCATTCCGTCTTGTTGGGGCCGCCGAGACGCCAGAGGCAGACCGTCAGGCCGCGCTCCTTGCCGTCGCCGGGAAAGTCGCGGGCCGAGAGCACCTCCAGCCCCGCCATTTCCGCCCAGTTTTCCATCTGCTCCGGCGACAGGCCAAGCCGGCGATGGGCGTGGTCGGTGCGCAGGAATTCCAGCTCGTGCGGGGCGAAATCCACGATCAGGATTTCCCCGCCGGGTTTGAGCAGGCGCCGCGCCTCTGCCAGCATTCGCCCCGGATCGTCGAAATAATGCAGCACCTGATGGATGACGACGACATCGGCCGGGCCGATGGACGGATCCAGCGCCGCGATATCGCCCAGCCGCACCTGCGCGTGGGCCAGGCCGGCGGCGGCAAGGCGCGAACGCGCCACGGCCAGCATTTCCCGGCTCGAATCGATGCCGATGCCATGCCGGTAGGCCGGCGCCAGCACTTCCAGCATGCGGCCGGTGCCGGTGCCCAGATCGACCAGCAGATCGACCTTGCGCCCGCCCAGCTCGGCCAACACCGCCGCTTCCACCGCCACTTCCGGCACGTGCAGCGTGCGCAGCAGGTCCCAGCTATCGGCCACTTTGGCGAAATAATCGGCGGCCACCGCCTGTTGCGCGGCGCGGGCCTCGCGCTGGCGCGCCTGGTCGCGGCGCCGTTCGGGCGCGTCGGGATCGACCCGGGCGGTCAGCCAGCGCGCCAGTTCCGCCCCCTGCCCCGCCGGCGCCAGCCGGTAATAGGCCCAGGCGCCCTCGGCATGGCGCTCCACCAGGCCCGCATCGGCGAGGAGCTTCAGATGCCGCGACACGCGCGGCTGGCTCTGGTCGAGGATTTCGGTCAGATCCTTGACCGAGTGGTCGCCATCGGCCAGAAGCGCGAGAAGACGCAGCCGCGTGCTTTCGCCCGCCGCCTTCAATACCCCAACCAGACCGCCCAGACCGCTCATCGTCACCTCGGATATAAAGATATCTTTATATCCAATTTCGAGCGCGGGTCCAGCCCGTTATCCACCGGTTCCCCGGCGGGCGACAGGGCATCGTTTCAGGCGGTCTGCCGCTCCTCGCCGATGGCGCGCTTGCGGAAGGAATGGGCCCGCCACAGCTCGAAGATGTTCCTGGCGTCCTCTTCATCCAGCGCCTCGAAGCGCGACAGCACCATCTGCTTGTCGGTTTCGCTGGGCAGGTCGCGCCAGGGCAGCGTCGCCACGATGGCCTCGAACAGGTCCGGGCTCAGCTTGCCCGCGCGCAGGGCGACGGTGACGGCGACATAATCCTGGCCGGCGAGCCACTTCACCACGATTTCCGGGGCCACGCCGAGAATGACCGCCATGGCGGCGGCGGCATGGTGGCCATAGCCGAAGCGGGCGAAGCGGGCCAGCGCCCGGTCGTCGAGCTGCTTGCGGTCGGCCAGGCCCTTGACCTGGTTATAGGCGACCTTCCACTCCTGGGCGTTGAAGCCGGCGCGGTTGCGGATGCGATTGTAAACGACGGTATTGACCTTGCCGGCGGCCACCGGATCGAAGGACCGCTCGACCTCTCCCAGCGATTCCAGCACCTTGCCCGCGACATGGTCGATCTCGCCGCGCAGCGACTTCCAGTCGATATCGCTGCGCCCGCGCAGGTCGGCGGCGATCTCGGCGTCATGGGTGGCGCGCTCCACCAGCTTTTCCAGCGTCGCGCGGTCGAATTCGGCCCTGGGATTGCGCACCAGCGTCACCACCGAAGCGGTTTCGCCGTGCTCAACAATGGCCTCGCCCACCCGCTCGGTCAGCGCCGCCCGGCCCGCAATGGCGACGCGGTGGTTCTCCGACTGGCGCGAGATGATGTCGATCAGGTCGTCATCGCTCAGCACGTTGGAGAATTCGAGCAAGGGCCGGGCCACCTCGATATCGTCATTGGCCAGCTTCAGCACCACGGTGCCGGGCGCGCGGTCGAGCGACGCCAGCAGGCCCGCCACATGCACCCGCGCTTCCACCTCGACCAGTTCGGCGAGCTGGCAGAGCACCTCGTCATACTGGGCGACCTGCTCGTCGTCGCAGCGATCCGAGACATAGCTGAAAAGCTGCGCCATGTTGCGGAACAACTGCTCGCGCTCGGACCGGTTGTCCTCGCCGTTCAATACGCGGAAATTCGCAAACGCCCTGTGGCCTTCATCCAGCTCGGTAAGGGGGTCGGTCATTGGGTCGATCTCCCGGCTTCTGCCGCTATACGGGCGGGAGAATGCGGCCCGACCTGCTTGCGCGCGCTGAAAGCGGATAGCCGCATTTGTTTAAAATTGCAGCTATCCCGCCCGAGCGCCGCTCAGGCCGTCTGCTCCGCCCCCCCGGCTGCGCCGGCGCAGGCCGTCATAGCTGAACACCATCAGCGACAGCCAGATCAGCGCGAAGCTGAGCAGGCGCAGCTCATTGAGCGTCTCGCCGAACAGATAGATCGCCACCAGGAACTGGATGGAGGGCGCCAGATACTGGAACATGCCGATCGTGGTGAGCCGCAGCCGCCTCACCCCATAGGCGAACAGCAGCAGCGGCACCGCCGTGGCCGGCCCGGTGAGCACCAGCAGCAGCATGAGCGTGGGATCGGCGTGAGCCCCCGGCCCGTTGCCGATCATGTCGAACAGGATGAAGGCCATGGCGAACGGCGCCACCACCGCCGTTTCCGCGAACAGGCCCGTGGCCGGCCCGGCATGGGCGGTCTTGCGGATATAGCCGTAAAAGCCGAAGGACAGCGCTAGCCCCAGCGCGATGAAGGGCACCTTGCCCAGCCCCGCCGCCTGAATGAGGATGGCGATGACGGCTATCATTATGGCCAGGGTCTGCAGCCGGTTCTGCCGCTCGCCCAACAGCACCATGCCGATGGCCACGCTGACCAGCGGGTTGATGAAATAGCCGAAGCTCGCCTCCAGCAACTGTCCGCTCTCCACCGCCCAGACGTAAAGCAGCCAGTTGGCCACCAGCAGCACCGCCGAGAGCGCGATCACCCGCAACCGCCGCCAGTCGGCGAGCATCGCGCGCACTTCGGCGAACCCGCCGCTGAAGCCGATGATGGCCGCCAGCAGCACCAGCGACCAGATGGTGCGTTCCGCCACGATGAGCACCGCCCCCACCGAATCGAGCAGGCGGAACAGGATGGGCAGGAAGCCCCACAGCAGATAGGCGCCGAGCGCGGCCGCGACCCCCTTACGGGTCTCGGCGGGATCGGGCTGGAGCATGGCAGAGGCGGCCGGGGCTGCAATCTCCGGCGCCTGTTCAGGCAGGGTCATGGAAAAACTCCGCGCCGCGACGGGCGCCCCGATCCTCTATCAGCCCGGTCGCGCCAGGACAATTCGGACTTTGTGATCCGCGCCCCTTGCATTGATGGCGAACGCCCCCCAACCTTTGTCGGTGCAGGACGTTTGGCCTTGGGGACACGCGGTGCGCCGTGCGTCCCGACCGTCCCAACCCGAGGAGCAGCAGATGAGAAAGACCGTAACCTGGATCCTGATCGCCAACGGCACCCAGGCCCGCATGCTGGAGCATTCGGGGCCCGGCAAGGGCCTGGCACAAGTCAAGGGCCTGGAATGGTCCATTCCCTCGCTGCAATCCCAGGACATCGATTCGGACCGCCCCGGGCGCGGCTTTTCTCCCTCCGGCGGCCGGCGCAGCGCCATGGAGCCCAAGACCGACCCGGCGGAGCGCCGCGAAGCCGAATTCGTCCGCTCGCTGGCCAGCGCCATCGAGGCCAAGGCCAAGGCCGGCGCCTATGACCGGCTGGTCATCGCCGCCGCTCCGATCGCGCTGGGCAATCTGCGCAAGGCCCTGTCCGAGCATGTGAAAAAGACCATCGTGGCCGAGCTCGACAAGGACCTCACCAACGTCCCCACGCCCCAGCTCGACAAGCACCTGGACGGGATCATCGCGGTTTAGAGGCTTTCATGATGTGAGGGAAGCGGCGACCAGCGCTCCCTCCCCTTGAGTGAAGGGAGCCGACAGCGACGGGGGCAGCCCGGTCACTGCACCAGGGCGGCGCAGAAGGTGATGGCGTCCTTGTCGCCCAGCCAGCAGCCGTCCTCGCCCTCCACCGGACGGAACACGCCCAGCTCGGTGGGATAACGGCCGGGCCGGGCCTCGGCGGGAAGGAGATAGCCGGGGCCTTCCCCATCCGCCATATGCGCGAAAACGAAGGTCTGCCCGTCCGGCAGGACGAAGGTGATGCCGCCGCCATCGGCGGTGACGTCGCAATCGAAGGAGCCATAGCCCGTCATCGAGCACTGCCCCGGCGCCGCGGCAACCGGACCAGCGAGGGCAAGTCCTGCCAGCAACGCCGCCCCCGTCAGAAAAATCTTCATCCATTCCCCCAGAAGCCGAACCCGAACGGGGCCCTGCTCCGTTCTGCACAGCTTATTGCAGAAAGTCCAGCAAACCCAACGGCTTTTCGCATGGCGGCAAAGGGATGGTAAAGGCGGAAAAAGCGCGGAAAAGCGTAAGGCGCGGACGATGCCCGCGCCTTTTTTCGCTTAGCGGGTCAGCGGCTTGTAGGTCGCCCGCCTGGGATTGACCGCATCGGGACCCAGACGCCGTATCTTGTCGGCCTCGTAATCCTGGAAATTGCCCTCGAACCACTCCACATGGCTGTCCCCCTCGAAGGCCAGCATATGGGTGGCGAGCCGGTCGAGGAACATGCGGTCGTGGCTGATGATCACGGCGCAGCCGGCGAATTCCTCCAGCGCCTCTTCGAGCGCGGCGAGGGTTTCGGTATCGAGATCGTTGGTCGGCTCGTCCAGCAGCAGCACGTTGGCACCGGATTTGAGCATCTTGGCCAGGTGCACGCGGTTGCGCTGCCCGCCCGAGAGATTGCCCACCTTCTGCTGCTGATCACCGCCCTTGAAGTTGAAGGCCGAGGTATAGGCCCGGCTGTTCATCTCGCGCTTGCCCAGCATGAGGACATCGTTGCCCTCGGAGATTTCCTCCCAGACGGTCTTGTTGGGGTCGAGCGCGTCGCGGCTCTGGTCGACATAGCCCAGATGCACGTTCTCGGCGACGGTGACGGTGCCGCTGTCGGGCTGCTCCTGCCCGGTCAGCATGCGGAACAAGGTGGTCTTGCCGGCCCCGTTGGGGCCGATAATGCCCACGATCCCGCCGGGCGGCAGCTTGAAGCTGAGATCGTCGATCAGCAGCCGGTCGCCGAAGGATTTGGACAGCCCCTCGACGGTGATGACGTTCTGCCCCAGGCGTTCGCCGGGCGGAATGATGATCTGGGCGGCGTGGGACTGGGTGCGGGCCTCGTTGAGCTTGACCAGCTCGTCATAGGCCTTGATGCGCGCCTTGGACTTGGCCTGCCGCGCCTGCGGGGACTGGCCCATCCATTCGCGCTCGCGCTCCAGCACCTTGGCGCGGGCGGCGTCCTCGCTCTTTTCCTGGGCGAAGCGCTTGGCCTTGGCGCCCAGATAGGCGGAGTAATTGCCCTCATAGGGAATGCCGCGGCCCCGATCGAGCTCGAGAATCCAGCCCGTCACATTGTCGAGGAAGTAGCGGTCGTGGGTGATGATCAGCACCGCGCCCTCGAACTCGCGCAAATGCCGCTCGAGCCAGGCCGTGGTCTCGGCGTCGAGATGGTTGGTGGGCTCGTCCAGCAGCAGCAGGTCGGGCTTGGACAGCAGCAGCGCGCACAGCGCCACCCGGCGCTTCTCGCCGCCCGAGAGCTTGGTGACGTCGGCATCGCCCGGCGGGCAGCCGAGCGCCTCCATGGCCACTTCCACCTGGGATTCGAGATCCCACAGGTTCTGCGCGTCGATGACGTCCTGCAGCTTGGCGGCCTCGTCGGCGGTCTCGTCGGAATAGTTCATCATCAACTCGTTGTAGCGGTCGACGATGTCCTTCTTCTCCTTCACCCCGGTCATGACATTGCCCAGGACGTTGAGCGCCGGATCGAGCTGCGGCTCCTGGGGCAGATAGCCGACACGGGCGCCATCGGCCACCCAGGCCTCGCCGGTGAACTCGGTATCGATCCCGGCCATGATCTTGAGCAGGGTCGACTTGCCCGAGCCGTTGGGGCCGAGCACGCCGATCTTGGCGTCGGGGTAGAAGCTGAGATTGATGTTGTCGAGCACCTTCTTGCCGCCGGCATAGGCCTTCGACATTCCGTGCATGTGGTAGATGAACTGGCGAGCCATAGGCGGCGACACCCCTTTGCGCATGCGCTGACGTGATGAATTGCGCCGTATGTAGGCCAAGCCCGCGCTCCCCGCAACCGTCCCGGCGGGCGGGCCCGGCCGGCGCAACCGGGCCTATAGCGGCAGGCCCATACGCGCCTTGACGGTGCGGATGCTCATATTGGAATGGATGCGCGCCACGCCCGGCAGGCGGGCGCTGAGCCGGCGATGCAGCCGCTCGAAATCCTCATGGTCGCGGCAGATGACGCGCAGCAGATAATCGGAATGGCCGGCCGTCAGATGGCATTCCAGCACCTCGGGAATGTCCTGCACCGCCGCCTCGAAGGCTTCCAGCGCCGCCTCGCTCTGGCTGGTCAGCCCCACCTCGATGAAGAACTGCATGGCATAGCCCAGCCGCGCCGCGTCCAGATCGGCCCGATAGCCGGAAATATAGCCGTGATCCTCCAGCGCCCGGATACGGCGGTGGCAGGCCGAGGCGGAAAGCCCGACCGCCTCGCCCAGCACCTGCACGCTGCGGCGGGAATCCCGCTGCAATTCGCGCAGGAGCTTGCGATCCGTCCCGTCCAGTTGCAACATCCTTGCGCCTTGCCCCACAATCCCCGAACCCTGTCCGGCATTGAATGCCAAGGCGCGGAAAAAGCAAGCGCGAAGGGGCCTTCCGGCAGACTCGGCTTCCGGCAAAGCCCCCTCGCCCGCGTTGCGCGCCCTCCCCCCGGGGGGAGGTGATGCGGGCTTAATAGACGAAGACGGTCAACTGGCTGCCCTGGCGCTGCACCGCGAAGACCCGGCCCGCATCGTAGGGCGTGCGGCTGAGCGAAGCCGAGAGCAGCGCATCCCCGGCGATGGCCGAGCGGAGACTGTCGCCGAGCCCGCTATTGCCGAGCGCCGCGGCCAGCCAGGGGCGCATTTCCGGGCAGACGCTGACCGGCTGGATCGCCACATTGCTGGCCCGCGCCCACGACCCGTCGATGCGGGTGCTGCGCAGCAGCCGTTCGAGCTGGCTGCTCGACAGGCCCACGCAGGCGGCCGCACCCGCGCCACCGCCCGAACCGGTGCTGGCCATGGAGGCGCCGGGCAGCACGCCATTGCCGCCATTGCCATTGGAGCCGCCCGGACCGCCCACTCCGATATCGACATCGAGCAGGCCGCCGCTGCCGCCCACCCCCACGCCGACCCGGGCGGTGCCGTCCAGGAGGTTGACATCGGCGCCGACACCGTCGCGCGTGCCTACGGTCGCGGTGGCCAGGGAACCGGCGCTGCTGCCGCCGACATTGACATCCAGCAACTGGTCGCTGCCGCCGACGCCCACATTGACCAGGCCCGACGTTCCGGCGTCGCCCGAGCCGAGCGTCACCACCGCGTCATCGCCCTTGCTGCCCAGCACGCCGCCCAGAAGGGACTGGGCCTGCGCGGGAAAGCTGACGCCCATCAACAGGGCGGCGGAAAGAAAGGTTACAGTCATCAATCTCATGATCCATCTCCTTTGCGCGACGGAGCGCCGCAAAGGAGATGATGCCGGCAGGACGGAAAGGGTTGCGGAAGATGGATGAAACTATAGGACAAGGCGAATATTACTTTGCCGACACCTTATCATTTTTAGGATATTTGGGTAATAAGTTCATACATATTGCAAATACCATAAAGGCAGGGCGCGAAACCGAAGTTTCGCGCCCTTTCGGGGCGGCCACAAAGGAGCGTCAGCCTTTACGGCCAGCCGCCGCCGGTATGGCACAGGCTCTGTCGGTCCTGCACCATAGGAACATCCGGCCGAGGCGCCGGGTTCGGGTGGTCAACGGACCGGGCAAGGGCCGGTTCCCCATAAAGCGGCATGGTGCGCGATTTGTGATCAAAGCCGCCCGGCAAGGGTGGCGGCGAGCTTGCGGACCGAATAGGGCCCGCCCGGCCCCTCCACATGTTCCTGCCCGGCCGTCATTTCCAGCTCGACGCCCGGCGCGAGGGCGTAGGCCGCGCCGAGACGGACGGAGCGGCTGAATTGGCCGAGGGTCCGGTCGTAAAGGCCCCGCTCGCGGCTGACGGCGGCGGTGGCCGATAGTGACAACGGCTCGGTGAGCGCCAGCCGCGCACCCAGTTCCGCCTCCATGGTGCGCCCCGCCACCCCATCGATGGGGTCGAGCAGTTCCAGTCCGGTGACAGCGCTGCCCCTCAGGGTCAACCTCTCCAGCACCGCCGCTTCGGCCGAGGCCTCGAAATGGGGCAGCGCGCGCAGGAGATGCGGGGCGCTTTGGGGCCGGACCAAATCCAGCCCGGCATGGACCTGCGCCGTGAACCGATCCAGCCGCAACCGCAGCCCGGCCGCACCGCGCAAGGCCGATGCCGGTTCGCGCCAATAGTTGAACCGGTCGGCGGCGGGCACATGGGTGTAAAAACCGCGCAGGCGGGCCAGGCCGGCCAGATCCGTACCCAGGGCCATTTCGCCATCGGCCCGCAGGGTCGCCAGCGCCGTTTCCGGCTCGATGCGGCGCGGCGGCAAGGGCAGGCCGGCCACGGTGGCGAGGCCGGGCATGCGCCACAATCCATCCACCCCCATCACCAGCCTCATGCCGGCACCTTCGAGCGTCAACTCGGCAATGGTTTCATGTTCGGTCACCGGGTTGCGGATGCCGAAGACCACGCCGCCCAGATCGGCCGTCTCCCCGCTCCAGCGCCGGGTCTGCGCATAGCCCAGCCGCAATTGCACGCCATCGGCCGGAGCGGTGCTCGCCTCGATGGCGCCGGTGACGGCAAAGTCGTCCTCGGCGTGCTGCCCGGTGAAGCGGATCTGCTCCAGCGACAGCCCCAGGCCGATGGCGGTGATGCCCAGCGTGCCGCGCAGCGACAGGTCGTGAATCTGGCGCAGATAGGTGTCGGCCGACCCGCCGGGCCGCTCCGGGGCATTGGAGGTCCACCCGGATTCGAGGCGGCTCGACAGGGACAGCGGCGCCTGCCCATGCGCCAGAAGCGGAAAAAACACCGAGGCGATGATGACGACGAGAATACGCATGACGGCCCTTCCCCAACAACACCGCCAGTATGGGAGGGCTCCGCTAACCAATATTCCACGTAGATGCTAAGGGTTCGCCCGTATGATTTCCGGTCCGGATTAATGGTGAACAGCGGAATATGGCTCCGTAAGTATTTGATTAACTATGTTATTCTTCCGCGGCGCCAAATCCTTCCCGCATCGGAAGGAATTTATTGCCATGCAATATGACGCCGCTGGAATCTGCCAGGCCCTGCGCAAATGGCGCATCGCCGCCCGCTTGCAGCAGGCCGCCATCGCCGAGTGCCTGGGCGTCACCCAAAGCCAGGTCAGCCGCTGGGAAAGCGGCCGGGACCTGCCGCGTCCGCATAATGTCGAGGCCATCCGCCGGCTGATCTGGGGGCAGGATGGCGAGCCGATCCGGGCGCTCCGGCACTTCGTCGAGCAATCGGGGCAGCATCTGCTGCTGATCGATGCCCGTCACGGCATCATCGCCCGCAGCCGGCCGCTGCGGGCCTCGCCCAATCCGCTCGACCGCTTCGGCTGGGTGCTCGATCCGCAGCGCAATCCCGCCTTCACGCCGGCCTGGCGGCGGTTCCTGGCCATATTGGACCAGCCCGGGGGCGTGGTCGGGCTGACCCTCACCCTGCCCTTCCGGCAGGACGGCGAATTCTGGAGCGTCACCCTGACCAAGACCATCTATTCGGTCGCCGGAATGCGGGTCTGCCTCGCCGAACCCCACTTCGCCCGCGCCCATGGGCTCGACGACATCCGCTTCGAGGAAACCCGCATCGGGCCGGACGAGATCGAGCGCCGCGCCCTGACGCTCTGGCGGCAGGAACCGGAACCAAACACCGCCGCCCTGCCCCGGTGAAAGGGCAGGACGGCGGCGGGAGCAAGGCAGATCGGAAAGCGGAACAAGGGGCGACCCGCGCCGGGGCAGCAGCGCGGGTCCGTGAGGGATTTATGGAGGTCGACCGTCCCTCACGTCAGGCAAGGCTGCAACTACCAGCGCTTGCCGGAGGACTGCCGGTTGAAGCTGTTCCAGTAGCTGGACTGGCTGTTGCCGCTGTTCACACTGGTCTTGTTGCCGCTGTTCGTCGTGTTGCCGGAATTGAGATAGGTATTGGTGTGGGTGGTGTTGCCGCTATTGGCATAGCTGGTGTTGTGGCCACCGACGCCCAGTATGCCGTTGCCGCTGAGAATCCCGTTGCCGATATTGGACAGGATCGAGCTGTTATTGCCCACGGCGACGGTATTGCCGTTGAGCACGTTGACATCCCTCAGGCCCACCGCCGAGGTGATGTTGCCCAGAAGGCCGCCATTGCCGGCATTGCCGAAAAAACCGCCCGCCTGGGCGGAAGGGGTCATGGCGAGGGCGGCGACGAGGGAAAGCGCGATAATCGGTTTCATATCGGATACTCCTGTTGAACGCGTGTTACGACGACACGTGAACAGGGGGCATCGCGGCTCCGGCAAAGACAATCGAACCGGCCGATTTCATGCGTTGCATGCGCAAGATGCGCGAAAATACGGGAAATGCCCCATGGCTGAGCGAAGAAAACCCGCCTCGAGGCACGAAAAAACGCCCGGCCGGAAAGCCGGGCGCAATGACAAGGACAGGGTCCTTATTGGGTGATCCAGCCACCGGCCTCGCAATCGGCCAGGGTGATGGTTTCCAGATCGATCGTCGCCAGGGCCTGGTCCATGCCGTTGACCTCCGGCTCGTCGCTGCTGGCACCGTCGTTCTCTTCGACCACGGCGCCGTCCTCGTCGGTGACTTCATCGGTCGCCTGCTCCGTGCTTTCGGAGATCGAACCTTCCGAGGCCAGCTTGAGTTCGTCGCACCGCGCCTGCACCGCGGCCACATCGGCATCGGCGACCACTTCGCCGCCAATGGTGAGGGACTGAGCGAAGGCCGGGCCGGCGATCAGGCCGGAAACAAGAGCAATGACGGAAATGGCAGATTGAATGCGCATTTTAATAACCTCTTGAAATTGCTTGGGGAAGAGCGCTTGCTCGAGACTACAACGATCAACCGGTCGCTCCGTTGCACGGATTTCCCGGAGAGCCGGAAATTGTGATCGCCGCCGGATGCCGGACCGCATGGGCCCTTGCGGGCAAAGGCGGTCATTTTCACCCCGGAGGCATGGCGCCCCGCACCCAAAGCTGCTTTAACGGCGCTTCGCCAGTTTCGAGGGCTGCAGCATGACCACTCCCCCCACCAAGGAAGCCGCCTTCAAGCAGCGCTTCATCAGCGTGATGACCGACCTGCAACAGGATGGCATCGAGGATCCCGAAGCGATGGGCCTCATCGGCAGCCTCGCATCCGACCTCGCCGATTCGCTGGAGCAGACGAACTGGTCGGCCGCCAAGCGCGCCATGTCGCCCGCCGCCTATGACGCGCTGCTGTCCTCCTTCATGACCCGCGGCAACGATTATCACCGCCAGGGCCACAGAAAGCACGCCTACGCCATCCAGGTGCTCGGCGTGTCGCTGGTGGCGGCCACCCAGCGCGGCGACGCCCAACTGGCCCAGGGCGAGAAGCTGCTGGACGAAATCATCGACCGCGCCGTCGCCATCTATCGCCAGGGCCGGCCGGCGCGGAACTGAGACGGTGCCCCGGCAAAACTCCTCTCATAATCCCTTGCCAGACCTCGCAATCGACACGATTGTGGGCAGGACTGGCGCGGTGCGCTTCGACGCGCCGTTTCAGTCACCGGAGGAATTGCCATGACCCTGACGAGATGCCTGCCCGCCCTCCTTGCCGCCGCGCTGCTCGCGGCCCCGCCCGCCCTGGCCCAGGACGAGGCGGCAGCCGCCCCGACGGCGCCGGCGACGGTCTCGTCAGCCCTGACCCTGACGCTTGAAAGCAGCAGCGATATCGAGCGCAAGTCGGTCATCTATCAGTGCGACGACGAACAGGCGCTAGCCGTCCACTACGTGAACGCGGCGCCGAACTTCCTCGCCATCCTGCCCGTGGACGGCGTCCATCATGTCTTCGTCACCACCCTCTCCGCCTCCGGGGCCCGCTATGTCGCCGGCCCCTTCGAATGGTGGTCCAAGGGCGACGAGGCCACGCTGCGCGACCTGATGCAGGAGGAGGACGCGCCCCCGCTCGCCACCTGCCTCGCCGCCAGCAACACGCCCTAGACCGCCTGACGCCCCGTTTCTCGACGACGCATCGGCAATGGATGCGCCAAGGATCGCCATGGATGCATCGAGCCCCGCCGAACTCTTCCCCCATATCCGCATCGTCATGGGCACGGTGGTCGGCCTGGGCATCACCCGCCTGCTGATGACGGTGGCGAGCATCGTCCAACACCCCAACCGGGGCCGGCGCTCGGTGGTCCACCTGCTCTGGGTGGGTTCGATGCTGCTCGAACTGGTACTGTTCTGGTGGTGGGAATTCGCGCTGTTCCGCCTGCAATACTGGACCTTCGGCATCGCGCTGTTCATCATCTTCTACGCCATCACCCTGTTCATGATGGCGGCGCTGCTCTCCCCCGACAATGTCGGCGACTATGACGGCTACGAGGACTTCTTCCTCAAGCGCCGGAACTGGTTCTTCGGCCTGCTCGCGGCCACTTTCGTGCTCGACACCATCGATACGCTGATCAAGGGCGGCATCTATCTGGAGCGCTTCAACCTGGGCTATTTCATGCAGGTCCCGGTCGGCATGGTGCTCTGCGTCATCGCCTGGCGCTCGAGCGACCGGCGGGTGCATCTGGCCATAGTGAGCATCCACATCGTCTATCAGTTCTATCTCATCGGCCAGTTCTTCAACACGGCCGCCGGATGAACGGCGGGCTGGACGAACATATTTCCTTGAACTATGGCGCAGGGCATGGGTGAAACGCCGTCCACGAGGATTTTCCGGCCATGAGCATGTTCGTCTCGTCCCTCATGTTCATCGCCCTGTTCGCGGTCTCGATCGCGCATTTCCTCTGGGCGCTGGGGCGCACCTGGCCGATCCGCGACGAAAAGCTGCTGGCCCGCACCGTGGTGGGCTTCCGGGATGTAGAGCGCATGCCGCCACGCCTGTTCCTGCTGGCCATGGCGGTTGGGGCGCTTGCCGCCGGCGTGCTCGCCCTGGCGCTGGCCGATCATGACAGCGGCGGCACCGCGCTCAGCCTCGCCGGCCTCGCGCTCGCCGCCGTTTTCCTGGTTCGCGGCGTCCTGGGCTATACGGCCTGGTGGAAAAAGCTCACCCCGGAGCCGAATTTCCGCCTCAACGACAGACGCGTCTATTCCCCGCTCTGCCTGCTGCTGGCGCTGGGTTTTCTCGTGCTCATCTCTCTGCGGTTCTAGCCCGGTTCCGCCTCGCCCGGCCGCACCAGCGCCACGACGGAGCGCGGCGGCAGGGTCCCGGTGCCTTCGGTGAAGGTGATTTCGGCGGTGTCGTCCGACTGGATGCCGACCGCCCAATCCCCCTCGGGCAGATGCGCGACCACCGGCTCGACCCGGCGGTTGAACCAGACCAGAACCTCGTCCTCCTTGTGCCGCAGCCACATGCCCAGCACCGAGGCGCCGGACTCGGTCCAGTCGGCATCGTCCATCTCGCGCCCGTCCGGATGCAGCCACACCACGTCGCGGACGCCGTTGCGCTCCTGCCCGCTCATGAAATGGTCGTGGGTCAGGGCCGGATGGGCCTTGCGGAAGCCATGGACGGCGGCGACGAAATCGACCAGCGCCCCATCGGCACTTTCCCAGTCCACCCAGGTGATCTCGTTGTCCTGTGCATAGGCATTGTTGTTGCCCATCTGCGTCCGGTACATCTCGTCGCCCTGCTGGATCAGCGGCATGCCGCGCGACAGGAACAAAGTGGCCAGCAGCGCCCGCACGTCGCGCTTGCGCGCCGCATTGATCGCCGGATCGTCGGTCTCGCCCTCGACGCCGCAATTCCACGAGGAATTGTGGTTGTGCCCGTCGCGATTGCCCTCGCCGTTCGCCTCGTTGTGCTTGTCGTGATAGCTCACCAGGTCGCGCAGGGTGAACCCGTCATGCACGGCCAGCATATTGACCCCGGCACTCGGCTTGCGGCCGTGGAAATCGAAAATCTCCGCCGATCCCGCGACCTTTCCCGCCAGCGCGCCGATCTTGCCCTCATCGCCGCGCCAGAAGGCCCTTATCTCGTCGCGATAGGTGTCGTTGTGCTCGTAAAATTCATTGCCGAACTGCCCCAGGGCATAGCCGCCCGGCCCCGGATCCCAGGGCTCGGCCACCAGGATCGCCTTGGAGAGCACCGGATCGGCCTTGATCTTTTTCAGCATCTGGGCATCGGGGTTGAAGCCCGGCTCGCGCCCGAGAACGGTGGCGAGATCGAAGCGGAAGCCGGAAACGCCCAATTCCTCGACATAATAGCGCAGGCTCTCGATCACCAGCCGCTGCACCGCCGGATGGTCGCAGCGCAGCGTATTGCCGGTGCCGGTATCGTTGACCAGATGCTGTTTTCCGTCGGCCTCGACGAAGCGGTAATAGGTGTGCGGATCGAGCCCCATCATGGACAGGATCGGCCCCTGGGAATCGCCCTCGCCGGTATGGTTGTAGACGACGTCGAGGATCACCGAGATGCCGGCCTTGCGATAGGTGTCGGTCATCACCCGCAATTCCTGCGGACCGCGGGGGGCCAGGCGCGGATCGAGCGCGAAATAGGTGATCGGGTTGTAGCCCCAGGCATTGGTGAGCCCGAGCGCCGGCAGATGGCCCTCGTCGATCCAGGCGGCGGTCGGCATCAACTGGAGGGTGTCGGCGCCCAGATATTTGAAATGATCGATCACGCGCCGCGTCGTCAGCGCCGCGATGGTGCCGCGCAACGGCCCCTGCACGCTCGGATGACGCATGGTGAAGCCGCGCACATTGAGCTCATAGAACAGGCTTGGCGCCTTCTTGCGCGGCCGGGCCGGCTCGTTGGCCGACCCCAGAACGATGGCCTTGGGCACCAGGGGCGCGGTGTCCACCGCGTCCTCCCGCGCCAGCCGCAGCCGCGGCGAGCGCACGAAGACCCGGTCGAGGAACCGCGCATAGGGGTCCACCAGCAGCTTGTTGGGATCGAAGAAATAGCCCTGGTCGGGGTCATAGGGTCCGTCGGCGCGCAGGCCATAGCGGGCGCCGGGCGCGACGTTCCGGATCAGCCCGGCATGGATATTGTCCTCGTGCACGTCCAGCTCGAAGCGCCCGATCTCCTGGTCCTGCTCGCTGAACAGGCACACCCAGATGGCCGACGCGCTTTCGGAATAGACGGCGAAATTGACGCCTTCCCGCGAGGCCGTCGCCCCCAGAATATCGGTCCGGCCGCCTCCTGGCACCAGTTCCGGCTCCATTGTCCAACCCCTCCTAGGTAATCACGCTGGGCGCATCGCGGCCGGTGCGGGCGCGAATGCCGGCCAGGGTCTCGGCAATCTCCACCAGCGACCCGAGGGCGAGCTGGGTGTCGAGATCGTGCCGCCCGTCCGCCGCTTCGTAGCGTTCGAGATAGAGCCGCAAAGTAGCGCCGACCGTGCCGGTTCCGGACAGCCGCAGAACGATCCGCGACCCGTCGACAAAGCCGATCCTGATGCCCTGTCTTGCGCTCGACGAGCCGTCCACCGGATCGTGATAGGCGAAATCGTCGGCATAGGCGACCTGCATGTCGTCCTCGAAAACACTGCCGGGCAAGGCCGGCAGCCGGGCGCGCAGGTCCTCGACCAGCCGGTTCGCCACCTCCGTTTCCACCTCTTCATAATCGTGGCGCGTATAATAGTTGCGGCCATAGGTCCGCCAATGGTCGCGCACGATCTCGTCGACCCCCTGCCGGCGCACCGCCAGGATGTTGAGCCAGAGCAGGACCGCCCACAGCCCGTCCTTCTCGCGCACATGGTTCGAGCCGGTGCCGGCGCTCTCCTCCCCGCATATGGTCACGCGGCCCGCATCGAGCAGATTGCCGAAGAACTTCCAGCCGGTGGGCGTTTCGTGCAGCTCGACACCGAGCTTTTCGGCCACCCGGTCGGCCGCCGCGCTGGTCGGCATGGAGCGGGCGATGCCGGCGATACCGTCCTTGTAGCCGGGGGCCAGATGCGCATTGGCCGCCAGGATGGCCAGCGAATCCGAGGGGGTGACGAAACGGTTCCGGCCGATGATGAGGTTGCGGTCCCCGTCGCCATCCGAGGCGGCGCCGAAATCAGGCCCCTCCGGGGTCATCAGCAGGTCGTGCATTTCCTTGCAATAGACCAGGTTCGGGTCGGGATGGCCGTCATTGAAGGTCGGCGAGGGCACGCCATTGACCACCGTGCCCCTGGGCGCCCCCAGCAGGTCCTCGAAAATGGCATGGGCATAGGGGCCGGTCACCGCATGCATGGCGTCGAAGGTCATGCGGAAGCCCGAGGCGAAGAGCCCCCTGATGGCATCGAAATCGAACAGGGTCTGCATCAGCGCGGCGTAATCGGCGACCGGATCGACCACCTCCACCACCATGGCGCCGACCTGTTGCGCACCCAGGCTGTGCAGATCGATATCGGGCGTGTCCAGCGTCTTGTAGCTGTCGATCGCCTGCGAGCGCGCAAAGACCGCCTCGGTGATCTTTTCGGGCGCCGGCCCGCCATTGCCCACATTGTACTTGATACCGAAATCGCCCTCCGGCCCGCCCGGATTGTGGCTGGCCGAGAGCACCAGCCCGCCCAGGGCGCGATTGTGGCGGATGAGATGGCTGGCTGCCGGCGTCGAGAGCAATCCTCCCCTGCCCACCAGCGCCCGGCCGAACCCGTTGGCGGCGGCGATGCGGATGGCCTTCTGGATGGCCACGTCGTTGTAGAAGCGCCCGTCGCCGCCGATCACCAGCGTCCGTCCCTCGACGCCTTCGAGGCTGTCGAATATCGACTGGATGAAGTTCTCGACATAGTTCGGCTGCCGGAAGACGGAAACCCGCTTGCGCAGGCCCGAGGTGCCGGGCTTCTGGTCGGAATAGGGAGTGGTCTTAATCGTCTTCACTGTCATCTGTCGAATACCCGATCAACGAGGCATAGAGCTGGGCATAACGGGCGGCGCTGGCTTGCCAGCTCACGTCCGACTTCATGCCGCGCCGCTGCATCTTCTTCCACGATTTCTGGTCGGCATAGAGCGTCAACACCCTCATGATGGCGTCGGCCAGCGCCCCTTCCGTGGGCGGCGCGAATTGCACGCCCGTGGCCACGTCGGCCTGGATCGCCGCGACATTGGCGTCGATCACCGTATCGTTGAGCCCGCCCACCCGGCTCACCAGCGGCACGCAACCATAGCGCAGCGCATACATCTGGGTCAGCCCGCACGGCTCGAACCGCGAGGGCACCACCATCACGTCCGCCCCGCCCTGCACCAGATGGCTCAGCTTCTCGTCATAGCCGGTGACCAGCCCCACCCTGCCGGGATGGCGCATGGCCGCGCCGCGTACGGCATTCTCCAGTTCCGCATCGCCCGAGCCGAGCACGGCCAATTGCCCGCCCGAGGCCACCAGCAGGTCGATATTGGCCACGAGCAGGTCGATGCCCTTCTGCCAGGTGAGGCGGCTCACCACGGCAAAGAGCGGTCCGTCCCGCACCTCGAGCCCGAACGCCTCCTGCACCGCCCGCTTGTTGACCAGCCGGTGCTGGATGGTGCCGGCGGTGTAGGGGCGGGCGAGGGCCGTGTCGGTCGCCGGGTTCCAGGCGTCCATGTCGATACCGTTGAGCACCCCGAGCACCGTCGCGGAGCGGTTGCCGAGCAATCCTTCGAGCCCCATGCCGAATTCGGCGGTACGGATTTCGGCGGCATAAGTGGGCGACACCGTGGTCACCACATCGGCGCATTCGACGCCTGCCTTGAGATAGCCCACCCCGCCGTAATATTCGACGCCCTCCATGGAGAAGGCATGGGCGGGCAGGCGCAATTGCCCGAAGATCTCGGCGCCGAACACGCCCTGGAAGGCCATGTTGTGGACGGTCATCACCGTCTTCAGCGTCGATGAGGGCCCATATTTCACATAGGCGGGCACGAGGCCGGCCTGCCAGTCATGGGCATGGATGAGATGCGGGCGATAGCCTTCCACGAGCCCCAGCCCCAGTTCGGAGGCGGCCCAGGACAGGGCCGCGAAGCGCCGCCAATTGTCCGGCCAGTCCCAGCCTTCCGGCCCCATATAGGGATTGCCGGGACGGTCATAGAGCGCCGGGGCGTCGAGCATGATGAGGTCGAGCCCGTCCACCCGCCCGGCCAGCAGCCGTCCCACGACCCCGAACAGGTCGTCGAACCGCGCCACCTCGCGGCCATTGGTCATCCTGTCGATCACCGCCGGATAGCCGGGCACCAGCGTGCGCATCGTCACCCCGGTCCCGGCCAGCGCCGCGGGCAGCGCGCCCGCGACGTCGGCCAGCCCGCCGGTCTTGACCAGCGGATAGATTTCCGAAGTGACCGAAAGAACCTCGATCATCGGTCCGCCAGATATTTGTTGACCATGTTCTGGGTGATCAGCGTCACCCCCTCCTCGGTGCGACGGAACCATTTGGCGTCGAATTCGGGATCGTCGCCCACCACCAGCCCCTCGGGGATGGAGACGCCGCGATCGATGATCACCTTCCTCAGCCGCGCATTGCGCCCGATGTCGCAATAGGGCAGCACCACCGCCTCATCCAGCGTCGAATAGGAGTGCACCCTCGAGCCGGTCGAAAGCAGCGTACGCTGCAAATGCCCGCCCGAGACGATGCAGTCGCCCGAGACCAGCGAATTGACCGCCGAGCCGCGCCGTCCGTCGAAATCGTGCACGAACTTGGCCGGCGGGGTGATTTCCGCATAGGTCCAGATCGGCCAGTCGCGATCGTACAGGTCGAGCTGCGGAGTGATGTCGGTAAGGTCGATATTGGCTTTCCAATAGGCGTCGACCGTCCCCACATCGCGCCAATAGGCCACTTTCTCATTGCTCGAGCGTACGCAGGAACGGGTGAAGCGGTGCGCCCAGGCCGTGCCGTTCTTGACGATATAGGGAATGATGTCCTTGCCGAAATCGCGGCTCGAGCCTTCGGTGGCCGCATCGCGCTTGAGCTGTTCCATCAGGAACCGGGTCTCGAACACATAGATGCCCATGGAGGCCAGCGCCGTATCCGGCCGGTCTGGAATGCCGGGCGGGTCCTTGGGCTTTTCCACGAACCCCACCACCCGGTCGCGCCCGTCCACATGCATGACGCCGAAGCCGGTGGCCTCCATGCGCGGCACTTCCAGGCACCCGATGGTCACGTCCGCGCCCGTGTCCACGTGCTGGCGCAGCATGATCTCGTAGTCCATCTTGTAGATATGGTCGCCCGCCAGGATGACGATATAGCGGGCGCCGTAATCCTCGATGATGTCCATGTTCTGATAGACGGCGTCGGCGGTGCCCTCGTACCACTGGGTTTCCGAGACCCGCTGGCTGGCGGGCAGCACGTCGAAACTCTCGTTCCGTTCCTGCCGGAGGAAGTTCCAGCCCCGCGACAGATGGCGGATGAGGCTGTGGGCCTGGTATTGCGTCGCCACCGAAATCCGGCGGATGCCCGAATTGATCGCATTGCTGAGCGCGAAATCGATGATGCGCGACTTGCCCCCGAAATAGACCGCCGGCTTGGCGCGCCGGTCGGTCAGCTCCATCAGCCTGGTGCCGCGCCCTCCGGCCAGCACATAGGCCATCGCTTCACGTGCCAGCGGCGACGGAATCCGATAATCTGCCATTCTACTACCCTCCACTTGCGCCCGGCTCTGTCCCGGATCGTATCGTTCCCGGGCCGGCTCATGCCGGCTCGAATTTGAGGAACAGGGTGGCCAGCGGCGGCAGATAGATCTCCGCCTCCGCCGGCCAGTGCCGCCCCTCGACGGCATAGGCTTCGACGCCCCCCTGATTGCCGGTATTGCCGCCGGCATACCAGCCGGCATCGGTATTGATGCGCTCCAGCCAGCGCCCCGCCCGCGGCATGGGCACCTTGTAGCCGCTGCGCGGCATCGGCGTGAAATTGGCGATGACCAGCACCGGATCGGCGCCCGGCGCCTTGCGCAGCCAGGCGAGAACCGAATTGGCGTGATCATTGGCGATCACCCATTCGAACCCCTCGGGCTCGCAATCGCGCTCATGCAGCGCCGGCAGGCTGCGATAGGCGGCATTGAGATCGGCCACCAGCCGCCGCATCCCCTCGTGGCTGGGCGAATCCAGCAGCCACCAGTCGAGCGCCTTGCTTTCGGACCACTCCTCGCGCTGCGCGAACTCCTGGCCCATGAACAGCAGCTTCTTGCCCGGATAGCCCCACATATAGGCGAGATAGGCGCGCAGATTGGCGAATTGCTGCCAGTCGTCGCCGGGCATCTTGTTGAGCAGCGACCCCTTGCCGTGCACCACTTCGTCATGGCTGAGCGGCAGCACGAAGTTCTCGCTGAACGCGTACATCATGCCGAAGGTCATGTCGTTGTGGTGGAAGCGCCGGTGGATCGGGTTACGGCTCATGAAGCGCAGCGTGTCGTTCATGAAGCCCATGTTCCACTTGAACCCGAAGCCCAGCCCGCCGGCATAGATGGGCGCGCTCACCCCCGGCCACGACGTCGATTCCTCGGCGATCATGAAGGCGCCGGGAAACTGCCGGTAGACCTCGGCATTGACCCGCTGGAGGAAGGCGACCGCCTCCAGATTCTGATTGCCGCCATGCTTGTTGGGCACCCATTCGCCCGGCTGGCGGGAATAATCGAGATAGAGCATCGAGGCCACGGCATCGACGCGCAGCCCGTCGATGTGGAACTTGTCGAACCAGTAGAGCGCATTATTGGTGAGATAGGCCGACACCTCCTTGCGCCCGAAATTGTAGATCGACGTGTTCCAGTCGGGATGGAAGCCCTGGCGCGGGTCCTCATGCTCGTAAAGCGCGGTGCCGTCGAAATGGCTGAGGCCGAATTCGTCGGTGGGGAAATGCGCCGGCACCCAATCCAGGATCACCCCCAGCCCCGCCTCATGCGCCGCGTCGACCAGCCGGGCGAACCCCGCCGGATCGCCGAAGCGCGCAGTGGGCGCATAAAGGCCCGTGGGCTGATAGCCCCAGCTCGGATCGAAGGGATGCTCGGAAACGGGCAGGAATTCGAGATGGGTATAGCCCATGTCGGCCGCATAGGGCACGAGCTGCTCTGCAAGCTGGTCATAGCTCATGAAGCTGCCATCGGGCCGGCGCCGCCACGAGCCCAGATGCACCTCGTAGATGGACATGGGCGTGCGCCGCCAGTCATGGCCGGCCCGTTCTTCCATATAGCGCTGGTCGGTCCAGGCAAAAGGGGTCGGATCGGGCACGATCGAGGCGGTGGCTGGCCGCATTTCGGCCTGCCGGGCAAAGGGATCGGCCTTGAGCGGCAGCACCACGCCATCGGGCGCGACGATCTCGTATTTGTAGATGGTGCCGGTGCCCAGCACCGGGATGAACACCTCCCAGATACCGTTGCGGTTGCGCATGGGATGGCGTCGCCCATCCCAGTCGTTCCACGGCCCTACCACCGAAACCCGCTGCGCATTGGGCGCCCAGACGGCGAAATGGGTGCCGTGAATGCCCTCGAACTCCATTTCATGGGCACCCAGCTTGTCGAACAGCCGCAAATGGCTGCCCTCGCCGATATAATAGTCGTCCATCGGCCCCAGCACCGGTCCGAAGGAATAGGGGTCGAACACGTCCCATTCCCCGCCCGCATTGCCGGCGCGATAGCGGATCGGCTGGCGGCCGGCGATCTCGACCCGGGCCTCGAAAAACCCGGCCGGATGGCGCAGCGTCATCCGGCCCAGCGCCGTCCCGTCCAGCCCAAAGGCGTCCAGCGTCTCGGCATGGGGCACGAAGGCGCGCAGCACCCAATGGCCAGCCACCTGATGCAGCCCGAGAAAGGCGAAGGCATCGCGGTGGCGCCCGGCCACGATGGCATCGATTTCCCTTTTGTCGGCCTGCCAGCCTGTTCCGGATACGCTCACGCCCTCATTCCCCCTACCCCTATCCCGACCGTCACGCGGTCGGCACGCCCCAGATATCGGCAGCATATTGCCTGATTGTACGATCCGACGAGAAGAAGCCGACATTGGCGGTGTTGCAGATCGCCATGGCGTTCCAATGCGCCCGGTCGCGCCAGATGCCCTCGACCCGCGCCTGCGCCGCCGCATAGGCGTCGAAATCCCGCGCCACCATGAACCAGTCGTGATCGTAGAGCCCGCCGATAAGGTCCCGATAGCGATGCGGATCGTCCGGCGAGAACACGCCCGAGGCGATGGTCTCCAGCACCTCGCGCAGGCGCGGCGACTTGTCGATCACGGCGCGCGGCGGCTCCCCGCTTCTGCGCTTCTCCTCCACCTCCTCGGCGTTGAGCCCGAAAATGACGATATTGTCCGCCCCCACCTCGCGGTGCATTTCCACATTGGCGCCGTCCATCGTGCCGATGGTGACGGCGCCATTGCCCATGAATTTCATATTGCCCGTGCCCGAGGCCTCCATGCCGGCCGTCGAGATCTGCTCGGAAAGATCGGCGGCCGGCACGATCACCTCGGCCAGGCTCACATTGTAGTTGGGCAGGAACACCACCTTGAGCAGGCCGCGCACGGCCGGGTCGTTGTTGACCACCCGCGCCACGTCGTTGATCAGCTTGATGATCAGCTTGGCGTTCCAGTAGCTGGGCGCCGCCTTGCCGGCGAAGATCTTGACGCGCGGCACCCAGTCCCGGTCCGGGCGGGTGCGGATTTCGTCATAGAGCGCCACGGCGTGGATGATGTTGAGCAATTGCCGTTTATATTCGTGGATGCGCTTGATCTGCACGTCGAACAGCGCGTCGGGCGAGACCGTGACGTTTATCCGGTCCTTGATCAGCCGGGCGAGGCGCCGCTTGTTCTCCAGCTTCACGGCGGCGAACTGGTTCTGGAAGCCCGGGTCCTCGGCATGGGGCACCAGCAGCTTCAGCTTGTCGATATTGTCGAGGAATTCCGGGCCGATCCTTTCCCCGACCAGCCGGGTGAGGCCCGGATTGCACTGCATCAGCCAGCGGCGCGGGGTGATGCCATTGGTCTTGTTGTTGATGCGCTCGGGATAGAGCCGGTGCAGGTCGGCAAAGACCGTCTGCTTCATCAGTTCGGTATGCAGCGCCGAAACGCCGTTGATGGAGTGCGAGCCGACAAAGGCCAGTTGCCCCATGCGCACGCGCCGCCCGCCATTCTCGTCGATCAGCGACACCGAGGCGATCTGCTGATCGGTGAACTTGGCCCGCGTGCGGGCTTCGGCCAGGATATCGGCATTGATCTGGTAGATGATCTGCATATGGCGCGGCAGCAGCCGTTCCAGCAGCGCCACCGGCCAGCTTTCCAGCGCCTCGGGTAGCAGGGTGTGGTTGGTATAGCCGAACGTGCCCTTGGTCAGCGTCCAGGCCTCGGCCCAGGCGATGCCGTTATCGTCGACCAGGATGCGCATGAGCTCGGCCACCGAAATGGCCGGATGCGTGTCGTTGAGCTGGATGGCGACCTTGTCGGGCAGCGAGCCCAGCTCGCCATATTGCTGCAAATGCCGCCGCACGATGTCCTGCAGCGAGGCGGAGGAAAAGAAGAACTCCTGCCGCAGGCGCAATTCCTGTCCCGCCGCCGTCGAATCGGCGGGATAGAGCACCCGGGTGATGGCCTCGGCCCTGGCGCTTTCCTCCAGCGCGCCGATATGATCGCCGGAATTGAACTTGTCGAGCAGGATCGGGTCGATGGGCTGGGCGCTCCACAGGCGCAGCGTGTTGACCCGCGCGCCGCGCCACCCCACGATGGGCGTGTCGAAGGCCACGGCCAGCAGATGCTCGTTGGGCCGCCATTCCTGGCGTACCGCGCCGTCCGGATCGGTCACCGGATCGACATGGCCGCCGAATCCCACCTCATAGGCGCTTTCGCGGCGCTCGAACTCCCAGGGATTGCCGTGCGCCAGCCAGTCCTCGGGCAGCTCCACCTGCCAGCCTTCGCTCATCTCCTGCCGGAACAGGCCATGGGCATAGCGGATGCCATAGCCATAGGCCGGGATCTTCACGGTGGACATGGATTCGAGGAAACACGCCGCCAGCCGCCCCAGGCCCCCATTGCCCAGCGCCGCATCCGGTTCGAGATTGATCAGATCGCCCAGATCGACATTGAGGTTCCTGAGCGCCTCGGCCACCGGCTCCATCAGCCCCACATTGCTCATGGCGTCGCGCATGAGCCGACCGATCAGGAATTCGAGGCTGAGATAGTAGACGCGCTTGTTCGAGGTCCGCCAGGTTTCGCGCGAACTCTCCATCCAGCGGTCCATGATGCGGTCACGCACCGTCAATATGGTCGCCCGCAACCAGTCGTGCGGCCGGGCGACGATGGGGTCCTTGCCGACCGAATAGATCAGGTTCTCGAGGATCTCCGCCTGGAGGGCCTCAACATTGGTCGAACGGGGCTCCGGCGTAGGGGCATCGTAAACGATCGGCTTTTGCCGCATTTCGCAATCCAGTGTTCATGACGACATTCCCCTCAGAAGACGAGCAGTCTTGCACTTAATCCGAGGAGGGAAAAGCCCCTCATATTCCGGCGCTCCGCGCCCCTTCCGGACCGTGCTAGCGGGCGGCGGGCTCCACCCCGGTGGGACCGGTGCCCTGGGGCGGCTCCAATTTCTCCGCGGGCTTGCCCTCCCCCGCCTTTTCCTCCTGGCGCTGCTCGCGGATGGCCTGGGCGGCATTGGCCAGAAGCTCGTCGCGCGCGGTCATCCTGGCGGTGCGGCGCACCGGCCGGCGCGGCCTGACCGGCTTGCTGGGCAGGGCGTGGGTGATGACCGACTGGGCGATCAGCAGCGTCGGCACGGCCACCAGTCCGCCCACCGGCCCCCAGGCCCAGATCCAGAAGGTGATGGACAGGAAGATGACGAACGGGTTGAGCGTCAGCGACCGCCCGATGAAATGGGGGGTGAACAATTGCCCTTCGAGAAAATTGATCCCCGCATAGCACGCCACCGGCAGCAGGATCTCGACGAGGCCGGTCTGCGTGCCCAGCCCCACCGCCAGCAGCACGGCGATCATGATCGCCTGCCCCACATAGGGAATGTAGTTGAGCACCGCCGCCATGGCGCCCCACAATAGCGGCGAGGGCATGCCGATGGCCCACATGGCCAGCGACACCGCCGTGCCCACGCACAGATTGATCATCGTCACGGTCAGGAGAAAGCGGCTGACCTTGAACTCGACATCGCGGAAGATATGCGCCGTGCGCCAGCGCATGCGCCGCGTGACGCACATGGACAGCACCGACATGCGGATATGGTCGCGCGTGGCGACGAAGAAATAGAGGCTGGCAAGGAAGATGGCGATCTGCGCCAGCACCGCCGGCGCCAGCATGGCCACGCCGGTCACGGTGCCGCCATCCTCCACCGTCACTGCCATCGCGCCATCCGTACCCAGCGCCGCGCCCAGTTGCGCCTGGAAATCGCTGATCGATTGCAGCGGTTCCTTGAGGCTGGCCAATTGCGTCTGCAACTTGTCCCAGAGCATGGGCGCCCGCGCCACCCACTCGCTGAGCGGCACGGCGAACAGCGCGGTGAACCCGGCGATGACCGCGAGCAGGAGCAGCACCACGATGGCCGCCGACAGGGCCGGCGGCACGCCCCAGCCCTCGACCCGATCCGCCACCGGGCCGAACATCAGCCCCACGACGACCGCCAGCGTCACCGGCGCGAGGAACACCTGCCCGGCTTGCAGGATCGTCAGCAGCACGGCGAACCCGATCCCCACCACGGCCAGCCGGGCGCTGGTGTCGAGCACCCGCTCGAACTGGCTTTCGCCGGGCTCGCCGGGCCTGAAATGACTCTGACGCATCCTGGATTTCCTGTGCCCCCGCGTTAAGCCGAAAACGATGCTTCCGGCCCTTTCGTTCCGTGGCGGGGCCGGCCCTGTCGACCGCGCCGCGCCGCTTGGCTAAGCTCGTCCCGCTTCCGTCACGAGTCGCCAGAAAGTCCTCATGTCCCGCAAGATCATCATCGACACCGACCCCGGCCAGGACGATGCCGTCGCCATCCTGCTCGCCCTCGCTTCGCCCGCGGAAATCGACGTGCTCGGCATCGTCGCCGTGGCCGGCAATGTCGGCCTGCATCACAATGCCGACAATGCCCGCAAGGTGGTGGAACTGTCCGGCCGCACCGATATCCCGGTTTACGCCGGCTGCGCCCGCCCCCTGCGCCGGCAATTGGTCACCGCCGAGCACGTGCATGGGGATACCGGCCTCAACGGCCCCGACCTGCCCGATCCGGCCATTCCGCTCCAGCCCCGGCACGGCGTCGACTACATCGTCGAGACGCTGATGCAGGCCGAGCCGGGAACGATCACCCTGTGCACCCTCGGTCCCCTGACCAATATCGCCATGGCGCTGGTCAAGGAGCCGCGCATCGCCGGACGCATCCAGGAGATCGTGATGATGGGCGGCGCCTATTTCGAGGTCGGCAACATCACCCCGGCGGCCGAATTCAACATCTATGTCGATCCCGAAGCCGCCGACATCGTCCTGCGCTGCGGCGCGCCGATCACCATGCTGCCGCTCGACGTCACCCATATGGTGCAGTCCACGCCGGCGCGGCTCGACGCCATCCGGGCGCTGGGCAACCGCACCGGCGCGGCCGTCCACGCCATGCTCACCTTCTCGGAAAGCTTCGATCTCAAGAAATATGGCTGGGAGGGCGCGCCGCTGCACGACCCCACGGTCATCGCCTATCTGCTGCGGCCCGAGCTGTTCGAAGGCCGCCTCTGCAATGTCGAGATCGAGACGGCAAGCGAACTCACCCTGGGCATGACCGTGGCGGACTACTGGCACGTCACCGACCGTCCCCGCAACGCCACCTTCCTGCGCTCCGCCGACGCCGAAGGGTTTTACGCGCTGCTGACCGAAAGACTGGCGCTGTTGCCGTAGCAATCTTACCTCTCCCTTGGGGTAGGTAAGATTGCTAAGCAAACCGGGTGAGGGGGCCTCTCCATTTCGCTGGAAGGCCCCCTCACCCGCCGCTGCGCGTCGACCTCTCCCTCAAGGGAGAGGTAAGTCACCCCAGCCGCACTTCGCGCGTCACGCCGATATTCTCCAGAAACGCCCGGTCGTGGCTGACCACCAGCAGGGCGCCGTCGAAAGCCCGCAGCCCGGCCTCCACCACCTCGATGGCGTCGATATCGAGGTGGTTGGTGGGCTCGTCCAGCACCAGCAGCGCGGGCGGCACCCCGCCCCCGAGGACGCAGGCGAGGCCGGCGCGCAGCATTTCGCCGCCGCTCAGCGTTTCCACGACTTGCAGGGCCGCCGTGTTGCGGAACATGAAGGCGGCCAGCACCGCGCGGCAATCGTTCTCCGAACTGCCGGGATTGAGGCGGCGAAAATTCTCGAGAATGCTCCGCTCCCGCTCCAGCAGCGCCACCTGCTGGTCGAGCAGGGCCATCGGCCCGCCCCGCTGCACATGGCCCGAAAACGGCTCGAGAGCGCCCGTCAGCAGCTTGAGCAGGGTGGTCTTGCCCGCCCCGTTCGGCCCGGTGATCGCCACCCGTTCCGGCCCGATGAGATCGAGGGAGAAATTCGAGATCGCCGGGTCGTCCCGGTCATAACCGCCGCTGAGGTCGCGGGCGCGCAGCACCGCCTTGCCCGCCGGCACTCCGCTCGGCGCCAGGCGCACCGCAAAGGGGGCCAGAACCTCCAGGCGCGCCCGCGCCGCCTGCGCCTGCCCGGCGGCGGCATCCTGCTGTTTTTCCGCCAGCCGGTCGAGCCCGCCGGCGGTCGCCTCGGCCTGCCGCTTCAGCCCGCCGATCACGATTTTGGGCAGATCGCCCCTTGCACCCTTGCGCCGTCCGCCGGCATCGCGCCGGGCCTGCCGCTCGCGCGCCTGTTGCGCCGCCCGCGCCGCCTCCTTCACCTGCCGCTCGGCGACGTCGAGATCGTGGTGCGCCGCGGCCAGCTCGAGCGCCTTGCGCTCGCGATAAAAGCTCCAATTGCCGCCATAGGTGGTGGCACCCAGCCCGGTCAGCTCGACGATGGCGTCCATGGTTTCGAGCAGCGCCCGGTCATGGCTGACGACGATGGCCGCGCCCCGCCAGCCGGCCAGCATCGCCGTTACCGCCGCCCGTCCCTCCGTGTCGAGATTATTGGTCGGCTCGTCGAGCAAGATCAGGTCCGGCGCCGCAAACACCAAGGCGGCCAGCGCCGCCCGCGTCCGCTGCCCGCCCGAGAGGGTGGACAGCCTCGTCTGCGGGATGAGCGACAGCGCCAACTGGTCCAGTGCCGCCTCCAGCCGCGCCTCGAGCGTCCAGTCGGCCTCGGCCAATTCGTCCATGTCGGCCGCGCCGGCCATGGCCCGGGCCAGCAGGTCGAGCCCGGCGCGGACACCGAAAAGGTCGGCTATGGTCTCGTCCGGGCCAGGTTGCACCTGCTGGCGCAGCACGCCGACCCGCCCCGAAACGCCGATGGCGCCGGAAGAAGGGTTCAGTTCCCCGGCTGTCAGGCGCAGCAGCGTCGTCTTGCCCACGCCGTTGCGGCCGACAAGGCCAGTGCGTTCGGCGCCGAAACTGAGATCGAGATCGGAGAAAAGCGGGCGGCCGTCAGGGCCGGTATAGGAAAGCTGTGAAATCGTGACGGATGGCATGGATCGAGAAGTCCCCAGGGGCAAGGCAGGTCGGCATTGCGTTGAGGGTGCGATCCATTAAGAACCGTCCGGTCGGGTTGCGATGTTTCCTAGATAAACTCCTGGCGGCCGGGGTCAAGCTCGCGCTGGCAAATCATCTTGCGAGGGGATAATGTCGCGCGCGTTTTCCCGCCGGACCCTCGCCATGGACCTGTTCACTCTCACTGCCTTCACCATCGCCTATGCCATCGCCGTGCTGGTCCCGGGGCCGGGCGTGGCCGCCGTGGTGGCGCGGGCGCTGGGCGGCGGCTTTCGCGGCGCCCTGCCCATGGTGCTGGGCATTCTGGTGGGCGATCTGGTCTATTTCGTCTTCGCGGTGTTCGGCCTTGCCGCCATCGCCACCTGGTTCGGCCCCGTCTTCGTCATCGTGCGCTGGGGCGGCGCCGCCTATCTGCTCTATATCGCCTGGAAATTCTGGACCGCCCGCCCCGGCTCGGAACAGATGAAGCCCAGGAACGAAGATGGCTGGAGGACCTTCCTGGCCGGCTTCTCGCTGACCATGGGCAATCCCAAGACCATCGTGTTCTACCTGGCCATCCTGCCCACCGTGGTGCCGCTGGGGCAGATGACCCCGCTGGCCTTCGCCGAGCTGACCGCCATCGTCATCGTGGTGCTGCTGATCATCGGTTGCGGCTATGCCTGGCTGGCGGGCGCGGCGCGCGAGATGTTCCGCAGCGAAAAAGCCCTGGGCCGGCTCAACAAGACCGCCGGCGTCATGATGGCCAGCGCCGCCGGCCTCGTCGCCTTTCAGCACTGAGCGGCGTTAACCTCCTGTTCACCCTGGCCGGGCAGGCTCGATGCATGGCCATGTCGTCCAAGATCAACCGCTGGAACATGCATCAGCTCGGCGCCTATGAACGGCTGCAATATCTGCGCGAGCGGCGCGCCCAGGCGGCCGAGACCCAGGCCAAGACTGCGGCGCTGGCCAATGGTTTCGCCAGCATCCAGATCAACCATGCCGCCGCCCAGGGCGACCTCGTCTCCCGCATGGCCATGACCCGCCTCAACAAAACCGCCTGATCCGCCCGCTTCGATGCGGCGTGAAGTGATGGAACGCAAGCACCGCGCCGCCATTCAGCCTCCAATGCGCAAAGGAGGCATAAGTGCAGAACGCGTCGATCTGGAAGAGATACAGCTTTGCCTGGGTGACCCTGGCGTTTTTTCTCTTTTCGCTGGCCGGTCACTGGATTTTCGGCTGGGCCGCCTTTGTCGAGGAACAGGCCGCCCACGCCCAGCCCATCGAGGTGAACAGCTACGTCATGCAAATGGCGCGGGATACTTTCGAGAACTGGCAGTCGGAGTTCCTGCAGCTCCTCTGGCAGGTCGGCGGGCTGGCCTATCTGTTCTATCTGGGCTCGCCCCAATCGAAGGAAGGCGACGACCGCGTCGAGGCCAAGCTCGACGAATTGCTGCGCCAGGTGAACCCCGAGGAAGCGGATCGCATCATCAGGAACGTCGATGAAGCCTATGCCGGCCGGCACACCGACCCGGGTTACGAGCGCCGCTTCTCGTAGCGGTCAGAGCGGGCCGAGCTCGAGGAACAGCAGCAGCAGGGCAAGCAGCACAACCAGCACCAGCGGCACATAGACGCCGGGTCCGAGCAGCGCCCTGCCCTCGGCTGCGTCCGGCGCCCGGTGTTTTTCGGTCAGGGTTTTCATGAGACCGCCTCTTCATCTGCACAAGGATGGAAAGCACGACCATACTTATGGTTGCGTCCGCGGCGGCAGGGCGCGCGCATGGTGATGCGATGCTAAAGGGCCTGCGGGGCCCACACATGCACGATCCCGGCGGCAAGGAAGAATGCCAGCCCCAGCGAGGTCGGCCAGGAAAGGCCGAGCGGCCGCCGCTCCACCATCCGCCGCCCGATATCGAAGACCAGCGCCAGTGCCGGCCACCACACCGTCACCATGATGGTTTTCGACAGGCCGATATTGCCGATCGACTGGAAGAAGAAGTAATAGGCACCCGCAAAGCTCAACAGGCCATGCACCGCAAAGGGCGCCATCGCCGAAGCCGGCACCGGGCCGATGCGATGGCCGGCGGCGCGCCGCCGGAGCGCCAGCAGACCGGCGGCAGGCAGGGTGATCAGCAGGGCGCTGAACAGGGCGCCCAGGGTCAGCTGCATATTGCTCGCCCCATCTGCCGCCAGCCGGATGAACACTTCCCCCGCGCTCCAGGCAAAGGCCAGGGCCAGGCCCAGCAGGACGGGCACGACATGCACCTCCCGCCTGACCGCGGCGATGAGCATGAGCGCCACCCCGCTCACGATCAGAGCCACGACCGCGTAGTCCCTGCCCGCAAGGATTTCTCCGAACAGAACCACGCCCGCGCCGATGGAGAGGACAGGTTTGACATTGGCATATTGCGAGGCCACGGCGGCGCGGTTTTCATAGGCAGCGCTGGCGAGGTAATAAAGCCCGGTGCCGATGGGGAAGGTGAAAACGCCCCCCAACACCACGTACCAGCCCAGCTCACCGATGGGCGAGGCGAAGCCGCTGGCGATCCAGATGCCGAAAAACCCGCACACCAGCGCGGTGGTCAGGCCGAAGAACAGCAAGGCCGGGCGGTCGATCTGCGCCTTGCGGACTTTGGCCAGGCCCAGATTGATCACCGGAGCGGAAATCGCCCAGAGCAGGCCGGCCATCAGCGCCGGGAGAAGGTCAGTTGACATAGGCGAGGGCAAAAACCGTCATGTTGGCCAGCAGCACGAAAATTCGATAGAGCGTTTTTTCATGCTTGTATCGCTGATCGGCGGAAATGTCGTTGAACCAGTATGGATAGCCGCACAGGGTGAGCACCACGATGGTCAGCGACGCCACCATCGCATACATCGTGTAGGTGAACAGCGAGATGGCGACGAAGCACAGGACGAAACCGTAATATTTGAGCCTGGCCGAAGTCAGGTACAGCGACGAGACGGCCACATATTCGCGCACCTTGAAGGTGTTGAACATGGTTTCCGCCGCATCCGTGGACACCAGCAGCAGGGTGAAGGCCACCGCGGCGGCGCTGAGCGAGGAAAACGCGATCAGCCGGTCCAGCGCCAGCGCGTCGGCGGGAGTGACGATCAGCGGGTCGCGGGCCAGCGCGTTCATGATGAAGACGGTAATGGCGATGAAGATCGCCTGCGACGTCATGGTCGAACGCGCTTTCTCCCGGAAATAGCTGACCTGCTCGGGCTTGCCCTCCTGCGCCCACATGTTCGAGTGGCTCTTGAGCAGGGTGCGCAAGGTCTGGCACCGCAGCGTTTCGGACCAGCCGGACGAGAAGTAGACCAGCCAGAAACACACGAACAGCGCACTGTTCAGCAGGAAGCCGATCGCCGAGGCCTCGTCCTGCCGGGTGATCAGGGCGACCTTGGCATCGAGATCGAGATATTCGATGGCCAGGATGATCGCCGCGCAGGCCGCGAGGCTGAGCCACATCAGCCGCTTGAAGGGCCGCGGCTGGGATTCGTATTCCGGCAGCCGGTTGCCGTCGGTCTCCGCCACGTCTGCAATGGTCATGATCTTCCCCCCGGCCCGCGCAATTAGAAGCAAATATTTTCCAACCGCGTCAAGGATATCCATGCAGAGGGCATGAGGCTCGACAGTTTTTTGCGGATGACCGCCAAACATTATCCTTCCCTGCGGGCGAGGCTTTGCTCCGGCATCGCCGAGCGCCCGGCAGGCCATGCACGCCCCCTCCGGTACCACGCAAACTCGCTTGCCGGGCCCCCGTCGCCCTTCTTGATCCCGCGCGAAAAAGCCGTCGAAACGTGTCCGCCCGGGTGGGGAACGGCAGGCCCACGCGGTCGTTACGACCTTATGCCCAACACAGGAGAAGATCATGATTGAAGTTATCGACGCTCCGGATCATGTGGCGGCCTTCCGCATCGCCGGAACCGTCACCGCGGCGGATTACGACCAGATCATCCCCGAAATCGAGGACACGCTCGCAGAACACAAGGAAATCGGCGTCCTCGCCGATCTCGCCGCGATGGAGGACATGACGGGCGAGGCACTGCAACGCGACCTGCAATACGGCATGGGCAAGCTGGGCGAGCTTCACCGGTTCAAGCGCGCAGCCGTCATCTCGGACAAGCAGTGGATCAAGGGGGCCACCGAAATGGCCGACAAGCTCTTTCCCCAGATCGACGCCCGCGTCTTTTCTCCCGATGAGAAGGACGAAGCCCTCCGCTGGGTCTCCGACCTGCACTGACGCCGATCAGGCGGGCGCCGGAACAACTGATCGCGCCACGGGCACGGTCGATGCGCGGACAAGCAGTTGCGGCACAATCTCGGCGGTGTGGGCGTCACTGCGCTCCACCAGCCCCAGTGCGCGCAACACCGCCTCGGCGCTCCCTCGGCCGATCGCTTCGGGGAATGGGTCCACAGTGGTCATCGGCGGCACGCTGACTTCGGCCACCTCGTAATTGCCAAAACCGGCTATGGCGATTTGATCGGGCATGACGATGCCCAGGCGCAGACACTCTGTCAGTGCGCCGAAAGCCACGAGATCGGATACACAAAGAATAGCGTCTATGTCAGGCCATTGTTCCAGCAAGACACGGGTGGCCGAGGCGCCCTCGATCATGGACACAGGCGGAACGCCGGCAGCCACGAGGCGTGTCGCATCGAGCCCATGCCGTCGCATGGCTGCGACAAAACCCGCGCGACGATCGGCGCCACGAGAGTCGCGCCCCTCCTCGCCGCCGATGAAGGCGATGCGCTTGCGTCCCGTTTCGACCAGATGGTCGACCAGCATGCCCGCTGCCGCCGCATTGGAAAACCCGACGACATGACCCACGGGCTCCGCCGGCAGATCCCAGGTTTCGACCACAGGGATGCCCGCACTTTCGAGCAGACGCCGGCAGCGTGGGGTATGCCGACCGCCGGTGACGATGATGGCCTCGGGCCGGCGGCGCAGCAATTGCTCGACCAAAACCTCCTCTTGAGCCATGTCATAGTCGGTGTAGCCGAGAAGCGACTGCAAGCCATGCTCGCGAAAACCTTCCGACAGGCCGCGAACCGTATCGGCGAAATTGGCATTGTTGATCGAGGGAATTGTCACCGCCACGAAGCCCGTGCGCTGGTTGCGCAGATTAGCCGCCGTGGCGTCGAACACGTAGCCCAGCTCGTCCACGGCCTGGAGGATGGCCTCCCGCGTCTGGGCATTGACCGAAGTGCCGTCGCGCAACGCCCTGCTGACCGTCATCGGCGAAACACCGACCCTGCGGGCAACGTCCTGCATGGTGGGGGTTCTGGAGGGCGGCATGGTGTCTCCGTGAGTATTGGCGGCGCGGCCAGGTGAGCAATCGCGCCACCTCTATTCAAGACTTAAATCAGGGCTCTTCGTACCGATGCCGGCACCGGCCAGGCCAGGCCAACAGGCTCGATCAGGAGCGCATTCCTTCCAGGGCAATGATGGCTTCGTCGAGAAGTTCATCGACGGGCTTGACGATGTCGAGCGTGATCGCTTCGTCGGCTCCGGGCGCTTCCAGCGTCGCGAACTGACTGTCGAGCAGGCTCGTGGGCATGTAATGGCCGCTGCGGGCGGCCATGCGCTCGGCGATCACCGCCTTGTCGCCGGCCAGGTGCACGAAGCGCACGAGCCCACCGGCACCGTCGCGAATACGGGTGCGATAGGCGCGCTTGAGGGCCGAGCAGGAGAGGACGCCGGGCATCGAAAGGGTCGCGGCGACCCGATCGAGCCAGGGCCAGCGATCCTCATCGGTCAGCGGGACTCCGCTGCGCATCTTTTCGACATTGGAAGCCGAATGCAGGGCATCGCCCTCGTAATAGGGCAGGCCCAGCCGTGCGGCGAGCGCTTCGCCGAAGCTCGACTTGCCGCAGCCCGAGACCCCCATGACCACTATGCGCATGTCAGAGCGAAGCCGTGATGCCGCCATCGACATAGAGCGTATGGCCATTGACGAAGCTCGATGCGGACGAGGCGAGGAAGATGCAGGCGCCGACCAGTTCCTCGACATTGCCCCAGCGCCCCGCCGGCGTGCGCTTTTCGAGCCAGGCGGAAAAATCGGGATCGGCGACCAGTGCGGCGTTGAGTGGGGTGTCGAAATAGCCGGGAGCGATGGCGTTGCATTGCAGGCCGTATTTCGCCCAATCGGTGCACATGCCCTTGGTGAGATTGCCCACCGCACCCTTGGTCGCGGTATAGGGCGCGATCGAGGGGCGGGCCAGCGAAGTCTGCACACTGGCGATATTGATGATCTTGCCGGCACCGCGGCCGATCATGTGGCGGGCGCAGGCCTGGCCGACATTGAAGACGCTGGCGACATTGGTTTGCAGCAGCCGGGTGAAGGCGTCGGCAGGAAAATCCTCCAGCGGCGCCCGATACTGCATGCCGGCATTGTTGACGAGGATGTCGATGGCGCCCTGCTCCGCCTCGAACCGGTCCACGGCCGCACGCGCCAAAGCATGATCGGTAACGTCGAAGGCCAGCGTGGAGGCACCGGGAATTTGAGCGGCGGCCGCAGCGAGCCTGGCTTCGTCACGACCGTTGAGGACGAGCGTGGCGCCGGCTTCCGCCAGCCCCTTTGCAAGCGCCAGACCGATCCCCTGCGAGGACCCGGTGACGAGAGCGCGGCGACCGGTCAAGTCAAAAATCTGCATTGCATCATCCTCGTTCGAAACAGGCTCGACAAACGCCGTCGCGTCTGTTTTGTTATCGATAACAATTCCTGTCAAGCCAAAAGCCGGGTGCACATGACCAAGCCGCACTTCCTCGCCCTCGACAACGTGCTGCCGCAGCCGCATCATGCCTCGGGCACGGTCGACCTCATCACCCCGGTGCTCTGATGAAAGCCATCGTCATTCATGCCGCCAAGGATCTTCGCATCGAGGATCGCCCCGTGGAAACACCCGGCCCCGGCGAGGTGTCGCTGCGCCTGGCCACCGGAGGCGTCTGCGGCTCGGACCTGCACTATTACCACCATGGCGGCTTCGGCACGGTGCGCCTGCGCGAGCCGATGATCCTGGGCCACGAGGTTTCCGCCTTTGTCGATGAAATCGGTCCGGGCGTGACAGGGCTGGAAAAGGGGCAACTGGTCGCCGTCTCCCCGTCCCGTCCCTGTGGCACCTGCCGCTATTGCCAGGAAGGGCTGCACAACCAGTGCCTCGACATGCGCTTTTATGGCTCGGCCATGCCCTTCCCCCATATCCAGGGTGCGTTCCGCGAGCAGTTGGTGGCCATGGCCAGCCAATGCGTGCCGGCTGACGGGCTCAGCGCCGGCGAGGCGGCCATGGCCGAACCGCTGGCGGTGACGCTCCACGCCACGCGTCGTGCCGGGCAGCTCTTCGGCAAGCGCGTGCTGGTGACCGGCTGCGGTCCCATCGGCGTCCTGTCCATCCTTGCCGCACGGCGCGCCGGCGCCACGGAGATCGTGGCCACCGATCTTTCCGATTTCACCCTTGTCCTGGCGAAAAGCGCCGGCGCCGACCGCGTCATCAATACCGGAGCCCATCCGGATGACCTTGCGGTCTATGGCGCCGACAAGGGCTATTTCGACGTGCTCTACGAATGCTCCGGCGCCCCCCAGGCGCTGGCATCCGGCATCGGCGCCCTGCGCCCGCGCGGCATCATCCTGCAATTGGGCCTGGGCGGCGACATGAGCGTGCCCATGCAGGCGATCACCGCCAAAGAGCTCGATCTGCGCGGTTCGTTCCGCTTCCACGAGGAATTCGCCATCGGGGTCGAGCTGATGCGCAAGAAGCTGATCGACGTGAAGCCGCTGATCACCCATTCGGTGCCGCTGGCTGAAGCGGAAGCCGCCTTCAAGCTGGCTTCGGACCGCAGCTCGGCGCTCAAGGCGCAGATCGTCTTCGCCGCCGCGTGAACGGCAGGCTGGCTGCGTTCGCCGCAGGTCAGCCGCTCCTTGAAGTATGCTCCCTGCAATGGCGGGAGATGGTAGGCGCGGCCGGAATCGAACCGACATCGGAGCCGTTATGAGCGGCTGGCATTAACCGTTATGCTACACGCCCCTACCACGCGGCTTTTGCGACATCCGGACTGATGACGCAAGAGGCTATAGATCGACGTTTCCGGGGACATGTCATTGGGACGGGGTTTCGATCTCCGTTCCAGACGCCGCCAAATACTTGCTGGACCGGCGAATTCTTGAGCGCTTCCCTCCGCCGCGGTCGGGAAAAAACCCTCCCCCAAGAAGAAGGAGGAGCGTTTTGCGGCGCGAAAGGCGCCCATGACGAATGCTGCGCATCGGATGAGCGAACCGGCCTTTCCATTCACTCCCGCCCATCCTATCCTGTGCGCGATCCGCACAGCATTCGGCATTCGCACATGCGTAAGGGCGACATCATCCACGGGCTCATTCGCGGCCTCGCCGTCATCGAATGTTTCGACGAGGACCATGCGCGCCTGTCGATCACCGATGTATCGATGCGCACCGGGCTCGAACGGGCGACGGCGCGGCGGTGCCTTTTGACGCTGGTTCACCTGGGCTACGCCAGTTATGACGGCAAATTCTTCCAGCTCACGCCGCGCGTGCTCAATCTGGGCCATTCCTATCTGGCCGGCACCCCGCTGCCGCGGCTGATCCAGCCCTTCCTCGAGGAACTGTCCCACGCCACCAGCGAAAGCACCTCCGCCGCCGTGCTGGAGGGCACCGATATTCTCTATATCGCCCGCGCCTCCACCCGCAGGGTCATGTCCATCAATCTGGGCGCCGGCGCGCGCCTTCCGGCCTATTGCACCTCGATGGGGCGGATCCTGCTCGCGGCGCTGCCGCCCGAGGAGGCCCGGGCCATCCTCGACCGTTCGAACCGCGTCGCCTATACCGAGCGCACCAAGGCCGACATTGCCGGTCTCGTCACCGAACTGGCAGTGGTCGCCGCGCAGGGTTTCGCCGTCATCGATCAGGAACTCGAACTGGGGCTGTGCTCCATCGCCGTGCCGCTGTTCAACGCCTCGGGCCAGGTGGTGGCCGGCCTCAATATCGGTGCCCAGACGGCGCGCGCGCCCACCTCGCGCATGATCGCGCATTTCCTGCCGCTCATGCGCAAGGTGCAGGCCGAAGTCCGTCCCCTGCTGCGCTGAAACGACACGAGCCGCGCCGCAAATTCAGCACGCCATGATGGGACGCGAGACTCGCTGCCGTCCATAACAGGACCTTTTCATTTTGGCCGGATCTACCGCCCCACCCCGCCTTTGTTATTCTAAAATCATTGAAATATCAAAGGGTTGATCCGTCACAAACCAGTCATGCAACTGCAATAAAACTGTTTCTTGCCGCTTCTATGGTCGGCCGCGTCACAGGGCGGCCCGAACGACCGGCTGGCCATGTTTGCAATGAATTCCGAAAGGGAACTTCCATGAAGACCGCACTCTACGCCAGTGCTGCCGCCATCGTGCTCGCCACGCTCGCCGCTCCGGCCGCCCTCGCCCAGTCGCGCGACACCATCCAGATCGCCGGCTCCTCGACCGTGCTGCCCTTCTCCTCCATCGTCGCCGAAGAATTCAGCGCCGCCTTCCCCGAGTTCAACACCCCCGTGGTGGGTTCGGGCGGCACCGGCGGCGGCTTCCGCCAGTTCTGCGAAGGCACCGGCGACAACACCATCGACATCGCCAATGCCTCGCGCGCCATCAATGCCGGCGAGGCCGAAGCCTGCGCCGCCGCCGGCGTGACCCCCATCGAGGTCCAGTTCGGCTATGACGGCATCGTCTTCGCCTCCTCCGCCAGCGGTCCGGATTTCGCCCTGACCCCGGCCCTGGTTTACCAGGCCATCGCCGCCCAGGTGCCGGTCGACGGCGCGCTCGTCGACAATCCCTACACCACCTGGAACCAGATCGACGCGTCCCTGCCCGAGCAGGCCATCTCCTTCGCCATTCCCGGCACCAATCACGGCACCCGCGAAGTCTTCGACCTCAACGTCGTGGAAGCCGGCTGTGAAGAAGTCGGCCTTCCCGAAGGCGCTTCCGACGATGCCTGCCTGACCCTGCGCCAGGACGTGGTCGTGGAGATCGCCGGCGACTACACCGAAACCCTCGCCCGCCTCCAGTCCAACCCCGAGACCATCGGCGTGTTCGGCCTGTCCTTCTACGACCAGAACCGCGACACCCTGAAGGTCGCCACCGTCAACGGCATCGTCCCCAGCAACGACACCGTCGCCGCCGGCGAATATCCGGTCTCGCGCCCGCTGTTCTTCTACGTGAAGAAGGAGCATATCGGCGTCGTTCCGGGTCTGGCCGATTATACCGAATACTTCCTGTCCGAAGGCGTTTCGGGCCAGGGCGGCATTCTGGAAGCCGCCGGCCTCATCCCGCAGCCGGCCGAAGTGACGGCCGAGGCCCTCGCCGCCTTCCAGGCCGCGCAGTAAGCCACGCCTTTGCGGGCCGCCGGAACCTTCCGGCGGCCTGTCCTCGCTTCCGAGCCACCAGGAAAGCCGCCAAGTGAACACCCTGATCGTCGCCGGTTTGCTGCTCGTCCTGCTTGGCCTCGCCTATCGGCTGGGTTGGGCCAAAAGCCGTTCCCTGGTCACGCCCGAAGGGGCGCGCATCCATTCCCGCCCGCAATATCACGGTACGCTGACGGCGCTGTGGACCCTGGGCCCCGCCTTGCTGGTCCTGGCCGTCTGGGCCTATTTCTCCCCCGGCGTCACCCATTGGTACGCAGTGTCGCAAATCCCCTCCGATATCCTCGTCGAGCTCGATCAGGCCGGGCTCAACCGGCAGCTCCAGCGCATTCGCGACCTCGCCTCCGGCTATGGCGTTCCGGGCGACTTGCAGCCCTTCGAGGCAACCGCCGGCGCCAATCTCGGCCGCTTCCAGCTGCTGAGCTTCCTGATCATGACTGCGGCGACCGCCGGGCTGGGCGTCCTCGGCCTCAGCTTCGCCCAGCGCCGCATCGGGGTGCGGCTGCGCGCCCGCAACGAGGTCGAACGCGCCGTTTCCTGGCTGCTGATCGCCTGTTCGGCGGTCGCCATCGTGACGACGCTGGGCATCGTCGCCTCGCTGGTCACCGAGGCCTTCCGCTTCTTCACCTATGTGAGCCCGCTCGATTTCTTCTTCGGCACCGTCTGGGCGCCGCGCTTCTCCTCCACCGGGGCGGGCGATGCAGGACAATACGGCCTGCTGCCGCTGCTGGCCGGTACGCTGATGATCTCGGCCATCGCCATGCTGGTCGCCGTACCGGTGGGGCTGATGGCCGCCATCTATCTCAACCAGTATGCGCACCGGTCGGTCCGCGCCGTCGTCAAGCCGGTCATCGAGATCCTCGCCGGCATCCCCACCATCGTCTACGGCTTTTTCGCCCTGGTGACCGTGGGGCCGTTCCTGCGCGATTTCGGCAATGCCATCGGGCTCAATATCAGCGCCACCAGCGCGCTGACGGCGGGGCTGGTGATGGGCGTGATGATCGTGCCGTTCATTTCCTCGCTGTCCGACGACATCCTCAACCAGGTGCCGCGCACCCTGCGCGACGGCGCCTACGGGCTGGGCGCCACCCAGTCCGAAACCATCCGCAACGTGTTGCTGCCCGCCGCCCTGCCGGGCATCGTCGGCGCCTTCCTCCTCGCCGTCAGCCGCGCCATCGGCGAGACCATGATCGTGGTGCTGGCCGCCGGCAATTCGCCGATATTGCGGGGCAATCCGCTGGAGCCGGTCTCCACCATCACCGTTTCCATCGTCAACCAGCTCACCGGCGACACCGACTTCACCGGCCCGCAATCGCTGGTCGCCTTCGCGCTGGGCCTGACGCTGTTCATCATGACGCTCTGCCTCAACATCGTCGCCCTCTACATCGTCCGCCGCTTCCGGGAGCAGTACGAATGACCAGCACATCCCTCGGCCAGGCCGCCGCGCGCCGCGAGCGCGTCCGCGCCGGCCTGGCGCGGCGCCACGCCGGCGAACGGCTGTTCCGGGCGTTCGGCGTCGTCGCCATCGTCCTGGCGCTGGGCTTCGTGGCCCTGCTGTTCACCGACGTGCTGCGCAAGGGCATCCCCGCCTTCACCCAGTCCAATATCCGCCTCGAAATCACCTTCGATCCCGAACTGCTCAAGGTCGATCCGGCGCCGGTGCGCGAGGCCGGCCAGTCGGATGCCGACTATCGCGCGCAGAGCCTGGCCTGGCAGCGTCAGGTGGCGATGCTCAACTGGAACAACGTCATCGAGGCCGGGCTGCGCCAGGCGGCGCCCGCCGGCTATGAAATCGACGCACGCCAGATTCTCACCATCACCGAGACCGATGCGCGCCACCGCGTGCGGGAGATTTTCGTCGCCGATCCCGGCCTGCTGGGCGAGACCGTCACCGTCGACCTGCTCGCCTCGGCCAATACCGACAACTGGATCAAGGGCAATATCAACCGTGAACTGGGCGATGCCCAGCAGCAGCTTTCCGCCCCCGCCCGCGCCCTCATCGACCTGTTCGTCGAGAATGGCACCATTTCGCAGGGCTTCGCCTGGTCGCTGTTCACCAATGTCGACAGCCGTTCCGCGCCCGCTTCGGCCGGCCTGCTCGGCGCCCTCATGGGCTCGCTGTGGATGATGCTGATCGTGATCGTGCTGGCGGTGCCCATCGGGGTCGGCAGCGCCATCTATCTCGAGGAATTCGCGCCCAGATCGCGCCTGACCGACCTGATCGAGGTCAATATCAACAATCTGGCGGCGGTGCCCTCCATCGTCTTCGGCCTCTTGGGCGCGGCGGTCTTCATCAACTGGTTCCGCCTGCCGCTCTCGGCGCCGCTGGCCGGCGGGCTGGTGCTGACCCTGATGACCCTGCCCACCATCATCATCGCCACCCGCGCCGCGCTCAAGGGCGTCTCCCCGGCCCTGCGCCAGGCCGCCCTGGGCATGGGCGCCAGCAAGACGCAGATGGTGTTCCACCATGTCCTGCCGGTCACCTTCCCCTCCATCCTGACGGCCACCATCATCGGGGTGGCGCAGGCGCTGGGCGAAACCGCGCCGCTGCTGCTCATCGGCATGAACGCCTTCGTCGCCGCCGTGCCGGCCACGCCGGTGGAGCAGGCGACCGCCCTGCCCGTCCAGATCTATCTCTGGCAGGCCAACGAGAACCGCAATTTCTTCGAGCCCCGCACTTCCGCCGCCATTCTGGTGCTGCTGGCGCTGATGATCTTTCTCAACGCCATCGCCATCTTCCTGCGCTCGCGCCTTGAAAAGCGTGTTTAAGGAGATTGAGAAACATGGATATTCTTGCCGGCAAGGCCAGGACGGCCAGCCCTACCCCGGACACCATCATGAACGCTGCCGAGCTCGTCGAGCCCTCCATCCGCCTCACCGCCCGTGACGTCACCGTCCATTACGGCGCCAAGCAGGCCCTGCACGGCATCTCGATCGACATCCCCGATCACGCCGTCACCGCCTTTATCGGCCCCTCGGGCTGCGGCAAGTCCACTTTCCTGCGCTGCATCAACCGCATGAACGACACCATCGAGGGCGCCAGGGTGGGAGGCCGCATCGAACTCGACGGCCAGGACATCTACGCCCCCGACCTCGACGTGGTGGAGCTGCGCGCCCGCGTCGGCATGGTGTTCCAGAAACCCAATCCCTTCCCCAAGTCGATCTACGACAATGTCGCCTATGGCCCGCGCATCCACGGCCTGGCGCGCAGCAAGGCGGATCTCGATGAGATCGTGGTGTCCTCCCTGCGCAAGGCGGGCCTGTTCGAGGAGGTCAAGGACCGCCTCAACGAGCCCGGCACGGGTCTTTCCGGCGGCCAGCAGCAGCGTCTCTGCATCGCCCGCGCCATCGCGGTGGGACCGGAGGTGATCCTGATGGACGAGCCCTGCTCGGCGCTCGATCCCATCGCCACCGCCGTCATCGAGGAACTGATCGACGAATTGCGCGAGAACTACACCATCGTCATCGTCACCCACTCCATGCAGCAGGCCGCCCGCGTTTCCCAGAAAACCGCCTTCTTCCATCTGGGCAATCTCATCGAGCAGGGCGACACCGAGGACATCTTCACCAATCCGGTGAACAAGCAGACCCAGGACTACATCATGGGCCGCATCGGCTGACCGCGGGAAGGAAACCACCATGCCCAATACCGCTTCCGAACATATCGTCACCGCCTATAGCGACGAGCTCGCCGCCCTCGCCCAGTCCATCGCGGAAATGGGGGGGCTTGTGGAAGTCTCCATCGAGAACGGCACCCGATCGCTGCTGAAGCTCGACCGCGAGCTGGCGGACCTGACCATCGCCGCCGACCAGCGCATCGACGACATGCAGCGCCGCATCGACGACATGGCCGTCTCCATGATCGCCCGCCGCCAGCCCATGGCCAGCGATCTGCGCGCCATCGTCACCGCCATTCACGTGGCCAACGATCTGGAGCGCATCGGGGACATGGCCAAGCAACTGGCGCGCCGCTCGCTCAAGCTCGAGGGCATCAATCTCCAGCCCACTTTCTATAATGGCGTGCGGAACATGACCGCGCTGGTCCTGCACCAGGTCAAGGACGCGCTCGACGCCTATGCCAACCGCGAGGCGCCCGCCGCCGTCGAGGTGTGCAACCGCGACGACGAGGTCGACGCCATGTACACCTCGCTGTTCCGCGAGCTCCTGACCTATATGCTCGAGGACCCGCGCAACATCACCACCTGCACGCATCTGCTGTTCTGCGCCAAGAACCTGGAACGGATCGGCGATCACGCGACCAATATCGCCGAGCGCGCCTATTACCTTGCCACCGGCAAGCAGCTCACCAGCGAAGTGCAGGAACTGCAACGCACCCAGATCAAGGCCTGACAAGCATCGCAGGGTGCGGTCGGAACATAAATATCGGCCTCCCGCCCGGGCGCCGAACGACGGAGCATGACCATGCCGGCGACAATTCTCGTTGTCGAAGACGAAGGCGATATCGCCATTCTGCTGCGCTACAATCTCGAGGCCGAAGGCTTCCGCGTGGTGACCGCCGAAAGCGGGGACGAGGCCCAGCACGCCGTCCAGGAAAAACTGCCCGACCTCATCCTGCTCGACTGGATGCTGCCGGAAATATCCGGGATCGAGCTTTGCCGGCGCCTGCGGGCGCGCGACGAAACCGCACGCGTGCCGATCATCATGCTCACCGCGCGCGGGGAGGAGGAGGAGCGGGTTCGCGGCCTTACCACCGGTGCCGACGACTATGTCGTGAAACCCTTCTCCGTGCCCGAACTGGTCGCCCGCATCCACGCCCTGCTGCGCCGGGCCAATCCCAATCTCGTCACCGCCGCGCTCAAGGTAGGCGATCTTGAGCTCGATCGCACCACCCATCGGGTGCGCCGCGCCAATCGCGACGTGCATCTGGGTCCCACCGAATACCGGCTGCTCGAATATCTCATGCGCCATCCCGGCCGCGTCTACTCGCGCGAGCAACTGCTGGACGGCGTCTGGGGCAACGACGTCTATGTCGACGAGCGTACCGTCGACGTCCATATCGGCCGGCTCCGCCGCGCCATCAATCGCGGCCGCGAAGCCGACCCCATCCGCACCGTCCGCGGCGCCGGCTACGCCTTCGACGAGAGATTCGCCCAGACCGCCTAGAGCCTTTCACTGTCAAGCGGATCAGCGCCTTCTTGCTCCCCTCCCCCTTGAGGGGAGGGGTCGGGGGTGGGGGTCCTTCGGTGATCCGCAAATCCACCCCCTCCCCAACCCTCCCCTCAAGGGGGAGGGAGCGCTGGTCGCCGATTCCGTCAAAACATGAAAGCCTCTAGGGAGCCCGCCGACGCATCCCGGCCCGTCCCATTGACTCCCCCTCCCGCCCAACGCATAAACACCGCGTCGTTTGGTTTCCCCGCGGTCGCATCCAAGGGGAAATAATAGGGAACACGGTGCGACGTACCCATCAGGGCGCAAAGCCGTGGCTGCCCCCGCAACTGTAAGCGGTGAGCTTTTCCGTGATTGCCACTGTCCCCCGACACGTCCGGGGATGGGAAGGTTCGGAAACGCCGTGACCCGCAAGCCAGGAGACCTGCCATCGACGCAACCTGAAACCCGGCCGGGGTGTGCCGCGGGGGAAGACGATGGCTGACGCAGATTTTTCCATTGCGATTCTCAGTGTGATCTCCTCGCTTGGCGACGCCCCCGATTCCATGGGTGCCCGCCATGAAGATCCCTGACCGCCTGACCGGCCCGAGCCCGGCACGACTGACCGTCTCCGGCCTCGCCTGGGGACCGCCGGGCCATGGGCCCATCATCGAAAATCTCGGATTCTCCGTTGCCGCCGGTGAAATGCTGGCAGTGGTCGGCCCCAATGGCGCCGGCAAGTCCAGCCTGTTGCGCTGCCTTTACCGCTTCCATCGTCCCGGCGCCGGCCACGTCCATATCGACGGCGCCGATATCTGGACGCTGCCGCCCCGCGCCTTCGCCCGGCGCGTCGCCACCGTGCTGCAGGAAAGCGCCTCCGATTTCGGGCTCACCGTGGCCGAAATCGTCGAGCTGGGCCTCACCCCGCACCAGAGCGCGCTTTCCGGCCACGATTATACGCCGGTGGAACAGGCGCTGGGCCTGATGGAGTTGACCCATCTGGCCGCGCGCGACTTCGCGACGCTTTCGGGCGGCGAGAAGCAGCGGGCCATGATCGCCCGCGCCCTGGTGCAGCGGCCGGACCTGCTCATCCTCGACGAGCCCACCAATCACCTCGATATCCGCCACCAGCTCGAAGTGCTCTCATTGCTGGCACGCCTCTCCACCACCGTGATCGTCTCGCTGCACGATCTGGCCCTGGCCTCGGCCCATGCCGACCGCATCCTGGTGCTGGAGCATGGGCGGCAGGTGGCGCTGGGCGCGCCGCTCGACGTGCTGACGCCCCACGCCATCCGCTCCGTCTTTTCCGTCGGCGCCGCCATCGACCACCATCCGGTCACCGGCCAGCCGCGCTTTTCCTTCCATCTCGATCGATCATTTGAGGGAGACATAAAATGATCCGCCTGCCCGTCGCCTTTTCCGCCACCCTGGCCGCCTGCGCCCTGCTCGCCGTCCCGGCGGCGGCCTCCGGCTTTCCCGTCACGGTCCAGAGCTGCGATCGCGAGGTGACCTTCGAGAGCGCTCCGGCCCGCGCCGTCTCCAACGACGTCAACCTCACCGAGATGATGCTGGCGCTCGGCCTGTCCGACCGCATGGTGGGCTATACCGGCGTTTCCGGCTGGAAGACGCTGGACGAGCGCCTGCGGGACGGGGTTGCCGAACTGCCCGAGCTGTCGCCCGAATATCCCACCAAGGAAGTCCTGCTGGGTGCCGACGCCGATTTCTACTTCGCCGGCTGGAACTATGGCATGCGCGTCGGCGGCGAAGTCACGCCGGACAGCCTCGCCCAGTTCGGCATCTCCGTCTATGAACTGACCGAGAGCTGCATCCACGTCATGGAAAAGGCCAAGGCGTCGATGGGCGACGTCTATGCCGACCTCATCAATCTGGGCCGCATCTTCGGCAAGGAAGAAGACGCCCAGGCGCTGGTTGCGGGCTACGAGGCCGAACTGGCCGATTTCACCGCCTCGCTGCCGGCCCTCGGCAACCCCGTCGATGTCTTTGTTTACGATTCGGGCGAGGACAAGCCCTTCACCGCCGGACGCTATGCCATTCCCACGGCGCTGATCGAAGCGGCCGGCGGCGTCAACATCATGGACGACGTCGCCTCGAGCTGGGTGGAGATCGGCTGGGAGCCGGTCATCGAGCGCAATCCCGATGTCGTCGTCATCGTCAATTACGGTGCGGTCACCGCCGAACAGAAGATCGACTTCATGAAATCCAACCCGGCCTTCAAGGACATCCCCGCCGTGGCCGAGGACCGTTTCGTCGTCCTCGAATATGTCGAGGCCACCCCGGGGCCCCGCAATATCGAAGCCATCAAGCGCCTCGCTGCCGCCTTCCGGAGCTAGGCGCCGCCCCCGCTCCTCTCCGCTCTTCTCCTCTCCCCATGGTGGGAGAGGCCTTTTCGTCCTTCGCAGGTTCCATGTCCCACCGCCACCTCGTCCCCGGTCCCCGCCACTGGCTGCTGCATCATCTGCCCCTGCTGGTGGCCGGCCTCGTCCTGCTGCTCGTCCTCACCATGGCGGCCGCCGTGGGCGTGGGCGCCGTCGGCATTCCGCTCGATGTGGTCTGGGGCGTCATCGCCTCCCACCTCATGCCCGGCAGCGTCGAGATCGCCTGGTCGCCCGGCCGCGACAATATCGTATGGGAAGTGCGCTTGCCCCGCGTCATCCTCGGCGCCACCGTGGGCGCCAGCCTGGCCCTGGTGGGCGCGGCGCTGCAATCGGTGACGCGCAATCCGCTGGCCGATCCGCATCTGCTGGGCATTTCCTCGGGCGCCGCGCTCGGCGCCATCATCGCCCTGCTGCATACCGGCATGATCCTGGGCCTGGCGACGCTGCCCTTTTTCGCCTTTGTCGGCGCGCTGGTGACCACGGTGATCGTGGTGGGCGCCGCCGGCCTCACCCGGTCCACCAGCGCCGGTCGGCTGGTGCTGGCCGGGGTCGCGGTCAGTTTCGTCATCACCTCGGCAGGCAGCCTCGGCATTTTCCTCGGCGATCCGCGCGCGGCCCATACGGTATTGTTCTGGATGCTGGGGGGGCTGGGGCTGGCGCAATGGAACCAGTTGCTTTTTCCCCTCGCCGCCCTGTTCGGCTGCGGCGCCTATCTGCTATTCCGCGCCCGCTATCTCAACGCCATGACCCTGGGCGATGAATCGGCCACCTCGCTGGGCATCCCCGCCGGGCGCTTCCGCCTCGTCGTCTTCATCGTCTGCGCCCTGCTCACCGGCGCCGCCGTCGCCTTTTCCGGCGTCATTTCCTTTGTCGGGCTGATGATCCCCCATATCGTGCGCATGGTGGCGGGCGGCGATTATCGCCGCGTCCTGCCGCTCTCCGCGCTGGTCGGGGCCGTCTTCCTGGTGCTGGCGGACATGCTGGCGCGCATCGTCATCCCGCCGCAGGACATCCCCATCGGCGTCATCACCGGCCTCATTGGCGGCGTCTTCTTCCTCATGCTGCTGCGCCGCAATCGCGGCATGAACTGACGCCATGAAAAACGGGGCCCGAAGGCCCCGTTCCCGTCTCTCCGTTCCGCGCCTCAGCCGGCGGCGGTATAGGCGGTCTTGACGATGGTGAAGAACTCGGCGGCATATTTGCCCTGCTCGCGCGGGCCGTAGCTCGAGCCCTTGCGCCCCCCGAACGGCACGTGGAAATCGACGCCCGCGGTCGGCACGTTGACCATCACCATGCCCGCCTCGGCATTGCGCTTGAAATGCGTCGCATGCTTGAGCGAGGTCGTGACGATGCCGGCGCTGAGGCCGAATTCGGTGTCGTTGGCGATGGACAGGGCCTCCTCGTAATCCTTCGCCTTGATCACCGCCGCCACCGGCCCGAAGATCTCCTCGCGGGAAATGCGCATGGAATTGGTCGCCTCGGTGAACAGCGTGGGCTGGAGGAAATACCCCTCGGTATCCTTCTTCACCAATTCGCCGCCGGCCACCAGCCTGGCGCCTTCCTGCTTGCCGATCTCGATATAGTCGGTGTCCTGCTTGAGCTGGCTGGGATCGACCACCGGGCCGATCTCGGTCTCCTTGTGCAGGGCATGGCCGACACGCAGATTGCTGGTGCGCTCGGCCAGGGCCGCCACGAACCTGTCATGGATACCCTCGGTCACGATGACGCGGCTCGACGCCGTGCAGCGCTGTCCGGTCGAGAAGAAAGCCGACTGCGCGACGCTTTCCACGGCGACGCCCAGATCGGCGTCATCCAGCACCACGGTGGGGTTCTTGCCGCCCATTTCAAGCTGGAACTTGCGGTTGTGCTCGATCGAGGCGGCAGCGACGCGCTTGCCGGTGCCCACCGAGCCGGTGAAGCTGATGGCGTCCACATCGGGGCTGTCGAGCAGGGTCTGGCCGACCACCGAGCCCCGGCCCATGACCAGGTTCAGCACGCCCTTGGGCAGGCCGGCCCGCACGAGGATGTCGACGATGGCCCAGGTCGAGCCGGGCACGAGGTCAGCGGGCTTGATCACCACCGTATTGCCATAGGCCAGCGCCGGCGCGATCTTCCAGGCGGGGATGGCGATGGGGAAATTCCACGGCGTGATGATGCCGACGACGCCGACTGGCTCGCGGGTGATCTCCACCCCGACCCCGGGGCGAACCGAGGGCAGGATCTCGCCGGCAAGTCGCAGCACTTCGCCCGCGAAGAAATCGAAGATCTGTCCGGCGCGGGTCACCTCGCCAATGCCTTCGGGCAGGGTCTTGCCCTCTTCGCGGCTCAGCAGTTCGCCCAGCTCCTGCTTGCGGGCGAGGATTTCGTCGGCGGTCTTCCGGAGGATGGCATGGCGCTCGAGAATGCCCGAGCGCGACCAGGCCGGGAACGCCGCCTTCGCCGCGGCGATGGCCTGCTTGGTTTCCTCGGCGCTGGCGCGGGCATAGACCCCCACCACCTCGTCGATATTGGAGGGGTTGATGTTTTCCGCCCCATCCGTGCCCACCCATTCACCGTCGATGAGATTTTTGTGCAGTTCGGTCATGAGAAAGGCCTTTCGGAACTAGATCAGGTTGGCGCGCGCGAGGTCGCGCAGCAAATGGCTGGTGCCATAGGTCCAGGGCGGACATTGGGTGGACAGGTTCACCCGGTTGGAAAGCGTACCCAGTTCCGGTGTCGAAATGGAGACGATGTCGCCGACCTTGTGGGTGAAGCCCTGCCCGGCCCCGTCACGGTCCTTCACCGGGGCGAACATGGTGCCCAGATAGAGCACCAGCCCATCGGGATATTGATGATGCGTACCGATGGTGGCGGCCACCAGCGATTCGGGCGTGCGCGAAATCTCGGCCATGTTGGAATGGCCTTCCAGCACGAAGCCGTCCTCGCCCTCGACGCGCAGGGCGACCTCGGCCCGGCTGACGGTTTCCAGTGTGAAGGTTTCGTCGAACAGGCGCACGAAGGGGCCGAGCGAGGCGGAAGCGTTGTTGTCCTTCGCCTTACCCAGCAGCAGCGCCGAGCGGCCCTCGACGTCGCGCAGATTGACGTCATTGCCCAGCGTCGCGCCGATGATTTCGCCCTTGCTGGTTACCAGCAGCGCCACCTCGGGCTCGGGATTGTTCCACTTGGACACCGGATGCAGGCCCACTTCGGCGCCATGGCCCACCGCACTCATCGGCTGGCTCTTGGTGAAGATTTCCGCATCCGGGCCGATGCCGACCTCCAGATACTGGCTCCACACGCCCTTTTCGATCAGCGCCGCCTTGACCTTCATGGCCGCGTCGGACCCCGGTACCAACTGGCTGAGATCGGTGCCGATGAGCTCGAGGATTTCCCCGCGCAGTGCGTCGGCGCGGGACTTGTCGCCGCGTGCCTGTTCCTCGATCACCCGCTCAAGCAGGGACACCACGAACGTCACCCCCGAGGCCTTGATGGCCTGCAGGTCGATGGGCGCCAGGAGGCGCGGCAGGTCGTCGCGGGTCCGGCCGGCGATGGAATTGTCCAGCACCGCCCCGATTTCGCCGATGGCGCGGCCGGGAGCGCTGCGCACATGTGCGGCCGCGTGACCGCTCTCGGCCACGTCGCGCACCATGGCCATGCCCCGCGCGGTGATGTCGATGAGCTGGCCGTCCCGGACCGTCACGATGCGCGGATAATCGAAGCCTGGCACCTGCGCCCGGCCCACAAGGATGCCATCGGGAATGTCGTTCCTGCCCATATCGTCCCTCGAAAACTGCCTCGAAGTGACTAGCCCACGAGCGCCGGCGAACGCAAGCGAAGATCAGGAAAAGTCATACTTTTTGCCTAGGATCTATACGTCCCCTTCCGTTCAACTCCGGTTCATCCGCGCCGCAATACTGACGCATTGGCCCCGGAAACCTCGCGGGCAGACATATTTAAGGAGTTTGGCCATGCGCGCCCACAGCATCCTCGTTCCCTTCGTGCTTCTCGCCACCGCCCTTCCCGCTCATGCCGGCTCCATCGCCATCGAGGGCCGCGGGGAAGTGCGCGCCGCTCCGGACATGGCTACCATCGGCTCCGGCGTCACCACCCAGGGCGCCACCGCCCGCGAGGCGCTCGACGCCAATACCGCCGCGATGAACGAGCTGATCGCCGCGCTCAAGGAAGCCGGCATCGAAGCGCGCGACATCCAGACCTCGGGCTTTTCGGTCAACCCCAACTACGTCTATTCCGATGCCCGTGACGAGCTGGGCTATTCCCTGCCGCCCCGGATCAATGGCTATCAGGTGTCCAATTCGGTCAGCGTCGTGGTGCGCGATCTGGCGGAGCTCGGCGCCATTCTCGACCGCTCGGTCACCGTCGGCGCCAATACCATCAACGGGGTCAGCTTCTCGGTGGCCGACCCCACGGACCTGCTCAACGACGCCCGCCGCGCCGCCTTCGCCGATGCGCGCGACAAGGCCGAGCTCTATGCCGGCATCGCCGGCGCCCGGCTGGGCGATCTGGAATCGATTTCGGAGCGCCAGGACTTCTCCGGCCCGCAGCCCTATCCCATGTATGCCCGGGCCGAGCTGCAATCGGCTGCCGCCGTGCCGGTCGAGGCGGGCGAGATGAGCTTTGCCGTGACGGTCAATGTGGAGTGGGATTTGGACAACACCGACGACTAATCGGTGCACTCTTTCGTCTTTGCCATGTTTTGGCCAAATCGGACCGGCCAAAGGCGCCCTGTTCTTCAGGAGCGGGATCGAATCCCGTTTCTGGAGTCCCGGATCCCCTCTTTCGAGGGGGCTTGGGCGGTGGGGACGGTCCACCGTAGTCACCCGTCCCCACCAACCCTTCGGCCCGGGAAACCAGCGGCCGGGTGCGGCCCTAACCCAGCACCACCTTCCACAGCATGTTGAGCCCCACTGCCACGAGGAAGATGGCGAACACATATTTCAGCGTCTTCTGCTCGAGCCTGTGGGCCAGCGCCGCGCCCAGGGGCGCGCAGATCGCCGCCATCGCCCCCACCAGCACCAGCGCCACCAGGTTGATGTAGCCCAGGCTGAGCGGGGGCAGGTTGGCCGCGCCCCAGCCGGAAATGAGGAAGCCCGCCGTGCCCGACAGGGCGATGACGACGCCGATCGCCGCCGAGGTGCCCACCGCCTTGTGCATGGTCTGGCCGAAGGCCACCAATGTGGGCACGGTGAGCGAACCACCCCCGATCCCCATCAGCGACGACAGATAGCCCACCACGAAGGCGGAAACGCGATGCGTGGCCGCCGAGCCCCGCAGATGTCCCATGAGCCGGGTCTGGAAACCGAATACGATATTGGCGGCGATGAGGAAGGCCATGGCCGCAAAGACGATGCGCAGCACGTCTCCCGAATACCAGCCGGCCATCAGCCCCCCGACGAACGTGCCCGCCACGATGAGGGGCGCCCAGAGCTTGAGCACGCCCAGATCGAGCGCGCCGCGCCGGTGATGCGCCCGCGCGCTCATGACGCCTGTGGGGATGATGATGGCGAGCGAGGTCCCCACCGCCACATGCTGCACCACTTCCGCGTCGTACCCCATCAGCAGCAGTGCATTGCCGAGCGCGGGCACGATGACCGCGCCGCCGCCGATACCGAGCAGGCCTGCCGCCACGCCGGAGACGAGACCCGTGACCAGCATTCCGACGACGAACGGCCAATAGCCCGCCACCACGCCCCAATCCATGCTTATTCTCCCGTGATATGCAGCACCAGTTCGCGCCGATGCGGGCGGCGGCGGTGCTCGAACAGATAAAGTCCCTGCCAGGTGCCGAATACCGGCTTGCCGTTTTCGATCGGAATGCCGATCGAGGTCTGGGTCAGCGCCGCCTTGATATGGGCCGGCATGTCGTCCGGTCCCTCGGTCGTGTGCACCAGCCAGTCCATCCCCTCGGGCACGAGTCGGCGGAAAAATCCCGCAAGGTCGGTCCTGACGTCCGGATCGGCATTTTCCTGGATGACCAGCGAGCACGAGGTGTGCCGCACATAGACGGTGGCGAGGCCCATGGAAATTCCGGCACGGATCACGAAGGCCTCGAGAGCGCTCGTAATCTCGTAGAGGCCCTGCCCCTCGGTATCGATGCGGATGGACTCCAGTGCCTGGCGCATGCGTCCCGACTAGCATGAAGGCGCGCCCTCGGGGAGACCATAGCGCGCCGATCCGTCCATATTGCCCCAATGCCGCCGCGATCGCAGGCCCCATTCCCGCCATCCCCGCGCGGGAACCATGCCGCGAGCCGTCGCGTTTCGGGCCTTGCGGGGATTGCCGGGCCGGGATTTTCTGTGTGCCGTCCGTTCAGGGCACATTCAGGAACCATCCTCGATGCTGGGCAAGACGTGTGGCAAACACAAAAGGATTAAGAACGATGAGCCTCAAGACCTGGCTGCTTACCGGAACCAGCATCGGCCTGATGGCCTTTGCGCCGATTTCAGCACTGGCCCAGGACGCCGAAATCCAGGCCGCCTATCAGGCCTACCTGCAGGCCCAGTCCTCCGGTGACGCCGGCGCGCTCGAAGCGGCGCGGGCGAACCTGACCGAACTGTGCATCGTGGGCGGTTATGCCGGTTTCGAGGAATGCCTCGCGACCCTTGCCGGCGGCGGCGCGCCGCCCGCCGCCGAGCCGCAGGCCCAGCCCGAACCGCAGCCGGAGCCTGAACCCGAGCCCGTCATTGAGGAGCCGCAGCCCGAACCCGCGCCAGAGCCGGAGCCCGCTCCCACGGCCGAGGAGCCCGCGCCTGCGCCGGAGCCCGCCCCCGTGATCGAGGAACCGGCACCCGAGCCGGAGCCTGAACCCGTCATCGAAGAGCCCGCTCCCGAGCCGGAGCCCGAACCTGCCCCCGTCGCCGAGGAGCCTGCACCCGCAGCCGAAGAGCCGGCCAGCGAGGAAGCGGCGCCCGAAGCGCCCGTGGAAGCTCCTGCCGCAGAACAGCCCGCTGCCGAAATTCCGGCCGAACAGCCCGCTGCGGAAGCCCCTGCCGAGCAGCCCGCCGCGGACTATGGCGCCCTGCTGGCCGCCCAGGTGGATCTCTACGAAGCGGCCATTGCCGATCTGATGGCTGGCGGCGATGCCGCCGACGCTCAGGCGCGCATCGATGCCGCCCGCGCCGAGATCGCCGCGATCTGCGCCGAAGCCGGCCAGCCCGATCCCACCGCTTGCCTCGCGCAATATGGCCTCGAGCTTCCGGCGGTGCCGGCCATCGAGCCGACGCCCGCCGTACCGGCGGAGGAGCAGGAAGCCGGTGAGCCGGTTGCGGAAGAAGAAGCCCCAGCCGAGCAGCCCGCTCCCATCGAGGAAACCACGGAAGATGGTCAGGCGGCCGAACCGGTCGTCGAACTGCCCGAGGGCGTGCCCCCCGAGCAGATCGCCCCGGTGCTCGACAGCGTCAAGGATGAGGAAACCGCCATAGACGCGGGCGAGGAACAGCCCGCCGAACAGGAGACCGTCGAGACGGCCCCGGCCGAGCCCGCGGCGCCCCCTCCCGCCAGCGATCAGGACGCCCAGGCCGGCTTCGAACTGCCCGAGGATGCCGCCCAGTTCACCGCGCTGGCAGACGAAGGCGAGGCGGTCGAGGTAACCGCGGTCGAGGTCGCCGTTCCCCAGAACGTCACCATCGTCAACCAGACCAACATCACCAACAATGTCACCAACGTCACCAATATCGACAATTCGGTGACCAATATCGGCCAACAGAACAATGTTCAGCAGAACATATTGCGGCCGGCGACGCCGGGCGAGGCGATCACCCAGGTGATCCTACAGGTCGGCACCCAGTTGATCGTCAATTCGATCGGCCAGGATACAGACCGCTTCTACAACCCGCAGCAGGACGAGATTTATTACGAGAACCTGCGCAATGGCCGGGTTCGCGAAGTGATCACCCGTCCGGACGGCACTCAGATCGTCACCGTGCGCAACCGCAATGGCGACATCCTGCGCCGCTCGCGCATCACGCCGGACGGACACGAGACCGTCCTGGCCTGGTTCGACGACCGCTATGACCGCGACCTGGTGGAATGGCGCGATCCGGGTGCCAACCTGCCCCCGTTGCGGCTCAATATTCCGGTGCGCGACTACGTGCTGGATGCCCGCTATGCCGACGAGCGCGAGGTGGAGACCTTCTTCGCCCAGCCGCCCGTGGAGCAGGTCGCCCGCATCTATTCCATCGACGAGGTGAAGCGTTCCGCCCGCGTCCGCGACAGCGTGCGCAAGCTGGAGGTGGGCAATCTCACCTTCGACACCGCCGCTGCCACCATCGGCCGCGATCAGGTCCGGGCGCTCTCCAATGTGGCCAATGCCATGCTGGCGCTGCTCGAGCGCAATCCGAACGAGACCTTCCTCATCGAAGGCCATACCGATGCGGTCGGTTCGGACATCTCCAACCTGCGCCTGTCGGACCTTCGGGCCGCGACCGTCGCCCGCGTGCTCACCGACTTCTACGGCGTCCCGCCGGAGAACCTGGCCACCCAGGGCTATGGCGAGCGCTATCTCAAAATCCGCACCGAAGCAGCCGAGCGGGAGAACCGGCGTGTCACCATCCGGCGCATCACGCCGCTGATCACCCTCGCCAGAAGCTGAGGCGGAAGCGACGAAAACGGGGGGCCGGGCAATGCGCCCGGCCCTTTTTTGTGCCGCCCTTTGCCCGCAGTCGATAAAACCTCAAAAAAGCCACAAAAAATCTGCCCCGACCTGGCCCTGCTCCACAAGGCAATGATTTGATTTTCAATAGAAAATTTCCCGGGGGTCGATCTTTTCGCGGCACATCACAATCGCGGGAACTCAAGCTTTGCAGCGACGTTTCTTAGGCAGCGTTGAAACAAAGGAGCAAACTGATGGCTACCCCCGAACGCGATACTGTTTACACCCACGACGGTGACCGCACCGTCTATACTCGTGAGAGCAATGGTACCGGCTGGTTCGTTGGTATCATCGTTGCGCTGGCCCTTCTGGCCATTGGCTATCTGGTCTTCTCGGCCAATTCCGGCCCCTCGACCAGCGTGGACGTCAACAACGCCCCGGCTCTCGATGCCCCGATGACCGATCCGGGCACGGCGCCTGCGCCGATGACGGAAACGCCGGCTCCCATGGAGGCCCCGGCCCCGATGACGGAAGCTCCGCCGGCTGATGCCGCCCCGGCCGATGTCGCGCCGCCTGCCGAAGCTCCCGCGGGCACCGAGACCGAGCCCGCTCCGGCGGCCGAACCGGCCAGCCCGGGCGTCTGATAGACACCCCTCCCCCCGGGCCCTGACCCTCCCTCCAGGGCCCGCGGAGCATCACCGCACAATCGTTGCCGATGCTCCGCTCTGAAAGACCCCGGTCTCCCCCCGGGGTCTTTTTTGTGCGTGGAAAAAGGTCCGGCGGTTATTTCGCGCTGCGCCGGATCGTCTTGATCGCCAGCGGCGGCATGCCGGATTTTTCCGATATCGCGATGTCCTGTTCCATGATGGCGGTGCGGGCGGGCTCGTCGCCATCCAGCCCGCCCAGCAGGCTGGCATCCACCTTGCGGTTGGAGCGTTGGCTGCCATCCTCGTAAACGACGTCGAACATGACGAATTCGGTGCGGGCGGTCGGCTTTCTGGCCATGGGAGACTCCTTTAAAAATACGACCGCGGGCCGGCCGGCCCGCGGTCCTGAATGCGTAGCGGCAGACGATCAGTTGAAGATCTGCTCGCCCTGCTCATCGATGATCTGCCGGCCCTTGCCCAGCGCCAGCGCGGTGACATCGTCGCGCGAGCTCATGCGGTCGGCCCTGATATAGCGGTAGGTCTTGAGCTCGCCCCCGACTTCCTTCTCGATGGTGCCGGCGAGCTGGAACTCGCTGCCTGCCTTCATGTCGATGGCTTTGATCAGGAAGCCCTTGTAGCTTTCCTCGCCCAATACCTTGTCTCCGGCCGGCTCGGCGCTCGCCGCGCCGCCTCCGAACAGCTTTTTGAAAAACGACACCACCGAACCTCCTGAATGCTCACGGCCTGCGCATGGAACGGGGAGTTATCAACTCCCCGCGCTTGTTCATCTCCTCCTGCAACCAAAGCGGCGAGATGTCAAAATAGTTCGGCCAGGTGGGCACCCCGTTGGCCAGCGTCACCCGGGCGAAAAAGGCCCGCTCGCGCAGCGGCTCGGTGCCCTCGCCCCGCTCGCCCAGCATGGACGCGGCATTGAACGTGCCATGGCTGCCATCGGAAAACGTCACCACCAGCCTGAACGGCACGGCGGTGCGGATGGAAGTAACCTTGAGCGGGCGCGCTCTGACCCCTATGCCTTGCAGACCGGATTTCATCGAAGCTCGCCCTTCCAGAAACCGCCAAAAGCCATCTTCAGCGGACGTTCGCTCTCCGGCCTGCCCAGCAAGGCAAAACGAGAAAGATGCGGCAGACCGACCATTTTTCTTCCATCCGCTTCGCCGTACCGGATAGCCACCTGTCCCCAGCCACTGGCGACCCGCTTCATGCGTGTCAGGCCCAATTGCGCAGCCAGGCTTTCGAAAACCGTTCCGCCCATTGTCACAATCAATTCAGGCTCAGCCCGGCGTAGCAGTTCGGTCCATATGGTATTGCCGAATGCCAACGCCCGAGTCTTGTTTGGCAATGCGGCCCAGTCGGGGCTTCGGAAGGGAACTAGGTTCCCAGCAAGAACGTGCGGCGGCTCGACTTCGAGATTTCTGAATAACCGCTGGACTTGTCGCTGCAAGGGACTTTGGCCAGGTGCGTAGCCCGCCCATCGTTCCTCCACATAGGCACTGCCGACATCCATAGCCAATCGGGCATGGCCGGTATCCTCATTGCCACCTGGGTTCAGACCGATAAAGGCAACCCGGCATTCGTTCAGGCAGGAGATTGGGCTGGCGAGGAGCCGCCAGCCCAATCCATATCCGCCTGCAACATACTCAATCTCAATACGCCGCCGGATATCTTCGAAAGTCATGGGCGGCGCTACTCTCAGTTATCCAGGAAGCTCCTCAGCTTCCGGCTGCGGCTCGGATGCTTGAGCTTGCGCAGGGCCTTGGCCTCGATCTGCCGGATGCGCTCGCGCGTCACCGAGAACTGCTGGCCCACTTCCTCGAGCGTATGGTCGGTGTTCATGCCGATGCCGAAGCGCATGCGCAGCACGCGTTCCTCACGGGGGGTCAGCGACGCCAGCACCCGGGTCGTGGTCTCGCGCAGATTGGACTGGATGGCGGCATCGATGGGCTGAACCGCGTTCACGTCCTGGATGAAATCGCCCAGGTTCGAATCCTCCTCGTCGCCGATCGGCGTTTCGAGGCTGATCGGCTCCTTGGCGATCTTGAGGACCTTGCGCACCTTGTCGAGCGGCATCTGCAGCTTTTCGGACAGTTCCTCAGGCGTCGGCTCGCGGCCGATCTCATGCAGCATCTGCCGGCTGGTGCGCACGATCTTGTTGATCGTCTCGATCATGTGCACCGGAATGCGGATGGTGCGCGCCTGGTCGGCGATCGAGCGGGTGATGGCCTGCCGGATCCACCAGGTCGCATAGGTGGAGAACTTGTAGCCGCGGCGATATTCGAATTTGTCCACCGCCTTCATCAGCCCGATATTGCCCTCCTGGATCAGGTCCAGGAACTGCAGGCCGCGATTGGTGTATTTCTTGGCGATGGAAATGACGAGCCGCAGATTGGCTTCCACCATTTCCTTCTTGGCGATGGCCGCTTCCCGCTCGCCCTTCTGCACCTTGTGCACGATGCGGCGATATTCGGCGATATCGAGGCCGGTTTCGCTGGCCAGCGTCGCCACGTCGGTGCGGATCTCCTTGATCGTGTCGACCTCGCGGCGGGCGAATTCGCCCCAGCCCTTGCCCTCGAAATTCTCGAGCTCCCATTCCCAGCTCGGGTCGAGCTCGCGCCCGTAATAGTTCTCGAGGAACACTTCCCGCTTGACGCCATAGCTTTCGGCCAGGCGCAGCAGGCGACCTTCCAAGCGCACCAGGCGCTTGTTGATGTCGTAGAGCTGCTCGACCAGGCTCTCGATGCGGCTGGCATTGAGCGACAGCGACTTCACATCGGCGATGACGTCGCGGCGCAGCGCGTTGAGGCGCGTGCTTTCCGCCTCGGAGACGGCGGCCGTGCGGTCCTCGGCGTGCCGATCCTGCATTTCGCGCATCTGGCCATAGGCGTCAGCGATGCGGTTGAACGTCTCGACCACCTGCGGCTTGAGCTCGGCCTCCATGGCCGAGAGCGACAGGGCGTTGTCGAATTCGTCGTCATCGTCCTCGGCGGTGTCCTGCGCTGCCTCCGCCGTGTCGCCATCATCGCCGTCCGCAGTGGCGTTCCGGGATGCGGGCTTTCCCTTGGCCGGCTCCGGCTCGGGCTTGGCCGCCTCGGCGGCGGCGGGTGCCGCCTGCTTGGCGTCGGGGCCGGCATAGGTGGCCTCGAGGTCGATGATGTCGCGCAGCAGGATTTCGCCCTGTGCGAGCTGGTCGCGCCAGATGATGATGGCCTGGAACGTCAGCGGGCTTTCGCACAGGCCCGCGATCATGGTCTCGCGGCCGGCCTCGATGCGCTTGGCGATGGCGATTTCGCCCTCGCGGCTGAGCAACTCCACCGAGCCCATTTCGCGCAGATACATGCGCACCGGATCGTCGGTGCGGTCGGCGCCGGATTTGGTGTTGGAGGTACTCGCAACGGCGGTGCCGCTGGAGGGGGCGACTTCCGAGCCGGTGTCGTCCTCGTCCTTTTCGACCTCGGTTTCCTCGACCTCGTCCTCGTCGACGACATTGATGCCCATTTCCGAGAACATGGACATGAAGTCTTCGATCTGCTCGGAACTCACCTCGTCCGAGGGCAGGACGGCGTTGAGTTCCTCATAGGTCACATAGCCGCGCTTCTTGGCGACCTTGATCAGCTTCTTTACGGCCGCATCGTTCTGGTCGATCAGCGGGCTGTCCGGGGATGATTCGGTTGCGCCGACTTCCGGCTTTTCAGTGTCCTTGCCGGCTTTGTTCGCTGCCTTGGTGGCCATCTGGTACTCCTGGGGGCCCGGGGGGAGGGGCATCGGGCGCCCGTTGCGTCATTAGGTGGTGACACCTCAAGACAAGGTAAAGGTCTGGTCACCGGACCGTTAACGGCCCGCGCGAACCTCGGCGCTTCGGGGTATTGGCGAGTGATTCGCCACAACGCAAAATGGCGCACCGTCGCTGCTTTCAGGGGTTTCCCCTAAAAACTGCGAGTTGCGCGTCCCGATAGCGAACCGAATCCTTCGATCAATGCCTCTGTGCCATCGACAGTGGTAATCTGGTTCTTGATATCCCGCAGCCTTTCAAAGGTTTCTTCGCTCGGGTCTTCGCCCAGCGCGGCTTCGGCTGCTTTCAGTTCTCTATTTAGCTGAACTTTCTTGTTATGCAAGGCCAGCGCATGACTCAATCCGGTCTCCGCGTCGGCCAGCGCCGTCTCGGGCGCCACCTGCCACACGCCCTGACCCGCCAGCGTCTCGCTCATGCGCTGCAAGGCCGGGCCGTGCCCGCGAACGCCCAGCGCCGAGAGCAGATCCTCGGCGGAAATGTCGTGATGGCGCACCGCGAGCGCCAGGATATCGCCCAAAACCTTGCGGGCCACCGGCGTCTCGCAGTCGAGCGCCGCCAGCGCCTCGAACTGCTGTTCCACCAGCACCGGATGGTTCACCAGCGTCAGGATGATCGCGGCTTCGCGCGGCGAGGCGTCGGCCACCGTCCCGGTGCGCAGCAGCCGGGAATTGCGCAACGTGTCCGACACCACCAGCCGCGGCGTGCCCCGCGCCGGATATCCATAGGCGCCGCTTTGCCCATAGGCGGGACGGCCGCTGCGCCAGCCCTCGCGCCCGATCTGCCGCAGGGGCGCGAAAAACGCCTTCAGCTTCTCGTCGAACGCCTGCGCATAATGGAAGCGCACGGTGGAATCCTGGATCGAATTGGCCCGCTCGCGCAGCCGCGCCTGCAGGGCCGCGCGCTCCTCGGGCGCCTCGGGCACCAGCCCGCCGGTCTCGAAGCTCCAGACCATGTCCGAGAGGCTGCGTGCCTTCTCGATCACCTCGGCGAAGGCGCCCCTGCCCTGGCTCTTGATGATGTCGTCGGGGTCCTGCCCCTCGGGAAGCGTGGCGATCCGCACTGTCTTGCCCGGCTTCAGATGCGGCAGCACCAGGTCCGCCGCCCGCTCGGCGGCCCTCAGCCCCGCCTGGTCGCCGTCGAAGCACAGCACCGGCGCATCGCTCATGCGCCAGAGCAATTGCACATGCTCCTCGGTGAGCGCGGTGCCCAGCGGCGCCACCGCCCCTTCGAAGCCGGCCGCCACCGCCGCGATGGCGTCGAGATAGCCTTCCACCACCACCACCGTGGCGCCGTCCCGTGCCGCCGCCCTGGCGGCCTGGCCGTTATAGAGCGTCTGTCGCTTGGAAAAGAGCTGCGTCTCGGGCGAATTGAGATATTTCGCCGGCACGTCGGGGCTCATCGCCCGCCCACCGAAGGCGATCACCCGCCCGCGGAAATCCGTGATGGGAAACATCACCCGGTTGCGGAAGCGGTCATAGGTCAGCGCATCGCCCTCGCGGCTGGTGACCAGCCCCGTATCCACCATCGCCTGGGCGGAAACTCCGTTGGCCGCCAGATGCTCCTTGAGCCCGTTGCGGCTGTCCGGCGCGAAACCCAGCCGGAACCGTGTCTGGCTGGCGGGCGACACGCCGCGCTCGAACAGATAGCCCCGCGCCCGCGCGCCGATATTGTGGGCCAGCGCCGCCTCGAAATACTGCGTCGCCAGTTCCATGACGTCGATCAGCGTCTTTTGCGCCGCCTCGCGCTGCTCGGTGCGCTCGTCCCGCGCCGGCATCGGCACGCCGGCCATTCCGGCCAGTTTTTCCACCGCCTCGGGAAAGCTCATGCCCGCCTTCTCGGTAAGGAAGCGGAAATGGTCCCCGCTCGCCCCGCAGCCGAAGCAGTGATAAATGCCGCGCCGGTCGTCGGCATGGAAGCTGGGGGTCTTTTCGGCATGGAAGGGGCAGCAGGCCCACATGTCGCCCTTGCCCGGCTGGCTCTTGCGCTTGTCCCAGAGCACGTGCTCGCCCACGACCTGCGTGATCGGCAGGCGCTGGCGGATCTCATCCAGGAACTGATCGGAAAAGCGCATATGTGCTAAGTAGGCGCTTGCTTATCCGATGTCACCAACTAGGAGCTTATCCACAGCCATGGCCCGCAACCGGATGCCGCTCGCCGTGCTTCTGGCCCTTACCCTAGGCCCGGCCGTCGCCATCGGCATGACCCTGTGGTTCGTCACCGACCTGCTCCCCCAATGCGTGGTGGAGGAGCAGCGGCGCCTTCCCGCGCCTGATGGCGCCTTCGACCTCGTGGTCTTCTCCCGCGATTGCGGCGCCACCACCACCGCCAATACCCAGGCCGCGCTCGTGCCGCCCGGCGAGGAGGTGCCCTTCGACGCCGCCAGCTTCGTCTCGATCGCCGCCGCGGCCGATCTCGCACCCCGCTGGGACGAAGAGGGCCGTATCGAGATCGTCCTGCCGCCGGACGTGGAAATCTACCGGCAGGACGACGGCGTGGCCGGCGTCGCCGTTCGCTATCGCTGAGCGGGGCCTGCCTGCCCCTCAGGCGGCCTTGCTGGCCTGGTAGAGCCGCCAGGCCCAGCCGAACAGGCCGATGGAGAAGAAGATCAGCAGCACCCCGCCGATGATGACCCCGATCGTGGCGCTGAGCAGCGGAAACAGCAGGAACAGCAGGCCGAGCAGCACATAGGAGAGCCCCGAGAGCACCACCGGCCAGATCCGCGCATAGGTTTCACGCTCGCGCACCACCACCACGATCTGCATGATCCCCACGAACAGTGCCGCCAGGCCCACCAGGGTGGCCATGAAGGTCACGGTGAAGATCGTCGCGAGAAAGGGGCTGATGAGAATGAGAATGCCCAGGATCAGCGACGCGGCGTTGGCGACGACGTCGAACCAGTAATTGCCGCTTTTGCCGCCCCCGAAGGTCAGGCTCCACAGGCCCAGCACGCCATCGATCACCAGCAGGGCTCCACCGAACAGCACCAGCACCGTCAAGGTCTCCGCCGGCCAGATGACGGCATAGATGCCCGCCAGCAGCATCAGCAGCCCGCGCAGGGCGGTCGCCAGCGCGAAGCGCCGTTTGGTTTGGGACGAAACAGCCATTTCCAAGCCTCCTCGCGGCCCCCGCCGCACCCGTTGGATATTGGCTAGACTAACCCGTCTTGCAGAGTCGCCCAAGCCCTTCCCGGCCGCGCCACGCCGCCTTCCGCGGGGTAACGGACTGGTCACCATCATCGCATTTGCTGCAACTGCGTAGGGGATCGTTGTGACATTCCGCGTTAAGACGGCGCCGAAATGGATCGGCGGCAGATGGAACCATGATCGACAACGCGTCGCTTCTCATCGGCATAGCGTTCTCCAGCGCTTCCCTCATGGTGGCGCTGCTGATCGGCTGGCTGAACGCGCGCGGCGAATCCTATCTCGGCCACGGCGCCATCGGCATCGGACTGGTGGTGGTGGCCTTGGGCGCCATGGGCCTGCGCAACGGCGCCTATGAATTGCAGCACCAGCTCGTTCCCTTCGCGGTGCTCATCGCCGGGTTTTCCTTCATTCATTCCGGCTCCCGCCTGTTCCGGAACCCGCATGCGCGCCTGTTCCCCTCCCTGCTGCTCGGCCTTGCCTGCATCCTTTTCACCGCCGCGCCGCTGATCGCCGGCTATGCCGGCACCGGCACGCTGATGCTCAATCTGTCGGGGGCGCTGTTCATGTTCCTGTGCGGACTGGAGTTCTGGCGCGGCCGCCACGAGGCGCCGGCGGCGATGGCGGTCAACGCCACGCTCTACGCGCTCACCGCCCTGTCCTTTGTCGGTTGCGCGGTAATGCTGGCCGTCCAGCGCCAATGGGTGCTCGACGGCCCGCCCCAGAACTGGGCCGAGGACGTCAATTCCATCATGGCGCTGGTCGGCCTGACGGGCATCGGCGCCATCACCCTCACACTGCATCATGCCCGCGCCGCCCGCCGCCATCGGACCGAGGCCAATACCGATGCGCTCACCGGCGTGCTCAACCGCCGCGCCCTGTTCGAGCGCTTCGGGGAGGACGACATCGTTCCCGATCTTGGCGTGCTGATGTTCGATCTCGATAATTTCAAGCAGATCAACGACCGCCACGGCCACGCCCATGGCGATCTGGTGTTGCAGCAATTCGCCGGGGTGATGCGGGAGCAGCTCCGGGGCAAGGACGTCGTGGCGCGTCTGGGTGGCGAGGAATTCTGCGTCATCCTGCCCGGGCTCGACCGCGAGGCCGCCCAGCGGGTTGCCGAAGGCATCAGGGAAGGCTTTGCGGGCCTGCGCATCCCCATCGGCTCCTCCGATGGCATCGCCACGGTCAGCGCCGGCCTCGCCACCGCCGGCGCCGGCGAAACCTTCTCCTCCGTCCTCAGCCGTGCCGACGCCGCGCTTTACAAGGCCAAGAGCGCCGGGCGCAACCAGGTGCACCTGGCCGCGCTCCGGCTGGTGGCCTGATTCAGGCGCTCAGCGCCGCGCGGACCTGTCCGCTGACCTTGCCGAAATCGATTCGCCCCGGATAATCGGCCTTCAGCCGGGCGATCACCTTGCCCATGTCCTTGGGCTCGCCGGCGCCGGTGGCCGTGATCGCCGCCTTGATCGCGGCGGCCACCTCGTCCTCGGTGAGCGGCTTGGGCAGGAATTCGTTGAGAATGTCGATCTCTTCCTTTTCCACCGTCGCCAGGTCGGCCCGCCCGGCCTCGGCATAGATGGCGAAACTTTCCTCGCGCTGCTTCACCATCTTCTGGATCATGGCGAGGATTTCGTCATTGGTCGCCGGGCCCTTGCCCTCGCCGCGATTGGCGATGTCGCGATCCTTGATGGCGGCATTGATGGACCGCAGGGTGGCCGTGCGCCGCTGGTCGCGGGCCTTCAGCGCCTGCTTGAGCCCTTCGCTGATGTCTTCGCGCATGGTCGTGCTGGCTCCTTGCTATGCAGATTGTGGCCATCATATAGGCGCGAAACGCAGCCGGCGCCACTTGCGCTGCCCGCGCCGGCCTTTTAAGAGGAGCCCTCAACCGACATCATCGCTGCGCCAGTGGACGGCCCTCCGCCATCGTTCTTGCCGCGCGGCCATGCGAAACCCGAGCCTTGGAGACCCGAAGTGACCGGCTGGCAACAGACCCCCGCGACCGCAGTTCTGATCCTTGCGGACGGCACCCGCCTCGAAGGCAGGGGCATCGGCGCCATCGGCCACGCGGCCGGCGAGGTTTGCTTCAACACCGCCATGACCGGCTATCAGGAAGTGCTCACCGATCCGTCCTATGCCGGCCAGATCGTCACCTTCACCTTTCCCCATATCGGCAATGTCGGCACCAATGAGGAAGACACCGAGACGCTGAACCCGGCGGCCCTTTCGGGCGTGCGCGGGGTGGTGCTCAAGGCCGACATCACCAATCCGTCCAATTACCGCGCCACCCAGAAGCTCGATGCCTGGCTCAAGAAGCGCAATATCGTGGGCATCGCCGGCATCGACACCCGCGCCCTCACCGCGCTAATCCGCGAGAGCGGCATGCCGAACGGGGTCGTCGCCCATGAGCCGAGCGGCCAGTTCGACGACGCCTCGATCCTGGCGGAGCTCAAGGCCTTTCCAGGCCTCGAAGGGCTCGACCTGGCCCGGGAGGTCACCACCGCCCAGACCTATCACTGGGACCAGACGGGCTGGCAGTGGAACAAGGGCTATGGCGTCGTCGAGAACCCACAATTCCACGTCGTTGCCGTCGATTTCGGCGCCAAGCGCAACATCCTGCGCTGTCTTGCCGATGGCGGCGCGAAGGTCACCGTGGTGCCCGCCACCGCCACCGCCGCCGAAATCCTCGCGCATGAGCCCGATGGCATCTTCCTGTCCAACGGCCCGGGGGACCCGGCCGCCACCGGCAAATACGCCGTGCCCGCCATCCGCAAGCTGATCGATACCGGCAAGCCCATTTTCGGCATCTGCCTCGGTCACCAGCTCCTCGGCCTCGCGCTGGGCGGCAGCACCTCGAAAATGCATCAGGGCCACCACGGCGCCAATCATCCGGTCAAGGACCTGGTGACCGGCAAGGTGGAAATCACCTCGATGAACCACGGCTTCGCCATCGATACCGAGAGCCTGCCCCAGGGCGTGACCCAGACCCATATCTCGCTCTTCGACGGCTCCAATGCCGGCCTGGCGGTCGACGGCAAGCCGATCTTCTCGGTGCAGTACCACCCCGAAGCCAGCCCCGGCCCCCGCGACAGCCACCATCTGTTCACGCGCTTCCTCAACCTGGTGCGCCGCCAGAAGGGCCTGCCCGAACAGCCTGAATCGACCGGCTCCGACGCCGCGGCCTAGTACCGGGCGGCGCTCACAATGAAAGGCGCTATCGCGTCGTGACCGCCGTCCAGTTGGGCAGGGCCGCCACTTCAAAACCCCGGTCCCGCGACAAGAGGGCCAGGCCGCGCACGTCCCCATGGAGCTTGTAGGGCATCTCGGCAAAGCGAACCCCCGCTTCCGCCACCGCCTGTCGCACCAGCAGCAGGTCGGCGCCGGCCGTCGTCACCGGCGCGATGTTGAGATAGCGGAAATCGTGCAGCGGCAGCACGCTGCTGCTCGCGCGGGGATGCACTTCCCCGTCCCTGATCCCGGCGCGGAACAGCGCCTTGAACAGATCGGCATTGTAGAGCAGCGTGTGCTCGTTCCGGTCCTCGCCCTCCCCCGAAACCACATTGACCGTCACCACCGGCCTCTCGGCACCCACCATGGCCTCCAATATTCCCGGCGGCAGTGAGGCCAGCCGCCCGTCCAGCAGCACGAAATCCCCCTTGCCGGCACTGGCCTCCAGCATGGCGTTGTGGCGCTGCGCCGCATCGGCGGTGGCTGCATGCATCTCGCCGGCAACGCCCTCCACCCTGCCGCCGAAAAACCCGAAGGTCAGCTTCTCCGCCGGATAGGACAGGCCCTGCAACAGCGCCGCAAGCCCCTCGCTTCGACCCTCCGAGAGGTCCACGGCGACATAGAGTGGCGGCAGTTCGGCCGGCACTTTTATTTCCTGGTCGGCATAGCTCCGGCTCGGTGCCTTGAACTCCAGCCCCGACAGCTCCTTATGCCGCCTGGCCCGCCACCACCATTGCAGCCTGTTGGGCAGCCTCCAGAACTGCGGCCCCTTGTAGAAGAACGGCATGAACCAGGAATTGCGCCACAGATGCGAGACCAGCGCCGGCTCGCCACGCCCGATCACCCGGAATTCCGCCGCCACCGCATCGGCATAGGCCTCCGAGGTCGGGCAATATCGGCCCCAGCCCGAAAGCGGGCTCCAGTAATTGGGCAGGAGCGCATCGGGCCGCTCTTCGGGGGGCGCACACAGCGCCACCCCGTTGACGAAGCGCGGCCCGGTCGCGTCCACCACATCGCCGCTGACCGAGCATTGCGCCAGCCTGTCGAGACAGCGCTGCCAGAACGGATGGCCCGGCTCCGACCCCATGAAGGCATTGCACAGCACGAACGGCATGCCGCGATAGCGGCCGTCATTTTCCTCGACATGGATTTCCGGTTCCGCCCCCACGAAACAGGACGTCGCCGCGCACAGCGGATCGATGCGTCCCTTGGGCACCACGTCGAGATCGGCATAGACGCCGCCTTCCCGGTGCAGCACGAAGAAGCGGAAGGCGTCCGCCCGGAAAATGCCCGAGGGATAGCCGTCAAAGGTCGGCAGATGCTCCGGATAATGCTCCTCCACCAGCGCCCTTATATCCCCATCGTCCCATAATTTCATCTCCCAGTCGGGATGGGTACGCGCCCAGTCGTCCCATATTTTCTGGGCGAACCTGGTAAGGGTCTTGGTCTTCCAGGTGAAATGCAGGATTTTCGGAATGGTCATGAAATAAGGCCGCTGCAACAGTTTGCGGCAGCCTTACAGCATGCGTCCGCCTCGGTCACCCGTGCCCGCGTCTGTCAGATATTCCCCGAAAACGTGTCGCAGGCCCCCGGATCGCCGGTGCGATAGCCGCGCTCGAACCAGGTCTTGCGCTGGGCCGAAGTGCCGTGATTGAAGGTCTTGGGCACGGCGAAACCCTGCATGCGCTTTTGCAGCGTATCGTCGCCGATCTGGTTGGCCGCGTTCAGCGCCTCCTCGATATCGCCCGATTCGAGCAGGTTCTGCTGGCCGGCATAGCTGGCCCACACCCCGGCATAGCAGTCGGCCTGCAACTCCACCCGCACAGAATAGGCATTGGCCTGTTCCTGGCTCATCGCCTGGCGGCGGCGGTTGAACTCGGGCAGCACGCCGGTGAGGTTCTGCACGTGGTGTCCAATCTCATGGGCGAGCACATAGGCCTGGGCGAAATCGCCCGGCGCGCCGAACTGCCGGTGCAACTGATCGTAAAAGCTGAGGTCGATATAGACCCGGCTGTCGCCCGGGCAGTAGAACGGCCCCACCGAGGCGTCGGCCATTCCGCAGGCCGAATTCACCCGGTCGGTGAACAGCACCACCTTGGGTTCGGGATAGTCCTCGCCGAGGGCGGCGAACTGCTCGCTCCACAGATCCTCGGTTTCCTTGATCACCACGGCGACGAAATCGGCCAGTTCGTCCTGGCCCTCCGCCGGCAATTGCGTCGAGCTCGCGCCCGATGACGGCCCCGGGGACGAACCGCCCGCCAGCATGTCGAGCGGGTTCTGCCCGGTGGCGAGCCACAAAAAGCCCAGCACCACCGCTATGCCGATAAGGCCGCCGATGCCGCCGCGCCCGCCCCCGCCCATGGGGATGCGGATGCCGCCGCTCCTGCCGCCCAGGCCGCCGAGCCCGCCCCCGATACGCTGCCCCCGGCGATCCTCGATATTGGAGCTGCGCTCCCGCCCCCGCCACTTCATTGCCGACGCCTTTCGATAGTCATGCGAACGCTAGCAGTAAGTGCAGCGGCGGGGAACGGGTTCCAAAGGAGGACTTTCCAGCGCGGCCGAGCCCTTAACCCGCCGCTGCTTTCACGGTCGCCCTCGCTCCCTTGTCGAACAGGCTCTCCAACTGGCCCACCACCGCCGCCCGGAATGTCTCGTTATCGGCCAGATCGGTGCCGAACACCTCGCTGAGCGAGGTCAGCCCCGCGAACAGGGCCGCCGGATCGTCCCCCGCATCGGCGGCGATGGCGTGCATGCGCAGCGCCAGCGGATCGCGAACGTCGATTTCGTTGCCGTCCTCATCCACTCCGGTGACGTAGCGCATCCAGGCCGCCACCCCCAGCGCCAGCCGCCCGAATTCCTGCCCCGCCGCGATGCGGTCGCGGATCGTGCCCAGGAGGCGCTGCGGCAGCTTCTGGCTGCCATCCATGGCGATCTGCCAGGTCCGGTGCCTGAGCGCCGGATTGCGGAACCGCTCCAGCAACTGGTCGCGATAGGCGCCCAGATCGACGCCCGGCATGTCGAGCGTCGGCATGACTTCCTCGCTCATCAGGTCGTGGATCAGCTTCACATAGGCGGCGTCGCCCATGACCTCGGCGATATATTCGTAGCCGCCCAGATAACCGGCATAGGCCATGGTGGAATGCGATCCGTTGAGCATGCGCAACTTCATATGCTCGAACGGCTCGACATCCGCGACCAATTGCGCCCCCACCGCCTCGAAGGCCGGGCGCCCGCCGGGGAAATCGTCCTCGATCACCCATTGGGTGAACGGCTCGGTCATGATCGGCCAGGCATCCTCCGCCCCGATCAGTTCGGTCACCTCCGCCCGGTCGGCATCGGTGGTCGAGGGCACGATGCGGTCCACCATGGTCGAGGGAAAGGCCACATCCTTCACCCATGCGCCCAGCGCCGCGTCGCGCAGCGCCGCAAACCGCGTCACGATCCGCTTGGCGGTTTCGCCATTGGAGGGAAGATTGTCGCAGCTCATCACCGTGAAGGGCACCACGCCCTCCGCCCGCCGCCGCGCCAGCGCCTCGACGATCATCCCCGGAGCCGATCTGGGCGCGCCGGGATGGGCCAGGTCATGCACGATATCGGGATGGGTTTCGTCCAGCTCGCCCGTCGCCGGATCGTGGCAATAGCCTTTTTCCGTCACCGTCAGCGAAACGATGCGAATGGCAGGATCGGCCATCAGCGAGAGCAGGTCCTCGCGCTCGCTATTGGCATCCATCACCCGCAGGATCGAGCCGATGACGCGCGGATGGGTGCCGGCGGCATCGCGCACGGCGATGGTGTAGAGCCCGTCCTGCGGCTCCAGCGCCTCCTTGGTGTCGGGCCGGCGCAGGCTGGCCCCGACGATCCCCCAGTCCGGATCGCGGCCCAGCAGGTCGTCGACATAGACCGCCATATGCGCCCGGTGAAACGCGCCGATGCCCAGATGCACGATGCCCGGCCTCACCTGCTTGCGGTCATAGTCGGGGATCTGAACGCCCGTGCGGGGCTGGGCAAGGAAAGCGGCGCTGAGACGCGTCATGTTCGGGGCTCCGGGCTGAATTTTGCCGCACCTTAGTCACTTCCTTTCTTGTATGGAAGTTGGAATGATGCCGCCCGGCCCCTTTCCCCAGACCGGTGCGCTCATCGCGCCGTGCCGGAGGATGGAAACCGAATTTCCGCTTTCGCCGAGAGGGCCATGTGCTAAACGGAGCCATCCGGAACAGGAGCTTATATTGACCAGGCGCATCGTCAGCATCGGGGAATGCATGATCGAGATGAGCGGCGGCGAGGACCGCACCTATCGCCTCGGCTATGCCGGCGACACGCTCAACACCGCCTGGTATCTGCGCGCCCTCCTGGGCAGGGACTGGTCGGTCGATTACGCCACGGCGCTGGGCGAAGACCGCTATTCCGGCGACATCCGCGCCTTTCTCGCCGACAACGATATCGGCACCGGCCATATCCAGACCATTCCCGAGCGCCGGCCCGGCCTTTACATGATCCATCAGGAGCGGGGCGACCGTCACTTCACCTATTGGCGCGACACCTCCGCCGCCAAGCTCCTCGCCGACGACAGGGACGCTCTCGCCAAGGCGGTCGAAGGCGCCGAACTGGTCTATTTCTCCGGCATCACCCTCGCCATTCTCGCGCCCCGCGCCCGCGGCCGCCTGCTGGGGGCCATCGTCAGGGCCCGGGACAATGGCGCCCGGATCGCCTTCGACACCAATCTGCGCCCGGCCCTGTGGACCAGCCCTCGCGTCATGGCCTGCGTGCTCACCGCCGCCGCCAGTCTCTGCGACATCGTGCTGCCCACCCATACCGACGAGGCGCCGCTGTTCGGCGACAAGACCATCGAGGACACCGCCGACCGTTATCTCGAACTGGGCGTCGAGGAAGTCGTGGTCAAGGACGGCGGCAAGGACGCTCTCGTCGCCACTGCCGGGGAGCGTGTCCGCATGGCCCCCGCCTCGGGCGTCGAGGTGGTCGACGCCACCGGCGCCGGCGACAGCTTCAACGGCGCCTATCTCGCCGCCCGGCTAAGCGGCAAGAGTCTCGCCGAAGCCGCCGAGGCCGCCCACCGTACCGCCGGCATCGTCATCGGCCACAAGGGCGCCCTGGTCGACCCTGCCCTCGTTCGGTAAGGCGGCGCCCGGCCGTCGAGGACGGCGCGCCCGCTCACGGCAAACTGACCACATTCGTTAACGCTTGCCATTCACCCGCCGGAAAGACCCGCGAGCCTAGGCTCGGCCATATCTTCGTGGCCCTGCTCCGGAACCGTGCCCCATGCCGCCTCCCGCCCTTGTCCTGTCCGGCCTTGCCAAAGCCTTCGACCGTCCGGTGGTGAACGGCCTCGACCTCACCATCGACGCCGGCGAATTCTACGCCCTGCTCGGCCCCAACGGCGCCGGCAAGACCACCATCTTGCGCATGGTCGCCGGCCTGCTGCGCCCCGATGCCGGCGCCATCTCGGTATTCGGCATCGATGCCCTTGCCGATCCCGTCGCCGCCAAGCGCCTCATGGCCTGGGTCTCGGACGAGCCCATGGTCTATGAGCGCCTGACCCCGCTCGAATATCTCGATTTCGTCGCCGGCCTCTGGCAGGTCGAGCCGGCCCGCGCCCGCGCGGCCGCCCATGACCTGGTCGACTGGCTCGGGCTCGGTCCCCACGCCAACGAGCTGTGCGGCGGCTTTTCCAAGGGCATGCTGCAAAAGGTCGCCCTCGCCGGCGCGCTGGTGCACGATCCGCGCCTCATCATCCTCGACGAACCCCTGACCGGGCTCGACGCCGGCTCCGCCCGGCAGGTCAAGGACGTGCTGCGCGCCCGCGTCGCCTCCGGCGTCACCGTCATCATGACCACCCATATTCTGGAAGTCGCCGAGCGCATGGCCGAGCGGATCGGCGTGCTGTCGGGCGGCCGCCTCATCGCCGAGGGTACGCTGGCGGAGCTGCGCGAGCGCGTGGGCCAGCAATCCACGCTCGAGGACATATTTCTCGATCTGGTGGCCCGGGGGAATGCGGCGGCGTGACCCTGGCTCCCACCTCCATTCTCTGGTTCGCCCATCACGAATTCCGTCTCGCCTGGCGCGAATGGATGGCGATGATGACCGGCGGGCGGCGGCCCCGCCTCATCGGCTTCGCCATTGGCGGCCTCGCCGTCTATGCCCTCATGCAGGTCATTGCCTGGTTCGCGATCCGCCCCTGGGTCGAAGCCGGCATCGTCATCGACAAGCAGGCGCTGGTCATGGTCAGCGGCATGGGCCTGCTGTTCTGGGCCGTCACCCTCTCGCAGGCCCTCGAAGCGGTCACCCGCGCCTATTACGCCCGCTCCGACCTCGATCTCGTCCTTTCCTCGCCCGCTCCCAGCCGCCGCCTTTTCGCCGTGCGGGCCGGCGCGGTGCTTGCCTCCACCCTCGCGCTGGGCGCCCTGCTGGTCAGCCCGCTCGTATGGGCGCTGGTCCTGCAGGACGGCTGGCGCTGGCTCTCGATCTATCTGGTCCTGGCGGCGCTCGCGGCCCTCTCCGTCGCCATCGCGCTCACCCTCACCCGGCTGCTGTTCCGCCTCGCCGGCCCGCGCCGCACCCGCCTCATCGCCCAGATCGTCGCCGCCATTGTCGGCGCCGGCTTCGTCATCGGCATCCAGGCCGCGGCGATCCTTTCGCATGAAGGCTTTTCCCGCTTCGCCTTTTTCCAGTCCGAGGATCTGCTGGCCAACGCCCCCGACACGGCCAGCCCGCTCTTCCTGCCCGCCCGCGCCGCCATGGGCGATCCGGTGCTGGCCGCAATGCTGTTCGCCCTGGCCCTGCTGCTCCTGCTCCTGGCCATCGCCCTCACCGCGCCGGGCTATGCCCGTCTCGCCACCTCCGCCGCCGGGCTCAGCCATGTCGGCAGCCAGCGCCGCATCTCGCCCCGGGCTTTCTCCGCCGCCTCCCCGCGGCACGCCTTGCGCCGCAAGGAATGGAAGCTGCTCCAGCGCGATCCCTGGCTGCTCTCCCAGACGCTGATGCAATTGCTTTACCTGGTGCCGCCGGCCCTGCTGCTCTGGGTCAATTACGGCGCCGGCGAAGGCACCTATATCGTCATCGTGCCGGTGCTGGTCATGGCCTCCGGCCAATTGGCGGGCGGCCTCGCCTGGCTGGCCATTTCCGGGGAGGACGCGCATGATCTGGTCGCCACCGCGCCGCTCTCGCCGGGCACCATCCTGCGTGCCAAGGTCGAGGCGGTGCTCGCCGTCATCGCCGCCGTGCTGCTGCCGTTATTGCTGGCTCTGGCCCTGGCATCCCCGTCCATGGCCATGGTCACGGCCGCCTGCGCCCTGCTCGCCGCCAGCGCCTCCACCGCCATCCAGCTCTGGTTCCGGGTCACCGCGAGGCGGTCAATGTTCCGCCGCCGCCAGGTCGCCTCGCGCGCCGCCACGCTGTGCGAGGCCTTTTCCTCCATCGCCTGGGCCGCCACCGGCGCGCTCTGGGTCGCGGGATCGCCGCTGGCGCTGGTCCCGGCCCTCGTCGCCATCGGCGTGCTGGCGCTGGCGCGCCTCCTCTCCCCCAGGGGCCCCGCGTGAAGGTTCCGGAACGGCCCTAGAACAGCACGGCGATCCCGGTCAGGGTGAGGATCAGGATGATGGCGATGGCGATCAGCATGAGGACCAGCACCAATTTGGCGAGGGTCGCCGCCGTGCCCGCCAGCCCGGTAAAGCCCATCGCGCCGGCGACCAGGGCGATGATCACAAGGATAAGCAGAAGTTGCAGCATGGTGCGTCTTTGTTTCCGTTGCGGATCGACAGAAACGCCATGCCTATCCGGACGTTCCACCGGGCTGGGCATTCATTGCAAAGCCCCTTCACCTCTCGCTGGGCAAGGGGGCGCCGGTCGGCGCTTCCGTCAAGACCTGAACGCCTCTAGGGCCGCAACCCCGCCGGCACCGGCGGCGGCACCTGCAGCACGGTGATGCGCACCCGCTCATTGGCGGCCATATAGGGATCGTTGGGAAAGAACGGCTCATCCGTCGCCCGCCCGATCACCGATTTGATGCGGTCCTCGCTCAGCCCGAATTCTCCCAGCACCGAGCGCACCACATTGGCCCGGTCCGCCGACAGCTCCCAGGGCCCGTAGCGCGGATTGTCATAGCGCCCACCCGCCGCCGTATGGCCGGAAATGGTGATCTGCGCATTGAGCTGCTGCACGACCGGGGCGATGGCGGCGATGGCGGCGCGCGTCGGCTCCAGCGGATATTTCGATCCCTCGGGGAACATCGGCTGCCCCTGCTGGTCGATGATCTGGATATCCAGCCCTTCCTCGGTCTGCTCGATGAGCAGATTGTCCATGAACGGGGTCAGCTCCGGCATGGCCTGCCAGGCCTGCCTGATGCTGGCGGCGGCGCTGTGGAACGCCTGGCTGTCGATCGCCTTGAGGTTGAATTCGCTGTCGCTGCTGGCCTGGTTCTCGCTGCCCGGCTGGCGCGCCGGCCCGCCCAGGCTGGCTTCCGCCGCGCCGGTATCGGCGCTTTGCGGCGAAGCCGGCGCCTCGACCACCACCTCGACCGAGGACCCGGACATGAGATCGCCCGTATCGTCCATGGCATTGCCGCCCATCACCCCGCCGGCTCCGCTGCTGGACAGACTCACCGCCGCCGGGGCGAAATAATCCGCCAGGCCCTGCTTCTGCTCGGGCGTCGTCATGCTGATGAGCCAGAGCAGCAGGAAGAAGGCCATCATCGCCGTCACGAAGTCGGCATAGGCGATCTTCCAGGCACCGCCATGATGCGGATGCTTCCGTTTCCGGATTTTCTTGATGATTATCGGCTGGTCGTAATTGGCCATTCTGGCTCAGCTCCGCTCCGCCTAGGCCGTCGCCGGCAGGGCCGCGGTGGCGGCTTCCACCTCGTTGAATGTGGGCCGCACCTCGCTCATCAGCGCCTTGCGGGCGAATTCGATGGCCATGACCGGCGGCTGCCCGCCGATATGGGCCAGAAGGCCGACCTTGAGCGAGAGGAAATATTTCGCCTCCGCCTCGAAGGTGTTGCGCAGCGACTGCGCGAAGGGTCCGAAAAAGCCATAGGCCACGAAGACGCCGAAAAATGTCCCCACCAGCGCCCCGCCGATCAGATGGCCGAGCACTTCGGGCGGCTCGGTGATGGCGCCCATGGTCTTGATCACGCCCAGCACGGCCGCGACGATGCCCAGCGCCGGCGTGGCGTCGGCAATGGCCTGCACGGCGGAAACGATCCGCTCCTGCTCCTGATGGTGAGTTTCCAGCTCCTCGTCCATCAGCGCTTCCATCTCGTGCACATTATTGGCGCCCATGGTCACCATGCGCATGTAGTCGCACACGAATTCCACCGCATGATGGTTGCGCGCGAAAGTGGGGAAAGCGTTGAACAGCGTGGAATTGCGCGGGTCCTCGATATGCTGCTCGATGCCCAGAATGCCCTTTTGCTGCACCAGCTTGTAAAGGGCGAACTGCATGCCCAGCAGTTCCACATAGGCGGCCTTGTCGTATTTCGGCCCCTTGAACAGCGAGCCGAACATGGCCGGCACCGCCTTGAGCACCGGCGCGCCATTGCCGATGACGAAGGCGCCGATCGCCGCGCCCAGGATGATGACGAACTCGAAGGGCTGCCAGAGCACTTCCACATGCCCGCCCATCGCCGCATAGCCGCCGAAGACGCTGGCGAAAACGACGATGACACCGATGATCAGACGCATGAGGACACACTCGGGCTGGCGACAGAATTCCGTGCAGCGGCCGGAATTCCGCCCGACGCCGCTCTCCGATCATGGCCCGATCATGCTTAACAGGGGGTGTATGGGGGCGGGGCGGCTCGTCCGGACCACCCCGCCATCTTGTCGCAGGCGCTCCGCGCTCAGTCCCGCCTAGAGCCTTTCACTGTCAAGCGGATCAGCGCTTTCTTGCTCCCCTCCCCCTTGAGGGGAGGGGTCGGGGGTGGGGGTCCTTCGGTGATCCGCCAAACCCACCCCCTCCCCAACCCTCCCCTCAAGGGGGAGGGAGCGCTGGTCGCCGATTCCGTCAAAACATGAAAGCCTCTAAACCGTCCCGCGCGCCTTGCGGATGGCCAGCACCTTGTCGATATCGGCGGCCGAATGACGCTCGGCCAGTTGCTCGTCTTCCGGCCCGCCGGTGGCGTTGACGCAGCGGCCGCGCTTGACCGGCTCGCGCGCATCGACCTGCCGGGCCCAGCGCATCACGTTCTTGTAGGTCTGGACGTCGAGGAATTCCGCCGCCCCGTAGGCGCGGCCCAGCACCATTCCGCCATACCAGGGGAAAATCGCCATGTCGGCGATGGTGTAATCGGTGCCCGAGACGAATTCGTGCTCGGCCAGTTGCCGGTCCAGCACGTCGAGCTGGCGCTTGGTTTCCATGGCGTAGCGGTTGATCGGATATTCCTGCTTGGTGGGCGCATAGGCATAGAAATGCCCGAACCCGCCGCCGACGAACGGCGCGCTGCCCATCTGCCAGAACAGCCAGTTCATGGTCTCGGCGCGCCTGGCCACGTCCTTGGAGAGGAAAGCATCGAACTTGTCGGCGAGATAGAGCAGGATCGAACCGCTCTCGAACAGCCGGATCGGCTCGGCCGGGCCATAGTCGATCATGGCCGGGATCTTGGAATTGGGATTGATGCCGACAAAGCCCGAACCGAACTGGTCGCCCTTGCCGATATCGATGAGCCAGGCGTCGTATTCGGCCTCATGTCCCGCCGCCAGCAATTCCTCGAGCATGATGGAGACTTTTTGCCCATTCGGCGTCGCCAGCGAGTGCAGTTGCAGCTCGTGTCGGCCGCGCGGCAGCTCCTGGTCATGCGTCGGCCCCGCTATGGGCCGGTTGGTGCTGATGCCGCCGCCCCCCTGATCCCATTTCCAGACCTTGGGCGGCACATATTCATCGGACATGATGGAGACTCACTGAAAGTTTGCGGGAAAGGAGTGCCGCCTTATATCGCCACTCGCCGATAGAGGCAAAGTGCGCCCGCTGCCGGCCATTGCCAGCGCCCCGACCCGCCGCTACTGCTCGCGCATGACCGATGCTCCCTTCGACATCTTCCTCGTCGCCACGCCTGGCCTCGAAGCGCCGCTGGCCGAGGAAGCCCGCGCCGCCGGCTTCACCGAGGCCCGCATCACCGATGGCGGGGTGATTTTCTCCGGCACCTGGCCCGATGTCCGGCGCGCCAATCTGGTGCTGCGCGGCGCCACGCGGGTGCTGGCCCGCATCGCCTCCTTCCGTGCCGTGCATCTGGCCCAGCTCGACAAGCGTTCCCGCAAATTGCCCTGGGCGGAGCTGTTGCGCCCCGACGTACCGGTGCAGGTCGAGGCGGCCTGCCGCCGTTCACGCATCTATCACGCCGGCGCCGCCGCCCAGCGCGTCGCCAATGCCATTGCCGATACGGTCGGAGCGCCCGTCGCCGCCGATGCGCCCCTGCGGGTCATGGTCCGCATCGAGGACGATCTGGTGACCATCAGCCTCGATACGACCGGACCATCCCTGCACAAGCGCGGCTTCAAGGCAGCGGTCAGCAAGGCGCCGATGCGCGAGACCATGGCCGCGATGTTCCTGCGCCAATGCGGCTTCGACGGCAGCGAGCCGGTGCTCGACCCCATGTGCGGGTCGGGCACCTTTCCCATCGAGGCGGCCGAGATCGCGCTCGGGCTTCTGCCCGGTCGCGAGCGCGATTTCGCCTTCGAGCTCCTGCCGGGCTTCGACAACGAGGCATGGGCCGCGATGCGCCGCCCGCCCCCGCCCCGCGACACGCCGCTGCTGTTTCATGGCTCCGACCGCGATGCCGGCGCCGTGCGCATGGCGGAGGAAAACGCCGCCCGCGCCGGCGTCGGCGCCCACACCCGGTTCTCCCGCCAGCCCGTCGAGGAGCTGACGCCGCCCGAGGGGCCGCCCGGCCTCGTCATCGTCAATCCCCCCTATGGCGCGCGCATCGGCGACAAGGGGCCGCTCATCGCCCTCCACCGCAATCTGGGCCGGGTGCTGCAGGCCCGTTTCGCCGGCTGGCGGGTCGGCATCGTCACCGCCGACCGGCAACTCGCCGAGGCCACCGGCCTTGCCTTCGGCCCCGCGCTGCCGCCGGTCCTGCATGGCGGCATCCGCATCGCCCTTTACCGCACCGATCCCTTATAAGTGTTCCGCCGCAGGAACCTCGGACCATCTAGCGCGTTGATCCGGCACACACATTGTCGAGGAGACGAAAATGGACTGGAACCGCATCGAAGGTGGCTGGAAGCAGTTTTCGGGCAAGGTCAAGGAGCAGTGGGGCAAGCTCACCGATGACGACATCACCCAGATCAACGGCAACCGCGAACAGTTGGAAGGCAAGATCCAGGAACGCTACGGCAAGGCCAAGGACGAGGTCCGCAAGGAAGTCGACGACTGGTCCGGCCGCCTGAACTGACAGCGTCGTGAAAGCGCCCGGCCACCCGGCCGGGCGCTTTTTGCCGGCCCTAGCCCTTCATCTGCACGATCTGGATCAGGTTGCCGCAGGTATCGTCGAATACCGCCATCCACACCGTTCCCGCATCCATGGGCTCCAGCGTGAACCGTACGCCGAGCCCTTGCAGCCGCCGGTATTCGCTCTGGATATCGTCCACCATGAACGAGGTGAAGGGAATGCCGTCCTGCACCAGGGCCTGCCTGAAGGGAGCGGCTGCCCTGTGCCCCGCCGGCTCCAGCAGCAATTCCGTGCCCTCGGGATTTTCCGGCGAAACCAGCGTCAGCCATCGCGCCCCGCCGCCCATGTCGATATCGTTCTTCACCTGGAAGCCCAGCTTGTCGCGGTAGAATTGCAGCGCCTTGCCCTGGTCGTCGACCATGACGCTGGTGACATAGATTTTCATCGGGCCCGTCCTTTGCGATTTCGCCGGCAGCCGGTGCCGAGCCTATCAGAAACCGGCCGCCGCAAGAAAGTTGCGCATCGGGCCTTCGCGAAGCTTTGCGCCCCCTTCCCTTCCCGCGACTCTTCCGCTAAACCGCCCACCTAACCACCATGTTCGGCCTTCTCCCCTGCGCCGCAGTGCTCAACTGCCGCGCGGGTTTCGCGTGGACAGGTGCGTCCGGGCGATTCCCCTTCTCGCCCGCCATCCAGTTTTGAGAGCAGAGCGAGCCCCGAATGCCGAAGCGTACCGACATCAAATCGATCCTCATCATCGGCGCGGGTCCCATCATCATCGGGCAGGCTTGCGAATTCGACTATTCGGGCACCCAGGCCTGCAAGGCGCTCAAGGAGGAGGGTTACCGGATCATCCTGGTCAACTCCAATCCCGCCACCATCATGACCGATCCCGATCTGGCCGACGCCACCTATATGGAGCCGATCACCCCCGAAGTGGTCGCCCGGATCATCGAAAAGGAGCGCCCCGACGCGCTGCTCCCGACCATGGGCGGCCAGACCGCGCTCAATTGCGCCCTTTCGCTGCGCAAGATGGGGGTGCTCGACAAATTCGGCGTGGAGATGATCGGCGCCACCGCCGAGGCCATCGACAAGGCCGAGGACCGCGAATTGTTCCGCGACGCCATGAAGAAGATCGGCCTCGAAACCCCGCGCTCCATGCTCGCCCACAACACCATCGAGGCCCTGCAGGCGCTGGAAGTCATCGGCCTGCCGGCCATCATTCGCCCCAGCTTCACCCTGGGGGGCACCGGCGGCGGCATCGCCTACAACAAGGAAGAATATCTCGCCATCTGCGAGAGCGGCATCGACGCCTCGCCCACCAATGAAGTGCTGGTCGAGGAAAGCGTTCTCGGCTGGAAAGAGTACGAGATGGAAGTCGTCCGCGACCGGAACGACAACTGCATCATCATCTGCTCGATCGAGAACATCGATCCCATGGGCGTCCACACCGGCGACAGCATCACCGTGGCCCCGGCCCTGACGCTGACCGACAAGGAATACCAGATCATGCGCAACGCCTCGATCGCGGTGCTGCGCGAGATCGGGGTGGAGACCGGCGGCTCCAACGTGCAGTTCGCCGTCAATCCCGCCGACGGCCGCATGATCGTCATCGAGATGAACCCGCGCGTGTCGCGCTCCTCAGCCCTGGCCTCCAAGGCCACCGGCTTTCCCATCGCCAAGGTCGCCGCGCGGCTGGCGGTGGGCTATACGCTCGACGAATTGGAGAACGACATCACCGGCGGCGCCACCCCGGCCTCGTTCGAGCCGGCCATCGACTATGTCGTCACCAAGATTCCGCGTTTCGCCTTCGAGAAGTTCCCCGGCGCCGACGATCGCCTCACCACCTCGATGAAATCGGTGGGCGAGGCCATGGCCATCGGCCGCACCTTCCAGGAATCGCTGCAAAAGGCCCTGCGCAGCCTCGAAACCGGCCTCACCGGCCTCAACGAGGTCGGCATTCCCGGCCTTGGCGAGGGCGAGGACAAGAACGCCATCCGCGCGGCGCTGGGCACGCCGACCCCGCAGCGCCTGCTGCACGTGGCCGAGGCCATGCGCCTGGGCGTCTCCAACGAGGACATTTTCGAAGCCTGCAAGATCGACCCCTGGTTCCTCGAGCAGATGCGCGGCATCGTCGACATGGAAGCGAGGGTGCGCGAATTCGGCCTGCCCCAGGACGCGGCGACCCTGCGCCAGCTCAAGTCCATGGGCTTTTCCGACAAGCGCCTGGCGGAGCTCGCCGGCCTCAAGGCCTCCGATGTGCGCAGGCTGCGTCACAGCCTCGAGGTGCGCCCGGCCTATAAGCGCATCGACACCTCGGCCGCCGAATTCGCTTCGCCCACCGCTTACATGTATTCGACCTATGAGGTGCCCTTCGCCGGCAAGGTCGCGGACGAGGCCCGTCCCTCGGACCGCAAGAAGGTGGTCATTCTCGGCGGCGGCCCCAACCGCATCGGCCAGGGCATCGAGTTCGACTATTGCTGCTGCCATGCCGCCTTCGCCCTGGCCGAGGCCGGCTACGAGACCATCATGGTCAACTGCAATCCCGAAACCGTCTCGACCGACTACGACACCTCCGACCGGCTTTATTTCGAGCCGCTGACCGAGGAGGACGTCATCGAGATTCTCGAGACCGAAAAGCAGAACGGCACCCTGCATGGCGTCATCGTGCAGTTCGGCGGCCAGACCCCCCTCAACCTTGCCGAGGCGGTGCAGAAGGCCGGTGTGCCGATCCTGGGCACGCAGCCCGACGCCATCGACCTGGCCGAGGACCGGGACCTGTTCTCCAAGCTGCTCAACAAGCTGGAATTGACCCAGCCCAAGAACGGCATCGCCTACAGCCTCGAACAGGCCCGGCTGGTGGCCGAGCGGCTGGGCTATCCGCTGGTCATCCGTCCCTCCTACGTGCTGGGCGGCCGCGCCATGGCCATCGTCCACTCGGCCAACGAGTTCGAGCGCTATGTGCAGGATACCCTGACCGGCCTCGTGCCCCCCGACATCCTGCACCGCTACCCCAACGACCGCACCGGCCAGATCAATTCGGTGCTTTCGGACAATCCGCTGCTGTTCGACGCCTATCTGTCCGGCGCCACCGAAATCGACGTCGATTGCCTGTGCGACGGCAAGGACGTGTTCGTGGCCGGCATCATGGAGCATATCGAGGAAGCGGGCATCCATTCGGGCGACAGCGCCTGCACCCTGCCCCCGCGCAGCCTCTCGCCCGAGATCATCGCCGAACTGAAGCGCCAGACCGCCGAGCTCGCCTTCGCGCTCAAGGTCGGGGGCCTGATGAACGTGCAGTTCGCGCTCAAGGACGGCGTCATCTACCTGCTCGAGGTCAATCCGCGCGCCTCGCGCACCGTGCCCTTCGTCGCCAAGGTCATCGGCGAGCCCATCGCCAAGATCGCCTCGCGCATCATGGCGGGCGAAAGCCTTGCCAGCTTCGACCTCGCCGAAAAGCAGCTCGACCACATCGCGGTCAAGGAAGCGGTCTTCCCCTTCAACCGCTTCCCCGGCGTCGATACGGTCCTGGGTCCGGAAATGAAGTCCACCGGCGAGGTGATCGGCCTCGACACCGATTTCGCCATGGCCTTCGCCAAGTCGCAGATGGGCGGCGGCTCCAAGGTGCCCTCGACCGGCGCCGCCTTCATCTCGGTGCGCGATGCCGACAAGCCGGGCATCGTCGATCTGGCCCGCCACCTGGTCGAGGCCGGCTTCACCATCCTCGCCACCGGTGGGACGCAGCGTTACCTCAATGACAACGGCGTGCCGGCGGTCAAGATCAACAAGGTGCTCGAGGGCCGCCCGCATATCGTCGATTCGATGAAGAACGGCGGCGTGCAACTGGTGATCAACACCACCGACGGCCTCAAGGCGATTTCCGACAGCCGCGATATCCGCCGCACCGCCCTGCTGGCGAAAATCCCCTATTACACCACCCTCGACGGCGCGCTGGCGGCGGTGGAGGGCATTCTCGCCTACCGCCAGGGCAATCTCCAGGTCCGTGCCCTGCAGGAATATTTCGCCGCTTGAGCCTCAGGCGGCGCCGTTCTGGCGCCGCCACCGGGGCAGTCCGCTCATCCGGCGACCCGGCCCAGCGCCGGCAGGCCGAAGGCGGCGATGCGCAGGTTTTCCGTGCGGTGCAGCACCAGGACCAGCGCCAGGGTGCGGAACGCCATGGCCAGGGCGCTGGCCAGCGCCGCGCCCATGATCCCCAGCCACGGCACGAGGACGAGGCCGAGCGCCAGCGTCACCGCCAGGACCCCCAGGCCGATCAGCAGGCCTTCGCGCTGCCGTCCGGTCACGATCAGCACTTCCCCCGCCTGCCCGGCGACCGCGCGCAGCACCATGCCGGCGCCCAATATCCACATCGCGCCCTGCCCCGCCAGGAACTCGGCGCCGAAGGTCCCGAGCAGCACCGGGCCGGCCGCGAGGGCCGCCGCCACCGCCAGCACCGTCGCCCACAGGGTGAGGCGCGTCGCCTCGAGAATGCTGCCCTGCAGTTGCGCCCGCGATTTCCCCGCCAGGTCCAGGGCGAAGCGCCGACCCCACACCAGCGTCATCGCATAGGCCACGAAACCCGCCAGGGCGAGGCTGCGCGCCGCCGCGAAATAGATGCCGACCGCCTCCGGCTCGGCCAGCAGCGTCAGCAGCAGGATGTCGGCGTGGCTGACCAGGTCTTCGAGCCCCGACAGCAGCAGCAGCGGCAGGGAGGCTTGCAGCCATAGCCGCCGCTGTCCCGGCGACGCCGCCTTGCGCAGGGGCGCGAGGGCATGCAGCCGCTTTGCCAGCACCAGCGCCACGCCCATCGCCGTCACCGCCATGGCCCCGATCAGCACCGCCCCCACCAGCGGCAGCGTCAGCGCCGTTCCGGCGGCATGCAGCCCCAGGCAGGCCAGCCCGATCAAGATCGGCCGCACGATATAGACCGGCACCGCCGCCAGCCGGAACCAGCCGAAGCTGCGGGCCACGCCCTCGAGATAATATTCCATGGCGAGGAACGGCAGGCCCAGGCCCACCAGCAGCACCATCTGTCCCGGCCCCTCCGCCATGCCGGCGCCCAGCGCCACCGCAGCGAACCCCAGCAGCAGGCTCACCGCCAGCACCATCGCCAGCCCGAACCGCCAATATTGCCGCACCGCCACCCGCCTACCGCGCAATTGATAGCGCGGCAGGAACCGCAGGCTGGATTCGGCAAAGCCCAGCGCGGCAAAACTGCCCAGCGCCAGCATCCAGGTCCACAGGGTGACGAAGCCGCCATACCCTTCCGCCGGCATCAGCCGCGCCAGCAACACCTGCAGCCCGAACACCAGCCCGGCGCTCGCCACCCTGATTCCCAGCGCGATGGCGGCATCCAGGGCGCCGGCGCGGGTCTCAGACATAAAGCAGCAGGCAGGCGGCGGGCCGCATCAGCACCGTCACCCGATCCGCTATCGCCGGCAGCGCCCCGTGCAGGCGCTTGAGGGCCGGCCGCAGGCTCGGCAGCCAGGCCGCGGTGTAGAGCCAGCCCTTCCAGCTCAGCGCCTGCGCCCGCGTGGTCACGGCGACGGTCCGGCTGGTCCAGCTCGCCTTGTAGTCCGCTTCGTTGATCAGCAGGTCATAGGCGTCGATGCCGTTTTCGATCAGCCAGGCCACCGTCATGTCCATCTGCACCTTGCCGGGCGACAGATCGCGCAGGTCCCAGTCGAAGCCGCCGATATAGGCGTAATAGTGCCGCTTCCGGATGAAGCCCAGTTCGATGGCGACCGGGCACTCGCCGGCCCGCAACACGAACAGGCACGCCCCGCTCAGCTTCCGGCGGTCGCCCGGCAGTTCCGCGAGGAAATCCTCATAGCCGCTCATGGAAAAGCCGACGCTGTAGCGCCCGGTCTCCGCCAGCCAGCGGCGCTTCATCCCGGTGCAAAGCCGGACCAGCTCCTCGAATTCGGGATGTTCCGGCCAGACCGTCTCGAAGCCCAGTTCCCCCAGTCGCGCCAGATGGTTGCGGCGGCGGTTCCGGTTGCGCCTCTGCAGCTTGCCCAATTGCCCCACATAGTCCTCGGGCCCGCCGAAGCCGCTCAGATCGAGCATCGAAGCCGCATTGGCGCTGCCGCGCACTTCCGGCTTGCCGGCGAGCAGTTCGGCCAGCGCCGTCCCCTCCGGCACCGCCCGTGAAATCGTCACATCGCAGCCGGAGGCGCGCGCCGCCGCCGTCATCCGCCGGGAAATCTCGGCCATGGGCGCGCTGCCCCGCCGCACCAGCGCGCCGCAATATTGCGTATGGGGGGTGCCCAGCGTCTCCAGCCGGCGCAGGCCGGGCGTCTCCACGATCATGCGCGGCCAGAGCGCGATCAGTTGCTCGCCGCGCCAGAGCGTCATCACATAGGGGCGATGGCCACCGGTGCCGAAATGCTTCACCCAGCCCCGGCACCATTCATAGCTCTGGAAATATCCCAGCGGATCGGCGCAATGGCGCTCGAGCTCCTGCCAGGCATCGGCAACCGCTTCGATCTCCGCCAGCGTGACGAGTACGCGACTTGTTATGGCATTTCTGGACGGCACTATGGTCTTTCCCTTCCGCACAGACCCTAACGACAGGGATTGAACAAGGTCTTGTGCAAGAGGGTGAAGAAACTATTGCCGCATCCAAATAGAATCTAACCGGATTCGGAGAAAAACCGCTCCACCGCCGCCAGCGCCGCCGCCACGTCCGCATCGCCGACATCGAGATGGGTCACCCAGCGCTGCCGGCCCTGGATGCCGCTCACCCCGATGCCTTGCGCCGCCAACGCCGCGCCAAGCCTGGCGCCCAGCGTCGCCTCCATGTCGACCCAGACGATATTGGTATCGGGCATCGTCACCGCGAGCGCCTGGTGGCGCGCGAGGCCCTCGGCCAGCACCCGCGCCCGCCGGTGGTCCTCTTCCAGCAGCGCCACATTGTGCTCGAGCGCATGCAGCCCCGCCGCGGCCAATATGCCCGCCTGCCGCATGCCCCCGCCCAGCATCTTGCGATGACGGCGCGCCGTCTCGATCAGTTCGCTTCCGCCCACCAGCACCGAGCCGACCGGCGCCCCCAATCCTTTCGACAGGCACACGGATACCGTGTCGAACGGCGCCGCGAGGTCCCTTATCGTCACCCCGAGGGCCAGGCAGGCATTGAAGGCGCGGGCGCCGTCCAGGTGCAGCCCCAGGCCGTGCCGGCGGCCCAGATCCGCCACCGCCTGCATGTAATCCATGGGCAGCGCCCGCCCGCCGAAGGTGTTTTCCAGCGCGATCGCCCGCGTCCTGGCGAAATGGCTGTCCGCGCTCTTGATCGCGCCCTCGATCTCCGCCAGCGCCATGGTGCCGTCGGGCAGATGCGCGATGGGCTGCGGCTGGATGGAGCCCAGCACCGCCGCCCCGCCTGCCTCGAACCTGTAGCAATGCGCCTCCTGCCCGGCGATGAACTCGTCGCCCCTTCCGCAATGGCTCATCAGCGCCAGCAGGTTGGATTGGGTCCCCGAGGGCACGAACAGCGCCGCCTGCTTTCCCAGCATCGCCGCCATGTGGCCCTCGAGCCGGTTGACGGTGGGATCGTCGCCGAAGACGTCGTCCCCCACCTCCGCCCGCGCCATGGCCGCGCGCATGGCTTGGCTGGGGCGGGTCACCGTATCGGACCGGAAATCATGACGGATCGTATTCATCGTGGCCTTCCGCAAAAGCATGTCGCCCTTTCTGCCAAGCCCGCGCCGTCCTGACCAGCACAAGTTCGGGCTGCGGCGGCGCGGCGCGCTTTGCCGTAACGCCCGGCCCGATCGATGCGAGTAAAATACGGCGGGCGAACTCATGTGACCATTTGCGCCCTTCTCATTGCCCGCGACTCGCCTAGAATGCCGGCTGGTGGCTCGCTTGCCGCCACGCCCTTTGCGGGCATCATGTTCCGGCCCGTCCCGGTCCGGAATGCCATTGAGACCAGTTGCCTTTCCCCTCGACGGACCCCGCGTCCGCCGGGCGTTTCGTCGTGCCCATGGACCATATTGATGCGCCGCGAATTTCAGGGTAGATTTGCAGCATCGAATATTGCGGCCGACTGATCTGAAGACGCGAATGCCATTCGCCATTGCTGACGTCATCTTCCGGTATTTCGATATTATCTGGTCTCCGGTCAGGTGCATGGCCGGGATCGCACCAGCAGCGATTGCACGAGGGAACGCGCAAAATGGCAACGGGCACCGTTAAGTGGTTCAACGGCCAAAAAGGCTATGGCTTCATTCAGCCGGACGAAGGTGGGGCGGACGTCTTCGTCCATATCTCCGCCGTCCAGCGCTCGGGCCTCAATGGCCTGGATGAAGGCCAGAAGGTCAATTACGAGATCGTCAAGGACAAGCGGACCGGCAAGTCCGCCGCCGACAACCTCACCGCCACCTGAACCACTGGCGCTATCTGATCGGGGGCGCGCTCCAACCCGGGGCGCGCCCCTTCCCTTGCCCGGGGGCAGGCTTCCCGCACCGGCCTACCGCCCCTCCGGCGCCACCCGGATCAGCTTTCCATCCGCCGCATCGGTCAGCAGGTAGATCGCCCCGTCCCCGCCGACCCGCACGTCGCGCACCCGGCCCAATTGCCGCTCGAACAGCCTTTCCTCCCCGACCACCCGGTCGCCTTCCATATCGAGCCGCACCAGCACTTCGCCGCTCAGCCCGCCCAGCACCAGGTCGCCGTCCCAGGCGGGCATCAGCTCGCCCTCGTAGAAATCCAGTCCCGAAGGCGAGATGGACGGGTCCCAATAGTGGAGCGGCTGCTCCATTCCCGCCTTTTCCTGCCCTTCGCCGATGGGCAGGCCGGAATAATCCATGCCATAGGTGATGACCGGCCAGCCGTAATTGCCTCCGGCCTCCGGCTTGTTCACCTCGTCGCCGCCCCTTGCGCCGTGCTCGACCGTGAACAGCGCGCCATCGCTGTCCCGCAGCGTCGCGCCCTGCGGATTGCGATGCCCGATGCTCCAGAACTCGGGCGCCCAGCCTTCGGGGCGCGGATTGTCTTCCGGCACCGAGCCGTCGGGGCCGATCCGCACCACGCCGCCCGCCAAATCCGTCGGGTCCTGCGCCCGCTCCATCGTGCCGCGCTCCCCCAGCGTCACGAACAGATTGCCATCGGCGCCCACCACGATGCGCGAGCCGAAATGCCGGCTGGAATCGTCGAAACGGTTCATGCGGAAGATCACCTGCTGGTCCTCCAGCCGCCCGCCATCGCCCTCCAGCAGCAGCCGCGCCGCCATCACCGCCGTGCCGGCGCCTCCCGGCTGGCCGGCGGCCTCCGCGGGTTCGGCATAGCTGAGAAAGAGCCGTCCGCTCCGCTCGAAATCCGGGGCCAGCGCCAGGTCGAGCAGGCCGCCCTGCCCCCGCGCCACCACCTCGGGCACGCCCTCGATCGGCGGTCCCAGGGCGCCATCCGCCACCACGCGCAGGCGCCCCGGCCGTTCGGTGACCAAAAACCGCCCATCGGGCAGGAAGGCCAGCGCCCAGGGATGTTCGAGCCCCTCGGCCAGCACCGTGGCCGATAGCGGGCCGGCGCTGGAGTCCACCGTCTGCCCGGCGCTCGCCGCCATGGTCAGCGCGGTCATCGCCAGAGCCAGGGGAAAGGCCGAAAGCCGGATGGCCGATGGAATTGCAGGTCCGGAACCGGTCATGATCGTCGCCTTTGCATTTGCCATGTGGAGCACCTATCTCATCGAAGAACATCGGCTTGACCGCAACGCGGCAGCCGGGCAAGCTGGTTCGCATCTTCCTCAAAACTTATCGTGAAGCGGTGGCCGAACGAAGTTTGGCGGGAGACACCACGTCGGAACGCCGGCAGCGGCGCTTACCGGCAATCAGGAATTTGGCGCGTCGCGGCCCTGGAAGAACGGCCGCGCGCAGACGTATTTTTTGCCGAGCCGATTGGAGGCAGCACGAAAATGGACAAGATCCCGATAACGGTTCAGGGCCATCAGACCCTTGCCGCCGAATACGAGCACCGCACCTCGAATGAGCGCCGCCGGATCATCGACGCCATTTCCGAAGCCCGCGCCCATGGCGATCTTTCGGAAAACGCCGAATATTCCGCCGCCAAGGAACAGCAGAGCCTCAACGAAGGCCGCATCCAGGAGCTCGAGGCGGTGCTGGCGCTCGCCGAGATCATCGACGTTTCCAAGCTCGCCGGCGACACGGTCAAGTTCGGCGCCACCGTCACCTTTCTCGACGAGGACACCGAAGAGGAAAAGACCTACCAGGTCGTGGGCGATCCGGAGGCCGACGCCTCGGCCGGGCGCATCTCGATTTCCTCGCCCATCGCCCGCGCCATGATCGGCAAGCAGGAGGGCGATTCGTTCGAGGTCGCCGCCCCGGGCGGCTCGCGCAGCTACGAGATCGTCAAGATCCGCTACATCTGAACCCGGGCCGGACGTCGCCCGCCGGCTTTTCCACACCAAACGCTTCGCCCGGGCCTGCCCTCGATGAGCGGCGGGCCCGGGCGAAAAGCCTTGCGGCCTGCCGCGATATCCGTTTTTTCCCGCTTCCCCCTGCTTCCCTCTATCGCGGCGATGGCGGGTTTGCCTTGAAACCTTGCCGCTTCGTCCCTTAACTAAGGGGCGAGGGAGCTTTCGTCTCGTTTTTGGAGAAGCGTCGCGATGCACGCGAAAGTCATCATCATCGGTTCCGGCCCGGCCGGATATTCCGCTGCCATCTATGCGGCGCGCGCCATGCTCGAGCCGGTGATGATCCACGGGCTCCAGCCCGGCGGCCAGCTCACCATCACCACCGATGTCGAGAATTATCCCGGCTTCGCCGACGTCATCCAGGGGCCCTGGCTCATGGACCAGATGAAGGCGCAGGCCGAACATGTCGGCACCCGCATGGTCAACGACGTCATCACCGCGGTCGATCTCGACCGCCGCCCCTTCGTGCTGTATGGCGACAGCGGCGACACCTATACCTGCGACAGCCTCATCATCGCCACCGGCGCCCAGGCCAAATGGCTGGGCCTGCCCTCCGAGCAGAAATTCCAGGGTTTCGGCGTTTCCGCCTGCGCCACCTGCGACGGCTTCTTCTATCGCGGCAAGCAGGTGCTGGTGGTGGGCGGCGGCAATACCGCCGTCGAGGAAGCCCTGTTCCTCACCAATTTCGCCGAAAAGGTCATCCTCGTGCATCGCCGCGACGAGTTGCGCGCCGAGCGCATCCTGCAGGAGCGCCTGTTCAAGAATCCCAAGATCGAGGTGCGCTGGAACACCGAAGTGGTGGAAGTCGGCGGCACGCCCATGCCGCCTTCGGTCAATGCCGTCACCCTGCGCGACCGCGTCACCGGGCAGACCTATGAGCAGAAGGTGGATGGCGTCTTCGTCGCCATCGGCCACGCGCCGGCGACCTCCATCTTCGCCGGCAAGCTCGACATGAAGCCGGGCGGGTATCTGCTGGTCAAGCCCGGCACGACGCAGACCAATATTCCGGGCGTCTTCGCCGCCGGCGACGTCACCGACGACGTCTACCGCCAGGCCGTCACCGCCGCCGGCATGGGCTGCATGGCCGCGCTCGACGCCGAACGGTTCCTGGCCGAACACGAACTGGCCGAGGCCGCGGAATAGGCTGCGACGTCATGACCCGAGCAAAACCCGCCCCTGTCATAATTCCCGCGTGGCCATCGCCTAGAGCATCGGACGCGGGAGGCGGTTTTTCGCAAGTCGCGACGGGATCAAGAGAAAATGGCGCACCGCCCCTTCGTCGGGGCCTGCGGCGCCCCGGGGCCGGCGTTATCGTTCGACCTGGCTGATTAAGGTAAAAGCGCCATGAGATTGCTCGACTGGGACAAGCTCCGGATATTCCATACCGCCGCTGAGTCGGGCAGTTTCACCCACGCCGCCGAACGGCTCGGCATGAGCCAGTCGGCGGTCAGCCGGCAGATTTCGGCGCTCGAGGACGATCTGGGGCTCAAGCTCTTCATCCGCCATGCGCGGGGCCTCGTGCTCACCGAGGTGGGCGAGCAGCTTTTCCGCACCGCGCACCGGATGCACTGGGAATTGCAGCAGGTCGAGACGCAGATGTCCGAGAGCCAGGACACGCCCACCGGCCCGCTCATCGTCACCACCACCGTGGGCATCGGCTCGACCTGGCTCAGCTCGCGGCTCGATGAATTCCTCAAGCTCTACCCGCAGATCCAGCTCGAGATCCGCCTCAACGACGCCGAGCTGGACCTGGCCATGCGCGAGGCCGACGTGGCCATCCGCCTGCACCGGCCCAACCAGTCGGAGATGATCCAGCGCAAGCTGTTCACCGTCCACAACCATTTCTACGCCAGCCGGTCCTATCTCGACGAGCACGGCACGCCCACCACCGCCGACGAGCTGGACGATCACCGCATCATCAGCTTTGGCGAGCCGGTGCCGTCCTATCTGGGCGACATCAACTATCTCGAGCGCATGGGCCGTCCCGATTCCAACCCGCGCCGCGCCGTGCTCAAGGTCAACGCCATCTACGGCATGCTGCAGGCCTGCCGGGCCGGCATCGGCATCGCCATGCTGCCCGCCTATGTCACCGACCAGGAGGACAGCCTCGTCCAGGTCATGCCCGAGATCGAGCTGCCCGCCTACGAAGCCTTCTTCGTCTATCCCCCCGCGCTCAAGAACTCCAAGCGCGTCGGCGTCTTCCGCGACTTCCTGGTCTCCAAGGCCCGCGAGTGGAGCTTTTAGAGCTTTTCACTGTCAGCCGGTGTCCGTGCCTTCTTGCTCCCCTCCCCCTTGAGGGGAGGGGTCGGGGGTGGGGGTCCTTCGGTGCTCCGCCAAACCCACCCCCTCCCCAACCCTCCCCTCAAGGGGGAGGGAGCGCTGGGCGCCGATTCCGTCAAAACATGAAAGCCTCTAGAGCTTTTCACTGTCAGCCGGAATCCGTGCCCTTCACCGGACGTTCCCGTGCCCGACGCGGTGCGGCGCCAAATCAGGCCATTGAATTTGCTCGAAGATTCGCCCCGCCATGCACCCAGGGCATGGCTGGCATGCCTCAATGGCGGTTGGCAGAAGGGGGATCCGCTCATATATGGCCCACAGCACAGCGGATGTTTCTCCTCCCTCCCTTGCGTCCGCTGCGTTCCCTCCTGGCAGGCTCTGCCTGCCCCCTTGGGCTCCGCTCTCCCCTCGAGCGGGGCCTTTTTCTTTTTGCCGGCATGGCCGCGCCCGGCAAAAATGCATGGCTGACATGTCAGTGAAGGGATTGTCGATTAAGTCGGTAGAGTTCATATTGGCGTTGTTGTTGAGGCGCACTCCGATCTCCTCCTCCCTTCGGACCTGCGTATCGCAACACTGAGCTTGGGACCTTCTCCTCCTCCCTTGGGTCCGAAGCTCGTGGCAGAGCGCTATCCTCCTCCCTGCTCTCTGCCCCCACTTACGATCCGGCTCTGCCGATCGATCAGGCCCTGTCTTCGGACGGGGCCTTTTTTTTGCGCCTTCGGGAACCGGGCCGGCGCGATCGCGTTTGTCACTCCGACGGCCAGATTGCCGCTGTGCGAAATGCATGGCTGACATGACGAGCCGTCTATTGCTGACCGAAGGGTCAAAACCTATATTCGCTTTGTCGCTGCGACGCCGCTCCGTTCCTCCTCCCTCGGACCCGCGTTGCCCGACAATTGGGCTGACACCGTACTCCTCCTCCCTCGGTGGATGCCCTCTGGCCCCGGCGCTATCCTCCTCCCTTGCGCCCGGGCCATTACTTTCGATTTGGCTTCGGCCCTATCAATAAGGCTCCAACTTCGGTTGGAGCCTCTTTTTTTGCCGGTGCCGTCAATTCTGCATGGCAGCACTTCCCATTGCGCGTTTGCGCTTCTGCCGCCGCCGCCCGATACTCCGGCCAACGGCGGGTTCGTGGTGACCTGCCTTCTCCAAGGTCAGCGGCCCCGGCCGAAGACCTCTGGCCCCGCCCATCCCCTCGGGCGGGGCCTTTGTTTTCCGGCCTTGCTCCCGCTACGCGATCCCCGCGCAAAAAGCCTGGATGCGCTTTATCGCCTCTTCCAGTTCCGCATTGCCGGCGGCGTAGCTGAGGCGGAAATGCCCGGGCAGGCCGAAGGCGGTGCCATGCACCAGCGCCACCCCGGTTTCCTCCAGCAGCGCCATGACGAAGTCCTCGTCGGTCGCCAGCATCGCCCCGCCCGCGCTTGTCTTGCCCAGCAGCCGCTGGCAGGAGGGGAACACGTAAAACGCCCCTTCCGGCACCAGGCAGTCGAGCCCGGTATTGGCATTGAGCCCGGCCACCACCATGTCGCGCCGCTGCTGGAACACCTGGCGCCATTCCCCGAGGAAATCCTGCGGCCCATTCAGCGCCTCCACCGCCGCCCATTGCGAAATGGAGGCGGCATTGGTGGTCGATTGTCCCTGCAGCTTGGTCATCGCCGCCAGCAGCGGCCTGGGGCCGGTGCAATAGCCGATCCGCCACCCGGTCATGGCGTGGGATTTGCTGACCCCGTTCATGGTCAGCGTCCGGGGCTGCAATTCCGGCTCCACCCCGGCAATGGTGGCGAAGCGGCGGCCGTCATAGACCAGCACCTCGTAAATGTCGTCGGTCAGGATGTGGACATGGGGGTGGCGCATCAGCACCGCCGCCAGGGCCTTGAGCTCCTCGTCCGAATAGGCCGCCCCCGTGGGGTTGGAGGGCGTGTTGAGGATCAGCCATTTGGTCCGGGGCGTGATCGCCGCCTCCAGCGCCTCCGGCTTGAGCTTGAAACCGGTCGAGGCATCGGCCACCGCAAAGACCGGCTCGGCCCCGCACAGCCGTACGATTTCGGGATAGCTCACCCAATAGGGCACCGGCACCACCACCTCGTCGCCGGGATTGAGCGTCGCCATCAGCGCGTTGAAGATGATCTGCTTGCCGCCCGAGCCGACGAAACAGTCCGCCGCCGTGACCTCGAGGCCGTTGTCGCGGCGGAACTTGGCCGCCGCCGCTTCCTTGAGCTCGGCTATGCCGTCGACATTAGTGTAGCGGGTCTTGCCCTCGTCCATCGCCTTCTTGGCGGCATTGCGCACATTTTCCGGCGTGTCGAAATCCGGCTCGCCGGCGCTGAGCGCGATGACGTCCCGGCCCTCGGCCGCCATCACCCGCGCCTTCTGACTGATCGCCACCGTCGCCGACGGCGCCACGCGCCCCAGCGCCTCCGAAAGAAACCCCATTGCCTGTCTCCCGCTTTCAAGTGGGCTCGGGTTTAGAGCATTGCGCAAAAAAGTGAAATCGCGATTCCAGCCACCCGGCCCCGGGCGCCACAGTTCGGCCCCGGAATGGCCCGGCACTGTCCGCTTTTGCTTCACAGTCGAACCGCATTGACATGGTCCTCTACCCGAGCGTCGAGCGAGGAAGGCCAACCGGGCCTACCGCGCGGCGTTCCGGCAGCGAAGCGAGGATAGACGTCGATCCCATGCACATATCCACGTCCCCCAGGCGCAAGACATTCAGGCTGGTTGCCCTTCTGGGCGCGCTTTCAGTGGGCCTTGGCACGGCGGCAGCGCTCATTGCCGGCGTTTCTCCCGCCCGGGCGGCGCATTTTGCCGGCCAGCCCGATACGCAGGTGGCGGTCTTCATGGTGCCGCTCACCCTGCTGCTCCTGGTCCTGCTCTTCGAAGTCGCGCGCTTCGTGCGGCGCGGCACCCTGCCGGCCCAATCCCCCGCCCGGCGCGTCCGGTCCACCGACTGGTCGTCCGGCCGGGCCCGGGATTGAGCGACTGTCCCGCTTGCCTCCTGACGAAACTCGGCCGGCCCCGCGCCGGCCTTTTTCTTATGACTTAAGGCCTATTGCCGCCGCTCCGGCCGGGGTCCACACTCCCATGGCAAGGAGGACAGGCCCATGCACGTAGAGACCATCTTGCAGACCAAGGGTGTCGCGGTGCACACCCTTCCCGAAACCGGCACCCTCGCCGACGCCGTCGCCCTGCTCAACGCCCATAATATCGGTGCCGTGGTGATCCGCAGCGCCGATGGCAGGGTCACCGGCATCCTTTCCGAGCGCGATATCGTCCGGCAGCTCGGCCGCACCCCGTCCACCACGCTCGGCATGGTCATCGGCGCCTGCATGAGCCGGGACCTGGTGAGCTGCGAGCGCACGACCCCGATCGAGGATGTCATGGAGCGCATGACCAACCGCCGCGTCCGCCACATGCCCGTCATCGAGGACGGCAGGCTGGTCGGCATCGTCTCCATCGGCGACGTGGTGAAGCAGAAGATCGAGCAGGTGGAGCAGGAAGCCGAAGCCCTGCGCGAATATATCTCGGGCTGAGCGTACCCTCAGCCTTGCGCCGGCCGGAGCCGGATCAGGCCGGCCAGGGTCGGCCTGAAGCCGCAGCCGGTATAGAAAGCGTCGAGATGCGGCTCATAGTCGACATGCAGCCACTCGGCGCCGCGCTCGCGCGCCACCGTGATCGCCAGCCGCATCATCTGCGTGCCGATGCCCTGCCGCCGGACATCGGGATCGACGCAAGTGTCGAGGATGAAGGCGTGGACGCCGCCGTCCCAGGCGACATTGACGAAGCCTGCCAGCCTTCCCTCCTCCCACGCCCCGACATGGGCCAGGCTGCGCTCCAGCACCGCCCCATAGCCTGCGGCGACCGGCCCGCCCCAGGCCCGGCGCCACAGCGCGTCCAACTCCTCGATCCGCGGAAACGGATCGATCCTATAGTCCGTCATGCGCCCATCCCCCGAGGCGGCCTTGATGCGGCCTATCTCGTCGGTGTCCCTTTTGCCGGCTGTTCCTGCCGCGACCCGTCCGGCCGGCGGCCCAGATCGTCGATATTGTCGTCCTGCTGCTTGCCGGGCCGGGTCTCCTCCGGGGGCGGTTTGGGTTTCTTGTCGTTCATGATGGCATCCTTTCGCTGCAACGGCCTGGAGGGCCCGTAAGGCCCTCCAGCCGGCGGGCGGGTCAGTCTTTCTTGTGACTTTGCTGCCCCGCCTTGACGTGCTGTTCATGCGTGCCGCCACGCGAGGACTGCTGCTGGTCGTCCCGGCTCCCCGCTTGGCGCATATCGTCGTTCTTGTGGCTCTGCTGGCCAGCGCGAACGTGCTGCTCGTGGCTCCCGCCACGATTGTTGTTGCTGTTAGGCATGATGGTTCCTTTCGTGAACAAGCCAGGGCGCCAGCCCCGGCACCACCGCAATCCCGCAGGCGGGCAAGCGTTCCGGCGCCGTCGTTCACAAAGAGCCTGCCGCGTTCACTTCTGGGAGCCCGAGGTTCATGGCCCCGGTTCCGATGGTCAGGAAACGCTTTTAGCGGTCCTGCTCGTCGCTCCACCCCTTGGCCCACATCAACCCGATGAGCCCGCCTTTGGCCGGCGGCAGGAGCGCGAGCGAAAGGACGCCCGACAGCGGTACCAGCACATATAGATAGACCAGCGGATTGGAGTTTCCGCTCAGTTCCATCTGCAGCATCGTGAAGGCGATGATGTGAACCATGATGGTGATGACGATCAGCGGCAGAAACAGGCCCACCTTGTAGTAAGCGAGCGGCTCGCCGCATACCGGGCACGCATCGACCTGCTCGATATAGTGGTGGAACAGCCAGGCCTTGCCGCATCGCGGGCACTTGCACTTGATGCCGCGCCAGATGGCAGGCCATGTCGGCTTTTCGTCCAGATTTTCATCGGCCATCGATATATATCCTGTCGATCTTGTTTCCGAACGCCTGGGAGGGGCAGGCGGTTCTGCGCGCCGGACGAGAATGCCATCGTTGCCCCGGCTCCGCCAGCCGCATGGCCCCGGTTCGTGCCGCGACACTTGCACGCTTCCCCTTGCCGTCCGCCCCGGTTGAAGGCTACGGCTCCTGTCGTCGTTCACCAAGGCCCGCCATGTCCCGCTCGTTCGCTTCCTTCCTGCTCATTGTATGCACCATGTTCTGGGGCTTCGCCTTCATCGCTCAGAAATCGGCGATGGACAGCATGGGGCCGTTGACCTTCGCCGGCGTCCGCTTCCTCATTGGCGGCCTGCTGGTCCTGCCGCTGGCGCTGCACGAGCGCCGCCGCCGGCCGATACGGCTTACCGCCAGCCACTGGTCCTTCATCGCCGCCATGAGCACGGTGTTCTTCCTCGGCTCCTGGCTGCAGCAGGCGGGCCTCGCCACCACCACCGCGACCAATGGCGGCTTTCTCACCGGGCTTTACGTCTTCTTCGTGCCGCTGCTGGGCTTCGCCCTGTTCCGTACGCGTCCCCACCCGATCATTTTCGTCGGCGTGCCGCTGGCGCTGGTGGGCATCTACTATCTCAATGGCGGCGGGCTCGACAGCTTCAATGGCGGCGACTGGCTCATCGTGGGCAGCGCCGTCTTCTGGGCCATGCACGTCATCCTGCTGGGCCATGTGGCGCGGCTGACCGGCCTGCCGGTCTTCGTCTCCTGCATCAGCTTCCTGGCCGCCGGCAGCGCCGCCAGCCTCATTGCCCTGGGCACCGAAGCGCCGCAACTGGCCTCGATCGGCGCCGGCTGGGTGGAGATTGCCTATGCGGCGGTGCTCTCCACCGCCGTCGGCTTCACCCTCCAGGCCATCGGCCAGCAGCACGTGCCGCCGGCCAATGCGGCCATCATCCTGTCGGCCGAAAGCCTGTTCGCGGCGCTGGGCGGCGCGCTGCTGCTGGGGGAGCGCCTGCCCATGGTGGGCTATGCCGGCGCCACCCTCATCTTCGCCGCCATCCTGCTGGTGGAAACCATTCCGCCCCTGTTGGCCCGCCGCAAGGCGCACGAGCCGCGCATCGCCAATTAGAGCGAGAGCCGGGGCCGGCGCCTATTTCGGGGCGTAGCGATACATCTGGTAGGTCTTGCAGATCACGAAGGCGACGCATCCCTTGAGCGTGATCTGGTCGGCGCCGACCTGGGTGATGGTCCCGGCCGCGCGCTGCCCGTAGATATGCAGCTCGCCCTTCCACTGGTTCGCCCGCGTCTGGCGCGCATGGTCGATCAGCAGCGTATTCATGTAGGGCAGGTTTTCCGGGCTGTCCGCGCCGTTCCCCAGCCACACCAGTTCCGCGCAGAGCTGGGTGCCGTCGCCGCACATGGTCACGTCGTAGCGCGAATCCCGCATCTCGATTTCCCACAGGCCGACCGGCGAGGCCGCTGCCGGCAGCAGGGTGGCGAGGCTGAGAATGGCCGCAAGGGCGGTGCGGGCAAAACCGGTCATGTCGTTACGCTCCCGTGACTGGGCATCGAACCGAAAGTGCGAAGCGGCTTTCGGACTGATCCGATGCGATCATAAACAGATGGAGCGCTCGATCCGATGGCATCGGATCGTCCGGCGCTCCTGGGCTGGATGGCGTTCTGCGCCGCCGCCGCTGAACCGAAGCTGAACGGGCCTTGTCACCACCCTGTCATCCTGTGCCGCTAACATGGTTTCGTCCGGCCCACCCCTGGCCGGCCCCGCCCCCGCGTCTCCGACGCGCGGCACCCGAAGGCCCGGCCCGCCAACCCCCGGCCTTCCCACCGAGAAGATCGGCCCTGGCCGCCTGCGGGCGGCCTCTTTTTTGTGGAGCGCGCCGGTTTGGCGCTCGCCCCCCGGCTTGTCCTGCGGCACAACGGAAGCGATATACCGGGCGCGATCATGGCCAAGCTCTATTTTTCCTATGCGGCGATGAATGCTGGCAAGTCCACCCTGCTGCTTCAGGCCGCCTATAATTACCGCGAGCGCGGCATGCGGCCGCTGCTCTATACCTCCGCCCTTTACGCCGGGGACAGCCGGGGCGCCATCTCCTCGCGCATCGGCATCGCCGAGCCCGCCGCGCTCTATGGCGCCAATGACGACCTCTATCAGTCGATCCGCGACGCCCACGAGGAATCCCGGGTCGATTGCGTGCTGGTGGACGAGGCCCAGTTCCTCACCCGCGAGCAGGTCTGGCAACTGGCCCGCGTCGCCGACCGGCTCGGCATCCCCGTCATGTGCTACGGCCTGCGCACCGATTTTCAGGGTCGGCTCTTTCCCGGCTCCATGGAACTGCTCGCCATCGCCGACACTTTGCGCGAGATCCGCACCATCTGCACCTGCGGCGCCAAGGCCACCATGGTGGTCCGGCAGGATGCCGACGGACGCGTGCTCACCGATGGCGACCAGGTATCGATCGAAAAATCCGTCTATCTGTCCCTCTGCCGCCGGCACTGGGAGGAAGCCGTCGGCCGCTGGCCGGTGAAAGGACCCTGACCATGCCCACCGCTACCGCCGAACCCCGGGGCGAGTTGACCATCCGCACCCTCGCCATGCCCGCCGACGCCAATCCCGCCGGCGACATCTTCGGCGGCTGGGTGATGAGCCAGATGGACATCGCCGGCGCCATCGCGGCCATCGAGCGGGTCCGGGGGCGCGTCGTCACCGTGGCGGTGGAGGCCATGACCTTCATCGCCCCGGTCAAGGTCGGCGACGTGCTCTGCGTCTATACCGCCATCGAGCGCATCGGCACCACCTCCATCACCATCGGCCTCGAGGCCTGGGTGCGCCGCAACATGCTCGACGATCGCCAGAAGGTCACCGAGGCGCGCTTCGTCTATGTCTCGCTCGACGAGGCCGGCCGCAAGAGCCCCATCCCGCCCGCCTGAACCGGCCGTTCAGGCTGCGTTCAGCCTGTCCCTGCTTTTGTGCATCCCATCGGCGTTTCGAAAAACGGACGCCAGAGGCCGGAAACCCCTGTCGGAACTCTTTTTGTGCCGATGCCGTTTCTGGAGTTACAAACAGCCGGCAGGGCTGCCGCAAGGGTCGTCCCGGCATTCGGGACCGGCAGTCCTGTGTAAAGGGAGCACGTCATGCACCGTCAGATCCGCAAGAAACTTCTCAACCTGGCCACCGGCGTGGCCGTCGTTGCCGCCGCCGTGGTGATGTTCCTGCCCGCCGCCCAGGCGGCCCCGGGCACCGCCACCAGCAATGTCAATGTGCGCTCGGGTCCGGGCACCGGCTATGCCGTGGTCGATACGCTGCGCCGCGGCCAGCAGGTCGACGTCCAGCGCTGCCAGGGGTCCTGGTGCTATGTCGTCAAGCCCGGCGCCGATGGCTGGGTCTCGGCCAGCTATCTCAGCGCCAATGGCCGTCCGGTCAATCCCCGCGATCCCGGCATTTCCTTCGGCTTCACCATTGGCGGCCCCGGCGGCCCGCAGATCAGCATCGGCGTGGGCAATCAGGCCCAGCCGCCGCGTCCCGGCCCGCGTCCGCCCGTCGTCTCGCGCGACGAGGTATGCTTTTACGACCGCACCCAGTTCCGCGGCGACAGCTTCTGCATGAGCCGGGGCGAATCCATCCGCGACCTGCGCCGGTGGACCGACCGCATCTCCTCGCTCGAGAACCGTGGCCGGCTGAACGTGCAGGTCTGCTCGCAGACCAATTTCCGCAGCTGCCGCAATTACACCACCAGCGCCTCCTCGCTGGGCGATTTCGACGACTACATCGCCTCGATCCGCATCCGCTGATCCGGCCTCGCCGCCAGCGCCGTCCCCTTGGGGGCGGCGCTTTGCTTTGCATCCGGCGCCGCGCCGGGCTAACCTCGGTCCGGCTTCCTCAAGCGGATTCTCGCCCATGCGCGCATTTCTGGCCTTCGGACTCGCCTTCGCCCTGGCTTTGCTGCCCGGCATCCCCGCCCTCGCCCTTTCCCCCGCCGGCAGTCATGGCTGGAGCCGCGCCGCCCTGGTGCTGCATAGCGGCCCCGGCGATCACTATCCGGTCACCGGCGAGATCGCCGGCAAGCTCGCCATCAAGATCCTGCGCTGCCAGAAGCTGTGGTGCAATGTCGACGGCCCGGGCGGCCGGGGCTGGACGCGCAACGGCGCCATCGACTTCGGCAAGGACCCGGCCTGGCCGCTGCTCGATCCCACCGCGCCGCGTCCCGATCTCGCCGGCGGGGAGATGTGCTTTTACGAGGGCAGCCATTTCAGCGGCCGTTCCTTTTGTGCCGCCACCGGCCAGGTCTTCCCGGATCTGGCGATGCTGGGCTGGGACAACCGCATCGGCTCGGTCCGCGTCGTCACCGGAACCAGCGCCGCCGTCTGCCGCGACCGCTTCTTCCAGTCCTATTGCGAGCGCATCGCCGCCGACCAGCCGGTGCTGAACCGGTTTCTCAGCCGCAACGTGTCCTCCATCCGCCTCTACTGAGGCATTCGCCTCGATTCCGATGGATTTCGGGGCTCGACAGGCATATTTTGCGCCTCCCTGGACTCAGTCCGTGAGGGGACTGGGCGACCAGCCTTTCGGGAGGAGAGACCATGCCCCGCTTGTCCGAATATTTCTTTCGCACCGCCATATTGTTCCTGATCGCCGGTATCGGCATCGGCCTGCAGATGGCCATCGGCGGCACCCATAACGTCATTGGTGCCCATGCCCATATCAATCTGCTCGGCTGGGTCACCAGCGCGCTGTTCGGCACCTATTACGCGCTGAACCCCACCAAGGCCGCCGGCCTGCTGCCCATGCTGCAATACGGCGTCTATACGCTCGGCGTGGTGGTGATGACCGCCGCGCTCTATCTGCTCCTATCGGGCAATACCGCCATGGAGCCCATCGTCGCCGTCGCCTCGCTGATCACCTTCGCCGGTGTGCTGCTGTTTGCCTGGGTGGTCTGGGCGCCGGTCCATCACCATCACGGCATCGCCCACCCCGCCGAGTGAGCTCGGACGCCGCTCCCGGGCGGCGCCCTTTCAGCGCCGGAGCGGGAATAACTCCCGCACCCTCTCCTCGCGCAGCCACAGCGCCGCCCACACCGCTATGCCCAGATAGACCGAGAACAGCGTGTGGCTGAACAGCGGATTGTCCACCCGCAGATTGGCCGCCAGCGCCCCGCCGAGCAGGCCCATGGTCAGCACCGCGCCCAGGAGTGCCGTGCGCGGGATCAGGAACAGCACCATGCAGCCCAGCTCGATCAGCCCGATCGGCACCAGATATTTCTCCGGCCAGCCCACCACCCGCATCGGCTCCATGGCCACGTCCAGTTGCAACAGCTTCGGCGCCGCCGAGGCCCCCGCAATAAACAGCGCCACCAGCCCGCTCAATATCCAACCCGCGATCTTCATTCCGTCCCTCCGAAAAACAGCCTGGCGGTCCCGCCGCCCTCATGTGACGATAACGAACGGGCCTACCCGGCTTCGACATTTCCTTGCGGATTTTTTGCCGTTCGCCGCCATCGCTCCTGCCTTGCCCTGTCAGCAGCCCCCGTTCCCTCTCCGTTCGCGGGGTGCTAGGGTAACGGGAACATTGCATTCATGCGCCTCGTTTCCCATCTGAGACGCATCCCGGACAGTCTGAGCGATCCCCATGGCCCCCAAGTCCGCCCGGCCCGGCAAGGCCGAGTTCTCCATTGACGATTTCATCGGCGAGATCGAGAAAGCCGAGGACATCGCGGCCTCGAAGCCCCTTTACGCCGAGCGCATGCGCAACAAGCGCGCCCTCGATCGCGCCGAGGCGGCGGAAAAGACCGAGACGGCCAAATTGTCGCCGCTCGAAAAGCGCCGCACCACCAAGTCGAACCACGACACCGCCACCGGCATGGCCAGGAAGACCGGCAAGACCAAGATCAATCCGGTCGACCGCGTCGATTTCGACGGCTTCGGCGAGGCGCCCCAGGCCGGGTTCGGCCATGTGCCCGCGCAAAAGGTCACCGCCCGCGACATTGCCCGCACCGCCGCCACCGATCCCGAGGCCATGGCCCGGGTGCGCGAGGCGCTGGACGCCTCGGTGAAGAAGAACAAGGCCAGAAAGCACGAGGACCTGTCCAATGCCCAGACCGTCGGCGTCACCGCCACAGTCAAGGCGCTGGAGCAGATCATCCTGCATGGCCGCAAGGAGGTGGAAGGCTCCGCCCCCTGGGTGCCGCATCGCCCCGAGCGTCCGGCCAAGAGCGGCGCCTCGAAACCCTTCCGCCTCGCCACCGATTACGTCCCCGCCGGCGACCAGCCCACCGCCATCGCCGAGCTGGTGGAGGGCATCGAGAATGGCGAGACCGACCAGGTCCTGCTCGGGGTCACCGGCTCGGGCAAGACGTTTACCGTCGCCCAGACCATCCAGCGCACCCAGCGTCCGGCCCTGATCCTGGCGCCCAACAAGACGCTGGCCGCCCAGCTCTATGGCGAGTTCCGGAATTTCTTCCCCGACAACGCGGTGGAATATTTCGTTTCCTACTACGACTACTATCAGCCCGAGGCCTATGTGCCGCGCACCGATACCTATATCGAGAAGGAATCGACCATCAACGAGCAGATCGACCGCATGCGCCACTCGGCCACGCGCGCGATCCTCGAGCGCGACGACGTCATCATCGTCGCCTCGGTCTCCTGCATCTACGGCATCGGCTCGGTGGAAGACTACACCGCCATGACCATCGACGTGCAGAAGGGCGAGAAGATCGACCAGCGCCAGCTCTTGGCCAAGCTGGTCGCCCTGCAATACAAGCGCGGCGATACCGGCTTCGTGCGTGGCACCTTCCGCGTGCGCGGCGATACGGTGGAGATCTTCCCGGCCCACTACGAAGCCGCCGCCTGGCGCGTCTCGCTGTTCGGCAACGAGGTCGAATCCATCGTCGAGTTCGATCCGCTGACCGGCAAGAAATCGGCCGACCTGACCTTCATCCGCGTCTTCGCCAACTCCCACCACGTGACGCCCCGCGCCACCATGAACCAGGCGCTCAAGGCCATCCGCTCCGAGCTCGCCGCGCGCCTGCAGGAGCTCAACGGCGCCGGGCGCTTCCTCGAGGCCCAGCGCCTCGAGCAGCGCACCCTGTTCGACCTCGAAATGATGGAAGCCACCGGCTCCTGCGCCGGCATCGAGAATTATTCGCGCTATTTCTCCGGCCGCAAGCCCGGCGAGCCGCCCCCCACGCTGTTCGAATATCTCCCCGACGACGCGCTGGTCTTCGTGGACGAGAGTCACGTCACCATCGGCCAGCTCGGCGCCATGTATCGCGGCGATTTGCGGCGCAAGGCGACTTTGGCCGAATACGGCTTCCGCCTGCCCTCCTGCATGGACAACCGCCCGCTCCGCTTCGAGGAGTGGAACGCGATGCGCCCGCAATCGGTCTATGTCTCGGCCACGCCCGGCTCATGGGAAATGGAGCAGACCGGCGGCGTCTTCGCCGAACAGGTCATCCGCCCCACCGGCCTCATCGATCCTCCCGTGGAGATTCGCCCCGCCACCCATCAGGTGGACGACGTCATCGACGAGATCCGCACCACCATAAAGGCCGGCTACCGCACGCTCGTCACCGTGCTCACCAAGAAGATGGCCGAGGACCTCACCGAATATCTGCACGAGCAGGGCATCCGTGTGCGCTACATGCACTCGGACGTCGACACCATCGAGCGCATCGAGATCATCCGCGACCTGCGCCTCGGCGCCTTCGACGTGCTGGTCGGCATCAACCTGCTGCGCGAGGGCCTCGACATTCCCGAATGCGGGCTCGTGGCCATTCTCGACGCCGACAAGGAAGGGTTCCTGCGCTCGGAAACCTCGCTCATCCAGACCATCGGCCGCGCCGCGCGCAATGTCGACGGGCGTGTCATCCTCTATGCGGACCGCGAGACCGGCTCCATGGAGCGGGCCCTGGCCGAAACCAATCGCCGCCGCGACAAGCAGCTCGCCTATAACGAGGCCAACGACATCACCCCGCAATCGGTCAAGGCCCGCATCAACGACATCGTCGACAGCGTCTACGAGCAGGACCACGTCACCATTTCCATCGGCAAGGGCAGGGACGGCAAGGAAAAGATCGTCGCCGGCGAGAACCTCGCCACCGTCATCCGCGACCTCGAACGCGAAATGCGCGAAGCCGCCACCAATCTGGAATTCGAAAAAGCCGCCAGGCTGCGCGACGAGGTCAAGCGCCTGCGCGAAATGGAGCTGGACACGCTGGAAGGCTCGGGCATGACGGACGCCTAGCGTCCGGCAAATCTCTCCGGTGGAGAGATTTGAATGCCCGAGGCCATGAGAGCTACGCTCGAATGGCGGGCTGTCAGGAAACCCCTCATCCGCCCCTTCGGGGCACCTTCTTCCTCAGGGGAGAAGGGTGGTTCTGAGGTGAGGGGCTCCCGCCACACGCTCGATGCTCGCAGTATCCCCCCAAAAAAATCTATCCCCGCCGCTGCGTCCGCGCCTATCATCCCTCCATCCCCGCCATTACGCGGCCCCCACGCAGGGCCGGGCGGGGAGGCCGGGGAGAGGGGCGCCTCTCTACGCGGGTAGAAGCTCGGCAGCCGGACCTGCAATAACGGTACCGCCTGAATCCGGACCCGTGGAAAATCCGTGTCCCGTAGCGGGCGGCCCTTGGCTCCCAGCGTAGTAAACAGGAAAGAGCCAAAGGCCGCCCGTTACCGTTCTCCCCGAACGACTATGTCGCAAGCGCAAGCCGCAAGGCCGGGCGCTTATCCCCGCTGCTGCGCACGGCGTTACACTGCCTCATCCGCAATCGGAACGAGGCAGATCCCATGACGACCATCCCCCCTCTCGGCCCCCGGGCCCTCGCCAGCTATCGCCGCCTCCGCGTCGAAGTCGATGCGCTCAAGGACGCGCTGGATTTTCGCAAGCCCTCGGGCACCATGAACGATCCCACCATCCGGGCGCTCGAAACCGTCCGGCATCGGGCCAACAAGCTGTTTTGCCGCCATGCCGACTTGCCGTGGTTTCCCTGGATCGCCGACAGCACGCTGAGCCCGGCCGATTTCACCGTTCTCGTCTTCCGCCTCGCCGCCGCCCTGCGCCATTTCGAGGCCCTCCATGCCGATCAGCTCGATCCGTGGACGGATGACGGCGATGATTTTGACGACGCCCCCTCTCCGCCCGGCAATGTCGAATTGCCCTTGCAATAGGTCTGCGGCCGGCCACCTCCGCCTTGAACCCGCCATGGCCTTCGCGCATTTAGGGGGAAACAGCATTGGAGGCTTCCATGCGCCCCCTCATCCGTTTCGCCTTTGCCGCCATCGCCATGGCCGCCCTCGCCGGCCCGGCCCTGGCTCTTACCGTCACCGCCCGCGTCTCCGGGGGCAATATCGCCGTGCGCGAGGGGCCCGGCGATCATTACCGCATCGTCGGGCGCGTCGCCGACGGCACGGAAATCCCCATCGACCATTGCACCCAGACCGACAGCGACAGCCGCCGCGGCTCGTGGATCGGCGATGCCGGCCACACCCTCTGGCCCGCCGGCGCCGCGCAATGGTGCCATATTCCCGATTATGGCTGGGTGGAGCGGTCCTGGATCGTCGGCCGCGGTCTCGTCAACGTCACCCCGCCCGATTTCTCCGGCCCGGGCTGGTGAAACACGGCGCCCCGCCCGCTCTCGACGGCGGCTAGAGCCTTTCACTGTCAAGTGGATCAGCGCTTTCTTGCTCCCCTCCCCCTTGAGGGGAGGGGTCGGGGGTGGGGGTCCTTCGGTGCTCCGCCAAACCCACCCCCTCCCCAACCCTCCCCTCAAGGGGGAGGGAGCGCTGGTCGCCGATTCCGTCAGAACATGAAAGCCTCTAGAGCCAGCCGCTCAGCTCCCGGCGCACCATGGCCTCGATCATGTCCATGCTGGCCTGCGTGTCGTTGAGGCACGGGATATAGGCGAAGTTCTCGCCGCCCGCCGCAAGGAAGCTCTCCTTGCCGCCGATGGCGATTTCCTCCAGCGTCTCGATGCAGTCGGCATGGAAGGCCGGCGCCAGGATCGCCACCTTCTTCACCCCTTGTTTCGGCAGGGTTTCGAGCGTGGTGTCGGTGGCCGGGCTCAGCCATTTGCTCGGCCCGAACCGGCTCTGGAAGGTGACCTTCAGCCGACTCGCCGGCCAGCCCAGATATTCGCCCACCAGCCGCGTCGTCTCGTGGCAGTGCCGCTCATAGGGGTCGCCCTTGTCCACATAGCTCTGCGGCAGGCCGTGATAGGAGGTGAGGACCAGTTCCGGCTCGAAATCCAGCGCCGCGATGCCCTCGCGGATCGATTCGCCCAGCACCTCGACATATTTGGGATCGTCGAAATAGGCCGGACCCGTGCGCACCGCCGGCTGCCAGCGCATCCGGCGCAGGGCGTCGAAGGCCTTGTCGTTGGCGGTGGCGGTGGTGGTGGCCGAATATTGCGGATAAAGCGGCATCAAGAGGATCCGCCGGCACCCCGCCGCCTCCATCTTCTCCAGCACGCTTCTGGTGGAGGGATTGCCGTAGCGCATGGCGAAATCGACCATGATGCCGTCCCCCGCAAGCCGCTGCGCCAGGTTGTCCGCCTGGGCGCGGGTGATGACCCGCAGCGGGCTGTCGTCGCGCTCCCGGTCCCAGATCAGGGAATAGGCCTCGCCGCTCTTTTGCGGCCTGGTGCTGAGCACGAACAGGTTGAGGATCGGCCACCACAGCGCCTTGGGCGTCTCGATGACGCGCGGATCGGAAAGGAACTCCCCCAGATACCGCCGCACGCTCCAGTAATCCGTGCCGTCCGGCGTGCCCAGATTGAGCAGCAGGACGCCGATCTTCTGCGGGGACGAGGACGAGCGGGAAACGGGGAGGAGGTCGGACATCGGGGGCCAGTTTGGAAGGGTTCCAGTGTGGCGCGCACCTTAACCTTTTGCGCCTTCCGTGCAAGGCGGCGATGGGTCGCGCCGGATATTGATTTCGCTCAAGGACTAAAAGCTGGCGATCAGCAGGAGGACGCCGAAGGCGAGGACCGCGACGGCCCCCAGCAGTTCGGCCCACCAGACCAGCGCCCGCGCCAGGGCGCTGTCGGCCCCGCCAAGGCGTCCGGCCAGTCCCTTGGCCCCCACCGCCAGCGTCGCCAGCGCCGCCACGGTGATCGCGGTTCCCAGCCCCATCAGCAGCACGGCGACGATGCCCGCCGCCAGCAGGCCTTGCGACAGCGCGAACACCAGCACCACCAGCGCCCCCGAACAGGGCCGCAGTCCCACCGCCAGCACCACGCCGAGCTGCTCGCGCCAATTGCCCTTGATGTCCCCGGGCCCGATCGCATGGTGCATATGGTCGTGGCCGTGATGATCGTGAGGGTGATGCGCGTGGGTGTGCTCGTGAGCGTGAGCATGATCCTGGTGGTGGTGGTGCCCCCAGCCGAATACCTTGCGCAGCACCAGCCACAGGCCGAGCAGGGCCACCAGCCCGTAGGAAACCACGCCCACCCAATGGGCCGCCACGCCCATGGCGGTGCTGGTCAGGTTCAGCATCCCCGCCAGGATCAGCACGAAGCCGATCGCCACCAGCGACTGCATCAGCGCCGACAGCCCGCTCAGCACCACGCCCTGGCGCAATTGCCGCTCATTGGCCAGCATGTAGGAGGAGATGACGACCTTGCCGTGCCCGGGGCCCGCGGCATGGAAGACGCCATAGAGGAAGCTCAGGCCCCCCAGCAGCCAGAAGGCGGTCCAGTCGCTGCGCAGCCCGTCCAGCGCCCCGGTCATCGCCGCGTAGAAATCGCGCTGCTGCTGTTGCAGCCAGCCGAAGAACCCGGTGCGCGGCAGGTTGAGCCCCACTTCGGGGGGCGGCCCACCAAAGGGCGTTGCCGGGCGGCTCTGCGCCACCTGGTTCGCCGCCTCCACGGCGGTTGCCGGCGCCGGCGCGTCTCCGCAGGAAATCACGATCATGCCCTGGGTCCCGCGCATCGCCGCCGCCAGGTCGGGCGGCAGTTCCAGCACTTCCGGCCCCAGCGCGTAGAGCCGCTCCTCCAGCTCCCGCGACATCGGCGCCGGCGGCTCCAGATGCACGGCGCAATCGGCGGGGGCGTTCTCCAACCGCACCTGGTCCGGGTCCGCGAAGGTGATCGCCACGTAATATTCCGGGTCGTAGACCCCCAGCTCGAATCGCGCTCCGGGCGGCTGCGGCGCGGTCGCGTCGATGGAAAAACCCAGCGTCACCCGGTTGCCGGCATAGGACATGGCCTGGTCGCCCGCGGCGACGAAGTCCATGTCGTCGCCGGCAAAGGTGTAAAAGCCGTAATCGGCGAGGCCGAGCATGTTCTCGTCCGCCAGCTCCTGCATTTCGTCCGGGCTGACGATGCCGTCGCCATCGGTGTCGAGCCCCTGCACCATCCACACCGAAAAGGCGGTGTCGAAGGTCCAGCTATGGCGCAGGCTGGCGACGCGGCCCGCCTCGTCGAAACCCACCGTCACCCCGGCATCGATGAAGATATGCGGATGCGCCGCCGCCGGCTGGGCGAGGCCGAACGCGGCCATGGCCGCCAGCGTCAGCACCGTCCAGCTCCGCGACAAGATTGTATTCAAGACCCGTTGCCCCCGGAGCCACGCGATAACAGGAAGATGGGTCGGCATCCCGCGTCCTGTCGAACGCTTCCCGACCTAGCGGATGGGGTGGGCGGCGAACCACTCCACCAGATGGTCGATCAGCGCCCGGACCTTGCCCGCCAGGTGCCGCCGGTGCGGATAGACCGCCTGCAGCGTCTGCCCGGTGGGCAGATAATCGCCCAGCACCGGCACGAGGTCTCCCGCCGCCAATGCCGGCTCGGCCAGATAGGACGGCAATACGACGAAACCGAGGCCCATCGTCGCCGCCGTCCGCGCCGCGAGCGGAGAATTGACCCGCACCGGCCCGCTCACCGGCACCGATATGGTCTTGCCGTCCTCGGTGAAGCGCCAGTTCGACTGCCCTTGCAGATTGACGTCGACCACGCAGGGCAGGTGCCGCAAATCCTCCGGATGCGCGGGCATGCCCAGGCGCTCCACCAGCGCCGGCGCGGCGCCCGCCACGTGGTGCATATCGGCGATCTTGCGGGCGATCAGCGAGGAATCGGGCAGCGTGGAAATGCGCAGCGCCAGGTCCAGCCCCTCGTCCACCAGGTCGACATAGCGGTCCTCGAGCCGCAGATCGAGCGTCACCTTGGGATGCTGGCGCAGGAACTCGAACATGGCCGGGGCCAGCGTGCTTTCCCCGAAATTGCGCGGCGCCGAGACCCGCAGCAGGCCGCGCGGCTCGGCCGTCTGGTCGGTGATGGTGGCGTCGAGTTCGTCCAGTTGCTGCAACAGGCTCGAGGCTTCCCGGTAATAGGCTTCCCCGGCCTCGGTCAGGTTCAGCTTGCGCGTGGTGCGGTTCATCAGCCGCACGCCCAGATAGTCCTCGAGATCGGTCACATATTTGCTCAGCAGCGCCTTAGAGCGTCCATGGGCGCGGGCCGCGGCGGAAAACCCTCCCGCATCGAAAACCTGCACGAAAGCCCTGATCCGGGCGAGATCCTGCGCCATGGCCGTCCGTTCGCTCAAACATCGTCGATCGACGCATAGCCCATAGGCGGGAGGTGAACAATAACCGGGCTTGGTCGTTGTACGATTAACGATAGGATGGAAGCCTCATCGACTGCACCCGGGAGTTCGGACTATTTTTCCACCCATGTCCACGCCCTCGTCCCGCTCCGCGCTTTACCGGCTCATCGAAGCCGGCCAGTTGGCGCACAAGGCCCTGCTGGTACCGGTCATCGAAAAAGGCCTGCAGCCGGGCGACGATGCGGTGCTGTTCGTCCTCGGCCGCTCGGGCACCACGGAGGCGGAACTGGCGGGCGAACTGGGGCTGGCCCCCGACGCCCTGGCGGAGCGGCTGGAACGGCTCGCCGGCCGCGATCTCATCGCCCGGCGCGCCGTCGGCCCCCAGCTCGAGCCGGGCCTCGCCCTCACCGAACGCGGCCTGCGCATCCGCAACGGCCTCGCCGACCATTGGGCCCAGCTCGAGGAGGCCCTTTTGGGCGAATTGAAGCCCAAGCAGCGCAAGAAGCTCGCCGCCGCGCTGTCCCGCTTCGTCAACCTGCTTCAACTCTGACCGCCGCCGGCTTTTCCCGAGCACCGCAAAACGCCTCCGGACGGAACTGCCCTTTCTCTGGCTCGTTCCTTAATGGCTCATTCAGCTTGGGTTCATCCGCAATGCTGTTTGCTGCGGACAAGGCGATAGACGCCACGCCCACAGGGAAAGGAGTCCACCCATGGCCACCAAGAGGAAGCTTCTCGCATCCGGCCTGGCCGCTTTGGCCGTGCTGGTCACCACCGTCGCGGTTTCCGCCGCGCCAGCCGTCGCCACCGGCAATGTCAATGTCCGCTCGGGTCCCGGCACCAGCTATCGCGTCATCGATACGCTGCGCCGTGGCGAGCGGGTCGATGTCGACCACTGCCGCGGCAGTTGGTGCTTCGTGGAAAAGCGCGGCCTCAATGGCTGGGTCTCGTCCAGCTATCTCGATAGCGGCCGCCCCGGCTGGGATCGTCCGGTTCCTCCGCGTCCGCCGCATTGGAACCCCAATCCGCGCCCGCCGCACTGGAATCCCCGTCCGCCGCGCCCGCCGCACTGGAACCCGCGCCCCCGGCCGGTCTATCCCGGCAATTCCGGCAGCGTCTGCTTCAATGGCCCCAACGGCTATTTCTGCATCGGCAACTGAGGCCGTCACCTTCCATCCGCTACCTGCGCCGCCCTTCGGGGCGGCGTTTTCATTCGCGCGCCGGCAGCACCGCCTCGTTCACCACCGGCACCTTCTTCACCCGCTCGCGCGCCATGACCACGAGGCCCGCCGCCACGATGATGCCGGCACCCAATAGCGAGATGGTGTCGATCCAGTGGCCGAACACCACGATGCTGAGCACGATGGCCCAGGGCAGCGAGAAATAGTTGAAGGGTTGCAGGACGCTGGCGGGCGCCATGGCCAGCGCGAAGATCATCACCCCATGGCCCGCGCAGGTGGTGATCATGATCACCACCACCAACAGGAAATCGCCCCAGCCCATGGGCTCCCAGAAGAAGATGCCGATGCCGGTCGACAACACCAGCCCCACCAGCGCCGTATAGGTCATGCTGGTGGCGGCGCTGTCGACGGCCGCTACCTTGCGGGTGATCACCAGATAGAACGCGTAGGCGGAGGCCGAGGCCAGCGCGAACCCGACGCCCCAGTCGAGCGGAACGCCGCCCGGACGCATGATGATCAGCGCCCCGACAAATCCGACGCCCACCGCCCCGAAGCGGAACACTCCCACCTTTTCGCCCAGCACCGGTATGGCGAACAGCGTCACCAGCAACGGATAGACGATGACGATGGCCTGCAATTCGCCCAGCGGCACGGTTTGCAGCGCCAGCGCGAAGAACCAGATATCGACGATCAGCAACACCCCGCGCAATATCTGCAATCGCGGCGAGCGCGAACGCAGCGCCTGGCGCAGCGGGGCCTGCCGCGCCACCAGGATGAGGGCGAACACCGCGAAGCCCCAATAGCGCATCATGGTGATCTGGAACGGCGAATAGATCTGCACCAGCCCCTTGGAGACGGCATCCTGGACGCCGAACACACCGATGGTCAGCAGGGTGAGGGCGATGGCGCGGCCGATCTGGTCGCTGCGGCCGGAACTGTCGGAAATGGACATTCTTGAAAACGACCCAATAAAAAGCGCCCCGCGGCGATCCGGCCGCGAGGCGCGATCGTCCTTTGTCGGGCCTCAGGCTTTCGCCATGGCCGATTTGACGAGGCCGGCGATCGCTGTCAACAGGCCGCCGCCGACAAGTCCGGTGACCCCCTGCCCGACCAATGCGCCCACATCGAGCGTTCCGGCCGCCCCCGCCGCTCCGGCGGCGGCGCCCACCAGCGAATCGAGCCCCGGAATCATGCCGGCCAGCCAGGTGCCGGCCAGTCCGCCGATGGCCCCGACGATGGAATTGCCGGCCGTTCCCAGATTGAGGTTCTTGGCCAGTTGGCCGATCACGTTGCCGCCGGCCCCGCCGGCAACCAACTGCACCAGGATAGGTACCATGACTTCCATTTAATCCCCCTCCACTTGCGCACGAGGCGGACCGCCCCGCAACGATGACAGGCTACGCCACTTTTGCGGGCCGTCAAACGGAAAAGGCTTGCTGCCATGCCTTGTCAGCGGCCTCGCCGAAGACGGCGGCTCCCGATTGAAGACGAAGCCGTTTCCGGCCTATGGTCCGCTCGATGCCACAGCCTGCAAGAACAGTTCCGAATCACGCCCGTTCGGTTGCCCTGGTCACCGGGGCCGGCGACCGTATCGGGGCGGCCATCGCCATGGCCCTGGCCATGGAAGGCCACGCCGTCGTCATTCATTATCGCTCCGACGCGGCGGGAGCCAAAAGCCTGCGCGCCCGCATCCGCGCCGAGGGCGGCCGGGCCGAAATCCTCAGGGCGGATCTGGCCAGGCGCGCCCAGCGCCGTACCGTCATCGCCCGCGCCGCGGCCTTTTTCGGTCCGCTCACCATCCTGGTCAACAATGCCTCGATCTTCGAGCCCGACAGCGCCATGGACGTTGACGAAGCGCTCTGGGACGCCCATTTCGCCATTCACGCCGAGGCGCCGGTCTTTCTCGCCCGCGATTTCGCCGCCCAGCTACCCGACGACGTCGAGGGCAATGTCGTCAACATGATCGACGAACGGGTGCTGCATCCGAGCCCGGCCTTTTTCAGCTACTACCTCTCCAAGTCCGTGCTCTGGACCGCCACCCGCACCCTGGCCCAGTCGCTGGCCCCCTCCATCCGGGTCAACGCCATCGGCCCCGGCCCGGTCCTGCCCAATTCGCGCCAGACCCAGGCCGAGTTCGACCGCTCGGTCGAGGCCCTGCCGCTGCGCCGCCATGCCGGCCCCGAAGCCATAGCGCGCGGCATCCTGGCGATTTTGTCCATGCCCGCCTTCACCGGCCAGATGCTAGCGCTCGACGGCGGCGAACACCTCGAATTTCCACCTCAAAACGGGCCTACGCCCCGACTATGACCGACCACGATCCACCGCCGCCCTCCGGTCCCGAGGTCATCCAGGCCTTCGTCCGCACGCTGCCCTCGGCGCCCGGCGTCTATCGCATGCTCGATGCCGAGGGGGCCGTCATCTATGTGGGCAAGGCTCGCTCCCTCCGCTCACGGGTCACCAATTACACGAGGCCGGAAGGGCTGCCGGTTCGCATTCAGCGCATGATCGCCGCCACGGTCGGCATGGAATTCGTGCGCACCGAGACCGAATCCGAGGCGCTGCTGCTCGAGGCCAATCTCATCAAGCGCCTCAAGCCGCGCTTCAACGTGCTGCTGCGCGACGACAAGAGCTTTCCCTACATCCTCATCGCCACCGATCACGAGGCGCCCGAACTCACCAAGCATCGCGGGGCGCGCCGCCGCAAGGGCCATTATTTCGGCCCCTTCGCCTCGGTCGTGGCGGTCAACCGCACCATCGCCAGCCTGCAGAAGGCTTTCCTCTTGCGCAATTGCTCGAACAGCTTCTACGCCGCCCGCACAAGGCCGTGCCTGCTGTTCCAGATCAAGCGCTGTTCGGCCCCCTGCACCCGCGAAATCAGCCTCGAGGACTATGCGGCGCTGGTCGAGGATGCGCGCCTGTTCCTTTCGGGCAAGTCGCAATCGGTGCGCGACCATTTGCAAAAGGACATGAACGAGGCTGCCGAAAATCTCGATTTCGAGCGCGCCGCCCTGTTGCGCGACCGCCTCTCGGCCCTGGCGCTGATCCAGTCGCAGGGCGATGCCACCGCCCGCTCGGTCGAGGAGGCCGATGTCTTCGCCATCCATCACGAGGGCGGGCAGTTCTGCGTGCAGGTCTTCTTTTTCCGCGCCTTCCAGAACTGGGGCAATCACGCGTTCCGGCCCAAGGCCGACGACAGCCTCACCGACAACGAGGTGCTCGAAGCCTTCATCGCCCAGTTCTACGAAGACCGGACCCCGCCGCGCCTGGTGCTGCTGAGCCACGATCTGGCCGAGCCGGCGCTGATCGAGGAGGCCCTGTCCAGCCGGGCCGGCCACAGGGTCCATGTGCAAATTCCCCGGCGCGGGGAAAAGCGCGATCTCGTCAACCATGCCCTGCAAAATGCCCGCGAGGCGCTCGGCCGCCAGCTTGCCGAAGGCGCTTCCAACCGCACCCTGCTCGAAGGCGTCGCCGAGACCTTCGGCCTCGAGGAGACGCCGCGCCGCATCGAAGTCTATGACAACTCCCACATTTCAGGCACCAATGCCGTGGGCGCCATGATCGTCGCCGGCGAGGAAGGTTTTTCCAAGAAGCACTATCGCACCTTCAATATCCGCTCGACCGATATCGCGCCGGGCGACGATTTCGGCATGATGCGCGAAGTGCTGACGCGCCGCTTTTCCCGCCTCGCCAGCGAGAGCGACACCGATGCCGAGGACGAGGCCACCGGCATGCCGGACTGGCCCGATCTGGTCTTCATCGATGGCGGCGCCGGCCAGCTCAACGCTGTGCGCGAGGTCGTCGCCCAGCTCAACCTGCCGCGCGAAGTGATCTTCATCGGCATCGCCAAGGGCGAGGAGCGCGATGCGGGGCGCGAAAAATTCTTCATGGAAGGCCGCGACGCCTTTATGCTGCCCCATCGCGACCCGGTGCTCTATTACGTCCAGCGCCTGCGCGACGAGGCCCACCGCTTCGCCATCGGCACCCATCGCGCCCGCCGCCGCAAGGAGGTGGTGAAAAACCCCCTCGACGAGATCGAAGGCATCGGCCCCACCCGCAAGCGGGCGCTGCTCAACCATTTCGGCTCCGCCAAGGCCGTTGGCCGCGCCTCCCTCGCCGACCTCGAATCGGTGCCCACTATTTCCAAGACCATGGCGCAATCGATCTACGATCATTTCAACCGGACCTAGCCCGTCGCCTCTGCGACCAAAGTGGGGACTCGACAAGCCCGTCGCGCCCCGCTACACTTTACCCCATGATCAACGCCGCCGCCTTTTATTGGTACTTTAGCTATCCGCTCCCGGCGGAGGCTAATGCGCGCGCGTCCTGATCCCTACCGACCAGACCAAACCGCAAGCCAGCCGCCCGACTTTCGAGGCGGCTTTTTTCTTGGCCGTCTCCCAACCAGAGACGAGACCCAGGAAATGCTCAAATCCACAGACGACCTGCGCATCACCGAAATCAAACCGCTGCCCACGGCCATCGAGGTCATGCGGGAGCATCCACGCACCGATACGGCCACCCGCACCGTCCTCGCCGCCCGCCATGCCTTCCATAATATTCTGACCGGCCAGGACGATCGCCTGGCCGTTATCGTCGGCCCCTGCTCCATCCACGATCCCGTCGCCGCCATGGACTACGCCCGCCGCCTCGCCCCGCTGCGCGAGCGCCTGGGCGACCGGCTGGAAATCGTCATGCGCGTCTATTTCGAAAAGCCCCGCACCACCGTGGGCTGGAAGGGCCTCATCAACGATCCCGATCTCGACGGCAGCTTCAACATCACCCAGGGGCTGCACGCCGCCCGCGCCCTGCTGCTCGATGTCGCCAATCTCGGCCTGCCCGCGGCCTGCGAATTCCTCGACATGACCACGCCGCAATATATCGCCGATCTCGTCAGTTGGGCCGCCATCGGGGCGCGCACCACCGAAAGCCAGGTGCATCGCGAGCTGGCGTCGGGCCTGTCCTGCCCGGTGGGCTTCAAGAACGGTACCGACGGCAATGTGAAGATCGCGCTCGACGCCGTGCTGTCCGCCACCCAGCCGCATCATTTCATGGCCGTCACCAAGGATGGCCGCTCCGCCATTGCCGGCACCACCGGCAACCAGGATTGCCACATCATCCTGCGCGGCGGAAAGACCACCAATTACGACGCCGAAAGCGTCGATGCAGCCGCCAAGGCCGCCGAGAAATCCGGCCTCGCCCCCGCCATCATGATCGACGCCAGCCACGCCAATTCCGCCAAGAAACCGGAGAACCAGCCGCAGGTCCTGGCCGAGATCGGCGCCCAGATCGCAGCCGGCGACACGCGCATCATCGGCGTGATGATCGAATCCAACCTCGTTGCCGGACGGCAGGATCTCGTTCCCGGCCGGGAACTGGTCTACGGCCAGTCGATCACCGATGGCTGCATCGACTGGGATACGACGGTAGCGGCCCTCACGGCCCTCGCCGAAACCGTCGGACAGCGCCGCTCCGCCACCAAGAAGGCGGTGGCCTGATCGCGATATGGGATGGACCGCTCCGGCCTTTCCGGGGCGGCCCCTATCGTCCGGCACCAAAACATCGCCTTGACCCTCCGCTTCCGTTCCTGTTCTCTCCCGCCATGAACCGGAACCCGCTGCTGCTCGTCCCCAATATCCTCACCGTCGCCCGCATCCTGGCGATCATCCCCATCGTCGCGCTGGTGATGCAGGGCGATACCGCCATGCGCCTCGTCGCGCTCGCCCTCTATATCCTGGCCGCCGCCAGCGACTGGGTCGACGGCTATCTCGCCCGCGCCTGGGACCAGTATTCGGATCTGGGCCGCATGCTGGACCCCATCGCCGACAAGCTCGTGGTGGGCATCCTCATCGCCGCCCTCGCCTGGGACGGGAGCCTGACCGCCTGGGACATGGTGCCGGCCTCCGCCATCCTGTTCCGGGAATTCTTCGTTTCGGGGCTGCGCGAATTCCTCGGCAACCGTACCGTCGTCCTGCCCGTCAGCCCCTTGGCCAAGTGGAAAACCACGATCCAACTGGTGGCGCTGGCGGTGGTCCTGGCGGAACCGCTGCTGCCCGGCGTCGGCCTCGTCTCGGACGCGGTGCTATGGGTGGCCGGCGCCATCACGCTCTGGACCGGCTGGGCCTATCTGCGCGCGTCCTGGCCGCATCTTTCGGGCGTGGGCGAATGAAGGTCCTTTATTTCGCCTGGCTGCGCGAGCGCCTCAACCGCAGCAGTGACGAAGTCGCCCCGCCGCCCGACGTCGTGACCCTGGCCGATCTCGTCGCCTGGCTGCGCGCCCGCGACGAGGCCCTCGACCTGGCCATGGACGATCCCACGATCTTCAAGCTCTCGCGCGACGCCCGTATCGTGCCCTGGGATACCCCGCTCGCCGGCGCCCGGACCGTCGCCATCCTTCCGCCCATGACCGGCGGCTGACATGATCCGCATCACCCCCGACCCTTTCGATCCCGGCCTCGAGGCGAACCGCTTCCAGGCCGCTCATGCGGGCGCCGGGGCCATGGTCGGCTTCACCGGCATCGTGCGCTCGTCGCCCGAGGCTCCGATCACCGCCCTCGTGCTCGAATGCTATGCGGAACTGGCCGAGAACGAGATCGGCATCATGCGCGAAAACGCCATTGCCCGCTTCGGCCTCATCGACGCGGCGGTCATCCACCGGCATGGCCGGCTCCTGCCCGGCGAGACCATCATGAGCGTGATGACGCTGGCGCCCCGCCGCCATGCCGCTTTCGAGGGCGCCCAATATCTCATGGACTACCTCAAGACCGGCGCCCCGTTCTGGAAGCGGGAGGAGACGTCCGCCGGCCTGCGCTGGGTCGAGGCCCGCGCCGAAGACGACGAGGCGCGGGCGCGCTGGATGGAATAAGCCACCTGCCCGGCAAAGCAAAAGGGCCGGGTCTTCGAGACCCGGCCCTGTCTATATCCGTCGCCTGGGCGAACCTATTCCGCCGCCGCCCGCTTGGGCTGCACCGCCGCCGTATAGGCGTCGATCAGCGTCCGGCAGCCTTCCCCGGGGGTGAAGGCATGATCGCCGATCAGCGACACCGGCGTCACTTCCGCCGCCGTACCGGTGAGGAAGCATTCGTCGAACTGCGCCAGTTCCTCGGGCAGGATATGCCGCTCGGTGACGGTGAAGCCGTTTTCCCGGGCCAGATCGATCACCGTCTGGCGCGTGATACCGTTGAGGAAGCAGTCCGGCGTCGGGGTGGTGATTTCCCTGCCCTTGATGAAGAAGACGTTGGCGCCCGTGGCTTCCGCCACATAGCCGCGATAATCCAGCATCAGCGCATCGGCAAAGCCGTTGGCCATCGCCGCGTCCTTGGAGAGCGTGCAGATCATGTAAAGACCCGCCGCCTTGGCCGAGGAGGGAATGGTTTCCGGGCTGGGACGCTTCCACTTGCTCCATTCGAGGCGGATGCCCTTGAGCTTTTCCTCCACCGAGAAATAGCTCGGCCACACCCAGGCCGCGATGGCCACATGCACCTTGTTGTTGCGCGCCGGCACCGACAATTCTTCCGAACCGCGCCAGGCCACCGGCCGCACATAGGCGTCCACCAGGCCGTTCTTTTCCAGCACCAGCCGCTTGGCGGCCTCGATCTCGTCGACCGTATAGGGGAACGGCATGTCCAGCATCGCGGCGGAGCGGATCAGGCGCTCGCTATGGTCGCGTGACCGGAAGATCTCTCCGCCATAGGCCCGCTCGCCCTCGAATACGGAACTGGCGTAATGCAGCCCGTGCGTCAGCACGTGCAGCTTTGCGTCCTTCCAGGGTTTGAGTTCACCGTCAAACCAGATCCAGCCATCGCGCTGGTCCATCGGCACGCCTGCCATAGTTCGTCTCCGAAAACCTGTTCTTTTCCGCCGTCTTTTGCGGAATGGTCGTTCGCGGCAATCATGCCTCAGGGCCTGACCCTTGGCAAACCGGAATGGCTCTGGGATAAGACAAAACGACGGCGGTGATGGGGTAAGAATGCCAGCGGACTCCAAAAATGTCAACAAGGCTGACATAAATTCCATTGTGAACGAAACACACCTGCCCCTGGACATTATGGGGCTGCTGTTTTTCGCCTATCGCGACTTCACCGGGGTGGCCGACGCGCTGCTGGAGCGGCAGGGCTTCGGGCGCGCCCACCACCGCGTGCTCTACTTCGTCAACCTGCGGCCGGGCATGCCGGTGGCCGACCTGCTCGACATTCTCAAGATCACCAAGCAGAGCCTCGCCCGGGTGCTGCGCCAACTTGTGGACAGTGGTTATATCGAGCAGCGCACCGGCCACGCCGACCGGCGGCAGCGCCTGCTCCATGCCACCGACAAGGGGCGGCAGCTCTTCGCCGCGCTTTCGGCTACCCAGGCCAGTCGCATCGACGCCTCCATCGACGCGCTGCCGCCCGGGGCCGCCCGCATGGTCCGGCTTTTCCTCGTCGGCATGGTCGACCCCAGCGATCGCGTCGTGCTCGACCGGCTCAACCTCACCATCAACATCTAGACCCGGCGCACCGGGGCGGATTGCCTCGCTCTCCGGCCCCGCCTATGCTGCGAGGAAAGCGGAGCGGGGAGGCGGTCCGGTTTGAATTTCCCTGCTGGACAGGATCGGGAGGAACGATCGGAATTGCTCCGCCGGCTGGACGATGCCCGGCAACTGGCGGAATCCGGTCAGACGGATCAGGCCGTGTACCGCTATCGGGTGCTGCTCCGCCAGCCGTCCATGGCACCCTTTCCCGATATCAGGACCCAGGCCATGCTGAGCCTTGCCACCTTGCTGTTGCAGGAAGCCCGGCCCAGCTCGCCCACCTCCATCCTGCTGGACGAGGCCATCAAGCTGTTTACAGGGGCCCGCGCCGGGCGGTCGATAGCGGATCAGACCCTCGAGACGGCCATCGCCGATACCAATCTGGCGTTGGCCTATTGCCGCCGCTTCGAACGCTCCGACAACCGCACCGACCTGCTCGTCGCCCATCTGACGCTCGACGATGCCGAAGCCGTCATGCTCCGCGCTGGCGCCACCGAAACCCTCGACTGGCTGCATTCCGTTCGCGCGCTGCTGCTCGATCTCGCATCCCGCCACCGCCGGGCGGCACGATAGTTCGCCGGCGCCGGGCCGGCCGGTCAGCCCTGGCCCAGCTCCTCGCTGCGCCGCCGCGCCGCGCCGACCGCCCGCTCCATCAGCGGGGTCAGACCGTCCGCCGCCATCAGCACCTCCAGCGCCGCCGCCGTGGTGCCCTGGGGCGACGTCACGTTCTGCCGCAGCACGGAAACGGGCGTGGGGTCGGCCTCCATCAGCGCCGCCGCGCCGATCACCGTCTGCCGCGCCAGCCGCATGGCCACGGCCTCGTCCAGCCCCTGCGCCATCCCGGCCGCGGCCAGCGCCTCGACCAGGTTGAACACATAGGCCGGCCCCGAGCCCGACACCGCCGTCACCGCATCGAGATCGCCTTCCCTGTCGAACCAGGCCACCTGCCCGGCCGCCGCCAGCAGCGCATCCACGGCAGCGCGGTCTTGCGCATCGATATCGGGACCGGCGACCGCCCCGGTCATGCCCTTGCCGATCCGGGCAGGCGTATTGGGCATGGTGCGCACCACGCGCCCGGTGCCCAGACCCTGCGACAGCCGCGCAAGGGAAATTCCCGCCGCGATGGAGAGCACCACGGTCTGCGGCCCCGTCACCGGCAATAGCCCTTCCATCACCGTATCGACGATCTGCGGCTTGACCGCCAGCACCAGGACATTGGGCTGCAGCCCCACCGCCTGCGCATGAACGACGAGGCCGAAATCCTCCGCCAGCTCCCGGGCCGCGTCCCCGGGCATGGGATCGACCAGAACCAGATTGCCCGGCGGCAATCCGCCATCCAGCCAGCCGCGCGCCAGCGCCACTCCCATCTGGCCGGCGCCGACCAGCATGACCGGCCCGATCCCGCGCAGATCGGCCATCAGGCTTCACCCACCGTTTCGAACATCACATGGCTCAGCGCGTCGGCGGCCGACTTTCCGGCCCAGACCACGAACTGGAATGCCTGATAGTAAAGATCGCAACTGTCCGTGGCCGAGCGCAGCAGCGCCTCGCATTGCTGCGGCGAGACATCGGCACCACCGGTCAGCAGGTGCGAATTGCGGAACAGCACCACGCCTTCCTTGTTCCAGATATCGAAATGACCGATCCAGAGCTGCTCGTTGATGAGGCCGATCAGCTGCTTGATTTCGCTCCGCCGCGCCTCAGGCACCTTGAGATCGAAGGCGCAGGCGATATGCAGGCTTTCCAGATCTTCCATCCAGTTGAACGAGACGTGATAGTCGCTCCAGCCGCCGCGCACGGAGATGGAAATCTCGTCGGCGTCCTGTCGCTCGAACGTCCAGTCGTTGATCGAAGCGATATGCTCGACCAGGTCCACGGGATGGGACGTCCGGTCGGGCTCGAATTCAATCAGGGACATGCAGGTCCGTCCTCGCAAAGGCGTTGGTCGTCCGCTCGGCCATGGGCCGGCGCTGTTCGGATACGCTGGAGGAACTATCCCGCCGCAACGGCGACGCTCGAATCGTCCTCCTGCACAAACCCTACACCGCGCCATCGATTCCGGGGACGCGGGCGGACAGGCGGACGCCATTCTCTTGTGGATGATGATTGCGACCCAAGGATTAACGGGAGGTTAACGCCGCCCGGCCGAAGCGTGCCGGAACGGATCACAATCGATAGGCAGGATGGGCCGCCGGCTCAGGTGGCGGGCTTGTCGCCCCGCAGCGCGGCGATTTCCTTGCGCAGCGCGTCGATTTCCTCGCCCTGCACCTGCACCAGTTCGCGCAGCGCGTCGAAATCCTCGCGCTTGACCAGTTCCATGTCGTTGACGATGCGCTGGGCCTGGGCCTTCACCACGGTCTCGACCTCGCGGCGCACCCCATCGGCCACGCCCGCCGCCTCGTTCATCAGGCGTCCCAGATCGTCGAAAATCCTGTTGCTCTGGCTCATGGCGCATCCGTCCCGCAATTGCTGCTCGTTGGCGATATGTAGGGCAAGGCACCCGGCTTGACCAGTGCCAAGGCCGCTCAGTGCTGCACCAGCCCCCCGACCTTCACGGCAGCGACATGGCCGGTCGGCGGCTTTTCCCGCGCCAGTTCGATGCCGATATCGACCAGCGACGAGCGGGGCAGAAGCGCCACTGCGTCCAGTGCAATCCAGACCGCCTCGGCGGTCGCCCCGTTCGGCTCGGGCCGCAACCGTCCGCCGGTGATGCGGACCTGGTAGTAAATGCCCACATTGTGATGCTCCGGCTGGCCCGAAACCATGCGTTCGGCCGCGGGGACCACCCTCGAATCGACGCCCAGCAGCCGCTCGACCGCCGCGTCATGGCCCGTTTCTTCGGCAAATTCGCGGATCACCGCGTCGATCGGGTCTTCCCCGTGTTCGACCCTGCCGCCGGGAAGCGACCAGATATCGGACGGCTGGCGGACGAGCAGCACTGCTCCGTGCGCGATGGAAACCGCATAAGCCGCCAGCCTGAAACTCATTGCTCATTCCTCCCGGGCCGACCGGATGCGGGCGATTTTCGGGCCGCACTCCTAGCGATGGAGACGCCATCGTGCAAGTTTGGGTTGAGCCGGATGCCGGGCGGAGGGTATGGCCTGCACGATGCTGCCTTATTTCGCGGGCACATCCGGCCAAACCCGTGGAGAATTCGCGCGTGCCCTTTCCCGATATCGATCCCGTCGCCTTCGCCATCGGCCCCTTCGCGGTGCGCTGGTATGCGCTGGCCTATCTGTTCGGGGTGCTGCTCGGCGCCGGCTATGGCTATCTGCTGCTGCGCAACGAGCGCCTCTGGCATCGCGGCGCCCCGCCCTTTCCCGCCAAGGACGTCTGGGATTTCGCCTTCTGGGCCATGCTCGCCATCGTCGTCGGCGGCCGGGCCTTCTACGTGCTGTTCTACAACCTGCCCTATTACAGCCAGAACCCGCTGGAGATCTTCAATACGTTGGATGGCGGCATGTCCTACCACGGGGGCATGGCCGGGCTGATGCTGGCGGCGATCCTGTTCACCCGCTCCAGGGGCGGCAACTGGCTCTCCTCGCTCGACCTGCTCGGCGCCGTGGCCACCATCGGCATTTTCCTCGGGCGCCTGGCCAATTTCATCAATGCCGAACTCTACGGCGCCCCCACCGACGCCCCCTGGGGCGTGGTCTTTCCCACCGATCCCCTGCAGGTGGCGCGCCATCCCAGCCAGCTCTACGAAGCCGTGCTCGAGGGCCTGGTGCTGTTCCTCGTCATCCGCATCGCCACCCACGTCCTATACGCCCTGCGCAAGCCCGGCCTCGTCGCCGGCATTTTCGCCATCGGCTATGCCCTGGCCCGGATCCTGGTGGAGTTCGTCCGCCTGCCCGATATCCAGCTCGGCTATCTGTATGGCGGCTGGCTCACCATGGGCCAGGTGCTGAGCCTGCCCATCCTGCTGGGGGGCCTGATCCTGGTGATCCACGCAGCGAGCCGGCGCGAAAACCCCTTGCGGCCCTGATGAAAGACCTTAGCGGCATTTGCCGGAAGTGAGACCGCCACCGTGAACGACGCACTGAGCCTCGACCAGCAGATCGACCTGCAGATCCGCACCTCGGGACCGATTTCGGTCGCCACCTATATGGGCCTTTGCCTGACCCATCCGTCCAAGGGCTATTACCGCGCTGCCGACCCGCTGGGCGCGAACGGCGACTTCATCACCGCGCCGGAAATCTCGCAGATGTTCGGGGAGCTCATCGGCTTCTTCCTCGTCAATCTCTGGCAGCAGATGAACGAGCCGAAAGCCTTCACCCTGCTGGAGCTGGGACCCGGACGCGGCACGCTCATGGCCGATTTGCTGCGTGCCGCCACCCGCGCCCCCGGCTTCCGCGATGCGATGCGCCTCGCCCTTTTCGAGACCAGCCCGCCCCTGATGGCGGAGCAGAAGCGGAACCTGGCGGCTTATGGGCCGAAATGGCTGGAGAATTTCGACGCATTCGAAGACGGCCCTGTGCTCATCGTCGCCAATGAGTTCTTCGACGCCCTGCCCATCCGCCAGTTCATCCGCAAGGCGGATGGCTGGCACGAGCGCCAGATCGGCCTGGTCGACGGCAAGCGCAGCTTCGGCCTCTCGCCCACCGCCATTCCCCCCGGCTCCATGCCCGACGCGGTCGCCGACGCCCCGACCGACACCATGCTGGAAGTCTGTTTCGCCGGCGCCGAGGTGATGTCGCGCCTGGCCGCCATCGTCGCGCGGCAGGGCGGCGCCATCCTCGCCCTCGACTACGGCTATGCGGCCACGCGGACCGGCGACACGCTGCAGGGCGTCCGCCGCCACGCCTTTGCCGACGTGCTCGAAGCGCCGGGCGAGACCGATCTCTCGGCTCATGTCGATTTCGGCGCCCTCGCCAATGTCGCCCGCGCCGCCGGCCTCGCCGTCGAGCCGCTGGCCACGCAGGGCCAGTTCCTCACCCGCCTCGGCATCGGCGAGCGCGCCGCTGCCCTCGCCCGTGCCAATCCGGGTTCCGCCGAGGAGGTCCGGGCCGCCCACGACCGGCTGGTGGGCCAGGAGCAGATGGGCGAGTTGTTCAAGGCGTTCTGCGCGCACAGCCCGGGCCTCGCGCCGGCCGGTTTCGCGCCATGACTGCCTGCGAGACCGCCCCCGCCCTCGCTGCCATCCCGGCCATCCGCCACGGCTTTTTCGGCCGGAGCGGCGGAGTCTCGACGGGCGACTTCGCCGGGCTCAACGTCTCCTGGTCCGTGGGGGACGACCCGCTCGTGGTCGAACAGAACCGGCGGCGGGTCGAGGAGGCGATCGGCGCGGGCAAGCTGGTCATCCTCAGACAGGTTCATTCCGCCAGGGTCGAAACCGTCACCGGCCCGGTCGATCCGTCGAGCCGCGAGGCCGACGCCATGGTCACGGCGACGCCCGGCCTCGCCCTGGCCATCCTCACCGCCGACTGCACCCCCATCCTTTTCGCCGATCCGGCGGCCGGCGTGATCGGCGCCGCCCATGCCGGCTGGCGCGGCGCCGTCGACGGGGTCGTGGGCAATGTCGTCGCCGCCATGACCGCGCTCGGCGCCGATCCCGCCCGGATCCGCGCCGCCTACGGGCCCACCATCTCCGGGCCCAATTACGAGGTGGGCGAGGGCTTCAAGCGGGATTTCCTCGCCCTTCATCCCGATGGCGGGCGGCATTTCCATACGCCGCCCGGCGGCCAGCCGCATTTCGACCTGCCCGGCTTCGTCGAGGCCCGGCTGCGCGCCGCCGGCGTCACCACTATCGAGCGGGTCGGCGCCTGCACCTATGCCCATCCCGAGCGCTATTTTTCCCATCGCCACGCCACCCATCGGGGCACGCGAACCGGCCGACAGATCGCCGTCATCGGATTGACACAGGTTTAATTTACCCATCGGCCGAAAGTGACATTGCGACTTCCGGCCCGACTCGCTAAAGCTGCCCGCGAAACTGGTAGGTCCTCTCCCCGGACCGGTTGAGACAGGATCGCGCCCCATGAAGCTGGTGACCGGCAACTCCAATCGTCCGCTGGCCCAGGCAATCGCCGGCTATCTCGAACTCCCGCTAACCGACTGCACCGTCAAGCGCTTCGCCGACATGGAAGTCTATGTCGAGGTGCACGAGAACGTGCGCGGCGAGGACGTATTCGTCGTCCAGTCGACCAGCTATCCGGCCAATGACAATCTCATGGAGCTGCTGATCATCACCGATGCGCTGCGCCGCTCCTCGGCCCGCCGCATCACCGCCGTCCTGCCCTATTTCGGCTATGCCCGCCAGGACCGCAAATCGGCGCCCCGCACCCCGATTTCCGCCAAGCTGGTGTCCAACCTGATCACCGAGGCCGGCGCCAACCGCGTCCTGACGCTGGACCTGCATGCCGCCCAGATCCAGGGCTTCTTCGACATTCCAACCGACAATCTCACCGCCGCCCCGGTTATGGTGCGCGACATTCGCGACAATTACGACGTCCGGAACGTCATGGTGGTCTCCCCCGATGTCGGCGGCGTGGTGCGGGCCCGCAACGTGGCCGAGCGCATCGGCGCCAGCCTCGCCATCGTCGACAAGCGCCGCCCCCGCGCCGGCGTCTCGGAGGTGATGAACATCATCGGCGACGTCGAGGGCCAGGCCTGCATCCTCATCGACGATATCGTCGATTCGGGGGGCACGCTGGTCAATGCCGCCGAAGCGCTGCTGGAGGCCGGCGCCAAGGAAGTGTCCGCCTATATCACCCATGGCGTCCTCTCCGAGGGCGCGGCCGAGCGCGTCGCCGCCAGCAAGCTCAAGGAACTGGTGGTGACCGATTCCATCCTCGAGACCGATGCCACCCGCGACGCGCCCAATATCAGGCGCATGAGCATCGCCCCGCTGATCGGGGAAGCCATCGCCCGCACCGCCAGCGAGCAGAGCGTTTCGAGCCTGTTCGACTGAAATTCCCGCATCGGAGCCGTCCGAAAACCGCTTCGCCCTTTTCGGTCCGATGCTCTATCCTCCCGCCGCGCACGATGCGAGGAGGATGACATGCCCCGTTTTCTGGCCCTTTACATGGGCACGCAGGACGCCGAGGTCCAGCGCCGCTGGAACCGGCTGCCCGAGGCCGAAAAGGCCGAGCGCAGCCAGCTTGCCATGCAGGCCTGGGGCGATTGGGCCGAACGGCACCGCGAGGCGATCCTCGACATGGGCGCCCCGCTGGGCCGGACGCTCCTCGCCCATCCGGGCGGCATCGAGCCCATGAGCAATGCCGTGGCCGCCTATGTCATCGTCGAGGCCCCGACGCACGCGGCGGCGGCGGCGATGTTCGAGAACCATCCCCATTTCGGCATTTTCCCCGGCACCGGCGTCGAGATCATGGAATGCCTGCCCCTGCCGGGGGCCTGACGGCGAAAGCCCGCGGCAAATACTTGCCCGGTGCCCGGCTTTCCTTTATATCCCGCCGCCATGAAGCGCTCGTCACCCCTGGAGGACGGGCGCGTATGCCGTTGAAGGAATGGCATACACCAACCCAGAATGGATGATTCCATGGCTGCCAACAAAGTGCTCAAGGCACAGGCGCGTGAGGGAGTGGGCAAGGGGGCCGCTCGCGAACTGCGTCGTCAGGGACGTGTTCCCGCCGTTATCTATGGTGACAAGAAGTCCCCCGTCACCGTCTCCGTCGCCTTCAACGAGGCGCTCAAGCATATCTATGCCGGCGGTTTCAAGTCGACGATCCTCGACCTCGACGTCGATGGCACCGTTCACAAGGTGATCCCGCGCGACTACCAGCTCGACGTGGTCAAGGGGCAGCCGCTCCATATCGACTTCCTGCGCATCTCGGGCAATGCCCGGCTCAACGTGGACGTTCGCGTGGACTTCATCAACGAAGAGCAGAGCCCCGGCCTCAAGCGCGGCGGCACGCTCAACGTTGTGCGCCACAGCGTGGAAATCAACGTTCCGGCCAACGCCATTCCCGAATCCCTCATCGTCGATCTCACCGGCACCGAAATCGGCGATTCCGTTCACATCTCGGCCGTCGCCCTGCAGGATGACGCCAGGCCGGTGATCACCGATCGCGACTTCACCATCGCCACCATCGTCGCTCCCTCGGGCCTCAAGTCCGCCGATGCCGCCGGTGAAGACGAAGAGGAAGCCGCCGAGGAGTGATCCTGCCGGCACTGCAAAGCGTTTCGAGGCGGCCCCGTGGCCGCCTCACTCATTTGGGAGGCTCGTCATCATGAAACTGCTGGTCGGCCTGGGCAATCCCGGCGCCCAATATGCCGGAAACCGTCACAATATCGGCTTCATGGCCATTGACGCCATCGCCTCGGCCCATGGCATATCGGGCTGGAAAGCCAAGCATGCCGGCCTTCTGGCCGAGGGCAGCATCGGCGGCGAGCGGGTGCTGCTGCTCAAGCCCCAGACCTATATGAACCGTTCCGGCGACAGTGTGCAGCAGGTCGCCCGCTTCTTCAAGATCCCGGTCTCCGACATCGTCGTCTTCTACGACGAGCTCGATCTGGCGCCCGGCAAGGTGCGGATCAAGACCGGCGGCGGCAATGGCGGCCATAACGGCCTGCGCTCCATCGACCCCCAGATCGGCCGCGCCTACAAGCGTGTGCGCCTGGGCATCGGCCATCCCGGCAAGGAATACGTCACGCCCCACGTGCTCGGCGACTTCGCCAAGGCCGACGCGGACTGGCTGCGGAAGCTGCTCGACGAGATCGGCCGCCAGGCGCCGCTCCTGCTCGCGGGCGACGACAGCGGCTTCATGAACAAGCTGGCCCTGGCGATGCAGGGCGCGGACGACCCCAAGCCAGCCGACCCGCCCAAGGGCCAAAGCCATATCAGGCAGGCCCGGCCCGGCCGGCCCCGGGCCGACATTCCCAAGACCGGCCCCATGGCGGCCATGCTGGGCAAGCTCTTCGGCAAGGACGAGAAATAGGGCCTTTCACTGTCAAGCGGATCAGCGCTTTCTTGCTCCCCTCCCCCTTGAGGGGAGGGGTCGGGGGTGGGGGTCCTTCGGTGCTCCGCCAAACCCATCCCCTCCCCAACCCTCCCCTCAAGGGGGAGGGAGCGCTGGTCGCCGATTCCGTCAAAACATGAAAGCCTCTAGGGCCGCCGGTCTCCGGACGTGCCTATTTGCCGCCCGGCCTTTGGCTTTGCGGTTTCACGGATAACGGTAACGGGCGGCCTTTGGCTCTTTCCTGTTTACTACGCTGGGAGCCAAGGGCCGCCCGCTACGGGACACGGATTTTCCACGGGTCCGGATTCAGGCGGTACCGTTATTGCAGGTCCGGCTGCCGAGCTTCTACCCGCGTAGAGAGGCGCCCCTCTCCCCGGCCTCCCCGCCCGGCCCTGCGTGGGGGCCGCGTAATGGCGGGGATGGAGGAATGATAGGCGCGGGCGCAGCGGCGGGGATAGATTTTTTGGGGGGGATACTGCGAGCATCAAGCGTGTGGCGGGAGCCCCTCACCTCAGAACCACCCTTCTCCCCCTGAGGAAGAAGGAGCCCCGAAGGGGCGGATGAGGGGTTTCCTGACAGCCCGCCATTCGAGCGAAGCTCTCATGGCCTCGGGCATTCAAATCTCTCCACCGGAGAGATTTGCAGGACGCTAGGCGTCCGTCATGCCCGAGCCCATTCGGGCAGCCATTCTCCGTGGGCGGCGATGAGGTCGTCGACGAGGTTCCAGATCTGGTCGAGATCGAGCTCGGCGGCGGTGTGCGGGTCCATCATGGCGGCGTGATAGATGTGCTCGCGCTTCTCGTCCACCAGCGCCCGCACGGTCAGCTCCTGCACATTGACATTGGTGCGGATGAGGGCGGTGAGTTGGGGCGGCAGATCGCCGATGAAGGTGGGCTGCAGGCCGTTCTCGTCGACGAGGCACGGCACCTCCACCGCCGCCGCATCGGGCAGCGAGGTGATGACCCCGTTATTGCGCTGGTTGCCGTAGACGACCGAGGGCTCGCCGGTCCAGACCGAATTGACGATGGAACTGGCATATTCCTTCGAGGGCTTCACCACGATCTGCTCGGCGGTGCGGTACTCCTGCGAGGTCTTTTTCCAGTTCTCGATCTGCTCGATGCAGCGCCGTGGATATTCATCGAGCGGAATGCCGAATTTTTCGATCAGGTCCTCGCGCCCCTCCTTGATGAAATAGGGCGTGTATTCGGCGAAATGCTCGGAGCTTTCGGTGACGAAATAGCCCAGCCGCGTCATCATCTCGTAGCGCACCTTGTTGGGGCAGCGCGGGTTCCAACCCGGCTTGGGCGCCCGGCCCTCGCGATAGGCGCGATGCAGCTCGGGATAAAGATCCCTGTAGGAGCCGTCCGGCAGGCGCTGCTCGAAATTGAGATAGAACGCCATGTGGTTGATGCCGGCCGAGCGGTAGCGGAGCTGCTCGTAGGGAATGTCGAGGTCGTTGGCCAGCTCCATGGCCGTGCCCTGCACCGAATGGCACAGCCCCACCTGGCGGATTGCGGGATATTTTTCCGCGATCGCCCAGGTGTTGATGGCCATCGGGTTGACATATTGCAGCATGATCGCATCGGGCGCGACCGCCAGCAGGTCCTCGCAGATGCTCCACAGATGCGGCACGGTCCTCAGGCCGCGCATGATCCCGCCCACCCCCAGCGTGTCGGCGATGGTCTGGCGCAGATTGTATTTCCGGGGCACCTCGAAATCGATCACGGTCGAAGGCTCGTAGCCGCCGATCTGGAAGCACACGACGACGAAATCGGTGCCTTCCAGCGCCCGGCGCTGATCGGAATAGCTTTCCACCCGCGCCGGCACGCCCAGCGTGGCGATCAGCTTGCCGGCGATGACCTCGCTTTCCTCGAGACGCTGCGGATTGATGTCCATCAGCCGGATCGTGGCGCCGCTGAGCGCCGGACGCTGCAATATGTCGCCCACGATGTTCTTCATGAACACCGCCGAACCGGCACCGATAAAGGTGATCTTGGGATTTGCCATGCGGGGAATGCTCCGAAAACGCGCCGCTGGCCGAAAAGCCAGCCCGGCAGCCCCTCAGCCGCCATGGCCTATGCTTAGCGCCTGCCAGCGGCGTGGCAATCCGGGATGGAAGGTGAGTTTTTCGGATTTCTAAGATGTCCGCCTTCCGGAGGCACATGCGGCGGCCGGCTTTGCGCCGATAGCGCGATCGGCGCGGTGTGGCGGCAAGGTGGATGACGAAGGAGGAAGCGGCGGTGCTCCCTCCCTTGAGGGGAGGGGGTGGCTCTGCGGAGCACCGGAGGACCCCCACCCCCGACCCCTCCCCTCAAGGGGGAGGGGAGCAGAAAGGCGCTGATTCCGTTTGTAATGGAAGATTCTGGGCGTTCTTCCCGCCGGGTCGTTCCTGGGGAAGAGGCGAGGCCATAGAACCGGAATTTCGCGGCGGGCCGCCGGTCGGCGCCATTCGAGCGCAGCTCTCATGGCCTTAGGACCTGAAATCGCTCCACTGGAGCGATTTCGCGGCGGGCCGCCGGTCGGCGCCATTCGAGCCTAGCTCTCATGGCCTTAGGACCTGAAATCGCTCCACTGGAGCGATTTCGCGGCGGGCCGCCGGTCTGCCATTCGAGCATAGCTCTCATGGCCTTAGGACCTGAAATCGCTCCACTGGAGCGATTTCGCGGCGGGCCGCCGGTCCTAAGTATTGAATTTGAAGAGCATGACGTCGCCGTCGCGGACGACGTAATCCTTGCCTTCGTCGCGCGCCTTGCCGGCTTCCTTGGCGCCCTGCTCGCCCCCGAGCGCGACGAAATCATCGAAGGCGATGGTCTGGGCGCGGATGAAGCCGCGCTCGAAATCGGTGTGGATGACGCCGGCCGCCTGCGGGGCGCGGTCGCCCTGGTGAATGGTCCAGGCCCGAGTCTCCTTGGGGCCGACGGTGAAATAGGTCTGCAGGTTTAAAAGCTCGTAGGCGGCGCGGATCAGCCGGTCGAGGCCGGGCTGGTCGAGGCCCAGCGATTCGAGATATTCGGCCTGCTCCTCGTCGGGCAATTGCGCCAGCTGGCTTTCGATCTCGGCGGAAATGACCACGACGCCGGCATCATTGGCCCTGGCATAGTCCTCGACCTTGCGGCTGAGGGCATTGCCGGTGGCGGCGGAAGCCTCGTCGACATTGCACACATAAAGCGCCGGCTTGCTGGTGAGCAATTGCAGCTCGCGGAAGGCCTTTTCCTCCTCCGCCTCGCGCTGGACGAAGCGCGCCGAACGCCCCTCGCGCAGGACCGCAATGGCCCGATCCACCAGATCCAGCGTGACCTTGGCGTCCTTGTCGCCCTGCTTGGCCTTCTTCTCGACGCCGGCCCGGCGCTTTTCGAGGCTTTCCAAGTCCGCCAGCATCAATTCGGTCTCCACCACCTCGGCATCGGCCAGCGGATCGACCCGGTTGGCGACGTGGATGACGTTGGGGTCCTCGAAACAGCGCAGCACATAGGCGATGGCGTCGGTCTCGCGGATATTGGCCAGGAACTGATTGCCCAGCCCCTCGCCCTGCGAGGCGCCCTTCACCAGGCCAGCAATGTCGACGAAACTCATCCGCGCCGGCAATATGGCCTGTGACTTGCCGATGGCGGCCAGCTTCTCCAGGCGCGGATCGGGCACCGAGACCTCCCCCACATTCGGCTCGATGGTGCAGAAGGGGAAATTGGCCGCCTGCGCCGCCGCGGTCCGCGTCAAAGCGTTGAAAAGCGTCGACTTGCCCACATTGGGCAGGCCGACGATGCCCATCTTGAAACCCATGGATAACTCCGGAAATCTTTGGGCTCCAATTGGGTCGGATCGCCGCCGATGTCAATGCGGGCCGGCCGCACGCCCGCCCGGAACGGCAGGCCGGAAGCGCCGGCAATCTTGCCCTCCCCCGCCGGCCATGCGACAAAGCGTATTGACGTATAGGGCAGCGCAATGACCAATCCTGTCACAAAAACCCGGCGCCATTTCGAGGACCTCGCCCTGGGCGAGACCATCGATCTGGGACGCACCACCGTCAGCAGGGACACGATCGTCTCCTTCGCCCGCGAATTCGATCCGCTGCCGTTCCACCTGGACGAAAAGGCCGCGCGCGACAGCCTGCTAGGAGGGCTCGCCGCCAGCGGCTGGCATACCGGCGCGCTGACCCTGCGCATGCTGGTGGACCGGTTCCTGTCGCATATTGCCGCCTGCGGGGGGCTGGGCTTCGAGAACCTGCGGTGGAAGGCGCCCGTGCTCGTCGGCGACACCATCGGCGGCACCGCCACCATCGTCGAGCTGCGCCGCTCGTCCAGCCATCCGCATTGGGGCATCGTCAAGCTCGATTTCCGCATCGCCAATCAGGACGACAGGCCGGTGATGACCATGCGGCTGGCCAATCTGGTGGAATGCCGCACGGCCGAGGCCGCTCCATGACCCGCTGGTTCGAGGAGATCGTCATCGGCGAGCCGGTCAGCCTGGGCAGCCACAGCTTCACCGCCGAGGAGATCATGCGCTTCGCCGAGCGCTACGATCCGCAATATTTCCACCTCGATCCGGAACTGGCCCGCCACAGCCATTTCGGCGGCCTCGTCGCCTCGGGCTGGCACACCGTGTCCGTGGGGCACCGCAAGATGGTGGATGCGCTGTCCGCCGAAGAGGAACGCCTGCGGGCCCTGGGGCAGGAGCCGGGCGTCAGCGGCCCTTCGCCCGGCGTCAATGCCATGGAATTCAAGGCGCCGGTACGCCCGGGCGACACGGTCAGCTACGAGCTGACGGTCACCGGCAAGCGCAAATCCAACTCCCTTCCCGGCTGGGGCCTGCTGTTCAACCGGCTCACCGCCACCAACCAGCACGGCAGGCTGGTCTATCGCGCCGATCTCGTCGCCTTTTCAAAACTGCGTGATTACCGCCCGCCATTGCGGCTGCGCCTCCTCGCCGTGCTGGCCAGGATGCCGCTCATCGGCCCGCGCCTCAAGCGCGGGGCTTGAAACCGCGCCCACCCATCGGCACTCTGCCCGCATGCGCCGATTCGCCCTCTGCCTCGCCCTCACCGCCCTTTCCGCCGCGCCCGCCCTGGCTCAGGCCTATCAGGGCAATTGGAGCTGCCGCGACGCCACCGCCGAGCGCGCCGGCATCCTGACCGTTTACGGCCAGGTCTATGGCTGGGCCTCCCGCAAGGCGGGCGACCCCAGCTCCGGCACCGGCAATTTGACTCCCTATCAGGACGGCGTGGGCTTCAATGACGGCAATCTGCGCGCCAGTGCCGGCATCCAGGCCGGCCGCATGCTCGACGACCCCATCCACGGCATCGCCCTGCAACTGGAAACCGGCGACGCCATCGTCATGCTGTGCAATCCGCGCTGAGGCGTTTTCCGGCGGGGGGTTGAACTTTCGACCGCTTTCACGCATTTACAGAGGGCAGCGCCGGGCCCCTCTGGTCGTAGCCCCTTGCTATGATGATGTCGGAGCTGCTCCAGCTATTCACATGGAGAAGGTCCGGCGATGGAATCGCTTCTTGCCGCCCTGACGGGCGATTTTCTTGGTACTCCCGTATTTTTCTGGGTCGCGTTCATCACGATCGTCATCGGTCTGCTGGTCTTCGACCTGGGCATCCTGCATCGCGACGAACATGAGATCGAAGCCAAAGAGAGCCTGCTGCTCTACGGTTTCTACGTGCTTACCGCCCTGGCCTTCGGCGCCTGGGTCTGGGTCCAGCGCGGCGCCACCGCCGGGCTGGAATTTTTCACCGGCTATCTGATCGAGCAATCGCTGGCGATGGACAACATGTTCGTCATCGCCACCATCTTCGCCTTCCTGGGCATTCCCCGGCTCTACCAGCACCGCGTGCTGTTCTGGGGCATTCTGGGCGTCATCGCCTTCCGCGCCATCCTGATCGGCGTCGGCGCGGCGCTGGTCTATCAGTTCAACTGGATCCTGTTCGTCTTCGGGGCCTTCCTCGTCATCACCGGCATCCGCATGTTCTCGCAGCGGGACGAGGCGCCCGACTTCGAGGACAACAAGATACTGCAATTCCTGCGGAAACGCTTCCGCATCACCGACACGCTGCGCGGCCGGCAATTCCTCGTCCGCGAGCCCGACCCGCACACCGGCCGCATCGTCACCTGGCTGACCCCCCTCGCCGTGGCGCTGATCATGGTGGAGTTCGTCGACCTGATCTTTGCGGTGGATTCGGTGCCGGCGGTCTTCGCGGTCACCCAGGACACCTTCATCATCTACACCTCCAACATCTTCGCCATTCTGGGCCTGCGCGCCCTCTATTTCGCCCTGGCCGCGGCCATGAACCGCTTCCGCTACCTGCAGGTCTCGCTGGCGGTCATCCTGGTGCTCATCGGCATCAAGATCTTCCTCGTGCCGCTGGGCATCCATATCGACACCCTGCTCTCGCTGGTGGTGACGCTGGCGATCCTGGCCGGGGGCGTGCTCTATTCGCTGTGGAAGACGCGCCGGGAGCCCAGCATGGGACCCGGGGACGAGGCGGCCAGGAGCCGTTCCTAATCCTCGAACGGGGAAATATCGGGCGGGCCGGGCGCAGTCGCGCGGCCCGCTGGAGTCTTGCCGCAATCTTCCGTTAACGGATTTTCCGAAACGACAAAGGAGATCGGCAATGGGTGCCATCCACGAAATCGTGTTCGATTGCGACAAGCCCGCGGTGCTGGCCCGCTTCTGGGCCGGACTGCTGGAGGGATATGCGGTTCGCGCCTATGACGAAACCGAAATCGCCCGCCTCGCGGCGCTGGGCTTCACCCCCGAAACCGACCCCACCGTCATGGTGGACGGCCCGGGCCCGTCGCTGTGCTTCCAGAATGTGGAAGGCCGGCGCTACGACAATAATCGCGTGCATTTCGACGTCGAGGTCCACGACCGGGCCGGCGAGGTGGAGCGCCTCAAGCAGGCCGGCGCCAGCGTCGACCGCGTCCTGCCCACCTATACCGTCATGCGCGACCCGGAAGGCAATCAGTTCTGCCTCGTCGACCGGCGCGAGGCCATGGCGGCATAGGGCTGCGGGCCGCTGCCTTTCCTCGAGGGCGGAGTTCAGTGCTCCTCGAATTCCATCAGCGCGCTGACCGCCACGTCCTCCGCCGCCAGCCGCGCCGCGCCCCCCAGCTCGACGAGGTCGATGACGAAGGCGGCATGGGCCACGGCGGCGCCGGTGCGGCGCAACAGGCCCACCGCCGCCAGCGCGGTGCCGCCCGTGGCGATCAGATCGTCGACCAGCAGGACGTTATGGGCCGGGCCGACCACGTCGGCATGAATCTCGATGGTGTCCACGCCATATTCAAGCGCGTAGTTCTGGCCGATGGTTTCGCCGGGCAGCTTGCCCTTCTTGCGGATGGGCACGAAGCCGGCGCCGAGCGCGATCGCCACCCCGGCCCCGAAGATGAAGCCGCGCGCCTCGATGCCCGCCACATGGGTGATGCCCTGCCCCGCATATAGGGCCGCGATGCGCTCGACGCTCTCGCGGAACCCTTGGGGATGCTCGATCAGCGTGGTGATATCCCGGAACAGGATGCCCTTCTTGGGATAATCCGGAATCGTCCGGACGAGCGACTTCAGGTCGAGCGACATCGATGGCCTTGGCGTGGAGAGTGTCAGGACTTGTTGCGGCCGAGCAGATGCCGGGCCAGGACGCCTGCATTGTAGGCGGCGTTGCGGGTGGTGTTGATGGCGGTTTCACGCGCCCTGGGATTGCTGACCACGGCCTGCAGGCCGGCCCGCACCGCAGGATGGCGGCTGACGGTCAGCGCCGCACCGACCACCGTGACTGCCAGGCGAATGGCGGACATCGCATTCTCCCAAAACACCGGAACGCAACCGGGAATATCGTGGCTATGCCCGCTCTTGGCAAGGGGCGGAGCGCGCCGGAAGCCATCTTTCTCCCACCCATGGCCGGGTCCCGTCCGGCCCCTGCCCCAAACGAGGAAGGGGCCCCGCGGGCCCCTTCGGATCTTTCACGCGATGTGTCGCCCGGCTCAGTGCTCGATGCCGGCCCACAGCTTGCGCTTGGTGGCGTACATCAGGCCGGCGAACAGCACCAGGAACAGCAGCACCACGAAACCGGTCTGCTTGCGGCTGACCAGATGCGGCTCGGCCACCCACATCATGAAGGCCGACACGTCCCGCGAATACTGATCGAGCGTCTCGGGCACCGTCACCCCGTCCTCGCCCGGCTCGTAGGTCACCGAGCCTTCGGCAAGCGGCGGCGCCATGCCGATGGCGTGGCCCGGGAAGTAGTCGTTGTAATACTGGCCGTCGCCCAGCTCGAACCCCTCCGGGGCCGTCTCGGGCACTTCGTCGTGATAGCCGGTCAGCAGGGCATGGATATAGTCCGCGCCCCCTTCCTGGTAGCCGGTGAAATAGTTGAACACCCAGGTCGGGAACGGATCGCTGACGCCGCGCGCCTTGGCCAGCACCGAGAAGTCCGGCGGCAGCGAACCGCCATTGGCGTCGCGCGCCTCCTGATCGTCGGCGAAGGGATCGGGCCAGCGGTCGGCCGCGACCGCCGGCCGGGTGCCGCCATCGGCGGTCGGATCCTCGACCTCGTATTCGGCCGCCAGCGCCTTGACCTGCGCTTCGGTGAAGCCCGGGCCGCCCGGCTCGGACAGGTTGCGGAAGGCCATCAGCCGCGCCCCGTGGCAGCTCGCGCACACTTCCCGGAACACCTGGAACCCGCGCTGTAGCTGGTTCTGGTCATAGGTTCCGAAAATGCCGGCAAAGCTCCAGTTTTCCCGCTCGATATGGGGAACGCCCTCGGCGGCCTGCGCCGGCAGCGATGCGAGGCCCATGGCGATAGCCGCGGCGGCGATGACGATCTTGGTCTTGAACATGTCTTTCGCCCCGATCACGCGTTTGCCTTGCCGAGAACGCTCTCGGAAATGCTGGTTGGCAGGGGGCGAGGCGTCTCGATCCGCGAGAGCACCGGCAGCACCACCAGGAAATAGATGAAGTAGTAGGCCGTGCACACCTTGGCCAGCACCGTGTAGATGCCCTCGGCCGGCTGGGCCCCCAGATACATCAGCCCGATGAAGTTGATCACGAACAGGGCGTAGAACCACTTGAACAGCGGGCGGAACGTACCGGCGCGGACCTTGGAGGTGTCGAGCCAGGGCAGGATCAGCAGCATCAGCATCGAGCCGCCCATGGCGATCACGCCGCCCAGCTTGGAGTCGATGAACAGCACGTTGAAGTCGATGGCGCGCAGGATGGTGTAGAAGGGCAGCAGATACCATTCGGGCACGATATGGGCCGGCGTCACTTGGCTGTTGGCCATGATGTAGTTGTCCGGATGGCCCAGGATGTCGGGCGCGAAGAACACGAACCACGCAAACGGGATCATGAACAGCACCATCGCGTAGAGGTCCTTCATCGTATAGTACGGATGGAAGGGCACGGTATCGCGGCTGTCCCGGACCTCGACGCCGGTGGGGTTGTTGTTGCCCGGAACGTGCAGCGCCCAGATATGCAGCCCGACGACGGCGGCGATGATGAAGGGCAGCAGATAATGCAGCGAGAAGAAGCGGTTGAGGGTCGGGTTGCCCACCGCGAAGCCGCCCAGCACCAATTGCTTGATCTGCTCGCCCACCAGCGGAATCGCGGTGAAGATGTTGGAGATCACCGTCGCGCCCCAGAAGCTCATCTGACCCCAGGGCAGGATATAGCCCATGAAGGCCGTCGCCATGGTGAGCACGAAGATGATGACGCCCAGGATCCACAGAATCTCGCGGGGCGCCTTGAAGGAGCCGTAGAACATGCCGCGGAAGATGTGGATGTAGAGGGCCACGAAGAACATCGAGGCGCCCACGGCGTGGGTGGCCTGGATGATGCGGCCGCCGTTCACGTCGCGGCGGATATGCTCCACCGAATCGAAGGCCATGGCCACGTTGGGCGTATAGTGCATGGCCAGGATGATGCCGGTGACGATCTGCACGGCCAGGCACAGCACGAGGATGGCGCCGAAGGTCCACCAGTAGTTGAGGTTCTTCGGCGTGGGGAAGTCCATCAGGTGTTCTTTGGCGAAGCGGACCACCGGCAGGCGGTCGTCCAGCCACTTCTCGACGGTGCTTCCCGGGGTGTAGGTGGAATGTTCAGACATCGGAAAAGCTCCCCCTAGCCGATCTGGATCAGCGTGTCGCTGACGAATTCATAGGGCGGCACGACCAGGTTGAGCGGCGCCGGACCACGGCGGATGCGGCCGGCCGTATCATAGTGCGACCCGTGGCAGGGACAGAACCAGCCATCAAAATCGCCGGCCTCGCCCACCGGCACGCAGCCCAGATGCGTGCAGTTGGCGATCATCACCAGCCATTGCTCATGGCCTTCCTTGGTGCGCTGCTCGTCGGTCTCGGGGTCCTTGAGCTCGCTCAGCGGCACGGCCTTGGCTTCTTCGATTTCCGCCTCGGTGCGATGCCGCACGAAGACCGGCAGGCCGCGCCAGGTGATGGTCACCGACTGACCTTCTTCAATCGCCGAAATATCGAACTCGATGGTCGCCAATGCCAGCGTCGAGGCATCGGGATTGAGCTGATTGATCAGCGGCCAAACCACGGCTGCGGTGCCGACCGCGCCGACGGCGCCCGTCGCGACATAGAGAAAGTCCCGCCGGTTCGTGGGTGAGTTTTGTGCTTGCGTGGCCAAGTTCCGTATCCCCGTACGATCTACACTTGACGGAGCCGGCACCCGACTGGCGATTACGCATATGCGGAATCCACCACCGGCCACCCTCAAGCGGTCCGTCAGTTGGAGTTCTTTTTGCACTGTCACAGGAACTTGTCCAGTGCGCGGTTCGTGACAGGGCAAAACTGCGACACTATACCCGTATCGCCCCCGATTTCCGGGGCCTTTATGTGCGCTGGAGCAAACAGCCGTGCCCCTCGATCTCGCCCTCTACCAGCCCGACATCGCCGCCAATACCGGCACGCTGCTGCGATTGGGCGCCTGCCTGGGGATTCCCGTCCACCTCATCCATCCCGCCGGCTTCACCGTCAGCCGGCGCAACCTGGCGCGCAGCGGCATGGATTATCTCGACGAGGCCGCGCTGGTCGAGCACACGGGCTTTGCCGCCTTCCAGGACTGGCGCCGCCGCGAAGGCCGCCGCCTCGTGCTGCTCTCCACCAAGGCGGAGATTTCCGCCTATGACGCAGACTACGCCACGGGCGACATCCTCATGCTGGGCCGCGAAAGCGCCGGCGTCCCCGGCGCGGTGGCCGCCGCCTGCGACCTTGCCGTGCGCATCCCCATGCGGCATGGCTTGCGCTCGATCAATGTGGCGCTGGCCGGCGCCATGATAGCGGGAGAGGCGATGCGCCAGATCGGCGCTTTTCCCCGGGGCGCCTGAGCCGCACCGACCACTTCCGGGGGCGCGGCCAATTGCCCCTGCCGCTTTACACGATTTCCCCAAAGGTCCATTTCCCAGCCATGACCCTTCCAGCCGATATCGACACCAAGAAATCCACCGCCAGCGCCTGGTTCCACCAATTGCGCGACCGCATCTGCGCCGCACTCGAGGCCATCGAGACGGAAGTGACCGGCCCCAATGCCGGTATGGCCCCGGAACGCTTTGTGCGCACGCCCTGGGATCGCGCCGCCGGCGGCGGGGGCGAAATGTCCATGCTGCATGGCCGCGTCTTCGAAAAGGCCGGCGTGCACGTCTCGACCGTGCATGGCCATTTCACCGAGGATTTCGCCCGCCAGATGCCGGGCACCGAAGCGGGCACCGCATTCTGGAGCTCGGGCATCTCGCTCATCATCCACCCCTGGAACCCGCACGTGCCGGCGGTGCACATGAATACCCGCATGATCGTCACCGGCAAGCAATGGTGGGGCGGCGGCGCCGACCTCACCCCGGTGCTCGACCGCCGCCGCACCCAGTCCGACCCCGATACGCTCGATTTCCACGCCGCCATGCGATCCGCCTGCGAGAACCGGCCCGGCGTCGACTATCAGCGCTTCAAGGACTGGTGCGACGAATATTTCTTCCTGCCCCACCGCAACGAGCCGCGCGGCATTGGCGGCATCTTCTACGATCACTTCAATTCGGGCGACTGGGACGCCGATTTCGCCTTCACCCGCGCGGTCGGCGAGGCCTTTCTCGACATCTATCCCCGGCTGGTGCGCCGCAATTTCGAGACCGCCTGGAGCGATGAAGAGCGCGAGGAGCAATTGGTGAGGCGCGGTCGCTATGTCGAGTTCAACCTGCTCTACGACCGCGGCACCACGTTCGGCCTCAAGACCGGCGGCAACGTCAACTCGATATTGTCGTCGCTGCCCCCGGCGGTGCGATGGCCGTAGCGGCCGGAACCATCCCCGCCCCGCCCGCGTTTCCCCTGACTCACCAGAAGGTCAGGAGGTCACCATGAAACGCTTCGATTCGGGCACGCTGATTCCCGGTGCCACCTGGCACGTCGAAGCGGAGACCGAGGCCGAGGTGGTGCGGCGCGCGGTGGAGAACATGAAAAAGCTCAATGACGAGGCCGAGGTGCGCCCCGACATGGTGGAACGCATCAAGGAGCGCATCGTCGATGTGGAGGAGCGCCCCTGACGGGCCGCTTCAACCGGCCCCGTCCGCCATGGCGAGCAGCGCGTCGCGCTCGAGGCTGAACCCGCTCTCGACCCATTTTTCCTCCAGCCGCCGCAGCGTGGCACCCAAGAGCGGCCCCGGCGCCATGCCCCTTGCCAGAAGGTCGTCGCCGCTGACCGGCAATGGCGCCACCGGCAGGCGCGCCACGTCGCGCGCCGTTTCCGCCAGTCGGTCGCGCGGCCAGTCGCCCTGCGCCGCCGCCACGGCAAGCCCCTCGACCGCCGCCTCCCCGAAGCGATAGACGGCCCATTCCAGCCTGCCGTCCGCCAGCAACCGGGCGGCGCCGGCGATCTTGCCGGCCTCCTCGAAAAGCGCGTTGGAAAGACGCCAGGCTTCACGCTGCGTCTCGGGGGGGCCTTCGGCCCACAGCGCCAGGCGCGCCGCCACGCTGCGTCCGCCGAGCGCCTCGTAACGCGTCAGCATCGCCAGGCGGGCTTCACCCAGCTCAACCAGCCCGATCCCCGCCATGGCCGCCAGCGTCCGCGCAATTTTCGGCAGGCCCAGCATGCGCAGTATTTCCGAACCCACCCGCTCGCGCGAGAGGTGATCGAGACGGCCGGCAGCGGCCCGGCAGGCGGCCAGCCCCTCGGCATCGAAAAGCTCGCCGCCATGGCTGGCGGAAAACCGGAAGAAGCGATAGACGCGCAGCCCGTCCTCCGCGATGCGCCGCGCCGCATCGCCGATGAAGCGGACACGGCCCGCCAGCAGATCCCCCGCCCCGCCCAGCGGGTCGAACAGCGTGCCGTCGGCATGGCAGTAGAGCGCGTTGAGGGTGAAATCGCGCCGTTGCGCATCCTCCACCCAATCGGTGCCGAATCGCACCTCGGCACGGCGTCCGTCGGTGACGACGTCGCGGCGCAGCGTCGTCACCTCGACCGTGGTGTCCTCCAGGGTGAGCGTCACCGTCCCATGATCGAGCCCGGTGGGATGGGCGCCGATCCCGGCGGCGCGGGCCTTCTGCATCACCGCGACGGGCAGGAGCTCGGTGGCCATGTCGATATCGGCATGGGGCCGCAGCTTGCCCACCAGGCTGTCGCGCACCACGCCGCCCACGGCGCGCGTCCGGCCCGCCGCCCCCTCGAGCGCGGCGAAAATCGCCTGCACCGCCGGACGGCCGAGCCATTCAGCGTCCTCGATCCGCCGGGGAATCACGCCGCTTCCTCGCCCAGCGCCACGGCGCGGAAGCGCCGGGTCAGATTGGCGGTGATACCCCAGATAAGATGTCCGTCATGATCGATCTGCCAGGTGACGTGCTCCTTGCCCGCCCGCTTGATGCGGAACCGGCCATAGGTCCTGGAATCGAGGATGCGCGCCAGCGGCACCTCGAACACCGAATGCACCTCCCCCGGATTGGGCACGAAGGCGCCGCGCGGCGTGACCTCGGCCACCACCGGGGTGATCAGATAATTGGTGCCGGTGTAATAGGTGGGCATATAGCCCAGAATGGTCGCGTCCTCGGGCACCAGATGCACTTCCTCATGCGCCTCGCGCAGGGCGGCGGCGGCGACGCTGGCATCGTCCCGGTCGATCTTGCCGCCCGGAAACGCCACCTGGCCGGAATGGGCGCGCAGGTCGGGCGAGCGTTCGGTATAGAGTACGGTATGCCCTTCCGGCCGCCGCACCAGCGCGATCAGCACCGCAGCGGGCACGGGCGGCCGTCCGGCCGGCGTCAGCGGCTCCCAGTCCGGCACCAGTTCCTCCACCGGGGGCCGGGGCGGCGGCTCCCGCAGCAAGCGCGAGGACAGGGATGCGGCAAAATCCATATCGGTGAACAAGAAGATACTCGGGCGGCGGATCAGGAAGCGGCCGGAGCGCGTCCGAACCGCCGGCCACCCTAGCCGCTTTCGGCGAAGGGGTCACGCGCCGGCGTCGAAGCCGGCTATCGCGCCCTTCACGGCAGTCACGAGATTTTCGTCCCCGGCGAGCATCAGCACCCGGCCCGGGTCCACCGGCCCGGGAAAGCGGATATTGCCCGGCGGCGTCGCCTTCCAGCCCAGCGGGCAATAATAGTCCTGGTCGCCCACCAGCAGCACGAAAGCGCCCTCGCCGCGCTCCAGCGCCAGCCGCGACACTTCCCGCGCCAGCAGCTTGCCGGCGCCGCGCTTGCGGAAATTGGGATGGGTGGCCAGCGGCCCGAGCAGATAGCCTCTTACGCCGCCGACGCTGATCGGGGTCATCCACACCGAGCCGCAGGGCGTGCCGTCCACTTCCGCGATGAGACTGAGCGAAGGATCGATCGGAAACCGCTCCCGCACCCGGAACGCGGTGCGCGCGAACCGGCCGGGTCCGAAGGCGGTCGCCTGCAGCTCCTCGACAAAGGCATCGTCGGCGGGGGTGGCCGGCCGCACGATGGGCTGGCCAGCGGGAGAGGCGGCGGTCTGGGCCGCAACAGGCATGGTCATGGGTCAGATCCGGGAAGTTTGCATAACAGGGCACGGCGGCTCGCTCGCCACCGCTCTAAACGACCGTCTAGGGTCGTCGGTTCACCCGCAAAACCTTCACCATCATGGACGCCTCCACGTCTGGTCCCGCATTAGCATCGCCACGGCCGGGCGTAAATGGGGATAAGCGCCGCGCGCCGGAAAATCCTTGTGCCGGGCCGCCTCTGTGTCCCAAATGCATAACGCACTGTTGCCCAGACCGGGCCTTTTTGCCGCCGCCCCCGGCGCCTAGCTAGGAAGGCGACACCGCAACACGGGCGGCAAGGCGGATACGATCCGCCAAGACCGGCCCCACAATGACCGAAAGGGCTCCGAAATGGGACAATTGATCGACGGAAAATGGTCCACCCAGTGGTATGACACCAGCAAGACGGGCGGGAAATTCGTCCGGACGCAGGCTGGCTTCCGCAACTGGATCACCCCCGACGGCAGCCCCGGCCCCTCCGGCACGGGTGGCTTCGCCGCCGAGGCGGACCGCTATCACCTCTATGTCTCGCTGGCCTGTCCCTGGGCCCACCGCACCCTGATCTTCCGCAAGCTCAAGGAACTGGAAAACCTCATTTCGGTTTCCGTGGTCTCGCCCAAAATGCCCGACGAGACCGGCTGGAGCTTCAACCGGGACGAAGGCTCGACCGGCGACGCGCTGCTGGGCAAGGACTATCTCTGGCAGGTCTATGCCGAGGCGCAGCCCGATTTCACCGGTCGCGTCACCGTGCCGGTCCTCTGGGACAAGAAGACCGGAACCATCGTCTCCAACGAGAGCTCGGAAATCATCCGCATGTTCAACTCGGCCTTTGACGGGCTGACCGGCAACAACGAGGATTTCTACCCCGAGGCGTTGCGCGAGAGCATCGACGCCATCAATGCCCGCGTCTATGACGACATCAATAACGGCGTCTACAAGGCCGGATTCGCCACCACCCAAGAAGCCTATGACGAAGCGGTCGGCACGCTGTTCGAGGCGCTCGACTGGGTCGAGGGCCTGCTGGGCGAAACCGCCTATCTCACCGGCGACACCGCTACCGAGGCCGACTGGCGGCTCTTCACCACCCTGGTGCGGTTCGACGCCGTCTATGTCGGGCACTTCAAGTGCAACCGCCGGCGCATCGCCGACTATCCCAATCTCTCGCAATATCTCAAGGCGCTCTACGAAGTGCCCGGCATCAAGGAAACGGTCGATCTTGACCATATCCGCACGCATTATTACTGGAGCCACACCACGATCAATCCATACCGGATCGTGCCCATCGGGCCGGAACTGCCGTTCCTGGCCTGATCCGCACCGCCACGGCCCCCGGCTGCTCCGCCCAGGAGCGGCCGGCGGGCTCAATATCCCCAGATGCTGCGCTTTTCGACCCGGTCGAAATATTCGTCGATCCGCTGCGAGGTGGCCGGGGTGACCTGGTCGGGCAGGGCATGGCGGTCGAACCAGCCGACCTCGGCGATCTCGTGATCGGGCCGGCGCTCGAATTCGTGCTGGAAGCGCGTCGCCACGTAAAACGCCACGTGATCGCGATTGGTCACCGGGCTGGTATTGTGGTAAAGGCCGAACAATTGCATCGGGCCGATGACGCGATAGCCGGTTTCCTCCAGCGTTTCGCGCGCGCCGGCCTCCTCGAAGGTCTCGCCCGGCCCCACGCCACCGCCGGGAAACTGCCAACCCGGCACATAGGTATGGCGGATCAGCAGCACCTTGTCTCCATCCACCACCATGACGCGCGTACCCACGGTCATGCGATGCCACAATCCCTTGATGGTCAGAAAAATCCTGGCGCGAACGCGCTGGAAGCGATTCATCATGCCGCAGGCTCCACTCTCTTTCCCATGGCTATCAGAGGATTGAGCGCGACAAAATCGTGCGCAGGCACGATTGACCGTTTTCTTGCCCTGTCGCTTCTGGCAGAACCGCCGCAATGATCACCCTCGCCCATATTTCCGACATCCACCTGTCTCCCCTGCCCCAGGTGGGTCTGCAGGACCTCGCCGGCAAACGCCTCACCGGCTTTCTCAACTGGAAGCTCAAGCGCCGTGGCGAGCTCAACAGCGAGACGCTGGAGCGCCTCGTCAGCCATATGCAGAAGCAGAACGCCGATTTCACCGCCGTCACCGGCGACCTGACCAATCTGGCGCTGCGCAGCGAGGTCGAGCGCGCCGGCCGCTGGCTGGAAGCGCTGGGCGACAGCGCCCGCACCGCCGTCTGCCCCGGCAATCACGATGCCTATGTTCCCGGCGCGCTGGAATGCGCGCAGGAGCTGTGGGGCCCCTATCTCCAGGGCGAGACCATCGAGGGGCAGGCCTTTCCCTTCGTGCGGCGGGTGGGGGACCTGGCGATCATCTCCTGCTCCAGCGCCGTGCCCACGCCCCCCTTCATGGCGGTGGGGCGCTTCGAGGAAAAGCAGGCCGCCCGCCTCGCCCGCATCCTCAAGCTTCTGGGCGATGCCGGCTATTTCCGCGCCGTGCTCATCCACCATCCGCCCAATGCCGAATTGCAGCATCCCTCCTTCGGCCTCAAGGGCCACCGCATCTTCCGCCGCGTCATCGCCGAGCAGGGCGCCGAACTGATCCTGCATGGTCACACGCACCGCTCCTCCATCCACCACATTCCCGGCAGCAGCCACGAAGTGCCGGTGATCGGCGTCGCCGCCGCCAGCGCCGCCAAGGGCGGCACGCTCGACGACCCCGCCCGCTACAATCTCTTCCGCATCGAGCGGACCGGCGAGGGCTGGCGCTGCATCATGCGTGAATACGGCTTCCAGCGCCTGGGCGACGATATCGTCATGCGCATGCAGATGCGGATTTATTGAACGGCCCGCGCCTCACTCCCGCCAAGGCCGCAAATCAATTATATGATAGCGCAAAGCCAGCGAGTTGACCGTGACCGAAACCTTCTGCATCGACCGCCCCAGCTTCGACCCGGCAACGGGCGAGGCGCGCTTCCCCTACCGCCTGGGCGCGCTCGCCTTCACCGAAGTGCTGGCCCTGCCCGCCGGCGCCGACGAGAGGACCGCGCAAAGCCCGTCCTTCCGGAAATTGCTGGACCTGACCGCCATCGTATTGGGGGTGAGCTATTTCAAGCTGCGCGCCCCATTCGCCATCGCGGCGCCGGACATCCCCCTGACCGCCTCCGAGCGGGCCTTCGTCATCGACGTCTATGAGAACGGGATGGGCGAATTCTATGCCCGCAACCAACTGGCCCGCTTCGGCAGGCTGAGCCTGTCGGCGCCCGAAGACGCGGAAGAACGCAAGCCGGCGCCCGACCTGCCCGAACGCACGCTGCTGCCCATCGGGGGCGGCAAGGATTCGCTGGTCAGCGCCGACCTGCTCGCCCATACCGGCGTCGCCTTCACCCCCTTCGCGGTCAATCCCAAGGGCCCGATCCTGAGCTCCATCGCCGCCATCGGCACCGAGCCGCTCTACGTCACCCGCACGCTGGACGCCGAAATGATCCGGCTCGGCCAGCAGCCGGGTTTCTACAACGGCCACGTGCCCTCGACCGCGATCAACTCCATGGTCGCGGCGCTGTGCGCCGTCCTTTACGGCTACAGCCAGATCGTGCTTTCCAACGAGCGCTCGGCCAGCGAGGGCAATGTGATGTTCGACGGGCGCGAGACCAACCATCAGCATTCCAAATCGCTCGGCTTCGAACTGCTGATCGCCGATGTGCTGGCCAATGCCACCGGCGGTGCGCTCCGATATTTCTCCCTGCTGCGCCCCTATTCGGAAGCGCGCATCGCCTCGCTTTTCACGCAGAGCACAAAATTCGACAGCGTGTTTTCGAGCTGCAACCGTAATTTCCGCCTCACCGGCAATGACGGCCCGCTCTGGTGCGGCGAGTGCCCCAAATGCCATTTCGTCTTCCTGATCTTCGCCCCCTTCATGGCCAAGGACCGGCTGCTCGCCATCTTCGGAAAGAACCTGCTGGCCGAGCCGGCCAATGAGCGCTCATTCCGCGAACTGGCGGGACTGGCGGGGCAGAAGCCGTGGGAATGCGTGGGAGAAATCCTCGAGGCAGCGGCCTGCTTCTATACGCTGACCCGCCACGCCGACTGGCACGAGGACGCGGTGGTGCGCGCAGTGAAGGCCGACCTCTTCGCCCAATATGGCGAGGAGAAGCTGCAACTGGCCATGGCCGAATGCCTGACCGACAGCCACGACCACCACATTCCCGCCGCGCTCGCCGCCAAGGTGGCCGCCTATGCGGTTTGACGCGCCGGTCCTGCTTTACGGCGCCGGGCGCGAAGCGCTGTCCACCCGCGCCTTCCTCGCCGAGCGCCAGCCCGGCCTCGAGGTCTTCGTGACCGTCGACAGCGGCAGCGCCGATATACCGGACACGGCGCCTATCGCCCCGCAGGACCTGCCGGCGGCGATCGCCGCGCGCCGGTTCGGCCTCGTCGTCAAGAGCCCCGGGGTCTCCCGCTACAAGCCGGTTTTCGCGCTGATGGAGGCGGCCGGCATCGCGGTCACCTCCAACCTCAATTTGTGGGGCACGGCGTTCCGGAGCGGGCGCAAGGTCATCGCCATCACCGGCACCAAGGGCAAATCCACCACCGCCACCCTGGCCCATCTCATGCTGACCCGTTCCGGCCTCGATGCGGGCCTCGCCGGCAATGTGGGGCTGGCCCCGCTCGATATCGCCGGCAGGCACGCCATAGTGGTCTTCGAGCTCTCCAGCTACCAGACGGCGGACATGGATTTCCTGCCCGATATCGCCGCGCTCACCAATCTTTATCCCGAGCATGTCGACTGGCACGGCTCGGTGGAGCGCTATTATGAGGACAAGCTGCACCTGATCGACCGCGACGGCGATTTCGCCGTGGCCCTGGGGGCCTCGGCCCAAGGCAATCCCCGCATCGCCCGGGCGCTGCGCGATACTCGCCGGCTGCTGCCCGGGCTGACGGAAGCACAGGACGAGGCGGTCGCCGCCGCCGTTTCAGGATCCCGCCTGCGCGGCGCCCATAATCTGGGCAATGCCCGCCTCGCCGCGCAGATAGCGCTGGGCGCCGGTGGCAGCATGAAGGGCGTGCTGGCCGGCATCGCCGCCTTCCGACCCCTGCCCCACCGCCTCGAGGAACACGTATTGGGCGGCATGACCGTGGTGGACGATTCCATCGCGACCACGCCGGAAGCCACCAAGGCGGCGCTGGCCGCCTATGCGGGCCGCCGCATCGCCCTCATCGCCGGGGGCCACGAGCGCCAGCAGGACTACGCCGAACTGGCGGGCCTGCTCGCGGGATATGGCGTCACCCTGCTGGCGACGCTGCCGGTGACCGGCGACCGGCTGGCCCGCGCGGCGGCGGCGGCCTCGCCCGAAATCGAACGCATCGAGGCGCAGGACCTCGACCGTGCCATCGCCGCGCTCGCCGCCAGGCGGGAGCGTTTCGACACGCTGATCCTGTCGCCCGGCGCGCCGTCCTACAACCAGTTCCGCAATTTCGAGGAACGCGGCGACCGCTTCGTCGCCCTGTGCCGCGCGGCATTCGCCGCCTAGAGCCTTTCACTGTCAAGCGGATCAGCGCTTTCTTGCTCCCCTCCCCCTTGAGGGGAGGGGTCGGGGGTGGGGGTCCTTCGGTGCTCCGCCAAACCCACCCCCTCCCCAACCCTCCCCTCAAGGGGGGAGGGAGCGCTGGTCGCCGAGTCCGTCAAAACATGAAAGCCTCTAGGCCTGCTCCTCATCGTCTTCGCGTTCGGGCGGCTTGTTTCCCAGCACCCGGTGGGCGAAGACCTGCAGGCTCGCCATGACCAGCACCGCCAGCAGCGCCACCCCGGCGGCGACGTAATAATGCCCCAGGGCCGTGGCGAGGCCCACCGCCCCCGCCAGCCACATGCCGGCCCCGGTGGTCAGCCCCTTGACGCCGGCGCCGCTGCGGAAAATCGCCCCTGCCCCCAGAAAGGCGATGCCGGCGGTGATCGCCTCGACGGCGCGGATCGGATCGGGATTGGTGTTGGCGGCGTCCTGAATGGTGTGAAAGATCTCGAAGGCCAATATGGTGAACAGCGCCGCCGCCACCGCCACCAGAATATGGGTGCGCAGCCCCGCCTCGGCGGTGTGCATCTCACGCTCGAACCCGATCATCGCCCCGAAAAACGCCGCAAGCACCAGCCGGATGGCGATGATGTGCAGCGGCAGATAGGTCTCCACCAGCCCAAAACCATTCCCCACATCCATCCGCGCACCCCAAATTACGGCAGTGCACTCAAAACACGGCCGGGGCCGCGCGGTTCCCCTCGTGCCGGCAGAAGCCGCTAGCCCGCCACGCGGATTTGCAGCTTCACGTCGGTGGGGCGCGCCTCGACGGCACGGTCGAAGGCCGCAACGGCATCCTCGAAGGCGAAGGTTTCCGAAATCAGCGGCTTGAGATCGACCTTGCCCGAGCCGATCAGCGCAATGGCGCGCTCATATTGGTGGGCGTAACGGAAGACGTTCTCGATCCGCACTTCCTTGACCGAGGCCCCGGCAATGTTGATGCGGACCGGCTCGACCGGCAATCCGACCACGACGATCGCCCCGCCGGGCCGGGGCAGGTCCATGATCGTGTCCCACGCCTTGGGCGAACCGGAGCATTCGAACACCACATCGGCGCCCCAGCCGCCGGTGAGGCGGTCGAGCTCCTCTCCGAGATCGCGCTCCCGGATATTGACCGGGACGATGCCCTGATATTGCGCCGCGATATCGAGCTTGGGCTGGGCGAGGTCGGCCAGGATCACCCGGGCGCAGCCGCCCGCCAATGCCGCCAGCGCCACCATGGTGCCGATCGGCCCCGCCCCCAGCACCACCGCGATGTCGCCGGGCGCGATGCGGGCCTTGGTCGCGGCCTGCATGCCCACGGCGAAGGGCTCGACCATGGCGCCTTCGGCGAAGCTGACGTGATCGGGGAGCTTGAAGGTGTAATTGGCCGGATGCACCACTTCCGGCGTCAGCACGCCGTGGATGGGCGGTGTGGCCCAGAACCGCACGGCGGGATCGACATTGTACATGCCCAGCCGGCTGGCCCGCGAATCGGGGTCGGGAATGCCCGGCTCCATGCAGACCCGGTCGCCGACCGCGAGATGGGTGACGCCCGGCCCCACTTCCACCACGGTGCCCGCCGCCTCATGGCCCAGCACCATCGGCGCCTCGACGAGGAAGGGGCCGATGCGCCCATGCGTGTAGTAATGCACGTCCGAACCGCACACGCCCACCGTGTGCACCGCGATCCGGACCATGCCGGGCCCGGTTTCCAGCTTCAGATCGATATCGCGCAGCGACAGTTCGCCCTGCCGCTCCAGCACCAGCGCGCGCGCCTTCGCCATCCCTGCTCTCCCAGATCGTTCGGCCGAGCAGTAACCCATCGGCGGGGCGTCTGCCAATCCTTCCCGGCCGGAGAGCGGCCCGGTCAGCTCGAGGCCGGCTGCATCATGAAGAAGGCGATATAGAGAAGCAGGAACAGGATCACGATGCCGATGAGCGAGACGACGAGGACGCGCATGTTCATCTTGCGCGGATTGCCCTGCCGCAGCTCGGTCGTGTTCTTGTGCGGATCGTAAGTTTCCATGGGAGACTCCCTTCGGCGCTGCAAGCCCAACGTGCACCGGGCGCTCCCGGTTCCTCGCGCCGGCTGCGGAGGACTTGACGCCGCCCCTGCCACGGTCGACCTTCCGGAACGATCAGCCGAGAGACCGCACCCATGACCTGCCCAGACCTGCTCACCCGAATGATCATGGCCGGGCAGGGAAAGGCGCCGGCCGACCTGGTCATCCGCAATGTCGGCCTGCTGGACGTCGTCACCGGAGAGGTGAGCCGGACCGATATCGCCATCGTGGCCGACCGCATCGTGGGCACCCTTGCCGGCTATGACGGCGACACGGTGGTGGACGGCGGCGGGCGCTTCGCCGTTCCCGGCTTCATCGATACCCATCTGCACATCGAATCCTCGCTGGTGACGCCACTGGAATTCGACCGCTGCGTGCTGCCGCACGGCGTCACCACCGCCTTGTGCGACCCCCATGAAATCGCCAATGTGCTGGGCGCCGAGGGCATTCGTTATTTCCTCGACAGTGCCGAGCGCACCATCATGGACATCAGGATCAATCTTTCCTCCTGCGTGCCCGCGACCGCCTTCGAAACCGCCGGCGCGCGGCTGGAAATCGAGGATCTCCTGCCATTCCGCGACCATCCCAAAGTGGTGGGGCTGGCGGAGATGATGAATTTCCCCGGTGTGCTCGCCGGTGATCCGGGCATCGTCGCCAAGCTCGCCGCCTTCCAGGACGGCCATATCGACGGTCACGCGCCCTTGCTGTCCGGCCAGGCGCTCAACGGCTATCTCGCCGCCGGCATCCGCACCGATCACGAGGCCACCTCCGCCGCCGAGGCGCGCGAAAAGCTCGGCAAGGGCATGGCCATCCTGATCCGTGAGGGTTCGGTGTCGAAGGACCTGGAGGCGCTGGCCGAAATCCTCGACGAAAACACCTCGAGCTTCGTCGCGCTGTGCACCGACGACCGCAATCCGCTCGATATCGACGAGGAAGGGCATCTGGACAGCTCGATCCGCCGGCTGATCGCCATGGGCCGGCCGCTGCACCACGTCTATCGCGCCGCCAGTCATTCGGCCGCCCGCATTTTCGGCCTGCGCGACCGGGGCCTGCTGGCTCCCGGCTGGCGCGCCGACATCGCCCTGCTCGACAGCCTCGAGGATTGCCGCGTCTCCGACGTCATCGCCGCCGGCCGGCTGGTGACTCCGCGGCTTTTCGCGGGGCGCGGCACGGTGGCGCCGGTCGGCCTGGCCTCGATGAAGGCGACGCCGGTGACCGGGGACACCTTCGTGACCGCGCCCAAACCGGGCCGGAACAGCGTCCCGGTCATCGGGGTGCGTCCCGGCCTCATCCTCACCTTCCGCGAGGAAGCCACCCTCGCCGTCACCGAAACCGGCCTGCAACCCGATCTGGATGCCGATGTGATCAAGCTCGCCGTCATCGAGCGTCATGGCAAGAACGGCAATATCGGGCGCAGTTTCGTTCACGGCTTCGGCCTCAAGCGCGGCGCCATCGCCTCCTCGGTGGGGCATGACAGCCACAATATCACCGTGGTCGGCACGACCGATGCGGACATGGCCGTGGCGGTCAACCGGCTGATCGCGCTGGGCGGCGGATTCGTGGTCGCCGAGGGCGGCAGGGTGACGGCGGAACTGGCCCTGCCCCTCGCCGGCCTGATGAGTCTCGAGAGCTTCGAGCAGGTGGCGCAGGACCTGCACCGGCTGCGCGACGCGGCCCGGGCGCTCGGCTGTGTGCTGCCCGAGCCGTTCCTCCAGGTGGCGTTTCTCGCCCTGCCGGTGATTCCGCACCTCAAGATGACGGACCGGGGATTGTTCGACGTCGACGCCTTCGATTTCGTGAGCTGAACGGATGAGCCTGTCCTCGCTCTATCTGGCCTGGGTCGAGGACCTGCCGCCCCGCCTCCATGCCGTGCGCAAAAGACGCGGCATCGCCCTGGCCATGGACGATGGCGTGGTGCTCAAGACCGATCATTACGCCCCGGCGGCGGAGGGCCCCCACCCCACCATCCTCATGCGCCTGCCATACGGACGGCGGGGCTTCGGACCGATCGCCGAAGCCTATGCCGAGCGCGGCTTCAACGTGGTGATCCAGGCCTGCCGCGGCACCGACAGCTCGGGAGGGCAGTTCGACCCCTTCGCCAATGAACGCGCCGACGGGCTGCGGACGCTGGACTGGATCCGCGCCCAGCCCTGGTTCGACGGCCGCATCGGGCTGACCGGACCGAGCTATCTGGGCTACGCCCAATGGGCCATCTGCGACGCCCTGCCGCCCATCGCCGCGCTGGCCGTCAAGGTCACCACCGCCGATTTCCGCCCGGTGGTGTTTCCCTCGGGAGCCTTCCATCTCAATCTCTGGCTGTCCTGGGTGCAGGTGATCGAGGGCCTGCGCAAGCGGCCGCTCTCGACCGCCGCCCGCATGTTCTCGGGCGATATCGAGCGGCGTACCGAGCAGGCGGCCACGGCGCTGCCGGTGATCGAGGCCGACAGGATGGCGGTGGGCCACGAAGTCGGCTTCTGGCGGCATTGGTTCGAGCACGCCATCGGCAACGACGCCTTCTGGACCGGCCTCGACCACCGCCACCGGCTGAACCGGCAGACGCCGCCGGTGCACTTCATCTCCGGCTGGTACGATTTCATGCTCGATCCCCTGCTGGCCGACTATCGGCGGCTGGTCGAATTGGGGCACAGGCCGTTCCTGACCATCGGCACCTGGTTCCACGTCGCCGAGGAATTGCAGCGCGACAATCTGCGCGAAACCCTCAACTGGATGCGCGCCCATCTGATGGGCGACCGCAGCGGCCTGCGCTCGCACCCGGTGCGCCTCCACATTTCAGGGCTCGAGGAATGGCACGAATTCGACCTCTACCCGCCCGGCCCGCCCGCACCGCGAAGCTGGGCCATCGGTACCGGGGGAAAATTGTCGGAACGGGAAGCCGCCTCCGCCGGCAGCGACCGCTATCGCTACGACCCGGCCGACCCCACCCCCAATCTGGGCGGCGCCATTTTCGCCTTCACCGGTGCCGGCGCGGTGGACAACACCCCGCTCGAAGCCCGCGCCGACGTCCTGACCTATACCGGACCGGTGCTGACCGGCGATCTGACCATAATCGGGCAATGCACCGCCGCGCTGCACGCCCGCGCCAGCCTGCCCCATGTCGATTTCTTCGTCCGGCTCTGCGATGTCGGACCGGACGGCATATCGCGCAATATCTGCGACGGCTTCATCCGGGTCACCCCGCAAACGCCGACCGAGCCGGACGGTAGCTGGCGCCTCGCCATCCCGCTCCACGCCACGGCGCACTGCTTCCGCCCCGGCCACCGGCTGCGGCTGCAGATCTCCTCCGGCGCCCATCCGCGCTATGCCCGCAATCCCGGCACCGGCGAACCGCTCGCCACCGCGGTGAGGATGGAGGCGAACGCGGTGGAAATCCTGCACGCGGGCACGGCGATCACCCTGCCGACCTACGATATCGGCTAGGGATTTTCACCATCAAGCGGAAAGGCGCCAGGGCGGTGAGAGACCGCGTCCCAGCCCTTATTTCCGGTCGCGCGCCTTCACCTTGCGGCGGGCGGCATGCAGGATGGGCTCGGTGTAGCCGCTGGGCTGGTCGGCGCCGTGCAGGGCCAGGTCCAGCGCGGTGGTGAAGGCCACGGACTGGAAATTCTCCGCCATGGGCCGGTAGATCGGATCGTCGGCATTCTGCCCGTCCACCACGCTGGCCATGCGCTCGAACACGGCCGTCACGTCGTCCCGGCTCACCAGGCCATGACGCAGCCAGTTGGCCACCGCCTGGCTCGAAATGCGGCAGGTGGCGCGGTCCTCCATGAGGGCGACATCGTTGATGTCGGGGACCTTGGAACAGCCCACTCCCTGCTGCACCCAGCGCACCACGTAGCCGAGAATGCCCTGCGCGTTGTTTTCGAGCTCGCGGACGATCTCCTCGCGGCTCAGCGCATCGCGCGCCTGCACCGGCATGGAGAACAGATCGGCAAGCGGGGGCAGCGCCTCATTGTGCCGGCGGCGCTGGGCCTCGAACACGTCCACCTCGTGATAATGCAGCGCATGCAGGATCGCCGCCGTCGGCGAGGGCACCCAGGCGGTGTTGGCGCCGGCATTGGGGTGGCCGATCTTGGCCTTGAGCATGGCGGCCATGTCGTCGGGCTGCGCCCACATGCCCTTGCCGATCTGCGCCCGGCCCGAAAACCCGCAGGCCAGGCCGATCAGCACGTTGCGGTCTTCATAGGCGCCGATCCATCTCTCGGCCTTGATCCCGTCCTTGCGCAGGACCGGGCCGGCCTCCATCGAAGTGTGGATTTCATCGCCCGTACGGTCGAGGAACCCGGTATTGATGAAAAACACCCGGTCGCGCGCCTCGTAGATCGCCGCCTTGAGATTGGCCGAGGTGCGCCGCTCCTCGTCCATGATGCCGATCTTGATCGTGTTGGGCGCAAGGCCCAGCATGGTCTCGACCGAGGCGAAGATGGCGCAGGCAAAGGCCACTTCCTCCGGGCCGTGCATCTTGGGCTTGACCACGTAGATCGAGCCGTGGCGCGAATTGCCGCCCTTGTCGTGCATGGCGCAAAGCGCGGTCACCGCCGCATCCATCAGCCCCTCGCCCACCGGCTTGTCGTCCACCAGCACCGCGTCGCTGGTCATCAGGTGCCCCACATTGCGCACCAGCAGCAGCGAGCGCCCCTTGAGCACCAGGGCGTTGCCGGAAGGATCGGTATAGGTGCGGTCACCATTGAGCCGGCGAGTCATCATCCGGCCGCCCTTCTCGAAGCTCTCCTCGAGATCGCCCCGCATGAGCCCGAGCCAGTTGCGATAGACGCCAACCTTGTCCTCGGCATCGACCGCGGCCACCGAATCCTCGCAATCCTGGATGGTCGTGGTCGCCGCCTCGACGATCACGTCGCTGAGGCCGGCGGGGTGAGCAGCGCCGATCGGGGTGGCGTCATCGATGACCAGCTCGACATGCAGGCCATGATGCTCGAGCAGCCATATGGCCGCATGGCCGTCTTCGCGATGGCCAGCGAATTGCGCCGGGTCCTTGAGATGGACGGTGCGATCGTTCTTGAGGCGGGCCGCAAAGGCATTCCGGGCCCCGCCATAGCCGACCACGTCATGATGGCTCGCCCCATCGAGCGGAAAGGCCCCGTCGAGAAAATCGGCCACCCTGGCGAAGACGGCAGCACCACGGGCGGGGTTGTATTCCTTGCCCGGCGCCAGATCGCCGTCGCGGCCAATGGCGTCGGTGCCGTAGAGCGCGTCGTAGAGACTGCCCCAGCGGGCATTGGCGGCATTGAGGGCGTAGCGGGCATTGCTGACCGGCACCACGAGCTGCGGGCCGCAGACCGAGGCGATCTCCGGATCGAGCCCATCCGTGCCGATGGAGAACGCGCCCGGCTCCTCGACCAGATAGCCGATGCGACGCAGAAAGCTCTCATATCCGGCCGGGTCGTTGGCGACCGGGCCGTGTTCGCGGTGCCAGTCGTCGATCTTGCCCTGCAATTCGTCGCGGCGCGCCAGCAGGCGTGCATTGGTGGGCATATGCTCCCGGACCAGCGCCGCGAACCCGTCCCAGAACCCATCAGCCGATACCGCAAGCCCGGGCAGCGCTTCCTTCTCGATGAAATCGACGAGCAGAGGATGCACGGCGAGGCCGGCTTTCGACTGGTAATTGGTCATTGCATATACCTTCCGAACAGATGTGCCGTATGGTTTAGGCCATCGGATCAGGGTTTCACAACCCGGCCAGGGTGGACTTCACCCTTGCGCCAGCGACATAGACCTCGGCCACCGCGCGGTCGTCTCCCAGCGTCTGGAGCAGGAACAATTCCTCGGGAAGGCTTTCGACCGTCGCCATGCGCAGGCGCATGGTGGGTGTCGCCCGCGCATCGAGCACCACCAGGTCGGCGGCCCGGCCCGGGGCGATCGAGCCGATCGTTCCCTCGAGGCCCAGCGCCTCGGCATTGCCGCGCGTGGCCATGTGGAACGAGGCCAGCGGGTCGAGCCGCTGCCCCCGCAATTGCAGCACCTTGTAGCCCTCGTCGAGCGTGCGCAGCATGGAAAAGCTGGTGCCTCCGCCGATATCGGTGGCGATGCCCATGCGCACGCCCCGCCCGAGCAGCCGCTGGCGGTCGAACAGGCCCGAGCCCAGAAAGAGATTGGAGGTGGGGCAGAACACCGCCACCGCGCCGGTCTCGGCGAGGACCCCGGCTTCGCGGTGGCTGAGATGAATGCAGTGGCCGAGCAGGGTCTTGCGCCCCAGCAGGCCATAATCCTCGTAGATGCCGGTATAGTCGGCGGAATCCGGATACAGTTCCATCGAATAGGCGATCTCGGCGTCGTTCTCGCTGAGATGGGTCTGCACATAGGCCTCGGGGTGTTCGGCCACCAGGGCCCGGGACGCCTCCATCTGCGCCGGGGAGGAGGTGATGGCGAAGCGCGGCGAGATGGCATAAAGCGCCCTGCCCCGCCCGTGCCAGCGCGCAATCAGCGCCTTGCTGTCGTCATAGCCCGATTGCGCGGTGTCGCAGAGCGCCTCGGGAGCATTGCGGTCCATCATCACCTTGCCGCCCACCATCAGCATGTTGCGCCGCTGCGCCTCGGCGAAGAAGGCGTCGACGGAACGCGGATGGCTGGAGCAATAGGCCACCGCCGTGGTGGTGCCGTGGCGGATCAGGGCATCGTAGAAATCCGCCGCCACGGCCTCGGCATGGCCCTGGCGGCTGAATTTCTGTTCCTCCACGAAGGTATAGGTGTTGAGCCATTCGAGCAGCGAGCCGGCATAGGCGGCGGTGATCTGGCTCTGGACGTAATGCAGATGCAGGTCGATGAAGCCGGGCAGGATCAGGTGCGGCCGGTGATCGATGACCACCGCTCCACTCTCCCCGATGTCGGCATAATCGCCGACCGCCGCCACCAGCCCATCCTCGATGAGAACGGCGCCGTCCTCAAGATAGAGATGGCTTTCGGTGTCCTCGATCCCTTCCGGGGCGCGATAGAAGCTGAGCACCCGGCCGCGCAGCACGGTGCGGGTCATGAACCGGACCCTTCACGATACCATTCCACCAGCAGCGCCCGTTCCGCATCGGTCATTTCGGTAAGGTTTCCCGGCGGCATTGCATGGCTCCAGCCCGCCTGCATGACGATGTCGCGGGCGTAGTTGGCGATGGCCGCATCGGTGTCGAGAATAACGTCCTTCGGCGGCTGGTGGATGCCCTCCCATACCGGCTCGGCGGTATGGCACATGGCGCAGCGCGTCTGCACCGCCTGGCTGGCCGCCGCGAAATGCCCGGCCGCCATGAAACGCTCCCCGGTGGCCGAGGCCAGCGTCTCGGACCCGGGCAGTCGGGGCGCCGTCGACAGCCAGCAGATGACCAGGAACAGCACCGTGGCCACGCCCCAGGTCCAGTGCGGATTGCCCTGGCGCGCATGGCGGGTGTTGAAATAGTGCCGGATGACCACGCCCATGAGAAAGATCAGCGAGGCGATGATCCAGTTCCACTGCGTGGCGAAGGCCAGCGGATAGTGGCTGGAGAGCATGAAGAAGATCACCGGCAGGGTGAGATAATTGTTGTGCAGCGAACGCTGCTTGGCGATCCGGCCATATTTGGCGTCGGGCACGCGCCCGGCCTTGAGGTCACCCACCACGATCTTCTGATTGGGTATGATGATCATGGCCACATTGGCGGTCATGATGGTGGCGGTGAAGGCGCCCATATGCAGCATGGCGGCGCGGCCGGTAAACAGCTGCGTATAGCCCCAGCTCATGGCGACGAGAATGGCGAACAGCACCAGCATCAGCCCGGTGGTCGACCGGCCGATCGGCGACTTGCACAAGGCATCGTAGAGCAGCCAGCCCAGAACGATGGAACCGGCCGAAAGCAGGATGGCGACCCAGGCGGGCACGTCGAGCACGTTGCGGTCGACGAGGAAAAGATCGGCGCCCACATAATAGAGCAGCGCCAGCAGCATGGCCCCGGAGAGCCAGGTGGCGTAGCTCTCCCATTTGAACCAGGTCAGATGCTCAGGCAGGAATTCGGGCGCCACCAGATATTTCTGGATATGGTAGAAGCCGCCGCCATGCACCTGCCATTCCTCGCCATGGGCGAGCGGGGGCAGGCTCGGCGTCTGGCGCAGGCCCAGATCGAGCGCGATGAAATAGAAGGACGAGCCGATCCAGGCGATGGCCGTAACCACGTGCAGCCAGCGCACCGCGAACATCGCCCATTCGTAAAAGATCGCATAATCGGGCATCGCTCACCCTCCCCAGCCGGAGCGCCCCGCATCCTTTTCAGCGCAGCTCCAGCGCTCTACCCCTCATCCGCACCTCGAGACGGCGCGGCATTTCCACCCGTGAAAAGAGGCGGGAAGAATCCCGCCTCCTCTGGTCCCGCAGCGCCTCTAGGCGTTGACGCCTTCGACGAACCAATCCATGGCCCACAGGCCGGCATCGTCGATGATCTCGCCCTCGGCGGCGCGTTCATTGCCCTCGTTGTCGACGATCGGGCCGGTGAACGGGTTGAGCGAGCCGTCGACGATGCCGTTCTTGACGGCTTCGGCAGCCTCGACCACATCGGCGGGAATCTTCTCGTTATAGGGCCCGATCACCACTTCGCCGGCGGCAATGCCCGGCCAGCTATCATCGGATACCCAGGTGCCGTCCATCACGTCCTTGACCACCTGGATATAGTGGGGCGCCCAGACGTCGATGATGGCCGAAAGATGGGCATTGGGGGCGAAGGCGCTCATGTCGGCACCCTGGCCGAAACCGCCCACGATGCCGCGTTCCTCGGCCACCTGCAGGGCGGCGGGGCCGTCCGAGTGCTGGGCGATGATGTCGGCGCCCTGGTCGATCAGCGCGCGGGTGGCGTCCGATTCCTTGGCCGGATCGTGCCAGCTCGAGAGCCACACGACATTGACCTTGATCTCCGGATTGACCTTGCGGGCAGCGAGGGTGAAGGCGTTGATGCCCATCACCACTTCGGGGATCGGGAAGGTGCCGATATAGCCGATGGTGTTGGTCTTGGAGAGATGCCCCGCCAGCGTGCCCATGACGGCGCGGCCCTCATGGAAGCGGGCATTATAGGTGCCCACATTCTCGGAGCGCTGGTAGCCGGTGGCATGTTCGAACACCACGTCGGGGAATTCGCGCGCCACCTTGATCACATAGTCGCCGAAGCCGAAGCTGGTGGCGAAGATGATCTTGTTGCCCTGCTGGGCCAGTTCGCGCAGCACGCGTTCGCAGTCCGGGCCCTCGGCCACGCTTTCCACGAAGGTGATCTCGACCTGGTCGCCGAATTCGGCTTCCAGCGCCTGCGCGCCGGTCCAGTGGCCGAAGGTCCAGCCATTGTCGTCCTTGGGACCGACATTGACGAAACCGATCTTGAGCGGTCCGTCCTGGCCGAAAGCGGCCTGGCCCAGCAGCGGCAGCGCCAGGCTGGCGCCACCGATCTTGAGCACGGAGCGACGAGTGAAGTTTGCCATCCTATTCTCTCCTGTCTGACGTCTTCTGGTTGGTTAGGTAGTCGGTAGAAAGGGTTTACCCAGGCATGCCGGCGCCGCCGAACTGCCCGAGCGCCGCAGCGAGATCAGCACCAGCACCGCGATGGTGGCGAGATAGGGCAAGGCCGCCCAGAACTCGGACGGGATGCCGCCGGTGCTGCCCGACGCCTTGGTATAGAGCTCGATGGTCATGACGAGGCCGAACAGATAGGCCCCGCCCAGAAGCCGGAACGGCCGCCAGGCGGCGAACACCACCAGCGCCAGCGCGATCCAGCCCCGGCCCGCCGTCAGGCGCTCGGCCCATTGCGGGGTCAGCAGCAGCGGGAAGCAACTGCCGGCGATCCCGGCCATGGCGCCGCCGAAGGCGACGGCGGCATAGCGCACCCCGATGACCGAATAGCCGATGGAATGGGCCGAAAGATCGTTCTCACCCACCGCCCGCAGGATCAGCCCGGCCCGGGTCTTCTTGAGAAACCACCAGACGGCGAAGACGAGGAAAAGCGAAAAATAGACCAGCGGGCTATGGCCGAACACCAGCCGCCACAGCGGATGGGTGGCCAGCGCCTCGGGGAACACCGAGCGGAAGATGTCGATGGGCCGGCCGGTATAGGCCTGGCCGAACAACGCGGAAAAGCCGGTGCCGAAAATGGTCAGCGCCAGGCCCGTCGCCACCTGATTGGCCGAGAGCGACAGGGTGAGGAAGGCGAAGATCATCGAGGACGCGGCGCCCGCCACCGCCGCCAGCAGGATGCCCAGCCAGGGATTGCCCGTGGTGAAGGTGACGGCGAAGGCGATGACGGCGCCGATCAGCATCATGCCCTCGACGCCCAGATTGAGCACGCCGCTCTTTTCCACCACCAATTCGCCCAGCGCGGCGATGAGGATCGGGGTCGAGGCGCCGATCAGGGTGATGATGATGGGGACGATCAGATCGGTATTCATGGTGCGACCTCCACCGTCCGCCGGCCCACGATCTTGATCCGGTAGCGCACGAGCAGGTCGCTCGCCAACAGGAAGAACAGCATCATCGACTGGAAGATGCCCACCGCCGCGGCGGGGAGCTGGATCGTGGTCTGCGCCACCTCGCCGCCCACCACGGTGACCGCCATGGCGAGACCCGCGAAGATGACGCCGATGGGATGCAGCCGCCCCAGAAAGGCGACGATGATGGCGGTGAAGCCGTAATTGGTGGGGAAGGACGGCACCATGCGCCCGAACGTGCCGGCGGCCTCGAGCACCCCCGCCAGCCCCGCCAGCGCCCCGCTGGTCAGGAGCGCCAGCCAGATGGTGCGGTTGATGGAAAAGCCGCCATAGCGCGCCGCATTGGGCGCCGCTCCCACCACCTTGACCTGGTAGCCGAAGACCGACCGGCCCATGACGAACCAGGCGATGACGGCCACGACGACCGCGATGGGCACGCCCAGATGCACGATGGTGCGCGGCACGATCTGGGGCAGCATCTGGTCGGCGGTGAACATGCGGGTCTGGGGAAAGCCGAAGCCCATCGGGTCCTTCCACGGTCCGATCACCAGATAGTTGAGCAGTTGGATGGCCACATAGGTGAGCATCAGGCTGGTGAGGATCTCGTTGACCTGCAGCCGCGTGCGCAGCAGCGCCGGCAGCACCGCCCAGGCCATGCCGCCGGCGGCACCCGCCAGGATCATCAGCGGCAGAATCCAGGGACCGGAAAAGTCCCGCGTCAGCAGGGCCATGCCGGTGCCGGCGAGACCGCCGAGGATATATTGCCCCTCGGCCCCGATATTCCACACATTGGCGCGATAGCCGATGGCCAGGCCCACCGCGATGATGACGAGCGGCGCGGCCTTGACCGCCAGATCCTGCCATTTGAGCGGGTTGAGGATGGGGGTGACGAAGATTTCCCGCACCGCCCGCGTGCCGTCATAGCCGATCAGCGAGAAGATGATGGCGCCGACCAGCGCCGTGATCAGCACCGCCCCGATGGGGGCGAGGTAGAGCATCGCCTTGCTGGGCTCGGTGCGCTTTTCAAGCCGGAACTGCATCGTCCACCTCTTCGGCTCCGTGAACGCCGCCCATGAGCAGCCCGATTTCTTCCACGGTGAATTTATCCGCCGGCCGCGCCGGGCTCAGCCGCCCCATATTGATCACTGCCAGCGTATCGCACAGCGCCCGCAATTCATCGAGGTCCTGGCTGATGACCACGATGGCCGAACCGGCCGCCGCCAGATCGACCAGCGCCTGATGGATGGCCGCCGCTGCGCCCGCATCGACGCCCCAGGTCGGCTGGCTGACCACCAGCACCGAGGGCTTTTGCAGGATTTCCCGGCCCATGATGTATTTTTGCAGATTGCCGCCCGAGAGCGAGTCGGCGGTCGAGGCCGGACCCAGCGCCTTGACGGCGAAATCGGCGATCACCTTGCCGGTATAGGTGCGGGCGGCGCCCGAATTGATCAGGCCCAGCATCACCATGCCCAGCCGGTCCCGCGCCGTCAGCACGCTATTGTCCGAAAGGGTGAAATCGCCGACCGCGGCATGGCCGTTGCGCTCCTCGGGCACGGCGCAAAGCCCGTATCGCCGCCGCTCGGTGGTATCCATGAGCCCGATATTGCGCCCCTCGATGGAAATGGCGGCGGCGGTTTCGGCCCGCACCTCCCCGGAGAGCGCGTCGAGCAGCGCGTTCTGCCCATTGCCCGCCACCCCGGCGATGCCCAGGATTTCGCCGGCCCGGACGCTGAAGCTCACCCCATCGACCGGCACGTCGAAATGCCCGGCCTTGCGGGTGGAGAGCCGGTCGACGACCAGCTTGGGTTCGCCGAAGCGCCGCCCCTCGGCCTTGACGATGTCGCGCAGCCCGGTGCCGATCATCTTCTCGGCCATGGAGCGGCTGGTTTCCTGGCTCGGATCACAGGTATCGACCTTGCGCCCGCCGCGCAGAATGGTGGCGGTGTCGCACAAAGCCTTGATCTCATGGAGCTTGTGCGAAATGTAGAGAATGGAGCAGCCTTCCCTGGCGAGCTGGCGCAGCACGGCGAAAAGCTGCTCGACCTCCTGCGGCGTCAGCACCGAGGTGGGTTCGTCCATGATCAGCAATTCGGGATTGAGCAGCAGAGCCCTCACGATTTCGATGCGCTGCCTTTCGCCCACCGACAGCGTCGCCACGGTCCGATGCGGATCGAGCGCCAGACCGTAGGTGTGCATGACCTCGCGAATGCGGGCCTCGAGCTCGCGCGCGGGGATTTTCGCATCCATGCCCAGCGCGATGTTCTCCAGCACGGTCAGCGCCTCGAACAAGGAGAAATGCTGGAACACCATGCCGATGCCCAGTCGCCGCGCCGCCTTGGGGTTGGGCACCGCCACCGGCTGCCCGTTCCACAGGATTTCTCCGGCATCGGGCTGCATGATGCCGTAGATCATCTTGACCAGGGTGGACTTGCCGGCGCCGTTTTCGCCCAGCAGCGCATGGATTTCGCCCGGCTTGACCGCGAACGACACGTCGTCATTGGCGAGAACGCCGGGGAACCTCTTGGTGATTCCACGCAATTCAAGCCGATTGGGCATTTCAGTGTCCACTCGCCACCCCCTGTTTCGCAGGGGCGGGCTGCTGCCCGGCGAAACGTTCCCGTTCCCCCACGTGGACCATAATTTCAGCCGCCGCCAGCGCCGCAATCACTGAAGGACGTTTATCCCCAAGCCCTTGCGCCCCGATCGGCAGGACCAGGCGCGCCAGGGCCTCGGGATCTCCCCCCTGTTCGGTGAACCAGTGCGCGAACCTGGCCCGCTTGGTTTTCGATCCCACCATGCCGACATAGGGGCTGTCCAGCCGTGCCAGCGCTTCCTGGGCGATGAGAAAGTCCAGCGCGTGGTCATGGGTCATGATCACGAAGGCGCTGCCGGAAGGCGCGGCGCGCACCACCGCCTCGGGCATGGCCACGCGCCGATGGGCGATGCCGGCCGGCAGCGTATCGAGCTCGGCCTGCCGCGTATCGATGACCTCGACCCGCACCGGCAGCAGGGCCAATATCTGCGCCAGCACCCGCCCGATATGCCCGGCGCCGAACACATAGACCCGTGCCGCCCCGGTCTCCTCGGCGGCCACCCGTCCGGCAAGGCTGCGCCGCAGCCCGGCATCGGCGTAGCGCAGCGCGACCTTGACCCGACCGCCGCAGCACTGGCCGATCTCGGGGCCGAGCGGCACGTCCATCGCCTCCTCCGCCCGTCCGGCGGCGATCAGGCGCCTTGCATGCTCGATGACCATATATTCGAGCGCCCCGCCTCCGATCGTGCCCCAGATGGACCCCATGCCCACCAGCATGAACGTCCCCTCCTCACGCGGCGAGGACCCGCGCACCGAGATCAGCTCGCACTGGATGACGTCGGCATTGACCGCAAGGAAGGTTTCGAGGGCGGAGGCGGAGCCGGGAGTCATGCGACCAACCTCACCCCGCCATGCCTTTCATGCGCTCCACCCCCATCAGCACCCGCTCCGGGGTGACCGGCGTATCGAGCTGCGGCGCGACGCGGTAACCGGCGATGCTCGCCACCGCCATGCCCAGCGCCTCGACCACGCTGATGGCCAGCATGAAGGGCGGCTCCCCCACCGCCTTGGAACGGCCGATCGTGGGTTCGCGGTTGACGCTCCATTCGGCCAGCCTGACGTTGAAGACGGGCGGAATGTCCGACGCCAGGGGAATTTTGTAGGTCGAGGGCGCGTGGGTGCGCAACTGCCCCTTGTCGTCCCAAACCAGTTCCTCGCTGGTCAGCCACCCCATGCCCTGGATGAAGCCGCCCTCGACCTGGCCCAGATCGATGGCCGGGTTCAGCGAGCGGCCCACATCATGCAGGATATCGACGCGGTCGACGCTGTATTCGCCGGTGAGCGTATCGATGGTGACTTCGCTGACGGCGGCGCCATAGGCGAAGTAGTAGAAGGGATGCCCGCGGCCGGTGGCCCGATCCCAGTGGATCTTCGGCGTCTTGTAGAAGCCGGCGGCGGAGAGCTGCACCCGGTTCATATAGGCCGAGGCGCACAATTCGGCGAAGGGCACGAAGCGGCGGCCCACCTGCATGCCGCCCTCGACCCAGCGGCAATCGGCTTCGTCGGCCTCATGGAGCTTGGCCGCATGGGCCAGCAGGCGCGCCTTGATCTGCTCGCACGCATCCCAGGCCGCCATGCCGTTGAGATCGGAGCCGGACGAGGCCGCCGTGGCCGAGGTATTGGGCACCTTGCCCGTGGTGGTCGCCATGATCTTGACGCTGTCGATCCCGACGCCGAAGGCATCGGCCACCACCTGCGCCACCTTGATGTAAAGCCCCTGCCCCATCTCGGTGCCGCCATGGCTGAGATGGATCGAGCCGTCCTTGTAAACATGAACCAGGGCGCCGGCCTGATTGTACCAGGTGGCGGTGAAGGAGATGCCGAACTTCACCGGCGTCAGCGCGATGCCCTTGCGCAGGATGGAGCCGGTCCTGTTGAAGGCAAGGATATCGCGGCGGCGCGCCTGGTAATCCGAGGACGCTTCCAGCTCCTCCACCACCCGATGGACGATATTGTCCTCCACCGTCTGGTGATAGGGCGTCACGTTATCGCTGTCGCGCCCGTAGAAATTGGCCTTGCGGATGTCGAGCGGGTCCTTGCCCAGCGCATAGGCGATATCCTCGATCCAGCGCTCGCTGGCCAATACGCCCTGCGGGCCGCCAAAGCCGCGGAAGGCGGTGTTGGAAACGGTATTGGTATAGAGCGGCTCGGAACGGGCCCGCACTGCCGGATACCAATAGGCGTTGTCGCAATGGAACAGCGCCCGGTCGGTCACCGGCCCGGAAAGATCGGCCGAATAGCCCGCGCGCGCTCCGAACACGGCGTCCACCGCCAGGATTTTGCCGTCGTCGTCATAACCCACGTCATAATCGACGACGAAATCGTGGCGTTTGCCGGTGGCGCTCATGTCGTCGTCGCGGTCGGGGCGGATCTTGCAGGCGCGGTTCCACTTCTTGGCCGCAAGAGCCGCGATCACGGCAAACAGGTTTCCCTGCGTCTCCTTGCCGCCGAAGCCCCCGCCCATGCGGCGCACCTCAACGGTCACCGCGTGCTGGCGGATGCCCAGCACATGGGCGACCATGACCTGCGCCTCGGTCGGATGCTGGGTGGAGGAATAGACGGTGACGTCTTCGTCCTCGCCCGGAACCGCCATGGCGATCTGCCCTTCGAGGTAGAAATGGTCCTGCCCGCCAATGGTAACGGCGCCTTGCACACGACGCGGCGCGGCGGCAAGGCCTGCCTCGACCTCGCCACGCTCGAGCTTCAGCGGCTTGGTGACCAGCTTGCCGCCCGCCGCCTGGGCCGCCCGCACGTCGAGCGCGAAGGGCAAGTCCCGATATTCGATCCTGGCCAGATGCGCGGCCCGCCGTGCCTGATCGCGGGTCTCGGCGACGACGGCAAAGAGCGGCTGGCCCCAGAACTGCACTTTCCCGAGCGCAAAGACCGGCTCGTCATGCACATGGGCGGAGCTGACATCGTTGACGCCGGGGACGTCCTCATTGGTGAGCACGCCGATGACGCCGGGCGCTGCCCGCACCGCCGCAAAGTCGATGGAGAGGATGTCGGCATGGGCGCGGCTCGAGAGCGCCAGATAGGCGTGCATGGTGCCCGCCGGCTCGACCATGTCGTCGATATATTCGGCCGTGCCGGAGACGTGCTTGGGCGCACTGTCGTGCGGCGTCGCCTTGTGCAGGGTCGCCAAGGAAATGCCAGCCGCATGCTCGTTCATCACGCCACCTCCCGTTTCAGCCTTTCGCCTTGCCCGATCGTCTCGAGATAGAAACGCTTGAGCAGGTTTTGCGCTGCAAGCAGCCGGTATTCGGCACTGGCCCGCATATCGCCGATCGGCTGATAATCGGTGGCGAAGGCGGGCAGCACGGCCTCGACCGTTTCGAGCGTCCAGGGCCTGCCGACCAAGGCCGCCTCGACAGCCTTGGCGCGCTTGGGCGTCGCCGCCATGCCGCCAAAGGCGATCCGCGCCATCCCGACCGTGCCGGCATCGTTGACGAAGACGCGAAAGGCGCCGCACAATGCCGAAATATCCTCGTCCCGGCGCTTGGAAATCTTGTAGGTAGCGAATTTTTCGCCCGCCGGCAGCAGCGGCAGGGTGACGCTTTCGACGAACTCGCCCGGCTGGCGATCCTGCTTGCCATAAGCGAGGAAATAGTCCTCGAGCTTGATTTCGCGGCGATGCTCGCCCCGGCGCAGATGCAGCCTGGCACCCAGCGCGATGAAGGGCGGCGGGGTATCGCCGATGGGCGAGCCATTGGCGATATTGCCCCCGATCGTCCCCATATTGCGCACCTGCTCGCCGGCAATGCGGCTCCAGAGCTCGTTCAGTTGCGGGAAATTCGCGGCAATGACCGGCAGCGCCTCCGAATAGGAGACACCGGCGTAAAAGCGCACCTCGCTGTCGTTCTCGGCGATACGCTTCAACTCCGGCAGATGGCCGATGAACACCACCGGCCCGATGCGGCGCATGAACTTGGTGACCCAGAGCCCTACATCGGTGGAGCCGGCCACGATCCGCGCCTCCGGATTTTCTGCGTAAAAGGCGGCGAAATCGTCGAGGCTGGCGGGAATGACGATACGGTTATCACCCTCTCCGAGCTCCACCCGCCGCCCGTCATCGATAGCCCTGATCCGGTCCCTGACCGCGATGCGCTCGGCCCATAGCGGATCGCCCTCCGGCTGGCCGTAGCTGGAAATCGCCTGGCCGGCGCGGATGATCGGCGCATAGCCGGTGCAGCGGCAGAGATTGCCCTGCAGGGCCTTCTCGATAGCATTCCGCGAGGGGTGGGGATCGCGCATCCACAGGCCATAAAGGCTCATGACGAAGCCGGGAGTGCAGAAACCGCACTGGCTGCCGTGGAAATCCACCATGGCCTGCTGCACCGGATGCAGATGGCCGTTCTCGCCGCGCAGATGTTCGATAGTCACCACATGGGTGCCGTGCAGGCTGCCCATGAAACGGATGCAGGCCGTCACCGAGTCATAGACGATCTCATCGCCCATCAGCCGGCCCACCAGCACGGTGCAGGCGCCGCAATCGCCCTCGGCGCAGCCTTCCTTGGAGCCGCGCAGCCGGCGCTCCAGCCGCAGCCAGTCGAGCAGCGTCTGGTCAGGCGCCACGTCGGTCAGCGTCACCTCTTCGCCGTTGAGCAGGAATTTTATGGCGTTGGCGACCTCGGCCATGTTTCAGCTTCCCCGATAGGTGGAATAGGAGAAGGGGCTGACCAGCAGCGGCACGTGATAATGCCTGTCCTCGGAAATGGTGAACCGGACCGGCACCACGTCGAGAAAGGGGGTTTCGATCTCGACGCCCAGCCGCTCGAAATACTGCCCCACATGGAAGCGGATCTCGAACTCGCCCTGCTGGAACTGGTCGTCGGCCAGCAGCGGCTGGTCCACCCGCCCGTCTTCATTGGTATGGCTGTCGAGCAGGTGATGGGTATGATCGCCATGTACGAAATGCAGTTCCAGCCGCATGCCGCGCGCCGGCCGGCCATGCGTGGTGTCGAGTACATGGGTGGTGAGGCGTCCGCCCGCCATGCCTGCTCCTCCTCCGATATGCTGCCGAGCCCGATTCCGGGTCGTCCGGCATGCACATCGCAAATCGTCTCCCAAGGCAACCATATCACGCCACGTTGCTCTTGATACTCTCAAGTTGGAAGCACTATGCTGCCGTTTCGGCAACAGCGGAGCACGCCCATGGAACCGCGCCAGACACCGGACCGCCCGCGCGAGCACGCCCTTTCGGCAAGCCTGCTGGCCCGTGTCTTTCACCAGCCGTCCCTGTTGTATTTCAACGCCGTGGCAACGCATCTGTCCATCCGTGAGGCGGCGCGGCGGCTGGACGTCGCCTCCTCGGCGGTGACGCGGCAGGTGGCGCAACTGGAGGATGCGCTGGGCATCGCCCTGTTCCTGCGGGAAAAGCGGCGGCTGCGGCTGTCGCCGGCCGGTGAAATCCTCTTCCGGCATTCACGCCGCCTCATCGCACCCATGGAGGCGGCAGTCTCGGAAATCGAATTGCTGCGCGGCATCCGCGCCGGCTCGGTGCGCATCGCCGCCGCCGAAAGCGTGGGCCTCTCCTTCCTGCCCCGGCTGATCGGCGATTTCGGCCGGCTCTATCCCCGGCTCAACCTCGATATTTCCATCGTTTCCTCGGCCGAGGTGATCGAGCGCCTGCTGGACGAGCGGGTCGATATCGGCATCGGGTTTTTCGGCCGCCCGCCGCGCCAGATCGAAATCGCCGTTCGCCGCGAGGTGCGGATCGGCGCAGTGATGGTGCCGGACCACCCGCTCGCCGCGACGCAGGCGCTGACCATGGAACAATGCCTCGACCATCCCCTGGCGGTGGTGAAGCCGGAAATCTCCATTCGCGAGGTGATCGATCCGTTCCTGCGCGGCTCCGCCCCCTTCCTGCCGCCGCTGGTCGAGGCCGATTCTATCCGCATGCTGGTGGAACTGGCGCTGGGCGGCCACTATGCGGCGATCATGACCCCGATCGGGGCGCAGAACGAGATCGAGGCCGGACGCCTGATCTTCCGACCCCTGCACGATGGAGGCCTGCCCACCAATCATTTCGGCATATTGCTGCGCTCCGGCGCTCCGCTGCATCTGGCGCCCGCCATCTTCTTCGAACACGCCAAGGCCTATTTCGACGGGCTGTTGCTGCCCGGCGAGACGGGTTGACATCCATAGCCGTCCAGCTATTGAATGCAATTCATAGCCAACGATGAATGAATTGCCATGACAGACACGAGGGACCTGGTGTTCCGCTCGCTTGCCGATCCGACGAGGCGCGCCATTTTTGAGCGGCTCTGCCGCCATGGCGAGCAAACAGTGGGCGCCCTGACCACCGCGGCGGGCGTCGCCCAGCCCACCGTCTCGAGGCATCTGTCGCTGCTCAAGCAGGCGGGGCTGGTCGAGGATCGGCCGGCCGGCCGGCAGACGCATTATTCCGTCCGTCCCGACGCCCTGGCGCCGCTTCTCGACTGGACCCGGGAAATGACCGGCTTCTGGGAAAGCCGCTTCGACGATCTCGAAAACCTGCTGCAAAGGATGGACCAATGAGCCAGAGGAAACCGCTCACGCCCGGCCCGGACGGCATCGTTCGCCTCGCCGGCGGCAATCCGCAAATCCCCAAGGGTTATGGGGACGCGGTGGTGCAGACCTATATCGATGCCATGCCCGGCTGGCAGAGCGCGGTGGGCCGCAGGCTCGACGCCATCATCGAAAAGACGGTGCCCGGCGTGGAAAAGGCGGTGAAGTGGAACTCGCCCTTTTACGGCACCGAGAAGGATCACTGGTTCATGAGCTATCACTGCATGACCCGATATTTGAAAGTCTCCTTCTTCAAAGGCGCCCACCTCGACCCGCCGCCCCCGGGCACATCCAAGCAGCCAGATGTGCGTTATCTCGATATCTATGAAGAAGACGAGATCGACGAGGCCCGGTTCGCCGACTGGGTGAGGCAGGCCAGCCGCCTTCCCGGCGAGAAGATGTGAGAACCGAACCATGAGCTTTGGCAAAAACAGCGCGGCCGACCTGGCGACCGGCGCCACGCCCGCCGAACTGATTGACCAGCGCATAGCGGCCCTGCCCGACTGGCGCGGCGAAACACTGGCTCGATTGCGCCGCCTGATCCACGAGGCGCTGCCCGAAGTGGTCGAGGAATGGAAATGGGGCAAGCCGGTCTGGTCCCGGGACGGCATCCTGTGCACCGGCGAGGTTTACAAGAAGGCAGTGAAGACCACTTTCGCCAGGGGAGCGGCGCTTGACGATCCCGGGCGGCTGTTCAATTCCAGCCTCGAGGGCAATGTCCGCCGCGCCATCGACTTTTTCGAGAGCGAACCGTTCGACGAGTCCGCCTTCAAGGACCTCGTCCGCGCCGCCGCAGCGCTCAATGCCAGCAATCCGCCCCGAAAGGAAAAGAGGACCGCTCCATGACCGATACCACAACCGAGACCCGCACCGTCGTGGTCGAACGCGACATTCCCCACCCCGCCGAAAAGATCTGGCGGGCGCTGACCCAGCCGCACCTCATCGCCGAATGGCTGATGCAGAACGATTTCAGCCCGACGGTCGGCCACCGCTTCCAGTTGCGCGGCGAATGGGGCGGCGTGCTCGACTGCGAAGTGCTCGCCATCGAGCCCAACCGCTCGCTCTCCTACACCTGGAATTTCGACAATGACGATCCCGCCTATGGCCTCAAGAGCGTCGTCACCTGGACGCTGACGCCCAGCGGCACCGGCACGCATCTGCGCATGGAACAGGCCGGCTTCCGTCCCGACCAGAAACAGGCCTATGGCGGCGCCCATGCCGGCTGGAAGGGATTTTTCGAAAAGCTCGAAGGGGTTCTGGACCGGGAGGGCTGACGCCCCACGCGGCACCTAGCCTCGGCGCCACAAGTCTGGTTACCATCCCGGCCAATGCTTAAGAACAAGAGGCCCGGAATGAACCGCTATCCCCGCGACATGCACGGCTACGGCCCCACCCCGCCCCACGCCAACTGGCCCGGCGGCGCCCATGTGGCCGTGCAATTCGTGCTCAACTACGAGGAAGGCGGGGAGAACTGCATCCTCCATGGCGATGCGGCGTCCGAGGCGTTTCTGGTCGACGTGCTCGGGGCCGCGCCCTGGGCCGGACAGCGCCATGCCAATGTGGAATCCATGTATGAATATGGTGCCCGCGCCGGCTTCTGGCGGCTGCATCGCCTGTTCACCGGCGCCGGCCTGCCGGTCACCGTCTATGGCGTCGCCACGGCGCTGATGCGCGCTCCCGCCCAACTCGCCGCCATGCAGGAGGCCGGCTGGGAAATCGCCAGCCACGGACTCAAATGGGTGCAGCACAAGGACATGCCGCCGGAGGAGGAGCGGGCCCAGATCGCCGAGGCGGTGCGCCTGCACGAAGTGGCCACCGGCGCCCGCCCGCAGGGCTGGTATACCGGCCGCTCCTCGCTCAACACCATCGAACTCGTGGCCGAGCATGGCGGCTTCGCCTATATTTCCGACACTTATGACGACGACCTGCCCTATTGGAAAGTGATCGGCGGCAAGCCGCAGCTCATCATCCCCTACACCCTCTCCGCCAATGACATGCGCTTCGTCACTGCCCCGGGCTTCGCCAATGGCGAGGAATATTTCACTTTCCTCAAGGACAGCTTCGACTGCCTTTATGCCGAGGGCGAGGCCGGCAGCCCCAGGATGATGTCCATCGGCCTGCATTGCCGGCTGGTGGGGCAGCCGGGCCGTTATCAGGGCCTGAAGAAGTTCATCAATTACATCAAGACATTCGACAAGGTCTGGGTGCCGACGCGGCTGGATATCGCGCGGCATTGGGCCCAGGAACACCCCTATGTCGCGCCCGAAGTCGTCCCCAGCCGGCTCGAGCGCGCCGAATTCGTCGCCCGCTACGGCTCTATCTTCGAGCATTCCGCCTTTATCGCCGAACGTGCCTGGGAGGCGGAAATGGGGCCGGCCAACGACACCGCCGCCGGCCTGCATTTCGCGCTGCGCAGCCAGTTCCGCATGGCGACGCCCGAAGAACGCCTGTGCGTGCTGCGCGCCCATCCGGACCTCGCCGGCAAGCTGGCCGCCGCCAGGCGCCTCACCGCCGAATCCACCGCCGAGCAGGCTTCGGCCGGTCTCGACGCCCTCACCGACAGGGAGCGCGAGAAATTCACCGCGCTCAACGCCGCCTATGTCGAAAAATTCGGCTTCCCCTTCATCATCGCCGTGCGCGACCACACCAAGGCGTCGATCCTCGAAAATTTCGAACGGCGCCTGGCCAATTCGGCCGAGGAGGAACTGGCCACCGCCTGCGCCCAGGTCGAGCGCATCGCCCTGTTGCGCCTCGAGGCGATATTGCCCTGACGCCTAGCCGTCGAGCTGAACCGGCTTTTCGGCCGGGTCTTCCTCGTCGCGCTCGAAGCCGAACACCAGGGCCAGCATCGCCAGCCAGGGCAGGTTGTGCTGCACCCAATGAGTGCCGGGCGACAGGCCGATACTGGAGAACAAGCTACGCATGGACCGAGCTTGCGCCGCAATGTTGAAGATTGCGTAACCCTAACGCTTTCCCACCGCCTACTTGTAGAAGCCGTTGCGCAGATTGATGCCGTGCTCGATCCACATGCGCATGGCGCAGAGCATGCCGGTCCAACCCTCGCAATTGCCGTAGGAGGCTTTCTGGCCCACCTCGTTCTCACGCCAGCCGCCTTCATGGATGGCGACCAGCGTGCGCCCATCCTCGAGAGCCTCGAAGGTCATCGTAACCTCCGTCTGGTAGGGGCCCGCCGGATCGTCGTCCGGCGGCGCATCCCAGCGCAGAACGATTTTTCGGTCCGGCACCACCTCGACCACATCGACCGGGAAAGCGCCCGGAAAATCATGGAAATCCCAGGTGACGGTCGCCCCGGTTTCGAGACGTCCCTGCGCGCCGCCCGTGGTGAAATAACTCGAAAGCCGCGACGGGTCGGCCACCGCCTCGAACACTTCGTGCACCGGCCGGGAGATACGGCCGCGAACGGTGAACTCATATGCCATGGTCACCTCCTCAATCTTGACCGGCAAGAAGATATGTTATAATTATATAACATGTCAACGGACGATACAGACGACCTCATCTTCAAGGCGCTCGGCCATCGCGCCAGACGGCGCATTCTCGATCTTTTGAAGGTCGAGTCGCGTACCACCGGCATGCTCTGCGAGCAGTTCCCGCAGCTCGACCGCTGCACCGTCATGCAGCATTTGCGGGTTCTCGAAGACGCCGGGCTGATCGTCGCCGAAAAGCGCGGGCGCGAGCGCTGGAACCATCTCGACGCCCTGCCCGTCCATGCCATTCATGAACGCTGGATCGGTCCTTACGCGGCCTATGCCGCCTCAATGCTCGGCCGCCTGCGCCGGCAGGTCGAGGCGGAGGTGCCATAGGGCGCCAGATGCGTTATCAAGAGCGGGACGACCCTCCGCTTCGAGATCAACATGGCTTCCTACGCCTCCCCCGCCGCCGGTCTTCCGGCCCAGATGACCCTTCACACCGGCCGCGCCGTCTTCACCGAGGCCTATGCCCTCATTCCGCATGGGGTGATGCGCGACATCGTCACCTCCCGCCTGCCGCATTGGCGCGACAGCCGCGCCTGGATCATCGCCCGGCCGATGAGCGGCTTCGCCGAAACCTTCTCGCAATATATCGTTGAGGTCGCCCCCGGCGGCGGCAGCGAGCGCCCGGAGCAGAACCCCGAGGCCGAAGGCGTGCTCTTCGTCGTCGCCGGACAGGTGGCCCTGACTATCGGGGGCGAGCCCCACATGCTGGGCGAAGGCGGCTATGCCTTCCTGCCGGCCGGCAGCCACTGGACCCTCACCAACCGCGCCACCGCGCCGGCGCGTTTCCATTGGGTGCGCAAGCGCTACGAAATGGTCGAGGGCATCGACAGCCCGCCCGCCTTCGTGACCAATGAACAGGACGAGCCAATACGCTGGATGCCCGACACCGATGAGCGCTGGGGCACCACGAGCTTCGTCGACCCCGCCGATCTGCGCCATGACATGCACGTCAATATCGTCACTCTCGAGCCCGGCGCCGTCATTCCCTTCGAGGAGACCCATGTGATGGAGCATGGCCTCTACGTGCTCGAAGGCAAGGCCGTCTATCGGCTCAATCGCGACTGGGTGGAGGTCGAGCCCGGCGATTTCATGTGGCTGCGAGCCTTCTGCCCACAGGCCTGCTATGCCGGGCCGGAGCGATTCCGCTATCTGCTCTACAAGGACGTCAACCGCCACGCCAGGCTGCCATTCTGACCATGACCGAACCTATCGTCGCCATCGAGCCGCTCAGCGCCGCAGCCTTCGCCCCGTTCGGACAGGTTATCGGGACCGGGGAGGCCTCGCATTTTCCCATCAATAACGGGATGACCGACCGCTATCACGATCTCGCCCGCATCGAACTGGGCGGGGAGGAGGCCCACCCGCTCATCTCCATCTTTCGCGGCCGGCCCTACACTCTTCCCCTGCCGCTCAGCCTAGTCGAGCGGCATCCCCTGGGCAGCCAGGCGTTTTATCCGCTTTCGGCCAATCCCTGGCTGGTGATCGTCGCCGAGGACGATGACGGCCGGCCGGTGCGCCTGCGCGCCTTCCGTCCCGCTCCCGGCGAGGGCGTCAACATCGCCATCGGCATCTGGCATGGCGTTCTGACACCGCTGGAACGCGAGAGCGATTTCCTCGTCGTCGATCGGGGCGGGACCGGCAGCAATCTCGAGGAATATCGCTTCGAAACGCCCTGGCTGATCGTCGATCCGGCCGCTGCGCCGTAACCCTAACGGCAACCGCGCCTCGCAACGTTTTGGCGCCTGCGCTAGTTTGAGGACAAACGGGATGGAGACGAGCATGAACCTGTCCAAGCTCATCCGTATCGTCCTGGCCCTGGCGCTGATGACCTTCCCCGCCCTGGCCGGCACGACGTTCAACGGAACCGTGACCTATCGGGAAAAAATGGCGCTGCCGCCCGATGCCCGGCTGCGCGTCACCCTGGTGGATCTGCCCGGCGGCCTCCCGCAGGTGGGCGCCACCGCGAGCATTCCGGCCATCGGCGGCGTGCCCATCGCCTTTTCCCTCAATGTGAACAGCGATCTGGATGCAGGCGGGACCTACGGCCTCATGGCCGAAATCAGCAGCGCCGGGCGGGTGCTGTTCCGCAATGTCCAGCCCGTGCCGGTCGACGCGACGGATGCCGGCCCGGTTCACATCCTAGTGCATTACGCCCCCGGCCCCGCGCCCTTCAGCGCCGATCCTCCGCCCGCCGCGCCGCCCGACCTGCTCGACGCCATCTGGACGGTGACCAGCATTGGCGGCCGTCCCATACGCGGCACGCGGGACCTGACCCTGACCATCGCCGCCGATCTGCGCGCCGGCGGCTCGGGCGGCTGCAACAATTATTTCACCGAGACCACCATCGAGGGCGACGCCATCGCCTTCGGTCCGGCCGCTGCCACCCGCATGGCCTGCGCGCCCGAGTTGATGGCGCAGGAGGCGGAATATTTTGCCGCCCTTGCGGCGGTAGCCGCATTCGAACTGGATAGCGGCAGCCTGCGCCTGCTCGATGCGGCCGGCGTGCCGCTGGTCGGTCTCGTCCGCAACCGGGAGTGAGCAGATTGGACAACGCAGCGCTGATTTCGCGCCTCTTCGACGTCATCGAACAGGACATCGTCCCGGTCACCGCCCGCGGCGTCCGGCGCGGCAACAAGCTGTTCGGCGCCGCGATCCTGAGGAAATCCGACCTTTCGGTGGTGGTGGCCGAGACCAATAACGAGGTGGAAAACCCGCTCTGGCATGGCGAGATGCACGCCATCAAGCGCTTCTTCGAACTGCCCGCCGGCAACCGTCCGGCACCATCCGACTGCCTGTTCCTTGCGACGCACGAACCCTGTTCGCTCTGTCTTTCGGGCATCACCTGGTCGGGCTTCGACAATTTCTACTATCTGTTCAGCCATCAGGACAGCCGCGACAGCTTCGCCATTCCCTACGACATCCAGATATTGCAGGCGGTGTTCGCCGTGCCCGACCCCGAAACCGGGGCGGTATCGGCCCAAAGGCCGCTCTACAACCGCCGGAATCGGTTCTGGACCGGAAACGGCCTGCAGGAGATGATCGCCGGCCTCGACCGCGACGGCCGCGAATCCCTCATGGCGCGCTTCGACGACATCAACGCGCTCTACGCCGATCTCTCCGATATCTATCAGAACGAAAAGGGCGGCAAAGGCATCCCCCTGGCGTGAGGCGGGCCGCTACCGATCGGCCTTAATCCGCCAGCGCCATGGGCACATATTCGCTGCGCGGGGCTTCCGCGAAGGAGGCGGCGAAGCTCAGAACGCTCAGCGCCAGAGCAAACAGAACGGCCGCAACGACACGCAGGACGATGCCCGGACGCTCCGATCCCACGGTTTTTTCGATCTGCATCGCTCTTTTCCTGCCTTTCCGGCCCGGTTTTTTGGAGCAATGCCTCACTGTCGGCCCATTCACCTACCCCCCTTGGCGCATGGCAGCCATGAGCGCCGAACCTTTGCGGTTCCTGGGCGTTCATTCTGGGCACACAATTTTAGGGGTAGTTATGCTCGAACCGAACGCCCGACCGGGCGGAACGCCGCCCTTGCTGGCGGTTTTTACCGATTTCGACGGTACGCTGGTGGAAATCGCCGAAACGCCCGATGGAGTGGAAGTCCCGGCCGAAGTGACCGACCGGCTCGGCCGCGCCCTGTCGCAGTTCGATCACGCTTTCGCGGTCATCACCGGCCGGGACATTGCCGATATCGACCGCTACCTGTCGCCGCTGCAATTGCCGGTGGCGGGGGTTCACGGCGCGCAGCGCCGGCGCGCCGATGGGAGCTTCGACACCCTCGATCAATCCGTCAGCACCGCCTCCGACGCCATCGCGCTGGCGCTCGAGCCGCTGGTCCAGGCTCATCCCGAGCTGATCGTCGAGCCCAAGGACGGATCCGTCGCGCTACATTACCGCCGTGCGCCCGAATTGGAGGAAACCTGCCGCCGCGCCCTGGAGGAAGCCCTGCTCGAGCATCCCGGCTTCACCCTCATTCCCGGCAAGATGGTCTATGAAGCCCGCCCCGCCGGGCTCGACAAAGGCACGGCGTTGCGCGCCTTCATGCAGGAAGAGCCGTTCGCCGGGCGCGTACCGGTCTTTATCGGCGACGACCGCACCGACGAGGACGCCTTCCGCGCCGCGCAGGAGCTGGGCGGCATCGGCATCAAACTTGGCCCCGGCACGACCGCCGCCAGGATGCGCATCGCCGACATCGCCTCGGTCTATGCCCTGCTGCAGGGCCTCGCCGATATCTCCGCCGGCGGCCACTCCGACGCGCCGGAGGATGTGCCGCACTGACGCCGGCCGCTGGCCGCCATTGCCTTTCAACCGATCAGGGAGCCCGAACCACATGAGCCGCATCGTCAACATCTCCAATCGCACCCCCGGCAAGGGACCCGCCGCCGGCGGCCTGGCCGTCGCCTTGCGCAAGGTGCTGGGGGAGCGCGAGGGCTTTTGGTTCGGCTGGTCGGGCAAGCTGACCGACCAGCCGGCCAAGGAAGCGCGCTTCGAAGAGGTGGAAGGGCTCAGGATCGCGCAGATCGACCTCACCCGTGAGGATCACCACGCCTATTACGCCGGCTTTTCCAACTCCATCCTCTGGCCCAGCTTCCACCTGCGGCTCGATCTGGCGACCATGGAAAGCCATTGGTACGAGGGCTACCGCCGGGTGAACCAGCAATTCGCCCAGGCCCTGCTGCCTCTCCTCAAGCCGGACGACCTCATCTGGGTGCACGATTATCACCTGATCCCGCTCGCCTCGGAACTGCGCCGGCTCGGCGTGCGCAACCGCATCGGCTTTTATCTGCATATCCCCTTCCCGACACCCGATGCGCTCTACGCCATCCCTCACCATGCCGACCTGATGCGGGACCTTTCCCGCTACGACCTGGTGGGCATGCAGGCGCGGCGCGACGTCGCCGCCTTCACCGAGTTCGCCGAGCATCAGGAACCCTCCACCTTTGGCGGGCAGGTCGACGCCATCGATTTCAGCCGCACCGAAATCGACGCCTTCCCCATCGGCTCCGATCCCGACGCCTTCGCGCGCCTGGCGGTCAGCCCCGCCGCCACCAGGATGATCCACCGCATGAAGCGTGCCATCGGCGAGCAGAGGCTGATCCTGGGCGTCGATCGGCTGGATTATTCCAAGGGCCTGCCCCAGCGCGTCGAGGCCTATGAGAAGCTCCTCGCCAACAATGCGCGCCTGCGCCGCAATGTGCACCTGCTGCAGGTGGCGCCGCCCTCGCGCGACACCATCCGGGAATATCAGGAGACCAGCGACACGCTCGACGCCATGTGCGGGCGCGTCATGGGCCATTTCGCCGAACCCGACTGGCAGCCGCTCACCTATGTGAAACGCGCCTATGGCCAGCCCAGCCTCGCCGGCCTCTACCGGCTGGCCCGTGTCGGCCTCGTCACGCCCCTGCGGGACGGCATGAACCTGGTCGCCCATGAATTCATCGGCGCCCAGAACCCCGACGATCCGGGCGTTCTGATCCTGTCGCGCTTTGCCGGCGCCGCCGAGATCTTTCCCGAGGCGCTGCTGGTCAATCCCTTCGACACGGATGAAACGGCCGAGGCGCTGCGCATGGCGCTCGACATGCCGCTCGAGGAACGCCGCCAGCGCTGGCAGGCGCTGATGGAAGCGGCGCGCGCGCACAATGTCGACGACTGGGCCATCAGCTTCCTCGACCGCCTCGCCCCCGGCACCACCAGGAAAGCCAGCGCCACGCGGGACATCCTCTATCTCGCCTCGGTCGCGTGAGGGCACCGCCGATGCCGGCCGACAAATTACAAAGGGCGCTCCCAAGAGCGCCCTTTTCAATCAGGCATTGACCACGGTACGGCGGGACCTGGCGGCTTCCCGCTTGGCACGGGTCCAGCGCGGTTTCTTGGCGGCGGCCGGCTTGGCACCTTGCGGGCGGGCGGACCGGGCCTCGTCCTTGCTGCCGGCCTCGGCGGCTGGCCGCGCATTGGCCTGGGGGCGGCGTACGCCGGCCGCCTTGGGATTGCGTGCCTGGCGCGGGCCGGGGCGGCCGGCCCGGTTGCGCGAGGGCGCGGCCGCCGCTTCCTCGACCAGGTCGAGATCGCCCGAAACCGGCAGCGTGCGGCGGATCAGCCGCTCCACGTCGCGCAGCTTGCCCCGCTCGGTGCCGTCGCACAACGTGATCGCGATACCCGAGGCGCCATTGCGTCCGGTGCGGCCGATGCGGTGCACGTAATTTTCCGGATCGTCGGGCAGTTCGTAATTGACCACGTGGGTGATCCCCTGCACGTCGATGCCGCGCGCCGCGATATCGGTGGCGACGAGAATGCGCACCTGCCCGCTGGCGAACCCCTTGAGCGCCGCCTGCCGGGCGTTCTGGCTCTTATTGCCATGAATGGCGGCGGCCTCGTGCCCATCGATGGCGAGGTTCTTGGCCACCCTGTCGGCACCATGCTTGGTGCGCGCGAAGACGATGACGCGGTCCATGCCTTCCTGCTCGTCGCCGAGCAGGTCGTTGAGCACGCCGCGCTTGGCCTTGGAACCGGACAGGATCACCCGCTGATCGATCTTGACCACGGTGGAGCCCTGCGGCGCAGCCTCGACCTTGACCGGGTCCTTGAGCAGCGTCCGCGCCAGATCCTCGACCTCGGCCGCCATGGTGGCCGAGAACAGCATGGTCTGGCGCCGCAGGCCGATGGCCTTGGCGATGGCCCGCACCGGGGCGATAAAGCCCATGTCGAGCATGCGGTCGGCTTCGTCGAGCACCAGCCAACGGGTCTCGTTGAGCCGGATCTTGTTATCGTCGAGCAGGTCCTTGAGGCGGCCGGGGGTCGCCACCACCACATCGACGCCGCGCGCGATCTTCTGCACCTGATGGTAGCGCGATACCCCGCCCAGGACGAGCACGGTATCGAGCTTCATCCCGGAACCGGCGAATTTGCGGATATTCTCGTCGATCTGTACGGCGAGTTCGCGCGTCGGCGCCAGGATCAGGGCGCGGGTGGTCATGGGCCGCGGCCGGCCGGTGAGGCCCATAATGCCGGCCAGGATCGGCAGGCCGAACGCCGCCGTCTTGCCCGATCCGGTCTGGGCGATGCCCATCATGTCCCGGCCTTCGAGAAGCCGCGGGATCGCCTGGGTCTGGATTTTCGTGGGCTCGGTGAAACCGCCCGCCGACAGGCTGTCGGTAATCGGGGCGGGCAGGCCGAGCGAAATGAAGTCGGTCAAATAGAAATCTTTCATATTGCGCGAATCCGCGCGAAGCGCCTCGCCGCAGCGGCGGGCGCCGGTACAATAAACGCAATCGGGCGACAGGGAATATCGCGCGGGTGCAGGCTCAAACCCGGAGCGCGAGGCGGCTTCCGGGTCGACTTCGCCGCTCACCGCAAAGCAAGAAGAGAAGTCCATCGGCGGCCATCGGGCCGCGACCTGTCCGATATGGGGGAAAGCGGCGGAAAACACAAGGCCGTCGCTTTCGCACGCGTGCATGGGAGCCCTGCGCCAACACGGCGATACCGCCACGGCACGGCGCTAGATACCGCCATACCAGTCATAGCCATTGTCCTCCCAATAGCCGCCCTTGCCGCGGCCGAAGGGAGAGAGATCGTCCACCACTTCGATCGTATGGAGATATTTTGGCTGCTTGTAGCCCAGCGTCCGCTCGATGCGCAGCCGGATCGGCGCCCCGTTGCTCACCGGCAGCACCTGGTCGTTGAGGCCGTAGCTCAGGATCGTCTGCGGATGATAGGCGTCGATCAGATCGGAACTGGTATAATAGAGAATGTCGCCGCTGGCGGTGCGCTGGATATTGTCGAAGCAGTGATAGACGCAATAGCGCGCGCCCGGCTTCACCCCCGCCTCGTCCAAGAGCGGCCCCAGGCGCGTTCCGGTCCATTTGGCGATGCAGCTCCAGCCCTCGACGCAATCGTGACGGGTGATTTGCGTCCGGGCCGGCATATTGCGCAGCTCGGCCAGCGAAAAGCTCAGCCGCCGCTCCACCATGCCCTTTATGGTCAGCCGATAGGGAGCAAAGCCGGCATTGCGCAACAGCGTATATTCAGGCGTCGTGGGCTCGACCGAGCCGTTGGGCCGCATGCCCTGGCGGATTTCGCTTTCTCCATATTCGCGCGCCAGCGCCTGCTCGCCGATCAGCGCCCGCTGCGCCCGGTAGGTCAGTACATTGGCCTGCTCCATGGCGCGACGGACCGGGTGTCCGCGCTGCCCGAGAAAATCGAACGGCTCGCATCCCGACAGCACCAGGCCCGACCCGGCCGCAGCCGAGCCGAGAAGAAACCGGCGCCGGTTGACGATCAGGCGACTCATGGCCTGTCTCCCGGCTCGGCCGGCGTTGCCGCGCCGGCGCGATACCACCCGGTCGTCATCGACCGGAGCAGGTTGAGCGGGCCGGCCAGCACCGTCATGGCGATATGGACGAGGAAGAACAGCACCAAAGCCAGCATGACGATGAAATGGATAGTGCGGGCCGTCTGCCGGCCGCCGAACAGGTCGAGGAGCCAGGGCCAGGCCGCATCCATGCCCGGGCTCATGGTCAGCCCGGTCAGCACGATCAGTGGAAACAGAACGAAGAACACGATGAAATAGCTCAGCTTCTGCAGCGGGCCATAGCGCCGTCCGCGATGCAGGCGCAGGCGCGCATGGTCGACAAAATCCCCCGGCAAAGCCCGCAAATCCGTCCCCCTCGGGACGATGTCGCGGCGCAGATGGCCATTGACGAGGCTGGCGAGAAACCAGGCGAACAGCGTCCCGACGAAGACCCAGCCGAAGAAGAAATGCACCACCCGTCCCGTCGCCAGATCCCGGAACGAGGGAATGGTGAGGGCACCGGGAAAGGCCGTGAAACTGGGGTTGGCCGCCGGCCCGCTCATGCCCAGGACGCCGGTCGTGTCGAAGCTGCGCCCAAGCAGCGTCGTGCGTCCGCGCGGCCCTTCGGCCGTATTCACCGCACCGATGCGCAGGACGGCATTGTCGTAGTCGAAGCCGGACTCCATCCCGATATAAAGGGCAGGATGGGCGTTGAAAATCTGCAGGCCCGAAAGCAGGAGGAAAAACAGCGAAATCGTCCAGACCCAATGGGTCAGCCGCGTCCATACCGATTGCCGATAGATCAGCGGCCCGCGTGCCGCCGGCAATGCCTTCTCCGCCTCCTGGCCCATCCTGAAACCTCCCGGGGCCATTGGATGCCCAATCGCCGATGGTTTCAACTCACCTTAAGGCGACGCGGAGCGGCAGGGCCGGCACCTATTCGTCCCGCGCCGCCCAGTTGAGACCGCGGCGCATGATGGTCGCCATGCTGGAATTGTCGAATTCCTTGGCGCGGTGGCCCAGCGTCATGTGGAAAACCCGGCCCTTGCCGTGATGGCGCTTCCACACCACCGGCATCACCACGCCCTCGATCCAGGGCGCATGTTCGCCCGAAAACGTAGTGGTCGCCAACACCTCGTTGGAGGGGTCGACATGCATGTAATATTGCTCAGACGTATAGGGGAAGGACGGCTTGATGCCGGCCATGATCGGATCGTCGGGCTTGGCCACCTCGACGGTGTAGTCGATGATGTTGCCCGGATGGGCCACCCATTGGCCGCCCACCATGAACTGATATTCCACCGAGTCGCGGAAGGCGTCGCTCATGCCGCCATGATGCCCAGCCAGACCCACGCCATTCTCCACCGCCTTGGTGAGGTTCTCCACCTCCTCCTTGGCGATCTTGCTCATGGTGAAGATAGGGACGATCACCGATAGGTCATGGATGGAAGGATCGGCGAAAGCGCTGGTCTCAGTGGCGGTACGCACCGAAAAACCATCCTCATGCAGCCAGCGGCGATAGATGGCGGCACATTCTTCGGGATCGTGTCCTTCCCATCCGCCATAGACGATCAAAGCACTACGCATGAGCATTTCCCCGCAAATCAAACGGCGCGGAGAATACCCCACAGGAACGGTATTGTAAGCCCATCAGCGCAGATCGGCGCCTCTGAGCCGGCTGATGAAATGCAGCCGCCGCCCGAACAGCCAGTCGAGCGGCGGGGGATAAAGCCCCAGCCGGTCCGACCTTTTCGCCTCGGCCAGCCCGGCCCGGGCAAAGGCCCCGCTCCATCCGGCCGCGTCGAGATAATTATAGGGCAGGCGCACATCATGGCCGCGATTGCCCACCCAATCCATGAGCCGCAGGGTCGGCCCATCCAGCCAGCCCCGGCGCAGATGGTCCTTCACCAGCACGCTGCTTCGCGCCACCCGCGCCGCCTCGGCCAGCACGGCGGCCGGATCGTCCGTATGGTGCAGCACATCGACCATGGTGACATGATCGAAGCTATTCTCCGCAAAGGGCAGCACCGTCCCGTCATAGCGCGTCACCTTGATATGGGTTGTCGGTCGCACCAGCACGTCAGTGCCCTCCACCTCCAATTCCGGACGCCGTCGCATCAGCGCCAGGGCAACCTGCCCATCACCGCAGCCCAGATCGAGCACGCGGCCGGGGCCTGCGGGAAGCATGTCCGCCAATAGCTGGGCCAGCACCTCGACCCGCCGCCGGAAGATCAGCCCGCCGTGGATCGCGTTGAGAGCCCGCTTGGCGGCGCTGCCGATCATGCCGGCAAAACCCGCTCGTGCCGGCTCGTGGCGAACGCCCAGCCCTTGAGCACCATGTAGCTGGCCCCCGAGGTCAGCGCGATCACCAGCAGCGCCGCCGGCAGGCCGGGCAGCCCGAGCACACCATGGAACAGGTAGGAGAAGAGGGCGGCTAACGCCAGCGCCATCCCCTGCACCGCCACATAGCGCGGCAGCGCCTGGCCATGCGCCGCCCGCGAGCGGAAACTGAAGCGGCGATGCAAAAGATAGACCGGGGCGATGAATGCCGCATAGCATACGGCGCTCACCACCCAGCTTTCGACATGGGGCAGCAGCATGACCGCAAGACTGCTCGTGGCAACGAAACCCAGCGCGGCGGCGGCGCCAACGAGCAGGAACGCCCCCAACCCACGGGCATTCGCCTCGCTGTCGGCAAGGGAAGGCGGCACACGCATCAGGCTCTCAAGGGCGGCGCTCATCACAGGGCTCGGATCGGAACATGGATCGCGATCATCGGGCTGAAGGTCTTGCCCCCGGGTTACGAAGCCCGGCCCAGTCGGTTCCGCCGCCCGGCATGGTGAACGGATTCTTGCCCCCGGTCGGATTTGACCCGATGGTCCACTTTCTCCTGTTACAAATTGCTGATTAACTGTCCTTGACGCGGTCGGAGCCCGAGAGGGACAGGCCGGGATCGTCCCGGTGCCGGTAACGTCGAATGTAAAGAGCAACAAGGGACAACAGGGATGAAGAAACTGCTGCTGGGCGCCACCGCCCTCACCCTCTGCGCCGGGTTTTCCAGCGCGGCCTATGCCGATTTCACGCTGAACATCCTGCACATCAACGATTTCCATTCGCGCTTCGATCCGATCACCGGCTCCGATTCCAATTGCGATCCCGAGACCGACGCCGCCGGCGAATGCTTCGGCGGCATCGCCCGCCTCAAGACCATCATTGACGACACCCGCGATAAATATGCCGACGGCAATTCCATCCTGCTTTCGGCCGGCGACAATTTCCAGGGCTCGCTCTATTACACCACCTACAAGTCCAAGGTGGTGTCCGACTTCTTCAACCAGATGGGCTTCGACGTGGTCGCCACCGGCAACCATGAATTCGACGACGGCCCCGAAGAATTCATGCGCTTCATCGAGGCGGCGCAATTCCCGATCATCGGCGGCAATTTCGACGTGACCCGCGATGAAAGCCTGCGCGGCAAGATCAAGGGCTCCATCGTCGTCGAGATCGGCGGGGAAAAGATCGGCATTATCGGGGCGACCACCGAGGATACGCCCGAAATCGCCTCGCCGGGAGATGTGGAGTTCTACGACGTCATCCAATATGTGCGCGGCGCTTCCGAGGCGCTCGACGCGGCCGGCATCAACAAGATCATCCTATTGAGCCATATCGGCTATAATGAGGATATGCAGGTCGCCGCCGCCCTGCCCCTGGTCGACGTGATCGTGGGCGGCCACAGCCACACCCTGCTGTCCAATACCGCCGAAGGCGCCGCAGGCCCCTATCCCACCATGGTCACCAATCCCGAAGGCGTGGAAGTTCCCGTGGTCCAGGCCAATCAATACGGCAAATATCTGGGCGACATCGCCATCACCTGGGACGATGAGGGCAATGTCATCAAGGCGGAAGGCGAGCCCTTCCTGATCGATGCTTCGGTCGAGGCCAACGAGGACTTCAAGGGCCAGCTCGCCGAATTGCTCGGCCCGATCGAAGAACTGACCGGCACCGTCATCGGCACCGCCACCGAAAAGCTCGAAGGCTCGCGCGAAATCTGCCGCGCCATGGAATGCTCCATGGGCAATCTGCTCGCCGATGCCATTCTCGACCGCGTGGCCGACCAGGGCGCCTCCATCGCCTTCCAGAATGGCGGCGGCATCCGCGCCTCCATCGATGCGGGCGAAATCACCATTGGTGACGTGCTGACCGTGCTACCGTTCTCCAACACGCTCGCCACCGTGCAGATCAGCGGTGCCGATGTCATCGACGCGCTCGAAAACGGCGTCAGCGATGTCGAGAACGGCGCCGGCCGCTTCGCCCAGGTCGCCGGCCTCAAATACAGCTTCAACCTGGCCGAGCCTGCGGGAAGCCGCGTCAGCGACGTGCTGGTCAAGGGCGAGGGCGATAGCTGGGTGCCCATCGATGAGGATGCCACCTACACCATCGTCACCAATAATTATGTGCGTGGCGGCGGCGACGGCTATGGCACCTTTGCCGAAGGCGACAACCCCTATGACTTCGGTCCCCCGCTCGAGGAAGTGGTCGCCGACTACATCGCCAAGCAGGGCGGCACCTACACTCCTTATACCGATGGCCGCATCACCGAGATCAAGTGATCCCGGTCATGCCAGACGCGAAGGGCGCCCGTCGGGCGCCCTTTTTTTGTCCTGAACCGAAAGACTTGCTAAGCGCGCCGCGCCAGCTGCCCCCAGATCAGCAGGATGATGACGGCGCCGACGATGGAGGCGATAAAGCCCGCTCCGTCACCCGGCGCATACCAGCCGATCTGCTGACCCAGCCAGGTCGCCAGCACCGAGCCGACAATGCCCAGCACCGTGGTCAGGATGAAGCCGGAGGGCTTGTTGTCCCCCGGCGTGATCCACTTGGCGATAAGTCCGGCGAGAAATCCGATGATGATGGCCCAGAGGATGGACATGCTGACGCTCCGTGTTCTGTCGCAAGAGTAAATCCCGAACGCCTCATCCGGTTGCAAGGCCTACGGAAAAGCCTCAGACCTGATGTTCCATCCGGTCCCGGTCGGTGACCGTGCCCAGGTCCAGCACCTTCTGGATATTGGTGGCGTGGCGGAAGCTGGGCTCCAGAGTGTAGCCGGACCGGCAGGCCTCGACGAAACGCTGGTAATTGGTCGCCACGGGCGGAACGTCCGTTTCCGTCCAGACACCGGTTTCGATATCCGAGCCCAGGCAGGTGAACAGCTTGGACCAGTCATGCCGGTGCTGCACTTCCAGCGCCCCCTTGTCGCCATAGACGCGCAGGCGCAATTCATTGAAATGGCCTGTTGCCCAGCGCGAGGCATGGATCACGCCCAGCGCGCCGTTTTCGAGTTGCGCGGTCATGGCGAAACTGTCATTGGCGTCCAGATCGTATTCGCCGATGCGGTTGTCCGGCGCCTTGTCGAAGGTTTCGAGCCGGCAGAAGACGCGCGAAAAATCGCTGCCCGCACCATAGGTGGCGAAATCCAGAATATGCACGCCGATATCGCCCAGGACCCCGTTGGAGCCGTGCTTCTTGCTGAGGCGCCAGAGCCACTGGCTTTCCGTGCGCCAGTCGCCCCAGGCCTTCGAGACCAGCCAGCTTTGCAGATAGCTCGCCTCGAAATGCTTGACCGTGCCCAGCTCCCCTGACTGCACGATCTCGCGGGCCTTCTGCAATTGCGCCACATTGCGGTAGGTCAGGTTCACCATGTTGACCAGACCCAGCCGCTCCGCCGTCTCGGTCATTTCCGAGGCGCGGGCATGGTCGGTCGCCAGCGGCTTCTCGCAGAACACGTGCTTACCCGCCAGCAGCGCCGCCATGGTGGTGGGATAGTGCACGCTGTCGGGCGTCACATTGGCGACGGCATCGAATTCGCCCCAGGCCAGCGCCGCATCGAGCGAGCCGAAGCCCCGCTCGATATTGTGCGCCGCGCAGAAGGTCTCGACCCGCGCCGGATCGACGTCGACGCCGCCGGCCAGGGTCACCCCCTCGATGGCCGCGAAATGCTTGGCATGCTGGTTGGCCATACCGCCGGTACCCAGGATGAGGATACGCATCGTTTTATTCCCTGGGCACCCTGCCCCTTAGAACCATTCACCGGTCCACCAGCCTTGAGGGATGAACCACATTCTCAACCATCGTCATCACCCGGCTTGCCCGGGCGGCCCACAGGAGCCGCCCACGCCCTCCGCGGCATGGATTGCCCGGACGAGCCGGGCACTGACGATCCTGGAAATATTTCTGACTATTCCTTGACCTCGCCGGCATGCATCGAGGCGGTGAGCTTGGGCCCGCGTTCCTCGATCTTCTCGATGGCCTCGCCCACCGGCCGGTTCGGCGCCTTCATCAGTTGCGCGTGGCGCTCGCCGCTATAGGCCCAGTTGACCGCATTGCGCAACACCTGCCCGACATTGGCGTTGTGATAGGTGGGATAGGTTTCGTGGCCCGGCCGGAAATAGAAGATATTGCCGGCGCCGCGCCGATAGGTGAGACCGGAACGGAACACCTCCCCGCCCTGGAACCAGGAGACGAACACTGTTTCCAGCGGCTCGGGCACGGTGAAGGGCTCGCCATACATCTCTTCGTATTCGAGCTCGAAATAGGCCGGCAGACCCTTAGCGATCGGGTGGCCGGGATTGACCACCCAGAGGCGCTCGCGCTCGCCCGCCTCGCGCCAGTGCAGATTGGCCGGCGCGCCCATCAGCCCCTTGAACACCTTGGAGTGGTGGCCCGAATGCAGCACGATCAGCCCCATGCCCTGCCAGACATGCTCCATGACGCGCCTGACCACCGCATCGTCCACCTGGTCGTGGGCGGCGTGGCCCCACCAGATCAGCACGTCGGTCTGGCCCAGCGCCTCTTCGGTGCAGCCATGTTCGGGCTCCTGCAGCGTCGCGGTCCTGACGCTGATATTGGCGTCCTGGCGCAGCAGGGACGCAATCTGGTTATGCATCCCCTCGGGGTAGTTTTCGGCAACGGTCCGATTCTTCTTTTCATGGACGTTTTCGCCCCAGACCAGGGTACGGATAGGCATGATGATATCTCCAATTCGGCAGCATCGATGGTCGCCGCCTCTCAACGCCGTCCCTCCCGCCGGGCGGAAAGAGCCGGTGACTTGAAAGAGCGGCGGCCCGCAAGCCGCAACTCAAAATCTTGCGATCAGCGCAGGGGTTTCCCCGCGCCGTCGAAACGGTGAATCTTGTCTTCGTGCGGCGAGACCCGCAGCGTGTCGCCGCTATCGTGCTGCTGGGCCCCTTCGAGCCGCACCACCACCGGCTCCTCCGCCCCCATCTCCAGATAGACATAGGTGTCGGCGCCCAGGTTCTCCTCATGGATCACCGTGCCTTCCCAGATGCCGTCGGGCTTGATGACCATGTGCTCGCCCCTGATTCCCAGCGTCGCGCAGCCGAAGGCCTCGGCCTTTTCCCCGGTGATGAAATTCATCTTGGGCGAGCCGATGAAACCCGCCACGAACAGGCTGTCGGGCTTTTCGTAAAGCTCCATGGGCGTGCCCACCTGCTCGATAATGCCGTCGCGCAACACGCAGATGCGGTCGGCCAGCGTCATGGCCTCTACCTGGTCGTGCGTGACATAGATCATGGTGGTGTCCTGCATGCCCTCGTGGAGCTTGGCGATCTCGATACGTGTGGCCACGCGCAGGGCCGCGTCGAGATTGGATAGCGGCTCATCGAACAGGAACACTTTCGGATCGCGGGTGATGGCCCGGCCGATGGCCACGCGTTGACGTTGCCCCCCCGAAAGCTGCTTGGGCAGCCGGTCTAGATATTGCCGGATCTGCAGCATGTCGGCGGCCTTTTCCACCCGCCGGCGAATCTCGTCCTTGGAGTGGCCCTTCTCCAGCGTCATCCCGAACGCCATGTTCTCATAGACCGTCATATGCGGATAAAGCGCATAGGACTGGAATACCATGGCGATGCCGCGCTTGGAGGGCGCCAGCGCATTGACCAGCTTGCCGTCGAACAGCATTTCCCCCGAGGTGATGTCCTCGAGGCCCGAGATCAGCCGCAAAAGTGTGGATTTGCCGCAGCCCGAGGGACCGACGAAAACCATGAACTCGCCGGTGCGGATTTCAAGATCCACCCCCTTGATGACTTCGACCATGCCGAAGGACTTGCGGATATTGCGAAGCTCGATGCTTGCCATTTCTCAGTACTCCATTAGCCCTTCACGCCGCCGGCGGTCAGCCCGCTGACGATCTTGCGCTGGAAGATCAGCACCAGCACCACCACCGGCACGGTGACGATCACCGACGCGGCCATGATATTACCCCAGGGAATTTCATATTGCGTGCTGCCCGAGAGCAGCGCGATGGCCACCGGCACGGTGCGCGTGTCGTTGCTGGCCGTGAACGTCAGCGCGAACAGGAACTCGTTCCACGCCCCGATAAAGGCCAGCAGGCCCGTGGTCACCAGCGCCGGCCACATCAGCGGCATGAAGACGCGGGTGATGATGACCCAGGGCGACGCGCCATCGACGATGGCCGCCTCCTCGATCTCCACCGGCAGGTCACGCATGAAGGTGGTCAGCACCCAGACGGTGAACGGAAGGGTGAAGATCGTATAGGAAAAGATCAGTGCCCAGGGCGTATTGTAGATGCCCAGAAACCGGATCAGCTCGAAAAGTCCGGCCAGCACGGCCATTTGCGGGAACATCGACACGCCCAGAATGGTCATCAGCAACAGCCCCCGCCCCCGGAACCGCACCCGGCTGAGGGCGAAGGACGCCGTGATCGCCAGGAACAGCGCCAGCAGCACGGTGACCGCGGAAATGAATACCGAGTTCAGCAGATTGCGCGGGAAGCTGCCGGTATTGAGCACGTTGAAATAGTTGTTGAGGCTGAACGAAGTCGGCCAGTAATTGATGCGGAACAGGTCCGTGCCCGATTTGAAGCTTGTCAGGATGGCGTAGTAGAAAGGAAATACGCTGATCACCACGATCACCGCCACCAGCAGGTAGAACAGCACCCATTTGGTGAATTTCCACAGGTTGAACGTCGCGCCCATCAGCGGTCTCCCCCGTCGAAACGAACCTGGCCCAGCCAGATATAAAGGATGGTCAGCGCCGCAATGATCAGGAACAGCAGCGTCGACATGGCCGAGCCATAGGCGAACTTGTCGAAGTCGAACAGATTCTCCCGCGCCAGCACGCTCATGGTCTTGGTCGCCGCGCTGTTGGGCGTCAGCACATAGATCAGGTCGAAAATGCGCAGCGCGTCGAGCAGGCGGAAGATGATCGCCACCATCAGCGCCGGGCGCACCAGCGGCAGCGTGATCTTGAAGAACTGCTTGACCGGATGCACGCCGTCGATTTCGGCGGCTTCGTAGATGTCCTTGGGGATCATCTGCAGGCCCGCCAGCACCAGGAGCGCCATGAAGGGCGTGGTCTTCCAGATATCCACGATCAGCACCGCCGTCATCGCCGTGTCGGCCGAGGCGGTCCAGGCCACCTTCTGGCTCAGCAGGCCCAGCCGCATGCCCAGATCGTTGAGGATGCCGAACTGGTCGTTGAGCATCCAGCCCCACATACGGGCCGAGACGATGGTCGGAATGGCCCAGGGGATGAGAATGGCGGCGCGCACGAGGCCGCGCCCCCTGAATTCGGCATTGAGCACCAGCGCCACGATCATGCCCAGCACCGCCTCGAACGCCACCGAGATGAAGGCGAAGCGCACCGTGTTCCAGACCGCGTTCCACCAGGCCGTGTCCACCAGCAGTCCGCGATAGCGCACGGCGCCGCTGTCGAGCACCTGCCAGCGCAGATAATTGCCGACGCCGTACCATTGCGCCGCGTCCAGATTGCTCAGCGAGGCGTCGGTGAAGGAAAAATAGATCGAGCGCAGCAGCGGCCAGCCGGCCACCACCGCCAGCGCGACCAGCATCGGTATCAGGAACAGCCGTGCGGAGCGCACGCGCTGCTCCATCAGTTCCGACTTGATCTTGGGTGCCGGCGCCACGCTGGCCGCGCCCAATGTCTCGGTCGCCATCTTCATCTCCTCCCGAAGCATTCGAGGCTTTTTTTCGCACAGGGCGGGCGGCCGGGAAACTCCCGCCCGCCCGCCCTGCTTCAGGCTACCCGGGAGGACTTACCAGGCGTCGCCCTTGAGATCGGCGAGGTCGGCCTCGAGGAGCTCGAGGTTTTCGGCAGCCGTGCCATTGCCCGAAAGCGTGTCGTGCACGGCGCTCCAGAACAGCGAGGAGACCTCGTTGTACTTCACCTTGGTCGGCGCGGACGGGCGCGGCACCGCATTCTGGAAGATTTCCTTCCAGGCCGGGATGATCGGCTGGGCCTCGGCAATATCGGCGTCGTCATAGAGCGCTTCGATGGTGGGCAGGTTGGACTGCAGGATCGCGCGCTCCTTCTGCACTTCGGCCGAGCTCAGATAGAGCGCCAACTCGATGGCGGCATCCGGATCGGGCGAGTACTTGGAGACGGCGACGTTCCAGCCGCCCAGCGTCGCCGCGGAACGGGCCTCGGGCCCTTCCCCGGCCGGCAGCGGCGCGACGTCGAACTTGCCGGCAATAGGCGAGTCCTCGCCATTGCCGAGTGAATAGGCATAGGGCCAGTTGCGGTGGAACACCGAATTGCCGAGCTGCCAGACGCCGCGGCTTTCCTCTTCCATATAGGCGAGGTTGCCTTCGGGCGAGATGGTGCCGATCCAGCTTGCCGCAAGGTCGATGGCGGCGGCGGCCTGCGGATTGTTGATCGAGATAGTGCCGTCGGCTTCCACGATCTGGCCGCCACCATAGGATTTCACCCATTCCAGCGCGTCGCAGGTGAGGCCCTCATAGGCATTGCCCTGGAAGACGAAGCCCCACATTTCGGGATTGCCGTCGGCCCGCTCGCCATCCATGATTTCCTTGGCGGTATCGGTCAGTTCCTGCCAGGTCGCGGGAACGTCCTTGCCGTATTTCTCTAGCAAATCCTTGCGGTAGAACAGCGCCGGGGCATCGGTGAAGGCCGGCATGGCCACCAGCTTGCCGTCAACGGTCTGGGACTCGATGATCGAGGGGAAATGGTCACCCACCACGTCCTTGGCCGCCTCGGAGAGGTCGAGGAACTGATCGGCGAGCTGCGGCGCCCAGATCACGTCGGTCTGGTAGACGTCGATATCGGTGTTGCCCGCGGCCAGCCAGAGCTTGTACTGGCCGAACTGATCGGTGGTCGAGGACGGCATCGGCACGATGGTGACGGTGTGGCCGGTATCGGCCTCGAACTTGTCAAGCTGGCCGCGTAGGAATTCGAGCCCGGTGCCGGTATCGCCCGACACGACCGACAGCTCGGCCGCCTGTGCCGCGCCCGCCACCAGCGTCACGCTCGTCAGCAGACCAACGAGCAGTTTGTTGATTTTCATTGGAAATCCTCCCGAAAGAAACACGTCGCGGAGAGGCGTGTTCGACGGGCCGGGCGTGATTGCGCCTGGCCCGTTCCTCCCCCTAAAAGCGTTCCGAGCCGGGCCCGACAGGCGGTCGCCTCAAAGCGCTTTGAACAGAAGGGAACCAGACGGCCGTTTTACTGTCAAGCGGCCCGCGAGACGAATTCGCGGAATTTTCCGATGCACCTAGAATTTCTGATTATTTCTCAATATGTTGGCCGAAACTATCTCTGTTCCTGGCCAATTCTGCTCCAGTTTGAATTGATGTACGCACCTCAAGGGGGCCGCGCCGCTTTCCACCTCTTGCACTCGAATTTGAAATCGCTTTGAATGCAGTTTTATGGGAGGAAGGCAGTTGGCGCTGTGCATGAGCGGCTGCCTGCCCTAAATGGCAAGTCGCATGCCGCGCGCCCGGCCGGACGGCGGCCGGTGTCGAACCATCCGGGCCAGGTTGCTATGAGACTGAAAGACCTCGCCGAGCATCTCGGTCTGTCGCAAACCACGGTCAGCCGAGCCCTCAACGGCTATCCCGAGGTGAACGAGGCCACGCGCCGCCGCGTCGCCGATGCTGCCGACCGTCTCGGCTACCGGCCCAATGCCAGCGCCCTGCGCCTTGCCACCGGCCGTGCCGGAGCCATCGGCCTCGTCCTGCGCGGCGCCGACGAACTGGGGCCGCACATGTCCGAATTCCTCTCCGGGCTGGGCGGCGCCATGGCCAGCCGCGAGATCGACATGCTGGTGACCACCGTGGCCACCCATCAGGAGGAACTGGCTGCCTATCGGCGCCTCGCCGCCAGCCAGAAGGTCGATGCGGTCATCCTGCATTCCCCCACCATTCGCGACGAGCGCGCCGAACTGCTGATGCAGCTCAATATCCCCTTCGTCCTGCACGGACGCACCGAGATCGGACATCCCCTGGCCTGGCTCGATATCGACAACAAGGGCGCCCTCGAGCGCGCCACCAGCCATCTGCTCGATCTGGGCCATCGCCGCATCGCCCTGCTCAACGGCGTCAAGGGACGCACTTTCGCCGAACATCGCGAAATCGGCTATCGCGCGGCGCTCTCGGCCCGCGGCATCAAGGTCGACCCCGCTCTCGTGGGCAATACCGCGTTCACCGACGAGATCGCCTTCCGCCGCGCCCAGGCCATGCTCGAATTGCGGCCCCGCCCCACCGCTTTCCTCGCCGGCTCCATGATGACCGCGCTCGGCGTCTTCCGGGCCATCCGGCAGGCGGGGCTGCAATTGGGCACCGACATATCCATGATCGCCCATGACGACGTCTTCCCTTATCTCAACGCCGACAACATGTACCCCTCCATGTCCACCACGCGTTCCTCCATCCGCCAGGCGGGCGTGCGCATTGCCGAGCTCATCGCCCAGGTCTTGGCCGGCAAGCCGCTGGTGGATGTGCATGAACTCTGGCCGGTGGAACTGGTGCTGCGCGAAAGCTCTGGGCCTGCGCCCCGGGCTTGAACAAGATTGCCAGGCCGAGGATGACGGCGAAGGCGGCGGCCGATAACATGCCGCTGCCATCCCCCGGGATCGCGCTTTTCCAGCGGAGCAACACCATGACCTCTCCTTTCGTCACCACCGAATGGCTGGCCCAGCACCTGGCCGATCCCGGCCTCGTCGTGGTCGATGCCAGCTGGCACCTGCCCAATGCCGCCCGCAACGCCCAGGCGGAATATCTGGACGGCCATATTCCCGGCGCGGTGTTTTTCGACATCGACGTCATCGCCGATGCCGCCACCGACCTGCCGCACATGCTTCCCGCGCCCGCCGAATTCGCCCGCGCCGTCGGCGCGCTGGGGATTTCCCCGGACATGACCATCGTGGTCTATGACGAGGTCGGCCTGTTCAGCGCGCCCCGCGCCTGGTGGACCTTCCGCGCCTTCGGCGCGTCCAAGGCCGTCATGCTCGAAGGCGGCGGGCCCAAATGGCGTCACGAGCGCCGACCCGTCGAAGCTGGCATCGTCGCCCGGCAGGCCGTGGTTTTTACCCCGCGCTTCGACGCTAGCGCCGTGGTCGATTTCGACCAGGTGGCGGCGCGGGCGAAGGATGGAGCCGCCCAGATCATCGACGCGCGCCCGGCGCCGCGCTTCCATGGCGAGGTGCCCGAGCCGCGTCCCGGCCTCGCCTCGGGCCATATTCCGGGCAGCCTCAACGTTCCGGTCGGCCTCTTGAGCGAAAACGGCACGCTCAAATCCCCCGAGGCGCTGCGGGCGCTGTTTGCCGAGCGCGGCGTCGCGCTGGACAGGCCGCTCATCACCTCCTGCGGCTCCGGCATCACCGCCGTCACCCTCGCCCTCGCCCTCGAGCAGGCCGGCGCCAAAGAGGTCGCCGTTTATGACGGATCCTGGGCCGAATGGGGCGCACGCCCCGACGCCGAGATCGAAAGTTGAGCAGGACTGGAAACCGCATGACCACCAGGCTTTCCCTTGCCGCCCTCCCCGCCATCGAGACCGCCGCGACGCCCCGCTACCGGCGCGAAACTCTCTCGCCCGGCATCTTCCATTTCGGCATCGGCAATTTCCACCGCGCCCATCAGGCGGTCTATCTTGATGCCCTGTTCAATCTGGGCGAGGACCACGACTGGGCCATTATCGGCGCCGGCGTGCGCGACGCCGACGAGGTCATGCGCGGCAAATTGCGCGCGCAGGATTGGCTGACCACCGTGGTCGAGCAGGAGGCCGATGGCAGCGCGGCCCGGGTCACCGGTGCCATGATCGATTATCTGAGCCCCGGCGACACCGAGGCCATTATCGACCGCCTCGCCGATCCGAATACGCGCATCGTCTCCCTCACCATCACCGAGGGCGGCTACTATATCGATCCGGCCTCCCAGAGCTTCGATCCCAGCCATCCCGACATCGTTCACGATGCCGCCCATTCCGACGCGCCCGGAACCGTCTTCGGCCTGATCCTCGCCGGGTTGCTGCGCCGCCGCGATGCCGGCATCCCCGCCTTCACCGTCATGAGCTGCGACAATATCCCCGGCAATGGCGCGGTGACCGAAAACGCCGTCGCCGGCCTCGCCGCGCTCATCGATCCGGCACTGGCCCAGTGGGTCAGATCGACCGTCTCATTCCCCAATGGCATGGTGGATCGCATCACCCCGGCCACCTCCGAGCGCGAGCGCCGCATTCTCGCCGACGCCTTCGCCATCGACGATGCCGCGCCGGTTTTCTGCGAAAACTTCCGGCAATGGGTGCTGGAGGACGATTTTCCTGCCGGACGGCCGGCACTGGAAAAGGTCGGCGTGCAATTCGTGTCCGATGTGGCGCCCTACGAGCACATGAAGATCCGCATCCTCAATGGCGGCCATGCCACCATCGCCTATCCGGCGGGGCTTCTGGACATCCATTTCGTGCACGAGGCCATGGAGCATCCCCTCATCTCCGCTTTCCTGCGGAAGGTGGAGCGGGAAGAGATCATTCCCGTCGTGCCCCCGGTGCCCGATACCGATCTCCATGATTATTTCAGGCTGTGCGAACAGCGCTTCGCCAATCCCCGCATCGGCGACACCGTCCGGCGCCTCGCCCTCGACGGCTCCAATCGGCAGCCCAAATTCATCGTGCCCTCGATAGCGGACCGGATAGAATCCGGCGCCGGGTTGACGGGCCTGGCCCTGGTTTCGGCCTTCTGGTGCCGCTATTGCCACGGCACCACCGACAGCGGCGCGACGATCGAGCCCAACGATCCCGCCTGGGACCGGCTCACCGCGCAGGCAGAAAGAGCACGGAAGAATCCCGCTGCCTGGCTGGAGATGACCGATATTTACGGCGCGCTTTCCCAAGATGCCGGCTTTATCGAGACCTTCTCGCACGCGCTTGCCACGATCTGGACCATCGGCACGGCGGCGACGCTCGAACGCTACTTGGCAGACGCTCTCTAGCTCACGTATGGTCCGGCCCGGATCGGTGGCGAGGGTGGGCTGGTGTCGGAAAACCTCCTCATGGGAGTGGATGTGGGGACGGGAAGCGCCCGGGCGGGCGTCTTTTCCGGGGACGGCAAACTCCTGGGCCGCCATGAAAGTTCCATCGTCATGCGTCGCACCGGCGCCGATTTCGCCGAACATGACAGCGCCCAGATCTGGTCCGCCGTCTGCGCCGCCGTAAGGGGGGCGCTGGCCGAGGCCGGCGCGGATCCGGCCAGCGTCATCGGCATCGGCTTCGACGCCACCTGCTCGCTCGTCGTTCGCGATGCGGAAGGAGAGCCGGTCACCGTATCGGACGATGGCGAGGATCGCTGGGACACGATCGTCTGGCTCGACCACCGGGCCATCGCAGAGGCGCAGGAATGCACCGATACCGGCCATGAAGTGCTGGACAATATCGGCGGCGTCATGTCTCCCGAGATGGAAATCCCCAAGCTCATGTGGCTCAAACGGCACCTGCCGCAAAGCTGGGCCCGTGCCGGACAGATTTTCGACCTGGCCGATTTCCTGTCCTGGAAGGCCACCGGCTCGCCGGCGCGCTCCCAATGCACGCTCGCCACCAAATGGACTTTCCTCGCCCATCGCCCCGAAGGCTGGCGCCGGGATTTCCTCGAGCGCGTGGGGCTTCCCGATCTGTTGGAACGCGCCGGGCTTCCGGACCGGGCAACGCCGGTGGGCGCCGATCTGGGCCCGCTGACCGCTGAGGCGGCGGGAGAGCTCGGCCTCACCACGGCCTGCCGGGTGGGCGCCGGCGTCGTCGACGCCTATGCGGGTGCCCTGGCGACGCTGGGTCCCCTGACCGCGGACGCCGCCGGCATGAACAGGCATTGCGCCCTGATCGCCGGAACCTCCAGTTGCGTCATGGCCATGTCGACCACCGGCACTCCCATCAAGGGCATATGGGGACCACATTTGGGCACCATCCTGGCAGGCTTCTGGCAGATGGAAGGCGGCCAGTCCGCCTCGGGCGCGCTGCTCGACCACATCCTGCAATGGCACGGCGCCGGCGGCGAGCCCACGGCGGAACGGCACCGGATGGTCTGCGAGCGGGTGCTGGAGCTGCAGCGCGTCGAAGGCAACGGCCTCGCCCGCCGCCTGCACGTCCTGCCCGACTTCCACGGCAATCGCGCGCCCCTGGCCGACCCCAGGGCGCTCGGCGTCATTTCCGGCCTCACCCTCGACAGCGATTTCGACAGTCTGTGCCGGCTCTATTGGCGCAGTTGCGTCGGCATCGCGCTGGGCATCCGCCACATTCTGGAAGTGCTCAATTCCGGCCCCTATGCCATCGACACCATCCATGTGGTGGGCGGCCACACCAAAAACCCGCTGCTGTTCAGGCTCTATGCCGATGCCACGGGGTGTACCGTGATCGAGCCGTCGACCCCTGACGCCACCCTGCTCGGCATGGCCATGATCGCGGCCAGCGCCGCCGGCCTCCATCCCAGCCTCGAACAGGCATGCCGGGCCATGCAGCAGGGCGGGACGGCTCACCGCCCCGATCCGGCGGCGCGGGACCAGTTCGACAGGGACTACCGGATTTTCCTCGAAATGCTGCAACAGCGGCAGATCCTGGACGCCATGGGCTGAGACCGCCTGGCGGCGGATCTTCCCTTGACCCTTGCGGGAACCAATTTCCTCGCCTTCCGTTTTCATGACACGCGGCCCGTCGGCCGCGTGGAATGGTCCGGCCGATCCGGGTCGCGGGAAACGGACGATGCAGCATCTGGAAGTCAGAACGCTCGAGGAAGCCGGCCGTGCGAGTGCCGTATGGTCCGGCGAACATATCGGAAATCAGCCCCGTTTTGCCGAAGTCGCCGTGGCTTTGCTGCCGGCTTCGCTGATCCTGGCCACGGCCACCGCCCTGCTCGTCGCTTTGCTCTAGGGTCGCAGCAGCACGGCATCGATATATCGACTGATAGGAGAGGGTTTCATGACGCTCGGCACAATTCTACTCATCATCCTCATTTTGCTTCTGATCGGCGCTTTGCCCACTTGGGGCTATTCGCGCGGCTTTGGCTATTTCCCCTCCGGCATTCTGGGTGTGGTGCTGATCGTCGTGCTCATCCTCGTCCTGATGGGACGGATTTAGCCGATCCGGTGAAAACGGGCCGCTCCTCAGGGGACGGCCCGCAGCGGACCGATGCCGCCCCCATTTCGGTCCGCACCCTCGCCTCCGGCGCCGATCTGCCGGAAATTTTTGCGCAGCGTGCGGGGTCGGGGACCGCCGCATCTCAACTCGCATGAAAGGAACGCTTCATGGCAACAACCAGCGACATGGCTCCAACCCGCCGTAAATCCGGCGGCACCTCGCAGGGACGCGAAAAGGAACTGGAAGCCCAGATTTCGCAGCTTCAGGCCGATCTCAAGGCCGTCACCGACACGCTCGGCAAGCTGACCGGCGAAAAGGTGGGCGAAGCGCGCCAGATTGCCTCATCCGAATTCAAGCACTTGCAGCGCCAGGGCCAGAAGATGCTGGACGACGCCCAGGAGCAGGTCGGCGAAGTCGAGCAGCAGATCAAGGACACGATCCGTGAAAAGCCCCTCACCGCCGTGGCAGCAGCGGTCGGTGCCGGCTTTCTCCTGGCTCTTCTGACGCGGCGCTGACCATGGGCCTGCTCGCGCCGCTTGCGGCACTGCTCGGCCTGGAAACGGAAAAACTCATGACCAAGGCCAGAGCCGCCGCACTGGCCTATGGCACGATCGGGTTGCTGCTGCTGGTCGCAGCGATATTTCTCATAGCGGCCGGTTTCATGAGTTTGGCCCAGATCATCGGCCCGGTGCTGGCGGCACTGACCCTGGCGGGCATCTTCCTGCTCCTGGCGCTGATCGTCTATCTGGGCATGCTGATCGGCCGCGGGCGCCAGCGGCGGGAGCAGACGGAGCGTCGCCATGCCAGCGAAACCGGTGCCTTGCTGACCTCTGCCGCCATCACCGCCCTGCCCATGGTGATGCGGTCTCCGGTGGTCCTGCGCGTCGGCCTGCCGCTTGCCGCGCTCGCCTATGTTCTGATGCGCCGATCCGAAGCCGAGGATCGCTGAAAACGGGTTCCGTCATCCACTCCCTCCGGGACGGATGACGGAAAGCCCCTTTGGGTGAATTTCGAGCGTCACGCTCGTCTCCAGATCGATCAGTTCCCCGTCCACCACGGCATGCGCACCGCGCTTCCGCCTGGGAAAATGCAGCACCAGTTCGCTGACCTCCACCTCCTTCACCGCCGCATTGGCGCGCCACCCGCCCGTCATCACGTCGAAAGCCAGATTGAGCAATTCGCGGCTGGTGACGCTATCGGCCACATAGACGCCCAGCCGGCCGGTATCGAGGCGGGCCGCCACCGGCACCGGGCCATCGTCCAGCGGATTGTTGGATACGGCGATCCCCGAAGCGACGCGCCTGACGGTGCCTTTCGCCGAACGGAGCTCGACCTCGAAGCGCGGCGGATCGATCGCCGCCGCCACGATGGCGCGCAGGCTGGCGAGCATCTTGCCGGCGCGGCCGCGATAGGCCATGCCATCGCGGATGCGCACCAGCCGTGCATGAATGCCCACGCCGAACTGATGCACGAAGGGTCGGCCATTGGCGGTGGCGATGTCGACATGATCGATCGTTCCCCCGGCGATGGCGAGCAGCGCCGCGTCGAGATCGGCAGGCATGCCCAGGGCCCGGGCAAACATGTTCATCGTCCCGGCAGGCAGCACGCCCAGCGGCTTGCCGCTGCGATAGGCCGTGGCCGCCGCAGCGGAAACGGTACCGTCGCCGCCTCCCGCCATCAGCGCATCGACATCGGACGCGGCGGCCGCCGTCTCCAGTTCCGCGCCTACCGCATCGCTGCCGATCACGCGGCAGTCCAGTTCATGCCCTTCCGCCTCGAACACTTCGAGGGCGCGCGCACGGAGCGCCTCCATGTCCATGGTCCGCAAGGTGCCCCCGTCCCGATTGAGAATGGCGCGGACCCGCATGGTCAGTCCTCCGCTGCGGCGACGGCCGGCCGCCCCAGTTCCGGCAGCGCGATGCTGACCGCAAGCCCGCCGGCGGGCGAGGACTCATAGACGGGTTCGCCCCCGAACTGTCCGGCGAGCTGCCGCACGATCACCGACCCCAACCCGTCGTCCCTGACCGCCTCGCCATTGTCGAGGCCGATGCCGTCGTCGGCGACGCTGAGGGTCGGAACGCCATCGGCATTGCGCAGAAGGCTGACCGTGATCGACCCTTTGCGTCCATCGGGAAAGGCATGCTTGAAGGCATTGGTGACCAGTTCGCTGACGAGAATGCCCAATGTGGTCGCGTCGCGGGCGCTCACCACGATGGGGTCGATATCGCCACGCAGCTCCACCCGGCCGCCATCGGTCCTGGTCGCGGCGATGTCCTCGAGGACCGAGGACAGGAAATCCTCGGCACTCGCCGATTCCATGTCGTCCCCCAGGCGCAGTCGCCGATGCGCCGAGGCGATGGCGTGGATGCGCAGCCGCGCGGCTTCGAGGGCGGTCTTCACTTCCTCGCTGCGCGACCGCATCACCTGCAAGGCGAGCAGCGAGGAGACGGTGGCCAACGAGTTGCCGATCCGATGATTGGTGTCCTGCAGCAGCGCCTCGACGCGCTGCCTTTCGCGTTCCGCATGGGTGCGCGCTTCCTCGATATCGCGCGTACGCTCCAGCACTTCGGCCTCCAGCGCCTCGTTCTGGCTCATCAGCCCGAGATGCTTCTGGGCCAGCGCGCTGACCTGCCGCTGCGTCCGGGTGAGCAGCGCATAGGCGAGAATAGCCGCCGCCGCCAGCGCCGCGAGCAGGGCGATCACCAGGCCGATGCGGGTCTGGTCGATGGCCCGGTTGCGGATTTCCAGCTTGCTATCTTCCTCGGCGATGAAATCCTCGAGCGTCGCACTCACTTCCGCCATCAGCCGGGCGCCCATTCCCGTCTCGGTCAGACTCTGGGCTTCCGCGCCGCGCTGGCTGGTGGCCAGTTCCAGTGTTCGGGCCATCTCGGCCATCTTGCCGGCGAGGTCTCCGGTGATGCTGGCAACCCGCGCGCTTTGCCCGGCATCGCCGGCCGTCATCTCCAGGAGGGTGTTTACCCGACGGTCGATGCTCGACACTGCGCGCCGATAGGATTCGAGGAATTGCGGATCGGCGGTGAGGAGGAAGCCGCGCTGGCCGGCCTCCGCCTGGCTCAGCGCATGGGTCAATTCGCGCGCGGCGGTGCGTACCGCATAAGTGTCTGTGACGTCCCGCAATTGCCGGTCTATCCCGCGCATCAGCATCAGCGAGGCGATGGCGGCAAGGCAGATCAGCACCAGGGACGCCCAGATGGCCAGCCGCCGCGCGGTGGGACGAACCGCATTCGGCACGCCGATACTCGCAAGCTTCTCAGCCAAGACGCCCATCCTGTCCGCCACACGGAGCCGGCAGCCGGCTCCGTCCCATCATGATGCCAAGCTTTGCGCATCGGCAATGGCAGTATTGAGGCCATCGGGAAAAGGACTGCCCCGCAGCGGCAGCGCCGCTAGAAGGATTGATTGCCGGAGGTGACCTGGGCCGAGACGGCATCGGGGCCGAAATCGGATTCGCCGCTGATCTTGAGCAGTTCCGTGAGGCGGGAGCGCGCCCGGCTCACCCGGCTTTTCATCGTCCCCACGGCGCAATCGCAGATCGAGGCCGCTTCCTCATAGGAAAATCCCGAGGCCCCGATCAGGATGATCGCCTCGCGCTGGTCGTCGGGCAACTGGGCCAGCGCCTTCTTGAAATCCTCGAGGTCCATGGCGCCATATTGCGCGGGATGAACCGAGAGGCGCTCGGTGAATATCCCGTCGCTGTCCTGGACCTCGCGGCCGCGCTTGCGCATCTGGCTGTAGAACTCATTGCGCAGGATGGTGAACAGCCACGCCTTGATATTGGTGCCCATCTCGAAACTGGACTGCTTCGCCCACGCCTTCATCACCGTGTCCTGCACCAGATCGTCGGCCTTGTCGTGCTTGCCCGTCAGCGACACGGCGAAGGCGCGCAGGCTCGGCAGCGTAGCCAGCATTTCGCGCTTGAACGAAGTACCCTCGGGCGCCATGCCGTCACTCCCCGTCCTGCGCTGATTGCTTCTCCGTCCGCGCCTTCTCCACGCTGTCGAGTTTTTCGAGCAGATCCAGAAGTCGCTCAGGCACGCCCTCGTCCTGGACAGCACCATAGAGGGCACGCAGACGCGAACCGATGTCCGAAGTCGGACCCAGCCCGTCATCTGCCCGCCCCGCCTGCATTCGCATACGTTGCTGGCTCACCCGAATATCCTTTGTCATGCTATTGGTCGACCGATCAGTCTCGTTATTATCTGCCCTCTTCGCTCCCCCAAATGCACAGAGGCGAAGAAAAGTTCCCTCCGTTACGGAACTTTTCTCCAAGGAGCACGTTTCCCCTCGTCGTGATAACACGTCAGCGTCACCTGGGAGACCTCGCTAATGTCATTGTCCACGCGGATCGCGCCGCACCTGCCCTATTTGCGGCGTTTCTCCAGAGCCGTCACCGGCTCGCAGACCTCGGGCGATGCCTATGTCGCCGCCACGCTGGAAACCCTGATCGCCGATATTTCGCTTTTCCCCGAAGCCTCCAGCGATCGCATCGCGCTCTACAAGCTGTTTTCCGCGCTGTTCTCCTCCTCGGCCGTTTCGGTGCCCGAGCCGGCATCCAGCTTCGTCTGGGAGCAGCGCGCCGCCGCGAATCTGGCCAATCTGGCCCCGCTTCCCCGCCAGGCCTTCCTGCTCGTCGCCGTCGAAGGCTTCGACCATGCCCAGGCGGCCGAAATCCTTTCCACCAGCGAGGAGGAATTCGCGAAATTGGTGGAAACCGCCTCGGCCGACATCTCCCGGCAGGTGGCCACCGAGATCATGATCATCGAGGACGAGCCGCTCATCGCCATGGACATCGAGCAGATGGTGGAGAGCCTCGGTCACAAGGTGGTCAGCATCGCCCGCACGCACAAGGAGGCGGTCGCGCTGTTCGGCCAGACCAACCCGCGCATGATCCTCGCCGATATCCAGCTCGCCGACGGCAGTTCGGGCATCGACGCCGTCAACGACATCCTCAACTCCCATTCCGTGCCGGTGATTTTCATCACCGCCTTCCCCGAGCGCCTGCTGACCGGACAGCGGCCCGAGCCCACCTTCCTCGTCACCAAGCCGTTCAACCCGGAAATGGTCAAGGCGCTGATCAGCCAGGCGCTTTTCTTCGATGAAGGCTCACGCGCCGCGGCCTAAAGCGGGCGAGGTAAAAATCTGTGCAAAGGCCGGCCCCAGCGCCGGCCTTTTGCCATTTTTGCCGGAACTCCCGATGCCTGCCATCCATTTATCGAGCAGGGATAAATCATGGAGTTTCCCCATGCTCTACTATGCTCTCGTCTTCCTGGTCATCGCGCTCATCGCCGGCGTGCTCGGCTTCAGCGGCATTGCCGGCGCTTCCGCCGGCATCGCCCAGATTCTGTTCTTCCTGTTCCTGGCCTTCCTGGTGATCTCGCTGGTGATCGGGTTCTTCCGGCGCACCTGACGCACCGCCCCCCTTCCATTTTCGAGGGGTAACGGCCCAGAGAAGATATCGTCCGGCCGCCCGCTCCGGGGCGTCCGGGGCCTTGGCGGCCTTTTTCGCTTGCTATCTCCCCGTCTTCTGCTTTTCTACCAACCGGTCAAGATTGCCATCCCCGATAATAAGGCAGTCGCCCAGTCAGGAAGGCGTCCCGCGTCGCGGGCCCCGTGGTGAGTATGAAGCAAGCTGAGCCCTCCGCAGCGGAGGCGTCGCCGGTTGTCGAACTGCGCAATCTTCACAAGTCCTTCGGCGCTCTGGAAGTGCTCAAAGGCATATCCTTCATCGCTCGCGAAGGACAGGTGGTCTCGCTGATCGGCTCTTCGGGCTCGGGCAAGTCCACCTTGCTGCGCTGCATCAACATGCTCGAGATTCCCGACCGGGGCGAGGTCCTCATCGATGGCGAGGCCGTCGCCCTCAAGGGCGAGGGACCGGAGCGCCGCATCGGCGACGAGAACCAGATCCGGCGCATCCGCTCGGAACTGGGCATGGTGTTCCAGTCCTTCAATCTCTGGGCCCATCTGACCATTCTGGAAAACGTCATGGAAGCGCCGCTGGTGGTGCAGAAGCGCCAGCGCGCCGAAGTGGAGGCCGAGGCCCGCGCCATGCTCGACAAGGTGGGGATCGGCGCCAAGGCGGACGCCTATCCCGCCCAGCTTTCAGGCGGCCAGCAACAGCGCGCCGCCATCGCCAGGGCACTCTGCATCAATCCGCGCGTCATGCTGTTCGACGAGCCGACCTCGGCGCTCGACCCCGAGCTCGAGGTCGAGGTGTTGCGCGTCATCAAGCTGCTCGCCGACGAGGGGCGCACCATGGTGCTGGTGACCCATGACATGGATTTCGCCCGCTCGGTATCCGACCGGGTGATCTTCCTGCACCAAGGGCTGATCGAGGAGGAAGGTTCACCCGACGAGGTGTTCGGCGCCACCCGCTCCGCCCGGCTCAAGCAATTCCTCAATGCGGCCAATCATGATTGACGCCATTGGGAACCGACCCGGAAAACCGGGCGCGACAACGACAAGATCAACGTAAAGGAGAACAAGATGAAGAAGATGATGCTGGCGGCAGCCGCCGTCCTCGCATTCGGCACCCCCGCCCTCGCCCAGGAAAATGTGCGCATCGCCACCGAAGGCGCCTATGCCCCCTGGAACTTCCTCAACGACAGCGGCGAACCCGCCGGCTACGAGATCGACCTGGCGCACGCCATTTGCGAGCAGGCCGGACTGTCCTGCGAATTCATCGTCAACGACTGGGATTCGATCATCCCCAACCTGCTCGCGGGCAACTACGACGCCATCATGGCCGGCATGTCGATCACCGAGGAGCGCCAGCAGACGATCAACTTCAGCGACGAATATTTCCCGCCCGATCCGTCGCGCTACGTCGCCCTCGCCGGCGCCGCCATCGACTTCGAGCCCCTCTCGGGCGCCCGTATCGGCGTGCAGGGCGGCACCATCCAGGCCGATCATGCCGAAAGCAATCTCGCCCAGGACAACACCGTGATTTCCTTCACCACCGCCGACCAGGCCGTGGCCGACCTCGCCGCCGGCAATCTCGACGCCATCTTCGCCGACGGCGCCTATGTCGATCCCATCGTCAGCGCCTCGGGCGGATCGATCGAATATACCGGCCCGGAGATCATGATCGGCGAAGGCATGGCCGTCGGCCTGCGCAAGGAAGACGCCGACCTGACCGCCAGGATCAACGACGCCATCGCCGCCCTCAAGGCGGACGGCACCGTCGACGGGCTCATCGCCCAATGGTTCGACGGCCGTGGCCCCTATTACGCCGACTAATCTGGCCCGGCTCCCGGCCCTTCGGCCGGGAGCCCGTTCGCTCGGGCATCTGAATGATCGAAGACGTCACTTTCTGGCTGTCCTACCTCACCAATGGCAAGCATCTCGCCTGGTACGGCAGTTTCCAGTTCACCATTTTCGCCGCGCTCGTTGGCGGGTTCTTCGCCGTGGTCTTCGGTCTGCTGGGCGCCACCCTCAAGGCCTCCCGCCATTTCCCGCTGCGGCTGATCGGCTCGACCTATTCGTCCATCGTGCGCGGCGTGCCGGACGTGCTGTTCTTCCTGTTCTTTCCCCTGGCCTTCGAACAGGCCGTGGAATGGTTCGTCTCCACCCAGGTCTGCACGCCTGAAGCCATCGCCGCCCAGACCTCGCCCTGGCCGCCCTGCAAGGAAGCAAACTGGTTCCTGGGCACGGGCGAATATCTGCTCCTAGCCAGCGTATCGCTCGGCCTCGTCTATGGCGCCTTCGCCACCAATGTCATTCACGGCGCCATGCGGGCGGTGCCCGCCGGCCAGTTGGAGGCGGCGCGCGCCTACGGCATGTCGAGCACTCAAGTGCTTTGGCGCGTGCATATCCGCCAGATGTGGGTCTATGCGCTGCCGGGCCTGTCCAATGTCTGGATGCTGATCGTCAAATCGACCTCGCTGCTCTCCCTGCTGCAGATCGCCGATATCGTGCTGTGGGCGGACCGCTTGGGGGCGCCGAACTTCCTGCCGGCCGTCGGCCTCGTGCACGAGGACTGGCGCTGGCGCTACTATCTGGTGCTCTTCGTCTTCTACATCCTCGTCACCTGGCTCTCCGAGCGCGTCTTCGAGGCGCTCATGCGCCGGGCCGGACGCGGCATCCTCAGCGAGGAGCCCACCTGATGCAGGCATTTCTCGACGATCTGGCCATCATGGCGCCGGCGGTGCTGTTCAACATCTATTTTGCCGCCGCTTCCATTCCGATCGGCTTCGTCCTCGCGGTATTCCTCGCGCTGGGGAAGGCGTCCTCCAATCCGCTCGTCAATCTTTTGTCGCGCGGCTATATCTATGCGTTCCGGGGCTCGCCGCTGTTCATCCAGTTCTTCATGTTCTATTCGCTGGCCCTCTCGCTCAACGTCGCCGTGTGGCGGCCGCTCGGCATCTCCGGCTTCGTGCTGCATCCGCTGTTCATAGGGCCGCTGGTGCTGGTGCTGAACACCTCGGCCTATTCGGCGGAAATCTTCTATGGGGCCCTGCGGGCGGTGCCGCGCGGGGCCGTCGAGGCGGCCCGCGCCTATGGCATGAGCCGGTCCCAGCAGTTCCGGCGCGTGGTCTGGCCCAATCTCATCCGCCTCGCCTGGCCGGCCTATACCAATGAGGTGGTCTTCCTCTTCCACGCCACCGCCATCGTCTATTTCGCCCTTCCCGTGATCGGGACGCAGAAGGATTTGATGATCACCGCCAAGGGCCTGTTCGAGCGGGATTTCAACGCCTTCCTGCACTTCCCGGTGGCGGCTCTCTATTTCCTGCTGGTGTCGCTGGTGATCTTCTTCGTCTTCGGCCTGATCTATCAGCGGCTGATGCGTCACCTGCCCGCCCAGCCGCGGCTGCGCTTCATGCCGGGATGGCTGCGCTGAAACCTGGAGGCAAGACCGGCCCGGAACGATATGTCCCGGGCCGTGAGGCCGTCAGCGCGCGGGCAGGCCGAACTGGGCGTGCTCCAGCGCGGTGATGACGCCACGCAGCTCCGCCAGCCCCTTCATGCGCCCGATGGTGGGATAGCCGGGCTGCGAACGCCGGCCCAGATCGTCCAGAATGTCCTGGCCGTGGTCCGGACGCATGGGGATTTCCCAGTCCTTGCGGCCCGCCTGCTTGCGGCGGCGCTCCTCGGTGAGGATGGCGGCGATCAGCGCCACCATGTCGGTATCCCCGCCCAGATGCTCGGCCTCGTGGAAGGACCCCACGATATCGTCGCTGCCGCGCTTGACGTTGCGCAGATGCAGGAAATGCACCTTCGAGCCGAGGCGCTCCATCATGCCGGGAAGGTCGTTGTCCGGCCGTACGCCGAGCGAGCCCGAGCACAGCGTCATGCCGTTCGCCGGGCTGTCCACGGCATCGAGCATGTAGCGATAGTCTTCCTCGGTGGACATGACCCGCGGCAGGCCCAAAAGGGCGAAGGGCGGATCGTCCGGGTGGCAGCAGAGCCGCAGGCCCAGTTTCTCGGCCACCGGAACCACTTCTTCCAGGAAGGTCACGAAATGGGCGCGCAGCCGATCGCGGCTGATGGCGCCGTATTCATCCAGATGCGCCTGTACGTCCTCGAGCGTCATGGATTCGGTCGAACCCGGCAAGCCCATGGTGACATTGCGGGAAAGCTGTTTCTTTTCGTCCTCGCTCATCGCCTCGAAACGGCGCGCGGCCTCGTCGGCAATGACGTTGCTGTAGTCCACCGGGGCCCCGGGGCGCTTGAGGATATGGATGTCGAAGGCGGCGAAGTCATTGATGTCGAAACGCATGCACGAGCCGCCATGGGCTACTTCCCAGCGCAAATCCGTGCGCGTCCAATCCAGCACCGGCATGAAATTGTAGCAGATGGTCTCGAGGCCGCTTTCGGCGAGATGGCGCATCGAGATTTTGTAATTCTCGATATGCTCGCGCCAGTCGCCCTTCTGTTTCTTGACGTCCTCGCTGACCGGCAGGCTTTCGACGACGTCCCAGGTCAGTCCCGAGGCGCTGCCGTCCTTGCGCGTGGCGATCTCCTCATGGCGCCTGGCAATGTCCTCGGGGGTCCACACCGCCCCATTGGGCACATGATGCAGCGCGCTGACCACGCCCGCGGCGCCGGCCTGCATGATGTCGTCGATGCTGGTCAGGTCCTTGGGGCCGAACCATCGCCAAGTCTGTCGCAACGTAAAACTCCATTCCACAAAAGCATTTGAGTGTCGCGGCATCTTGCCCCGGCAGGGCCGGCCTTGACCAGACATATCGACGCCACGGCAGGCCGGTCCGCCGGAACGATGCGGATTTATTTGCGCATCTCGCGGTCATAGACAAATCTGGGCATTTCCCACTTGAAGGCCAGGGCCATGACGCGCAGCGGGAACCCCACGGCCATGGAGATGATCACCATCAGGTCGACCGGAACGCCGGCCATGAGCCCAAGATAGTAGACGACGCCGGTGACGATGGAGACCGTCGCGTAAAGCTCGCCCTGGAACACCAGCGGAATGTCGTTGCACAGCACGTCGCGAAGGATGCCGCCGAAGATGCCGGTGATCATGCCGGCGACGATGACGATGATCGGATGCACGCCGCTTTCGATGCCGATATTGCAGCCGATGATGGTGAAGACCACGAGGCCCAGCGCGTCGAGCAGGAGGAAGGGCCATTTCAGCCGCGCCACGATGCGCGCCAGGGCGATGGTCATCAGCGCCGCGCCGCACACCAGCAGCAGCACGTAAGGGTTCTCCACCCACACGAGCGGATAGTGATTGAGCAATATGTCCCGGGCCGTGCCGCCGCCCAGCGCCGTCACGCAGGCGATGAGGCATACCCCGAACCAGTCCATGTTGCGCCGGCCCGCCGCCAGCGCGGCGGTCATGGCCTCGGCGGTGATGGCGATGTAAAAGCCGATGAACAGCATGGCGCGATCCTTGAAGGGCGGCGGTCCGGGGCGCGACGCCCGGGAGCCGCCCTCCCGGCCTCGAAGGATGGCATCGGTCCGACGCTCTAGATGTGAATAGCCCCGTCGCCAAGGGCGAGCGCCGCCTCGCGGATCGCCTCGGACAAGGTCGGGTGCGCATGGGTGGTGCGCGCCAAATCCTCGGCGGCGCCGGAAAACTCCATCAGCGTCACCAGCTCGTGGATCATCTCGCCGGCGTTCCTGCCCACGATATGGGCGCCCAGGACCCGGTCCGTCTCCACGTCCGCCAGGATCTTGACGAAGCCCTGGGTCGCCTGCATGGCCTTGGCGCGACCATTGGCGGTGAAGGGGAATTTGCCGATCTTGTAGTCGATGCCGTCGGCCTTGAGCTCGTCCTCGGTCCTGCCGACCGAGGCGACCTCGGGATTGGTGTAGATCACCGAGGGAATGGCGGCATAGTTCACGTGCCCTGCCTGCCCCGCCAGAATCTCGGCGACGGCGATGCCCTCGTCCTCGGCCTTGTGCGCCAGCATCGGCCCGGCGATCACGTCGCCGATGGCGTAGATGCCGTCCGCGGAAGTCTTGTAATGCCCGTCCACCCGCACCCGGCCGCGCTCGTCCAGCGCCACGCCAGCGAGTTCGAGCCCCAGCCCTTCGGTGAAGGGCTTGCGGCCGATGGCGACCAGCGCGACGTCGGCGTCCAGCACCTCTGCCTCGCCGCCCGCCGAGGGCTCGACGGCGAGCCTGAGCGAGCCGTCGTCCTGCCTGTCGATGCCGGTGACCTTGCTCGAGAGACGGAACTCCATGCCCTGCTTCTGCAGCATGCGCTGGAACTGGCGCGCCACCTCGCTGTCCATGCCGGGCAGGATACGATCGAGATATTCGACCACGATGACCTGCGCGCCCAGCCGCGCCCACACCGAACCCAGCTCGAGCCCGATGACGCCGGCGCCGATCACCACCAGGCGCTGCGGTACCTGGTCCAGCTCGAGGGCGCCGGTCGAGGTCACCACGGTCTTCTCGTCGATCTCGATGCCCGGCAGGTCGGCCGAGACCGAGCCGGTGGCGATGACGATGTTCCTGGTGGAGATTTCAGTCTGCGCGCCGCTCTGCGGCGTCACCAGAACCTTGCCGGCAGCGGGGATCGAGCCGATACCGCGGAAAACGGTTATCTTGTTCTTTTTAAAGAGATAATCGACACCGCCGACATTGGAGGCGACCGTCTCGCTCTTGTGGAGCTGCATCTGCCCCAGATTGAGCTGGGGCGCGGGAATGTCGATTCCCAGCGCCTTGAAGCCATGTCCGGCTTCCTCGAACAGTTCCGAGGCGTGCAGCAACGCCTTGGAGGGGATGCAGCCGACATTGAGGCAGGTGCCCCCCAGCGTGGGCCATTTTTCGACCACCGCGACTTTCATGCCGAGCTGGGCCGCGCGGATGGCGCAGACATAGCCGCCCGGGCCCGAGCCGATGATGGTGAGGTCGAATTGGTCTGACATGATGGATTGCCCCGAACGATCGATAAGCTGCTGCGCTGCCGGCCGGGCCGGCATGAAATCCGATACACCACCTGAGCGGGGCGGGCAACGCGCCCTTTGGCCCAGAGGGCGAAGGCCATAAAAGCGCGGGTTCTATTTTATATTATAATTCAATGGATTGGCGGTCAGGACGCGGAAATTTCCTGGGCCCGTTTCAATATTTCGGGCAGTTGCCGGTCGATATCGAGCGCCCCGTCCTCGACCTGTTCGAGAAAGGCGCGGCAGAATACGGTCTTGTCCGGCGCCTGGTTATAGGCGGTCATGATCTGGCTGCCGCCATAGATCTCGGCGGCCTCCCGCTGCCCCTCGGCGCCCCCGCCCAGCCGCTCGATGACCCGGTCGGCCAGGTCCAAGTAGCTGATATTCCTCAGATACCAGTTTTCCGAGGCGGTCTTGTAGGCGGTGTCGAGCCCGGTGGTCTCGTAGCAATGGGTGGTCATCACGTCGATGATGGCCCGCGAGCCGTGAAAGGCCATCAGCTCGCCCACCAGGGCGGAATCGCCATCCTCCTGCGCCGCGACGGGCGCGGACAGCAGCGCCAGGGCCACGCAAACAGCTACAAACCTTCGCAACACCGAACTCTCCGAAAACGCGGTCACATCGCACTTGCATAACCGCATTGTTCGCTAACACATCGTTAGCATTTCGCCCTGCCCCGCACACCATTTGGTGAACAAAAGGGCCCGCCGGAGCGAGCCCTTCAAAAATACCCGGATGCAGCAGAACCTAGAGATCGAGGACCAGACGCTCGGGCGCCTCGAGGCTTTCCTTGACGCGCACGAGGAAGGTCACCGCCTCCTTGCCGTCGACGATCCGGTGATCGTAGGAAAGCGCCAGATACATCATCGGGCGCACCACGACCTGGCCGCCCACCACGACGGGCCGCTCCTGGATCTTGTGCATGCCCAGAATACCCGACTGCGGGGCATTGAGGATAGGCGTGGACATCAGCGAGCCATAGACGCCGCCATTGGAGATAGTGAAGGTGCCGCCCTGCATGTCGGCCATGGAGAGCTGGCCATCGCGGGCCTTGCGGCCCAGCTTGCCGATCTCCTTTTCGATCTCGGCCATGCTCAGCCGGTCGGCATCGCGCACCACCGGCACCACGAGGCCCTTGTCGGTGCCCACAGCCACGCCGATATGGGCGTAGTTCTTGTAGATGATGTCCTCGCCGTCGATCTCGGCATTGACCGCCGGAATCTCCTTGAGGGCATGCACCACCGCCTTGGCGAAAAAGCCCATGAAGCCCAGCTTGACGCCGTGCTTCTTCTCGAAGAGCTCCTTATAGGCGTTGCGCATGTCCATGATCGGCTTCATGTCCACCTCGTTGAAGGTGGTGAGCATGGCGGCGGTGTTCTGCGCGTCCTTGAGGCGGCGGGCGATGGTCTGGCGCAGGCGGGTCATGCGCACCCGCTCCTCGCGCGAGGCGTCATCGGCGGCGACCGGCGCGCGCGGGGCGGCCGGAGCCTTGGCCTCGGCGGGGGCCGGCGCGGCGGCAGGCTGGGCCAGGGCCGCCAGCACGTCTTGCTTGAGCACCTGACCGGCCTTGCCCGAACCGGCGATGTCGCCGGATTTGAGGTCGTTCTCGTCGATGAGCTTGCGGGCCGAAGGGGACGGGGCGCGGTCGGTGGCGGTCACCGGCCGGGGGGCCGGCTCCGGCTCGATCGGCTCGGGACCGGCGGCATTATTGGCCGGAACCTCGCTCTTGGCTTCGGCCGGGGGCGCAGCGGCGGGCGCCGCGGCGGCCGCACCGGCGCCGGCGGCGATGGCGCCGAGCAGCGCACCCACATCCACGGTCTCGCCGGGCTGGGCCGCAATGGTTTCCAGCACGCCGGCGGCGGGCGCCGGAACCTCGATGGTCACCTTGTCGGTCTCGAGCTCAACCAGGGGCTCATCGGCGGCGACGGCATCGCCCACCTTCTTGAACCACTGGCCGATCGTGGCCTCGGTGACGCTTTCGCCCAGCGTCGGCACGCGGATTTCTGTCGACATGAAATTGTGTCCTTCTTCGTTGGGCTATTCAGCGAATGCGTCTTCGAGGAACGCCTGGAGCTGTTCGAGATGGGTCCGCATCAGGCCCGTGGCCGGCGAGGCGGCGGCCGCCCGGCCCACATAGCGCACGCGCTGGCCGGTCCGGCCCATCTGGTCGAACACCCACTCTACATAAGGCTGGATGAAAGCCCAGGCTCCCATATTGCGGGGCTCTTCCTGACACCAGACCACTTCGGCGTTGGGGAAACGGTTCAATTCGTCCAGCAGCGCCTTGGCCGGGAACGGATAGAGCTGCTCGATGCGCAGCAGATAGACATCGTCCACCCCGCGCTTCTCGCGATCCTCGAGCAGGTCGTAATAGACCTTGCCGGTGCACAGCAGCACCCGCCTGATCTTGTCGTCCGGAACCAGCTTGATGGTGGTCTTGGGCAGGCCCGGCGCCTCGGCGTCGTCCCAGAGCAGGCGATGGAAGCAGCTATCCGGCCCCAGCTCCACCAGGCCCGAAACCGCCCGCTTGTGGCGCAACAGGCTCTTGGGCGTGAACAGCACCAGCGGCTTGCGGAAATCCCGCTTCAACTGGCGCCGCAGGATGTGGAAGTAGTTGGCCGGCGTCGTGCAGTTGGCGACCTGCATGTTGTCCTCGGCGCACAATTGCAGGAAGCGCTCGGGCCGCGCGGAGGAATGCTCCGGCCCCTGCCCTTCATAGCCATGCGGCAAAAGCATCACCAGGCCCGACATGCGGAACCATTTGCGCTCGCCCGAGGAGATGAACTGGTCGATCACCACCTGCGCGCCGTTGACGAAGTCGCCGAACTGCGCCTCCCACAGGGTCAGCGCCTTGGGCTCGGCCAGCGAGTAGCCGTATTCGAAGCCCAGCACCGCCTCTTCCGAGAGCATGGAGTTGATGACTTCGTAGCGGGCCTGCTCGGGGTCGAGATTGTTGAGCGGGGTGAAGGTCCGGTTGTCGACCTGCTGGTCGTTCAGCACCGAATGGCGCTGGCTGAAGGTGCCGCGCTCGCAGTCCTGGCCGGACAGGCGCACCGGATAACCCTCGGTGACCAGCGTGCCGAAGGCCAGCGCCTCGGCGGTCGCCCAGTCGATGCCCTCGCCCGACTTGATGGCGGCGAGGCGATTGTCGAGGAAGCGCTTCACCGTCCGGTGGACGTTGAAATCGGCGGGCACGTCGGTGAGCCGCGTGCCGATCTCCACCAGCCGGTCGATGGCCACGCCGGTCTTGCCGCGGCGCGGCCCCTCGTCGTCGGCCTGCCGGAAGCTCTTCCACTGCCCGTCCAGCCAGTCAGTCTTGTTGGGGCGGTAGTCTTGCCCGGCCTCGAATTCGCCTTCGAGCTTCGCTTTCCAGTCGGCCTTGAGCCGGTCGACATCGGCGGCGGTCACCAGCCCCTCGCCGATCAGCTTTTCCGCATAGAGTTCGAGCGTGCTCTTGTGCGAGCGGATGCGCGAATACATCAGCGGCTGGGTGAAGCTGGGCTCGTCGCCTTCGTTATGGCCGAAGCGGCGATAGCAGAACATGTCGATGACGACCGGCTTGCCGAACTTCTGCCGGAACTCGACCGCCACCTTGGCGGCGAACACCACCGCCTCGGGATCGTCCCCGTTCACGTGCAGCACCGGCGCCTCGATCATCTTGGCGACATCGGTGGGATAGGGCGAGGAGCGCGAATGGATCGGCGAGGTGGTGAAGCCGATCTGGTTGTTGATGACGAAATGGATCGAGCCGCCGGTACGATGGCCCTTGAGGCCGGACAGGCCCAGGCACTCGGCCACCACACCCTGACCGGCAAAGGCGGCGTCGCCATGGATCAGCAGCGGCAGCACGCTGGAGCGGTCGATCGGGGCTTCCTTGTCGAACTGGGCCAGCTTGCCCTCGGGCGAGATATGCAGGTCCTGCTTGGCGCGGGCCTTGCCCAGAACCACCGGGTCGACGATTTCCAGATGGCTGGGATTGGCCGTCAGCGACAGGTGCACGCTGTTGTCGTCGAAGCTGCGGTCGGACGAGGCGCCCAGATGGTATTTCACGTCGCCCGAACCCTCGACGTCGTCGGGGTAGAAGGCGCCGCCCTTGAACTCGTGGAACAGCGCGCGATGCGGCTTGCCCAGAACCTGGGTCAGGACGTTGAGACGGCCGCGATGGGCCATGCCCAAGACGATGTCCTTGATGCCCAGCGCGCCGCCGCGCTTGATGATCTGCTCGAGCGCCGGAATGGTGGCCTCGCCGCCATCAAGGCCGAAGCGCTTGGTGCCGGTATATTTGACGTCGAGAAACTTTTCGAAGCCCTCGGCCTCCACCAGCTTGTTGAGGATCGCCTTCTTGCCCTCGGGAGTGAAGCTGATCTCCTTGTCCGGCCCCTCGATCCGCTCCTGGATCCACTGCTTCTCCTCGGGCGCGGAGATATGCATGAACTCGATGCCCAGCGTGCCGCAATAGGTGCGGCGCAGGATGGCGAGCATTTCGGGAATGGTGGCGTATTCGAGGCCCAGCACGTTGTCGATGAAGATCGGCCGGGTGAAATCGGCTTCGGTGAAGCCGTAGCTGGCCGGGTCGAGCTCGGGCGCCACATCGTCGGCCCTGAGCTTGAGCGGATCGAGATCGGCATGCAGATGCCCGCGCATGCGATAGGCGCGGATCATCATGATGGCGCGGATCGAATCGCGGGTGGCCTGCAGCACGTCCGCCGCATCGGGGGCGGGCCTGCCCTCGGCGGCGGCCTTGGCGGCGACCGCCTTGCCGGTCTTGAGCGCCACCTCGCCCCAGTCGCCGTCGAAGGCGCTGACCAGCTCGCCGCTTTCGGCGCGCGGCCAGTCCCGGCGGGCCCAGCTCGGTCCCTCGGCATTCTTGAGAGCCTCGGCCGGGCTGTCGCCGAGCCGGGAAAAGAAGCTCGCCCAGGTCGGATCGACGCTGGAAGGATCCGCTTTGTAGCGGGAATAGAGTTGCTCGATGTAGTCGGCGTTCCCTCCGTAGAGGAAAGAGGTCAGCAAGAACGTGTCGTTCTTTTCCTGTCGTGTCATCGCGTGCGTCGCAGGGTGTTGCGCCCTGTCATCCTTCTCAACGAACCGGCCCTCGGCCGATGCCAGATGCGGTCAAACCAATGAAGCGATATTGACCGCTGTTCCTTTGTATCTTGTTAAGACTTGCGGCGCCCGCAAGGGGCGCCTTCTCACTCGATCGTGTATGGGCCACGACTAGCACCGAACCGTGACCGAAGCGCGACCGACATTGGTCGCATGGCCCCCGCTGCGCCCTTGCCAGGCGGAACCGTTGCCTTTGCTCCCCCCCTGAGGGGAGGGGCCGGGGGTGGGGGTTTGGGATTGTCCGGGAGTCCGCTTGATTCATCGAGAATATCGATGGAGCGGAACCCCCACCCCTAACCCCTCCCCTCAAGGGGGAGGGGGCGATGGACTCCTGGCTCAATTTATTCCCCACACCGGGCTGCCCTCGAGAGCAGCACAGCGTTTCCAGGAGCATCTTGCCTCCGCTCAGCCCTTGAGCACCTCGGTCAGCGTCGCGCCGATGCGGGCCGGCGAGGCCGATACCCGGATCCCCGCCGCTTCCATGGCGGCGATCTTTTCCTCGGCGCCGCCCTTGCCGCCCGAGATCACCGCGCCGGCATGGCCCATGGTGCGGCCCGGAGGTGCGGTGCGCCCGGCGATGAAGCCGGCCATCGGCTTCCTGCGGCCCTTTTTCGCCTCGTCGATGAGGAACTGGGCGGCTTCCTCCTCGGCCGAGCCGCCGATCTCGCCGATCATGATGATCGACTTGGTGGCCTCGTCGGCGAGGAACATCTCCAGCACGTCGATGAATTCGGTGCCCTTGACCGGGTCGCCGCCAATACCCACGGCCGTGGTCTGGCCCAGGCCCTCATTGGTGGTCTGGAACACGGCCTCATAGGTCAGCGTGCCCGAGCGCGAGACGATGCCGACCGAGCCCCTGGAGAAGATCGAGCCGGGCATGATGCCGATCTTGCATTCCTCGGGGGTGAGCACGCCCGGGCAGTTCGGCCCGATGAGGCGCGATTTCGACTTTTCCAGCTTCGCCTTGACCCGCACCATGTCGAGCACCGGAATGCCCTCGGTGATGCACACGATGAGCGGGATTTCCGCTTCGATCGCTTCCTCGATGGCGGCGGCGGCCCCCGCCGGGGGCACATAGATCACCGAAGCGTCGGCGCCGGTCCGCTCCCGGCCCTCGGCCACGCTGGCGAAAACCGGCAGCACCGCCGAGGCGTCGATGCCCGAGGTCCAGCTTTCGCCGGCCTTTTTGGGGTTCACCCCGCCCACCATTTTCGTGCCGAAATAGGCCAGCGCCTGCTCGGTGTGGAAGGTGCCGGTCTTGCCGGTGAGGCCCTGCACGAGAACCTTGGTGTCCTTGTTGACGAGAATAGACATCGGTTTGCTTCTCTTTCTGCGCGGGAGCTTCAGGCGGCCTTGCCGACGGCGGCGACGATCTTCTGGGCGGCATCGTCGAGATCGTCGGCGGAGATGACGTCGAGGCCCGAATTGTCGAGAATGGCCTTGCCTTCCTTGACATTGGTCCCCTCGAGGCGGACCACCAGCGGCACGGCGAGCCCGACTTCCCTGACCGCGGCGATGACGCCCTCGGCAATGACGTCGCAGCGCATGATGCCGCCGAAGATGTTGACCAGAATCCCCTTCACCGCCGGATCGGCGGTGATGATCTTGAAGGCCGCGGTGACCTTTTCCTTGGAGGCGCCGCCGCCCACATCGAGGAAATTGGCCGGCTCGGCGCCATAGAGCTTGATGATGTCCATGGTGGCCATGGCCAGGCCCGCCCCGTTGACCATGCAGCCGATATTGCCGTCCAGCGCCACATAGGCGAGGTCGAACTTGCTGGCCTCGATCTCCTTGGCGTCCTCCTCGGTGAGGTCGCGCAGGGGCTTCAGCTCCTCATGGCGGAAGCCGGCATTGTCGTCGAAGCTGACCTTGGCGTCGAGGACGCGCAGCCGGCCATCCTCCATGACGATCAGCGGGTTGACCTCGAGCAGGCTCATGTCCTTTTCGGTGAAGGCCTTGTAGAGCAAGGGAAACAGGCTCTTGCCGTCCTCGGCGGCCGCACCGTCCAGCCTGAGCGCCGAATTGATCCGGGCCACGTCCGCATCGGTGACGCCGGCGGCCGGGTCGATGGCGACGGTGACGATCTTGTCCGGCGTCGCCTCGGCCACCGCCTCGATGTCCATGCCGCCCTCGGTGGAAACGACGAAGGAGACGCGGCTGCTGGAGCGGTCGACCAGCAGCGAGCAATAGAGCTCGCGCGCGATATCGGCGCCGTCCTCGATATAGAGGCGGTTGACCTGCTTGCCGGCCTCGCCGGTCTGCTTGGTCACCAGCGTATTGCCCAGCATCTCGCGGGCATTGGCGACGACCTCCTCGACCGATTTGGCGAGGCGCACCCCGCCCTTGGCGTCGGGCCCCAGCTCCCTGAACTTGCCCTTGCCGCGGCCGCCGGCATGGATCTGGCTCTTGACCACATAGAGCGGCCCGGGCAGCGATCTGGCCGCCGCCTCCGCCTCGTCCGCCGAGAAGATGGCGACGCCGGCGGCGACCGGCGCCCCATAGTCCTTGAGCAGCGCCTTGGCCTGGTGTTCATGGATATTCATGCTTTTCCCCTTGGGTGGGCAGACAATAACCGGACAATTCTGGAGACCGGAAAGGGCCGAGCCGCCGGCTCCCGCCAGCGGCTCCGATGATTTACGCCAGCTTGGGCGCGATCTTCCTGCAGGCGGCGATGAGGCCGTCGACGGCGGCGACGGATTTGTCGAACGCCTTGCGCTCGGAGGCGTTGAGGGCGATCTCCACCACCTTCTCGGCGCCCCCGGCGCCGATCACCACCGGCACGCCGACATAGGTGCCCTTGACGCCGTATTCGCCATCCAGATGGACGGCGGCGGGCAGGACGCGCTTCTTGTCCTTGAGATAGCTCTCGGCCATGGCGATGGCCGAGGCGGCGGGCGCGTAGAAGGCCGAGCCGGTCTTGAGCAGGCCCACGATCTCGGCGCCGCCGTCGCGGGTGCGCTGCACGATCTCGTCCAGCCTGTCCTTGCTCAGCCAGCCCATCTTGACGATGTCGGTGAGCGGGATGCCGGCAACGGTGGAATAACGGGCCAGCGGCACCATGGTATCGCCATGCCCGCCCAGCACGAAGGCCGAGACGTCCTCGATGGATACGCCCAGTTCCTCGGCGATGAAGTGGCAGAAGCGCGAGCTGTCGAGCACGCCGGCCATGCCGATCACCTTGCCGGTGGGCAGGCCGGAGAATTTCTGCAGCGCCCACACCATGGCGTCGAGCGGATTGGTGATGCAGATGACGAAGGCGTTCCCGGCATATTTGGCGATGCCCGCGCCCACCTGCTCCATCACCTTGAGGTTGATTTCCAGCAGGTCGTCCCGGCTCATGCCCGGCTTGCGCGGCACCCCGGCGGTGACGATCACCACGTCGGCGCCCTCGATGTCCTTATATTCGGAAGTGCCCTTGAGGGCGACGTCGAACCCCTGGGTCACCGCCGACTGGGCGATGTCGAGCGCCTTGCCGGCCCCCACCCCCTCGACCACGTCGAACAGCACGACGTCGCCGAGTTCCTTCTGCGCCGACAGCAGCGCCAGCGTCCCGCCGATCTGTCCCGCACCGATAAGGGCAATCTTCCTGCGCGCCATAAGTCATCATCCCGGACTGCGTTGAATTGGCGCACGTCTTAACGCCGTCGGCCCAGCCGGGCAAGTGAACCCTTCGTCGCAAACAGCGAATGAGCCTTGCCGATGGGCGATGGGGCGATGCCGGATGGGCAAAGGGACCGAAAGAATACCCCTCATCCGCCCTGCGGGCACCTTCTCCCACAAGGGGAGAAGGAAGAAAGGGAGGTGGATCGCTTCTTTCTCCCCTTGTGGGGAGGGAGGCGAAGGGGCCGACACCTCACTCCGCCGCGTCGCGCAGGCCCCTGGCGAGGTATTCTTCGGACTGCATCTCGGTGAGGCGGGAGAGGGTGCGCTGGAACTCGAAAGCGGTCTTGTCGTCGGCGCCCAATTGCTCGAGCGGCACGGCGAAGCTGGCGGCGAGCTTGACGCCGCGGTCGTAGAGCGAATCGATCAGCAGGATGAAGCGCTTGGCCGCGTCGGACCGGGTGCGGCCCATCTGCGGCACGCCGTCGATGACCAGCGCGTCGAACTGGTGGGCGATGCGCACGAAATCGCGCGTGCCCAGCGGCCGCTCGCACAGGTCCGCAAAGCCGAAACGCGCCGCGCCCATGGCCATGAGCGGCACGGCGATGCGGCGCCCGACGCTCTCCACCACCCCCGGCGCCCCCGCCTCGCCGCCGGTGAGGCGCAGCCACATCGCGTCCATGGCGGCCCGCGCCTCCGGCCCCTCGCCGAAGGAGAAGACGTGCTGGCCGGCGAATTTGAGCCGCCGGTAATCCTGCTCGGAGGGAAGGTCCGCCACCACGGTCCGTTCCTTGAGCAGGGCGATGAAGGGCAGGAAAAGCTGGCGGTTGAGCCCGTCGCGGTAAAGATCGTCCGGCGCCACATTGGAGGTGGCCACCAGCGTCACCCCGCCGGCGAACAATTTGCCGAACAGCCGATCGAGCAGCATGGCATTGGTGATGTCGTGCACATGGAATTCATCGAGACAGAGCAGGCGCAGCCCCGAGGCGAGGATGGGGCGCACCACCGCCTCGACCAGATCGGCATTGTCGTCGCGTCCCTTTTTCGACTTGCGGAAGGCGGCGACGCCCGCATGCACCTCGTCCATGAATTCGTGGAAATGCAGGCGCCGCTTATGCGCAAACGGCACCGCGGCGAAGAACAGGTCCATCAGCATGGTCTTGCCCCGCCCCACCTCGCCGTGAAGGTAGAGCCCGCGCACGCTTTGCGGCTTTTCGAACAGCCCGAAAATCCGCTTGGGCTTGGTGGCCACAAGGTCCGCCAGAACCCGGTCCAGTTCGCCCGCCGCGTCGCGCTGCGCCGGATCGGGCGTCAGGGCATGGCGGGCGGCAAGCGCCTCATAGGCGGCGCGGACGGGGTGGGGAGAGGCAGGCAGAGGGGTCAAGACATATTCCGACGGGACAGTGCGTGGAGAGATACCCCCACGGTTTCGGGGCGCTCAGGCCGGCCCTCGGGTCGAGCCCGAGGGCAGCAAAGTGCTTGTGTGGGCAACAACGATCAAACCAGAAGCGTCCAAAGCAAACACTCCCTCTCAAGGGCAGCGGAATTGCATATGAGCCTGACGGCGCAATGGCCGCTGTCGTGTTCCCCTCCCCCTTGAGGGGAGGGGTTAGGGGTGGGGGTTCCGCTCCATCGATATTCTCGATGGATCAATCGGACTCCTGGACAATCCCGAACCCCCCTGGCCCAGCCATTCGAGCATAGCTCTCATGGCCTTCTCACCTTCAATCGCTCCACCGGAGCGATTGACCCTACGGGACAGTTCGAAGCCCTCAAGGGGGAGGGAGCGCTGGTCGCCGATTCCGTCAAAACATGAAAGCCCCTAGCGCGCCATGGAGACGGCCTGGCCGCCGCCCATCGTGCCGATATAGCGCCCGCCCGAGGGGGCGAGGAAGGCGGCGATATTGCCGTTCTCGTCGTAGAGCTGGAGCTGGCTGCCCACCTGCTGCCAACCGGTCACCGAGGCGATCTGCGGCACGGTGCAGCCCGGCGCCGAGGCGCGGTAGTAATTGGTGCCGGTCTTGGCGGTGAGCGGCAGGTTGAGCCGGCAGGTCTGGTCGCCGGCCACCACGTTCCAGGTGCCCTCGGGGCCGCTGGGCAGGCCCGTGGCCATGGGCTGGTCGAGGGTGACGATGGAGCTGCCCGCACTCGCCACCGCGGTCGAGCTCGCCGCCGGCTGGCCACCCAGGACCGGCTGGCCCGACAGGCCCGGCGCCGGCGTGCCGGTCGCCCCGATGGGCGGCAGCGTGTTCTGCTGCACGGTGGAGCTTTGCACCGGCTGCAATTGCTGGGGCGCGCCCACCACGTTGAGATTGGCCGTATTGGTCCGGCTGCTGGGAGAACAGGCCGCCACCAGAAGGGCAACGGCGGCCAGGCTGACGACGGATGAAGCGCCGCGCTTCCAATCCTGCATTGATCACTCCTGCCGCAAAGGCTTAAGGAACGTTAACTCTTGTGGCGGCATATAAACCAAATTCCCCGCCCCGTTCAATCGCCCATCCCGCATCGGGCCATCTTGGCGAGCAATGTGGCCGTTTTAGGGGACCGGCTTTTCCATGTCCTTGAGAAGATCGCCCACCAGTACGCCGGCATCCTCGGCCTCCTCTTCGGGAACCTCGAGGATAAACCCCTCCGGCCCGAAAAGGTTCGGCACCCCGGGCAGCCCGCCCTCGCGCGGCTCCAGCGGATGGAAGCCATGCGCCCGCAACGCCACCAGCAGCACCCTGGCGGTGGCCTGGTCCCCGATCTGGGCGATGGCCTGGAATTTCATCGGCGGCTCCTCGAAACAGCAACGATTCTGATCCGAAAGGGGAAGGGGACGCAAGGGGGTTCGGTGGGGCGCGGGGTGGTCCATGCGGTGTGGCGGCAAGGTGGATTGCCGGGACGAGCCCGGCAATGACGGTGGGGGAAGATGCGCCGGGGTTTGCGAACTTTCACGAGGCATAAAACCGCACCGATGCTGCCCTCGGGCTTCGACCCGAGGGCAACGGTGGGGGGCGGAGGGTGAGAGGAAAAACACCGGTCCGATGCGCATCCGCGCCCGTCTTGCCAAGGCGGCGGCGACATGGTGCATTGGCGGGCGCCTCACTGCATGGTGATTTGCCCTGCGGTGGAGACGGTCGCCACAAAGGCGATCGCTGGGGCAAATCCCTTGGGCCGGAGCGGGAATGGGCGCCTATATCATCCGCCGTCTCTTGCTGATGATTCCGACCGTGTTCGGCATCATGGCGGTGTCGTTCCTGATCACCCAGTTCGCGCCCGGCGGGCCGGTGGAGCAGGCGCTGGCCAATATGACCGGCGCCGGCGGCGGCATCATGGAGCGGGTGACCGGCAGCGAGGGCGGCGATCTCGTGGCCCAGCAGGGCCAGGCCGGCGCCGGGGCCGGCGGCTCGAGCTATCGCGGCAGCCAGGGCCTGCCGCCCGAACTGGTCGAGCGCATCGAAAGGCAGTTCGGCTTCGACAAGCCGCCGCTGGAGCGGTTCGTCTCCATGCTGGGCAGCTATCTGCGCTTCGATTTCGGCGAGAGCTATTACCGCGACATATCGGTGCTCGAGCTGATCAAGGAGAAGATGCCGGTCTCGATCTCGCTGGGGCTGTGGATGACGCTGATCGCCTATGGCATCTCCATTCCGCTGGGCATCGCCAAGGCGGTGCGGGACGGCTCGCGCTTCGATATCTGGACCTCCACGCTCGTCATCGTCGGCTATGCCGTGCCGGGCTTCCTCGTCGCCGTGGCGCTGGTGGTGCTGTTCGCCGGCGGCTCGTTCTGGTCGATCTTCCCGCTGCGCGGCCTCACCTCGCCGGGCTTTGCCGGCTTCCCCTGGTGGCGGCAGGTGCTCGATTATTTCTGGCATCTGGTCCTGCCCATCATCTCCATGGGGCTGGGCGCCTTCGCCACCACCACGCTGCTGACCAAGAATTCCTTCCTCGACGAGATCGGCAAGCAATATGTGGTGACCGCCCGCGCCAAGGGGCTGAGCGAAAGCCGGGTGCTCTACGGCCACGTCTTCCGCAACGCCATGATGCTGATCATCGCCGGCTTCCCCGGCGCCTTCATCGGCGCCTTTTTCGGCGGCTCGCTGCTGATCGAGACCATCTTCTCGCTCGACGGGCTGGGCCTGCTCGGCTTCCAGTCGGTGGTCAGCCGCGACTATCCGGTGGTATTCGCGACGCTCTACATCTTTTCGCTGCTGGGGCTGGTCATCGGCCTCGTCTCGGACCTGGCCTATATGTGGGTCGATCCGCGGCTCGACTTCGAAAGCCGCAGCCTATGACCCTGTCCCCGCTCAACCGGCGGCGCCTCGCCAATTTCCGCGCCAATCGCCGCGGCTGGTGGAGCTTCTGGATCTTCCTCGTGCTGTTCGTTCTGACTCTGGGGGCCGAATTCATCGCCAATGACCGGCCGATCCTGGTGTCCTACAAGGGCGAATTGCTGGTGCCGGCGCTGGTCGACTATCCCGAATCCACCTTTGGCGGCTTCTTCGCCACCACCAATTTCCGCGATCCCTTCATCGCCGGGGAAATCGCCGCCAATGGCTGGGCGCTGTGGCCGCCGGTGCGCTTCAGCCACGGCACGGTGGACGGCAATATCGCCTTTTCCGGCGCCAATCCGCCCAGCTTCCTTTTAAGCCGCGAGGACATCTGCCGGCGCTATCCGCTGGGGGTGGAGGACCCCGATTGCCATAAGGGCAATTATCACTGGCTGGGCACGGACGACCGCGGCCGCGACGTGCTCTCGCGTCTCGTGCACGGTTTCCGCATCTCGGTGCTGTTCGGGCTGGTGCTGACCGTGGTGTCCTCGGCGGTGGGGGTGCTGGCAGGCGCGGTGCAGGGCTATTTCGGCGGCTGGGTCGACCTCATCGCCCAAAGGCTGATCGAGATCTGGACGTCGGTGCCGGCGCTCTACCTGCTGCTGATCATCTCCAGCGTCATCGCGCCCAGCTTCTGGGTGCTGCTGGGCATTCTGCTGCTGTTTTCCTGGGTGAGCCTGGTGGGCATCGTGCGCGCCGAATTCCTGCGCGCCCGCAATTTCGAATATGTCGCCGCCGCGCGGGCGCTGGGCGTCTCCAATCCGGTCATCATGTGGCGGCACCTGCTGCCCAACGCCATGGTGGCGACGCTCACCTTCATGCCCTTCATCCTGTCGGGATCGGTGGCGACGCTGACCTCGCTGGATTTCCTCGGCTTCGGCCTGCCGCCCGGCTCGCCCTCGCTGGGCGAATTGCTGGCGCAGGGCAAGAACAATCTGCAGGCGCCCTGGCTGGGCCTCACCGGCTTTTTCACCATCGCCCTGATGCTGACCCTGCTGGTCTTCATCGGCGAAGCCGTCCGCGACGCCTTCGATCCGCGAAAGACCTTCCGATGACCTCGCCCCTGCTCTCGGTCCGCGACCTGTCCGTGCGCTTCGGTGCCGCCGAGGCGGTGCGGCAGGTCAGCTTCGACATCGCGCCGGGCGAAACGCTGGCGCTGGTGGGCGAGAGCGGCTCGGGCAAGTCGGTGACGGCGCTTTCCACCCTGCGGCTGCTGCCGCCCGCGGCGGCGCTCTCGGGCGAAATCCTTTTCGAGGGCCGCGACCTCGCCGGCGCGCCGGAGGCGGCATTGCGGGCGGTGCGGGGCAATCGCGTCGGCATGATCTTCCAGGAGCCGATGAGCTCGCTCAATCCCGTCCACACCATCGGGCGGCAGATCGGGGAAGTGCTGGGCCTGCATCAGGGCCTGCGCCGGAACCAGGCCCGTGCCCGCGCCATCGAACTGCTGGAAGCGGTGGGCATTCCCGATCCCGCCGGCCGCATCGACGATTTTCCGCACCAGCTCTCGGGCGGGCAGCGCCAGCGCGCCATGATCGCCATGGCGCTGGCCAACGATCCGAAACTGCTGATCGCCGACGAGCCGACCACGGCGCTCGACGTGACCGTGCAGGTGCAGATCCTGGCGCTGCTGAAAGCGCTGCAACGCCGGAACGGCATGGCCATGCTGTTCATCACCCACGACCTCTCCATCGTGCGGCGCATCGCCGACCGGGTCTGCGTCATGCGGCAGGGGGAAATCGTCGAGACCGGGCCGGTGGACGCCATCTTCACCGATCCGCGCCACGATTATACCCGCCAGCTGCTGGCCGCCGCGCCCCGGGGCGAGCCGCCCGAGCCGCCTGCCGACGCGCCCGCCATCGTCGAGGCCGAGGACCTCAAAGTGTGGTTCCCGGTCAAGCGCGGCCTGCTGCGCCGCACGGTCGGCCATATCCGCGCCGTCGACGGGGTGGACCTGACCATCGGCAAGGGCGAGACGCTGGGGGTGGTGGGCGAAAGCGGCTCGGGCAAATCCTCGCTGGGCTATGCGGTGCTGCGGCTGATCCCCTCGCGGGGGCGGATCGTGGTGCTGGGCCAGCCGATCGAGAACCGCTCCTGGCAGGCGCTGCGGCCGCTGCGCCAGCACATGCAGATCGTCTTCCAGGACCCGTTCGGCTCGCTCAGCCCGCGCCTGTCGGTGGCCGAGATCGTCGAGGAAGGCCTCAAGGTGCACATGCGGCAGCTTTCCCCGGCCCAGCGCGCCGACAAGGTGACGGCGGTGCTGCGCGAGGTCGGGCTCGACCCGGAAACGGCCACGCGCTATCCGCACGAATTCTCCGGCGGGCAGCGCCAGCGCATCGCCATCGCCCGGGCGCTGGTGCTGGAGCCGCAATTGCTCGTGCTGGACGAGCCGACCTCGGCGCTCGACGTCTCCATCCAGTCCCAGATCATCGACCTGTTGCGCGACGCCCAGCGCCGGCGCGGGCTGACCTATATGTTCATCAGCCACGACCTGCGGACCGTGCGGGCGCTGGCCCATCGCCTGATCGTCATGCGCCATGGCCGCGTGGTCGAGGCCGGTCCGGCGGCCGAAATCTTCGCCGCCCCGCGCGAGGACTATACGCGCCAACTGCTGGCCGCCGCCTTCGATCTTGCCGCGGAGGGGAGCGCATTGCCTCCGCCCCCGCCCGGCGGATAAACTTTGCCCGCACAAAGCATGGGAGCCGAGTTATGCCGCGACCGACAAGCATGGTTTTTCTTTTCGCCGCGGGCCTGCTCGCCCTTGCCGCGCCGGCGGCGGCGCAAACGCCCACCGGCGTCTGGGTGCACGCCGATTCGCTGACCGACAGCCCGAAATATCCCGAAGGCTTCGCCCATTTCGACTATGTGAACCCCGAGGCCCCCAAGGGCGGCACGGTGCGGCTGGGCGATCGCGGCGGCTTCGACACCTTCAATCCCATATTGCCCAAGGGCGAGGCGGCGAGCGGGCTCGGCCTCGTCTATGAAACGCTGATGACCGCCTCCATGGACGAGGTGAACACCTCCTATGGCCTGCTGGCCGAGGCGATGAAGGTAGCGGACGATTACGGCGCGGTGACCTTCCGCATGGACCCCGACGCCCGCTGGCATGACGGCGAGAAAGTGACCGCCGAGGACGTGGTCTGGTCCTTCGACAAGGTGATCGAGCTCAGCCCCATCTATGCGCAATATTACGCCAATGTCACCGACGCCGAGGTGACGGCGCCGGGCGAGGTGACCTTCACCTTCGACCAGACCGGCAATCGCGAACTGCCCCACATCCTGGGGCAATTGCTGGTGCTGCCGCAGCATTGGTGGGAGGGCGAGACGGCGGATGGCAGGCAACGCGACATCGGCCAGTCGACGCTGGAGCCGCCTTTGGGCTCGGGGCCCTACCGGCTGACGAGCTTCGATGCCGGCCGCACCGTGACCTATGAACGGGTCGCCGATTACTGGGGCGCCGACCATCCCACCCGGGTGGGCACCAATAATTTCGACGTCCTCCGCTATGAATATTTCCTCGATGAATCGGTGTGGTTCGAGGCGTTCAAGGGCGACCAGTTCGACTGGTGGAGCGAATATACCGCCCGCCGCTGGGCCACCGGCTTCGATTTCCCCGCCGTGGCCGATGGGCGGGTGATCCGCGAGGAATTTCCCCAGGACTATAATGGCAGCGGCCAGATGACCGGCTTCATCCCCAATCTGCGCCGGGAGAAATTCCAGGACGAGCGGGTGCGCGAGGCGCTGAACCACGCCTTCGACTTCGAGGAGCTGAACGCCACCGTCTTCTACAATCAGTACGAGCGCATCGACAGCTATTTCCATGGCCTGCCCTTCGCCTCCTCGGGCCTGCCCGAAGGCGAGGAACTGGCGGTGCTCGAAAGCGTCCGGGACCTGGTGCCGCCCTCGGTCTTCACCGAAATCTACACCAATCCGGTCAATGGCGATCCGGGCAAATTGCGCGCCAATCTGCGTACCGCGCTGGGCCTGCTGACCGAGGCCGGCTATGTGCTGGAGGGCAACCGGCTGGTGGACGCCACCGGCACCCAGCTCAGCATGGAACTGCTGATGCACCAGCCCACGCTCGAGCCCATCGCGCAGAACCTCGCCACCAATCTGCGCCAGATCGGGGTGGCGTTGTCCATCCGCATGGTGGACACGCCCCAATATATCAACCGGCTGCGCAGCTTCGACTATGACATGATCTATGCGAGCTGGGTGCAGTCATTCTCCCCCGGCAACGAGCAGCGCTATTTCTTCGGCTCGTCCAGCGTCGACGAGCCGGGCTCGCGCAACTATGCCGGCATCGCCGACAAGGGCGTCGACGCGCTGATCGACAAGCTGGTCGTGGCCGACGACCGCGACACCCAGCTCGCCGTGGTGACGGCGCTGGACCGGGTGCTGCTGCATCACCACTACGTGGTGCCCGGCTACACCCTCACCTATTCGCGCATCGCCCACTGGAACCGCTTCAGCCATCCCGAGACGCTGCCCGAATTTTCCAACGGTTTCCCCACCATCTGGTGGTGGGACGAGGACAAGGCGGCCAGGACGGGCGGCGCGGGACGGTAAGGGCGGCCGGGGCGGTGTCCGTTCCGTCGTCATTGCCGGACCTGTTCCGGCTTCGCCTGGACTACCGGGACGAGCCCGGTAGTGACGGTGGGGGGAGATCGGGAAAGGTCGGAGGGCCGGTTTTGGCGAATGTCCGGCGGGGGTCGGGACACGATGCTTCCCCTCCCCGGTGCTGCCCTCGGGCTCTGACCCGAGGGCCGGCGGCGACGGGTGCTGCGTTCTTTCCAAAGCATGGTGCCCGTGGGGAGTGGCCCTCGGGTCGCAGCCCGAGGGCAGCGATGGTGGGTGGGTTACCGAGTGCCGCCCTCCCCGCCCGGAGGCTTTCATGTTTTGACCGAAGCGACTTCCAGTGTCCCTCCCTCTTGGGGGTTCCGCGCCGTCGATTTTCTCGATGAATTGATCGGACTCCCGGACGATCCCGAACCCCCACCTGGCCCAGCCATTCGAGCATAGCTCTCATGGCCTTCTCACCTTCAATCGCTCCACCGGAGCGATTGACCCTACGGGACAGTTCGAAGCCCACAGGGGGGAGGGAGGCGAAGGGGCCGGCCTCACAGATTTTTCCATGGGCAGTTCCCTGCCTCAAGGGAGTGCTTACTTTGGACGCTCCTGAGTTTGATCGTTGCTTCCCATCCGGGCAATCCACCGTGCCGGACCATGGCATGGACTACCGGGACGAGCCCGGTAATGACGGTGGGGAGCACGGGGGAAGGCCGAAACCCGGGGCAGCGATGGTCGGTTGCCGAGTGCTGCCCTCCCCGCCCAGAGGCTTTCACTGTCAAGCGGATCAGCGCCTTCTTGCTCCCCTCCCCCTTGAGGGGAGGGGTCGGGGGTGGGGGTCCTTCGGTGATCCGTCAGATCCACCCCCTCCCCAACCCTCCCCTCAAGGGGGAGGGAGCGCTGGTCGCCGATTCCGTCAAAACATGAAAGCCTCTAATAATCCCGCTCGAAGAAGATGCCGAGGCTGGAATCGCCGTCCTGGCCGGCGGCGCCCTTGATGGTGAGGTCGTCGGTGACGTCGAGATTGATGGTGACCTTCGACTGCCCGTTGGCGCCGGCCTGCACGCCCAGATAGACATTGTCCTGGATATAGGTGCCGGCCTGCACCCCGACATTGCCTTCATCGTCGGTGACGAAATCGAGATCGGCAAGGCCCGCCGCGCCGCGCAGGCTGTCGACGAGGCCACCGCCGCCGCCGCCGACCAGTTCGGCCGCCGCCGCGGCCAGTTGCGCCAGTTGCAGCGGCGACAATTCGCCCATGGAGCGCTTGAAGATCAGCCGGCTTAGCACCTCGTCCTGCGGCAGCGCCGGATTGGAGCTGAAGGCGATATCGGGCGCGGAGGCGCGGCCGGTGACGGTCACGAAAACCACGATGCCGTCGCCCTCGGTGCGCGCCACGAAATTGAGCTGCGGGTCGAGATCGCCCACCAGCGTCACATTGCCGGTCTCGAACGTGATGCGCTGGCCCAGGATGGAGAGGCGCCCGCGAATGAGCTCGAAGCCGCCCACCGGGTGAATGTCGCTGACCGGGCCGGTCAGCCGCACCGAGCCGCCCACTTCCGCATCGAGCCCGCGCCCCCGGATGAAGATCTGATTGGGGGCGTTGAGGGTGATGTCGAGCTGCAATTGCGCATTGCTGGGCGCCGTGCCGGGCTGGCGCCGCTCGATCCTGGCGCGGTCGAGCGTTTGCCGCACCGGAGCGGGCGTCGCCCGGTGCTCGATATCGATGAGCTCGGCCGCGCCCCCCAGGCTTTCGGGCACGGTGATATCGGCGCGCTCGACCTGGACGGTGCCGGCCAGCAGGGGCGAGCCGACGAGATTGCCGGTGAGGTTGAGGCCGCCCGAAAGCGTGGCAACGAACAGATCGCCATCGGCATAGCGGGCCGAATTGATGGCGAGCGCGATATTGGCCGGCAGGTCGCCGGTGAGGCCCACCGTGCCCGAACCCGAAACGCTGCCGCCGGTGGCCAGATTGGCGGTGAGGCTTTCGATGGTGGCGCTGGTGCCCGAAAGCTGCACCCGCCCGGCGATATCGGTCAGCCGCAGATTGAGCTCGGGATCGACATAGCCGGCGCCGCTTGTCGAGACGGTGCCGGAAAATTGCGGGCTGGAGAGGCTGCCCCCGATCCGCGCGTCGAAGGCGGCAGTGCCGGAGAACTGCCCGCCGCGATCGGCAACGAAGCGATTGGCCAGCACCAGCGGCGCCGAGCCCTCGAGCGCCACGGAAAGACCCCCCCCGGCCAGCGGCACGCGGCCCGAGCCGGAGACGGCAAGCCCGCCGCTGCCGGTGGCGGTGACGCTGTCGAGACTGATCGTGTCCCCGGCATAGGCGCCACTGGCGGCAAGGGTCAGCGGGGCGATGCCGAAGGGGGCGATGGCGCCAGCGCCGACGCCCGCCGCCCGCGCCTCGAACGAAACGCGCGGATCGGACGCCGAGCCCGAGACCACGGCCCTTCCATTGACGGTGCCGGCAAGGCCCAGATCGGGCGCCACGGCATTGGCGACGGACAGCGGCAGCTCGGCGATATCCACCACCATGTCGAGGACGGTGCCGGCGGTGCCGGTGGCGGTGATGCTGCCCGAGCCGACATTGAAGCGGACGGCGTCGAGCGCCACGCTGTCGCCGCGCATGATCAGGGCGGTGGGATTGGCCAGCCGCGCCGAAAGCGCGCCCTGCACCAGTTCGGCGCGATCGAGCCCCAGCCGGTAGCCGCCCTCGAGCGGGCCGAGGGCGCCGGCTAGATCGATATCGGTGCCGGTGGCCAGCGCCGCCTTTGCCGCGAATGAAGTATTGCCGCCGCTCTGGCTGGCGCTGGCATCGAGCCTGTCGACGGTGACGCCGCCGGCCGCGATATCGCTGGCGGCGATGCTTCCATCGATGGCGGGCACGCCGAACAGATCCAGCAGCACCGCCGAAATCTCGGCGCGGCCGATGGCGATGTCGTTGACCCGCAGGGCGGTGGCATTGGCGGTGACGCCGGCCCCCTGCCCGCCGTCCCGCGGCATCAGTTCGATGGCGGCATCGACCGCACCGGAGGCATCGGCCAGCAGCAGCGCCGCCGCCAGGGAAATATCGGAGGCAGCGAGGTCGAGCCGCCCGTCCATGAGGCCGGTTTCCGCCATGCGCGTCACGGCGCCCGACAGCCTCGTGCCGGCGATCTCGAAGCCGATGCCCGACAGCACCTGCCGGGTATCGTCGGCCTCGAAATGGGTGTTGAGCGTGGCGCGGTGCCCGTCCAGCATGGCCGAGCCGGTGACGTCGCCATCGACATTGCCCTCGAGGAGCGTCGCGGCGACCCCGATCCGGGCATCGCGCAGGTCATGTTCGCCCAGCTTTCCGGCGGGAACCTGCCCGTCGAGCATCAGCACCAGCGGCGCTTCCGCCCCGGTGGAGCGGGCCGAGCCGCGCACGGTGAGCGCCCCGCCCGCCGCCTCGGACACCAGCGCCAGATCGGCGAGATCGAGCGCGATGTCGAAATCGGCATTGTCGCTGGCATAGACGCCATCGGCGCTGAACTGGACCTGCGCATTGGCGATGCGGAAATCCTCCGCCGAAATCCCCGCCCCGGTGCGGGCCAGCCGCCCCGACAGCCCGACCGTGCCGGCCAGCAGCGCATCGGCGGTGGGATCGTCTATCCTGAGATCGGTGCCGGTGCCGTCGAACGCCAGATCGAAGCCGCCCGAAACCGGCATGATCCGGCCTTCGGCGGCCAATGACACGGCGCCGCCAAGGGCGCGGCCGGCCAGCGCGGAAAACGGCGCGATATTGCCGGTCTCGACCTCGATGCGGCCATCGAAATCCATGCCTTCGATCTCACCGGAAAGGCCGGCGGCAAGCGCCGCGCCGATGACGCGCAACTGCGCCAGCTGGACCGGCTCGCCGGCATTCCACAGCCCGGCAAGGCCAAGCCCGACGCTGTCGCCCAGCGCCGCTTCGACGCCCGGATCGGCGGCGATGCCCGCAAGGCGCCCGTCGCCGTTGAAGGTGACCATGCGGCTCGCGGGGTCCTCGAGATTGCGCGCCACCCCGCCCAAGGCGAGCTCGAAACTGTCGGCGGCAAAGCCCTGGGTGCGGAAATCGGCGATGGCGAGATCCGCCCGCCAGTCCTCGCCGGCCCCGGTGCCGAACTGCACCTCCAGCCCCGCCGAGCCCAGTTGCGTCGCGCTACCCGGCACCGGCAGGGTGACGGCGCCGCCCGCCGGATCGGCGATGCGGGCCACCAGGTCGAGCCGGGAAAGGAAATTGTCCGGCGTGGTGGCAGCGCTGGCCGACAGCTCGAGCTGGCCGCCCCCCAGGGTCAATTCGGAAATGTCGAACCCGCCTTCCGTCCGCACCAGCGCCCGGGCGGCGAGCCGCGTCTCCGCCCCGAAAAACGGCCGATAGGGCTCGGCCATCAGCATGGAGAGCGGGCCGCCCAGATCGGCATCGACAGCGAAACCGTCGCCCTGCTGGGCGATCCGCGCCGTGCCGGCCAGGGCCTCGCGCTCGTCGGCGAGCAGGCGCATATGGGCGGTGAGATCGGCCACCGGCCCTTCGCCCTCGAGGGTGAGCTGCATGGCGGGCCGGCCCTCGATATTGAGCAGATTGGCGATGACGCCATCGGGCGGCTCGACCAGCGACAGGCCCAGATCGATGGAATTGCCCTCGCGCCGATAGGCGAGGTCGAGGTCGAGCGTGCCGCCCGGCCCGTCGAGGCGCTCGATATCGAGCACCGCATCGAGATTGCCCGCTTCCAGCGTCATCGAGCCGGCAAGCGAGATTTCCGAGCCCAGCCCGAACACCGATTCCCCGAAGGTCACGCTGGGCACGGAAAGCTCGCCCAACTGGATCGCCACTGGAAATTCGGGGATTTCGAGGGAACCGGCCTCGGGGGGCGGCAGGTCCGCCGCGCCCTCCGCCGGCACCGCATTGCGGATATAGTCGATGGAATCGGCGGTGAGCGAGCGCACTTCCAGCCGCCCGGTGAACAGGGCCGCCTGGTTCCAGTTGAGGCTGGCATTGTTGATGCGCAGCCAGACCCCTTCGGCGTCGGCAATGGTGATCTCGCGGATGGAGACGTCCGAGCCCAGCACGCCGTCGATATTGGAGAGGCGGATCTGCCGCTCGGGCGTCGAGAGCTGGCCCTCGACGAAGCTGGTCAGCCAGTCCTTCTGCTCCTCATTGCTCATGTCCTGCGCCACCAGCGCCACCGGCACGGCGGCGGAGGCCAGCAGCAGGGCGGCGAGGAGAGCGCGGCGGCGGGGCAAGGAGAGGAAACGTCGCATCAGAAGGCCTGCCCGATCCCGGCATAGACGGCCCAGTCGGGATCGCCGGCCCGCTTGTTGATCGGAACCGCCAGATCGAGCCGCAGCGGCCCCAGGCCGGTATAATAGCGCACCCCCACGCCCGCCCCCAGCCGCAGGTCGTCGAGCCCGGGGAAGGTGTCGGCGGCCACATAGCCGCCATCCAGGAAGCCGACGACGCCGATATCCTGGGTGACCTTGGCCCGCGCCTCCAGCGAGGCTTCCAGCAGATAGCGCCCGCCGGTCACCAGGCCCGAGCCGTCATCGACACCGATGGATTTATAGGCATAGCCGCGCACCGAGCCGCCGCCGCCGGCGAAGAACAATTTGTCGGGCGGAATCTGGTCGAGCGAGGGGCCGAGCAGGGCGCCGGCCTTGACCCGCCCGGCCAGCACGAACGGATCGTTCTCCCCGAAGCCGAAATAGGTCCGCCCCTCGACCACCAGCCTGGCGCCGGGCGTGCCGCCCAGGAGATCGAAATAGGGTTCGAGATTGGCGGCGGCATAGATGCCTTCGGTAGGATCGACGCTGCTGTCGCGCCCGTCATAGATCACCCCGGCGTAAAGCCCCGCGGTCTGGAAGTCGCGCGTGCCGAAATCGTCGTCGAACCGCGCCACCTCGAAGCTGGCCCCGCCCTCGAAGGTCAATTCGTCCGAGAAGAACCAGGACAGGCCCACCCGCCCGCCGGCGGAGGTCTCGGTATAGGTGGGATAGATGGTGCGCTCGGCCGAGATGGCCGCGATAAGGTCCACGTCCGGATGATAGAAGCCCGGCTTGGTGAAGGTGCCGCCGGCGAAATAGTCGAACTGGGCGGTGTCGATCGGCCAGGCGATGCTGGCGATGCGCGCGTCGAGCCGCAGCCTTTCGGCCTGCCCGAACAAATTGCGCCAGAAATGGTAGCCCTCCAGCCCCAGCCCGTCGACGGTGGAATAGCTGGCACCGACCCCGAAGCGCCGCCCGGGCAGCTCCTCGACGATGAGATCGTAGGGTAGCAGCCCGTCGCCGCCGATGCTGTCGGCCGCCTGCAGCCGCGCCGAGCGGAAGACTTCCAGCCGGTCGAGGCGCTTCTGGGCGCGGGCGATCTCATCCGGATCATATTCCTCGCCCACCGCAAGCCCGGTCTGGCGGGCGACGAAATCGGGGTTCATCGCCGTGGTGCCCGAGACCCGCACCGGCCCGAAGGCGGCAAGCCGGCCCGGATCGACGGTGATGGTGGCATCGACCCGGTTGGTGGCGTGATCGGCCATCACGTCGCGCGAGACGATCTCGGCCTTGGCATAACCCTGCTGCCGCCAGGCCTCCAGCGCCAATTGCTCGGCCCGCAGGATGACGGCGGAGCGGGCCACCTCCCCCGCGCCGAAGCCGCGCATGACCGGCAGCTCGACCTGATCGCCCGGATCGTCGGTGGGCGGGGCCTGATTGACGATATAGACATTGCCGAAGGTGAACAGCGGTCCGGCGCTGACGGCGATGGTGACGTCCACCGGATCGGGCAAGTCGGTATCGGGCGGCAGATTGGCCGCCTCCACCCCGCCGATGCGGATGCTGACCGCGCCGCCGTAATGGCCCTCGCCATAGAGCGCCGCCAGCAGCCGCCGGTAGTCGCCGCGCGCCTTGGCGATCAGCCCGGCGGCGCCCGAGGCCGGTTCGCCCTCGTCGGCCAGCAGCGCCGAGGCATTGCGCAGCGCCGCTTCCACCGCCCCGCCCTCGCTGGCGGTGAAGACGACCCGGTAGGATTGAGGATCGACGATCACCGCCTCGGCGTCGCGATCGGCCTGGTCCTCGAAGAGCTTGATGCCGAACAATTCGAACGCGGACAGGGGCACGGCCGTCCCGGCCACAAGGGCCAGGGCCACGCACATGGCGCCAATACTCGTTACCAGACGCGCGCTTCGCAGTGTTCCCATCCCGCCCAATTACGCTTCAACCAGAAAGGGCAAAGCCGATCTTCTGCCCAGGAGCGAAAAGATTCCGTTAAGCCTTCCCGGCCTGCAGCCCCTCTCCGCCACAATGACGGGGATTTCGTGTCCAGTTTAGGGCCCGCCCCGGACCGGGGCCACCCTGGGAAGAAATTTATTCGCAATTGCGCGAAGGAAAGTGGCGGATGGGCAACGGTGGAGGAGTGCGGAGGCATGGGGTGCGTGGAAAGAACCCCAACAAGCCCCTGCAGAATCCTCAAAGAGTCAGATGTAAAACGCTCCCCTCCCTCGGAGGCCATTCTGTTTTGTGGAGAACAGGAGCTGGCAGTGCGGCGCTGAACCGGCTGGAACAGATCAGCGCTTGGCGTCGCCGTTCTGGTCGAAACGGTAGATTTTGTCTGGGTCAGGCGTGACGAAAACCGGATCGCCATGGCGGTAATCGTGCTCGCCGCTGGCGCGAACCGTCAGCGGCCCCATGTCCTGGGTCTGCACATGCAGGAAGGTATCCGAGCCCAGATGTTCGGCAATGCCGACAGTGCCGGCCCAAGCGCCCTCGACCGCCGAAATGGTGAAATGCTCGGGGCGCACCCCGATGGCATGGGCATCATGGCGGGCGGCTTGCGCCCCTTCGATGAAATTCATGCGTGGCGAGCCGATAAACCCGGCGACGAACCGGTTGGCCGGCGTACGGTAGAGTTCAAGCGGCGTGCCGAACTGCTCGACCCGTCCGGCATTGAGCACCACGATGCGATCGGCCATGGTCATGGCCTCGACCTGATCATGGGTCACATAGATCATGGTGGTCTTGAGCTGCTGGTGCAGCTCGGTTATTTCAAGCCGCATATTGACCCGCAGCGCCGCATCCAGATTGGACAGCGGCTCATCGAACAAGAAGGCCTTGGGCTGGCGCACGATGGCGCGCCCGATCGCCACCCGCTGACGCTGCCCGCCTGAAAGCGCACGCGGCTTGCGATCCAGATAATCGGTCAGGTTCAGGACCCCGGCCGCCTCACGCACCTTGGCATCGATGGCGGGCTTGGCCTGATTGGCCATTTTGAGCGGGAATGCGATATTGTCGTAAACGCTCATATGCGGATAGAGCGCGTAGGATTGGAACACCATCGAAAGATGGCGCTTGGCTGGCGGCTGATCGGTCATATCCCGCCCATCGAGCCAAATGGTGCCGCTGGTCGCATCCTCGAGCCCGGCGATCAGGCGCAGCAGGGTGGATTTGCCACAGCCGGACGGCCCGACAAAAACCACGAACTCGCCATCGGCGATCTCCAGGCTGATATCGGGAATGACCTGATGGCCGCCAAACGTCTTCTTGACGTGTTCGAGCGTGATGCTGCCCATTGCAATACCTCTTCTATTTGACCGCGCCAAACGTCATCCCGCGCACCAATTGCTTCTGGCTGAACCAGCCGAGCAGCAGGATGGGTGCGATGGCAAGCGTCGATGCCGCTGAAAGTTTGGACCAGAACAGCCCCTCGGGGCTGGAATAGGAGGCGATGAACGCGGTCAAGGGCGCCGCTTTGGCCGCCGTCAGGTTCAGCGTCCAGAATGCTTCGTTCCATGCAAGGATGACATTGAGGAGCAGCGTCGAGGCAATGCCCGGCACCGCCATCGGCATCAGGATATACACCAGTTCCTGCCACAAAATGGCTCCGTCCATGCGCGCCGCTTCCAGGATATCAACCGGGATTTCCCGAAAATAAGTGTAAAGCATCCAGATCACGATCGGCAGGTTGATCAGCATCAGGATGACCATGAGCCCCACCACATTATCGAGTTGGCCGATATCACGTAAAACCAGGTAGATCGGCACCAGCACTCCCACTGCCGGCATCATCTTCGTCGAAAGCATCCATAATAGGATATCCTTGGTGCGCTTGCCCGGCGAAAACGCCATCGACCAGGCCGCCGGCACCGCTATCAGCAGGGCCAGCAGGGTCGAGCCCAGGGAAATGATCACTGAATTCATGAAATGGCGCAAATAGTCGGAGCGCGCCTGCACCTCGATGAAGTTTTCCAGCGTCCAGTCCGGGATCAGGGTCGGAGGCGAGGCTATGGCCTCGGCCTCGGACTTGAAACTGGTGAGCACCGTCCACAGGATCGGGAAAAACACCAGAAGGGCCAGGACCCAGGCCAGGGCCGTGAAGCCGATCTTGCGCCGCAGCGTGACGGAACGTGCCATGATCTTCCTTCCTAAGACTGTGGCGGGCCAAGCAGCCCAGTGCGCTGGCGCCGATGAAAACCGGCGCACGAACCCCCATTATGCGTCGCGTCAGGCATCGAGATTCCTGCCCACGGCGCGCATCAGGAAGATGGCGACGATATTGGCTAGCACCACCGCCACCACGCCCCCGGCGGCCGCACCGCCCACATCGTAATTGAGCAGGGCCGTGCGATAGACCAGATAGGCCAGATTGGTGGAATTATACCCCGGCCCGCCATTGGTGGTGACCAGGATCTCGGCGAAGATCGCCAATAGGAAAATCGTCTGGATGAGAATGACCACCGTTACCGCCCTAGCGATATGGGGAGCGATGATGTAGCGGAACAGACGCCAGAAATTGGCACCATCCATCTGGGCCGCCTCCTTTTGCTCCTCCGACAGCGATTGCAGCGCAGTCAGCAGGATCAGGGTAGCGAAAGGCAGCCATTGCCAGGCCACGATGATGATGATCGACAGCAGGGGAAACTGCGAGAACCAGTCGATCGGGGTCAGCCCCAGGCCCCGCGCCGCATGAGCGAACAGCCCATTGACCGGGTTCATCAGCATATTCTTCCACACCAGTGCCGCGACCGTGGGCATGACGAAGAACGGCGAGATCACCAGTATACGCACGAGCCCCTGGCCGAATATCGGCTGGTCGAGCAAAAGCGCAAGCAACGTGCCGCCGCCCACGGTGATCACCAGCACCCCGCCCACCAGCAGCACCGTATTGACGATCGCTTGCGCGAAAGCCGGATCGGTGAGGAAATACTGGTAGTTGAACCAGCCGGCAAAGCTTTCGTTGCCAGGCATGAGCAGATTGTAGTTCTGGAAGGAAAACCACAGGGTCATACCCAGCGGCACGAGCATCCAGATAAGCAATACCCCCACTGCGGGCATCAGCATCAAGCGGGCCAGGCCCCGGGTCTGTGTGGTCGCCATGATAAATCCCCCGTCCCAGCCGCCATCGTGATAGGTGCGGCTACGTTCAGATCGGGGCTGCGCAGCCATGCGCCGCGCAGCCCCGTTTTGGACAATGCCAGTGTATCGGCCCTATTCAAAACCGAGCTTGGGCCTATTTGATATAGCCGCCACGCGTCATTTCACGCACCGACACCTCCTGAGCCTGCGCCAGGGCTTCATCGACCGTGCTCTGGCCGGCCAGCGCCGCCGAGAACAATTGGCCAACGATAGTCCCCAGACCCTGGAATTCAGGGATGGCGACGAAATACACGCCGACATATGGCACCGGCTTCACCGTCGGATTGATCGGGTCCGCGGCATTCATCGAATCCAGCGTCAGCTTGGCGAATGGTGCGGCTTCCAGATATTCCGGGTTCTCATACAGCGAAATCCTCGTACCCGGCGGCACATTGGCCCAACCTTCGCTCGCCGCCACCAGTTCGGTGTAGTGCTTGGAGGTGGCCCAGCTCAGGAACTTCTCCGCAGCTTCGATTTTCTGCGAACCAGCCGGGATGGCCAAGTTCCACGATCCCAGCCAATTGCTGCGCTTGCCAAGGCCGTTATCCGGCGCCAGGGCGAAGCCGACCTTGTCGGCAACGATGGAATCCTTTGGATCGGTTACGAAACCCGCAGCCACCGTGGCATCGATCCATATGCCGCACTTGCCCTGCTGGAACAAGGCCAGGTTTTCGTTGAAGCCATTGGAGGCGGCGCCGGGAGGGCCGGCGTCCTGCATCAGGTCGACATAAAATTGAAGCGTGTTCTTCCATTCCGGCCCATTGAACTCGGGCTGCCAGTCTTCATCGAACCAGCGGGCGCCGAATGAGTTCGACATGGCGGTAATGAAGGCGATGTTCTCGCTCCAACCTGCCTTGCCGCGCAGGCAGATGCCGTTCAGGTCGATGGAACGGTCGGTGATCTTGCGCGCTGCATCGGCGATGAAGTCCCAGGTCGGGGCTTCCGGCATGGTCAGGCCAGCGTCCTCGAACAGATCGGTGCGATACAGAACCATGGAGCTTTCCCCATAGAAGGGCGCGCCATACATCTTGCCATCGATCGAGATCGCCTCGCGGATCGCGGGCAGGATATCCTCGGCATCGTAATCGTCGCCCAGATTCTCCAGTGCCACCAGCCAGCCCTGGCGGGCCCAGATCGGCGTCTCATACAGCCCGATGGTCAAGATATCGTATTGTCCACCCTTGGTAGCGATATCGGTGGTGACCCTCTGGCGCAGGATATTCTCTTCCATAGTCACCCAGTTCAGCTTGATGTCCGGGTTCTTGGAGGTGAAATCATCCGTCAACTTTTGCATGCGGATCATGTCGCCATTGTTGACGGTAGCGATATTGAGTTCAGTTTGCGCCCAGGCCGGCGCGGTGCTGGCCAGCATGGCGCTTACGGCCAATGTCATCGAAGCTTTATGCAGTTTCATGTAAATACCCCTACCCTTAACAGTGATGATTTCGAATGATCCGTGTCCGGCCCGCATCCATCGCCATGCCCTCAGATGCCTCCCGGTCCGACTGGCTTGTGTCGGTTCCATGATTAGTCCACGGCGCAAAAACCGGTGCGCCGGCACAATGCATGGTTCCTGGACGAATTCGGTTCTGCACGTGCCTGCAAGAATAAGCAGCGCATCGGTTGGCCCACCACCACGCCACGTCATGGCCGGTGATACTTTTTTGCTGCCCCTGCCCCACTCCAAAACCCTCAGGCCCGGCGGCGCGGCGGCAGCCATTTCTTGGCGATCCGGCATACCATCGTATAGGCCGGGTCATATACATTCCCCACGTCATAGCGCACCACCTGCCCCATCAAATGGCTGGCGGCGGTAACGCTCAACCCGTAATCGGCCACCAGCCAGTTGAGCATATCGGTTGTGGCGTGCTGGAGCGCCTGGTCGAGCGGGCGGGCATTGCCGACCGAAAAGATATCGGTGGCGGTTTCGCCCCGGGGCCAGACCATCGGCCTTTGCCTCTCGATACTGAAGCGCAGTTCGACCTCGAACGTGGTTTCAATGCCGGTGCCGACGATTTCGCCATCCCCCTGGAGGGCATGGCAATCGCCCAAATAGAACAAGGCGCCAGGCACCGCGACGGGGAACCATACGGTCGTGCCGGGGCCAAAAGCGCGATAATCCATATTGCCGCCATTTTTCGCGCTGGTGGCGGTAGAAAACGCCTGCCCCAGATCCGGCGCCACACCGAAACACCCGATCATCGGCTCGATCGGCAGCACCAACCGCTCCAGTCCGGGAACCGGGTCCTGCAATTGTACCGTACCGGCTGCCCGGTCGATGGCCCACACCGCCCTTGCATCGGGGGACAGGCCCAGGATCGCTTCCGGATCCATCACATTGGGCGCCAGCCCAACCCGGGTCCAGCCGGTATCGCGCGTTGGCGTCATGCGCACGATTTCAACCCGCAGCGCATTGCCTGGCTCAGCCCCCTCGATATAGATCGGCCCCACCATCGGATTGGGGGGGGGCTGGCGAAAGATTCCGTTGCGATCATATCCTACCGCATCGAGCGTCTCGGTAACGAGCGTATCCCCATCGGCGCAACGCAGAACAGGTGGCAATGTGCCCAACACATTGTGCCAGGCAGTGGGGACGAAGTGATGAATCGCCATGAAACGGTCCTTGATTTACGTAAGTGACATCGGGCCGCCCGCTCGCATCGCGGGAGCCGCCAGCATATCTTTCACCGATTAGAGACTAAAAACGCCGCCCCTTATCCGCCCCGCGAACGGGATGAGACCAGCCCATCCCGACCCCTAGAGCGACCCTTGTTTGCGCATGGGATGGTCTGAAAACCGCGAATGCACTTTTCAATCCGATGCTCTAGGCCATGCCGATAAGCGGCGCGGAAGCCGGTCCCGGCAAGGGCGGGCGCAAGGGAGGTCGGCCCAGCGCCGAGCTGCGGGCCGATGTGTGCGGCAATGCGGGCTGCTGAGCCGGGTCGCTGTCCCAAAACACGCTTTTATCCATGGCCTGCCCCTTGCTGGTGTAATGGAGCTGCCGGAAACGGGAGGGCGACATGCCCTTGAGCGCCAGGAACTGCCGATTGAAATTGGACAGATTGTTGAACCCGACATGGAAGGCGATATTGGTGATCGGTTCGTCGGCATCGCTCATCAGCAGGCTGCACGCCAGATCGACCCGCAGGCGGGTCAAGTATTTGATCGGCGTCATGCCCGTATGCTTGCAAAACGAGCGCGAAAAAGCCGATGGGCTCAATCCGGCGATTGCGGCCAGATCGGTGGTCCGGTCGATATCGGTCAGATTTTCGGCAATGTGGATCAGTACCTGGTTCATCGCTCCCGACATGAAGGTCTCGCTATCGGAGCTGTAGTGAGGCCCGGCCAGCAACTCGGTCTTGTCGCACAGGGTCAGGATATGCACGATATCCATGAAACAGGCGATGCGACGGGCGCCTCTGGCCGCGATCAGATCTTTCAGGATCGGCTCGACCGCGACGGAGACCGCATTTGGAAACAGCACGCCGCGCTGGCTGGCGGTCAGGATGGCGCCGAGCCCGCCCAATTCGGGCAGAGCGGCGATCAGGGGCCGGATGAAGGCGTCAGAAAACTGCAAGACCGTGCAGAATTCTTCGCTATAGGTGCCCTCGGGCAAGTCGGTAATCCAGTTATGAGGCAGGTTCGGACCGGTTAGCACGAGGTTGCCCGGCTCGAATTCGCCGATGAAATCGCCCACGAAATATTTTCCCGATGTGCGGGTAATCAGGTGCAGTTCATATTCGGGATGAAAGTGCCAGCGCACGGTGCGGAACGGATAGCCATGCGACCAGGCCTTGAAGGATTCATCCTGACAGATCTGTACGAATTCCAAATCCGGTTTCATACGCCCCGTCCCTTTCGCTCCTTAACTGGACACCGCAACGCTAGGGGCTGGAGCAGCGCGGTTGCTACCTGCGAACGGCTCGGCCACTGATACTTTTTTGCACAAAAGGCCGTTCGTGGCAAAAGCGGCTGCATGGGAGTACCGCTTCAGGCCTGCATTGGGTCGCGTTTCCGAACCGCAAAATGGAGGTTGTCTTTGCCAGAAATGCCCCGGTAGCTGCCTATTCCCGCGCCAGCGCCTCGACCGGATCGAGACGGGCGGCGGAGCGGGCGGGCATGAAGCCGAAGACGACGCCGATGAGGCTGGCCGAGAGGATGGCGACGGCGATGGATTCGGCGGAATAGGCCAGCCGCGCCCCCTCGACGATGATGCTGAGGCCATGCCCGAGGGCGAAGCTGAGCGCCACCCCGGCGGCCCCGCCGGCGAAGCACACCAGCACCGCCTCGATGAGGAATTGCCGCATGATGTCGCTGCGCCGCGCCCCCACCGCCATGCGGATGCCGATTTCCTTGGTGCGCTCGGACACCGAGACCAGCATGATGTTCATCACCCCGATGCCGCCCACCACCAGCGAGATGATGGCGATGGTGGAGATCAGCACCGCCAGCGTGGCGGAGGTGGACTGGATGGTTTCGCGGATGGTGTCGGTGTTTTGCAGGAAGAAGTCCTGATTGCCGCCATGCAGGCGCGTCAGCAGTTCGGTGATCTCGGCTTCCGCCTGGGCGGTGTCGAAATCGTCGTCGATGCGCACGGCGATGGAATTGAGCCAGGACTGCCCCAATATGCGGCTCATGGCGGCCGTGTAGGGCACGTAGATATTGGCGCTGTTGCCCCCCGGCCCGAAGCCGGAGGAATTGGCGACCACCCCCACGACGCGCACCGGCACCTTGCTGAGCATGATCACCTCGCCCACCGGGTCCTCGCCATTGACGAAGATGGCGTCAGCCGCCGTCTGGTCGATCACCGCTTCCTGCGCCATGCCGGCGACGCTGTCGGCGCCAAAGCCCGAGCCGGCGGTGAAGCTGCGGCCATTGACCTGGAAGAAATCGGCGCCCACCCCGGTGACCGAGGCATTGGAGGCGGTGTTGCGATAGCGCACCGTGGCGTTGGAGGAGACCTGTGGGGTGACGCTGTCGGCATAGGCCTGCCCGGCCAGCGCCTCCGCATCGGTGGGACGCAGCGTGCGCACCCGCCCCGAGCGCATGTCGCCGAAGCCCGAGCCGGGATAGACATTGATGGTATTGGTGCCGATCGAGGCGATGTTCTCCAGCACCGTCTGCTGGCTGCCCTGCCCCAGCGCCACCACCGACACCACCGAGGCGATGCCGATGATGATGCCGAGCATGGTGAGGAAGGTCCTGAGCTTGTGCGCGCCCATGGCCCGCAGGGCCATGCGCAGCGCCTCGCCGGTGCGGTCGAGCCCGTGCCGCCAGTTCGCCGCCGGCTTGATGCCCTCCTGCCGCTTCTCGACCCGGCGCGGCTCGACATTGTGGCGGTCGGCGACGATCTCGCCATCGGCGATCTCGATCACCCGCTCGGCCTGGGCGGCGATCTGCGGATCGTGGGTGACGATGATGATGGTGTGCCCGTCCCCGTGCAGTTCCTTGAGCAGGGCCATGAGCTCCTTGCCGGAGCGGGAATCGAGCGCCCCGGTCGGCTCGTCGGCCAGGATCACCTCGCCGCCATTCATCAGCGCCCGCGCCACGCTGACGCGCTGCTGCTGTCCGCCCGAGAGCGCATTGGGGCGGTGATCGAGCCGCTCGCCCAGGCCCAGCCGGGTCAGCAGGTCGATGGCCCGCTGCCGCCGCGCCGCCGCGTCGGCGCCCGCATAGACCGCCGGCACTTCGACATTTTCCACCGCATCCAGATCGGGCAGGAGCTGGTAGCGCTGGAAGATGAAGCCGAAATGCTCGCGCCGCAGCGCCGCCAGCTCGTCGGCATCCAGCGTGCCCACATCCTTGCCGGCGAACAGGTAACGGCCCTCGCTGGCCCGGTCGAGACAGCCCAATATATTCATCAGCGTCGACTTGCCCGAGCCGGACTGACCGATAATGGCCACCATCTCGCCGCGATGGATGTCGAGATCGACGCCCTTGAGCACGGAAACGCTTTCCCCGCCGGCCGCGAAGCGGCGCACCAGCCCGGAAATGGCGATGATGGGCTCGCCGGAAGATGGGCTCCGGCCCGCCCGTGGGGAAAGCGGCTGCGGCTCGAGGGTGAAGGCGCGGTTCATGGCAAGGTCCCTAGCGCCGGATCATCATGCCGCCGCCCAGCCCGCCCGGACCGCGCTGGCCCGGGCCCTGGCTGCCCGAAAGGCGCGCGCCGGTGGCGTTGACCACCTGGTCGCCCTCGGCGAGGCCGGAGACGATCTGGGCGGTGATGTTGTTGTTGAGGCCCACTTCCACCCGCGCCGGGCGGGACTCCTGGCTGGCCGGATCGTAGATCATGACCATGACGCCGCCATCGGGCCCGCGCCGCGACACGAGACCGGCCGGCAGGGTGAGCACGTCCCGGGCCTCGTCCAGCACGATGGTGACCGAGGCGGTCATGGCGATGCGCAGGCGGTGTTCGGGATTGGGCACGTCGAACAGGCCGTTGTAATAGACCGCATTGCCCGAGGAGGCGGTATCCTCGGCGATGGAGGTGGGGGCCGGCTCCACTTCGCGCAAGGTGGCCTCGATCTTGTTGTCGGGCTCGCCCAGAATGGTGAAATAAACCCGCTGGCCCGGGCGCACCTTGACCACGTCGGCCTCGGAAATCTCGGCCTTGATCACCATGGTGTCGAGATTGGCGATCTTGGCGATGGTGGGGGTGGCGGAATTGGCGTTGACCGTCTGGCCCTCGTCCACCAGCAGCGCCACCACCGTGCCGTCGCCGGGCGCGACGATCCGCGTGCGGGCGAGGTCGAGTTGGGCGGTGTCCACCGTCAGCCGGGCCTGGGCGATCTGCGCGTCGAGCTGGTCGATCTGGGCGCGGGCCTGCTCCACCGCCGCCTGGGCGGTCTCGAGGTCGGTCTGCGAGACCAGGCTGCTGGCGCTGAGGCGCTGCTGGCGCGACAGCGAGGCTTCGGCCTTGGCCAGCACCGCCTCCTGATTGCGCCGCTGCGCCTCGATGCCGGCCAATGCCGCCTCGGCGGACTTGACCGCGTTCTCCTGGTTGAGGCTGTCGATCTCGGCGATGACGTCGCCGCGGCTGACCGCATCGCCCAGCGCCACATGCACCGCCTTGACCGTGCCCGAGACCTCGGCGCCGACGCTGACCAGCGAACTCGCCTCGAGAACGCCCGAGGCCAGCACCGTGGTTTCGATGTCGCCGCGGCTCACCGCCACCGTGTCGGGCACGGTGCTGGCCTGGCTGGCGCCGAAGAAATACCACCAGCCGGCCGCCGCGGCGCCGCCCAGCACCATCAGCACGATCACGAATTTGGCCAAACGCTTCATGGGCCCTGCCTTGTCTTGCCGCGCGAACCGGAACGCGCTCAGTCTAACATCCCCCGCTTAACCGATAGGCTCACAAACGGACAATTTCACGTTAGCTCTCGGTAAGCCGTATTAAACTTTGGAAATGTTGACGCCATGGCGCCCGGCGGTCCACCCTGAAGCCCATACCGAACCATCCTTCAGGACCGCCATGTATACGCTGCTCGATCCCGGCCGCTTCGTCGTTTTCATCACCGGGGCCACTTCCGGCTTCGGCGCCGCCGCAGCGCGCCGCTATGTCGCCGCCGGCGGCAAGGTGATCGCCACCGGCCGCCGCGAGGACCGCCTGCTGGCGCTGCGCGACGAACTGGGGCACGACAAGTGCCACACCATCCCGCTCGACGTGCGCGACCGCGCGGCGCTCGAGGCGGCCATCGCCGCCATTCCCGAGCCCTTCGCCGGCATCAATGTGGTGCTCGCCAATGCCGGGCTGGCGCTGGGCCTGCAGCCGGCGGCGGAAGCCGATCTCGACGACTGGCAGACCATGATCGACACCAATGTCTCGGGCCTCGTCCAAACGGTGCGGCTGCTGCTGCCCGGCATGATCGCGCGCGGCGGCGGCCATGTGGTGACCCTGGGCTCGGTGGCGGGTGAATTCGCCTATCCGGGCGGCTCGGTCTATGCCGCCACCAAGGCCTTCGTGAAGCATTTCGCCCTCGCCATCCGCTCGGACCTGCAGGGCAAGAACATCCGCGTCACCGATATCCAGCCGGGCCTGACCGAAACCGAATTCTCGGTGGTGCGCTTCAAGGGCGACGAGGCCAAGGCCGGCAACGTCTATGCCGGCACCAAGCCCATGACCGCCGAGGACATCGCCGAATCCATCTTCTGGGCGACCTCGCTGCCCGAACATGTCAACGTCAACAAGATCCAGCTCATGGCCACCACCCAGGCCATCGGCCCCTTCGACATCCATCGCGGGGAATAGGAGCGCGCTTTCAGCGTCGACAGGCCGATCAGCCTGCGGGCGGATAGGCGTGCTCGTTTCCCTGCCAGTCGCGCACGGTAAAGCATCCGTCGCCGCCCCTTATGGAGGCGGCGGCGATATCGGCCTTGCCGTGACCGCCGGGAATGTCGAGCACATAGGCCGGCTGGCAGAGGCCCGAGACCCGCCCCCGCAGCGCCGCGACCAGCCGCTGCCCCTCCTCGATACCGACGCGAAAATGGCCGGTGCCGGGGGCCAGGTCCGGATGGTGCAGGTAATAGGGCTTGATGCGGTTCTCGACGAAGCCGCGCATCAGCGCCGCCAGCGTCTCCACATCGTCGTTGACGCCCCGCAGCAGCACGCTCTGGCTGACCAGCACGATGCCTCCCGCCAGCAGCCGGTCGAAGCCCGCCCGCGCCGCCGGGGTCAGCTCGCGCGGATGATTGGCGTGCACCGCCAGATAGGTGGTCTTGCCGCTGGCGGTCAGCGCCGCGACCATTTCGGCGTCGATCCGTTCCGGCTCCACCACCGGCACCCGCGTATGGAAGCGCACGATGCGCACATGATCGATCCCGGCCAGCCGCACCATCAGGTCGCGCAGCCGCCGCGCCGACAGCGCCAGCGGATCGCCGCCGGTCAGGATCACCTCCCAGATCTCCTCGTGAGCGGCGATATAGGCCATGGCCGCGTCCAGCTCCGCCCCCGTCAGCGTGCCCAGGCCCTGCGGCCCCACCATTTCGCGGCGGAAGCAGAAGCGGCAATAGACCGGACAGACATGCACCGCCTTGAGCAGCACCCGGTCGGGATAGCGATGCACGATCCCCGTCACCGGCGAATGGCTGAGATCGCCGATGGGGTCGGCGCGCTCCTGCGGCGTCACCGTCAGCTCGGCGGCACTGGGCACGAATTGCCGCGCGATGGGATCGTCCGGATCGGCGGGATCGATCAGGTCCTGCATGGCGGGGGTGACGCCGATGGCATATTTCTCCGCCACGGCATCAAGCGCCGGGCTGGCTTCGGCGAGACCCAGAGCCTGCAATTGTGCCAGGGATTTCACGCTGCGCACGGTGCCATTCCCCTCCCCCTCGAGGGGAGGGGTCAGGGGCGGGGGTTCTGCTGTTCCAACAGCCATCGAATTGGCGGCTCGCTTCCAACCCCCACCCTCGGTCCCTCCCCTCGAGGGGGAGGGAGGCGATGGAACCATGCCTTTACGCCCCAACCCGCTCATTCGGCCACCGGCGCCCACAGCACCGCCTCGATCCGCTGCGCGCCGGTGGCCAGCATCACCAGCCGGTCGAAGCCCAGCGCCACCCCGCTCGCCTCGGGCATGAGGCGCAGGGCGGCAAGGAAATCCTCGTCGATGGGGTAGCGCTCGCCATAGAGCCGGGCCTTTTCATCCATCTCCGCCACGAAGCGCCGGCGCTGCTCGCCGGCATCGGTCAGTTCCCCGAAGCCATTGGCCAGCTCCACCCCGCAGGCATAGATCTCGAAGCGCTCGGCAAGGCGCGGATCGCCCGGCAGCGGCCGCGCCAGCGCCGCCTCGCAGGACGGGTAGCGATCGAGCACCGTCACCCGCCCATTGCCCAGTTGCGGCTCGACCTTTTCGACCAGGACCCGGGTGAACAGATAGCTCCAGTCCCGGTCCTCCGGAACGTCGAGGCCGGCCCGCTCCATCTGGCCGGCCAGCGCCGCCCCGTCCGGAACCCCCGCCTCGTCCATGGTGGCGAGAAGGTCGATCCCGGCATGGCGGCGGAACGCCTCCCCGACGCTCAGCCGCTCGGCCTCGGCATGGGGATCGCAATCCCGCTCGCGAAAGCGGAAGCGGGAAATGCCGGTGGTCCGTGCCGCCAGCCGGATGAGGGCGAGACTGTCTTTTATGACCGCCTCATAGGGCGCCCCGGCGCGATACCATTCCAGCATGGTGAATTCGGGATGGTGCAGCGCGCTGCGCTCGCGATTGCGCCAGACATGCTGGAGGCTGGCGATGCGCGTCTCCCCGGCGGCCAGCAGCTTCTTCATGGTGAATTCGGGCGAGGTATGCAGATACATGGCCTGCCCCGTCCCGTCATTGCCGATCATTTCGGTGGCGAAGGCATGCAGATGCGCCTCATTGCCGGGCGAACGCTGCAGGCCCGGCGGATCGACCACGAGGAAATCGCCCTCGGCCAGCCAGTGGCGCACCGCCGCATCGATGCGCGAACGGGCGAGCAGGAGCGGGCGCCGATCGGCGTGGCGCTGGGGATGCCACCAGGGCGAAGCCGCCATTGCACTGGGCTGGGTCATGCTGGTTTCTTGCCGTCCGGACTGGCGAAAAGCCGCGGAATAGGATATCGGGCGCTCGACACAGGACATATCGGCGCCGGGTTGGCCCTGCCTCTAGACCGCGCCACCGAAACGAACAAGGAAGAATTATGGTCAAGGTCATCGCCTCGTCCCTGCGCAAAGGCAATGTCGTCGAGCAGGACGGCAATCTGCATGTGATCCTCACCGCCGAGAACGTTCATCCGGGCAAGGGCAACTCGGTCACCAACGTCACCATGCGCCGTATTTCCGACGGAGTGAAGGTGGTAGGCCGCTGGCGCACCGTGGAAATGGTCGAGAAGGCCGATGTCGACGACCGCGAATACGACTATCTCTATTCGGACGGCGAAGGCCACCACTTCATGGAGCCGGAGACCTATGAGCAGATCACCGTTTCCGACGAGATCGTGGGCGACCAGAAGGCCTATCTCACCGATGGCATGAAGGTGCACCTGATGACCCATGAGGGCATCGCGCTGTCGATGGAACTGCCCCAGCGCCTGACCTTCGAGATCGTCGAGACCGAGCCGGTGGTGAAGGGCCAGACCGCCTCCTCCTCGTTCAAGCCGGCCCTGCTCAACAACGGCCTGCGCGTCATGGTGCCGCCCCATATCGGCGCCGGCACCCGCATCGTCATCCTCACCGAAGACAATTCCTACGTCGAACGCGCCAAGGACTGATCGGCGGCCGCCCCCGGCGGCGATCAGGCCCGGAGAGCCATGCTCTTGGCTCAATTTAATCCCCCACGCCGGGCTTGACCCGACGAAAGCCCGGTGGGGGGCAATCACATTCAGGCCGCCATGCGGTTGACGGAGCTCTTGGCCAGGTCGGTGAGCTTCTTGTCGGTGGCCTCTTCCTCGGCGAGGGTCTGGAGGAACAGGTCCAGCGCCTCCTTGTGGCCGAGCTGCTTGGCCCAGGTGGCCAGCGTGCCGTAGCGGGCGATTTCGTAGTGCTCGACCGCCTGCGCCGCCGAGACCAGCCCGGCATCGAGCGCCTGGGTGCCCTTGAAATCCTCCATGATTTCCTTGCCCTCCTCGATGATGCCGAGAATGGCGTCGCAGGTCTTGCCGCGCGGGGCCTTGCCCAGCAGCTCGAAAACCCGCTCGAGCCGCTCCACATGGGTCTCGGTCTCCGCGTGATGCTGCTCGAAGCCGGCGCGCAGCTCGGGCGAGCTGGCGGCCTTGGCCATTTTGGGCAGCGTCTTGAGGATCTGACGCTCGGCGTAATAGATGTCCTTGATCGTATCGAGGAAAAGATCGTCCAGTTGCTTGTCGGCCATTTCGAAACACTCCGGTTGGGGGATGACGCTGCGCCAGCAACGAAACTTGCATCGCAAGGGTTCCTGCCGGCGCGGTCACGATCGTCCCTTCCGGCGCGGCGCTCAGGGCCGGCCCGTCACCTCGCGGAAATGGGCGAGCACGCGCGCCGCCTCGACGCCGGTGCAGATGGCCTGCGACGGACGCCCGGCCCAGGCGGGATGGCCGCCCTTGCGCGTCTCTGGCATCTGGATGGTCTGGCCCACCGCGATGCCGTCGCGCACGACGAGGACCGGCCCGCGCCGCGTCTCGAACCAGTCCGGGAACAGCGCATAGGTCACCGCCAGCAGATCGTGCCCGACAAGGCCGGAAAGCCCCATGATCTCCTTGTAGAAGCGGGCATAATGGTCGCACATCTGGCGCAGCAATTCGCCGTTTTCGCCCGCATCGCGCGCCAGCGCCGCCAGATAATCGGTGTCGAGCACGATATCGTGGGTGACGTCGAGCCCCACCGCCACCACCGGCCAGTCGGCAGCGAAAATCTCGTCGGCCGCGACCGGATCGCCATGGATATTGGCTTCCGCCGCCGGGGTGATATTGCCGCTGCGGCCCCGATAGCCGAAGGCCCCGCCCATGATGATCACCTGCCGGGCCAGGCCAGCCACCTCCGGCGCGGCGCGCAGCGCCAGGGCCAGATTGGTCATGCGCCCCACCGCGACGATGGTGACCTCGCCCGGATGGGCCCGGAGCGTATCGATGATGAACTGGCTGGCTTCACCCGGGGCGAGCCCGCTTTCGTCCACCGCCGGCAGCGCGATATCGCCCAGCCCGTTGAGACCGTGCACGATCACCGGCTCGGCCTTCTCCACCCCGTCGAGCGTCTTGCCCGCGCCGCGGACGACCGGCGCCTCGAGCCCGAATTGCTGCTTGAGGAAAAGCGCGTTGCGCGTCGTGGTGTCGATATCGGCATTGCCCACCACGGTGGTGATGCCCAGCAGCTCGATTTCGGGCAGCTTGCTCAGATAAAGCAGCGCCATCGCATCGTCGATGCCCGGATCGGTGTCAAAGATGATCTTCATTCGTTCGTCATGCCTTTCTCGCTCGCCCGCCCTTACGCCATCCCCGGCCCCGGGGTCAAAGCCGTTCAGGCGCAATCGGCGCTTGACGAAAGACGATTTTTGACCAAACGATCAAATATGGGGAATGGAGGAGATCGATATGCGTTTCGGCTACAAGGCATCGGCTGAGCAGTTCGGCCCGAACGACCTGCTGCGCTTTGCGGTGGAGGCCGAGGCGGCGGGCTTCGATTCCGTCTTCACCTCCGACCATTTCCAGCCCTGGAAACATACGGACGGCCACGCCCCCTTCGCGCCGGCCTGGATGTCGGCGGTGCTCGCCAGCACCAGGCGGATCGTCCTGGGCACCTCGGTGCTCACCCCTACTTTCCGCCACCATCCCAGCGTGGTCGCGCAGGCCTTCGGCACCATGGGCCTGATGTTTCCCGGCCGGGTCATCCTGGGGGTGGGCACGGGGGAATCGCTCAACGAGGTGCCGGCCACCGGCATGGCCTGGCCCGCGCTCAAGGAACGCTCGGCGCGGCTGCGCGAGTCGGTGCAGCTCATCCGCCGGCTGTGGCGCGAGGACCGCGTCAGCTTCGAGGGCGAGTTCTACCGCACGGTCAACGCCACCATCTACGACAAGCCGGCCGAGCCGGTGCCGATCTATATCGCCGCCGGCGGGCCGCTCAATGCCAAATATGCTGGCCGCGCCGGCGACGGCTTCATCTGCACCTCGGGCAAGGGCGCCGAGCTCTATGTCGACCAGCTCCTGCCCAATGTCGAGGCCGGCCGGGCCGAGAGCGAGCTGAAGGGGCGGCCTTTCGAGCGCATGATCGAGGTCAAGGTCTCCTTCGACACCGACCCGGCCCGCGCTCTCGAGGACACCCGCAACTGGGCGGCGCTGTCGCTTTCGGCGGAGGAAAAGCACTCCGTCGAAGACCCCGAGCAGATGGAACGCCTCGCCGCCGCCCTGCCCATCGAGCGCGTCGCCAAACGCTGGATCGTCTCCTCCGACCCCGACGAGCACGTGGCCGCCATCAAGACCTATATGGATTACGGCTTCGACCATCTGGTCTTCCACGCGCCGGGGACCGACCAGACCCGCTTCATCGGGCTCTATGCCAGGGAAATCCTGCCCCGGCTGCGCCAATTGGCGGGACGGCCATGATCCCCCGCTTCTCCGCCTGGGGCCTCACCGGCATGCCCGAAATCGGACCGGGCGACGATCTGGTCGCCCTGATCGCCGAAGCCGCCGCCGCCCAGGCCGCCGCCGACCCGGAACTGGCGCTGCGCGACGGCGACATCCTGGTGGTGACCAGCAAGATCGTCTCCAAGGCCGAGGGCATGCAGGTTTCGGCCGCCGACCGCGAACGGGCCATTGCCGAGGACAGCGTGCGCATCGTGGCCGAGCGCGTCCATCCCGGCGGCACGTTCCGCATCGTCGAGACGCGGCAGGGCCTGGTCATGGCCGCCGCCGGCATCGACATGTCCAATGTGCCCGAGGGCACCGCGCTACGCCTGCCGGCCGATCCCGACGCCTCGGCCCGCGCCCTCTGCGCCGGCCTGCGCGACAGGCTGGGCATCAGCATCGGCCTCGTCGTCACCGATACTATCGGCCGGCCCTGGCGCGTCGGCCAGACCGACATGGCCATCGGCGCCGCCGGCCTGCAGTTGACCGACGACCTGCGCGGGGAGAACGACGCCAATGGCCGGCCCCTGCACGTCACCCAGGCGGTGGTGGCCGACGAGATCGCCGGCGCCGCCGATCTGGTCAAGGGCAAGACCAGCAATATCCCGGTGGCGGTGCTGCGCGGCCTCGAGCGCTATGTGCGGGGCCTCGACGGTCCCGGCGCCCGCACCCTCACCCGCACCGGCGACGACGACATGTTCCGCTTCGGCAGCGCCGAGGCCTATCGGCTCGGCTATGAGGCGGCGCTGGCGGAAATGAAGGCCAAACGCAAGCAGCGTCAGGACTAGATGATGGCTTTTTCCCGCTCCTTCGTGGAACGATGGCGGTTCTCCTCTCCCTGGAGGGGAAGAGGGCCACTGCCCACGCGTAAGAAACCTGAGGTTCGGGGCTTCCAGGCCGGCCCTCGGGTCAAGCCCGAGGGCAGCGCAGCATTTGTGTGGGCAACAACGATCAAATCAGGAGCGCCCAAAATAAACAACCCGCCTCAAGCGCCCGCGCTCGGGAGCGCGCAAGCGCTACCCGAGTGGGGAGGGAGGCGGAGGAGACGGAACTACCCGGCCCTGCCCGGCCTGTCCCTTATAGCGGCGCTGCTGCTTTGCCCTCCGGCCCTCGCCGCCACCGCCTATCCGCTGACGCTCGACAATTGCGGGATGACGCTGACGCTGGAGCGGGCGCCCGAACGGGTGGTGGCCATCAAGTCCACCGCCATCGAATTGCTGCTGTCGCTGGGGCTGGCCGACCGCCTCGTCGGCACCGGTTTTCAGGACGCCCCCCTGCCGGCACATCTGGACGCCCCTCTGCCGGTCCTGTCCGACCGCGTGCCGAGCCAGGAAGTGGTGCTCGGAACCGCGCCCGACTTCGTCTATGGCGGCTGGGAAAGCAATTTCGCCGCCGACGGCGCCGGCGAGCGCCAGACCCTCGCCCGGCTCGGCGTCGACACCTATGTGGCCCCCGCCGCCTGCCGCTCGGTCAAGCCGCCCCGGCTCAGCTTCGACCGCCTCTTTGCCGAAATCGCCGAACTGGGCGCGATTTTCGACGTGGCGGCGGAAGCCGATGCGCTCATTGCCCGACAGCGGGCGACGCTGGCCGGGATCGCGCCGGACCATCGCGGGCTCACGGCGCTGTGGTATTCCTCCGGCACCAAGACCCCCTATGTCGGGGCCGGGAACAACGCCCCCGCCATGATGATGGCGGCGCTGGGCCTCGACAACATCTTCGCCGCTATCGACGAGGGGTGGATCTCGGCGAGCTGGGAAGCCATCGTCGACGCCGATCCCGACATCATCGTGCTGGTGGGAACGGACTGGAATTCCATCGCGCAGAAAAAAGCCCTGCTGGCCGAAAACCCCATCACCAGCCGGCTCGACGCCGTCATCCATCAGCGCTATCTGACCATTCCCTTCCCCGCCGCCGAAGCGGGGGTGCGCAACGTGCCGGCGGTGGCGGACATGGCCGAACAGCTAGCGGCAATGAATTTCGGAGAATGACTGGAAGCGGCAGCGTCATGAACGCAATCGCCCTGCCCGCCCTCATCCTGCTGCTGCTCGCCAGCGCCCTGATTGCCGTCACCCTCGGGCCGGCGCAGATCACGCCGGGCGAGGCATGGTCGGTCATCCTCCATCATCTCGGCCTGCTGCCCGAGAGCCCGGTGGGCCATCTGCGCGACGCCATCGTGTGGGAATTGCGGCTGCCGCGCGTGCTGACCGCGCTCGGCGTCGGAGCGGGCCTGGCGCTCGCCGGCGCCGTCATGCAGGCGCTGACCCGCAATCCGCTGGCCGACCCCTACCTGCTGGGCCTGTCCTCGGGAGCGGCGCTGGGCGCGGTGCTGTTCCTGCTGGCCGGCGCGGCCCCGCTGATGCCGGCCGGCGCCTTCCTGGGCAGTTCGGGCGCGCTGGCGCTGGCGCTGCTCATCGCGGCGCTGCTGGGCGGCGCCACCCCCTCGCGCGCGATCCTGGCCGGCATCTGCATCTCGGCGCTGGCCGCCGCCGCGACCTCCTATTTGATCTTCTGGTCGGCCACCGGGGACAGCTATCGCGAGATATTGAGCTGGCTGATGGGCTCGCTGTCCGGCTCGATCTGGCCCGACGCCCTGCTGGTGCTGGCCGCGCTGGCCCTTTGCGCTCCCGCCATTCTCATGGCCGGCAGGGCGCTGGACGCCTTCGCCTTCGGCGACAATGCCGCCGCCGCATTGGGCATCGACGTTTCCCGCCTGCGCTGGACGCTGCTGGGCGCCACCGCCCTGCTTACCGGCATCATGGTGGCGGTGGGCGGGGCCATCGGCTTCGTCGGCCTCGTCGTGCCCCATGCGGTGCGCCTCGCCACCGGCTCGCGCCACCGCCTGCTGCTGCCCCACGCCATGCTGGCCGGCGCCATCTTCATGCTGTGGACCGACACCGCCGCCCGCACGCTGTTCGACCCGCGCGAACTGCCGGTGGGCATCATCACCGCGCTGATCGGCGCCCCGGTCTTCCTGCTCGTTCTCCTGCGCTACCGGAGGATCACGTGAAGGGGCTCGCAGTCGACAATCTCGCGGTCGTCCGGGGCGGCAGCCCCATCCTCTCGGGGGTTTGCTTCGAAGCCCCCGCCGGCGCCGTCACCGGCCTTATCGGGCCCAATGGCGCGGGCAAGTCCACCCTGCTCATGGCCCTGCTCGGCCTCGTTCCCGCCGCCGGCACCGCCCGCTTCGCCGGCCACGATCTCGGCCGCATGCCGCGCCGCGAACGGGCGCGGATCGCCGCCTATGTCGAGCAATCCGCCTCGACCGAGGAACGCCTGACCGTGCGCGACGTCGCCGCGCTGGGGCGCATCCCCTTCCAGTCCGCCTTCGCCGCCGGCCCCGCCCCGCAGGACGACGCCATCGTCGCCGACGCCCTCGCCCAGACCGGCATGACGGATTTCGCCGATCGCCGCTTCGACACGCTGTCGGGGGGCGAGCAGCAGCGCGTGCAGATCGCCCGGGCATTGGCGCAGCAGCCGCGCCTGCTGCTGCTCGACGAGCCCAGCAGCCATCTCGACATCCGCGCCCAACTGCAATTGCTGGCCCTGCTGCGCCGCCGCGCCGCCACCGGCGCCACCATCATGCTGGCGGTGCACGACCTGAACCTGGCGGCCCGCTCCTGCGACCATCTGGTGGCGCTGCAGGGGGGCCGCGTCGTCGCCCAGGGCCCGCCCGCCCGGGTGCTGACGCCCGCCCTGCTGCTTTCGGTCTATGGCGTCCATGCCCGGCTGCTGCCCGAGGGCGGCGGCGGCCGGCCCCTGATCGTCTATGACGGGGCGGCGGAGCCTTTCGCGTCGAATCCCGATTGACATTCGCCCCCGACCGGCCAAAAATTTGATCTTCTGGTCAAATTTCTGGCCGAGGGATGCGGGGGAGACTATGGAATTCGGAATCACCTTCAAGGGATTCATCGAGGCCGAACGGGCGCGCTATCTGGTGCGCGCCGCCGAATATGCCGGCTTTTCCTATTGCTGGTTCTATGACAGCCACATTCTCTGGCGCGATTGCTACGCCGCCATCGCCATGTGCATGGAACACACCACCAGCATGCGCTTCGGCCCGCTGGTCACCAATCCGGACGTGCGCGACTGGTCGGTGGCCGCCTCCATCTTCGGCTCGCTCTCCAAGCAGTCCGGCGGGCGCTTCGACCTCGCCGTGGGCCGCGGCGACAGCTCCATGCGCGTCATGGGCAAGAAGCCCGCGACCCTCAAGCGCGTCGCCGAATTCATCGACAAGACCAAGGCCATGGTGCGCGGCGAGGAGGTCACCTATGGCGAAATCCCCGCGGCGGTGAAATTCCCCTGGGCCGTCGGCCACGACATGCCGAGCTGGATCGCCGCCTACGGCCCGCTGGCGCTCAAGACCGCCGGCGAGCACGCCGATGGGGTGGTGCTGCAGATCGCCGATCCGGGCCTGTGCAAATGGTTCACCGACCAGTGCCTGGAGGCCGGCAGGGCCGCCGGCAAGGACATGGACAATTACCGCTCCATGGCCGCCGCTCCCGCCTATTTCGGCGACAAGCGGCGCGCCATCGAAAAGGTGAAATGGTTCCCCGCCATGGTCGGCAACCATGTCGCCGATATCGTCGAGAAATACGGCGCCGACAGCGACAAGGTGCCGGCCAGCCTGACCGCCTATATCGAAAAACGGCGCGGCTACGACTATTCCAAGCACGGCCAGGCCGATAACCCCTATCTCGATTTCATCACCGACGAGGTGGTGGAAAGCTTCTGCGTGCTGGGCGAGCCCGAGGACCATGTGCGCAAGCTGCACGAACTCGAAGCCGCCGGGGTCACCCAGTTCAACATCTATCTCGACAGCGGCGACGAAGAGGAAATCATCGCCAATTACGGCCGGCACGTGATCCCCGAATTCCGGTAGGCTGCTCCGTTTGAGCGCTTGGGGCTTGGGCTCGTGCCTTCTCCCCTTGCGGCAAAGGGAGGCTTTCCACAAACACTGAGTGCGCGGAGAGAACCCCTCACCCGGAAATCCGCTGAACGCGGATTTCCACCCTCTCCCGCAGGGGGAAAGGGGCAACCGGATCATGAGTGCAAACTGGCATGGATGGCAATCCGGACCGGATCATCCTAGGCTTTGGCGGCCACCATATCCAAAAGAGCGATGATGATCCCCATTCTCGATACCCATCTGCATCTGGTCTATCCGGAGCGCTTCTCCTACCCCTGGCTCGCCGGCGCCCCGGCGCTGAACCGAGCCTGGCGGGTGGAGGATTATCTCGCCGAGGCCCGGCCGCTGGGCATCGAGGCGGCGCTGCATATGGAGGTCGACGTCGCCGAGGCCGATATCGAGGCGGAAACCGCCTTCGTCACCGGTCTCGAGGGCGTGGTCGGCGCCATCGCCGCCTGCCGCCCGGAAAGCCCCGATTTCCCCGCGCAACTGGAGCGCCTCGCCGCCCTGCCCGGCGTGCGGGGACTGCGGCGGATCCTGCACCAGGCGCCGGACGAATTGAGCCGGACGCCGCTGTTTGCCGAGAATTTGCGCCGCCTCGCCGCCCATGGGCTCAGCTTCGACCTGTGCGTCCGCCACGACCAGCTGGCGCTCGGGCGGGACCTGGCGGCGCGCGTTCCCGAGGTCCGCTTCATCCTCGATCATTGCGGCGCCCAGGACATCGTCGTGGGCGAGACGAGCCCCTGGCGCGAGGATCTGGCCGCCATCGCCCGCCTGCCCAATGTCATGGCCAAGATTTCCGGCATCATCGCCTATGCCGGGCCGGGCTGGACGCTCGATTCCATCCGGCCCTATGTCGAGCACGTCATCGAATGTTTCGGCTGGGACCGGGTGGTATGGGGGTCCGACCATCCAGTGGTGACGCTGGGCGGCTCGCTGACCGACTGGGTGGGCGCGACGCGCCGCATCATCGCCGGCGCCAGCGCCGACGAGCAGGCGCGCCTGCTTCACGCCAATGCGCGGCGCATCTACCGGATCGGGGAACGCCCGAGCCCTTAACCCCCGCCCGGATGGATGCTATGGGCCGGGAGGGCCAATGGAAGTGATCTCGCCGCCATGGACATCGCTCTCGCCAGGACGTTTCTCGAAATCGTCGAAACCGGCAGTTTCGTCGCCGCGGCGGGCCGGCTGAACATCACCCAGACCGCGGTCAGCGCCCGCGTCCACGCCATGGAGGAACAGCTCGGGCGCCGGCTGTTCGTGCGCAACAAATCCGGCGCAAGGCTCACCCCGGCCGGCGAACGCTTCCTGCGCCATGCCGCCACGCTGGTGCAGGTCTGGGACCGGGCGCGCCGGCAGGTCGCCCTTCCCCCCGGCCGCATCGACATCGCCAGCGTCGGCGCCGAGATCAGCCTGTGGCACCCGCTACTGGTGGACTGGCTCGCCTGGATGAAAAAGGAAGCGCCCGACATCGCCTTGCGCGCCGAGGTCGGCACCGCCGGGCCCCTACTCGAGGCGGTGCGCAACGGTGCGCTGGACCTGGCGGTGCTTTATGATCCCCCGCCCCAGGACAGCACCGCCGTGGTCGAACTGCTGCACGAGGAAAAGCTGGTGATGGTCACCACCGATGCCTCGGGTCGGCCCGACAATTTCGACGACTACGTGCAGATCGACTGGGGCCCCTCCTTCCAGTCCAGCCACCAGGCCGCCTTTCCGCAACTGGAAAGCCCCGGCATGTCCGTTTCCCACGGCCCGCTGGCCCTGCTCTATTTGCTGCGGGTGGGCGGCACCGGCTATTTCCGCCTCAGCGCCGTCGCCCCCTATCTGGAGCGCGGGCAATTGCACCGCGTCGTCTCCGCCCCCGCCTTCTCCTATTCTGTGCACATGGTCTATTCCAGCCGCACCGACCGCAGCATCATCGACCTGATGCGGCGGGGCCTGACCATGACCGCGCCGGACCATGGCGCCGGATGGGACGCGGTCGGTGGTGGGGACGAAGGCTGAGGATTGGCCGCAGGCCCTCTCACCCGGGAGTGTTCATTCTGGCTTCCTAGCTCAATTTATCCCCCACACCGGGCTTCCCTCGGGCTTGACCCGAGGGCCAATATCCACGTGCAGGAAACCGGGTTTCGGGGCTCCCAAGCCGGCCCTCGGGTCGAGCCCGAGGGCAGCACAGCGCTGGTATGAACAACAACGATCAAACCAGGAGCCTTGGGCCGACCTCTCTCCCAAAAGAGAGATGAGGAAATCCCTTATTGCGCCAGCTCCATATCGGCTTCCAGCTCCCTGGCCAGCGCTTCGAGGGCGCGGCGGCAGTCGGTTTCGGGCAGGCGCGGAAGCAGGCTGCGCAGCTTTTGCAGGATCAGCGCCGGCAGGGCCTGCGGCACCGCGCCGCCGAAGCGCCCGGCCTCTTCCGCCTCCCCGGCATAGGGGCGCAGCGCGAGGATGTGGCGGGCGAAGCGTAGCCCCGCAGGCGCAAGCGGCGGACGGTCGGCGCCATCGCCCGGGCGCGCCAGCGCCGCCTGCAGGCCGGCAGCCAGCATCCGCACCACGGCGCCCACTTCCGCCGCCGCTTCCCCGGGCTCGAGATAGCCCATATAGGCGCCGCTCATTTCCCCGGCATAACAGACCGGCGAGGCGAACTCGGCCGGCGCCGCCAGCGCGCCGCTCGCCGACAGCGCCGCCGCCTCCTCGACGATATCGGCAATGATCTCCCCGGCCGGCCTGACGGCCGAGACTGCCCCCACCCCGGTCCCGGCATAAAGCGCCATGGCCTCGAAATCCCCCTGCATCGAGCGCAGCGGGGAATCGGTGCTGAACAGGTAGATGGGCCGCCCCTCCTCCTCCCCGATCACCACCGGCGCGCCGGAGCGGGGCCTTCCCCGCTCGCCCGCCGTCACCGCGCTTTTGAGCACCCGCACCCGCGCGCCATCCGGCCAGTTGATGTGGAACATGTCGGTGAGCAGCGTGTCGTCCGGTCCCGCCGCGACCAGCCGGTCGCGGTGATGCGGATGGGCGAAGGATTCCGTCGCCGCGATGAGGGCGGTGCCCAGCACCATGCCGGCGGCGCCCAGGGCCCGCACCGTCACCAGATCGGCGCCGCCGGCCAGCCCGCCGGCCGCCAGCACCGGCACCCGCACCGCCTCGACCACCCCCGGCAGCAGCCGCCGGAGCGGGGTCGCGCCGCGGACATGCCCGCCGGCCTCGCAGCCCTGGGCGATGACGATCTCCGCCCCGGCCCTCTCCGCTTCGCGGGCCTCCTCGGGCGAACCGACCTGATAGACGACGACGATGCCTGCATCGCGGAACCGCCGCACCACGGCCGCGTCGATCTCCCAGAACAGCGACACCACCGGCACGCCCAGCTCGATGATGGTCCCGACCTGCCGCTCGAGCAAAGCCGCATCCGTCGCCGCCGGGATGATATTGACCCCGAACCGCTCATGGCCCAGCCGCCGCACCGCCGCCACCTCGGCCCGGATCAGCGCTACCGGCTCGCGCACCATGCCCAGAAATCCGAAGCCGCCGGCGGCCGTCACCGCCGCCACCAGCTCCGAGCGCGCCACGCCGCCCATGCCGGCCAGCACGACGGGATGGCGGCACCCCAATATCGGGCCGATGGCATCTTGCCGCCCCAGGCTCATCTTCCGGTTTCCTCCAACTCCGCGATATAGTCGGCCAGCACCCGGGCCTGGTTGTGGGCCTCGTCCCGCGCCCCGTAGATCAGCGTCAGTTTTCCCCGGGACGCCATCGCCCGCAACCGCTCCAGCGCTGGGTTCGCGGCGAGCTCGGCCCGGTAGCGCCGGCGGAACTCCTCCCAGCGGGCGGGGTCGTGGCCGAACCATTGGCGCAGGCCGGTACTGGGCGCGACCTCCTTGATCCACTCGTCGATCCCGGCGCCGTCCCGATGCAGGCCGCGCGGCCACAACCGGTCGACCAGCACCCGCCTGCCGTCATCGGGCGACGCCGGCAGATAGGCGCGCTTGATGGCCGGGACGCCGCCGGCGGTCATCGCCGGAACCTCACTCGTCCGGCCCCGTGGCCACCAGCAGCCAGTTGGGGTCCCGCGACTTTATGGGCCGCGAGAAGGTCCATAGCTCGGCGGTCTCCCCCACCCGGTGCGGATCGCCTTCCACGAGGGCGCCGGCGCTGTCGCGCCGCTCCGACACCATCTGCGTCACGAAGCGGACCTCCACCCAGACGTGATCGCGCTCCCGCCCGGCATCGACCGGTTCGGCCGAAACGAAGCCGATGAAGTGATTGGTAAAACTCTCCCCCTTCGCGCGCCGCTCGGCCAGTATCTGCGCGAAGGTGCGGTTCAAATTCTCTCCCAGCAGGAACGAAACCGGCCCCAAATCCCCGGCGGTGAAGGCGGCCAGGATCAGCTCGTAGGCCCGCTTGGCCCCGGCAATGAAATCGGCCGGCCCCTCCGGCCCGAACACCGCCGCGAACCGTCCTTCCAGATCGGCCGGCCAGGGCTGCCGCTTTTCCGGCTCGCCCTTGCCCGAGGAGCCTATCTCCTCCAGCCCCGTCCCCTCGCTGAGCCGCTCCGACCGGGTGAAGGCGGCATGGACCTGCCAGGACGCCGCCAGCGCGGCGAGGAGCAGCAGATAATCGAGCAGATTTTGCATGACCTCCATCTCCATCGTCCGGACGCCATGGCTGCGTGTGCCGTGCCCCGGACGGCATATCAAGGCTATGCCCTCCCCTAACAGCAGGCAACAGAATTTGATTGCAGGATAAGCACACTTATTTTGGTGAAAAGCGAGCTGGCGCCATTCGGCAACCTATACCCGCTCCATGCCGGGCCGCGCGGGAGCGGGAAGCGCCTCGGCCACGGAGACGACGAAGTCGAAAAGCTTGCGATCCTCCATGATCGCCATATCGATATCGCCGCTCTGGAGGTGAGCGATCAATCCCTCCCGCGCCGCGAGCGCGGCGTCTTCCCCGCCCGCCTCGGCAACGCGGTCGAGCAGATAGGACAGGCTCAGATAGAGCGAATTGACGACGATCTTGATCTCGTCGAGCGCGATGCCGGTCTGGATCGTATCGGTCTTGATCATGTCTTTCCCCGTGTCGGAACCGCAACCATGAACGGCGGCACGCCGTCATGGCGGGTTCTCCAGGGGGAATAGCGTCGCCGGCGGATTTGTTCCCTCGCGCGGCGGTCAGGCCGGGGCGGGGCCGGAGGACTGGCGCTCGATGATGGGGCCGGTGATCATGATGCGCAGGGATATGCCCGGATCGATGCGGCCCTTGAGCCGGTCGTCGAGAATGCGCGCGAGGCCCGCGCCGATTTCGTGGCCCTGGGTCTTGACGGTGGTGAGATTGGGGGTGATCTGCGTGGCGGCGGAAAAATCGCCGAACCCGATTATGGTGGCGTCCTGGGGAATGCGATAGCCCAGCCGCATCAGCTCGGACATGGCGGTGAGCGCCAGCCCGTCATGGGCGCAGAAGAACGCCGTGGGCATGAAGCCATCCGCCTGGATTTCGCGCAGCCGGTCGAGGAACATGGTTTCGGCATCGAAGGTCATCTGGCGGAACTGCACCTCGGGATATTGCTCGAGCACCTCGCGCAGGCCGTAAAAGCGCTCCTTGCGGCCCCGATAGCGCGCCGCGCCCTGCACATAGGCGATGCGGCGGTGACCGAGGCCCAGCAGATATTGCGCCACCGCCGCCCCCGCCTCGTGGTCGGTGCCATGGACCATGTCGAAGCCTTCCAGCGGCTCGATCCAGCCATTGCGCGCCACCGGCTTGCCCATTTCCCGGACCAGATACATGCTTTCGCGCAAATGCGGGCCGACCATGGCTACCCCGGCGCACTGGCGTGCGAACCGGCCGATATCCTCGGGCAGATGCGTCCAGACCATGCCGGTCTGATAACCCAGTTTCTGCGCTTCCATCTGGAAGCCGGTCTGGACCAGCAGGTGCAGCTCGGAATTGATCAGGTCGGTATCGTGAAAGACCACGCCCAATTTGTCCGAAGCCGGGGTCGGGGCGGCCTGGCGCGTATAGCCCAGTTCGGCGGCGACCTCATGGACCCGCTTGCGCGTCTGCTCGCTGACGCCGCTCTTGCCCGAAAGGGCCCGGGAAACGGCGAATTTGGACAGGCCGGTCGCCTTGGCGATGGTGGTGAGCGTGACGCGCGGCAATTCGGCCCCCGATGATTTTCCCGGCGCTGATACGCGCCCCGCTCACATAACGCAACATAACAGAACCGTGAAATTAGCCTTCCAACGCGATCACCAGCACGTCCTGCGCCGGCACGGCATAGACGCCGTCCGACACCAGGCTTTCGGTACCGCCCCAATGGAGCGACGCCGCCTTTGCCGGAATGCCATCGACCCGGACGCTGACCGTGGCCGTTTCGCGCAGCGGATTGAGCAGCCATAGCACGCGGCGGCCGCCGTCCTCGTGCAGGCGGGCCTGCAGCCGGTTGTCCGAGCAGGCGACCCGGGGCGACCGCCCCGCCCAGGCGAGGACGGCGCGGAAATAGGCGCTGTTGCCGGCCTCGCCATGGGTGAAATAGCCGATGCCCGGATGGGTGCCGACCAAGAGGGTCCGCCCCCTGTCATGGGCGTTTTCGGCAATGGCGATGCGGCCATCGTCGAACCGGCCCAGCTCCTGCGCCCCGGCCAGCGTATAGGATTGCAGGAACCCCCCGCCCCGCGCCGGCGTGCCGGCAAAGGAGAATTTGATCCGCTCGCCGATATCGGGCATGAACTCGACCTCGTCCTCGCGCACGCCGAACACCGCGTCGAGCCCGTTATTGGGCTGGATCGTGCCCACCTTGCCCCGGTCACCGAAATAGCCCGGCGTCGCCTCGGAGATCAGCGTGCCGCCGGCCTTCACCCAGGACGCGAGCGCCGCCGCGGTCTTGCCGCTCATGGCGATGGGATATGGCGCATAGAGCACGTCGTAGCCGGCGATATCCTCGATATGCACCCAGTCGGCCTGGATGCCGTTGTCGAAAAAGCCGCGATAGGCGCCCCACATCGCCTGTCGATAGGTTTCCGGACAGTGATTGTGGTTGAGCAGATAGTCCCAGGCCTGGGCCTCGGGAATGACCAAGAGGCCGATATCGCCCTTGACCGGCCGGGCGGCGAAGACCTCCCCCTGCTCGGGCGCATTGGCCCATCGGGCGATCTGGCTGGCCATGTCGGAACGCGGCGTGCGGCTGCCATCCATGCCGTAGGAGCCGAAGGCGCCAAAGAGCGGACCGTCGAGCAAGGGCCGGTAGCGCAAATTCATCACCCCGGTGGCGCCGGCGGCAAACGAGGTCATGGTCAAAAGGCGGATATCGCCCGGGGTCATCACCCTGGCATCGTCCTTGTCGCGGCCCAGAACCTGGGGCTGCATCCACAAGGGCCCGCCGGGCCGCTCGGCATGCCACCATTTCTTGCCGCGCGCCGCGGCGCGGGTGAGGTCGGGGCCGAAGAAGTTCTGCCAGGGCTTGAAGCCGCGCCGGCCCGGCACCCAGGTGAGGCCGTAGAGCTCGACCTTGGAGGCCGCCAGCCAGTCGTCCGAGCCGTGGGAAGCCATATTGGGAATGGCCCCGCCCACGCCGTGGGCGGCGATGAGGCAATCCTGGTCCACCGCCCGGATGGTGTCGATGCGCCATTGCATCTGGCCGTAGTAATTGTCCCGCTTGAATTCCAGCCAATCGAGATTCTGCGGATAGGCGGCGATTTCGCGCGGGGCCTCGACATCGTCCCACTCGGCATAGGAATAGCGGTACCAGGCCTCGGCCAGCGTCTCCAGGTCGCCATATTTGCGCTGGAGCCAGAGGCGGAAATCGGCCTGCATATAGTCGGAAAAATCGACATCGGCCGAATAGTTCACCTCGTTCCAGATGTCGTAGCCCAATAGCCCCGGATGCCCCTTGTAGCGGGTGGCGAGGGCGGTGAGGAAGGCGCCGGCGGCTTCCTTCACCTCCGGGCAGTTCATGGTGAGCGACCCGGCCCCGCCGCCATTATGGGCAAAGCCGCCCACTGCCGCGCTCACCCCCATCGTTGCGGTCAGCGGGCGGCCATCGGCGCGGATCTGGCGCGCATGCGCGAATTTCCGGTAGGCCCAGTCGGGAACCGTGTGGGTCAGCTCGGCGATGACGGTCTTGATGCCGTTTTTGGCGGCCAGGTCCATCTGGCGGTCATAATCGTCCCAATCGTAGTGTCCGGGCCGCCGTTCGATCGCCGACCATATGAACCAGTGGCGGAAGACGTTGAGCCCGTCTTCGGCGGCCACGCCGTAATCCCGTTCCCAATCCTCGCGGGGCGGATTGGACTTGCGGAAATAAACGGCTCCGAACGGGGTCTGGGGAAGTTTGTCGAGCGGCATCGTGGTGTCTCCGGGCAATGAGGGACCGTGCGGCGCCAAGGCGCCGCCTGAAAAAACTGCGTCGCGATAAGGGGCTCAGTCGCCGGCGCCGGCCAGCGTCTCCAGAGTGCGGATGAGCCCCGAGTGATCCTTGTCGCCATCGCCGAGCGCGAGGGCGGCGTTCATGAGTTGCATCGTGCCGGCCGTATTGGGCAAAGCGACATCCAGCGCCCGCGCGGCATCGAGCGCCAGCGACAGGTCCTTGCGATGCAGGCGAATCCGGAAGCCCGGATCGAAGCTGCGGCTGACCATGCGCTCCCCGTGCAGTTCGAGAATGCGGGAGGAGGCAAAGCCGCCCATCAGCGCCTCGCGCACCTTTGCCGGATCGGCCCCGGCCTTTTTGGCAAAGAGCAGCGCCTCGGCCACCGCCTCGATGGTGAGCCCGACGATGATCTGGTTGGCGACCTTGGCGGTCTGCCCGTCCCCCACCCCGCCGACGCGATTGATGTTCTTGCCCATGAGCTGGAAGAGCGGCAGGGCTTTTTCGAACCCCGCCTCGCTGCCCCCCACCATGATGGTGAGGGCGGCGTTCTTCGCCCCGACCTCGCCGCCGGAGACCGGCGCATCGAGATAGTCGACGCCCTTTTCCGCCAGCCACGCCGCGAAATCCTTGGTGGCGACCGGGGAGATGGAGCTCATGTCGATGACCAGCGTGCCGGCCCTGACGCCCTCGGCCACGCCATCCTTGCCGAACAGAACGGTTGCGACATCGGGCGTATCGGGCAGCATGAGGATGACCACCTCGGCGGCGGCGGCCGCTTCGCGCGGGCTGGAGACCGGCTGCGCCCCGGCATCCACCAGATGCTGGGAAACGGCCTTTATGCGATGGACGAACAGTTCATGCTTTGCCGCCAGCAAATGCCCGGCCATGGGACGGCCCATGACGCCGAGGCCGATGAACGCGATCTTCATGGTTCAATTCTCCTGCAGATAAGGCGCCATCCAGCCAAGACCGTCCGTCGTGGTGGTGCGCGGCTTGTATTCGCACCCGACCCAGCCGGCATAGCCGAGCCGGTCGAGCGTGCTGAAAATGAAATCGTAGTTGATCTCGCCGGTGCCCGGCTCGTTGCGGCCCGGATTGTCGGCGATCTGCACGTGGCCGATGCGCGCGAACAGGCGCTCGAATGTGGGGATCAGATCGCCCTGGGTGACCTGCATGTGATAGAAATCATACTGGATCTTGAGGTTCTCGACGCCGGCCATTTCCATGATCTTTTCGGCATGGTCGGTGGTGGCGAGATGATAGCCGGGAATGTCGCGGCGGTTGATCGGCTCGAACACCAGCGCGATCCCGGCCTCGGCGAGGCGCGGCGCCGCATAGGCCAGATTGTCGGCGAGGACCCGGTCGAGCCGCGCCGGATCGGCGTTTCCGGGCGCAATGCCGGCGAGGCAGTTGACCGTCGGGCAATCGAGCGCCCGCGCATAGTCGATGGCGGTGTCGACGCCGCGCCGAAACTCCTCCACCCGGTCCGGCAGGCAGGCGATGCCGCGCTCGCCCGCCGCCCAGTCGCCGGCGGGAAGATTGAACAGCGCCTGCACCACGCCCGCTCTGTCGAGAGCCTCGGCAAGAACAGCTTTGTCCAGCTCGTAGGGCGAGACATATTCCACCGCGCCGAAACCGTCGGCGGCCGCCTTGGCGATGCGCTCGAGCAGCGGCACTTCCGGATAGAGAAACGACAGATTGGCGGCGAAGCGGGGCACGGCGGTCTCCTATTGGGTGAAGCGGGTGCGGTGGAGCATGCGCTTGTTGCGCGGATCGGGACTCGGGACGGCCGAGATGAGGCTTTGCGTATAAGGCTCCCGGGGCGCGGTGCAGATCTGTTCGGCCGGCCCCAGCTCGACCAGCCTGCCGCGATGCATCACGGCCACCCGGTCGCAGAAATAGCGGACCACCGAAATGTCGTGGGAAATGAAGATGAAGCTCAGGTCCAGCCGTTTCTGCAGGTCGAGCAGCAGGTCGAGAATCTGGGCGCGGATGGAAACGTCGAGCGCGGCGGTGGCCTCGTCGGCAATGATGATCCTGGGGTCGAGCGCCAGCGTGCGGGCAATGCCGATGCGCTGGCGCTGGCCGCCCGAAAAGGCGTGCGGATAGCGCTCGCGCATCGCCGGATCGAGTCCGACCAGCTCGAGCAGTTCGCATACCCGGCGCGTGAGCGCCGCGCCGCCGAGCTTGCGCCCCACCACCAGCGGATCGCCCACGATATCGCCCACCGTCATGCGCGGGTTGAGCGAGGCGAAGGGGTCCTGGAAGACGAGGCGCACCTGACGGTGGAAGGCGCGCAGACCGCGCTTGGACAGGCTGGTGACGTCCACCGGCGCATCGCCGTCACCGAAAAAGGTGATGGCCCCCGAGGTCGGCTCCACCATGCGCAGCAGCATGCGTCCCAGCGTGGTCTTGCCCGAGCCGCTTTCGCCCACAATGCCCAGATTTTCTCCGGCATGCAGATCGAAGCTCACATCGTCCACGGCCTTGACCGCATAGCCCTTGCCGCCGAGCCAGGTGCGCGCCGCCCCATAGACCTTGGTGAGATTGCGGGCGGAAAGCACGACCGCCTTGCCCGGCCCGCCCTCCGCCGGAGCGGATGCGCGGCGGTTCTGCTCGAGCTTGACCGTCGATTCCAGCAGGCGGCGGGTATAGGCGTGTCGCGCATTGTAGAAGATGTCGTCGACCGAGCCGAATTCGACGATGCGGCCGAAATGCATGACCGCCACCTCGTCGGCCACCTCCGCCACCACGCCCATGTCATGGGTGATGAGCAGCATGGCCATGCCGCGCTCGACCTGCAGCCGCTTGATGAGATCGAGGATTTCGGCCTGGGTGGTGACGTCGAGCGCCGTGGTCGGCTCGTCGGCGATCAGCACTTCCGGATTGGCCGCCAGCGCCATGGCGATCATGGCGCGCTGGCGCATGCCGCCGGAAAATTCGAAGGTGTAGCGGTCCACCATCTGCTCGGGGTCGGGAATCTCGACCTGCCGCAGCAAGTCGATGGTGCGCTCGCGCGCCTGGCGCTTGTCCAGGCGCGTATGCAGGCGCACCGCCTCGATGATCTGCGATCCGATCGTATGGACCGGCGAGAGCGAGCTCATCGGCTCCTGGAAGATCAGCCCGATGCGGCCGCCGCGGATTTCGAGAAGCTCGGGGCTGTTCTCCGCCAATTGGGCGATGTCGATGGCGCCCTTGTCGCCCGAAAGCACGATGCGGCCGCCGGCGATGGTGCCGTTGCGGTCGATGATCCGCATCAGCGCTCGCGCGGTGACGCTCTTGCCCGAACCGCTCTCGCCCACGAGGCACAGCGTCTTGCCGCGCTTGAGCTCGAGGCTGACATCGCGCGCGGCATGCAGGATCTCGGTGCGCAGCCGGAAATCGAGGCTGAGATTTTCGACGCGGAGGACCACATCGTCCTCTGCGACCGCGACTGGCGCTGTTGCTGCCTGAGAGAGCATCGGATCAGCTTTCATAAGGATCGGCGGCATCGCGCAGGCCATCGCCGAGGAAATTGTAGGCCAATACCGTCATCACCACCGCGCCGGCCGGCCAGACCAGCTGCCAGGGCGCATTGGCGATGGTGCGCACGTTCTGCGCCTCCTGCAGCAGCACGCCCCAGGACACGATGGGCGCCTTGAGGCCGATGCCGAGGAAGCTCAGCGCCGTTTCGGCCACGATCATGGTGGGCAGGGCCAGGGTGACCACGGCCAGCACGTGGCTGGTGAGCGAGGGCAGGATATGGCGGAAGATCACCCGCCGCTCCGAGGAGCCGTCCAGCTTGGCCGCCATGACGAAATCCTCCCCGCGCAGCGCGAAGAAGCGCCCGCGCACCTCGCGCGCCAGCCCCGTCCATCCGAAGAGCGAGACGATGAGGGTGATGACGAAATAGACGGTCAGCGGCGACCAGGTCAGCGGGATCGCCGCCGCCAGCCCCAGCCACAGGGGAATGGTGGGCATGGAGGAGATGACCTCGATCATGCGCTGGATCAGCATGTCGACCGCGCCGCCGTAAAAGCCCGAGACGGCGCCCAGCACCACGCCCAGCAGCAGGCTGATGCAGACGCCCACGAGGCCGATCGACATGGAAATCCGGGTGCCATAGACCAGCCGGCTCATGAGGTCGCGGCCGAGCCGGTCGGTGCCGAGCAGATACATGGTATCGCCGGCGGCCAGCGGCCCGAGCAGATGCCGGTCGGCATTGATCAGGCCCCACATCCTGTAGGGCGCGCCCTGCACGAACAGTCCCACCGGCACCACCTGTTCGGGATCGGCGACATAGGTGCGGCGCAGGGAGGCGGGATCGACCTCCATCGTATAGCCGGTGACGTGTAGCTGGAAGCGCGTCGACCCGTCCGGCTCGGTGACGAAAAAGCCCAATTGCTGGGGCGGCGCATTGGTGAATTGCGGCCGCGAGGCATCGGGCACGGAGGGCGCCAGAAACTCGGCGAAGAGGCCGACAAGACAGAAGAACAGGATGACGAACCCGGAGACCAGCGCCAGCTTGTTGCGCGAGAATTTGTACCACACCAGCCGCCACTGATTGGCCGCGCCGGTATCGCCGGAACCGGCGCCGGCCTTGAGCGGGGTAGTGGTCGGCCCGGTGTCGGGCTCGCCATCGATGAAAACATGAACAGTCATCAGGTGAACCGAATTCGAGGATCGAGCAGGGCCAGCAGCAGGTCCGAGACCAGCATGCCGATCAGGGTGAGGACGCCCATGAGCAGGATGAAACTGCCGGCCAGATACATGTCCTGGCTGATCAGCGCCCGCAGCAGCAGCGGGCCGGCGGTGGGCAGGTTGAGAACGATGGCGGTGATGGTGACGCCCGACACCAGGTCCGGCAGCACCCAGCCGATGGCCGACACGAACGGATTGAGTGCGATGCGCACCGGGTATTTCAGCACCACCTTGTATTCGGGCAGGCCCTTGGCCCTGGCGGTGATCACATAGGGCTTGTGCAACTCGTCGCTGAGATTGGCGCGCAGGACGCGGATCATCGCGGCGGTGCCCGAGGTGCCGATGACGATGATCGGAATCCACAAATGGTTGAGCAGGTCGACGAACTTGCCCCAGCTCCAGGGCGCCTCGACATATTGGGGCGAGAACAGTCCGCCCACGCTCTGCCCGAAATAGCGGTAGCTCAGATACATCAGGCTGAGCGCCAGGATGAAATTGGGGACGGCGAGGCCGATGAAGCCGATGAAGGTGAAGACGTAATCCCCCACCGAATGGCGCCGCACGGCCGAATAGATGCCGATGGGCAGCGCCACCGCCCAGACGAAAAGCAGCGAGGCGACGGAGATGGCCAGGGTCGAGCCCATGCGCTCCCAGATCAGATCGGCGACCGGCCGGTTCCATTCGAACGAATAGCCGAAATCGCCGCGCAGCAGGATGCCGGTGATCCACTTGAAATACTGCACCCAGATGGGGTCGTTGAACCCGTAGATCTCGCGCAGGCGCTCGATCTGGCGCGGGTCCACATTGGCCCCCGAATCCTGCATCGAGGCGATCATCGAGGTCACATAGTCACCCGGCGGCAGCTGGATGATCATGAACGCGATCAGCGAGAGCCCGAACAGCGTCGGGATCATGTAGAAGATCCGCTTGATCACATAGCCCAGCATGCCGCCGCCTCCTCCGCTACGCTCAGTTCCAATCGACCTGAATCGCCTCGAGCGTGGCCAACTCGCCCATGGTGGCACGGACGCGCCCGTTGGAAAGGGTGAAGGGCAGGTCTTCCCCGGTTGAAACCAGATGGACCCGGCCGACCGAGCGTCCCTCGGGCACGGCCAGCGACAGGGTCAGCGGGCCGATCGGATGGACCTCGCGGATCGGCCCCTTCATCATCATGGGATTGGTGAGATTATTGACCAGCACCATCACCTCGCCCGCACCCGCGCGCACCGAAAGATCGACGACCCCCCTGCCCTCCAGCTCCACATCGGGCCGCTTGCCCAGGGCCCAGCGCACGCTGTTGGCGATGAGACGGCCATGGTCGCCGGCAAGGACCTCCCAGAAGATCGCCCCGATATTCCACGGGATATAGACGGTGCGTCCGCCCCCTTGGTGCTCGCGCGCGACGATCGCGGCGCCTTGCGGCTCCTCGCGAGGATAGACTTCCTCCATGGGCAGGTCGGGGAAGTCGGGAACATAGAGCAGCGGCTGGGCGGCATCGGCCACCGCCTCGACCCCGATCAGATGCGTGCCGCCCATGACGCGGGCCGCGCCGTCGAACCCCCGGTTGATCGGGTGATCGCCATTGAGCGCCACATAGGTGTTCTTCACCGGGCCACGCGAGGGCCGCGTCACCTCATAGCCGAGCAAATCGGCCAGCAGGGGCGTCTGGCGCCTGTCGTTGTCGGGTGTGCGGGTGCCGGTCTCATAGGCGACGACCAGCGAGCCGCCTCTTTTGACATAGGCCTCGAGCGCCTCGGCCTGCTCCTCCGAAAGGCAGGTGGAATTGGCCAGGATCAGCACCTTGAACTGGTCCATGCGCTCGGGCGTCATGGCGGCGTCCGAGAGCATTTCGAAGGGCAGCCTTGCCTCGACCAGCGCGTGATAAAAGCCCAGATCATGCGCTTCGGCGGCGCGGCGCGAATGGTGATCGTGATGGCGCAGGGTCGTGGTGGGATCGAGTATGGCGATCTCGGCCACCGGAGCGGTCGCCGCCAGCGCCGGCTCGAGCAGCGCATGCAGGCCGAAGCTCTCGGCCACCGGCTCGACCCAGCGCCGGTCCGGCACGACGCCGTTGAACTTGGTGAACCAGGGCAGCAGGCCCTGGGTGACGCCGCTATCCATCCAGGCCCGGATCTCGGGACCCAGCGTTACCGCGTCCTTCCAGCGATAGGCCTCCTCCGGGCCGATCGAGGTGATGAGGATGGCCGGACGGTCCTGGAAGGTGGCGCGCATGCGCTTGCCGTTGCGGCCCGCCATCCACACCGGTTCGGTGCCGCGCCGGCCCTGGTCGTCCACGCACAGAAACGGGCAGTATTTCTCGATCATGGGCAGGTCGAACTCCATGAGCGAGACCGAGCCCATATTGGGGATGAAGCTGGTGTGGGGCTTGATCGCCTTCATCGCCTCGTCCCATTCCACCACCAGCCGGCTCAGCTTGGTGCGGCGCCAGGCGCCCCAGGCCAGCCAGGCGGGATCCTCGAGACTATTGGTCAGAGGCAGGTCGTGGCCGGACGCCGCCTTGAAGTCGCTGCGGCAGGCATCGCAATAGCATACGCCATGGCCCTGCCAGCGATTGGCGAAAATGGCGTCGATATCATAATTCGCGGTGATCTCGCGCAGCACCTCCGGCATGAACTTGAAGTTGTAGTCGGAATAGGCGCAGGTGACCCAGACGTCGGGATAGGCCCAGTGGCGGGCAGGATTGCCGTCGCGATCCACCATCACCCATTCGGGATGGGCACGGGCGGCATCCTCGTGGATCGCATGCGGATCGACCCGGGCCATGACATGCATGTCGAGGCTTCGCGCTCCCTCGACGAGCGCGCCGAACGGATCGGTATCGCCGAGGAACTTGCTGACATAGTGCAGGTTCACCTTGCTGGGGTAATAGGCGATGTAGCCGCCGGCGCTGATGCAGGTGGCATTGGAGCGGGTGCGCTTGAACACGTCGATCCAGAAGGCGGGGTCGAAGCGCACCGGATCGTCCTCCGCCAGGGTCAGTTGCGTCCAGCGGGTCGCCGATTTGTACCAGTCGGGCTGGCGTAGATTGGCGGTGGAATGGGGGACGGTGTCGAGCATGACGGCCTTCAGGGTACGAGTTGAGGGTGACGCCGGCCCATGGGCCAGCGTCTTCGGGAGGATGATGAAAGAAAGCCGGTCAGCTCTTGAAGAACTGCTCCGGACGGGCCGGGCCGGGCGTCGGCCAGCCGAACGAGTTCGGCATTTCCGGCATCAGGTTGACGACGTTGTTCTTGACGATCCCATAGCCGTCCGCCGGCAGGCTGACGCCGAAGGTGAAGAACAGGTCGGCGGCGTTCTCGAGGATCTGCGCCATGATTTCCTGCTGCCGCGCCTGATCGCCCGTGGCGTTGAGATCGCGATACAATTGCTGCTGGGCCTTGACGGCCTCGGGCGGCTCGACCGCGTCCGGATTGTCGGGCTGGGTGTAATAGAGAGCCCAGCCCTGAGCGTAGAAGCAGTTATTGTTGATGGGCACGTAAAAGCGCGCATCGAGCATGGCGGCGAGGCCGGAATTGGCGCCGAACTGGTGCGCCGTGGCGTCGTATTCGCGGCCGTGGCGCACCCTCGTCTCCCATAGCGAGCGGTCCATGGTGCGCATCTGCGCATCGATCCCCACCTGCTGGAACATGGGAATGGCCAGCTCGAACATGTCGAGGAAGGTGGTGCGGGTCTGATCGATCTCGAAGATGATGGTGACGCGCCGCCCGTCCTTGTCGAGGCGGTAGCCCTCGCCATCGCGTTCCGGGATGATGGCGTCGAGCATTTCGTTGGCCCGGGCCGGATCGAATTCGGTGAACTCCTTGGCCAGCCGCTCATTGTAGAGCGGGTCGCCTTCCCGGATCGAGGCCTGCGCCGGGGAGCCCTGGCCGATGAACACCGCATCGATCAGCGCCTGCCGGTCCACCGCCAGCGACAGCGCGTGGCGGAATTCCAGCGTGTTGAACAATTCCCGCTTGGTCTCGTCCACATGGTTGAGATTGAGCTGGAACGCCATGACGTTCGCCGCCGTCTCCTTGAGCGTATAGAAGTGGTAATCGCCGCTTTCCTGCCCGTCGAACAGCGTCGGGCGGTTGGCCGGCGTGGCGATGTACTGGTCCATGATGTCGATCTCGCCCTGCAGCGTCTTGAGCAGCAGCACTTCGGGATCGGCGACCATCTGATAGACGACACGGTCGAAATAGGGCAGCTGCGTGCCTTCGGTATCGACCTTGAAATAATAGGGATTGCGGGTGGCGATCGCCAGTTCCGTGCTTTCGCCGGGCGCCGAATCGAATACCCAGGCATTGAGCGTGGGACGGCGCGAATTCTGGAAGAAGGTATTGTCGTCCTGGAAGCCGACCTCGCGCTGGAACAGGGCGATCCAGCTCTCCATGCCCGCCTCCTGCGCCAGCTTGTCGGCGTCGGGATTGTAGCGGATATGGAATTGTTCGAGATAATGCTTGGGGCAGCGGGTGAGCTGGTCCTGCTGCGCCCAGGCGAGCTGCTGCAGGAAAAAGCCGTTGGGCGACGCAAAGACCACCTTGAAGGTCTGCGCGTCGATCACTTCCAGCCGGCCCGGCTCGCCATCGGCATACCAGAAGCCCTGGCGCCCGAGGCTGGTCTCGGCATCGGTGAAATAGGCATCGTACCAGAACTGGATGTCCTCGGTCGTATAAGGGTGGCCGTCCGACCATTTGTGCCCTTCGCGCAGCCTTATGGTATATTCGGTGGCGTCGTCATTGACCTCGTAGCTTTCCGCGACGTTCTCGATGATGCCGTTCCACTCCGGGTCGAACCGCACCAGCGGCTCGTAGCCCTGATAGCGCACCAGCATGGACAGCGAGCCGCCGCCCACCAGCGCGTGGTTCCAATCCCCGCCCTGCTGGCCGGGCCGCTCGAACGGCGTGATCACCAGCGGATTGACCGGCAGCCGCTCGGCTACCCCGGGCAGCGTCCCCGCGTCGACCTGCGCCTGCAAAAAGCCCGATTCCGGCGTCGATTGCGCCCAGGCCCAGCCTGGAAGCATGAACGATCCCGCCACGGCGGAACCGGCGAGCACGAATTTCCTACGATTGATGCGAACCATTTTCCCCTCCACTGAATAACGTCGTTATTGAATTTGTTATCCAGTTGGAAGCTATTCATATCAAAAACGTTAGGTAAAGCGTTATGTAGTATTTTTCTACCCCGAAGGATCGGTGCCCATCCCACGGCCTAACGGGTGGACATTCCGGCGGATATCGTCATCTTTCTCACCGCGCGCCATAAGCCCGGGCGACGGCTGGCTGCGCGACATGCTCGATCCCGATCTGAAAGGCAAAGGCGGATGACCGGCGCACCCCAGCGGCTCCGCTCCATAGAGGAGCTCGAATTCTCCGCCGTGCTCTCCGATCTCGACGGCATCGTCTATCGGGGCGAGGAGGCGGTTCCCGGCGCCGTCGAGCGCTTCGGCCAATGGCACGACCGGGGCCTGCCCTATTGCTTCGTCACCAACAACGCCGAAAAATCCGCCGGCGAATTCGTCGCCAAGCTGCGCCGCCTCGGGGTCGAGTGCGCGCCCGAGCAGGTGGTGACCTCGGGCGATCTCGCCCTGGATTTCATCGCCGCGAAATATCCCCGGGGCACCGGGCTTTATGTCATCGGCTCGCAATCGCTGAAGGACCGCGCCGCCGCATCGGGCCTCGCCCTCGTCGAGGAGGGCGCAAAGGCGGTGCTGGTGGCGCTCGACCGGCAGTTCAGCTACGCCATGATGAAAACGGCCCTGCGCAACGTGCTGGAGGGCGCGGAGCTGATCGGCACCAATCCCGACCTCATCCGCCCCCTTGCCGACGGCTTCGAGCCCGGCGCCGGCGCCATCGCCCATTCCATCGCCGTTTCCGCCGGCGTCTCTCCGCTGTTCCTGGGCAAGCCCGCCCCGCCATCATCCACGCGGCCCTGGACCGGCTGGGCATCGGCCCCGACGCCGCCATCATGCTGGGCGACCAGCTCGACACCGACATCCTCGCCGGCCAGCGCGCCGGCGTGCGATCCGTCTTCGTCGAAACCGGCGTTCCGCTCAACCCCAAGAGCACCGTCAGAACCGACTACCTGCTGCGCCGGCTTTGACCTCGCTCGCCGATGGTCCCCGCATCCGTCCACCGCCCCGGCCCTGCTGCCAAGGGTTACCTTGCCAAGACGTGGGCGGGAACGCTAAGGGGTGTCGGCGCAGCGACGCCGGGCTGGGGGAAACATGTTCATCGAAGAGCGCGACTATCGGATCAAGACGGGTAAGCTCGCGATTTTTCTCGAGGCCTATGAGACGCTCGGCCTGCCGATCCAGACCCAGTATCTGGGGCGCATGATCGGCCATTTCACCACCGATATCGGCGAGCTCAATCACGTCGTCTCGCTCTGGGCCTATGACTCGCTCGACGATCGCGCCCGCCGCCGCCAGGCGATGTTCGAAGACCGGCGCTGGCAGGACTATTTGCAGGCGACGACCGATCTCATCGACGTCCAGTCCAGCCGCATCCTGCGGCCCAGCGCGTTCTCGCCGCTGCGCTGAGGCGATACGGAAGGGGCGTAATGCTCAGAGCCCGAGCGAACCGGGATTGATCAGGCGCTGGGGGTCCAGGGCTCCCTTGATGCGCGTGACGAGCTGCGCCGCGGAAGGATCGATGCGTCCCAGATAGTCGTAATAGCGCGCAATCTGGGCGTGGACGGCGCCGGCTTCACGGAAGATGCCGCGGATGCCGTCCCGCAGCTCCCACACGGCCTGCCGCGCCGGCGCGTTCCTGTCCCGGCCGCCGAAGCGCTCCCGGTTGCGGTTCGACAGATAGCGCAGGTGGATAGGATCGAGCTCGTCGGGCCAGTAGAACATCGGCTCCATGCTGACATAGGGGCCGACGCCGGAAAAGAAATAGCCCGTGGTGATCGACAAGGCGGCGAGCCGTTCCGCATTGGCCGCCAGGTAATCCTCGATGGCGCCGATCGTCCCGACGGCCCGCTGCAGCGATACCATGCCGTGGATCGGCACCCAGCGCTCGCCCTCGCGCCCCACAAAGCCCCGTACCGAATAGGGTTTCGCATGCAGGGTCTTGGGCAGCACATTGTCGATTTCGACGCCGGCGCCGGCCAGCTCCCTGCGGGCGGCATCGAGCAGGGATGCGGCGGCTTGCGGCGTGGCGGCCTCGGCAGTGGCATGCAGGGTCCAGCCCGCCCCGGCCGTATTGGCCCCGGCGCGCCCCAGTTGCAGGAGATCGCCGACCCGGGCGAGGGGATTGCCGCCCTTGCCCAGAACCGCCCGAACGGTCTGGAAGGCGGTTTGCGCATCGACCTTGGTGGCATCGCGGTTTTTCTGGGCGTCCATGCCGAACAGGCGCAGGCCCAGATTGGCCCGTCCCAGCGTGGCCATCGCCGCCACCAGCTCCCGGGGGCCGGGAAAGGCGAAGGATGCAAAGGCTGCGGGCCGTTCCGGCACCAGACGCAGCGTCACCGCCGTCTTGATGCCGAAGCTGCCGCAATCCCCACAGAACAGGCCCACGAGATCCGGGCCGTAATGGCGGTAAAAACCCGGGGCGTCCTTAATGCCGCCGGCGCCGAAACGCGCGACGCTCGCATCGGCCAGAACCACCTCCAGCCCCAATACGCCCTCGAGATTGCCGGGCACGTTCTGCGAGACGGCGCCCCCGACCGTGGAATACTGGCCCGAGATCGGCCCATGCTGCAACGGGCGCAAGCCGCCGCCCGCAAGGGCCAGCGCCAGCCCTTCCCAGGACAGGCCGGCCCCGACGCGGACGGTCCTGTTTTCAGCGTCGATGTCGACGCCGTCGAGGCGGGTGAGATCGAGCACGATGGCGCGCTGCCCGCCCGCCACCACGCCCCCGGTATAGGACAGCCCCGCCCCTCGCGGCACCAGGGCCAGCTTGCGTTCTCCGGCATAGCGGACGATCGCCGCCACCTCGGCGGCGGAGCCGGGCCGCACCGCCGCCACGGGCGGCCGCGCCTCCTCCCACACCATGATGTCGCTGGCGTAATAGGCAAGCGCCTCCTCGCCGAGCGCCACATGCGCAGCGCCGATCAGCTCTGCCAGGCCCGCGCCTTCATCCATTTCAGCGAGCCGTCAGGAGAGCTTGAAGAGGTCGAGCGCATTGTCGCGCAGGATCTTGCGGCGCGGCTCGTCACGGAATTGCAGATCGTCGAATTCCTTCATCGCCCGTTCCGGATCGATCACCGGCCAGTCCGTGCCGAACAGGAATTTGTCCTGGCCATAGGTATTGGCGTAATGCACCAATTGCTGCGGCCAGTGCTTGGGCGCATAGGCGTCGCCGGCCAGATAGACATTGGGATGCTTCCAGGCCATGGCGATCATCTCGTCGGTCCAGGGGTAGCCGATATGGATGCCGATCAGCTTCAGTTCGGGGAAATCGATGGCCACCTGGTCGAGATGGATGGGACGGGCAATGGTGGGCAGGCGCCGGTCGCGCTGGTAGATGAGGCAATTGCCCACCTGCATCATGATCGGGATATCGAGCTCGCAGCACTTGGCATAATAGGGATAGATCTGGGCGGCATCGACGCGCATGGAGAACCAGTGCGGATAGAAATGCGCCCCGACAAAGCCGTATTCCTTCACCGCCACCTCGAGATCGCGCAGCCCCTGCATGCCGCGGGTCGGGTCGACCCCGGCCAGGCCCGAAAAGCGGTCCGGATAACGCTGGCAGAGCTCGTGGACCCGCTCATAGGGGACCTCCACCGAGCCCTTGATGCGCATGTCGCCGCTGCGCACCGCCGCCAGCAGGGAGCGCTCGATGCCGGCGCGGTCCATCTTGGCGATGTAGTCCTCGATCTCGATGCCGCGGATATAACGCGGGTCCTGGCGGGTCTTGCTGCGGAACCAGTCGTCGGTGGCGATCTGGCCGGCGTCGAATTCCGCCGGCGTGAAGACGTTCGCGATGATGTCGATGGCTTTATAGGTCATGACGCTCTCCAGTCGCTTCTTCAGGGGCCGACCACGGTGCCCGGGGGCAAGGCGGCTACATGGCGGGCGATCTCGCCCGGCGTGGTGATCCAGACGCTGTCGCGCCGGGCGGCGATATGGGCCAGCACCCGCCGCAATTGGCGGATCCGGTGCGGCTGGCCGGTAAGGAAGGTGTGGAGCGAGGCGGCGAAGACCTGCGGATAAAGGCTCGACTCCTCCAACTGCTCGTCGAAGCAATCGATCAGCATGGTGGTGAAATCGCCGTCGCTGGCCTTGCGGTTCACATAGGCCGGCAGGTCGTTGAGCTCCATGGACGGATAAGGCACGGCGAGGATGGGACCTTCTCCCGTGCGGAACCACGTCGGCTGGTCGTCGTAGAACCAGTCGAGCATGTATTCGAACCCGTTCTTCTTGAGCAGTTCCGGGGTCTGGGGGCTCTGCGAGATGAAGGGGCCCAGCCAGCCGCGCGGCGGCCGCCCCTCCTCCGCGGTGATGCGGCCCACCACCTCGGCCATCATGGCCGCTTCCTCCTCGGCGCTCATATCGACCTGCCGCTCCGAATTGGTGCGCCCATGGCCGATGATTTCGTCGCCACGCTCGCGGAACGGCACCAGCACATCCGGGCAGGCGTCATAGACCGAGGCGTTGACGATGATGCCGAGCGGAATGTCGAACTCGGCGAAAAGCCGCTGGATGCGCCAGATGCCGACGCGGTTGCCATAGTCGCGATAGGCGTAGCCGCGATGGAAGGGCGGCGAAGGCATGGAGGTGAAGTCGTTGCCCGGATTGCGGCCGAACTCGAAGGCTTCGATGTTGAGCGCGAAATAGACCGCGAGCCGCTTGCCGCCGGGGAAATCATAGACCGGGCGATCGGGTATGGCGGAAAAACCGTAGCGGTCGAATTTGGTGTCGAAAGTCATGGAAGGATCTCTATTGAAGTTCAGGCGGTCTGGGCCGCATCGGACCTGGCCGGGATGGCCCGCAGCAATTCGACCAGCTCCGAGGTCGGACGGACATCGGCATATTTCTGCGCCATGTCGAACAGGTTCATCGCATGGGTGGCCGCGCCGCGGTCATAGACCGCATCCTGGGGCACCTGCACCCGGTAATTATAGGAAAAGCCGTCGACGACGCTGGCGCGCACGCAGCCCGACGTGGTGCAGCCGGTGACGATCAGCGTATCGACGTCCAGGTCCACCAGATAGCTGGCGAGCGGCGTGCCGAAAAAGGCGCTCGGATGCCGCTTGGGCAAGAGGATTTCGCCCGGACGCGGGGCCAGCGCCTCGAAGAATTCGTAGCCCTTGGCCGAAATATCGGTGATGCCGGGCAATTTGGCCGCGAAGCGGCCGCCGTCCACCGCCGCCTTGGGCGCGACATAGGGATAGATGACCGGCCAGTCCTTCTGCCGGAACAGCTCGAGCAGCACCCCGATGCGTTCGGCCGCATCCCAGGCGACCTGACCGCAGGAGGTGGGAAATTCCTTGAGCGCATCGAGAATGGGCTGCGGCCGGGTGCCGGTGGTGCGCCATTGGACGTCGATGATGAGGAGGGCCGGCTTGCGTCCCAAGCCGGTGCTATGGCCCCAGCCGGCTGCTTCATAAACCGCCAGATCGTCGGGCGGAACGATGGCGCTCCAGGGCTGGACCATTTGAAACTCCTTTCAACTCTGTCTCCGGCGATCGCGCCGGCAGGAACACTGTGCGTAAGGGCAGGAAGAGAAACAAGAAATCTTGGGTGAGCCGCCCTATCACGCTGGCTGATAGGCGCAGCTCAATGCCTGGAGCGGCGTGCGTTCCATCGACTGCGGCTTGCCGCTCTGGCTCTTTGTTGGCGCATGGGATGTTCTGAAAACCGCGCGTACACTTTTCAGTCCGATACTCTAAAGACCGCGCAGGAAGGCGCGGATCGCCGCATGCTTGCCCGCCCCGAACGCGCCCTGGACCGCATCGGGCCGGCAGGCCCGGGCCACCTCCAGGCAGGGAGCGAAGCTGTCATTGGCATCAGCCCCGATCATCAGCGGCTGGGGCAGCGACCGGAGACGTTCCGCCAGAGGGTAGCGCAAAACACTCTCCCAGCTCGGCGCGACGGATTCGATATTGAGCGCGAGCAGGCTCGCCTCCCGATGCAGGCTTTCCACATCGATATCCGGACGGCTCGGATGGATGCCGGCGCGGTCGTGGGAGAACCATGGCCACCAGAGGCGCTGGTCGCGAACGAAATGCCAAAGGCTCACGAGATGCGAGCCGTCCCAGCGCGGGGTCAGTTGCGGGCAATATCGCGCCGCCAGCGCATCCCGCTGCGGCGCGGGAACGGTCGTGGGGGCATCGAGCACGATGCTGGCGAAGCGGCCGGGCGAGGCCTGCGCCAGCTCGGCGGCCAGCGCGGCGCCGCCATGGCATCCGTAAAGAGCGGCCCGGTCGATACCCAGCCGATCGAGGGCGGTCGAAATGGCATCGGCCCAGGCCGGAACGGAGGCTGCGCCGGCGATATCATCGGAATAGCCGTTGCCCGGCGGGTCGAGCGCGATGATCGGCCGGCTGCTTTCCAGCGCATGCATCAGTGGCACGACCTGATCGGAGCCGCCCGGCAAGGGCGGCAGCATGACCAGAGGCAGGCCGCTCTTCCCATCATTGCGACGCAGCAGGATCTGGCTTCCCCCGATATCGACATAGTCCATGGCGCCGGGCGGGCCCGACGGCGCTGCCGGAGCGGAACGCAGGCCGGCGGCATGTTTCTCGAGAATCGCCAATTCGTGGCGGGCCGCTTCCTTCGCCGCGCGCGGCAGAACTTCCACCTCGATGCCGGCCGTACGCAGATAATCGGCCTTGCGGAATTGGCTGTCGCCCGGCCTGACCCCGAAGCATACCGGCGTTGTCAGATGCCGCAGCGGCTCGTCCCAGCGATAGCGCAATGCGGCCGCATAGACCGAGGCATAGCCGCTGCCCGCCTCGAGAAACTCGACGACGCCACGCTGCAGGTCGGCCAGGGCCGGCAGGTCGGTATCGGCCCGCTCGCCGGCCGGGTTGTTCCATGGCCAGAAGACGAACTGCTCCCGATAGCGATGCCAGAGCCAAAGCAGATGCCCGCCGTCCCAGCGGGGAACGATGGGCGGCAAATAAGCCTCGAGATAGGTCGCGGACGGCAATTGGGGAGTGATCGTATAGCCGTCGGTCAGAACGAAGGCGGCGCGCTGGGGATGACGCCGGGCAAATTCGACGGCGATCGATCCCCCGGTATGGCGACCATAGAGCAGGACCCGCCCCAGATCGAGGGCGTCGAGCGTTTCGGCCAGCGCCTCGGCCAGATCCGCAATCTCCACATCGGCTTCCGGCAGCGGCTCGGAAAGCCCGAAGCCCGGCGTGTCCAGCGCGATAACGGTGAACCGATGCGCCCAGGCCTCGATCAGCGGGATCTGAACCCGGGAGGAACTGGGAGACGCATGCAGCAGGACCAGCGGCGGCCCGCTGCCGGCGCGGCGATAGTGAACGCGCCGCCCCCGCCTCGTATAGGCGAAATGCCGGGTGATCGCGGTCATGGCGTGCCCGGCGTCCAGCTTCCGTCGCGCAGGGTGCGCCGCAGCACCTTGCCCATGCTGTTGCGCGGCAGGTCGGGCACGAAATGGATCGCCTTGGGCAGCTTGAAGCGGGCCAGCGTCAGGCCCAGATGGCGCTGCAATTCCTCGCTGGAAACAGTCCGCCCCGCCCGCAGCACCACGAAGGCGGTCACCGCCTCGCCCCAATAATCGTGCGGCACGCCGGTCACGCCGCATTCGGCCACGGCCGGATGGGCCAGCAGCACTTCCTCGATCTCGCGCGGATAGATGTTTTCCCCGCCCGAGATGATCATCTCGCTCTTGCGGTCGATGAGATAGAGATAGCCCTCCTCGTCGAGCATGGCGATGTCGCCCGCCGTGATCCAGTCGCCGCGGGCGGACTTTTCCGCGAGGCCGGGCCGGTTCCAATAGCCCGAATACATCATCGGCGAGGTGCTGTAGAGCTCGCCCGGCGTACCCGCCGGCACCTCGTTGCCCTCGGGGTCGAGGATACGCACATGGGTCATCGGGAAGGGCTGGCCCACGCACTTGATCTTGCGAAGCTGATCCTCGGGCCGCAGGGTGCTGACGATGGATGCTTCGGTCGAGCCATAGCGCTCGAACAGCTTTCCCGGCCCGAAATAGTCGATGATCTGTTCCTTGGTCGCCTGCGCCAGCGGCGCGGTGCCCGAAATGATCGCCTTGAGCGCGCTGGTATCGTACCGGTCCCGGGGGATGTCGGCGGCGAACAGGGCGCTGAAATGGCTCGGCACCATATAGACGCTGCTGGCCCTGGTGCGGTCGAAGGCCCGCATCAGTTCCTCGATATCGAAACGCGGGATGATCTCGCAGGCACCGCCGAAAAACAGCGGAGCCGCCGCCATCATGAACCCGGCGCCGTGGAACATGGGCGTCGTGGCCAGGGCCAGGTCGTGCGGCGAGTAGCAGGAATGGCCCGAAGCCATGGCATGGAAGCTGTTCACCCGCGCCCGATGCGACAGCATCACGCCCTTGGGGGTGCCGGTAGCCCCCGACGTATAGGTGATCATGAAGATGTCTTCGGCGTTAGTGGCGACCGGACAGGGACGCGCCGCCGCCTCCGCCAGCAACGCCTCGTAATCCTCCCCCATCACGATCAGCCGCTCCACGCCATCGAGGCCGCTTTCCCGGGCGCGCTCCTCCAGTTCCGGCGAGACGAAAAGCAGGCGCGGCGTGCAATCATTGAGGATGAAGGCGATCTCCGCCGCGCTGGACGCCGGGCCGATGGTCACCGCGCTGACGCCGGCGCTCGACAGGCCGAGCACCAGTTCCACATATTCAAGGCGGTTGGCCATCAGCACCGCGGCCCGCTCGCCATGGGCGAGGCCGAAATGCACCGCCAGATTGGAGACGCGGTCGATCCGCCCGATCAGGCTCGCATAGCTGAGCTGGCGGTCACGCTCGACCAGGGCGATCTTGCCCGGCGTGCGGGAGGCCGCGGCGCGGATGCCGTCGGGAATGGTAACGGAAAGATTGGCGCCGGGTCGAACAAACATCGTGGCTCTCGAAATAAGGCTTGGGGACATGGAGGTATGCCTGGGCGCTGGAGCGTAAGACCGATATGTTGGCGGTCAATCAATTCCGGATGATGCGCCTTATCAGCGCGGATGATGGACCGCGGCGGGGGCTGGACCGGGCAGAACCGGCAATGGGTCATAACGGAACCTGATAGTGTCTTTCATTGCATATTTCTTGCCACCCGGAAGGCCATTCCGTCTTCTAGGCGGAACTGGGCCGGCATGAACGGCCCGCTTCGCAGAGGAGGAAACCCATGAACATATTCAAACATTCACGCCTGACGCCTGCCTTGCAGGGCTGCGCGGTGGCCGCCGTGATGGCCGCCGGGCTGTCGATGCCGGCACAGGCACAGGATCTGCGCCACGTCACCTTCGGCCTGCCCAATGTCGCCATGACCCCGGCCTTCTGCATGTTCGCGGTGGCTTCGGAACTGGGCTTCTTCGCCGAAGAGGGCCTCGACGTGCGGGTGCAGACCATGTCCGGCGCCGGCCAGGTGGCGCAGCTTCTGGCCGCCGGCAGCATCGAGATCGGCGGCATCACGCCCGAACCGATCCTGACCTCCATCGACCAGGGCTACGACTTCCGCATCGTCTACAACCTGGTGCGCGAGCCGACCGGCGCCATCGGCGTGCCGGAGGACAGCCCCATCAACGGGCTCGAGGACCTTGCCGGCAAGCGCCTGGGCGTGCAGTCCCTGGGCTCCAGCAACATCATCCTCACCAATGCCCTGCTGCCCCGCGTCGGCGTCGATCCCGAGGACGTCCAATATCTCGCCGTCGGGGTGGGCGCCCAGGCCTATCAGGCACTGATCGCCGGCCACGTCGACGGGCTTGCGACCTCCGACACCAATTTCGCGCCGCTGGAAAATATGGGGCTCAAGCTCAAATATTTCCTCGGACCGGGCCAGGAGGCGCTCTTTTCCACCCAGATCGTGGTGCAGGGCAAGACGGCGGACGAGGATCCCGACTTCATCGCCCGCTTCGGCCGGGCGGTCGCCAAGGGCACGGAAGTCGCCGTGGAAAATCCCGAAGCCTGCATCCGCATGATGTGGAAGCAATATCCCGACACCCACGAAATCGGCAAACCCGAAGCCGAGCAGATGGAAGGCAGCATTCGCGTGCTGCAGAAGCGCCTCGACCTCATGGTCGACGCCGATTCCGAGGCCCAGGGCTGGGGTTGGAGCAATCCGGAAAACATCGCGATCTGGAATGAGTTCGCGACCCAGACCGAGATCATTCCCAAGCCCATCGCCGACACCGAAGCGCACTATACCAATGACTTCGTTGCCGCCTTCAACGATTTCGACCGTGACGAGATCCTGGCCCTGGCCGCTGCCTGGCAGCCCTGAGCCATCATGCGGGGCCGGCCCGGCGCCGGCCCCGCCGCTCGGCTCGCATGAGATATGCGGGCCCCCGGTGCCGTTCGGCACAGAAAGGTGAATTGATGACAGACCAGGCGTTCATCAAACTCGATGAGGTCGCGAAAACCTACCCCACCGCCGGTGGTGCCGTGCCGGCGCTGTCGGCGACCAGCGCGATCATCCGCGAGGGCGAATTCGTGTCCATTGTCGGGCCCAGCGGCTGCGGCAAGACCACCCTGCTCAAGATGATCGGCGGGCTGATAGACGTCACCCAGGGCGAGATCGTCCTGCGCGGGCGACAGGTGAACGGGCCGCGCGACGATGTCGGCTTCGTCTTCCAGGGCGCGGTGCTGCTCCCCTGGAAAACCGTGCTGCAGAACGTCCTGCTGCCCATCGAGGTCCACCGGCCGGTCACCGCCAAGGACCGCGCCCGGGCGCTCGAACTGCTCGACGTTTTGGGCCTGGCCAATTTCGAGAAGCGCTATCCGCACGAGCTGTCCGGCGGCATGCAGCAGCGCGTCTCCATCTGCCGAGCCCTGATCGGCGACCCCAGCTGCCTGTTGCTGGACGAGCCGTTCGGCGCGCTCGATGCACTGACCCGCGAGAACATCAACGTGATGTTCAACGAATTGTGGCGCAGCACCCGCAAGACGGTGCTCCTCGTCACCCACTCCATCCAGGAGGCGGTGTTCCTGTCCACGCGGGTCCTGGTGATGAGCAGGCGCCCCGGCGAAATCGTCGACGACATCGCCGTCGACCTGCCGGTGGTCAGGCTGCCCGAGGTCATCGGCTCGCCCGAATTCGGCGCGCTGGCCAATCGTATCCGTCCCTATTTCACCAAGCTGGCGATAGACTGATGCAGACATCCTTCAAGATGCTGGAACGGCATGGGCGCTATCTGGCTCCCGCGGCCATGTTCCTCCTGATCGTAGTGGCCTGGGAATATGCTCCCACGCTCTTTTCCATCCCCGAATTCGTGTTGCCGCGCCTGTCGCGCGTCGTCGCGGTGCTGGTCGACACGAGGTCGATCCCGGTCTTTTTCGACAATGCGCTGGTGACGCTGACCGAAGCCCTTGCCGGCCTGCTGATCGGCGGCGGCCTGGGACTGATCTTCGGCATCGCGCTATCGCAGTCGCGCCTGCTGATGGCGACCTTCTATCCCTATATCGTGGCGCTGCAATGCATGCCCAAAGTGGCGCTGGCGCCGCTCCTGGTGATCTGGTTCGGCTTCGGCCTCACCTCCAAGATCATGGTGGTGGCGCTGCTGTGCTTCTTCCCCATGCTGGTCAACACCATTACCGGCCTGCGTTCGGTCAGCCGGGAAAATCTCGAACTGTTCCAGGCCATTCGCGCGCCGGTCCGCGCCACATTGGTGCATCTCTACATTCCCGCGGCGATGCCCAACATCCTCACCGGGGTGGAACTGGCGATCGTGGTCTCGCTGCTCGGCGCCATCGTGGGCGAGTTTGTGGGGGCCGAAAAGGGCCTGGGCGTCATGCTGGTCCAGGCGCAGTTCCAGATGAACATTCCCGCCGTCTTCGCCATCCTGCTGATCCTGGTGGCACTCGGCCTGCTGTTCAATCTGTCGGTAAAGCTGATCCGCCAGCGGCTGCTGTTCTGGATCCCGCAAGAAGCCGGCCAGGGACGCCGTTGAAATCATGGTTCATCCCGATGCCCTGGCCGCTTTCGGCGGCGTTCCGGACACGATTCCAGCCGCGCTGGCGCGGGCCGCGGCTTTCGCCGGAAGCGACAACTACCTGATTTGCGCCGATGTCCGCGTCGACTTCCGCACCATGCGGCGACACGCCGGGAACTGGGCCCGGGCGCTGACCCGCCTCGGCGTCTCCAAGGGCGACCGCGTGGGGCTATGCCTCGGAAACGGCGTGGATTGGGCGGCCGCCTTTTTCGGTATCGGCCTTGTCGGCGCCATAGCCGTGCCGATCAATACCCGGCTCAAAAGAGACGAGATCGGCTATGTGCTCGAACAGGCCGAAATATCGGTGCTGGTGGTGGCCGACAGGCTGCTGCGGATCGATTTCATCGCCCTGCTGCGCGAACTGGCGCCGGCCATCGACACCAGCCTGCCCGATCCGTCCCTGCCCGCCCTGCGCCACGTCGTGGTGGTGGGCAGCGACGTGCCGCGCGCCGCCCACGACGCCACGGCCCTCCTTGTGGAAACGGCCCGCGACACGATGCCGGAGGCCGCTGTCCGGCCGGGCGACCCGCTGCTGATCCAGTACACATCCGGCACCACGGCCTTCCCCAAAGGGGCGGTGCTCACCCAGCGCGCCATGCTCTGGAACGCCCATGCCGCCGGCCTGCTGTTCGGCCTCAGACCCGGCGCGTCCTATCTCAGCGCCCGGCCCTTCTTCCATATTTCGGGCAGCACGCTGTCGCTGCTGGCGGCGCTTCAGCACAGCGCCAGGCTGGTGACCATGGTGCGCTTCGATCCCGGCGAGGCCCTGCTGCTGGCCGAGCGCGAGCGCTGCACCTTGTTTTCCGGCAATGACACCTTGTGGCTGATGCTGCTCAACCACGAATCCGTGGGACAGCGCAATCTGCTGCTGCGCGGTGGCTGGGGCGCCGTTTCGCCTTCGGTCTATGAGCGCATCGTCGCCCAATTGGGAGCCGACGAGATCGCCATGGCCTATGGCATGTCGGAAGCCTCCAACATCGCCATGGCGGCCTGGTGGGACAGCGCCGAAGACAAGAAGGCCGGCCTGATGCGCCCGCATGCGGGCCTCGAAGTCGCCATTGCCGGGGACGGGCCCGGACAGTTCGCGCCGCCCGGCACCCGGGGCGAGATCCTGGTGCGCGGCTGGAACGCCATGACCGGCTATTACGGCATGGACGAGGAAACCGCCGCCGCCATCGACGGGGACGGCTGGCTGCATACCGGTGATCTGGGGCAGATGACGGCCGATGGGCGGCTGAGCTTCGTGGGACGGCTGAAGGATATCGTCAAGGTCGGGGGCGAGAATGTCGCCGCCGCCGATGTCGAGAACGTGCTGCACGCCCATCCGGGGGTCAAGCTCGCCCAGGTGGTCGGCGTGCCCGACCCGCGCCTCACCGAAGTGGTGGCGGCCTTCGTCGTGCCCATGCCCGGCGCCAGCCTCGCGGAGGACGATATCGTCGCCTGGTGCGCCGAGCGCATGGCCGGGTTCAAGGTGCCCCGCCACGTCGCCATCGTGGACGGCTTCGAGGCCATCGGCATGACCGCCAGCTCCAAGGTCATCAAGGCCCGGCTGGCCGAGCACGCACGAATCCGGTTCGGAACGGGCGACTGAGCTTCCCCCCGGCCGCGGCGTGATATAATGCGGCGTTATGGATGGAGGATGCCATGGACGAGCGGCAGATGCGCTATTTCGTAGCGCTCTATGAGGAACAGAGCATTACCAAGGCCGCCCGCCGCGTCCATGTCGTGCAGCCGGCGGTGAGCCAGCAGATCCGCAAGGTGGAGGCGGATTTCAACGTCAAGCTGTTCGACCGCACCTCGAGCGGGGTCATTCCCAATGCCATCGCCAGGCGCCTTTATCCGCTATGCATAAAGACGCTGGACAATATCGAGGCGGTCCGCCAGTCGCTGCGCGAACATTCGGGCGTCTCGGCCGAAACACTGACCGTGGGCGTACAGTCCTCGGTCACCCAGGCCGTCATGGGCAGCGTCCTGCTCGATTTCAACGCCGCCTCCCCCGACGTCAATATCCAGTTGCGGGAAGGCTATAGCGCCAATCTCATCGAATGGCTGATCGAAGGCGTCATCGACTTCGCCATCCTGTCGATGAACGAGGTCGACCGGCGTCTCAAATATGAACCGATCGCGGTCGAGCCGCTGATCGTGGTGATGAGCAAGAATACCGAGCATCGCTCCGCCACCATCGGCGGCGCCGATATCGACCGGTTCCATATCATCACGCCGGCGCGCGGCAATCAGCTACGCAGCCTCATCGATGCGGAGTTCAGCCGGGTCGGCCTCACCTATCGTCCTTCCATGGAAGTGGACTCTATGGCGACGGTGTTCCAGGTCATCAGCCGGCCCGGCTGGGCGACGCTGATGCCGCTCTGCGCCTTCCCCAATGACGCCCGCCGCCACGATCTGCGCTCCTACCGGCTGGTGGAGCCGGAAATCTCGCGCATGCTGGTGGTCGCGACCCTGCCGAACCGGGCCGTTTCCGATGCCGCCCGGCCGCTGATCGATCTGCTCCGGGAAGCGGTCGCTGCCGCGCAAAGGACGGTGGGCCAGGCCTGACCAGCCTGCAAAGGTCGATCAGGCGAGGCTTGCGGCGTGGTCCGCGATGCCCACAATGCCGGCATCGCCGCCCAGGGCGGCGGGACGGATCGTGGGACGCATGATTTCGGGCTCGCACGCCAGTCTGGTCTCGAGGCGGTCGCGGAAGGGGCCCAGAAGGCCGATGCCGCCACCCAGCACGACCACTTGCGGATCGAGCAGCCTTTGCAGGTCGAGGAGCGCCACGGCCAGCTCTTCTATGGCGGCATCGACGAGTCCTGCGGCCCAGGACTGGCCCCGTTCGAGGGCGGTGAAGATTTCGCGGGTGTCGGCCGCCTGGCCGATGGCCTCGGCGGAGGCGGCCATGGCAAAGCCGGAGGCGCGGGTTTCCAGCCGTTCACGGCCCCTCGCGCCCACGGTCTGTCCGAGGCTTCCGGCGAGGCCGCGGGCGCCCTCGAGCAGCTTTCCGTCCAGCACGATGCCGCCGCCAATGCCGGAGGACACGGTGATGAACGCCATGTCGAGCCCGCGGCCAGCGCCGCGGCTATATTCGCCCCAGGCCGCCGCCTGGGCGTCGTTGAGGGCGGCTGCCGGCGCGCCGAACAGGGCGTGCAGTTTGTCCACCAGCGGCGTATGCGGGGGAATGGCCAGGGTCCGAGGATTGAGCGCCGACCAGGCGCCGTCCCGGACGAGGCCGGTGACGGCCGCGCCGACGACGTCGAAACCGCCTCGCCAGTCCGTCCCCAGCGCGGCCAGCGCCGCGAACCATTCCTCCGTTCCCACGCCCTGCGCAGTGGGGACCGTCCGCCGGTCCAGGATGACGCCGTCCCTGACCAGTGCGGCCAGGGTTTTGGAACCGCCCACATCGAGCGCCAGTACGGTCGCTTCGCGCTTGCGCGCGGCCCCCTCGACCGCCTCGCGGAACCACTCCGTGACGTGCTCGGTCCGGGTGATGGCCGAGCCGACACATACCGCCGACGCGCCGGCCTCCATCGCCATGGCCGCCAGGTGCGGCGCGTTGTAACGGCCTTCGGCGATAACGGTTCCGCCCAGCCGGCGGCAGGCGGAGACGAAGTCGAGATCGGGGCGAACGGGAATTTCCCCGCCCGTATAGCCCGACATGGTGGTGCCCAGAATGTCGAAGCCCATTTGTTTTGCCGCCGCCGCTTCCGCCGCGTTGGACAGATCGGCCATGGCGAGGCAGCCGCGCGCGTGAATAGCCTCGAGCAGCACGGCGACGGGAACGGGCCGGGGCCGGTCGGTGCCGTCCACCGCGATCACACTGGCGCCGGCATCGGCCAGCGCCGCAACGTCCTCCAGCAGCGGGGTGATGCGCACGGCGCTGTCGGCCAGATCGCGCTTGACGATGCCGATGACCGGCAGGTCACAGGCGGCCACGGTGGCCGCGACATTGTCCGCCCCCTCGATCCGCAGCGCCCGCGCCCCGGCATCGCGCGCGGCAAGAGCGAAGGCGACGATGGTGGCGACGCTGTCCATCGGCCCGTCATCGACGGGCTGGCAGGAGACGATCAGCCCGCCTTCGAGGTCCTCTAGGAAGCGGGAATTGCGCGGCATGTCTCGTACCTCAGAGCAGATCGTCGCGAATGCAGGCCCGCGCATGCCCCGGTGCGGTTTCGCGCAGGGCCGGCACGGCGCCGGCGCAGGCCTCGATGGCGAAGGGACACCTGGTGCGGAACACGCACCCCGATGGCGGATTGGCGGGGCTGGGAATGTCCCCGGTCAGGATCTGCCGCTGGGTCTTGGCGCCCGGATCGGGCGAGGGAATGGCCGATAGCAGCGCCCGCGTATAGGGATGGGTGGGATTGGCGTAGAGCTCGGCGGCGGGCGCGATCTCCATGATGCGCCCCAGATAGAGCACGATCACCGTGTCGCAGATATATTCGACCACCGCCAGATCGTGGGAGATGAACAGCATGGTCAGCCCCAGGCGGATCTGCAGATCGCGCAGGAGGTTGATCACCTGGGCCTGGATCGACACGTCGAGCGCCGAGACCGGCTCGTCGGCGACGATGAATTCGGGCTCCAGCGTCAGCGCCCGGGCGATGCCGATCCGCTGGCGCTGCCCGCCGGAGAATTCATGCGCGTAGCGGTCGAAGGCGTCGGCGGGCAGTTCCACCGCCTCCAGCGCCCTTTCCGCCCGCGCCCGGCGTTCGGCGCGCGTACCGATGCGCTGGATGTCGAGGCCCTCGGTCAGGATCTGGCCGATGGTCATGCGCGGCGACAGGCTGGCGAACGGGTCCTGAAAAATATACTGCATCTTGCGCCGCTGCTCGCGCAATTGGCGGGCCGACATGGCGGTAACGTCCGTCCCGCCCAGTTCCACCACCCCTGAGGTCGGCTCGATCAGCCGCAGGATCGAGCGCCCGATCGTGGTCTTGCCCGAGCCGGATTCGCCCACCAGCCCGACCACCTGGCCGCGCGGGATGTCGAAGGAAATGTCCTGCAGGGCCTTGACCACCGGCCCCCGGGAAAAGGCGGACGGCTTGAAGTGCTTGGACAGGTTCCGGACCGAAAGATAGGGCTGTTGGCTCATCAAAGTTCCTGCCACCTGATGCAGCGGCTTTTCTGCGTGGGCGTGGCCTCCACCAGCGGCGGCATGGCGAGGCTGCACGCCGCGATGGCGTAGTCGCACCGATTGGCGAAGGCGCAGCCCTTGGGCAGATTGCGCAGCGAGGGCACATTGCCCCTTATGGTGGGCAGGGGCGTCCCCGCCCGCTTGAGCGCCACCGCCTGGCCCAGCACCGGCACCGACCGCAACAGTCCCTTGGTATAGGGATGGCGCGGGCGGGCGAAAACTTCGGCCACCGGCCCGGTTTCGACGATCCGCCCGGCATACATGACCGCCACCCGGTCGGCGATTTCCGCGACGACGCCCAGATTATGGGTCACGAACAGGATCGCCATGCCCCGCTCGCTCTGCAGCTTGCGCAAAAGATCGAGGATCTGCGCCTGGATGGTGACATCCAGCGCCGTAGTCGGCTCGTCCGCGATCAGCAGCTTGGGATTGCACGCCAGCGCCATGGCGATGGTGACGCGCTGGCGCATGCCGCCCGAGAGCTCGTGCGGATATTGCCCCGCACGGCGCTCGGGGTCGGGAATGCCCACATCGGCCAGCAGCCGCACCGCATCGGCCGCGGCCTCCCTATGCGACTTGCCCAGATGAATGCGGATGGGCTCGGCGATCTGCTCGCCCACCGTATAGACCGGGTTGAGGCTGGTCATGGGTTCCTGGAACACCATGCCGATATCGTTGCCGCGCACCTGGCGCAGGCTTTCCTCGTCCAGCCCGGCAAGGTCGACCGCTTCCCCGCTCTTGCGGCATAGCGTGACCTTGCCCTCGGCGATGCGGCCCACGCGCTTGGGCAGCAGGCCCATGATCGACAGGCTGGTCACCGACTTTCCCGAACCCGATTCCCCCACCAGCGCCACGGTTTCGCCCGGGGCGATGGTCAGGTCCATGTCCTGCACGGCGGCGACGTCGCCGCCCGCGATGCGGAACACGGTGCGCAGGCCGGCGATCTGGAGGGTCGGTGCGTCCATGATCAGCCGAGCAGCCCCACGGATTTGAGGATGGCGTCGACCTTGCCGGTCTCCTCGTCGTTGAGCGCACGCTGCGGCCGCGCCATGGTGTTGGTGGCGATGATGCCGAGGCTGCGCATGGCGGTCTTGAAGGCGCCGACGCCGGCGGAGCCGGCGCTGGTGCGGCCAGTGGAGATCCACACGATCTCGAACAGCTTGCACAGGCGCTCCTGCTCGGCCCGGGCGGCGGCCAGATCGCCCGCCTGCACCAGGTTCCACAGCTTGACATAACCGTGCGGATCGACGTTTCCGAGGCCCGGCACCACGCCATGGGCGCCCATGGCCAGAACGCTGTCGACCACGATCTCCGAGCCGGTCATGCCGAAGAACTGCTTATCCTCCGCCATGTCGGCCAGCACATAGCGCAGATTGCCGTCGTCGCCGCTGGAATCCTTGAGCCCGACGATGGCGCCTTCCCGGGCCAGGGTCACCGTGGTCTTGCGCTCGAGCTTGAGGCCGACGCAGACGGGAATGTCATAGGCGATGATCGGCAGGTCGACCGCGTCCTTGATATAGCGGAAATGGTCGATGGTCTCGGCCTGGTTGGTGCGGGTGTAGAAGGGTGCGGTCACCACCACGCCATCGGCGCCCGCCGCCTTGGCGGTGAGGGAATGGTCGATCACGCGATCGGTGGTCGGATCGATCACCCCCACCAGCACCGGCACGCGGCCATTGGCGATCTTGATGGCGTGCTCGGTGATCGCCTTGCGCGTCGGCGCGTCGTGGAAAATCACTTCGCTGGTCGAGCCCAGGACGAACAGGCCATGCACGCCCGCACCGATCAGGTTTTCCAGCACGCGCGTGAACGACGCGTAATCGACGCTGAAATCCTCGTTGAGCGGAGTGACGACGGGGGGAACGACGCCGGTAAACATGGGCATTTGATAAAAACCTTCAGGGCTTAGTTGAGATCGGATCGGGGGTCGAAGGCATCGCGGAGGCCGTCGCCGATGAAATTGATGGCCAGCACCGTCAGCACCAGGGCGGCGCCGGGGAACATCCATTGCCAGGGATATTGCTCCAGAACGACCGTCGAGCGGGCGAGATTGAGCATATTGCCCCAACTGGCCTCAGGCGGGGCGATGCCCAGCCCGAGAAAGGACAGGCCCGCCTCGAGCAGGATGGCATTGGCCACCTGCAAGGTCGCATAGACCACGAGAATGTCGATGCAGTTGGGCAGGCCGTGCTTGAACAGCAGATGGGGAACGCTGGCGCCCATGCCCCGCGCCGCCACGACGAAATCGCGCTCGCGCAGCTCCAGCAGCCGGGCCCGCACCATGCGCGACAGCACCGGCCAGGACAGCAGCGAAATCACCAATATGGTGGGCATGATGCCGGTGCCGGCGATGGAGGCGAGCACCAAGAGGAAGATGACCGGCGGCAACGTCATGGCCAGATCGACCAGCCGCATCAGCCCGCTGTCGACGATCCGGCCGCCAAAGCTGGCGAAGGCCCCCACGAGGAAACCGATGACCAGCGAAATCGCGACGGAAACTGTGGCGACGATCATCGAGACGCGTCCGCCCTGGAGGAGCCGCGCCATCACGTCCCGCCCCACCCCGTCGCTGCCCAGCCAGTGCTCGGGCGAGGGACCCTTGTTGAGGGACCTCAGATCGATGGCATTGGGGCCATAGGGCCACCACCAGTCATAGGTGATGATGGCCAGAAGGATCGGCACGAAGATGGCGACGCCCATCATGGCGGCGCGATTGGACACGAACCGGTCGAGCGAGCGGCGCATCGGCCCCTTGGCCCGCGGCGTGGACATTGCGGAAACGGTGCTCATCTCAACCCACCTGGATGCGCGGATCGACCGCGGCATAGGTAATGTCGGTCAGAAGATTGACCGCGATGACGCAGGCGCCCACGATCAGCGTCGCGCACATGATGACGGGGTAGTCGCGCGTATTGACCGCATTCACCAGCAGCAGGCCCATGCCCGGCCAGTTGAACACGCTTTCGAGGAAGATCGCCCCGCCGATGGCGATGCCGATGGTCGAGCCGATCAGCGTCACGACGGGCAGCAGGGCATTGCGCGTGGCATGCTTGATGATGACCCAGAATTCCTTGACGCCCTTGGCGCGCGCCGTGCGCACGTAATCCTGGTTGAGCACTTCGAGCAGCGAGGAACGCATATAGCGCATGATCAGCGCGGCATGGCCGATGGAGAGCAGGCAGGCCGGCAGGATCAGATGCGAGAGAAGGTCACCGATCGAGAACGGCGCGCCCGGCGTCAGCATGCCGCCCGAGGGGGCCCAGCGCAACTGCACGGAAAAGAGATAGAGCCCTACAAGGGCGGTGAGAAAGGCGGGGCTGGAAATGCCGATGAAGGCGCCGACCGAGAACCCCACGTCGAGAGCCGAATTGCGGCGCACGGCGCTGACGATGCCACCGGCGATGCCGACGATGATGGCGATGAAGAGCCCGGCGGCCATCAGCAGCACGGTGGGCCAGATGCGCTCGATCACCAGCGGCAGCACGGCGACGCCCGCCCGCTGGGTGGAGTAGCCGAAATCCCCCGAAAGGGCGGCGGACAGCCAGCCAAAATACTGGATCGGCAAGGGCTGGTTGAGCCCCAGACGCTCGCGCAGCGCCGCCAGCTCGTCCATCGAGAGCGGCACGGAAGGATTGATATAGGCGTCGATCGGATCGCCGGGCGCCAGGCGCAGCAGAATGAACACCAGCACGCTGAGCGCGACCAGCATGATCAGTCCGATTCCGATGCGGCGGGCGATGAAAGACAACATGACCGGGTCCGATACGAGACGGTTGCAGCGGGGAGCCGCGCGCCGGAAGGACGGCGCGCGGCTCGTTCACGGGTTTACTGGATGTCCCAGTTCTCGGGATGGGCGGCATAGGGGCCGCCGGCAGGCGCGGGGGTCCAGACGAAATCGACCAGGTCGGACGAGGCGACGCCGTAGCGGTTGGCCACCCACATCGTGGCCCAGGGCAGTTCCTCGTTCATGACCCGGCAGACATCCTGCCAGCGGGCATCCACCTGGCTGGGATCGGTCTCCCCCAGGGCCGCGTCGAAGGCGGCGCTGAGGTCGTCGAACTCGATGCGCATGATATTGGCGCCGGCCGGCGGCAATTGCGACTTGTTGAGGCCGACATTGATCCCGGCCGGGTTCGGGCCGTTCTGCAGGCCCGCATAGACCAGCGGGAACTCGTTCCAGTCGGGCGTGCCTTCCTTATAGACAATGCCGTTATAAGTGGGCACGTCCACGACGCGCGGCACCACATTGATGCCGACCTGCGCCAGCATGGCCTGCACCGCCGCCATCACATTGGCCGCCTGCGGGGCGTTGTAATAGGTCAGCCAGGTGATCGGCTGGTCGCCATTGATCTCGGCCCAGCCGGCCTCCTCGAGCAGCGCCTTGGCCTTTTCCGGGTCATAGGCGTAATCGTTGAGGCCGTCCGGCACCAGATGGGGAGCGACGTAACCGCAATTGGCCACCTTGGCGGCGCCGCCATAAAGCGATTCGATGATGGCGTTGCGATCGATGGCATACATGAAGGCCTGGCGGACGCGGACGTCCTTCCACAGATCGACCCTCTGGTTGAAGCCGACATAGTTGACGACGAAGGAATCGCCTTCGATCACCCGGAACGCGTCATTGCCCTCGAAGGTCTTGGCGTCTTCGGGCTCGACATAGGTGAACTGGATCTCGCCGGCGCGCAGGGCGGCCACGGCGGCAGCGGGGTTCTCGAAATAGCGGTTGATCAGCCGCTCGACCTTGGGCGTGCCGTTGCGGTAGTCGGTGTCCGCGGCCAACTCGACATATTGATCGGTGACGTAGCGGGTGAACTTGAACGGACCGGTCCCGATGGGGCTGGTCGACCACCAGGTGCTGGTGGCAAGGCTCTCGGGCGCCACCGAGCCCAGCTCGTGCTCGGGCAGGATCATGACCTGGGCCAGGATCGACAGCAGCCCGCCATCGGCCTGCGACAGGTTCAGCACCACGGTACGGTCATCGGGCGCCTCGACGCTCTCGATGGCGCCCAGGCGGCCGGCGAAGACACTGCCGGCGGCGGCATTCTGGGCCAGTTCGATGGTGAACTTGACGTCGGCGGAGGTGAAGGCCTCCCCGTCATGCCAGGTCTCCTCGACCAGGTTGAACGTATAGGTCAACTGGTCCGGGCTCACCGTATAGTCGGCGGCCAGGGCGCCCTCGATGGCGCTCAACTCGGCGTTGAAGATTACCAGCGGCTCCAGATAGGTGTTGAGCCAGGTGAACCCGCCGGTCGCGGCCAGCGGATTGAAATTCTTGGGGAAACCGCCCGGGCCGACGTCGAAGCCGCCGGTGATGGTCTTGGCGTCCTGCGCCATGGCCGGTGCGGTGAGCGCCGTTGCGCCCAATAGCAGGCCACTGACGGCCAGCGCGCGGGTGATGGTTCTGATGTGCACGATAAACCTCCCTTATGGATTCAGGTTGCTTGATAATCGGCGCGATTCCTGGCGATCACCTGCTGAATGCCCAGATAATGCGCATCGAGCCGCTCACGCGCCCGCTCGACGTCCTTATTGGCAATCGCTTCCACGATTTCGTGATGATCCCGCCAGGTATCGAGCGGATTGGGGTTGTCCAGATTGTTGAAGTCGGACGCCTTGTTGAAGGCGATCCAGAAGATGTCGATCAGCATGCTGAGCATGCGATTGTTCTGGCAGCGGAACAGCAATTGGTGGAAGCGCTGGTCCTCGGCCGCGAAACTCTCGTTCCGCTCCGCGCGCAGCTTCATCAGTTCCGTCTGCTGGCGCAATTCGGCCAGGTCCGCCGCGTCGATCATCTCGATGGTCTTGCCGATCAACCCGGTTTCCAGAACGCGCCTGATCTCGCGCAGTTCCTCGACGTCGCGCAGCGAGTCCTGCAACCCGTAGGCAAGGTTGTCGAGCAGCGGCTTGAATGAGAATTCCTTGACGAAAACGCCCACTCCGCGCCGCGTTTCCACGATGCCCAGCGATTCGAGCGCCTTGATCGCCTCGCGCATGGAATTGCGGCCCACGCCCAACTGCTGGGCGAGGAAAGTCTCGGGCGGCAGCGGGTCGCCGGCCTTGAGCCGGTTATCCTCGATATATTGCTTGAGGCTTTCCTGCACGGTGACATGCAGCAGCGGCGGGCGACTCAACGGCGTCAGCGATTTCAAATCCGACATGGCTCGTCCTCGTATACTGTCGCCGCCTTTTGCGCGGCCCCAGTCAACACCGTCGACGCTTGTTGTGTAGCAACATGTAGGATATCCTGCAAGTCGATATTGGATAAGATGGACGAACCATGAAAATTGCCCTGTTCGGCACCAGCCACTGGCATGCCAGCATGCATCTGGACGCCGCTCTCGCCGCCAAGGCGGAGATCGCCTGCGTCTGGGACGAGAACGCCGTGCAGGCGGCCGCCTTTGCCGGGGCGCACGGCCTTCGCGCGGTAGCGAGCATGGCCGAGGGGCTGGCGCTGCGGCCCGATCTGGTGGTGCTGATGGGCCATCCCCAGCACGTGCCCGCCCAGGCGCGGCAGTTGATCGAGGCGGGCGTGCCGCTGATTCTGGAAAAGCCGGCCGCCGCCGGCACCGCCGCTATCTCCGAACTGGCGCGCCTGGCCCGCGACAAGGGAGGAGGCTTCGTCGGCGTGCCCCTGCCCAACCGCTTCGGCCCGGTGCTGCACGAATATGCCCGGCTGGGCGAAGCGGGGCGGTCCGGACGGCTGGCCCTCGCCAGCTTCCGCCTGGTGAACGGGCCGCCGCAGCGCTATCGGGACGACGGCGTCGGATGGCTGCTGGACCCCGCCATCGGCGGGGGCGGCGCGCTGCGCAATCTGGGCATTCACGGCATAGACGCGGCCCTCAGCCTGGCGGAGGGGCCGCTGGACATCGTTTCGGCCAGCATCGGCAATCGCATTCACGACGAAGCGGTGGAGGATCACGCCCTGATCGTCCTGACCGATGCGGCCGGCACCCTGTTCACCGTGGAGGCGGGATACACCTATGCCTCCATGGCCCCGGGCGGCGAATTCGAATGGCGCCTGGTCTGCGCCAACGCCACCCTCACCGACCGCGGCGACAGGGCCTTTGCCACCACGCTCGACGACGCCGCCACGCGCTCCCTCGCCCCCGAACCCACGGCGACCCGCTATCGCCTGTTCACGGCCGACACGCTGCGGCGCCTGCGCGACGGCCGCCCACCCGCCATCACTCTCGACGACTACCTGGCTGCGATGCAACTCATCGACGCCACTTACGAAAAGGCAAAATCATGATCGGAATAGGAATTATCGGCGCCGGCCATTTCGGGGCCGTGCACGCCCGGGCCATGGCCGAGGTGGAGGGCGTCAAGCTGGTCGCCAGTTGTCGCGAGAACGAAGCCGCCGCCGCCGCTTTTGCCCGCGAGCATGGCGGCAAATCCTATCAGAGCTGGCGCACGCTGCTGGAGGATGCCGAGGTCGATGCCGTGCTCATCGCCACCCCGCATCACCTGCACGAGGAAATTGCCATCGGCGCGGCCGAGGCGGGCAAGCATATCCTGCTCGAAAAGCCCATGGCGCCGTCCACCCGCGCCTGCGATGCCATCAATGCGGCGGTCGAGCGGGCCGGTGTCCAGCTCATGGTCGGGCACGTCATGCACTTCGCCCTGCCCTGCCTCAAGGCCAAGGAGATCATCGATTCCGGGGCGATCGGCAAGCCGGTCCTGGGATCGAGCTGGATGATCAAATTGTGGATGGAGAGCAATCGGCGCGGCTGGCATCTCGACACCGCCTCGGGCGGCGGCATGCTGATGACCGCCGGCATCCATGCCCTCGACCGGCTGGTCTGGCTGATGGGGCAGAACGTCGTTGGCGTCAACGCCCTTGCGGGCACCTTCTTCCACGAGCAGGAGGCCGATGACAGCGCCCTGCTCGGCCTGCGCTTCGCCGATGGCGGCATCGGCCAGGTGCAGAGCGTCGGCTATCGCAACGGCGCCATGGGCTTTGCCATGGACCTGGTCTGCGAAAACGGCACGCTGCGCATCGATTTCGACCACGGCGTCTCCATCGGACGCGACGCGGCCTGGACTCCCGTGCCCGATTCCATCGAACCGGACTGGATGCACCACGCTGTGGCACGCGAATGGCAGGCGATGCGCGCCGCCATAAAGGGCGAAGCGCCCAACCCCGTCACCGGCGCCTATGCCCGCCACATCGTCGAGATCATCGAGGCGGTCCACCTGGCCAACAGCGAAAAGCGCGAAATCGCGCTGTCGCCGGCCTGACGGAACCATCCGGCCTCATTGCCCGGCTTATAGGGCAATGAGGTCGCTCCCATCCTCAGGAAAACAGCTCGGACATGGACTTGCCGATTACCTTGGTGGCGGTCAGCACCAGGATCAGGGTGACGAGGATGGTGATCGATCCGATCGCGGCGGCGGCGGCGATCTCCTGGGTTTCGAGGCGCTCGTAGATGGCGATCGAAATGGTCTTCCAGCGCGCCGAATAGAGCATGACGGTCGTGCTCATCTCCGAGATCAGCGTCGTGAAGACGATGATCGCGCCCGCCAGGATTCCCGGCGCGATCAACGGGATGGTGACCTTGCGCATGGTCGTGCCCCAGGTGGCGCCCGCCATGGTGGAGGCCTCTTCCATCTTGAGGTCGATCTGGGTGACGGCGGCCACCACCGAGCGGTAGATATAGGCGATGCGCCGGACGAAATAGCCGATGACGATGATCGCGGCGGTGCCGGTGAGAGCGATCGGCCCGCTATTATAGGTCACCAGCAGCGCCACCCCGGTGACGATGCCCGGCAGGATGAAGGGCAGCATGATGGTGAGGTCGAGCGCCCATTTCCCCGCAAAACTCTTCCGCTCGGCGACATAGCCGGTCAGCGTCCCGAAAACGACGCAGGCCAGGGTGGCGATGGCCGCCAGGATCAGGCTGTTCTGCAGCGGCTCGACCACGCGGCTGAACACATATTGGTAATTGCCCCATCCATATTGCGTGGGCCACAGCGTGCCCGGCCATTTCTCCGCGAACGAGGTGAACACCACCACCAGTTGCGGCAGCAGGGCGAGGGCGAGCAGGCCCCAGACATAGGTATTGGCGAGGATCTTCATGCCCCGGCCGGTTTGCAGCGCGGCCCGGCGCGTGGTGCTGCCCACGGTGACGAAGCGGCGCTTCTTGTTGACGCGGATCAGGAACAGGATCGCCACCAGCGTGATCAGCACATTGACCAGCGCAATGGCCGACGCCGCGTTGAGATTGAAGAAGCCGTGGATCTGGAAATACATGAGCGTGGAGAGCACGTACATTTCCCCGCCCAGCACCGCCGGCGTGCCGAACTCGCCAAGCGCCTCGATCAGCACGATCATGGCGCCCGCCAGCATGGGCGGAATCGCCAGCGGCAGCACCACCGTGCGCAGAATGCGCCAGCGCGAGGCCCCCATGACCCGGGCGCTTTCCTCCAGATGCGGATCGACCGCGGTGAGCGCCCCCTGCACGAACAGGAAAACATAGGTGAAATTCGACAGCACCATCGACAGGATGACACCGAAATATCCGTAAACCGGCGGCATCTGGATGCCGAACCACTGGTTCGCATATTGCGAGACGATGCCGCTCCGGCCGAACAGCACCACCCAGGAATAGGCCCCGATAAAGGGGGGCGAGATCAGCGGAATGATCGACAGCGACAGGATCAGCGGCTTGAACGGGATATCGACGCGCGCCACGAAATAGGCAGCCGGAACCGCCACCGCAGTGGCCAGCACGGTGACCACCACGCCGATGAAGATCGTGTTCAACAGCGCCCGCTGATACAAGGCGGACGTCCAGAAGCGCGAGAAATTTTCGAAGGTAGCGTTCAGCAGGTTGAAGCTCTCGCCGGCGGGGGCGAAGCTGTTCACCATGGTGGTACCGATCGGGTAAAGCAGAAAAGCCACCAGCACGAAGATGGTGATGCCCCCCGCGACAAAGGGGGCAATATTGAACCGTTTCCTCGTGGGAGACGGAATAGCCGTCGCGGCAAGATCGGTCACTGCGACGCCTCCTTGAACACGAGGCCTTCCCCCACAAGGCCGAAGCGGACGTCGTCGCCCTCCGAAACGCCGGGGGCGAAGGCCGGCAGGTCGATGATGACCTCGCCGCGCGCCTGGCCGCTCTCGACCAGATAGCGCACGAAGCTGCCCAGGAACTGGATGCGCACGGCGCGTCCGGCGAAAGCGGGCTCGTCGAGGCGCTCGGACGCAGCCGAGAGCCACATCTTCTCGGGCCGCGACATCATCAGCGCCGCCTCCGGCTTGCAGAACCAACTGCTCTCGTCACGTGCCGCAGTGATGGTCCGCACTCCGGGGAACCGGCTTCCCCCCCGCGCCACCACTGCGGAACGATCCTTGTCGCTCGTCTCGATGTCGACGGGGAAGAAGTTGGCCTTGCCGATAAAATCGGCCACGAAAAGCGAGGTGGGGGCGGAATAGATCTCATAGGGGGCGCCGAGCTGCATAAGCTGTCCCTTGGAGAAAACCCCGATCACGTCGGAAATGGCCATGGCCTCTTCCTGGTCGTGGGTGACATAGAGCGCCATCACCCCCAGCGTCTTCTGCAACCGGCGGATTTCGTCGCGCATCTCGACGCGCAGCTTGGCGTCGAGATTGGCCAGCGGCTCGTCCAGCAGCAGCATGCCGGGATGGTAGACCAGCGCCCGACCGATCGAGACGCGCTGCTGCTGTCCTCCCGACAGGTCGGCCGGATAGCGCTGGGCGAGCCCGTCGAGGCGCAGCATGGCCAGGGTTTCAGTCACCCGCTGCCTGATCATGGCCTCGTCCGCGCCGCGCAGGCGCAGGCCATAGGCGGCGTTTTCGAACACCGTCATATGCGGAAACAGCGCATAGGACTGGAACACCATGCCGATATTGCGCTCGAAGGCGCTCTTGCGACGGAAATCCTCGCCATTGAACAGAATCTGCCCGCTGGTGATGGTTTCGAGGCCCGCGATCATGCGCAGGGTCGTGGTCTTCCCACAGCCCGAAGGGCCGAGCATGGTGAAGAACGTATAAGGGGCGATATCGAAGCTGGCGTTCCTGACCGCCGTGGCGGGGCCTTCCGGCGTCTCGAAGATCTTGGTGAGGTCGCGCACCGAAAGCTGGGCAGGCGCCGGCGAGGAAGAGGCCATCAGAAAGTTCCCGTGGATATGATGAGGATGCTGCGATCATCCCCGAAATTCTTGCCGACACGGCCCTTGGTGCTGGCATAGGAGCCGATGCGCTCCGGATCCACCCGGTCCGCTTCGGCGAGGGCCTGCTCCCAGGCGGCAATGCCGGTGGTATCCGGTTGAGCCGGATAGCCGTCAGTGAACAACTCCAGCGTCGTGACGTCCAGCCGCGGCAGATCGAGCACACGAACCAAGGCGCCGATATCGCTCACGCCGTCGAGCGCGGCGGCGCGGAACCCTTTCGGATCGGCCCGGATGCCCTCCAGCCCGGCGGCGAGAATGCGATCGAGAAGCGCCGGATCATCGGCACAGGCGTCGAGCACCATTCGGTCGCCCCTGACGCTGGCCAGAATGGCGGACAGATCGGCCGAAGTGAGAGGGCCGGGCGGCGCGACGCCCGAGGCCGGTCCCTGAACGATCAATTGCCGCGCGACGGGCCGGATCTCGTCCGGAGCCAGCCCCCTTGCCGCCAGGATCGACCAGGCCGCGGACCGCGCCTTGGCCAGCACCGTGTCACCGGGGAAATGGTGCTCCAGCACGGCATCGCCATTGACCCGGATGCCGCAATCGCCCAGGGCGAGGAGGCGCACCTTGTCCTGCGCCACCACAGCGGCGGAGAAGGCGGCGCGGAAGCGGGCCTTTCCGGAGCCGATGTCCTCCTCGGGGATGCCGAGCCGCCCGTAGACGGCCCGGATCGCCTCATTGAGTTCTCCAACCAGTTTGGTGGCGTCAGGCAGGCTGGCAAACGGGCCCGCCGCCGCGATGGAACAGGCCTGCGCAACGGCCTGGGCGGCCAGATAGCCGCCGGTGGCGCCCTGTCCCAGCCGATCATCATAGCGGATGCCGCTAATGTCGGTCGCGCCGTCGATTACCGCGTAAAGGCGATTGGGAATGGCGACGATGCGGTCTTCATTGGTGTCCGGCGCGTCCGGATTCTTAGCTTCGGTGAACCCTTGGAAATGGTGCAAGCGGCGCCCCTCCCGGGCTGTGAAGCGCGGCCGTGCCGCGCTTCCTCAGATGGTCTTGTTACTGGCTGAAGAGTTCGTCGAACCTGGCCAGGTTCTCGTCGCGGGTGCTCGCCGCGAGATTGTCGTCATAAGGGAAGGTGGGGACTTCGCTCGTCGGCATCAGCCCTTCGGGGGCCACGACATCGGTGCGGACGGAGCGGCGATTCGTCGAAACGATCAGCTCGTGCGCTTCCTTGGAATTGGCGAAATCCAGGAACAGCCGGGCATTGTCCGGATTGGGACCGCCGGCGATGATCGCCGAAGCGTCGAAACGCAGACCCGTGCCATCCGAGGGATAGACGGCCACCACCGGGTAGCCCTCATCCATCATGGTCTTGACGTTGACCTCACCGGTCACGCCCACTTCGATCTCCCCGCGCCCCACATCCTGGAACACGCTCTGGGACGAGGTGGTGAAGCGGGCGTTCTTCATGACCTGTTCGGCCACTTCCCAGCCATGGAGTTGCAGGATCTGGGCGAGCTGCGCATAGGCGGAACCGGACAGCGACGGGTTTGCCAGCACCAGCTTGCCCTGCAGTTCCGGCTTGGCCAGATCGGCCCAGCTACGCGGATATTCGTCCTCGCTCAGCAAGTTGGTGTTGATGATGAAGGCCTGCAAGGGCATCGAGCAGCCGTAGAAAGAGTGGTCGGCCGCCACCACGCTGGCGTCGAAATTAGGCAGCTCCGGGCTGTCATAGGGTTCGAACAGATCCGGATTGGCGAGGAAGGCTTCGCTCGACGCGCACAGGATCGCGTCCCCCTGGGGGTTCGCCTTTTCGGCCGCCATGCGGGTGAACAACTCGCCCACGCCGGCATTGATGGCCGAGATGGAAATCGCGGGATATTTCTCGCGGAAGGCGTCGATGATCAGTTCGCCGGCGTCGCCTGCCGGGTTGTAGACGACCAGCGCCCCCTCCTGGGCGATAGCGGTCTGGCTCATCAATGTGCCAGCGGCGACGATGGCGACAACGAGTTTCAGCTTCATGAGATCCTCCTCCGACCGTATGGAAAGGCGAATGTTCTACACTCGCTCATCTTTTGCAACCGGTTGCGTAACTTTTCCTGCATGTTAGCATTGCCGATGAAGATGCAAACGTTTCAAGGGCTAAGGCCTGCCAGTTCGTAGGAAGGTTGTTTCGTGCATATCATCACCCACAGGTCCAAGGACGAGCTTGGCAAGGCGGCGGCCCATCAGGGCGCAGAGGCCATCAGGGCGGCAATCTCGCGGCGCGGTCACGCCAATATCATCGTCGCGACGGGGGCCAGCCAGTTCGAAATGCTGGAACACCTGGTCAAGGCGGATGTGGACTTCTCCAAGGTCACCGCCTTCCACCTGGATGAATATGTCGGCATTTCCAGTGATCATCCCGCCAGCTTCCGCCGCTATCTGCGGGAGCGGTTCGCCGAGAAGCTGCCGGATCTGGGCGAAATCATCTATGTCGATGGGGACGCCGGCGACCTCGAGGCGGAGGTGGCCCGCGTCGGCCGGCGCATTGCGCAACTGGACATCGACGTGTGTTTTGCCGGGATCGGGGAGAACGGTCACCTCGCCTTTAACGACCCGCCCGCGGATTTCGACACGGAAGCACCCTATCATGTCGTCGAACTGGACGATGCCTGCCGCGCCCAGCAGATGGGCGAGGGATGGTTTGCCACCCTGGACGACGTGCCGCTCCGGGCCGTGTCGATGAGCGTGCGGCAGATCCTGAAAAGCGCCGCGATCATCCTGTCGGTGCCCGATGCAAGAAAGGCCAAGGCGGTTCAAGCCGCGACCGAGGGACCGGTGTCACCGCAAGTGCCCGCCTCGATCCTGCAGCGGCACGACAATGTCACCCTGCATCTCGACCAGGATTCGGCAGCGCTGCTGAAGCCGAGCGCCTAAGCCGCAGCCCCGATTGGCCGGCGGGCTATGAACCGCGCCGGCCCCAATTGCGGGCCGTTACCGGGCGGCAAGCCGCTTGCCGGTTTCCGTGTCGAACAGATGCATGCTCCCGTTTGCCGCCAGCCGGATCGGGTCTCCGGGGCTGGCGAGCAGGCGCTGGCGCAACAGCACCGACAGCCTGTCCTCGCCCACCTGCACGATGATGAACGTCTCCGAACCGGTGGGCTCGATGCTGGCGATCGTGCCGCTGAGTCCCTCATCCGCATCGGCCAGCGCGATATGCTCCGGCCTGATCCCCAGCGTCACCGGACGGTCGGCAAAGGCGGCAAGCCCGCCGTCCAGCTTCAGGCGAATGCCGCTCGCGGTCTCGAGCTCCACATCGCCCGCCAGCGACCGGACGGTGCCGGCCAGGAAGTTCATGGCCGGGGAGCCGATGAAGCTGCCCACGAACATATTGGCCGGGTAGTCATACAGATCGAGCGGCGTGCCGACCTGTTCCACGACGCCGCCCCGCATCACCACGATGAGGTCGGCCATGGTCATGGCCTCGATCTGATCGTGGGTCACATAGATGGTGGTGGTCTTGAAGCGGGCGTGCATGTCCTTGAGCTCGGCCCGCATCTGCACGCGCAGCTTGGCATCGAGGTTGGACAACGGCTCGTCGAAAAGGAACACCTGGGGCTGGCGCACGATGGCGCGTCCCATGGCCACGCGCTGGCGCTGGCCGCCGGACAATTGCTTGGGATAGCGATGCAGGTATTCGGAAAGCCCGAGCATCCGGGCGGCTTCCGCCACGCGCTGGTCGATCTCCTGCCTGGGCTGGCGCGCCAGCCGCAGCGAGAAGCCCATGTTCTCCGCAATGGTCATGTGCGGATATAGGGCGTAGTTCTGGAACACCATGGCGATGTCGCGATGCTTGGGCTCGACGTCGTTGATCACCCTTCCGCCGATGGAAATTTCGCCCTTGTCGATATCCTCGAGGCCCGCGATCATGCGCAGCAGCGTCGACTTTCCGCAGCCGGAGGGTCCGACCAGCACCACGAAAGCGCCATCGGGAACCGCGATATCCACGTCGCGGATGATGTCGGTAGGACCGTAGGACTTGGCTACGTTGCGAATTTCTACGGCAGCCATCTAAGCACCTGTGTTCGAGCGAGTTGACCGGGCCACGCCCATGCGCCCCGCCGCCTGAATGGCGGCGAGCAGGCTGAGGCCCGTGTGGTAGCCGGGATCGAGATCGGGAGTGGCCGGAACGAAATCGACGGGCCCCTCATCGGTCAGGGTCTGGTAGGCCAGGGCCGCCTCGCTGCGCCAGAAGTTGTCGAAGAAGGCCTCATGCGCCCGGCGCCAGACCTCCAATATCTGCGGGTTGCCGGTGCGTTCATGGCAGAGCGCCGCCGCCCGGATGGTCTCGGGCAGGGACCACCAGGGACAATAGGGGCTTTGCGGCGCCCCCGTCGCGACCGACACGCCCAGCCGGATGCCGGGACCGGAAAAGCCGGCAGTGAAGGAGGCCAGCAGCACCCGCTCCAACTGCTGCACCAACACCTTGTCGGCGTCGGCAGGCAGGTAATCGAGGGCAAAGCCCACCAGTTCGATGCCGTGCCCGATATTGCAGGCGTCGGCACCCGGCACGTTCCGCAAGAGCCCGGAGGCCCGATCGAGGTGACGGTCCAACACATGGGCGAGGAACCGGTCGGCAAAGCCGGCCGCCTCGGGCCGGCCGATCCGCTGCAGCATGCCGGCGGCGCCGAGCAGGATCATGCGCGGCCCGAAATCGTCTTCCTGCGCGGCCAGCGCCTCGGGCCCGAGGCGGCGGCGCTCGTTCATCTGGAAGCGCCCGCCTTCGATGGCATGGACCAGCGCTGGAAGCCGGGCCAGATGACCATCGAGACTCTGCCGGTCGTAGCGCGCCGCCGCCGCGATCAGCCCCTTGAGGATGAAAATGTCGGAATAGGTGCGGGTCTCACCGGCCGGCGCCTGGGGTGAAGTGCTGCCATCGGGCCCGGCGATGACCGGCTGCATCCCGGCATCGTAGCAAAAATAGCCATGTCCATCCCGCTCCCAAAGGTCACGCAGCAGGGCGTAGAGGCGGCGTCCGGCGGCGTCGATCCTGTCCACCAGTTCGGGATGCGACGAAGCGAGGAGCCCGGCATGCGTCGCCAGCGCCTCGAGTCCCCTGCCCTGGATCCAGCCATAGGTATAGGCCGGACCGCGCAGACCGTCATCGGGACCGTAATCGGCCAGGGTGATGCTGTTCTGCTTGGTGTTGAGGAAACCCGGCCCGAGCGCCGGCCGGGCCAGCATCCAGTCGAGGCTAGCCACATTGGCCGCGACATAGAGCCGGCTTGCCTCGCCGATAAAGGGGTGTGCGGCACTCATTCCTTCAGCCCCGTGCTGGCGACGCCCTGAACGAAGTTGCGCCGCAGGATGACAAAGAGCGTGATCGAGGGGACGAGCACCAGCGCGGATGCGGCGCTGAGGCGCCCCAGATCGACCATGAACCCGGTCTGGAACAGGGCCAGGCCGACCTCGATCGTATAGGCCTCGCGATTGGTCGCCACGATCATGGGCCAGGCAAAGGCCGTCCAGGCCTGGAAGAATGCCAGCACCCCCAGGGCGCCCAAGGCCCCGCGCAGCAGCGGCAGCACGATGCGGAAGAATATCCAGAGCTCTCCGGCGCCGTCGATGCGCGCCGCCTCAATGAGCTCGTCGGGGATGGAGTGAATGACGTTCTGCCGGATGAGGAAGATGCCGAAACTCATCACCAGATAGCCCAGCAGCAGCCCCCAGAGACTGTTGAGGATGCCGAGGCTCTGCGCCTGGAAATAGAGCGGGATCATATAGACCTCGAACGGCACGATGGCCGTTGCCAAGATGATGGCGAACACCACGTTGAGGGACGTGTAGCGGAACTTCGCCAGGATGTAGCCGGCGATGGACGAGGTCGCCAGGATCGCCAGCGTCGAGAGCACCGCAAACAGGATGCTGTTGAGAATCCAGCGCAGGAGCGGCGTCTCGCGCAGCACCGCCTCGAAATTGTCGGTGGTGGGATTGGCCGGGATGATGGTGGGAGGCCAGGCGAGCATTTCCTGGGGCGTCTTGAACCCGTTGGACACCAGGAGCACCAGCGGCAGCAGCATCAGGAGGCTGAAGAGCATGAGCACCGCGTCGATGCCCCGATCGACCAGCATGCGGCGCAGGCGGCGGGTCCTGCGGCTCGTCTCGGCGGAGGTGTGCGTCATGCCCGTCCCCTTTCCCGCAGCAGCGAAAACTGGATCAGCGTCAGCACCAGCACGATCAGCAGCAGCACCACGGCCTCGGAGGCGGCATAGCCGACGCGATAGTTGCGGAAGCTGTTTTCCAGCATGTCGAGGACCAGCACTCGCACCTGCCGCCCAGGCGCGCCCTGCGCGTCGGAGGCCAGCACGAAGGCCTGGGCATAGACATTGAAGCCGGAAACCAGCGTCACCACGGACACATAGAGCGTGATCGGCTTCAGCATCGGAATGGAGAGGAACCAGAACGATTGCGGGCCCGACGCGCCATCGAGCTTGGCCGCCTCATAGAGCGACACCGGCAGGCTCTTGAACCCGACGAGATAGATCAGCACCGCATAGCCGAGCGCCTGCCACGAGCACAGCACGATGACGCTGATGACGGAGAGGGTCGGATCGAACAGCCACGCCTGTGGCTGGATGCCGAAAAAGCTCAAAAGCGCGTTGAGCGGGCCAAGGCGCGCGTCGAAGATCCACTTCCACGCCATCGCCGCGGGCACCAGCGACACCACATGGGGCAGGAAGATCGCCGTCTCGTAGAACCCCGCGACGCGCGAGCGCGTCCGATAGTGGATCAGCGCCGCCAGCACCATGGCGGTGGGGATGGTGATGATGAGCACGCCGAACGCGATGAGGCTCGTGTTGAGGAGGGCCTCGTGGAACAGCCGGTCGCCCATCAGTTCCTGAAAATTCGCCAGTCCGATGAATGGCTTGTTCTTGGAGAGGATATCCCATTTGTGCAGGCTGAGACGCAGCGTCTCGAAGATCGGATAGAGTCGCAGCCAGGCGAAGATCGCCAGCGTGGGGAGGATGGCGGATACGGCAAAGAGCCATCTCTTGCGCCGGAGCATATGGTTCTCCGCTGATCGAGGCCGGGAAGGCGACTGGCCTTCCCGGCGATGATGGTGTCAGGCGACCGGCTTATTCAGCCAGCAGGCCCTCGCGCTGCAAGAGGCCGTTGATCTCGTCCTGCATGGCGACAAGCACCGCATCGATAGCCGCATCATCCGCCGCCAGCGCGGGATTGGCAAAGGCATCGGTCAGGCGGGCGGCGGCACGGGTGAGGATTTCCTCGACCGGACCGATATTGGGCAGCGAGAAGAACTCGTAGGTGTCCGGATACTCGACAAATGCCGCCAGAGCCGGCTTGGCCTCGAGGATCGCGCTGTAGTCGAGGCCGGACCGGTTCGGCAGCCAGCCGACATTGTCCAGCAGCCAGAGCAGGTTTTCCGGCTCATTGGACGCCTGGGCGAAGGCCCACGCCGCATCGGCCTTTTCTCCCTCCCCGGTGATCCACAGGGACACGGGCGCCACGATCGAGCCACGCGGCAGGGTTGCCGTGGCATAGGCCAGGTCCGGCGCCTTGGCCGCGATGTCGCCGATCACCCAGGATTCGCGGATGAACATGGCGGTCTGCTCGCGCTCGAAGGCTTCGGCGTCCGCAGGCATCTCGACCGTCACGGTCTTGAGCGTATGCACGTTCTCCAGATATTGCTTCAGCGCGGCGCGGCCCTGTTCATTGGCGAAATCCGCGCGCCACAGGCCCGCTTCATTCTGCTCGACCAGGTTCTCGCCGAACTGGAACATGTTGATCCAGAACTTTTCGGCGATACCCTGCCCGCCACCGCTTAGGCGCAGGCTCCAGCCCGACACGACCGGCTCGCCATTGGCGTCACGCTGCGTCAGCGCCTCGGCATAGGTGGTGTATTCCGCCATGTCGGCCGGCGGCTCGGTAAGGCCGGCAGCCGCGAACATGTCGGTATTGTAGTAGAGCGCGCTCTGGCCGCGGAACAGCGGCATGCCGTGCACCGTGCCGTCATAGCTGGCTGAATCGCGGAAGAAGCCGCTGAAATTGGCCGGGTCCTCGACGAAGGCGGCAATTTCGTCCGGGGCGACGTTGAACAATTCGTTCTCGAGATAACGCGTCGCCGTCGACGTGCCGAGCTCGATAACTTCCGCCGCCTCGCCCGAGGTCAGGCCCAGCGCCAGGCGCTTCTCGTGCTCGCGAAGGGCGATGGCCTCCACCCGGACGCTGAGATCGGGATATTCGCCCTTCATGCCCTCGGCGACGTGCTCATAGAACGGCGCCAGTTCCGGATATCCGCTCCAGACCCGGATTTCCTGCGCGCTGGGGGCGGCAACCATGGCCAACGCCACACCGCCCAGCAATGAAACTCTGAAGGCGTTCCGCCGCATAGCGCGGCCGTGCTCGAATATGTGTGTCATAACTGCTCCCTTGTTTGTCGCTCGTTCCCTGCGGCGATAATGCGAGTGTTTATGCAACCGGTTGCGGTGTCAAGTGGCGTTCTCGCAGCAGGTCTATCGCCGCATCGGCCAAGGCTTCCGCCGATCCTGGAGCGAAAGCGCCGGGCATGCCGATGAAGCGATGCGCCTCGTCCACCTCGTAGCCGCCATGAGGATATTCACCGCGCGGCGGGATATAGCCGGGCGTGCCCTCGGCATAGGCGAGAATAAAGGCGGGCCGCCCCTCGCAGGCCCTTCTGACCGAGAGCCCGGTCTCGCTGAATATCTCCCCCGGCATGGCCACGATCGGAATCCCGGCCCAATCCAGCAGGGTGACGCGGGCGCGCCAGGACCCCGGCTCCGCATCCCGGTATTTCTCCGCCCACTCGACCCAGTGGCCAAGCAGAATGGCCCGAACGGGCTCTGCAGCCGCCTGCTCGGCGCGCCACCGTGCGGCGAGCACGTCAAGCGGAGCATCTTCGAGCCGCGTCAGGGCAAGATCGAGTTGCCGATGCCCTGCCCCCACCGACCCGGCCATCGCCTGTTCGGGGGCCTCCAGGGCCGCATCGGCTATCCGCCGCCCCAGCCGTTCGGCCGTTGCGAAGCTGCGCTCCGCATTGGCGGCCAGCGTCCACGAGGCCTGTGCCGTATGCCCCGTATTGGCATCGCCGGCGCAGCCGGTGAGGAACAGGGCAATGGCTCCGGGATGGGCAGCTTCCAGCGCCTGGCGCACGAAGAAGGGATAGTCTGCCGTCATCTGCAGATTGTCGGCCGCCAGCACCACCGGGTGGCAGGCATAGGAGGCCATGACGGCAAGACATTCGCCAGCGCCATTGCGGATGCGGATGACGGGAACGGAGCGGTCGAGCGGCCCGTCCGCATGTCGGCGGTTCCAGGCCACGCCCGGATCGGCGCCCAGTCCTGCGGCAATCGTGGCCGGCTGCCGGTTCTCGACGGCGAGGCGGATGGCTTCGACGGCGCCATCCTCCATCTGCTGCAGGAAGGCGGGATTGGCGTTGCGCCCCAGCCGGCCCGGCATGGAAACGGGCGCCCCATGGGTATGGGTGGCGGTGACGATAACGCGGTCCTCGGGCAGGCAGCAGCGCTGCCTGATCCGTTCCGCCATGCTTTCGTGCACGCCCACCACGTCGAGCGCGACGATGGCGGTATCCTCGACCGCGATCGCCCTGGCGGTCAGCGGGTCGTGCGCTCCGGTGGCCGGCAGGGTGCGGGCGGCGAAGCCGGCCAGATGCAGCCCGGCGGGCGGAGTTATGTCGACACAGGAAACGCCCGCCCTGATCATGGAAACGACCTCTCCCCGGCGATGAACACATTCTTGACGTCGAGCCGATGATCCCCGGGCGCCCAGTCGAAAAGCGTGATATCCGCACGTTGCCCCGGCGCCAGCACGCCCCGCCCCCCGGCGAAGGCACCCGGATTGCGGGTGGCGAGGCGCAGCGCCTCGGCAAGTGACAGTCCCGCCGCCTCGATGGCATGGGCGATATTGCGATCAAGCAAATGCCCCGCGCCGGCCAGGTAGGGCGTGCCCGCCACCCCCAGCCGCCCATCGGGAGAAACCTCGACCTCGCCGCCGATCGGGCTGCGATAGAGCCCCGGCTTCTGCCCGCCAAGGGCTGCGGCGTCGGAGACCAGGATGGCGTTGTCCAGCGTCTTGGCGCGCAGCATCGCCTTGAGCGTCGCGGCGGGCAGATGATGGCCATCGGCGATGAAGCTCGCCGTCAGCCGGTCGTTGGCCAGTTGCGACCAGATGAAATTGGGATGCCGGGCCAGCATGCTCGCCGCGCCGTTGCCCAAATGCGTCGACAGCCGCGCCCCGGCAGCGACGGCGGCATCGATCTGTTCGGCGGTGGCCCCTGTATGGCCGATGGACACCAGCACCCCCTGAGCCGCCAATGCCGCGATATAGGCGGGGGCCTCCTCGTAATGCGGCGAAAGGGTGACCAGGCCTACCAGCCCCTCGCCGGCCTGCTGCCAGCGGGCGAATTCTGCGAGGCTGGGCCGCCGCACATGCTCGAGCGGATGAGCGCCGCGCGGGCCGTCCGCAGGGTCGAGGGACGGGCCTTCGACGTGGACGAAGGGAATCATCTGCGCCAGCAGCGGGCTCTGCCGACGCGCCGCGGCGATGGCTTCGAGGCTATCGCACAGGGCCTGCTCGCCGGCCGTGATCAGCGTGGGGGCGAAGGTGGTCGTCCCCGCCCCCAGCAAATGCCGCGCCAGGCGTTCGAGCGTCTCGCGCGTCGGCGGGCCGGCGTTGAGATCGTTGCCGCCATAGCCGTTTACCTGCAGGTCGACGAATCCCGCCGACACATATGGCGCATGGGCCGGCCCATGCGCCGGCTCGATGGCTGCGATCATCCCGTCGACGCAGTCCACCGCAATCCCCGCCCCACTTGCCGGGTCGCGCCCGAGGATGCGGACCGTGGCGGTCATAGCCAGCGGACCCGATCGCGGAAACGGGCGAGGAAGAGGGCATTCGCCTCGTCGCCCCCCGGGGCGTTGCCGCTGCGCCAGATCGGCGGCTCGACGCCGCGCCCGGCTAGCTTCGCCACGGTGCGGATGACGAGGCAGTTGAGTGCGAAGGCATTGGCAAAGGTCGAAACCGCGGCGATCTTCTCGCCGACGCCATCCACGGAAACCAGCGCATCCCCGATCGGCACCTTGGTGTCGATGGCGATATCGACGATATCGTGCAGATTCTGTCCGGACGGGTGGCGCGCGGGGTGGCTCGCCGCGCTGCCATCGGCATGGGAGTGCGAATTGAAGCCGATCAGAAAGGCGCCGCGCCGACGCGCCGTGATCGCCGCATCGATCAGCGCCGCATTGATCCCATAGGCATTCGCCAGAATCAGCAGGTCCCCTTCGCCAAGGCGCTGATCCTCGATCACCACCTTGCCATAGCCCGGGGTCCGCTCTATCGCCATCGAACGCAGCGCGCCATTGGACAGCAGGGTGCCTTCATCGAGAATGGCGCTGACATGCATCAGGCCGCCGGCGCGGAAGAAAATCTCCTGCGCCGCAAGGTTCGAATGTCCACCGGGGCCATAGACATGGACCAGCCGGTCCGCCACCACCTGATCGGCCACACGCTCGGCGGCGCGATCCAAAGCGTCGCGTTCCTCGACCAGAATGGACTGCATGAGCGCGGCGACATCGGACAAATAGCCTGCGCATAGCGCATCGGCGTCGATAGGATCAGGCATCTGGATTGGACTCCACATCGAGATAGAGGGTGCAGTCGGCATGGTCGCGCAGGATGCTGGCCGGGCATTGCGTGCTTATCGGATCATAAAGCGTGCTCCGCACCGCGTCCCGCTTCGGAGCGCCGGGCACCACGCAGAACAGCCTGTCCGCGCGCATCAGCCGGGGTATGGTCAGGGTGATCGCCTGTCGCGGCACATCCTCGATTCGGGCAAAGCACCGGTCATCGACCTGCTGCTGCCGGCAATGATGATCCAGCGTGACGACCTTGACGTCCAGCGGATCGTTGAAATCGGCCACCGGCGGATCGTTGAAGGCAATATGGCCGTTGACGCCGATGCCGAGGCAAACGAGGTCGATCGGCGCTTCGGCAAGAAGGCCGGCATAGCGGGCCGACGCGGCGACGGGGTCCGGCTCCGGCACGAGACGATGAACCTGCCCGAACGGCACCCGGTCGAACAGATTGTCGTCCAGCCATCTGGCGAACCGCTCCGGCGCCGCGGGAGCCAGCCCGATATATTCGTCCATGTGAAACGCGGTGACCCTGCCCCAATCGATATCGGGCGCCGCGCTCAGGGCCGAAAGCATCTGGGCCTGGCTCGGAGCGGCCGCGAAAACCATGCGCACCCCCGCCTGTCGGCCCAGGGCCGACCGCAGGGCAGCGGCGATATCCTGCGCAGCCACGGCCCCCATCGCTTCGCGGCTATCGAAAACCCGGACCACCATCCGGCCGGCATTGCGAATCGCTTTCGCGGTGGGAGCCACAGACGTCACGAGAAACCTCCAGCAGTCCGGCGCCCGACATCGCCGCCAGCCCCGACAGGGCGACTATCTGATGCAACCGGTTGCACGTCAAGTGACTATCCTTTGGTTAATTGACGTGGCATTAGACGAACAGCAAAGCGAGAGACGAGTGCCCATAATGCCTCGCCGGACCAGACCGACGATCAATCAGGTAGCCGAAGCCGCGGGGGTCACCAAATCCAGCGTGTCCCGCGCCTTCACCCGCCCGGAAATGCTGAGCGAGGAAACGGTCCGCAAGATTTCCGCGGCGGCCGAAAGGCTCGGCTACGTGCCCAACCGGACCGCCCGCGCACTCAGCACCGGCCGCCACGGCAATATCGCGCTGATCGTGCCCGACGTGGCCAATCCGTTCTTCCCCCCGCTGATCCGGGCCGCCCAGTCGGAAGCCGACCGGTCCGACTACTGCGTTTTCCTGGGCAATTCCGATGAGATGCCCAAGCAGGAAGACAAGCTGATCGGGCGCTTCGGCGGCCAGGTGGAGGGATTCCTGCTGGTTTCGTCGCGCCTCACCGACGAACAGATCGTCGAGCATGCGGCCCGTCGGCCGGTGGTTCTCATCAACCGGGACGTGGAGGGCATTCCACGCGTCCTCATCGACAGCGCCTCGGGCGTGACCGAGGCCGTCGAGCACCTGGCCTCGCTCGGCCACAAGAAGCTGGTCTATGTCGGCGGCCCCCGCGGATCGTGGTCCAACAAGCAGCGCCGTGCCGCCGTCCGCCGGTCGGCGCGGGCCCTCGGGCTGGAAGTCGGCGTCATCGCCAACGAATACCCGGCGTTCGAAGCGGGGCGCCGGGTCGTGCCGAACGTGCTCGCATCCGGCGCTACCGCCGTGATCGCCTTCGACGACCTCACCGCCCAGGGCATGCTGGCCGAACTGCTGGACCGTGGCGTATCGGTGCCGGAAGAGCTTTCGGTGGTCGGGTGCGATGACGTGCTGGGAGCCACCACCTACCCCTCGCTGACGACGGTTTCCAATCGATCCATCGAAGCGGGGAAGACGGCACTGACGCTTCTGGTAGACGCCCTCGAGAACCAAGCGGCGCCGGACGTGCGCTATGTGCTCAACACCAATATCGTGGTCCGAAACACCACGGGGAAAGCCCGCACCTAGATCGTTTCCCGATCTAGCGCCCCGCAAAGGCCCGCACGGCTCTGGTCATCGAGGTTGGACTGTCGCCGGTGACGATGGCGCCCAGAAGCGGGGCGGCGAGGCCGGCGGCGCGCAGGGCGGCGGCGTCCTCGGGGGTGAGAGCGAGCTGGCTCGGCACGATGACCGGAACGTCCACCGCCGCGGCAATGGCGGCATAGCGGGCCAGATCGGCCTGCGTCATCGGCGTGCGATAACGCTCGAAGGGTTGAATCGAGGCTTCAAGAATGCAGCCGGGGGTGGCGGCGATCGCCTTGGCATCCTCTACGGTGCCATCGGCCGGAAGCGCCGGCATGGGCCGGAGTTTGGAGGCGAGCAGATGCGGCTGCATATGGTCGATATAGACGTTGAAGCCCTCGAAGCCGAGCGCGGCCAGCTCATCCATCTCGGTGGCGTCGGGCACCACCTCCTGCCCGGCCATGACCAGCAAGGGACAGCCCAGCTTCGCCAATTGCTCGAAAAAGGGGCGTTCCTCGGCGAAGGTTCCGAAAGTCGTGCCGGTGGCGCGGTGATAGGCGTTGAGATGGGTCTTGAGGGCGGTGGCGCCGGCATCGATCGCCGCCCTGGCGAGATCGAGATCGTGGCGGGCCAGCGAGACGATGATCGGGAACTCGCCCGAGGTGAGGGCGCGGTAGAAAGGGGTTTGGGGAAACATCAATTGATCCTCGTGCCATCGGCGGCGAAGAGATGGAGGTTGGCGAGGTCGGCCTGGAGGTGGATGATTTCCCCCGGCTGCGCCTTGAGGCGCTCGCGGAAAACGCCGATGAGCTGATGGGCGCCGACATTCATGGTGACCTGGGTTTCCGAGCCCATGGGTTCGACCAGCAGCACTTCGGCAGCGATGCCGGTTTCGGCCAGCGCCAGATGCTCGGGACGGATGCCATAGACGGCCCTGTCGGCCGGGGCGGTGCCTTGCGGCAGCGGCAGGGTGGCGCCATCGGCAACAAAGCCCTCTTGCGTGACACGCCCTTCGATGAAATTCATCGCCGGCGAGCCGATAAAGCCGGCCACGAACAGATTGGCCGGGCGATCGTAAAGATCGAGCGGGGCCCCGATCTGCTCGACGCGGCCGGCATTCATCACCACGATCTTGTCGGCCATGGTCATGGCCTCGATCTGGTCATGGGTGACATAGAGGGTGGTGACCCCGAGGCGCTGATGCAGGCCCTTGATCTCGCCGCGCATGACCACGCGCAGCTTGGCGTCGAGATTGGAGAGCGGCTCATCGAACAGGAAAACCTGGGGATTGCGCACGATGGCGCGGCCCATGGCGACGCGCTGGCGCTGGCCGCCCGAAAGCTGGCGCGGATAGCGGTCAAGCAGGGCAGAAAGGCCCAATATGTCGGCGGCCCATTTCACCCGCTCGGCGATCTCGGCCTTGCCGCCGCCGCGATGCTCGAGCGAAAGGCCCATATTGGCGGCGACCGTCATATGCGGATAGAGCGCATAATTCTGGAACACCATGGCGATGTCGCGATCCTTGGGCTCGAGATCGTTGACGACGCGTCCCCCGATCTCGACAGCGCCGCCCGAAATGGTCTCGAGACCGGCAACCATACGCAAAAGGGTTGATTTGCCGCAGCCCGAAGGTCCGACCAGCACGACGAATTCGCCATCGGCGATGTCGATGTCGATGCCGTGCAGCACCTGCGTGGCGCCATAGCTCTTGGCGACGGTCCTGAGCGTGACTTGTGCCATGGGTTCAGCCTTTCAGCCCGGTATGGGCAAGTCCTTCGACGAATTGCTTCTGCGCCACGATGAAGACCAGCAACACCGGAATGGCGGTCATGGTCGCGGCCGCCAACTGGATGTTCCACATGGCCCCGCCATAGGCATCGGTGAACTGGGTCAGCGCCTGCGGCAGGGTGAACATCTGCGTCGAGGAGAGGAAGACGATGGGTTCGAGATAAAGATTCCAGGAATGGAGGAACGTGAAGATCGCCACCGCCCCCAGCGCCGGCTTGGCCAAAGGCAGGGCAATGGTCCAGAAGATCTTGAAGCGCCCCAGCCCGTCCACGCGCGCCGCCTCCTCCAATTCATTGGGCAGCGCGATGAAGAATTGCCGCATGACGAAGGTGGCGAAAACCGAAGGCGCGCCGAAGATCGGCACCAGGATCAGCGGCCAGTGGGTATTGATCATCCCCCATTTGAGGAAGATCTGGAACAGCGGCACAATGGTGACTTCGGAGGGGATGAGCAGGCCCAGCAGCACCACCATGAAGAGGGTATTGGCGAAGGGAAAGCGGATCCGGGCGAAGGCATAGCCGGCCATGGACGAGACGATCATGGTGCCGATGGTGACCAGCGCCGCGATATAGGCCGAGTTCCAATATTGCCGGCCAAAGGGCTGCAGGTCGAACACCTGGGCATAGGTGGAAAAATCGAAACGGCGCGGCCAGAGGTCCGGCGGGAAGGCGAAGATGTCGCTGATCGGCTTGACCGACGAGGTCACCATCCACCAGGTGGGAAAGACGAAGGGGACGAGCAACACGCACATCAGCCCGTAAAGGCCGACCTTCATGCGGGGGGAAAGCTCAGTTTTCATAAAAGACGATCCGCTTGCGCAATTGCCACTGGGCGAAGGTCAGGACGGCGACGATGAGAAAGAGCAGGATCGACAGGGTCGAGCCATAGCCGAAGAAGTGGAACTGGAACGCCTGCTGATAGAGGTAATAGACCAGAACGGTGGTGGACATGCCTGGCCCGCCCTGGGTGAGCACGGCGATCTGGGCAAAGACCTGGAGCGAACCGACAATGGTGATGATCGAGGTCAGGAGCATGGTGGGCGAGATCAGCGGCAGAGTGATGCGGCGGAACTGCTTGAAGCGCCCTGCCCCGTCGACCCGCGCGGCCTCGTAGAGTTCCTTGGGCACGCCCTGAAGCGCGGCGAGGAACAGGATCATGTTGAGCCCGACATTCTTGAACACCTGCACCACGATGACCGAAAGCATGGCGGTGGTGGGGGTGCGCAGCCAATTGGGCCCCTCGATGCCGAACATGGCCAGCAGGCCATTGATGCCGCCATTGTTCTGGAGGAGGAAGCTCCACACGATGGTCCAGGCCACGAGCGAGACGACGACGGGCGAGAAGAACAGCGTGCGGAAGACCACGATGCCCTTGAGCTTCTGGTCGAGCAGCACGGCGAGCAGCAGCGCCAGGGACATGTTGAGGACGACGAGGCCCGCCGAGAAGATGGCAGAGGAGGCCAGCACCGCAGGCAGGTTCCTGTCCTCGAGCAGCATCCGGTAATTGGCCGTGCCGACGAAATTGAAGGTCGAAGCCAGCACGTTCCATTCATGCAGCGAATACCAGAACACCAGCCCGAGCGGGACCAGCACGAAGGTGACGATGCCCACGAATTGCGGCGCGATGAACAGATAGCCGGCCGCCGCGTCGCGGCGCTCAATGGTCCAGAAAGGGCGTGGCTGGGTCATGGCTTTTCCTGAGGTCCCCGCCCGAGCGGCGCTGGCGCGCTCCCGGACGGGGCGGGACTTGCTTTGCCGATCAGCGCGCCAGAAGCGGGGCGACGCTGTCGCAGACCGACTGCATCACCGCCGGCACGTCGGCATCGGCGACCCAGAGCGCGTCGAGGCTGGAGCGGACGGTCTGCTGAATCTGGGCGAAGTTGGTATGGCCCGAGATCACCTGCCCATTGGTGATGCCGTCGACGACCACGTTCTCGATCTGCTCGGGCGTGAGCAGGGGATTGGTGGCGGCCAGCGTCTCGGTATTGAGCAGGCTGGCGCGGGCCGGCGGGAAGAACTGGGCCAGCTTGCGGCTATTTTCCGGATTGGTGAAATGGGCCAGGAATTCGACTGCCACGTCGGTATTGGGACGATTGGCGAAGGCGCCCACCCCGGCCTGGCCGACCACGGCATAGGCCCCGGCCGGACCTTCGGGCAGCGGCACCAGATCCCAGGCGAACGGGTCTTCCTGCGGCAGCAGCGAAGCGCGCGAAATCTGCGTGATGGTCATGGCCGCATCGCCGGTGAAGAAATCGACATTCTCGCCCGGCCCCGGCATGGAGCCGTCGACGAAGATCGCCTCATGGATGCGGCTCATGGCATCGACCATTTCCGGGCTGGTGAAGCCGCAGGTCTTGCCATCGGCGCTCCAGGAATCGGCGCCCCAGCCGCGCCACATGGCGGTCAGGTTCTGCCAGTTCTGGAAGTTGAAGTCGCGCACGACGAGGCCGTCGGCGTCGCCCGTATCGGCAACGGTCTTGGCACTGGCCAGGGCATTGTCCCAGTTCCATTCGCCGGCGGCGATCAGCTCGGCCGGGGTCCTGGCGCCCGCGGCAGTGATGAGGTCGTCATTGACGAAGAGCGCGAAGGGCGAGGTGGAGAAGGGATAGGCATAGAGCTGCCCGTCCCGCTTCCACAGGCCCATCGCCGACTCGGTCACGTCCTCGAGTTCATAGCCCTCGGTCGCGGCAAAGGCGTCGGTGAGGGGCGCCAGGGCGCCGGAATTGACGAAGTCGGCGGCGCTGGTCTCGAAGATCCAGGCCAGGTCCGGTGCATTGCCGCCGGCAATCTGGGTGGTAAGCGTCGTGGTGTAGCTGTCGAACGGAATTGGCTCGAAAGTCACCGTCACATTGGGATGGGTGGCGGTGAAGCCTTCGGCGATCTCGTTGAAGAGCGCCAGGTGCGCCTCGTTGGCGCTCCACAAGGCCATGCGCAAATTGACCGCGTCCTGGGCCCAGGCGACGCCGCTCCAGGCGAGCGGCAGGAGAACGCCGGCCAGCGCCGCCGTGGTCCTGAGATGAGAGAGTTTCATTGCTTGGTTCCTCCTTTGATGTGCTTCAATACCCACGCACGTCCGGCCAGCGGATCTCGATCCCCTCGCCATAGAGACGTGCCTGGAAGTCGGTGAGCCGGGCATCGTTTTCCTGCACCTGGTGCGGTGTGAGCCCGTTATTGAGACAGTGTCCGGCCAGCATCCCGGCCACTTCGCCAATGTTCCACTCCACCGGATGCAGGCGGTAGCAGCCATTGGTGATATGGGTGGTGCCGATATTCTTGCCGGCGGGCAGCAGGTTCCGCATCCGGCGCGGTAGCAGCGCCCCGAGCGGGATTTCGAAAGGCGCCGATTCCACGTCGACATAATTGTCGCCGCCCGTGGAAGGGTGCAGGTCGATCCGGTACATGCCGATGCCGACGCTGTCGCGGTAGCTTTTCGACAGCGCATTGCCGTGAATGGTCATCGACACGTCCTGCTCGACGATGCGGGTCACCGGCAGGATGCGGCGGCTTTCCCGGATATAGGGGGCCATGGCCAGGCCGTGATCGGTGCCGGTGACGTCGCCGCGCAGCCGCAGGCCGGGGAATCCCACACCGCCATCGACGCGCGGCGCCTCGGTCTGGAGCCAGTAGAAGACCGCATGGGAGAGCTCGGCCGCGCCCTTGAGGTGGCGGGCCTTTTCTTCCTCGGAAACGTCGATGATCGAGCCTTCCATATAGTCGATCATCGGCCAATTCACGAGGCAGATATCGGACTGGTAGGCACCGGGCACGAAATTGCGGCGGGCGGCGATGCGGCGGAAGGTCCACAGATTGCCGTCACCCGGATTGCGGCGCTGGTCGGCATCGACCAGGAGCGGATCGTCATCGGGATTGGGGGTGAAGCTGCGCTCGACGATTTCGAGCGTGCGCGGATGCGGCGCCTTGAAGCCGAGCAGCGGGCCGCCCCAGAAATCGGGCTGGTACCGGCGCCAGAAATCGTAATTGTCCGGCTTGTCGATGACGTGGTTGCCATCGACATGGTCGATAGCGAAGCAGAAGGAGACGGCCTGCACATTGTCCGGCTGCGCCTCGGCAGGGGCGCTCGGCTCGCCGGTATCGGACTGGGCCTCGAAGCCGGTGACGTATTCGGTGCCGGTGAGCGGCAGCAGGTCGCCCAGTTCGGTGGCGTCGATCACATAAGGCGCGGCGATTTCGATGCGCTCGCCGCTGTCGCGGTGCTGCAGGGTGACCGAGCGCACCAGATCGCCCGCGACATCGGCGGCGACCGGACGATAGGGCTGCAACACGGTGAGCTTGCCGCCGCCGCGCCAGGGCGCCAGCATGGCTTCGATGACGGCCACGCCGACGCGGGGCTCGGCGCAGAGCCGGCTCACCCAGCCGGCGCCGGGATTGAGATCGCCCCAGGCGCGGCTGGCGGCGGTGAGCGGATAATGATCGCGGTAATATTGGCGGATGCCGTTGCGCAACTGGCGATAGGAGCGGGTGACGCCGAACTGCTCCACCCAGGAATGTTCGTCGGGCGGCACGGCCTGGCTGGTGAGCTGGCCGCCGAGCCAGTCAAATTCCTCGCTCATGATGACGGTGCGCCCGGCGCGTAGCGCGCCCAGGGCCGCGGCGACGCCGCCCAGCCCGCCACCGACAATGAGGATATCCGCTTGCAGTTCTTTGGTCATTTGGTCCGCTTGGTCTTGGAATTGACGGGGCCGAGGGTTTCCCCCTCGACCGGCTTGCAGGGCAGCAGCACCTGTTCGACCGGCGCATCGTCCTCGACGCGGCGCACCAGCATCTCGGTGGCGCCGCGCGCCATGGCCTCGCGCGGGATGACGAAGGAGGTGAAGCGTATGCCGGTCTGCTCGGCCCTGATGTGATTGCCCAGCACGACGATGGAGAGATCGCCGGGAATGGAAACGCCGCGCTGGCGCGCCAGCGCTTCGAGCCCGATGGCGTCGGCCAGTTCGGTGAAGACCACGCAACTGGCCCCGGCGCCGAGCAGCGCATCGAGCACTTCGCCGGAAGGCCGGTCGACTTCGGGAACGGTGAGGACGAGATCGGCGCCGGCAATGGCGCGCTCGAAACCCTGCCAGCGGTCGATGGTGGATTCGGCCCCTTCGGTGAGCCCTACATAGGCGATGCGCTGATGTCCGAGCGCCCGCGCCCGCTCGACCAGGGCGGCGGTCGCCGGGGCATAATCGCCCCCCACATAGGGCACGGGCCCGCCCGCATCGTCGCGGCGCCCCACGGCGACGAAGGGGAAGTCCCCTGCCACCAGCCGCGCCAGTTCGGCGCTGTCGAACTGGCGCCCGAGAATGACGCAGCCATCAGAAAGCCGCAGGCGCGCATTGTCGCCGAAAATCTTGCGCCGGCTGCCGGCGCCGGTCATCAGCAGCAGGTCGTAGCCCAGTTCCTGCGCCGCCTCCTCGATGCCGAAAAGGAAAGGGGTGAAGAAATCCGCCTGCTCGGATGGAAAAGCCGGCTCATAGGTGAAGACGCCCAGGATGCGGTTGAGCCCCTTGACCATGCGGCGGGCGACCGGATCGGCGACATAGCCGGTCTCGCGGATCACCCTGCCGACGCGCTCGCGCGTCTCGGCGGGAATGCGGCCCAGGGCGGCGGGCGAGCTGTTGAGAACCAGCGACACCGTCGCCTGGCTGACGCCGGCAAGCCTTGCGATATCCCTCTGTGTCAGGCGCTTGACCGCTGCCAATCGACACTCTCCTCCCCAAATTTTGCTAATACGTATTAGCGAAGTTATGCGTATTAACAGGATTTGGCCGGGCTTTGTCAAGCGATCGGACGCCGTGTCCACGGGCTTGGGATGAGGCGAGGTTTGCGCACAAGCGCTGGCGGATATGGCCGCCGCCGTTATCTATAGAGCCAGGTGGGTAATGCCAGCGATATGGCGGGCACGAAGCTCACCAGCCCCAGCACGATAAACATCACCACCAATAGCGGCCAGATCGCCTTGGAAATGGCACCGAGCGACAGTTTGGAAATCGCCATCCCCACGAAGAGGCAATAGCCGATGGGCGGTATGGCCATGCCCATGGCGACATTGGTGACGATGATGGTCCCGAACTGGATGGGGTCCATGCCGATGCGCTGGGCGATGGCGATGAACATCGGCCCCAGGATGACCATGATGGCGATCTCGTCCATGACGGCGCAGGCGATGACAATGGCCACATTGAGCACGATGAGCACCATCCAGGGCTCGCTGATACCGGTGACCAGGAATTCGGCGGCGCGGACCGCAAGGCGTTCCTGGGCGATCAGCCAGCCGAAACCGGATGAGGCGGCGATAATGAACATGATCATCCCCGAGGTCCGGGCTGCCGAGATGATGATGCCGCCAAGATCGCCGAGGCGAATGCGCCGCTCGATGAAGACGCCGACGACGATGGCGTAAAAGCAGCTCACAACGCCGGCCTCGGTGGGGGTGAAGACGCCGGTATAGATGCCCCCCAGCACCAGGAGCGGCGCAAGCAGCGCCCAGATGCCCTGCTTGAAGGCAGCGGCGATTTCATTCCAACCCGCCCTCGGCTGGGCAGGAATATTATGGCGCTTGGCATACCACCAGGTGATCGCCATGAAGCCTGAGATCATCAGCAGGCCGGGAACGACGCCGGCGACGAAAAGCTGGGCGATCGACGTTTCGGCGATCACCGCCCAGATGACGGCGGCGATCGAAGGCGGGATGATGGGGCCCAGCACCCCGGCACTGACGGCGAGCGCGGTGGCGAAGGGCTTGGAAAAGCCGCGTTCGACCATGGCGGGGATGAGGATCGAGCCCACCGCAGCGGTGGTGGCGGGAGCCGAACCGGAAATCGCCGCAAAGATGGCGGCGGCCAGGATGGTGACATGACCGAGCCCGCCCCGCAAATGCCGGACCAGGACGTCGGCCACGTTGATGATGCGCTGCGACAGCCCGCCCCGAGTCATGATCTCGCCGGCCAGCATGAAGAAGGGGATCGCCAGCAGACTGAAGGATTGGGTGCCGCCCAGCATCATCTGGGGCAGCACCATGAGGTCGATATCGGCGACCAGCAGCGCGGCGAGGGTGCACAGGCCCAGGGCCACGGCAAAGGGCACGCCCAGCACCAGCAGCAGCGCAAAGCCGCCTGTCAGGACCAGCGAAACCTCAGACATCGAGCATCTCGGCGGGCTGGGCGCGTGGTCCCCAGATCAAGCGCTCCAGGGCGAACAGCACCATCAGCGCTCCCGAGACCGGCAGGGCGGCGTAGAGCCAGACCAGCGGATAGCCTATGGCGGCCGAGCGCATGACCGAGGATTCGAGCACATAGCGGCTGCCCGCCACGGCCAGCGCCACGCCCAGGATCGCGCAAAGCAGATCGACGCCACGCTGCTGCACCGGCTTCCAGCGTTCGGGGAGATTGTCCGGCACCACGACCAGCCGGGCATGGAAGCCTTCCTTCACTCCCAATGGAGCGATGAGCAGCACCGACCAGCTGAACATGGCCAGGGCCAGTTCATCGGGCCAGGGCAGCGTGATGGAAAAGGCATAGCGAAGCACCACCTGCAGGCCCAGGGCGAGGAGCATGACGCCGGTCATAACGACGACCGCCGCCGCCAGCAGCCGCGCCAGACCATCGCTGATGGCTGCAATGATGCGCATCATGCCCCTCTCCCGGATGCTCCCGCTACTGGATGATGGCGAAGACTTCGTCCATCAGCTCGCTGCCTATGGCATCGCGGTACTTCTCATAGATGGGCCGCACCGCCTCGCGGAAGGGAGCGACGTCGGTGATCTGGTTGACCTGCATGCCCTTGGCTTCGAGTTCCTTGACCGTTTCGGCTTCCACTTCCTGCTGGCGGATGCGCTGCTCGGCCACCGCGGCGATTGCCGCCTCGCGCACGATCTGCTGCAGTTCCTCGGGCAGGCGCTCGAAACTGCGTTTGGACATCAGGAGATTGGCCACCGAATAGGTGTGGTTGGTCAGCGACAGATAATCGGCCACTTCGTAATACTTAGCGGCGTCGGCAAGAGCCACGGGCATTTCGAGACCGTCGATAGTTCCCTGCTGCACCGCCATGAAGGTTTCACCCCATTCCATGGGAATGGCATTGCCGCCGAGCATGGAGAACATGTCGATATAAACCGGGTTCTGCATGACGCGATATTTGACCCCGGTCACGTCGTCGGGCGTATCGACGGGACGGATATTGTTGACCATGCTGCGATAGCCACCCTCCATGTAGCCGAGGACGACCACACCCTTGGCGTCGAGCTTCTCGGCCAGCATTTCGCCCGGATGACCGTCGAGCACGGCATAGGCCTGCTCCTCGGTGCCATAAAGGAATGGCAGGTCGTTGATCTGGAACGCCGGCTCGAGCTGGGACACCACGGCATTGACGATGACGCCGGCATCCACCGTGCCGAAACGCAGCCCTTCGAGAAGCTGGCGCTCGTCGCCGAGTTGGCGATTGGGATAGGTGATGACCTCGATGCGCCCTTCCGAGCGCTCCTCGACCAGGCGCTTGAAGGCATTGGCCCCGATGGCATAGGGGTCGACCTCGCTATCGGGGGTCACCCAACCCAGCTTGATGCTGTAATCGGCCGCAAGGGCGCTTCCCGAAACCAGCAAGGCGGCAAGCGCCCCCATGATAGATATTTTCAACGTCCGTCTCGTCATTTTTTTCCTCCCAGATATATGGACGATTCGCTGGATAAGCAGTCTCAGGTGAAGTGCAGGATGTTGATGCCGACGGCGACCAGATCTCCGTTCTGGTTGTTGATCCGCGCCTGGGCACTGGCATTGGACCTGGCCGTATCGATCTCGGTGATGCGGTAATCGACCGTGAGACGGTCCCCGATATGGACGAGCTTGAGAAAGCGCACCCGGTCATAGCCATAGGAGACGGCCGGCCGCCCCAGTTGCGTCAGATATTGCGTCGAAGCGCCGGCAATGAGGCCGACCATCAGCGAACCCTGGGCGACACGGCCGCCCAGCCCGGCGGCCAGGGCATAGGCCTCGTCGGTATGATTGGGATGGCTGTCGCCGGTGACGCGGGCGAAATCGAGCAGGTCGGCTTCACCGATCTGCTTGGTGAAGGAGACGGCGGTTCCCACCAGCCCATCCAGAAATGCCGCCTGCGCGCTCACGGTCGAACAATCTCGCTTTTGCCATGGAGGTCACCATGCAGGACCAAAAGCGACTCGAGCAGATAATAGCTGCCCCAAATGAGTTCGTTCGCCGTAGCCACGCCGCTGCGCATATCGAAGCAGCCATCGGCCAGCAAGCCCACGGGCCGGTTCGCAGCATCGTTCTCCATGACCAGATGGCGCTCGACCAGCGCGTCGATCATGGCGCGTGCACGCATACGATACCGCTCGGCCCGGCCCGGATCGGCAACCAGGCGCGAAAGCTTGAGCAGGGCGGCGGCGGCAATGGCCGTGCCCGAGCTGTCGCGGACGCCCTTGCCGTCCTGCGGCACGGCAAAATCCCAATAGGCGACGTGATCGGCCGGGGCATGGTCGAGCCACCAATCGGAGACCTTGATCGCCAAATCCAGAAGATCGGCCTCCTCCCGCGCCATGCCGGCGCAGAGCGTATAGCCGAGCATGGCCCAGGCCTGCGCCCGGGTCCAAATCGAATCGTCGGCCAGCCCCTTATGAGTGAAGCGGCGACGGATTTCCCCGCTTCGCGCATCGAAGGATGCCGACTGGATGACGCCGCCATCTTCCAGCACGCAATAATGGGCATTGCGGCGAGCATGGGAGAGGGCGATACGCCGGAGTTGGGCGTCGCCGGCAGCCTTGGCTGCCCAGAGCAGCAGCGGACTGGCCGTCAGCCCGTCGATATTGGTGTCCGTGTCGCTGACCGTATGGGCCTCCTCGGCGTCGCGTCCCAGCGGCATGAGGCCGGCGCGCTCGTCGAAGGTCGACGCCAGCGAACGGGCACTCTCGATGGCCAGCGTCCTGCCGCGAGCGCTGCCGGCCAGGTCGGCGCCGAGGGCGGCCGCATGAAGAAAGAGAAAGCCCCGAAACACGGTGCGCGAATGGGCGCGGGGCGCTAGTCTCTCCAGCCAGTTTTCCGCCTGGACGGCAAAATCGCCGGGCCGTATCTGATCGGCCAGCCAGAGCTGACCCACCCAATACCCGCCGGTCCAGAAACCGTCGGGGCTGGTGGTCCATTGCCCGGTTGCGGGGTCGGCATGATGCGGAAAGCCCGCAAGAGGCGCCGCGGCGGTCCGTTCGACCCTGCGGATCATCGCATTCAGTGCGTCATCGAGACTTATTGCCATACCAGAAGCCACCTCCTGCCTTAAAACTTACTAACCAGCCGGTATGTTGTCAATCTGCTATTCTTGTTTTAGGAAAAACCGCCTTCCGATATAGGACTGGCGGCCAGCGACTGCGCAGCGGGAGGACGGATTTGCACCAGATTGAGCAGGAAACGGTTGCCGCCGTGGCCGGCTTGCGCTGGCAGGACAGCGCCGAGCGCATCTTTCTCGTCGACGCCGCCAGCGGGGCCGAACTCACCTATGGCCAGTTTATGGCTCAGGCCGCTTCCATTGCCCACGCGCTAATCGCCGCCGGGCTGGAACCAGGCCAGCGTGTGGCCGTGATGGGGTCGGGCACGCTGGCATTATTGGGCTGGATGGGAACGCTCTTGGCGGGGGGCGTCGAACTTCCCATCCACCCCGATCTGCGTGGCCTGCCGCTCCGGCACGCCTTCGAAACCGGTCAGCCCGTCGCGATGATCGCCGATTGGGCTCTGCTCGACAATTTGGGAGACACGCCGCTCCCCGCCTCGCTCTTTGTGCACGCCCGGCCCGCCGGCGTACCCCACGAGCCCGGGAGGCAGGATCTGGAACCGCTGTTGAAAGGGGGGCCGGCAGTCCCGCCGGATCGGCTCATTCTTCCCTCCTCCCCCGCAGCGGTGCTGTTCACCTCCGGCACATCGGGCCCGGCCAAAGGAGCGCTGCTGCCGCATCGCCAGCTTTGCATGGTGGCCGCCCAGGTGGTGGAGATGACCGGGCTCGATGCCCGCGACATCGTCTATTGCGCCTATCCGCTCAATCACGTGGCAGGCAAATATATGTGCGTCTTCGCCGCCATGAGCGTGGGCGCACGGGTGGTGGTGGAAAAGCGCTTCGCCCCCAGCATCTGGCTTTCCCGCATTCGCCAGTATGGCGCGACGCTCTCCATGGCACATGGACCGATGCTGGAAATGATCCATGCTCAACCCGAAACGCCCCAGGATGGCGAGCATGATCTGCGCCGGATGATGTGCTGCCCCCTGCCCCGCGCCATCGGTGCCGCCTTTGAGCGACGTTTCAATCTCAAGGGTATCGAAATGTGGGGCATGACCGAGATCGGCAACCCGCTGTGGACGCGATCTGACGAGCCCCACCCGGCGGGGTCCTGCGGGCGGCTTTTATCCGACTGGTACGACCTGGCCATCTGCGACCCCGAAACCGACGAGCCCGTGCCTCCTGGCACCGCGGGCGAAATCCTGGTGCGGCCAAAACACAGCTTCACCTCGCTGCTCGGCTATCTGGGCCAGCCCGAGGCGACATTGGCCAGTTGGCGGAATCTCTGGTTTCATTCCGGCGACCTGGCCTATGCCGATGCCGAGGGCAATGTCTTTTACGTGGATCGGCTCGGCGACAGAATCCGCCGGCGCGCGGAGAATATTTCCTCCCTGGACATCGAGCGCGCAGCCCTGAGCGCCGCGGGCGTGGCCGAAGCGGCGGCGATCGGCGTACCATCCGGCTTCGAGGGCGACGATGACATCAAGCTCTTCGTGGTGCCGCGCCCAGGTGCAAGCTTCGATCCAGAAGCGCTGCTGAGGCATATGGCGGGCATGTTGCCCCACTACATGCTGCCGCGCTATGTCGAGCCCATTGCGGCACTGCCGCGAACGCCGACCAACAAGGTGCGCAAGAAGGCCTTGCGCGAGGCTGGACCAGGTGAAGCGGAATGGGATCGCCACCGGGCAGGTCTGCGCGTCGAAACGCTTTACCGGCGCTCCTGAGCCAGGACGCCATTCAGCACGGTCATGCGCACCGCCTGCACCAGAAGCCTTCCATCGATGCGACCGCCGCGCCGATGCCATTCCAGCATCATGCCGTCATGCATGGCCACCACCATGGCGACGAACTCCACCGGCTTGATGGCGTCGGTCAGATCCCCGTTCCGCTGTCCGTCCTCGACGATATGGGCGAGCAGGCCGTAAATCTTGTCGTAGATGGCCGATACGCGCCGTCCGATCTCCGTTTCCGAACCGCTGAACTCGATGGACATCTGGATGAGGCAGAGCAATTGGTAGGGACGCTCGAGGCCCTGGCGAGCGCCATGGTGGAAAAAGGCCACCAGCCGCTCGACGGCCGAACCGGACGAGGCCTCGGCCTGCTGGGCGAAGGAGGTGACGATTGACTGCTCGGCCACTGCCAGCAGGTGCAGCAGCAAGTTTTCCTTGCTCTGGAAATAGAAGAAGATCGCCCCCTTGGTCATGCCGACCTCATCGGCGATCTGCTGCAATGTGGTGGCGGCGTAGCTCCGTGTAACGAAAAGCCGAAACGCCGCCTCGGTGATGCGGTGAATACTGTCTTCGCGTAACACCGCATTGGGCGTGGCCCGGCGTTTCTTGCGCGGCTCTGCGGGTTCAGCTTCAATACTATCGGGCATGGGGCTACGCGACGCTCCTCTCCATCACACCCTTTTTACAGACTTTCGTGCAGAATTCGAGTGAAGTCATCCGCCGCGATGGGGCGGCCATTGCTGGCGGTCGAATGATCGTTGACCGCGCCCTGTACCACTTCGGCGAAGCAATCTGCCGTCACGCCCATCTCGCCCAGCCTCGCTGGCAGGCCGAGGCGATGGGAAAGATCGGCCAGTGCCTGCGGCAGATCGGCCTTTTCCTCGAGGCCCATGGCCTGTTTGAGGCGGCTGAATTTGTCCGCCGCGCCTTCTCCCTGGGCATTGAAGCGCAGCACGGCGGGCAGCAGCACCGCATTGAGCGTACCGTGATGAAGTTTCAGCGCCTTGAGTCCGCCTAGCGGATGGGACAGGGAATGGACGGCGCCCAGGCCTTTCTGGAAGGTCAATCCGCCCTGCAGCGCCGCCATCATCATTTCCTGCCGGGCCTCTTTATTGCCGCCATCCCTGGTGGCCACTTCCAGCCAGCGCATGGCGCGGCCCAGCCCGTCCAGGGCGATGGCATCGGCCACCGGATTATAGCGCGGGCTGAGGAAGGTCTCGATGCAATGGGTGACTGCATCCATGCCGGTGGCGGCGGTGAGATAGGCCGGCAGGCCCAGGGTCAGCTCCGGATCGCACAGCGCCACATTGGGGATCATGTGCGGGGAGATGAAGCCCAGCTTGCGCCCGTCATCGAGGGTCAGCAGGGCCGCCCGCCCTACCTCGCTGCCCGTCCCGGCGGTGGTGGGAATGGCGATCACTGGAGGCTTGTCGGCGGAGATGCGGTCGAGACCGCCCAGGATGACGGCATATTGCTCCAGGGGGCCGGGATGGGTGGCCAGCAGTGCCACCGCCTTGCCCAGATCGAGCGCCGAACCGCCGCCAAGGGCCACGATGCTATCGCAGCCGGCGGCGTGGAAGCGCTCGACGGCCGCAAGCGCCGCGGACTCGGTTGGGTTTTCGGGTGTTTCGTCGAACACCGCCGTATCGTCTGCCAATCCGCCCTTGGCGAGAACATCGGCCAGCAGACCCGCAGCGACAATGCCTCGATCGGTGACGATCAGCGGGCGCGACACGCCCAGCAGCCGCAATTCGTCCGGCAGCAGGCCGATGGCGCCCGGCTCGAACTGGATGCGCGTGAGATATTGGATAAGGGCCATGAGAAAGTCCTATCGGTTAGCGCTGCCGGGCAGCAAGAAAATTCCGGAAGGCCGCTTCGGCATGCGGCTGGACGAAGTTGACGGCATAGAGCCCGGCCTCGACCAGCATGCCCGCTTCCTGCGGATCGGCGGCGGCGCGCGTCGCCAGCTTGGCGAATTCGAGCGCCAGCGGCGCCTTGTCGGCAAACATCCCCGCAAAGGCGAGGGTTTCGGCCAGCAGCGACTCATGGGGGACGATCCGGTTGATAAAACCGAAATGGCGGGCTTCCTCGGCCATGTAGTGCTTGCCGCTAAGCAACATTTCGCGGGCGAAAGCCGGGTGCATGCGAGCCATGGCCAATTGCGTGCCGCCCCAGCCTGCGAACGTGGCCAGCGTGATTTCGGGAAAGCCGAAACGGGCGCGCTCGCTGGCGACGATAAAATCGCACGAGAGCGCTAGCTCGAACCCGCCGCCCAATGCATAGCCCTGCACCATGGCGATGACCGGCTTGGGACTCCGGGCGATGGAGGAGAAAAATTCCTGGCCGGCGCGCATGGCCCGATAGGCCCCCAGAGCATCGGCTCCCGCGACGCCCTCCACATCCATGCCGGCGACGAAGGCCCGTTCGCCGCCGCCAGCCAGAATCACGACACGGGTTGGCTCGTCGGCCATGGCTTCGGCCAGCGCCGCCTCGAGCCCGGCGATGACCCCGGGATTGAGAGCGTTGTGCTTTTCGGCGCGCTCTATGATGAGCATGCGGATAGCGCCGTGCTGTTCGGCGCGCACCGGGTTCTGGGTCATGGCTGTCTCCGGCAAAGGGCATGGGGCAAGCTCATCGCCCCATGCCGGAAGATCGTTCTGCGATCAGTTCTTGGCGGCCATCACGGCGTCGTAAAATTCCTGGCCGTTGGGAATCTGGTCGATCAACTGCTGAGCGACCGGAGCGGTGGCCTCGACCAGCGAGGTCACGTCGGTCTCGACGATGGTGACGCCGGCTGCGGCAATTTCCTGCATCGCCTTGTCATAGACCTCGCGATAATAAGCCTGGGCATGGGCCATGGCGTCGTCGGCCGCGCCCTGCACCATTTCCTGCTCCTCGGGAGAGAAGGAATCCCAGCGTGACTTGGACATGATCAGCAGTGCCGGCATGTAGTGCACGCGGGTGACGTTGTAGAACTTGGAGACCTCGATGAACTTGTCGGATACGAACTGGTCCGGTGAGGTATCGGCACCGTCGATCACATGCTGCTGGAGCGCCAGATAAAGATCGGAATAGGCCATGGGCGTCGCTTGCGCTCCCAGCGCGTTATAGCTTTCCACATAGCCCGGCGACTGGATGACGCGCAGCTTCATGCCGTTGAAGTCGTCGGCACTTTCAATGGCGCGGGAGGCAAAGACATTGCGCTCCATGGAGGAGAACCAGCCCAAACCGACCAGACCGTAATCGGGCAGCACGTCGAGGAATTTATCGCCCACCGGTCCGTTGAGGATTTCATTGGCCTGCTCGACACTGTCGAAGAGATAGGGAATGTCGAAGATCAGGAATTCGCGCGCCGTATTGGTGAGCGTCGACTGGCCGGTGACGAAGACGTCCTCGGTGCCCATCTGCGCCCCCTGGATCAGGGTCAGCTCGCCCCCGAGCTGGGAATGGGGGAACACCGTGATGTTGATCTCGCCATTGGACCGCTCCTTCAGCAGGTCGGCGAATTTCTGCGCGCCGGCATGGAAGGGGCTGTCCAGGGTCAGGGTGTGGCCCAGATTCATGTCCAGCGCCTGGGCGGACGACATCATCATCAGGGCGCCGGCGGCGATTGCCGTGAGTTTACCGAACATTTTCATGGATTTTCATTCTCCTCCGAATTTCAATAACCGAGTAGGACCGTGCTCAGGGCCGGGACGTAGCTGATGATGGCGACGTTGATCACCAGCACGGCCAGGAAGATCAGCAGCGGGCGGATAAGCTGTTCGAGCTTGAGATTGGCGATCTGGCAGACCACGAACAGATTGACCCCGACAGGCGGCGTAACCATGCCGATGGCGAGATTGACGATGATCACCATGCCGAAATGGATGGGATCGATGCCGAAGGAAACCGCCACGGGGGCCAGGATCGGCGCCAGAATGAGAATGGCGGCCAGCGCTTCGACGAACATGCCGATGAAGAACAGCAGGATATTGACCAGCAGCAGGAAGATCAGCGGATTGTCGGTGATCTTGCCGAGCAGGATCGCCACCTGCTGGGGCACCTGGTTGATGGTGAGCAGATAGGCGAACACGGCCGCGAAGGCGACGATCAGCATGATGATCGCCGACATGACCGCCGAACGGCCGAGAACGGTCAGCAGGTCCTTGAAGGCCACTTCCTTGTAAATGAACATGCCGACGACCAGTCCGTAGATCACGGCCACGCAGGACGCCTCGGTGGGGGTGAAAAAGCCCCCATAGATGCCGCCGAGGATGATGACGGGCATGAGCAGGGCCAGGATCGATTCGCGGAAGGCGCTCCAGATACCCCAGAGCCAGTCGCGCAGATTGATCGGGGTGACCTCGTCGAAGCCCTTGATGCGGGCGACCACGCACACGGTGATCACGAGAGACAGGGTGATGAGCAGGCCCGGCAGGATACCGGCGATGAACAGCGACGCCACCGAGACATTGGCCGCCAGCCCATAGACCACCATGGGGATGGAGGGCGGGATGATGGCGCCCAATTCGCCTGAGGCCGCTGCGGTCGCCGCCGCGAAAGCCTTGGGATAGCCCTTGCGCTGCATGGCGGGGATGAGCGTGGACCCGATGGCGGCAGTGGTGGCGGACGAGGAGCCGCAAACCGTGGAGAACATCATCGAGGTGATGACGGCCACCGCACCCAGTCCACCACGGATCCAGCCGACAAACGCATTGGCCAATCCCACGAGACGGCGGGCAATGCCGCCCGATTGCATGAGATTACCGGCCAGTACGAAGAAAGGGATGGCCATGAGGCTGAACGAATCCAGCGACTGGAAGGCGGTCTGCAGCACGATCATCAGCGGCCTGCCGCTGCTTTGCAGCGCCACAACGGCCGAAAGCGCCAGCGCCACCATGATGGGCGCGCCGATGAACATGATGCCGAGGAAGGACAGCGAGAGCGCGGCGATCATGGCTTGGTTCCTTGATGGGAGAGGATTTCGGCAGCGTCTTCGTCGATCTCGACGTCATGAAGCCCCTCTGCGCCGATGATCTCGCCGATCATATGCAGCACGGTATTGGCAGCCATCAGCGCCGCCCCCAGGAGAATCCAGGCATAGACAAAGGCCATGGGCATACGCATGACGGGGGACCATTGACGCAGTCCGAATTCGACGAGCGCCGCCGCCTGCCAGACGATGAGCAAGGCGAAGCCAAGCGTCAGCAGATGTGCGAAGGCGCGCATCCAGCGGGCCAACCTGGAGGGCATCATGGAGACGAAGGCATCGACGCCGATCAGCCGCTTCTGGAACGCGGCGACCGCGCCGCCCAGAAAGACGCTGGCCACCATCAGATAGCGCGCCACTTCTTCGGTCCAGGGGGCCGATAGACGAATGCCGCTATAGCTATAGAGCAGCCGCACCGATACCGAGACGGCGATGGCCGCAACCATGCCGCCCAGCAACAGGCCGGCGAGCTTGGTGGCCCAGTCGTTCACCACCGCCATGGCGGCACGACAGGCCTCATAGCGCGGATGCGCAAAGGTTTTATCGCTCAAGAATTCCTCCCCCGTTGTCCAATGAGCGTCAGTCCTGCGCGGCCCCTACGGCACGCGCTGCAATCAGCTCTGAAATCTCAACGTCCGAATAATCGAGCGAGCGCAGGATTTCCCTTGTCTGGGCGCCCAGGGGCTGCGGTGGCATGGCCACCTCGGCGGCGGCGCCGTCATAGCGGATCGGATGGTTGACGAGACGGATGGCGCTGCCGGTGGCGCCGGCGACTTCCACGAAGCTGCCATTGTGGCGCACCTGCGGATCATCCAGCACCTCGGCATAGTCATTGACGACCGAATGCCAGACCCCTTCGGCCGCAAGGCGCGGCAGCCAATGGGCGGTGGGCCGGGCGGCCAGCGCCCCGGCCACGATAGCCGCGACCTCGTCGCGCCGGTCATATTGTGCGTTCTTGTCGAAATCGTTGAGCTGCGGCCGCTCGATCGCCCGGGCCAACAGGGCGATGTCACCCAGGGAAATGGCCAGCTCGCCATCGCTGGTGGAATAGATGCCGTAGGGGGCGGCGAAATACCATCCGCCGATATTGCGCGGCTGGTGAACGGTATCGGGCTGCTCGCCATTCATATAGCAGGTAAAGGATTCCACCTGCAGGTCGATGGCGGCGGAAAGCAGGCTCACATCCACCCGCCCGCCCCTGCCGGTACGCTGGCGCCGCACAAGCGCACCGACGATGCCCAAGGCGAAAAGCGCCGCGCCATGGTGGTCGGCAGCCGAGACCCCCACCGGCCGAGCGCCTTCTGCGGAGCCGGTGATCTTGGCCAATCCCGACATGGCTTGGATCAGGAGGTCCTGCCCGGGACGATCGGCATAGGGACCATCCGCTCCGAAACCGGATGCGGCCGCATAGATGAGACCTGGATGGCGCTGAAGAAGCTCGTCACTTCCCAGGCCCAGCCTCTGCATGACGCCAGGGCGGAAGTTTTCGGCCAGCACGTCGGCGCGGGCAATGAGCCGCTCCATGACCGCTCGTCCGCCGGCGCTCTTCATGTCGAGCGCTAGGCTCTTCTTGTTGCGGTTGCCGGCCAGAAACAGCATGGACTGGCCATCCACCCGTTTGTTCGCGCCGCCCCAGCTGCGTTGAAAAGCGCCGTCCAGCGGCTCCACCGCGATGACCTCCGCCCCCATATCGGCGAGATATTGCGCGCCCACGGGTCCCAGCAGGAAGTGGTTAAGGCTAACGACGCGAACTCCGCTCAACAGATCCAGCACAGGCACCCCCATAAACACACGACCTTTCACTAACTATACAGCCGGTATGTGTCAAGGCGTGTAATCCGAGGCATGTGCCTTCATGCTCATCCGGACATATCGATATTCGGCTTTACCGCGCCTGAGCGCCGCTTGCTGCGTCCATCGTGCTTCTGCCGCGCGCTTGGCATTGCGAGCGCACTTCCGAGACCGCCCCATGCTGGCTGAGATGGACCTCGCCATTGAGATGCTCGAGGAACTCCGTGCCCTTGAGCCGGTCCATGACCGGTCCCTTGACCTCGGAGAGGTGGAAGCCGATGCCGGCATCGGCAAGGCGGCGGTTGATTTCTTCGAGGCTTTCGAGCGCCGAGGCATCGATGGCGTTGACGGCCGAGCACATCAGGATGACGTGCTTGAGCTCGGGGCGGTCCGCGACCTGGGCGGCGATGGTGTCTTCGAGGAAGCGTGAATTGGCGAAATAGAGGCTTTCATCGACGCGGATCGAAAGGATTTCCGGGTTGGTGAGCACGGAATGCCTCTCGACATTGCGATAGTGCTCGGTGCCGGGCACCTGGCCGACAATGGCGACATGCGGCTTGCTGGTTCGGTAAAGATGCAGCAGCAATGACAGCAGGACCCCGGCGACGATGCCCAGTTCCACCCCCCAGCCGAGCGTGACGGCGATCGTGGCGGCCATGGCGGCGAAATCGGATTTCGAATAGGCGAAGACCCGGCGCACCGCGCCCAAATCCACCAGCGTCAGCACCGCCACGATAATGGTGGCGGCCAGCGTCGCCTGCGGGAGATTGGCCAGCAAGGGGGTAAGAAACATTGCGGCGAGCGCGATGCCGATGGCAGTGAACACGCCGGCGGCGGGGGTCTGCGCCCCAGCATCGAAATTGACCACCGAGCGCGCAAAGCCGCCGGTGACGGGATAGCCCGAGGACAGGCCCGCCGCGATATTGGCGGCGCCCAGCCCGATCAGCTCCTGGTCGGGATCGATGCGCTGGCGACGCTTGGCGGCAAGGGTCTGGCCGACGGAAACCGATTCCACGAACCCCACCACCGAGATGAGGAAGGCCGGGGCCAGCAGCGCCGAGACGAGATCGAGCGACAGCGCGGGTACGCCGAAGGCCGGCAGGCCCTGCGGGATCTCGCCGACCAATGCGACGCCGCCCGCGCCCAGGTCGAGCCCGGTCGCAAGGGCTACGGTGGCGGCGACCGCCAGGATTGGCGCCGCCTTCGCCATCATGTCGGCAAGGCACGCCGGAACGCGTATGGCGACCAGCAGCGGCTTGAGATATTTGCGGGCGAAGAACAGCAAAGCCAGCACGCCGATACCGATGGCGAGCGTTGCCGGATTGATTGCCGTAAGATGGCCTGAAAGCGACATGGCGATTTCGGGCAGGGTGTTGCCGCCGCCTGGAACGCCGAGGATGTGGCGGAGCTGGCCGGCGGCGATCAGTAGGCCGGAGGCGGTGATGAAGCCCGAAATCACCGGATGCGAGAGGAAATTGGCGAGAAAGCCGAGCCGGAAAATCCCCATGGCGACGAGCATGCCGCCCGAAAGCAGGGCGAGCACGATAGCGGCGGTGAGATAGTCGAGCGTCCCCTCGGCGGCGATCTGCCCGACTGCGGACGCCGTCATCAGCGAGACCACGGCCACCGGCCCGACCGCCAGCGTGCGGCTGGTGCCGAAGATCGCATAGGCGACGAGCGGCAGGATCGAGGCATAAAGGCCCACTTCCGCCGGCAGGCCGGCCAGCATGGCATAAGCCAGCGATTGCGGGATCAGCATGATGGTGACGATCACCGCTGCCAGCAGGTCACTGCTCAGCATCGCTCCGTCATAGGTTCTGGCCCAGTGGAGGAACGGAAAAAAACGGGAGGCTTCGGGCATGCATGCTCGCCGGAAACGGGGAGGAGGAAAGGCGCTGCGGCGGGAAGCGCGGCAGCGCCCCGGACAGTTGCGGGATTACCGCCCCATTGTAGAATAGAGCGAGGCGGCCCTGCCCCCGGCACGGCAATAGCCCAGAACCGGCCCCTCGATCGCTGCCATCGCTTCGTTGAATTGGTTCACCTGTTGGGGCGACGGCGTACCGCTGACCGGGATGTGGACGGCTTTCATGCCGTATTTCTCAGCTTCGCGGGCGATCTCGGCGAAGGCGGGCTGGCCGGCATCTTCGTCGTCCGGCCGCGCGCAGACGATGGCGACATAGCCGTCCCTGGCCAGTTGCTCGATATCCTCCGGACGGATCTGCCCGGTGGCCGCGAAATGGTCGTCGATTTTGTTGATGTTCATTTTTCCGATTTTTCCAAAGAGGTTGAAGGGCCACATGATCAAACGACCTTCGCCGTCATGCGTGTCGCCAGCGAATGGCGGACGAGCCGCGCCAGCGCGATGCCCGCAATCATGGAGCCGACGAATAGCCATGCGTCCCCATGTCCAAGTCCAAGCGCGGGGATCGCCCCGCCAGGACAGAAGCCGGTGACGCCCCAGCCGATACCGAATATTGCCGAGCCGGCGACGAGCGGCAGGTCGAGATCGCGGCGCGTGGGCAGATGGAACAGACGGTCGAAAACCGGTGCCTTGCGCCTGAGGACGAAGGCATAGCCGATCGCCGTGACGATGAGGGCGCCGCCCATGACCAAGCCGAGCGAGGGGTCCCATGTCCCGGCGAAGTCGAAAAAGTTCAGCACCTTGGCGGGATTGGCCATGCCGGAGAGAGCGATACCGGAACCGAACACCAGACCGATGACGAGAGCGGAAACGATGCGGGCCACTATCACCCTCCCAGCAGATGGCGAACGACGAAGACGGTGATGGCGGTCGATGCCATGAAAACGAGCGTGGCGACGATCGAGCGCGGCGAAAGGCGTGCCATCCCGCAAACGCCATGGCCGGAAGTGCATCCCGATCCGAAATAGACGCCGATCCCGACCACCAGCCCGCCGGCGACCAGCCAGGAGGCGGGCGCCGGGCTTTCGAAGGGTACGGAAACGCCAGTGGCGCTCACGAGCAGTGCCGGGGCGCCGATGGCGCCGATGAGAAACGCCGCCCGCCAGCTCCAGTCATGGGAGAAAGGCGGGACGAGGCCGGAGAGGATGCCGGTCATGCCGGCGATGCGGCCGTGAAACGCCATCAGCAGCACGGCGGCAAGGCCGATCAGGCCGCCGCCGAACAGCGACGGCCATGGGGTGAATTCGGTCATTTGTCCTGGGTCTTCGCGGTCGAGAGATTGAAAATGGCGTAGGCGGGGCAGAAGCGGACGACACCGGTCACCGCCAGCACCGCTCCGACGATGACGAAAACCCAGGTCCAGACCGGATTGGCGAACAGCGCCCAGCCGGTGACGAAGGGAGCGATGACCAGCAGCACGCCAATGACGAGGCGGACGATACGGTCGGGCGTTCCGACATTGATCTTCATTTCAGTCTCCTTTGCTTGAGTGAGTGCGGCCTGCCTCTTACTTGCAGAACAGGTCGTGCATTGTGTGAACGAAGGTTTCGACGCGCGGGTCGGCGAGCCGGTAGAAGACCTGCTTGCCTTCCTTGCGCCCGACGATCAGCCCGGCCTCGCGCAATTCGGCAAGCTGTTGCGACAGGCCTGGCTGGCGGATGCCCAGCCCGTCCTCAAGCTGGCGCACCGACCGTTCGCCCTCGACCAGGGCACAGGCGACCAGCAGGCGGTCCGGATTGGCGAGCTTCTTGAGAAAGAGGGTCGCTTCGCCCACCTTGCCCTTGAGCTCCCTGGCTTCATCCGAAATCAGTATCATGTCCATCAATCGTCCCAGGCGGCGCCTTCGAGCAGGTTTATCGGGATCTTGAGATAGCGCCTTCCATTGTCCTCGGGTGCGGGCAACCGCCCGGCATTGGTGTTGATCTGCAAGGCGTGCAGGATCAGCTTGGGCATGGCGAGCGTCCTGTCGCGCGCCTCGCGCGCGGCCACGAACTCGGCCTCGGTCTTGTGAACCGACATATGGATGTTTTTCGCCTTCTGCTCGGCCACCGTCGACTCCCACATCGGATCGCGGCCACCCGGCTGGTAGTCGTGGCCGGTGAAGATGCGCGTCTCGCCGGGAAGGGCGAGAATGGCCTGGATCGACGTCCAGAGCTGGCTGGCGTCGCCGCCGGGAAAATCGGCGCGCGCCGTGCCCGAATCCGGCATGAACAGCGTGTCATGGACGAAGGCGGCGTCGCCGATGACATAGGTGATCGAAGCCAGCGTATGGCCTGGCGAGAACATCACCCTGGCATCGATATTGCCGAGCTTGAACGTCTCGCCATCGGCAAACAGCCTGTCCCATTGCGAGCCGTCCGCGGGAAAATCGGGCCAGTTGTAAAAACCCTTCCAGAGCTTCTGCACCTCGACCACCTTTTCACCGATGGCGGTCGGCGCGCCGGTCTTGTCCTTGAGATAGGCCGCGGCGGTGAAATGGTCGGCATGCGGATGCGTGTCGAGAATCCATTCGACCGCATAGCCCTTGTCGGCGATGAATTCGAGAATGGCATCGGCATGGGTGGTGGCCGTGGCGGCCGACTTCTCGTCATAGTCGAGCACCGGGTCGATGATGGCGCATTTCTTCGTTTGAGGATCGGCCACCACATATTGGATCGACCAGGTGCGCGGATCGAAAAAGCCGGTGACTTCAGGCTTGGCTGGCATGGATTTCCTCTTTCTCGCGTGACCGTAGCCGGGCACAGCTCACATAATTTCGATTTCATTTATTTGCAAGTATAATTATGCAATTATAATTCTGTTGCGCGGCGCCGCCACCGCCGCCTGCGCCACCAATGTCGCGCGGATATATGCGGCATCCACAAATTCATGATGCATGGCGCGACAGGGGAGTTGAAATGCAACCTGCTCAAAGGACGGCATCCCTGTTCCGCCGTCAATGCCGATCGAGCGTTTCCGCATCGCTGAGGGCGGGCCAATAATCCTGGAGCCAGAGCGCGAAGGCGGCAGCCCACAACAGCGCCGAGAGCAGATGCAGCGGGCCGGGCGGCCAGGGCATAAACCCCATTTCCGGCAGCGCCCGCAACAGCGCCGCCGCCCCCGCGAGGAGAAAGGCCGCCTGCGTCTGCCAGTGCAGGCCGAGCCCCTGCCCGGTGTGGAACCTCCCGGCAATGGCCAGAACGGCCAGCACGCCCAGCCCCAGCCCGCCCATCAGCGCCAGATGCAGGGGCGCGACCTCGCCCCAGGGTGCGCCCAGGCGCGAAGCGCCGAGCAGGATCAGTCCGGCGCCGGCAAAGCCGCTTGCCGCCATGAGAACGAGGATTTCCGACCGGAACGCCTCGCGCCCCACAAAGCCCTCGGCCATGCGATCCATGAAGCCGGCGCCGGCGGCGATCCACAAAAATCCGCTCACTCCCGGTGAAAGCCCGGCCAGTTCCCCCATGATGGCGAGGGCCACGAGGCCCGGGCCGAGATTGAGCCGCCCGGGATGGGGCCGGAAGGGGGAACTCGTCTCGGTGGGGTCGAGCACCACATTGGTGACCGGCACGGTGATCCGTGCCAGGGCGAGGCCGAGCAGGCCCAGGAACAGCAGTCCCGCCACCCGCAACGCGTCGGATGCGAGCGGCCCGTATCCCGTCATCATGTCCCAGCGCGCCACGGCGCCGGCCAGGCCCAGGGCGAAGATCCAGCCCATGAACGACAGGACGCGGGTGGTCCGAGCGTTCCAGGACACCCAGCCCAGCCACAGCACCAGCGCCGCAATCCACACGAGATCGGCCAGGGCCGAGAGTGGCAGCAGGATATCGGCACCCACCAGCCCGGCCATGCGCCCCACGCCCCAGAGCCCGGCAAGCCCCCACAGCGCCCGCCCCCGCGGCCGGGGCGAATTGGTCCATTCGGGGGCAGCGGTGGTCATGAAGCCGATCAGCGCCGCGCCCCAGGCCCCGAAAATCATCTCATGGGCGTGCCAGAGGCCCGGCGGGACATTGCGGGCCAGCGGCAGGTCGAACGACCACAGCGCCACCCAGAGAAAGGGCCAGAGCGCGGCGTGGATCGCCGCCAGGGGAAAGAAGATGCGGAAGCCTTCGTCCGACAGGACCCGATGCAGCGGCGGGGTCATGGCCGGGCCCTTTCGTCGATCTCGTGGATATGGGCGAACAGCGGATCGCGGTGCAGGAATTCCTGCCGCAGTACGAACCCCTCCTCCTCGCTGCGCATGCCGGGCTCTCCTGCCACGCGGCGCTCGCCGGCGATGCCGCGCCCGTCGGGGGCCAGGACGAGGATGCGATGGCTGATGCGGATCGCCTCCATGACGTCGTGGGTGATGAACAGCGCCCCGAACCGTCCGCCGCTCGAGGCGTCGATGACCAGATCCTGCATGCGGCGCTTGAGCGCCACGTCGAGCGCGGTGAACGGCTCGTCGAAAAAGATGAAGTCGGGCTCGTTGACCAGGGCGCGCGCGATGGCGGTACGCTGGCGCATGCCGCCGGACAGCTCGACGGGAAATTTGTCCAGATCCTCGGGCAGCAGCCCGGCGCGGACGGCCGCCGCCTCGATGCGCTCGGCCCGGTTCCGGCGCGGAGCGCGGACGAGGCGCAGCGGAAAACCGATATTCTGTTCCACCGTTGCCCAATACATCAGCCGCGGCTCCTGAAAGACCATGGCATGACGCGCATAGGAGCGGGTGACATGGCCCTCCTTCTGCTCGATCAGGCCGGCGGCGATATGGGCGATGGTGGACTTGCCCGACCCCGAAGGGCCCAGCAGGGAGACGACTTCGCCCGGGCCGACGGCCAGGTCGACGCCCTCGAGCACGGTGCGGCCGAAAAAGGCATGGCCGATGCCCCGCAGCGCCAGCAGGTTCATCGTTTCACGCCCCACGGCGCGGCGGCATCGCGCCAGCGCTCGAGTTCGGCCTTGGCCGGGCGCACGAGGCCATATTCGACCGCCAGCAGCGCCATCACCGCCAGCGCCACCCAGGCCAGGGCGCTGGAGATATCGAGCATGGAGCGCGCCCGGGCCAGCGCGCCGCCCACCCCGCCGGCATTGGCCAGCAGTTCGGCCATGACCGCGACCTTGAAGGCGGTGCCGAGCGCCAGGATCAGCGCCGGCAGCAGATGCACGGCGATCTGGCGGGAGGCGACATGGGTGAAGCGGCGGATCGCCCCGGCGCCGAAAAGCTGCGCCATGGAATCGAGGCCCCGGTCGCGAGTGACCACCCCCTCCACCGCGCCGACAAAGACGATCGGCAGGGCCGATATCAGGATGGTCGCGGCCACGGTGGCGCTGCCGGTTCCGAACCAGATCATCGCCAGGACGATCCAGGCGATGGGCGGCACGCCCAACAGCACGGTCACGATGGGCCGGGATACCCGCAGCGTGGCCGGCGAATAGCCCGCCGCGATCCCTGCGACCCCGCCGAGAAGCGCACAGGCGCCGAAACCCTGCAGCGCCCGCGCGCTGGTCAGCAATAGCAGGTCGCGCGCCGAGCCGTCCGTGAGCAGGCGAGCCGCCGCCGAAAGCGTCGCCAGCGGCGCCGGCAGGATGAAATCCCCATAGGCCTCGTGGCCCGCCTGCCAGAGCGCGGCGAGCAGGCACAGCCCGGCCAGCCCCGCCCAGCCCGACCAGATGAACCGGCCGAGCCGCGCGAGGCGCTCGAGGAGCCACCCGGACCGTCGGGCGATGCCCGCTTCGCTCATGGTCAGCTCAGGGCGTAGAAACCATCGTCGGGCAGGCTGCCGCCGATGATCGCCGCATCGCTTTCGGCCATCAGCGAGAGCATGGCCTCGATTTCAGCGCGGATGGAGCCGGCGGGCCGGGCCACCAGCGCCGAATGCGGAATCGAGGCCGCCAGCACCGGCGCGGGCAGTTCGAGCGGGCCGCTGGCATCGGCGGCGGCCTTGGCCGGATCGGCGTTCACCGCCGCGTTCGCCTCGACCAGAATCTCATGCAGCGGCGCGATCAGGTCGGGATTGGCCTCGGAAAAACCCTTGGTGACCGCCAGGCCGGCCTGGGGGATCATGGCGCCCAGCCCCGTCTGCCGGCCCCATTCCTGCTGGATATCGATCACCCGGGCGAGATCCAGCCCGGCTTCCCTGCCGCGCGAGATCGCCACGGTGGAGAAAGGTTCGCTCAACAGCGCGACCTCGATCTGGCCGGCGAGCAGCAATTGTGCCGACTCGGCCGGCGAGCCGGTGGCGACGATCTCCACGCTGTCGACGAGGCCTTCCTTGGCCAGCAGGGCGCGCAGGATCAGATCGGGCGTGTCGTTGACGAAATGCACCGCGATCCGCTTGCCGGCCAGATCGGCGAAGGCTCCGACGCTTCCCTGGGCGGCGACGACATAGATGAGGCCATCGGTCATCGCATTGACCAGCCTGACGCCCATGCCACGATTGTAGAGATTGGCGGCCGCCTGCACCGGCACCACCGAAAGGTCGATCTGGCCCGAGGTCAACCCGGCGCGCAGCTCGTCCGGATTGCGCCAGACGGTCAGCGACACGTCCTCCGCCAGATCGGCAAGGGCACCGGAGGCGACGGCGTGAGCGAGCGTGATCGTGGGCGAGGCCGGCGGACCGTAAAGGGCGAGCCTCGCAATGGGCGCCGCCCGCAGGATGGTGGGCGCGGCAAGGCTCAGCGCCAGCCCCGCGGACCCGACCAAGACCGAGCGGCGGCTAAGGGGAAAAGTGGACATGATGCCTCCTTCGAGCAAGAAATTGGCCCTGGAACTGACGCGAAATGACTATGTTCTGGCGATCGTGCAGCCATGGGCGGAGGCAGGATACATTAAGATGAGTACGAAGTTCATCTTTTAGTTCGGCAAGCGCTGGTCAAGTCGTCGCAGCCCTGCCTGGGCCTTGATGATGGGCTCATGCTTGATAAATCTTCACATTAGCCATGAACGGGAGCAACACCAGGGCTCCATCTTCGCCTCATCACGGCAATAGGGCCGTAATGGACAAGGAGATAGGACATGGCACAGGAACGCAGAAGCACCCGGACGGTGCTGCTCGCCGGCATCGTCGTTCTGGGTCTTGGCGCAATCGGCGCCGTTGGAGCGGTTCAGGCAGGCGATCCCTTTAACGGCATGTGGGGCCACGGCGGCATGGGTGGCTCCGGCTTTGGCGGCCCGATGATCGGCTCCATGCTCGATCGTGCCCTGGGCTCGGTCGACGCCAGTGACGCGCAACGCGCGGAAATTCGCGGGATCGTGGACGAGGCGAGCGCCGAGATCGGCGCGATGACCGCCGATGCCGACACCATGAAGAAGCAGGTGGCGACGCTGCTCGCCGCCGAGACCATCGATCGTGCCGCATTCGAAACCCTGCGCCGGCAGGCGCTCGAGACGGGCGACGCGGTTTCGGCCCGGGCGCTGGAGGCTTTCCTCGACGCCGCCGAAGTTCTCTCCCCCGATCAGCGCACCATTCTGCTTGAGCAGCAGAATGGCTTCGGCCCGCGCTTCGGCCTCGGCCGCCGCTGACCGCGCCCTTGCCGGCGCCTTCCAGGCGCCGGCAAGGATAGTGTTCCTGCAATCGAAAGCTTATCCCAATGAAAAGCCGTCCTGACCAATATGGCAGCGTCGCCGTCACCATGCACTGGCTCAGCGCCATCGCCATTCTTGTCCTGCTCGGCTCCGGCTTCGGAGCCGCGATGACAATCGATCCGGCCATCAAGATAATGCTGCTGCAACTGCATGTGCCTTTGGCGATCATCGTCCTGGCATTGACGCTCGCGCGTATCGCCTGGTGGCTGCTGGCAGATCGCAAGCCGGCACCGATCGCCGGCACGCCTGCCTGGCAGGAGGCTCTGGCTCGCTTTACCCACCGGCTGCTCTATCTGGTCCTTGTGATCATGCTCGCCAGCGGCATCGGCCTGCTGGCGATGAGCGGGGCCGGAAGCATACTGCTGTCTGGCGCCGGCACGCTTCCCGATTTCACCCAGTTTCCGCCGCGCATGGCCCATGGCCTGGGCGCCTTCGCGCTCATTGCCCTGCTGGCCGCCCATGTCGGCGCGGCGCTTTACCACCATCTGGTTCGGCGCGACGCTATTTTCCGGCGCATGTGGTATGGGCGACAATAGCGGGTGGAAGGCTGGGGCATGGCGGACGCTATCCTGATCATCGACGACGATACGCGGCTCTCCGCCATGCTGCGCGACTATCTCGAAGGCAATGGCTTTGCCGTGCACACGGCCGCCACTGCCACGTCCGGGCTGGCCGCTCTCGCCCGCCACCGCACCGACGCGGTGATCCTCGACGTCATGCTGCCCGATCTCGACGGCTTCGAGGTGTTGCGCCGCCTCCGCGTGACCTCCGACGTGCCCGTGCTGATGCTGACGGCCAAGGGCGACGAGACCGACCGCATCGTCGGGCTCGAGATCGGCGCCGACGACTATTTGCCCAAGCCGTTCAGCTCGCGGGAACTGCTTGCACGGCTGCGGGCGATCCTGCGCCGCCGCACCGGCCCCGCCGCGGCCGGCGTGCTGCGTTTCGGGCGGCTGGAAATCGATCCGGGCGCACGCGAAGCGCGGCTCGATAGAAACCATTGCGACATCACCGGCCACCAGTTCGATATCCTGCTCGCCCTGGCCGAGAGCGCCGGGCGGATTCTTTCGCGCGACCAGTTGATCGACCGGGTACGCGGCGTGAACGGCGACGCCTTCGACCGCTCCATCGATGTCCATATCTCCCGCATCCGCGCGGCCATTGAGGACGATCCGAAACATCCCCGCCGCATCGTGACGGTTCGCGGCGCCGGCTATGTCTTCGCCCGCCGCCAGGACGGGGATGGCTGACCGATGCGCAGCCGCTTGTTTCTCAAGATCTATCTCACCATCCTTGGCAGCATCGCGATCCTGGCGGTGACCGGGTTCGCGGTGATCGCCCTGCTGCTCGGCTCCGGCGAGGATCGGAATTTCTTCGCCGAGCGCGCTGCGGTGATTGCCGCCGGCCTGCCGGAAGACGCCGAGCCTGGCCTGCTCCAGGCCAGTCTCGACCGGATCGGCGCCGCAAGCGGTGCGGAACTGACGGTGCAGGATGCACAGGGCGCGGTCCTGGCGCAATTCCAACCCTCGCCGCCGGCGGCCCATCGCTTCGAGCCGGTCGTGATACCCCTGTCCGATGGGCGGACGCTGACCGTCCGGCTCGAGCCGCCCTTCGGGCCGCGGCGCGGCAATCCGCTGATCCCGCTCGCCCTCGTCAGCGGCCTTACCGCGCTGATCGCCTGGCCGGTGGTCCGCCATTTGACCCGGCGCCTCGAAAAGCTGCGTGTCAGCGTCGAGGCCTGGGGAGCGGGTGACCTGGCGGTGCGCGCGCCGATTCTGGGCAGCGACGAGATCGCCGTGGTTGCCGAAAGCTTCAACCACGCGGCCGAGCGTGTCGAAACGCTGATCGCGGCCAATCGCGCATTGCTGGCCAATGCCAGCCATGAATTACGCTCTCCCCTCGCCCGTCTGCGCATGGGCGTCGAACTGTTCGAGACCGATCCCAGCCCGGCGCGACGCGCGGAGATAGACCGCAATCTTGGCGAACTCGACACGCTGGTGGGTGAAATCCTGCTCTCGAGCCGGCTCAGCCACGCCGGGACCACTGGGCCGTTGCAGCGCCTCGACCTCTTGGCTCTGGCCGCCGAGGAGGCCGCGCAGGCCGGGCTCGAGGTCGCGGGCATATCGGCGGAGATTTCAGGAGACCCGCAGCTGCTGCACCGCCTGGTGCGCAATCTGCTTCAGAACGCGTTGCGCCATGGCCGCCCGCCGATCGAGATCACTGTTTCTCATGCGGCCGGGAAGGCCGAACTGGCGGTCCGCGACCATGGCGCGGGGATTCCGGAACGGGATATGGGCCGGGTTTTCGAGCCCTTCTATCGGCCCGGCGGCCATGGCGAAGCCGCCGGCGGCTGGGGGCTGGGCCTGGCGCTGGTCCGCCAGATCGCCGAGGAGCACGACGGCACGGTGCGCTGCGAGGCTCCTCCGGACGGCGGCGCCCGCTTCATCGTCACCCTGCCGCTGAGGTCGTGATCGCGCGCCGTGATCCTGCTCCTGGTATCCGCGCGAGGCGGCCGTCACCGCCCCGACCGTGCTGCAATCTGGCCGCCTGCGTCAAGGCGGCCCTGGCGCTGCAGGGCCACGGCTTCGGTGCCCCCATCGCCCGCAGAGCGGCGTTTGTCCTGCCGGCCTTGCCGAAATCAAAAAAACCCTCGCCGCGCTGACAATTTCCTGAAAGCGGATCGCTCCGTTGCCATTGGACCGCGATTTATGAACTGCTAGGCTGACCTGCTCATCCGTGATCGTCACGGCCTTGTTGCCGCTGGACCGCGATTTCTGAACTGCTAGGCTGCATCGAGGAAGACGCGCTCTATGTGACGCGTTGCCGCTGGACCGCGATTTCTGAACTGCTAGGCTAATGACCGCGCCCGCCAGGTGCTGCGCGAAGTTGCCGCTGGACCGCGATTTCTGAACTGCTAGGCTCACTCCGGACAGGTCGAACCCCGCCGCGGTGTTGCCGCTGGACCGCGATTTCTGAACTGCTAGGCTCGATCACGCGCTTCATTCGACGGCTGTTTTGTTGCCGCTGGACCGCGATTTCTGAACTGCTAGGCTCGATCACGCGCTTCATTCGACGGCTGTTTTGTTGCCGCTGGACCGCGATTTCTGAACTGCTAGGCTACATGCAGGTCGCCATGTGGGGTGCCGAGAGTTGCCGCTGGACCGCGATTTCTGAACTGCTAGGCTAATTCCGGTCGGTGGCCGACGCGGACCATGGTTGCCGCTGGACCGCGATTTCTGAACTGCTAGGCTGCGCTTGGAGGTGTTGAGAGTCTTGATGGTGTTGCCGCTGGACCGCGATTTCTGAACTGCTAGGCTCGATACCGACCGAATTCTTTGTTTTTCAACGAGAATTTGGCGGTATCGGTGCCGGCAAAAAGCGTTGAAGTTTTAGAAAAGGGCCATCTGGCTGGGATTTTTCTGACTGGGTCTTCGACCCTGGTCTGAAAAGCGAACGATGTTTTCATATTGGCGGTCGGTGAATTGGAATATGTATACATCGCCGAACTCGGGAAGTTTCGCTTCGATCTTTCGAGTATATGACTCGAACTGTTCCTTGCCGTTGCAGAATCTAAGGTAGTTGGAAAGCTGACTCATTTCAAAGCCTAAATCGAGCAGCGCCATGCGAAACTTGGTGGCGGCGTGGCGCTGGGCTTTGGTTTCTACCGGCAGGTCGAAAGTGACGAGCATCCACATGAGCTGGTATCCGCTTAGGTGAGTCGTACCCGAATTGGCTCTTCGTTCACGCATCGCCTGCGTCAACGACAGCATTGGCGGGAATTGGCGGCTTGGGAAATTCGAGCGCCGCTACCCTGGTCTCGAAACTTACGGCCAGCGAGTGAACGAAGCGCTGTACCTGTACCGAGAGCGGAGAGAGGCCCGAAGGACCGGGCAGATCGAGCGTGGCGATGGCGGTGAGCGCCTGCTTCGTGGCGGAATCCACTTCTGACTGTCCAGCATGCACGAGATCAAGCACGAGCTGATCGACCAGGGGACGGTAAGGCTCCATCAGGTCGTCGGCGAGAGCGAAAGCATTGGCGCGATTGGCGTGAAAAATACCGACGGTAGGATGCAGGCCCGCCGCACATATGGCGCGCGAGACGATGGCGCGCAGCACCGTATAGCCATAATTGAGCAGGCTGTTGATGCCGGCCGCGTCCCGGTCGCGCGAAAAGCCTGCGCCGAAAAGGGCCTTCCAATAGCGGCGAGCGGCCTGGGCCTCGATATTGTCGGGATCGCCGGAGCGCACTTTTCGCGCCAGAAGCTCGAAAGCGCCCGCTTCCTGGCCATTACGGTCTAGAATGTGGCCCTGCATGCGGATCTTGGCCTTGATGACCTTCGCCCAGAGTTGCTTGGCCAGAGGGCGTGAGCCGGCCAGTTGGGCGCGCATGCGCGCGCCTTGCAGATGGTGCCCTTCGAGCGGCCAGACCATGGCGGATGGCGCATGATTGGTGCCGCAGATAACGACGGGAATGCCGCGATCGCTCAGCCGGGTGAAAACGCTGGTGGACCAGGTGGTGCCGTGGGCGTGGACAATGAGGGCGCCAATATCCTCGAGCGGGATGCGGCCACGCTCTTCATCGCCGGAAGTCACGGTCAAAAAACCGCGATGCACGGCAAGAAAAAGATTGTCCGTCTCTATATCAACCACGCGCTCCATGGATCGGAGCGTAATTTATCGACCCGTTTTTACAATATTGATCGAGAATTTACCTTAACCACGACGGCATCTTCCTTGGCGCATTGGAAATTCCCGCTTTGTCCGGAGCGGGGCGGCAGGTAGGCGCGCCCTTCTAGCCCTCTGCGCCACGACGCTTTAACTGGCGGACGGCACCGATCTCGTCGACATGCAGCTTGCGCAGGTTGATTTTCTTCAAACCGCCGGCGGTGGGCGCGAAATATTTGAACGGATCGAAAACCGGATCGCCGTTTCGGTCCCGAACACCGCGCGCTATGGCTTCTTCTTCCGTGTTGGGCAGGGCGTCGCGGCGTTTGAGGTCGCCGGAGGCGGTGTGTGGCACGAGGGTGATCTGACCGTTCTGGCCGAATTTGACGACGACGCCGATCGTTTCGCCGTCGCGGGGATGGTCATAAGCCACCATATCGCCCTGCTGGAGAAAGAGAATGCGGCGAGCGGCGGGATGGGGGCGCAGGCTGCTCCAGTCGAAATCGGGCTGGTGGGCGTCAAAGAGCGTAACGACCTTGGCGAGCCATTTTCCATCGGGCATTTCCCAGACGTCATAGCGATAATTGGCGTCGCCCTTATAGCCCTTATAGGCGCGGCCGGCGGCGTCGCGGATGGCGATGACTTTGAGACCTTCCGTCAGGCGCACATGGCGGATGCCGCCAAATTTGAGATCGTTCTCCTTGAAGGCCAGCAGGGCCGTGCCAAAATCCTTGCTCCCCGCTATGGCCGCGTGCAGTCGCGCACGCAGCTCCGCATCCCGAATATTGGGAACGTCCTTGTCGGTGAGCGAGAGGAAGGGCTTGCGGCGCACCACGATGGGATTGCCGCGACGGTCCACGTCATCGGTGAGGCCATAGGCGGTGTCGTTATGTAACTGGCCGGCGGTCTGACCCATCTGACCCTTGCGGGGAAAGGTGCCGTGATCAGGCTTGTGGCTGACCACGATGCGCTCGATGACGGCCTTGAGGTCGTCGCGGAAGCCCGGCCAGGGCGAGTCGATCTTGCCGATGGTTTCTTCGAGCGCCAGCGCTTCGCGGGTGCCGGCTGCCGTGGCAATGCGCTGCAGTAGAGCGCGCGTCGTGACGCCGACCACGGCGGCGTCGATGGCGTGGTGCCGGTGGTCGTTGCGGTTTTTCTGGTTGTGGTCGGCCAGGATGGAATTGAGGCCCCATTGGCGGCGCAGCATCTCGGTCATGCGGCCGGTAATGACGCGCACGTGGTTTTTGCGCGTGAGTTCGCCCCAGGCGTCGGGCTCCTCGTCGGGATAGAGCGCTGCCATATATTCATGCGCGAGGCGCGAGAGATATTGCGTGTCGGTCAATTGCCGGGCAAGGAAAGTTTCCTCGTCGGCAAATTTCTTCATGGCGTCGCGGCCGAAACGCCAGCGTTTGTTGAGCGGCAGGCGATTGGCACGCTCGAGGATCTCGTCGTAGCGCACCTGCCATTGCGGCACTTCGGCGGGGGCATGGTTGGCCTTCTGGCGATTGCAGGTCACATGACAGACGATCCGGTTGGCCTGGCTGTCATCGAGCGTTTTGGACCAGGGCAGGATGTGGTCGATGTCGATCTCGCTCGAAAACAGCGTCCCGATACCGATGGGCTCGCCGCAATAGATGCAGACGCGGTTTTCCGGCGCGCGCAGATCGAGTTCTTCCCAGAGCTTGAGAAGAACACGGTTATAGCCGGTGTCCGGCACGCCCAGCTCAACCAGCTTGGCCGAGCGCTGTTCGGCGGCGCGGGTATTGCGGGCGATCTCGATGTTCTTTTCGCGCTTCTGCTCGTCGCTGAGCTTGAGGTCGCGGGCCAGTTCGATGGCGATCTGTTCGGGTTTGCCGTGGCGACGGATCAGCGCGTTGAGCACGCGGCGCAACTGGTTGAGGCCGATATGGACCGTCGGATTGGTGATGCGGCCCTTACGCACGTCATAGGGATCGTCCGGGACTTCGGTTCCGGGCGGAATCCGGCGGGCGATCACTTCCTGATATTTCGGCAATTCGTCATGGTCTTCGCCGCGGGCGAGCAGGGCATGGTCATAGCCGGCGCGCTTGGCGGCTTCGGCTTCGGGAATAACATCGGCCTTGAGTTCCGCCAGCATTTCGGTGAGCGCGGTTTCGCCCAGGCGCCCATGGCCTTCGGGCAGGCGCGCGGCGAGGATGGCATCGATGCGCTCGGGCGGCAGGGCATAGTTCTGCTCCAGCCAGGCCGTCAGTTCCAGCGGGTCCTCGGTCGTGTGCAGCGTGTCGACGATGGCCCAGCGCTCGTCGAGCGGCATCGAGAACCAGGGCTGCCCGAATCGGGTTTTGGCCGACAGCTCGGCGGCGACCTCGTCGCCCTTCATCTTGATGCGGCTTTCGGTTTCCTTGTTGAACCTGGTGCCGGCCGGCGCCCGGGCCGTTTTGCGCAAGGCGGTAAAGCCGGCTTCGCGCTGGGCCTTCAATTGAGTGACGAGGGCGTCACGCTGATCGAGCGTCAGCTTTGCCGATTGCTGGGCGCGGTTGACCAGAGCCAGTTCGTTGACTTCCTTGTAGAGCCGGAATTCCTGAAACAGCGGATGGGCGCGCGGCAGGCGCTTTTCAGCCGGATTGAAGCTGCAATGGCCCACCTGCACGGGTTTCAGGGGACGCTGGTAGAAGATGACCGTTTCGAGATGCTGCCGGCGCTCCTGGGTCAGCATTTGGGGATAATGGGCCGCCTGTGCGCTCCAGATGGCATCGAATTCGGCGCGCAAAAGACTGCGTTCGGGATAAAAGCCATAGCCTTCCTCGGGCTTGTCGTCCTTGCCCGGCATGCGGGAGGGCCGGACGCGCACCCATTTGCCGTCCAGGCGGCGGCGGTGGAGATATTCGCCGAAGGTGCGGGCGTCGGCATGGCCGATCTCGGCCTTGAGCCGGGAAATGCCCTCGGCGATCTTGCCCTGATCGTTGTCGCGCCGGTCGGTCTTGCGATTGGACTTGAAGCCACGGCGCTGGTTGAGGTGGAATAGCGCACGGCCGATATGGTGCGGCGGCAGCTTTTCATCGAGCGCCCGGGCGCGCAGGGCATAGACATCGCTGGCAGGCTGGTCGGCGCGCTTGTCGTTGGTTTCGGCAACCAGCGCGCGGCGGGCGGCCGGATCGTCGGGCATGAGGCCATATTTGACCAGGGTGCGGATGACGGCCTTGCGGCGGCGCTTGTAGCGGTCGCGGCGGCGGGCCATGCCCCGGGCCAGGCGCCGGCCTTCGGCGAGCGAAGTGCCCGATTTGGGCTCGCGGCCATCGGAAAAGATGCGGACACCGGAGGCAAGGATGCCGACAGGATCGTGCAGGCGGTCGAGTGCAAAGACGCACCAGCCGATGGAATTGGTGCCGATGTCGAACGCAAAGGATAGCTTGGCCTGCATGCAACTCCCCCCAGAAGTCACTGCCTCAGGATATTAGCCCCTTTTTCCTTAAGGACCAGCGGCTGTTAGAAATATTGCCTTCGCCATCCGACGAGCTTGCTCTTTCTCCAATTCTGCGCGACAAAGGAATACTGCCTAGCAGTTCAGAAATCGCGGTCTGGCTGTTAACAAGCTTCGACAGCACCAAATAAGGCGCAGCCCCCGGGCTGCGCCTTTAGTTTTTATTGCGACCTGGGCCGGGCGCGAGCCAACTCTGCTCCCGACAGGCCGCAGGCAACCGAGCGGCTTAGCGCCCAGAGCCTTCAGCACGTCGTGTGCGTCAACAAATCTTCCGCGTGTCACCGCGTCCCAGCTGTCGGGGAAGTGGACCAGCACAACGTCGAACTCGTTGCGAACGGCGTCGAAGCGGCAGGCTCCCGCATATCACAGAAGCCATTTTCCTAAACTAAAACAATAGGATAGTGGCGCGCCCGAAAGGATTCGAACCTCTGACCCCCAGATTCGTAGTCTGGTGCTCTATCCAGCTGAGCTACGGGCGCGCAGACCGACTTGTGCGGTTGGCTTGGGGAGCGGGCGCGGAGCGCTTCCGATCCCGAAGCGGGGCAACCCATACATGGCTGCATGGGTCATTGCAAGCGGGGGCGGTGCGATTTTCGTGGGGGAAGCGTCAAACCTCGGCGGAGCGGACCGGCAGCGTCAGGTCGAAGCGCGTTCCCGCCTCCACCTCGGCCAGTTCCAGCCGTCCGCCATGGGCCTCGACGATCTCCCGGGCGATGGCGAGGCCCAGCCCGGTGCCTCCGGCCCGGGCCGAGCCCTCGAAGGCGACGAACAGATTGTCCCTCGCCCGCTGCGGCAGGCCCGGCCCGTTGTCGATGACCGAGACGACGATCTCCTCCGCCTCTTGCCGGGCCCTCACCTCGATCCGGTTGTCGGGCCGGTCCCCCATGCGGCCTTCCAGCGCCTCGCGGGCATTCCTGAGCAGATTGGCCAGCGCCCGGCCGATCTGGCCGGCATCGGCGGTGATCTGCAGCGCCTCGGGCACCGCATTGGAAAAGGCGATGGCCGGGTTGCCGGCCGCATGCGCCTCCAGCGCCGCCTCCTCCACCAGCGGCCGCAGCAGGACCGGCGCCAGTTGCGGCACGATGGCCGCTTCCCGCCCGTAATCGAGCACCGACTGGGCGAAGCCGATGGCCTTGTCCAGCGTGGTCACCAGGCGCGGCGCCAGCAATTGCACCTTGGGATCGTCCAGCGTCGCCACCTGGTCGGAGAGCAATTGCGCCGAGGTCAGCGTGTTGCGCAAATCGTGGTTGATCTTGGCCACGGCCAGCCCCAGATCGGCCAGGTGCCGCCGCTGGCGCAGCATGGAGAACAAATCGCTCTCCATCGCCGCCAGTTCGCGCTCCAGGATGCCGATCTCGTCCCGCCGCTCCGAGGGCTCGAGAATCAGCGTGGCGTTTTCGGGCGCCTGCCGGAAGGCGAGCATGTTCGCCGTCAGCCGCAAGATCGGGTCGATGAACAGATGGCTGACCAGCATGTAGAGCGCGAAGGCGGTGACCGCCGCGATGCCGAGCGACACCAGCACGATATTGCGCGAATAATCCAGCATGTCGCGGCGCAGCGGCGCCTCGGGCATCAGGATTTCGACCAGGCTCTCGTCCAGATCGCCCGTGCCCACGATGCGCAGCGTGCGGCCCGGCCCGGCCAGCAGCGTGTCGAGCGCGCCCCAGATCTGGCTGGGCAGATCGCCCTGGCGCAGATCGGCGGTCGCCACCCGTTCGGGGGTGACCGGCTCGGTCAGTTCGATGAGCTGGCTCTGCCCCTCGCGGCGATAGACCACGGCATGGGCGCCGGCCGAATTGAGCAGCCGGTCGGTAAGCGTATGGGGCAGCGCCATGACGTCGGGCACCGCATCCAGCACCCGCGCCGCCACCACCCCGACCCGCAGCCGGTCCTCGAGCCAGGTGGCGCGGAAACTGGCGAGCGAAGGCAGATAGACGACGATCTCCACCAGCAGGATCACCCCGATAATGGTGGCGATCAGCTTGCTGGACAGGCCGGAAAACCGGCGGCTCATGACGCGGGGCAGGTCTTGCATCGTGCCCCGATCATATCAGGCCGGCAATCGGCGTCAGCCCCCCGCGGCCTCAGAACGGCACCAGCCGGCGCAGCGCCCCCAGCCGCTTCGCCCAGGCCGGCGGCTTCTGGTCCCCGAGGCAGTCCTCCCCCAGCGCGACGAGGCTGGCGGCAAGGCTCGGATGCGGCGCGGCGATCCCGGCCAACGCATCGAGCCCGATGCCCCGGTCCATCGCCATGGCCAGCATTCCGGCCAGTTCGGTCGCGCCCGGCCCCACCAGGCTGGCGCCCATGATCCGCCCCTGCGGCCCGGTCAGCACCTTGATGAGCCCCGCCTCCCGGCCCAGCGCCCTTGCCTGGTCGTTTTCGGCGAAATTTCCGCGATGGAGCCCATGGCCGGGGTGCAATCGGTCGACCGGCCCGGCGAGGCGCCCGATCTGCGCCAGCGCCGGATCGGTCATCACCAGCAGCGGCTGCGCTCCCGGCCGGCGGCGCGGCAGGCCGAGCACTATCGTCTCCACCACCGCGCGGCCATGGCTGAGCGCATGATGCCACTGATCGATGCCCGCCGCCGCGCCCACCACCCGCACGCGGCGATTGGCGGTCCGGCCCAGGGGCCCGGGCGCAAGCCGGCTTCCATCGCCGCGCCGCCCGTGCAGCCGTGCCGCCTCCGGCGCGAGCGTTTCGATATCGGGCGCGGCGCCCGCCGCCAGCAGGATATGGGAGAGATCGAGCGCGACCTCCCCGCGGCCGGGCAGCTCGACCAGGGCGCCGATGCCCTGCGATCGCGGCTGGATGGCCCGCACCACCCCGCCATCCTCCACCCGCACTCCCTCCCCGGCCAGAAGGTCGAGCAGGATGCCGGCTGTCTCGGCATCGTGGCCGGCAAGGGCGCGCCCCTGCGGCACCAGCGTCACCTCCGAACCCAGCCGCGCGAAGGCCTGCGCCAGCGCGAAACCGGCCGCATCGCCCCCGATGACGAGCAGGTGCGTCAGCTTGCGCGTATTGTCCAGAATGGTGTCGGGCGTGAAATAGCCGGCCTCCTCGAGCCCGGGAAGCGCCGGCACGAGGGGACGCGCCCCCACCGCGAGGATGAAGCCGCCGGCCCGGATCCGCGTGTCCCCGACCGCCAGCGTGCGGGGATCGATAAAGCGCGCCGCCCCGCTCACCACCGCGATGCCCAGCGCCGTCAGCCGCTCATGGCCGTCGAGCGGGGCCCGTGCCGCGGCCACCTGCCGCGCCCGCTCCTGCACCGCCTTGAGGCTGGGGGAAGGGTCGGCGGCGGCAAGGCCCAGCGCCGCCGCGCCGCGCATCTGCTCCGCCCGCGCCGCGCTCGCCTGCAGCGCCGCGACCCGCGCCGCCTGCTGCGGCCCGTCGCCCGGCTCGGGCGGCCCGCGATCCACCAGCGTCACGCTGGCGCCCAGGCGCCGCGCGTGGAGGGCCAGCGCGATGCCCAGCGCGCCCGCGCCCACAATGCACAGATCGGGTCGTGAATGATCCGCCATGTCCGCCACTGGCCTGAAGCAATTCCCTTTCTTATGCTGGGGAAAGCCGCGCTTGACAACCGGCTCCTCCGGCGGGCCGGAAGCGTCGAGGCGCGTTGACTTGGCCGGCGCTTTTCCCTATAGACGCCACCAATCCGACAGGCGGCGCGGCTTGCCCGCCCCATAGGCTATTTCTGCGTCAAGCAGCAGCAAGAAGAGGAACCGTGCCCGGCGCGGTTTGATGTCATGAAGCGTACATTCCAGCCCAGCAAGCTCGTGCGTGCCCGCCGCCACGGTTTCCGTGCCCGCATGGCGACCAAGGACGGCCGCACCATCATCAATCGCCGCCGCGCCATGGGCCGCAAGAAGCTCTCGGCCTGACGGATCTCCGTCCGGATGGCGGCCGAAACGCCCCCGCCCGAGGTTGAATTGCGCCGTCTCCGGCGGCGCTCGCAGTTTTTGAGAGCCGCCCGGGGCAGTCGCGCCGGGCGCTCTGCGTTTGGCCTGCAGATGGCCGCCTCTCCCGAGGCGGCGCCGGGCGTCGGCTTCACCGTCACCAAGAAGGTGGGCAACGCGCCCGAGCGCAACCGCATGAAGCGGCGGCTGCGGGCGGCTGCGGCGGCCTCCGCGCGTGACTTTCGCCCCGGACACGACTATGTCCTGCTGGCGCGGCGCGAGGCCCTGAGCCTGCCCTTCGCCAAACTCGTCGCCGATCTCGGCGGCCTCATCGCCCGCGTGCACGAGAACGCCGCAGGCGGCAAACGCAATAATTCGGGCCGCGGCCAACGGAACGCCAGACCATGAACTCTGACAATCGCAATGTGATCCTCGCCGTCGTGCTCAGCATGTTCGTCCTGTTCGGCTGGCAGTTCTTCATTGCCGGCCCGCAACTCGAACAGGCCCAGCGCCAGGCCGAGATTCGCGCCGCCCAGGAGGCCCAAACCGAAAATCTGGCCCTGCCCCGGACCGGTACGGAAGCCGAAGCCGATGCGGCGCCCGAAGTCGGTGCCGCCCCGGTCTTTGCCGACCGCGACAGCGCCCTCGCCGCCACCGGGCGCGTTTCCATCCAGACCGCCGACCTCGAAGGCTCGATCAACCTCGTGGGCGCGCGCATCGACGATCTGGAACTCAAGCAATATCGCGAGACGGTCGACCCCGATTCCCCCATCATCGCGCTGTTGAAGCCCGCCGGCCTTCCCGACGCCTATTTCATCGAGCAGGGCTGGGCCGCCGCCGCCGGCTCCAGCATCGCCCTGCCCAACGGCCAGTCGGAATGGACGCTGGAGGGCGAGGCCGGAACGCTCACCGCCCAGTCTCCGGTGACCCTGCGCTACGACAATGGCGAGGGCCTGGTGTTCCGCCGCACCTTCGCGGTGGACGAGCATTACCTGTTCACCGTCACCCAGACAGTGGAGAACCAGGGCACGGGCGACGTGGCCCTCTTCCCCTATTCGCGCGTCGTCCGCCACGGCGATCCCAAGGTGCAGAATTTCTTCATCCAGCACGAGGGGCCTATCGGCGTATTGGGCGCGAACAATTACGTGGCGCGCAAATATCACGATCTGCAGAACGAGCGGCAGGTGGATTTCTCCTCTACCACCGGCTGGCTCGGCATCGCCGACAAATACTGGGCCACCGCCGTGCTGCCCGCGCCGGGCACCGGCATCAATGCCCGCTTCGCCTATACGCTCACCGGCGGCACCAACGTCTACCAGTCCAACTATGTCGAGACCCAGCCGGTCATCGTCCCGGCCGGCGGCTCGGTCAGCCACGAGGCCTATGTGTTCGCCGGCGCCAAGGAAGATCAGGTCATCGCCTCCTATCAGGACCGCTATGGCTTCGACCGGCTCGAACTTCTGATCGACTGGGGCTGGTTCCACTTCTTCACCAAGCCCATGCACTGGCTGCTGGTGACGCTCTATGGCCTGCTGGGCAATTTCGGCCTCGCCATCCTGGCGGTGACCGTCATCGTCAAGGCGCTGTTCTTCCCGCTGGCCAACCGCTCCTACGCCTCCATGGCCGCCATGCGCCGCGTGCAGCCGGAGATGAAGGCCATCCAGGAGCGCCTCAAGGACGACCGCGCCGCCCAGCAGCAGGCGATGATGGAGCTCTACAAGAAGGAGAAGATCAACCCGCTCAGCGGATGCTGGCCCGTCCTCATCCAGATCCCGGTCTTCTTCGCGCTCTACACCGTCATCTTCATCAGCCTCGAAATGCGCCACGCGCCCTTCTTCGGCTGGATCCGGGATCTGGCGGCGCCCGACCCGACCAATATCTTCACCCTGTTCGGCCTCATCCCGTGGGACCCCACCATGGTGCCGATCCTGGGCTCCTTCCTGCATCTGGGCGTCTGGCCGGTGGTCATGGGCATCACCATGTGGGTGCAGATGCGCCTCAATCCGCCCCCGCCCGATCCGACCCAGGCGATGATCTTCAACTGGATGCCGGTGATCTTCACCTTCATGCTGGGCACCTTCCCCGCCGGCCTCGTGATCTATTGGGCCTGGAACAACCTGCTCTCTATCGTCCAGCAATGGGTGATCATGAAGCGCCATGGCGTCGAGGTGAACCTGCTGGGCAATATCGTGGACAGCCTGCGCCGCAAGCCCAAGACCAACGAGGCGGCCAAGTCCTGATGGGAAGCCGGCTTTTCCCCAACGTCATCACCGGGCTCGTCCCGGTGATCCATGTCTGAGCGCGGGGGAAATGGATTGCCGGGACAGGCCCGGCAATGACGATGAACGAAGGGGGCAGCATGAGCACCACCGATTACGACCCCCTGATGATCGAGCGCGGCCGGCTGCTGTTCGCCCGGCCCATCGTCTTCGTCAAAGGCTGCGTCAGCCTCGCCGACCTGCCGCCCATGGACCGGGTGGAGATCGCCTTTGCCGGCCGCTCCAATGTGGGCAAGTCGAGCCTCATCAATGCCCTGTGCGGCACTTCGGGTCTCGCGCGCACCTCCAACACTCCCGGGCGCACCCAGGAGCTCAACATCTTCGAGAGCCAGAGCGAGAATCTGCGCCTCGTCGACATGCCCGGCTACGGCTATGCCCGCGCCCCCGAACCCAAGGTCAAGGCCTGGACGCAGCTCGTCCATCGCTATCTCACCGGCCGGGCGACGCTGCGCCGCGTCTATCTGCTGATCGACAGCCGCCACGGCCCCAAGGACAACGATCTGTCGGTGATGAACGAGCTCGACCGCGCCGCGGTGAGCTATCAACTGGTGCTGACCAAGATCGACAAGCCCTCGGCGCGGGACCTCGAGGCGGTGGTGAGCCGCACCATGGCCGTCATCGCCAAACGCCCCGCCGCCCATCCCGGCCTCATCCTCACCTCGAGCGAAAAGGGCACCGGGCTCGACCAGCTCCGCACCGAGATCGCCCTGTTGCTGGAAGACTGACCGGCCCGCTCGCGCCTTCCATTGTCAGGCGGAATCAACGCCTTCTTGCTCCCCTCCCCCATGAGGAGGAGGGGTCGGGGGCCTTCGGTGTTCCGCAAAGCCACCGGCTCAGGCCGCCCGCTCCTCCCGCCGCTGGCGCTGCTGCCCCTCGAGACGGAACACGGCGACGATCCGGTCGAGCTCGCCCGCCTGCGCCTCGGTCTGCTCGATGGCGGCATTGGTCTGTTCCACCAGCGCCGCATTGTGCTGGGTGATCTCGTCCATCTGCCCCATCGCCACATTGACCTCGTCTATGGCCACGGCCTGCTGCCGGCTGGCGGTGGCGATCTCCCCGATCAGCGCCGCGCTTTCGGTCACCGAGGCGTTGAGCGCGCTGATCCGCTCGTCGATCTGCAACACCACCCTCGTGCCGGCCTGCACCTCGCCGGCCGACAGGTCGATGAGCTGCTTGATTTCCGCGGAGGCCCCCGCCGCGCTTTGGGCGAGCCGCCGCACCTCGACCGCGACGACGGCGAACCCCTTGCCCGCCTCCCCGGCCCGCGCCGCCTCCACCGAGGCGTTGAGCGCCAAAAGATTGGTCTGGAAGGCGATGTCGTCGATCAGTCCGATGATATTGGAGATTTTGGCGGACGACGCCGAAATCTGCTCCATGGCCCGCGTCGCCGCCTCCATGGCCGCGCCGCTTTCCACCGCGATGCGCGAGGCCGCGCCCACCGAGCGGTTGGCGTCTTCGGCGCGGGCGGCATTGGCGCCCACCGTCGCCGACACTTGCCTGATCGTGGCCGAGGTTTCCTCCACCATCGAGGCCTGCCGCCCGGTGCGTTCGGCCAGATCGTTGGAGCCGGCCAGGATTTCCCCGGTCGCCACCTTGAGCTGCCGCGAGGTTTCCTGCAGATCGCCCATCACCCGGGCCAGCCGGTCGGCCACCGCATTGGTGTTGTCGCGCAGTGCCGCAAAGGCCCCGGTGAATTCCCCGCTCACCCTCTGGGTGAGATCGGCCCGCGCCAGTCCCGACAGCACCCGGCCGGTGCCCGTCAGCCCCTCGTCCAGCGCCGCCAGCAGCGCGTTGACCTCGGCGGCCAGTTGCCGCAGTTCCGCCTGCTGATAGTCCGCCGCGACGCGGCGGGAAAGATCGCCCTGCATCACCGCCTGCAGGGTCGTGCGCAGGTCCTCGGTCAGCCGGTCCGAGGCGCGGCGGCGCAGCCCCGCCTCGTCATTGCGCTGCCGCTCGCTCTCTTCCATTTCCGCCTGCTGCACCAGCGCCTCGCGGAACCGTCCGAAGGCGTCGAACATGACGGTGAGCTCGTCCTGCGCCTGCTGCGCGGGAATCTCGACCCGGGTATCGCCCGCCGTCAGCGCGCCGGTGATGCCCACCAGCGCCGCGAGGCGCCGCGACACCACGTGCTGGAACAGCATGAAGACGGTGGCGCAGCCGGCGGCCGCCGCCGCTCCCGCCGCCATCAGCGGCAGGATGATCTCCATGTTTCCCAACTCCAGCAGCCGCACCAGCGCATAGCCGCCGAACCCGATGACCGGGGCGCCGAAGCCCAGAAAGGCGAAAACGAGTTTATGGGTGATGGAAAGACGCCCGAAGCCGCGCATGAGAGAAAAACCCGGATGCTGAAATGTCCGCGCGACCCTCCCTCATCCAGGGTTAATTCCGTCTTATCGGCGCGCCGCCGCCGCCGTCATGAACCGCGCGATATAGTCGCGCAGCAGGGCGCTGTCCGAAGCCTCCGCGAAGGAGGCCACCGCCCGGTCCACCACCGCGTCCGGCGCCCGCCCGCGCCGCAATTGCGCCAGCTCCAGCGCGAATTCGTCGCGGAATTCCGGATGCGGCTGGAAGCTCAGCGCCTGCCCGGTGTCATAGAACAGGCCCGCATGGGGCGCGAACTCCGAGGCCAGCACCACTTCGGCCCCGGGCGGCGGCACGATCACCTGGTCCTGGTGCGAACAGGCGATGGCCAGCGTTTCGGGCGCGTCGGCCATGAAGCCGGGCCGCTCGACGACGCGGTAGCGATGCCGTCCCATGCCCCAGCCCTTCTCCGATTTGCGCACTTCCCCGCCCAGCGCCTCGGCCATGATCTGATGGCCGAAGCAGATGCCCAGCATCGGCGTCCGCGCCGCATGGGCCTTGCGGATGAACGCGCGCAGCGGTTCGAGCCAGGCGTGATCCTCATAGACGCCGGCCGGCGATCCGGTGATGACGATCCCCTCCAGCCCCGCCGGATCGGGCAGTTCCGCCCCGTCGCAGGCGCTGATCACCTCATAGGTGAAGGGCAGGCCCGAGGCGTCGAACATGGCGCGGAACATGTCGGGATAGGATTCGAACCGCGCATCGAGCGGCGCCGGCACGCGGCCGGCTTCGATGATCGTGAGTTTCATGGCTCATCGCATAGGCCGGTTTGCCCGGTCCGATCAAGCCGCCGGCACGAATTGCAGCGCCAGCCCGTTGATGCAATAGCGCAGGCCGGTGGGTGGCGGACCGTCCTCGAACACATGGCCCTGATGCCCGCCGCAATTGCCGCAATGCACCTCGACCCGGCTCATCCCCAGCGTGTTGTCCTCTTTCGTGCCGATCGCCCCGGGCAGGAAATCCCAGAAACTGGGCCAGCCCGTCCGGCTGTCGAACTTGGTCTCGGATGCGAACAGCGCCTGCCCGCAGCCGGCGCAGCGGAATGTGCCGGCCCGTTTTTCCTCGTTGAGGGGCGAGCTGAACGCCCGTTCGGTCTCCTCATGGCGCAACACGCCATAGACCGCCGGATCGAGCCGCGCCCGCCATTCCGCATCGCTGAGCTGGAACGGAAAACTCTCCTCGGCCCGCAGACCCGCCGTCATGGCAACGAAGGACGCGGCCCCGGCCAGCAACAGATCGCGACGGCGCATGGCCATGACGTCTCTCCTCTCGCTGAGCCACCCCAGATCACCACTTCCGCCTCAACCGGTCCAGCCCGTCACGACAGATTGAGCGAGCCCCGCGCCACCCCTTTCCCCTTGTGGGAGAGGGATAGAATAATCTGCGTTCAGCAGATTATTCAGGGTGAGGGGTTCTCTCCGCGCACTCGATACTGGTGAAGAGCCCCCACCCCCCGAAAAGAACTTATCCCCGTCCCCTGGCTGCCGCCCTATCCTTTGTCCATCCCCGCCGCACACGCGGCTCCGACGCAGGGCCGGGCGGGGAGCATCGGATGGAGAAGGCGTTCTCCTGCGGGGGTAGAAAATTGGCAGCCGGGCCTGCGATAACGGCACCGCCTGAATCCAGACCCCTCAAGCAAGCCGGTGGCGTGACGGGCGGCCCTTGGCTCCCATTGTACAAAAAGGTCGAGTCAAAGGCCGCCCGTTACCCGTGAAACCGCAAAGCCAAAAGGCCGGGCGGCAAATGCGCACGTCCGGACGCCGGAGCGCCTAGCGGCTTTCATGTTTTGACGGAATCGGCGACCAGCGCTCCCTCCCCCTTGAGGGGAGGGTTGGGGAGGGGGTGGGTTTGGCGGATCACCGAAGGACCCCCACCCCTGACCCCTCCCCTCAAGGGGGAGGGGAGCAAGAAAGCGCTGATCCGCTTGACAGTGAAAGGCTCTAGCTGCGCAGCCCCGACCAGGCCGGGTCCGAGGCATAGCTTTCGGTGGGGATGGTCTGCACGCTCCGCCCCCAGATATCGACGCTCATCAGGCGCGGGCCGTCATTGCCGCCGGGGTCCTGGAAGAACATGATCACCCGGCCATTGGGGGCCCAGCTCGGCCCTTCGGCGTGATAGCCCGAATAGAGCAGGCGCTCGCCCGAGCCGTCCGGGTTCATGATGCCGATATGGAACTGGCCGCCCGACTGGCGGGTGAAGGCGATGAGATCGCCCTTGGGCGACCACACCGGCGTGGAATAAAGGCCCTGGCCGAAGCTGACGCGCTGGGCGTTGCCGCCGCCCGCGCCCATCATGTAGATCTGCGGGGAGCCGCCCCGGTCGCTTTCGAACACGATGCGCCCGCCATCTGGCGAATAGGAAGGGCCGGTATCGATGGCGGCGCCAGAGGTGAGCTGCATCGGCTGCCCGCCCCCGGTGCCCACCGCATAGATATTGGTGGCGCCGGCCTGTTCCACCGAAAAGGCGACGGTGCCGCCATCGGGCGAGAAGCGCGGGGCGAAGGTCATGGCGCCCACCGAGGCGAGACGCTGCTGCCGCCCGGTTGAGAGCTGCAGCAGATAGACCTGCGGATTGCCGTCGGCGAAATTCATATAGGTGACCAGATCGCCATTGGGCGAGAAGCGCGGCGTCAGCGCCATGGAGGAGCCGTCGGTGAGATAGCTCACATTGGCCCCGTCCTGGTCCATGATCGCCAGCCGCCGCGTCCGGTTGGCCTTGGGGCCGCTTTCGGCCACATAGACCACGCGGGTGTCGAAATAGCCCGAGCCGCCCGAAAGCTGCTCGTAAATGGCGTCCGAGACCATATGGGCGATGCGGCGGGCCGAATTGGGATCGGTATTGTAGCTCTTGCCCACCACCTGGCTGGCCTGCTGGGTGTCCCAGACCCGCACCGAGGCGGAAATCTGCCCCCCGCGTTCCACCGCGCCCATCACCACCCCGTCGACATTGGCGGTGCGCCAGACATTGAAGTCGGGCGTGTTGTTGACGTCGCCCACCCGCACCGGCAGCGAGGCGGGATCGAGCGGCAGGAACAGGCCCGAGCGCCGCAGATTGGCCCGCACGATATCGGCGATCTCCCGGCCGAAATTGGGGTCCGAGGAGGCGAAATCCGGAATGGCGATGGGCAGGGGCTGGAAATTGGCGCCTTCGACCACGATGCGCAATTGCGCCAGGGACATGGGAGCAGTCGCCAGCAGGGCGCCGCCTGCCAGACCGAGCTTGAGCGCCGCGCGCCGCGTAAGAAGGGTCATGTTGTTGTTTCTCTCCGGTCTTGCCGCTGGGCCGCAGTTTGGCCAGCAAACGGGCAAATTCAAGGTCAGGGTCTCAGTTCGACTTCGATCTGGCGCCATTGCTCGTAAGCATCCGCCGAAAGCATGGAATAGGGGCCGCATTGCATCACCGCACGCTGCGCCGCGCGGGCGATGGCCTGCCCCGCCGCCGACTGGTCGGCTAGGAGCACCTGTGGCGTGCCGTTGACGCTGCCGTCGCGGTTCATCGCCACCCGCAGGGTCACGTTCATGCCGCTGTTGAAGTCGCTGGGCAGCAGGTTCCAGCAGGTCTTGATCCGCGCCACCAGCCCGTCGATGGCGGTCTGGCTCAGCCGCGCCGAGGTGCCGGTAGTGTCGCCCAGCGTCGGCGAGCCGCCCTGCCCGGTGGTCGCGCCGGTGGTGGGGGCATTGTTGATAATGTTCGAGATCTGGTCCGCCGTTTCCGCGTCGATCCGGGTCGCCGGCGCCTGCTGGGCCTGCCGCGCGGCGGCCTGGCGCTGGCGCTCTTCCTCCTCGCGTTTCCGGCGGTCCGCCTCGGCGGTGCGCGCCTGCTGACGCACCTGTTCCAGATCGGCGGGCCGCGAAGTCGGCAGTGCCACGTTCACCTGCGGCTGCGCCGGTTCGGGCGTGGGCTCGGGCTCCGGCTCCGGCTCCGGCTCCGGCGCTGGCTCCGGCTCTGGTTCAGGTTCAGGCACCGGTTCGGGCTCGGGTTCCGGCTCGGGCGCCGGGCTCGGCTCCGGCGCGAGGTCGGACGGACGGTTCATGGGCATGGTCGGTGCCACCGGCGCCGGCGTCGGCTCGGGTTCGGGGGCCGGTTCCGGCTCCGGCGCAGGTTCGGGCGCTGGCTCCGGTTCGGGCTCGGGCATGGGTTCGGGCTCCGGCTCGGGAGCCGGAGCCTGTTCGGTCACCGGGGCGGGCGTGGGAATATCGGCCGGCGACGGGGTCGCCTGGTCCTGCTCCGTATTGCCGGTAGGCTGCGCCAGCTCGGCCGGCTGCTCCGATTCGACCGCCGAAGGCGCATCGGTCTCCACCACCTCGCTGTCGAGCTGGCCCATGCGGATATTGGAGAATTCCTCGATCGGCACGAGATCGACCGCGATCGACTGCACGCTGGGCTGCAACGGCTCGGTCCATCCCAGATTGATGAGGCCGAGGGTCAGCAGCACGACATGGGCAGCGATGGAGACGGCGAGGCCCGTGCGCATGGCGGCGGCCTATCGTTCACGCTCGGTGACGAGCCCGATCTTGGTGAAGCCGGCGGCCGAAAGCGTTCCCATCACCCGCATCACCGTGCCGTAATTGGCGGTGGTGTCGCCGCGCAGATAGATGCGGTCCTCCGGAGTGGCCAGCGCCGTGACGGTCGCGACCAGTTCGGCCTCCGAAACCTGCGTCTCGTCGACGAACACCGTCCCCTCCGGCGTCACCGCCACGGTGACCGGGCGGGTCTGGCTGGGCATTTCATTGGCGGCGGTGCGCGGCAAATCCACCGGCACGCCCGCGGTCATCATCGGCGCCGCCACCATGAAGATGATCAGCAGCACCAGCATGACGTCGACCATCGGCGTCACGTTGATCTCGCTCATCACCGCATGTCTCTTGCGGCGCCGGCGTCTTCCGCCACCATTGCCGCCTGTCGCGGCGCCCATCCCCATGTCAGCTTCTCCGCGCTTCGAGCTGGCGGGACAATATGGTGGAGAATTCGTCGGCGAAGCCCTCGAGCCGGCCCACCATCTTGCCGGCATCGGAGGACAGCTTGTTATAGGCGATCACCGCCGGAATGGCCGCGACGAGCCCGATGGCGGTGGCAAACAGCGCTTCGGCGATGGGCCCGGCCACCACCGCCAGATTGGTGTCCGAGGACGCCGCGATATTGGTGAAGGCGTTCATGATGCCCCAGACCGTGCCGAACAGCCCGATGAACGGCGCCGCCGCCCCCACCGTGGCGAGAAAGCCCAGCCGCTTTTCCAGATATTCGCTCTCGCGGGAAATGGCGACGTCGAGGACCTTGTCGAGCCGTTGCTGGATGCCCACGAAGCTGGCGGCATTCTGCTCGTGGCTGCGCTTCCACTCCTTCATCGCCGCCACGAACACCGCTCCCAGCCCGCCGGAGGGCTTTTCCGCCTGCTGCTGATAGAGTTCCTCGAGCGACTGTCCCGACCAGAAAGTCCGCTCGAAGCGGTTCATCTCCGACCGGGCCCGCCGATAGGTGATGGTCTTGTCGATGATGATGGCCCAGCACCACACGGATGCGGCCAGCAGCCCCAGCATCACCGACTTGACGACGAAATCCGCCGCCCAGAACAGGCCCCAGATGGACAGGTCGGCATGCGGCGCGGCGGCCCCAACTGCATCCATGGCTTCCATGAAGAACGATCCCTTTCGACCGGCCAAACGTCAAACTGTCGGCTCCAGGCGGCAAAACCGGCAAGCGCTCCGCCTGGCAACGCGCTGGCCCCAGGCGTCGTGCGATGGGGACCAAATCTGTCAAAATTAAGAGAAATGCCCGCCTTTCCGGGGCCCCGATGGCCCGGCGCGCGGCAAATCCGCCTTTGCGCCTTTTATGGTCACCAAAGGGTTAAAAAAGAGACTCCGGCGCCATCCGCCCGGCTAGGCGCCCGCCCCGAGGCGTTGCCGCAGATCGGCGGGCAGGCGGGCCGGCCCGCCGCCGGTCCGGATCGCCACCACCAGCACCTCGGCGCTGGTCAGGATCGCCTGCTCACGCATAATTGTCTGGCGCAACGCCAGCCGCACGCCGGTGCTCTCGACCACTTCGGTGGTGACCGTGAGCAGGTCGTCTATGCGCGCCGCGGCGATAAATTCGATCCGCATTGAGCGCACGGCGAAGGCGATGCCCTTTTCGGCCAGCTCGGAATGGTGGATGCCCAGGTCGCGGAGGAATTCGGTCCGCCCCCGCTCGAAGAATTTGAGATAGGCGGCGTGATAGACATTGCCGGAAAAATCGGTGTCTTCGTAATAGATGCGGACTGGAAAACTATGCCGGGTCATTCCACCGCCTCGTCTTCGTGGAACACGACATGCTCCGGCGCGCCCGGGAGCGCACGCAACCGCGCCGCCAGCCAGGGCGGCAGCAGGCATGCCTCTTTCAAAGCGGATCCCTTGAGGGGCAGCCAGGAGAATTGCAGCAGGTGTCCTTCATCCTCGCGCACGAGGAAAGGCTGCTCGCCATCCGGCCGTACATGCTCGGGCAGCTCGATGGCATAGATGAAGCCGAGCTCGTGATAGCGGTCCCCCTCGCGGCCATAAAAGCTTTCCGAGGTGAAGAGCAGCGGGCCCACTTCGACCGGCATGACCAGTTCCTCGGCCATTTCACGCACCAACGCCACCTTGCTTGGTTCGCCCATCTCGACGCGGCCGCCGGGCAGCATGCAATAGCTGTCATCGTCCTCGCGGCAGACCAGCACATGCCCGTCGCGGATGGCCACCCCCGCCACGCGATAGTTGAAGCAGGTGCCCGCGACCGGAAAGCTCAGCGGGAGGCGCTCGTTCATTCCTCCTCGCCACCGAACAGGCTGGACTGGAGCCCCGCAAAGCCCTGCGGCACGATCTTGCCCAGATGCTGGAAGGCGATGGCGGTCAGCATGCGGCCGCGCGGCGTGCGCTGGATGAACCCCTGTTGCAGCAGGTACGGCTCGACGATCTCCTCGATGGCGTCGCGCGGTTCGCTGAGGGCGGCGGCGATGGTCTCGATGCCCACCGGCCCGCCATTGTAGAAGTCGGCGATGGTGGTGAGATAGCGGCGGTCGAGCAGGTCGAGCCCGCGCGCATCGACGTCGAGACGCAAAAGCGCCTTGTCGGCCAGCACGTCGTTGACTTCCCCCGCCCCTTCCACCTGCGCGAAATCGATGACGCGCCGCAACAGCCGGCCGGCGATGCGCGGCGTGCCCCGGGAGCGCCGCGCCACCTCCAGCGCCCCATCGGGCGACATCGGCATGCCCAACAGGCGCGCGCCCCTGGTGACGATCTGCACCAGTTCCTCGGGCGTATAGAAGTTGAGCCGGACGGGAATGCCGAACCGGTCGCGCAGCGGCGTCGTCAGCAATCCCGCTCTCGTCGTCGCGCCGACCAGCGTGAACTTGGCCAGGTCGATGCGCACCGAACGGGCGGCCGGCCCCTCGCCGATAATGAGGTCGAGCTGGAAGTCCTCCATGGCCGGATAGAGCACTTCCTCGATGGCCGGGTTGAGCCGGTGGATTTCGTCGATGAACAGCACGTCGCGTTCCTCGAGATTGGTCAGCAGTGCCGCCAGATCGCCGGCCTTGGCGATGACCGGGCCGGACGTGGCACGGAAGCCGACGCCCATCTCCCGCGCGATGATCTGCGCCAGCGTGGTCTTGCCAAGCCCCGGCGGGCCGACGAACAACACGTGATCGAGCGCCGAGCCGCGCTTGCGCGCCGCCTCGATGAACACTTCCAGATTGGCGCGCGCCGCCGCCTGTCCGACGAAATCGCCGAAGCCCGAGGGGCGCAGCGAGACGTCGAGGGAATCGTCGCGGCCGGCGGCCGCCGAGGTCAGGCTGGTCAACTGCTCAACTCCCTCAGGCCCAGGCGGATCAGTTTTTCGGTGGCGGCATCATCGCCCTCCCGGGAAACGACCCGCGCCACCGCCGCCGAGGCCTGGGCACTCGAATAGCCCAGATTGGAGAGGGCCGAAACCGCGTCGGCGATATTGCCCGAGGCGACGCCCTCGCCCAGGGCCGCCTGGAGACCCAGCGTACCGGCATCGACCGCGCCCATGGCCGGCACCTTGCCCTTGAGTTCGGTCACGACGCGCAGCGCCAGCTTGGGCCCGACGCCATTGGCGCGCCCGATCAGCGCCTTGTCCTGCAATGCCACGGCGCTGGCCAGTTCCGAGGGCGACAATACCGAAAGGATGGACAAGGCCACGCGCGCGCCCACGCCCTGCACCGTGGTCAGCAGGGTGAACCAGTTCTTTTCCGTCTCGTTGGCGAAGCCGTAAAGGCGGATGAAATCTTCGCGCACGATGGTCTCGACGAAGACCACCGCCGCCTCGCCCACGCGGGGCAGCGCCTGCAGGGTGCGGCTCGAGCAGGACACCGTGTAGCAGACGCCCCCGCAATCGATGAGCACGAAATCGTCGCCGAAGCTGTCGACCAGCCCCTTGAGCTTGCCGATCATGCCGGAACCCTCATGCGGCGGGCGGAGGCGCGATGGTGGGCGTGGCAGATGGCGATGGCGAGCGCGTCGGCGGCGTCGGCCCCCTTGAACTGCGCCGTCGGCAGCAGGGTCCTCACCATCAGCGCCACCTGGTTCTTGTCGGCATGGCCGGTGCCCACCACGGATTTCTTGATGAGATTGGCCGCATATTCGGCCACCGGCAGGCCGCGCAGCGCCGGCGTCACCAGCACGACGCCCCTCGCCTGCCCCAGGATAAGCGCCGAGCGCATGCCCGCATTGACGAAGGTTTCCTCCACCGCCGCCTCGTCGGGCGCATGCTGGTCGAATATGAGATTGAGCCCGGCAGCCAGCGCCGCCAGCCGCCCCGCCAGCGGCCCCTCGACCGGCGGTGTCAGCGTGCCGCCGGCCACGAAACCCAGCCGGTTGTCCACAGCTTCGATAATGCCCCAGCCGCATCGCCGCAGGCCGGGATCGATGCCGATGATTCGCAATGGTTTGGTCATGATCTTCCTTGTAGATCGCCCCCATCATCCTACCAAGGGCAAAGTGAACAAAGAGGCAACGAAATTGGGAGCAGACCGATATGAATAAAATTGCGCCCATGCCGCATACGTCGAATTCAGGAAGCCCTCCTAGGTTCGGCGCGGGGACTGAAGGACACGGAACGACCATGAGCCGAGCACGCAGAACGCTCTCGAGGCCAGCCTGGCTGCGAGTCTACCGACTCACCGGGCTGCTGAGCGCCGTCTCCGTTGTCTTGTCCATCATCTTCACCAATCTCATCATGGAGACCTTTTCGGCCGGCATCAACGTGCCCGGCCTCATGGTGTCCATCTTCACCCCTTTGCTGCTGGGCACGCCGCTGATCGGCATCATCCTCTACAAGCAGGAACAGTTGCGCGAAGCCAATTCCCGGCTCGAGCGCCTCGCCTCCACCGACTGGCTGACCGGCTGCCTCAATCGCGGCGCCTTCACCGCCGAGGTGACGCGCCTGCTCGGCCAGCCCAGGACTTATGGAGCGATGCTGGTGGTCGATGTCGACCACTTCAAGACCGTCAACGACAGGCTGGGCCACGACCGGGGCGACGATGTCCTGAAACTGATCGCCGAGGCGCTGGCCCGGGCCGTCGGTGCGGACGCGCTGCTGGGACGGCTGGGCGGCGAGGAGTTCGGGATTTTCCTGCCCCAAGCCGACGACAAGGCGGCACGCAAGATCGCCGAGACCATTCGCGACGCCGTCGCCCGGATCGGGCTGGTGTTCGAGGGCCGCTCCTATCCGCTGTCCATCAGCGTGGGCGGCGCCACCTTCGAGGGTCCCAGCGATTTCCGCAGCCTTTATCGGCTGGCCGACGACTTCCTCTACCGGGCCAAGGCGGCCGGGCGCGACCGGGTCGCGCTGAGTTCGGCCGCCTGATCCGGGCCGGGCGTCAGCCCTCCAGCTTGGCGGCGTCTTCCTCGCTCATGTCGAAATTGGAATAGACGTTCTGCACGTCGTCATCCTCTTCGAGCGTGGCGATGAGCTTCATCAGCGTCGCACCCTTTTCGGCGTCGATCTGGGTCTGGTTCTGCGGCCGCCAGATCGCCTTGACCGACTCGGCCTCGCCCAGGACCTTTTCGAGTTCGGCCGAGACCTCGGCCATGCCCTCGAAGCTGGTGTAGATATAGTGGGCGTCTTCCTCGCTCTCGACATCGTCGGCCCCGGCCTCGATGGCCGCTTCCATGATGCTGTCTTCCGAGCCCGCGGTCGCCGGATAGGTGATCTCCCCGACCCGGTCGAACATGAAGCCCACCGAGCCGGTTTCACCCAGCGCGCCACCATTCTTGGAGAAATAGGAACGGACATTGGAGGCGGTGCGGTTGCGATTGTCGGTCAGCGCCTCGACGATGACGGCGACGCCCCCCGGCCCGTAGCCCTCGTAGCGCACTTCCTCGTAGTTCTCGCTCTCGGTGCCCGACGCCTTCTTGATGGCGCGGTCGATATTGTCCTTGGGCATGGACTGGGCGCGGGCATTGGCGACGGCGAGGCGCAGCCTGGCGTTGAACGCCGGATCGGGCTGGCCCATCTTGGCGGCGACGGTGATCTCTCGGGCGAGTTTGGAGAAGATCTTGGAGCGCGCCGCGTCGCTCTTGCCCTTGCGGTGCATGATGTTCTTGGCGTGGGAATGGCCAGCCATGAGAAACCTCGACAGGGATGGTCTTGAAATCGGCCCGCTTATAGGTGCAGAGCCGGCAAAAGGAAAGCTCGGCCGCTCAGCCCGGAAACTCCGGCAGCGTCTGGGCCAGCACGCCGCCCAGGCGCAGCGGCGCGACATGGCGGGCCAGGCCCGTGCCCGGCTCGGTCTCGACCGCGACGCCGCACAGCGTCGCCTCGCCCTCGGCGGGGTTGAACCTTCCATTGGGCAGGCCGGTCAGGAAGCGGTTGAGCGGCTCGTCCATGTCTACCCCGATGACGGAATCGAAGTCGCCGCACATGCCGGCATCGGCCATCAGCGCCGTGCCTCCCCTCAGGATGCGATGGTCGGAGGTGGGGATATGGGTATGGGTGCCCACCACCAGCGTGGCCCGGCCATCGAGGAAATGGCCCATGGCCTGGATTTCGGAGGTCGCCTCGGTGTGGAAATCGACGATGACCGCGTCGGCCTGCTCGCCCAGCGGGCAGGCGGCGATGGCCGCTTCCACCGCCCGGAACGGATCGTCGATGGGGGGCATGAACACCCGACCCAGCGCATTGACCACCAGCACCCGGTGGCCGTTGCGCCCCTCCGCCAGCATCGCCCCCCGCCCCGGCGTGCCCGGAGCGTAGTTGATCGGCCGGACCAGGGCGGGCTCGCGCTCGATATAGCTCAGCGCCTCGCGCTGGTCGAAGGCATGGTCGCCCAGCGTGACGATATCGGCGCCCGCGTCGCGCAGGCCCCGATAATGGTTCTCGATGAGCCCCTTGCCATGGCTGGCGTTCTCGCCATTGACCACGACGAAATCGAACGCGTAGCGCGCGATCAGCCCCGGCAGGCGCTCGGCCACGGCCTCCCGGCCGGATCGGCCCACCACGTCGCCCAGAAACAGCAGCCTCATGCGGGCGACCCGAAAAAGCGCGCGCCCTCTTCGGTGACGACGGCATCGAGCGGCAGATCATGGGCGTCGCGCGGAATATGGGGCAGTTCCTGGCCGGAAAAGGCGAGCCCCACCAGGCGCGGCTTGCGCGCCAGCGCCGCCAGCGTGCGGTCGTAATACCCGCCGCCATAACCCAGCCTCGTTCCCGCCGCATCGAAACCCAGCAACGGCACCAGAACCAGGTCCGGCGCGGCGCGCGGCGCCAGCTCGGACGGGGCGAGCGTGCCGAAACCGGCCTCGTAAAGCGGCGCGTCGGCCTCCCAGAGGCGCAGGTCCAGCGGCGCCTCGGCGCCAAGCACCACCGGCAGCAGCACCGCCTGCCCGCTATCCATCAGGCGGATAAGGATCGGCCGGCAGTCGAGCTCGTCGCGGATACGCCAATAGCCGGCGATCACGTCGTCTTTCCCATAGGTGATCCGCTCGAAGAAATGCCCGGCCACCGCCCGGGCGGCCTCCTCGCGAAAATCCTCGGAAAGGGCGGCGCGCGCCTGGCGGGCCTGAGTGCGCAGCACGGCTTTCGCCTCCTCGATCGCCGTATCCGCCATGCCTGCTCTAATCTCTTCGTCTTGCATCCTCCCGCCGGAGGCCGCGATAAATCAGGTGCCGCCCTGGCCGTGGGCATCTCGATCCCGGGAACCTACTCACGTAGGTGGGCGCCGTGTGTCCGGGCCCACGGGCCCGGTCAGGGACAGCTCCCTTAGGATCGATTAAGGCCCCGGGGATATGAATGTCCTCACGCGCCGGGCAGCAGCCCAGATATAGGCGCTTCATCGCCCCGGTGCAAAGCGGCAAAGCGGATTTTACCACACCGGCAAAGGCGAAAGGCCGCTCAGGGAAGCAGGGCGGTCCGCTCGATGGTGCCGGCGACGCCTTCGAGCGCCCGCGCCGCTTCCTCGAGCTTGCCGGCAAAGCGGGCTTCCACCGCTTCCAATTCCTCGGCGAGCGCCTGCCCCGCCTCCGTCAGCTCGGCCACCTGCGCTTCCAATGCGGCGATGCGGCGCTCGGCCTGGCTCAATTCGTCCAGCACGGAAATGCCGGCCATGACCGTCAGGCGATTGTCCCCGATCTCGCCGACGGCGCTCTTGAGGCCTTCCACCTGCGCATCGAACCGCTGCGCCAGGCCGATCAGCCGGGCCTGCTGGCCTTCCTCGCAGGCCATCCGGTATTTGCGGCCATTGATCTCGACATTCACCTCGGGCATCCGCCTACTCCGCCTTCGCCAGCACCGACCGGACCGTTTCCATCGCCTCGACCAGCCGGCGCGACACTTCGTGCGCGCTGTCGTCGAGGCGCTTGGCCCGCGCCGCCGTCTTGTCGAGCTCGGTGGCCAGCCGTGCCCGCTCATGCACCAGCCTCTGGGTGTCGACCTCGATGCGCTGATGGCGCTGGATACGGGCGCCCAGTTCGCGCACGCTGTCTTCCAGCCGCTCCATGGCCCGGTCGAACCGGGCGGCGGCCGAGGCCAGCTCATCTTGAAGTTCCGTCTCACTCATGGCCGCTACCGCCCTCAGGACGCTTCGATTCCTGCAGGCACAGCGTGACTCAGAGATTGTGTCATTGCAACCGTGCATCGCCGGCAAACCCCGGGAAACCCGGCCTGGGACACAGGCGAATCGCCTCTGCCGACATTGACAGGCAAGCCGAACCTGTTATGGCTCGAACCGCCTCGGGGAGGAGGCCGGCTTCGGCGCCCCCGAGAAGTCCTGAGCCTTCCTTCAACAGAGCGGTCCTTCCGATGACGAACACAGCCCAGCAGAACGATTTGGCCAATGCGATCCGGTCCCTCAGCATGGACGCGGTCGAAAAAGCCAATTCCGGCCATCCCGGCCTGCCCATGGGCTGCGCCGACATCGCCACCGTGCTCTTCACCAAGGTTATGAAGTTCGATCCCGCCGATCCGCACTGGCCCGATCGCGACCGCTTCATCCTCTCGGCCGGTCACGGCTCCATGCTGCTCTATTCCGCGCTCTATCTGCTCGGCTATGAGGACATGACCATCGAGCAGATCAGGAATTTCCGCCAGCTCGGCTCCAGGACCGCCGGTCACCCCGAATTCGGCCACGCCACCGGCATCGAGACCACCACCGGTCCGCTCGGCCAGGGCCTCGCCAATTCCGTCGGCTTCGCCGTCGCCGAAGCCAAGCTCGCCGCCGAGTTCGGCCCGGAGCTCGTCGATCACCACACCTGGGTGCTGGCCGGCGACGGATGCCTGATGGAGGGCATCTCCCAGGAGGCGATCTCGCTCGCCGGACATTTGAAGCTCAACAAGCTCACCGTCATCTGGGACAACAACAATATCACCATCGACGGCAAGGTCTCCAACGCCGATTCCACCGACCAGATCGCCCGCTTCCAGGCGGTGGGCTGGAACACCATCGAGATCGACGGCCACGATCAGGATGCCGTCGAAAAGGCCCTGCTCGAGAGCCGGAGCTCCGACAGGCCCACCCTGATCGCCGCCAAGACCACGATCGGCTTCGGCGCGCCCAAGAAGGCCGGCACCGAAAAGGTGCATGGCTCGCCGCTCGGGACCGAGGAACTGGCCGGCGCCAAGGCGGCTTTGGGCATCACCTACCCCGCTTTCGAAATTCCCGCCGCCATTCTGGATGCCTGGCGCGCCGCCGGCAAGCGCAGCCAGAACCTGCGCGGGGAATGGCAGGCCCGCCTAGACCGGTCCGACAGGAAGGACGAGTTCACCCGCCGCATGGAGGGGCGCCTCCCCGCCGATCTCGCCGGGGCCATGGCCGCATACAAACAGAAGCTCGCCGCCGACATGCCCAAGGTGGCCAGCCGCAAGGCCAGCCAGATGGCGCTCGAAATCATCAACAAGCACGTGCCCGAAACCCTGGGCGGCTCGGCCGACCTCACCGGCTCCAACCTGACCAATACGCCCGAGACCGTGCCCTTCCAGGCCGACAACCGCACCGGCCGCTACATGATGTACGGTATCCGCGAGCATGAAATGGCCGCGGCGATGAACGGCGTCGCGCTGCATGGCGGGCTCATCCCCTATGGCGGCACCTTCATGGTCTTTACCGACTATGCCCGCCCTGCCATCCGCCTCTCGGCGCTGATGGAGCAGCGCGTCATCTATGTGATGACCCACGATTCCATCGGCCTGGGCGAAGACGGCCCGACCCACCAGCCGGTGGAGCATCTGTCGGCCCTGCGCGCCATTCCGAACCTGCTGGTGCTGCGCCCGGCCGACGCCATGGAAACCGCCGAATGCTGGGAGCTGGCGCTGCAAAGCGAAAAGTCGCCCTCCATCCTGGCGCTTTCCCGCCAGAACCTGCCGGCCCTGCGCGAGCAGTATTCGGCCGAGAACAAGAGCGCCCGGGGCGCCTACACTCTGGTCGGTCCGGCCGATGCCGATGCGGTGATCTTCGCCTCCGGCTCGGAAGTGTCCATCGCCGTCGAGGCGCGCAAGCAGCTTGCCGAAAAGGGCGTCTCGGCCCGTGTGGTCTCGGTGCCCTCGATGGAGCTGTTCGCCCGGCAGTCCGACGCCTACAAGGCCGAGGTGATCGGCAATGCCAGGGCCCGCGTCGCGGTGGAAGCCGGTATCGAAATGAGCTGGTCCAGGCTGCTCGGCGACAAGGGCCGCTTCGTCGGCATGCATGGTTTCGGCGCTTCCGGCCCCATCGAGGCGCTCTATGACCACTTTGGCATTACGCCGAAGGCCGTTGTTGAAGCCGTCATCGCCCAAGTGTAAGAGAGCCACGCCTCCCTTTTCCAAACTCCCCTCCTAGGAGCGTCTACCATGGCAATTCGCGTCGCCATCAACGGTTTTGGTCGTATCGGTCGCAATATCCTGCGCGCCATCATCGAGTCGGGCCGCACCGATATCGTGGTGGTCGCCATCAACGATCTCGGCCCGGTCGAAACCAATGCCCATCTGCTGCGCTATGACAGCGTGCATGGCCGCTTCCCCCATGAAGTGGTGGTGGATGGCGACACGATCCGCACCGCCGGCCAGAGCTTCAAGGTCACGGCGGTGAAGAATCCCGCCGAGCTGCCGCACGCCGCCATGGGCGTCGATATCGTGCTCGAATGCACCGGCATCTTCACTTCCAAGGAAAAGGCTTCGGCGCACCTCGCCGCCGGCGCCAGGAAGGTGATCGTCTCGGCCCCCGCCGATGGCGCCGACCTCACCGTGGTCTATGGCATCAACCACGACCAACTGGGCAAGGAACACGTCGTCATCTCCAACGGCTCGTGCACCACCAATTGCCTGGCGCCCATGGCGCTGGTGATGGATGACCTCGTCGGCATCGAAAAGGGCATGATGACCACGGTTCATTCCTATACCGGGGACCAGCCGACGCTCGACACCATGCACAAGGACCTTTACCGCGCCCGCGCGGCGGCCCTTTCGCAGATCCCGACCTCGACCGGTGCGGCCAAGGCCATCGGCCTCGTCCTGCCCCAGCTCAAGGGCAAGCTCGACGGCGTCTCGATCCGCGTGCCGACCCCCAACGTGTCGCTGGTCGACCTCAAATTCGTCGCCGGCCGCACCGTCACCGCTCAGGAAGTCAACGACGCGCTGGTCGCCGCCGCCGATGGCAAGCTCAAGGGCGTGATGACCTATACCACCCATCCGCTGGTCTCGAGCGACCTCAACCACGATCCGCATTCCTGCACCATCCTGCTCGACCAGACCAAGGTGATCGACGGCAATTTCGTCAACATCATGGGCTGGTACGACAATGAATGGGGCTTTTCCAACCGCATGGCCGACACCACCGCGGCGCTGGGCAAGACGCTCTGAGCGGACCGGACATCTGAAATTGCGGGGCATCCTTTCGGGGTGCCCTTTCTTTTGCGTGGCCAGCGGCCTTTAGCGTCATTCGGGCCCGTTATGGCCCGGTCAGAGATTTTTCCTGTCCCCGCTTCCGCCGGATGTGGCACTCTGCTACCCAGCCGCAAACACACCCGGACCCCGGAGGCAGGACCGTGAGCGACAGCTTCAAGACCCTCGATGAACTCGATCTCGGCAATAAGCGCGTGCTGTTGCGCGCCGACCTCAACGTGCCGGTCGCAAACGGCCGGGTGACCGACGCCACCCGCATCGAGCGGCTGGTGCCCACCATCCGCGAAATCGTCAAGAAGGACGGCAAGGCCATCCTGCTTTCCCATTTCGGCCGGCCCAAGGGCAAGGCGGATGCGCAATTCTCGCTCGAGCAGGTCTGCGAAGCGGTGGCCAATGAAACCGGCCATCCGGTGGGCTTCATCGCCACCGACTGGAACGATGTGAGCGGCGCCAGGGCTGCCATCGCCGACGCGCCTGCCGGCTCGGTGCTGGTGTTGGAGAATACCCGCTTCCATCCCGGCGAGGAGGACAACGACGTCGAGCTGGCCAAGCGCATGGCCAGTTTGGGCGACGTCTATGTCAATGACGCCTTCTCGGCCGCCCACCGCGCCCATGCCTCCACCGAGGCCCTGGCCCGTCTTCTGCCTGCCGCGGCGGGCCTGGCGATGCAGGCCGAGCTCGAAGCGCTGGAGGCGGGGCTGGGCAAGCCCAGAAAACCGGTGGTGGCCATTGTCGGCGGCGCCAAGGTGTCCTCCAAGATCGACCTCCTGGAGAATCTCGTCACCAAGGTGGACGGCCTCGTCATCGGCGGTGGCATGGCCAATACCTTTCTTTTCGCGCAGGGCTACGGCGTCGGCAAATCGCTGTGCGAGAAGGATCTCGACGAGACCGCCCGCCGCATCATGGAAAAGGCCGAAAAGGCCAATTGCGCCATCATCCTGCCTATCGACGCGGTGGTGTCCTGGCATTTCAAGGCCAATGCCCCGACGCGCCTTTACGGCGTCGATGCCATCGATCCCGACGGCATGATCCTCGATATCGGCCCCTCCTCGATCGAGCGCATCACCGGCGCCATCGACGATGCCCATACCCTCGTCTGGAACGGTCCGGTCGGCGCCTTCGAGATGGAGCCCTTCGATGCCGGCACGGTGGCCATCGCCAAGCATGTCGCCAAGCGCACCCATGACGGTCACCTGGTCTCGGTGGCCGGCGGCGGCGACACGGTCAGCGCCCTGGCCCATGCCGGGGTCAAGGACAAGCTGACCTATGTCTCCACCGCCGGCGGCGCCTTCCTCGAATGGATGGAAGGCAAGCCCCTGCCGGGCGTGGAAGCGCTGAAAAAGGCTTAGCGCCCCGCCGGCATCAGAACTGCGCCGTCACCGGGTCCGAACCGATGCGACCGTCCGCAGCATCCAGCCCGGCGATGGCCGTCTTGTCTTCATCGCTCAGCGTAAAATCGAAGACGTCGAAATTCTCCACGATCCGGCTGGGCGTCACCGATTTGGGAATGACCACGAAACCCATGTCGAGATGCCAGCGGATGATGATCTGCGCCGGGCTCTTGTCGTGGCGGGCGGCGATGGCCCCGATCGCCGGATCGGCGAGAAGCTGTCCCTGCCCCAGCGGGCTCCAGCTTTGGGTGACGATACCCAGTCTGTCATGCTTGGCACGCATGGCGCGTTGCTGGAACCGTGGATGGAGCTGGATCTGGTTGAGCGCCGGGGTGACGCCGGTGGCGGCGACGATGTCCTCGATATAGTCGCCCTCGAAATTGGAGACGCCGATGGACCGCGCCTTGCCTTCCTCCCGCAGGCGGATCAGCGCCTTCCAGGTTTCGACATATTGGCCGCGAAACGCCGAGGGCCAGTGGATGAGGTAAAGATCGACATAGTCGGTGCCCAGCCGCTCGAGGCTCGCATCCATGGCCCGCAGGGTCCGCTCGTAGCCCTGGTCGTCGTTCCACACCTTGGTGGTGAGGAAAATCTCGTCGCGGGGGAGGCCGGAGCCCCGGATCGCCCTGCCCACGCCGTCCTCGTTTTCATAGGCGGCGGCGGTATCCACATGGCGGTATCCGGCCTGGAGCGCGGTTTCCACCACCTGCGCGGCCACGTCATTGGGCGTCCGCCACACTCCCAGTCCGATCCGGGGGATAGCCTGTCCATCATTCATCGTCGCATAGGGCTGCGTGCTCATCATTCCTCCATCGGCCGGGAAAGCCGGCAGCTTAGAGCGGCGTCTGCCCGAAGCCAACCGCCCTTCCATACAAGGTCAGCCTTTCGTCGTATAACCGGACGTCTAATCGCAAGCCGGATAACGAAAGTCTAACCTGCGGCCAGTCAAATTCCGAGGTTGGACCGATGACCAAATCGCTCAAGGCGATCGCGCAGAAGCTGATGACGCCCGGAATGGGCATTCTCGCCGCCGACGAATCCGAAGGCACGATCGGCAAGCGCTTCGACAAGATCAACCTGCCCAATACGCTCGATCTGCGCCGGGACTATCGCGAGATGCTGTTCGGCGCTTCCGAGGCGATGAAGACTTATATTTCCGGCGTCATCCTCACCGAGGAGACGCTGAAGCAGGAGGCTGCCGACGGCACCCCCTTCCGCGCCATCCTCGCCGATGCCGACGTCATCCCGGGCATCAAGGTCGACCGTGGCGCCTTCCCCATGCCGGGCGATACCGGCGAGAAGATCACCGAGGGCCTCGACGGCCTGCGCCAGCGCCTTGCCCAATATGCCGAGCTCGGCGCGGGTTTCGCCAAATGGCGCGCCGTCATCACCATCAACGACATCGCCCCCACCCGCAACAATATCCGCGCCAACGCCCACGCCCTGGCGCGCTACGCCATTCTCTGCCAGGAAGCCGGCATCGTGCCGGTGGTCGAGCCGGAAGTGATGAGCGACGGCGAACCCGGCAATCATTCGCTCGAACGCTGCGCCCAGGTGACCGGGGACGTGCTGGAAAACACTTTCAAGGAGCTGCGGCTGGCCGGCGTCGATCTGGCCGGCATGCTCCTCAAGCCCAATATGGTGCTGCCCGGGATCAATTCGCGCGAGCGCCCCACGGTGGAGGAAGTGGCCCGCCGCACCGTCGAGGTGCTCAAGGCCCATGTGCCCGCGGCCGTGCCGGGAATCGCCTTCCTTTCGGGCGGCCAGACTGACGAGGAAGCGACCGCGCATCTGTCGGCGATGAACCGCATCGGCGGCAAGCCCTGGCCGCTGACCTTCTCCTATGGACGGGCCCTGCAGAACGTGGCGCTGCGCACCTGGGCGGGCCGCCGTGAGAACTTCAACGCCGCCCGCGCCGCCTTCACCCATCGTGCCCGCATGAACGCCCTGGCGGCACAGGGCGAATGGACCAATGAGATGGACCGCGCCGCCTGATTTCCCCCGCCACTCCCAGGTGTGGCGACGCGCGCTCCCTCTCCGGGGCGCGCGTCTTGCATTCCCGCCATTGCGTCCGGTCCGTCTCATCTCCTATTGAAGCTTGTCCCTTTGTCGCCAAAATGACGCCATAGGGAGCGTGCTCGCATCCTGGGGACCTTCATGGCGCCGCTTCTTTACCTGATCACTCCCGCGAACCCGGACCCTGAGCGGTTTCCGCGCCAGCTCATGGCGATGCTGACCGGCCCGGAAGTGGCCGCCCTGCTGGTGCGGCGGGGCGAGCTGGACGAAAGCGCCTATGAAGCGCTGGCCGGGCGCCTGGTGCAGATCGGCCAGGCAGCGGGCGCCGCGGTGCTGGTGGAAGACGATGCGGCGCTCGCCCGCCGTCTCGGCGCCGATGGCGTCCATGTCACCAGGGGCGGCATCGAGGCCATCCGGGAAGCGGTCGCCTCTATCAAGCCCGATGGCATCGTCGGGGTAGGCAATATCGGAACGCGCCACGACGCCATGAGCTTTGGCGAGCTGGAAGTGGACTATCTCATGTTCGGGCCGCTGGGCGGAGAGGCCGACGCCCGGGCAGCGGAACTCGCCCAATGGTGGGCCCAGACCTTCGAGGTGCCCGCCGTTCACGCCGATCCGGCGGCGGAGCCTTCCAACATGGATATGTCCGGCGCCGAATTCATCGCCCTGTCCGACAGTCTCTGGTCGGCGCCCGATCCCGGCGCCGCCCTGGCCGAATTCGATCGCATGGCGCGGACGCCGGCATGACCCGCGCTGCCCGCCTCCTCGCCGTCCTCCTGGCCTGCCTGCCGCTGCCGGCTTTGGCGCAGACCGGCGATGCCGAGGCGATCAGCACCTCCATCTTCGGGCCGCGCCACCCGGTGGACTATGCCTTCGGCGCCTTTCAGCGCGGCTATTTCCTGACGGCGCTGGAACTGGCCCTGCCGCGCGCCGAACAGGGCGATGCCGCCGCCCAGACCCTCATCGCCGAAATCTACGCCAAGGGGCTGGGGGTCGCCCAGAGTCCCGAGCGGGCCGCGGGCTGGTATCAGCTCGCCGCCAATAACGGCGACCGGCTGGCGACCTTCGAGCTCGCCATGCTCTATCAGGACGGCATCGGCCTGCCCAAGAACCGGGAGCGTGCCGCCGCTCTGTTCGCCAGCGCCGCCGAGGCCGGTTATGTTCCCGCCAAATACAATATGGCGCTGCTGCATGTCGAAGGCATCTATGCCGATCCCAGCCTGACCCGCGCCGCCGAGCTGATGCGGGAGGCGGCGGATGCCGAACTGCCCGAGGCGCAATATGACTACGGCTCCATGCTCATCGAAGGGGCGGGCGTAGTGCCGGACCAGACGGAGGGCGCCCGCTATATCCGCCTCGCCGCCGAGCAGGGCCTTGCCGAGGCCCAGGTCGATTTCGCCACCCTGCTCTATCTCGGCCAGGGCGTCGCGAAGGACATTGCCGAGGCGGCCGCCTGGTATGAACGGGCGGCCGAAGCCGGCAACGCCGTGGGCCAGAACCGCTATGCCAAGCTGCTGGCGGTGGGCGAGGGGGTGCCTCTCGACCTCGAGGAAGCGGCCATGTGGCGAGCCCTGGCGCGGCGCCAGGGCCTGACCGATCCGGCGCTGGATCGGCTGCTGGTCTCCATCCCGCCCGACGCGCTGGCCCGGGCCGAGGAGCGCGCCCGCTTCTGGCCCTTGACCCCGCCCAGCATCGAAACGGTCGCCACCCTGCCTTCGGTGCCCGAGGTGCAGGGACCGGTGCTGCCCAGCCCCACCGATCCCGAAAACGCCCCCAGCCAGGTGGTGGATCCCAATGCCGACGACGCCGACGAGCCGCCCGCCGCCGAGCCGGACACGCCGCCGGATGCCGGGAACGCCGATCCGCAAGACCCTTGAACCGGGGCGGGTTCTGGGGCAATAAGCCCGCCACACTTCAATCCGGCGGCGGGGCCGTGTGGCGCCCTTGGCCGGTCGGCCGCCATATCGGCGCCGGCCGGGCCGCATGAGCCAGCGAGCATAAAGATATGGCGCGTTCCGCCCTTCTCAACGTCATGGTCAATGCCGCCATCAAGGCCGGCCGTTCGCTGTCGCGCGATTTCAACGAGGTGGAGAACCTGCAGGTCTCGCGTAAGGGCCCGGCCGATTTCGTTTCCAAGGCCGATCTGCGAGCCGAGCAGATCGTCTATGAGGAACTGCGCAAGGCTCGCCCCACCTATGCCTTCCTGATGGAGGAAGGCGGCGTGATGGAGGGCACCGACGGCCAGCATACCTGGATCGTCGATCCGCTCGACGGCACCACCAACTTCCTCCATTCCATCCCACTCTTTGCCGTCGCCATCGCGCTCCAGCGCGGCGAGGACATCGTTGCGGCGGTGATCTACAACCCCGTAATGGACGAGCTTTATACCGCCGAGAAGGGCAACGGCGCCTGGCTTTCGGACCGCAAGCGCCTCCGCGTCGCCGGCCGGCGCCATCTGTCCGACGCGGTGGTCGCCACCGGTATCAAGACCCAGGGCACCGCCAATGACGCGCTGCAACTGCGCCAGCTCGCCGCCATCAACCCCGCCGTGGCCGGCATCAGGCGTTCCGGCTCGATCGCCATCGACATGGCCTGGCTGGCCTCCGGCCGCTTCGACGCGCTCTGGGAAGCCGGCCTCCAGCCCTGGGACGTGGCGCCGGGCCTGCTGATGGTGCGCGAGGCCGGCGGCCTCGTCACCGACTATGCCGGCCAGCCCGGCTCGGTCTGGAACGGCCAGATCGTGGCCGGCAACGAGGCCTTGCAGGGCGCCCTGCTCAAGACCCTGCAGCCCATTCAATAGACCGGCGCCCCGCGGGCGGGCGGCCCGCCCCATTGTGGTCACGGCGCTCCGTTAACCTTTTCCATTGTCACGCCTTTCCGCCGCCTCTAGTCTCGCAGGCAGTTGATTTGCGGCGGAAGGGTCAAGGTTCGGCAAAGATGACGCAAGGTTACGATCCCTATCACCTCGCCAGCCCGGCCGTTTATCTGGTCAAGATCGTCATCTTCCTGGTGCTGGTGGCACTGGTGGCGGCGATCCTGTTCTCCACGATCATCACCTTCTTCTGGGCCAACCCCTTCATCAACTCGCTGATCTTCATGACCCTGGGGATCGGCATCTTCCTCAGCTTCCGCCAGATATTCCGGCTGTTCCCGGAAGTGAAATGGGTCAACTCGCTCCAGGACGGCAATATGAACGCCACCCGTCCGCCGGTGCTGCTGGCCCCGGTAGCAGGCATTTTGCGCGAGCGGATCGGGGAAGCGGTCATCACGCCCTCCTCCATGCGGTCCATTCTGGATTCGGTGGGCAACCGCCTCGACGAGGCCAAGGACACCTCGCGCTATCTGACCGGCCTGCTGGTGTTCCTGGGCCTGCTGGGGACCTTTTACGGCCTGCTGGAAACCGTGACCTCGGTGGGCAGCGTCATCAACGCTCTGGACGTGACCACCGGCGACTCGGCCTCTCTGTTCACCAATCTGCGCGAAGGGCTCGTGGCGCCGCTCAGCGGCATGGGCACCGCGTTCTCCTCCTCGCTCTTCGGGCTTTCCGGCTCGCTGGTGCTGGGCTTTCTCGACCTGCAGACCAGCCAGGCGCAGAACGCCTTCTACACCGATCTCGAGGACTGGATGACCTCGATGACCGAGCTCGACCATCCGGTCACCGCCATGCAGGCCAATTCCATGGGCGTGGCCGGCGCCGACATGCAGGCGATGATCGAGCGGCTCGGCGCCAACATGCAGAGCCAGAATTCGTCGCAGAATGCCATCCGCGCCATGGCCGAGCTGGCACGAGGCATCGATGGGCTGGTCAAGCATATCCGCACCGAACAGGACGATCTGAGGCGCTACATCACCGAGCAGGGCGAGACCAACAAGAAGCTGCGCGACCTGATCGAGGCCATGCTCGACGAAGCCGACAACGAGCGGCGGAACTAGGCCATGGCCTTCGCCCGCGCCCGCCGCCGACAGGAAACCAATTACTGGCCAGGCTTCGTCGATGCGCTTTCGAGCCTGCTGCTCGTCATCATCTTCATGCTCAGCCTGTTCATGCTGACGCAGTTCTTTCTCGGGCAGGAAATCCAGGGACGCGACAGCGCTCTCTCCCGGCTCAACAGCCAGATCGCCGAACTGACCGAGTTGTTGCAGCTTGAGCGGGCCAATTCCGACGATCTGACCTCGCAATTGTCGGCGCTGACCGCCACTCTCGCTGGCGCCGAAGCGGAAAACCAGAACCTCTCCGACCGGCTCGCGGGCATCGGCACCGGCCTGGGCGACCGCGACGCCGCCATCGCCGGGCTCGAAGCCCAGCTCATGGACGCCGAGCGCCTTTCGGACGAGGCCAATGCGCAGGTGGCGCTGCTCAATCAGCAGCTCGCTGCCTTGCGCACCCAGATCGGCGCGCTCGAAGCCGCTCTGGAAGCCTCGGAGACCCGCGACGCCGAGAGCCGCACCCAGATCGCCGATCTGGGCCGCCGGCTCAACCTGGCCCTGGCCCAGCGCGTGCAGGACCTGTCGCGCTATCGCTCCGATTTCTTCGGGCGGCTGCGCGAAATTCTCGAGGACCGCGCCGATGTGCGCGTGGTGGGCGACCGCTTCGTCTTCCAGTCCGAAGTGCTGTTCGATCCCGGTCAGGCCGATATCGGCGCTGCCGGCCGCCCCGACCTCGACGCGCTGGCCGATGCCATATTGCAGCTCGAGACCGAAATCCCTCCGGACATCAACTGGGTACTGCGCATCGACGGCCATACCGACAAGCGGCCCATTTCCAACGCCCGCTTCCCCTCCAACTGGGAGCTTTCCGCGGCCCGCGCCATTTCGGTGGCGCAATATCTGGTGAGCCGGGGCGTATCGCCCAATCGGCTGGTCGCGGCCGGTTTTGGCGAATTCACGCCGCTCGATCCGGCCGACAACGACGAAGCCTATCGCCGCAACCGCCGCATCGAATTCAAGCTGACCGAGGGGTGATGCCGCCCGGCGCTTAACCTTAACGAGGCCGATCACATCTGTTGTGACACTTGGGCAACGTCACAGAAAAGCCTGGATTCCTGCCACATCAGCGCCCCAATAGCCAAAGATTAACCACGTTGGCACACCGGCTTTTAAGATTAAGCGCGGTAAATGCTGCGCTCAAGATTGTAGCCTTTTCCTCAGGAGCCTCCCGTGGTCATCTCCGCCCCCCTCAACACCGTCCTGCGCACAGTCGCGATGATGCTGTTCGTCGTCGTCATCGCCGCCTGTTCGCGCAGCGCCAATGACAATGTCGGCCTTACCGGTGTCGGCAATACCGGCGCCGGCGCCCCCGGCAGCCAGCAGGAATTCCTCGTCACCGTGGGTGACCGCGTGTTCTTCCAGACCGATTCGAGCTCGCTCACCAACGAAGCCATGGCCACGCTGGACAAGCAGGCCGCCTGGCTCAACCAGTACCAGAACTACCGCATCATGATCGAAGGCCATGCCGACGAGCGCGGCACCCGCGAATACAATATCGCCCTGGGCGCCCGCCGCGCCTCGGTGGTGGTGAACTATCTCGTGTCGCGCGGCGTCAATGGCCAGCGCATCACCAGCCAGTCCTTCGGCAAGGAACGCCCGGTGGCCATCTGCAACGATATTTCCTGCTGGAGCCAGAACCGCCGCGCCGTGACCGTGGTGCAATAGCGACAAGCCGGTTCGCCGGCCCCTTGATCCAGGCAACTGGAGGCAAGAGCGCCCGGAGCCGTAAAAAGGCCCGGGCGCTTTCTTTTGACCAAAATTGCTCTTTATCGGCGGAGCAGGAACGCCCATCTTGGCTGCGTGCATTTTTGGAGGCAGGCTTGACGTTGACCACATTGACGAAACTGGGCTGGGCGGCGCTTTGCGCGCTCGGCATCGGTCTTGGCGCCACCGCGGCGCAGGCCCAGACGGCGCTGCCGCCCGGCCAGATCGGGATCCAGGGCCTTCCCGCCGGCGGGCGCATTCTGGTGGCCCAGGCCGACAACGCCCAGATCATGGTGCGGGTGCAGCAGCTCGAGGAGCAGATCCGCCTGCTCAACGGCCAGGTGGAAGGTCTGACCTTTCAGCTCACCCAGCTTCAGGAAATCCTCAACAGGCTCCAGGAAGACAGCGAGTTCCGCTTCCAGCAGCTGGAAGGCGGTGCTGGGGGAAAAACTGATGCGGCAACCCAAGCGGGCGGCGAGACGCGGCCCGAGGCGTTGCCGCAGGACCCGGCCACAAGCGGGACCGACGATCAGGTTCCTCTCACCGACATTCCCGAACAGGGCGTGCAGCCGCTGCCCGGCGAACAGGAATTCGACCCGACTTTCGACGACGGCTCGCTGGGCGAATCCGCCGATCCGCTGGTCGGCACCGGACAGGCCGGCGGCATCGACCTCGTCACCGGCCAGCCGCTCGACCTCAGCTACGACCCCCGCGCCTCGGCCACCGGCGCATTGCCGCCCCCCCGCACCCGCACCGGCAATAGCGATGCGGATGCCCAGTTCCGGGCGGGATACGAGGCGCTGATGCAGGGCGAATACGAATTCGCCGAACAGCAGTTCGGGCAGTTCATCGAACTTTATCCCGACAATGCGCAGGCGACCGACGCCGCCAACCTGCTGGGCGAGGCGCTGCTGGCACGTTCCGCCTATGCCGAGGCGGCAGACATCCTGGTCGACGCCTACCAGAAGGCCCCCGACCATGCGCGCGCACCCGACCTGCTGCTCAAGCTGGGCATTTCGCTCGCCGGGGTCGGCGAGCGGGAGACCGCCTGCCGCACCTTCAACGAAGTCGAGCAGCGCTATACCGATACCGTGCCCGCCTTCCAGGCCCGGCTGGCCGAGGAAAGGGCGAAGGCGGAATGCCCGCCGGCCTGACGCCCGACCTGGGTGACCCCGCGGTGCTGGCGCGGCTCTTCGCGCCGGCCGCTGCCGAAACAGCCATCGGCCTTGCCGTTTCCGGCGGGCCGGACAGCCTCGCGCTCATGCTGTTGGCGCAGCGCTGGGCCGCCGCCCGCCCTGCCCCACCCCGCATCGTCGTCTACAGTCTCGACCACGGCCTGCGGCCGGAGGCCGCCCAAGAGGTCGCCATGGTTCTCGATGCGGCCGGCAAGCTCGGCTTCACCGCGCGGGCGCTGGCCTGGACCGGCCCCAAGCCTGGCAGCGGAGTTCAGGAGGCGGCGCGTCGGGCCCGCTACCGCCTCATCGGCCGCGCCATGGCCGAGGACGGCGCCACCCTGCTGCTGACCGCCCATCACCGCGCCGACCAGGCCGAAACCATCCTGATGCGCATGGCCCATGGCAGCGGCATCGAGGGGCTCAAGGGCATGACGACGCTGTCGCTGGTGGAAGGCGTGCCCGTGTTCCGGCCCCTGCTCGACGTGGAGCCGACGACGCTGGCGGCGCTGGTCGCCGATGCGGGCCTCGTCCCCATCCGTGACCCATCCAATGACGATCCAGCCTATGAGCGGGTGCGCTGGCGCCGCCTGCTGCCGGCCCTGGCCGAAGAAGGCCTGGATGGCGCTGCCCTCGCTCGCTTCGCCGCGCGCATGGCCGAGGCCGACACCGCGCTGGCGCAACTGGCCGACGCCGCCTTCGCCGAACTGGTGACGCTGGACGGTTTCGGCGCCGCCAGCCTGCCCCGATCCGCTTTCCATGCCCTCAGCCCGGCCATCGGCCGGCGGGTGCTGTCGCGTGTGCTCAATATCGTGGGCGGCCGGCAAAAGCCCCGGGCGTTGGGCCAGGTCGAGCGCCTTTACGACCAGATCGCCGCCGGCGACCTGCCGCGCGCCGCCACGCTGCTCGGCGCCGTGGTGCGGTTGCGCGGCGAAAATCTCGTCGTCTCGCGTGAGCCCGGCCGCGCCCTGCCCCCCGACGAAGCCGTGCCGCCCGGTGGCGAGTTGATCTGGGACGCGCGGTTCCGCATCGCCAATATCTCGGACGAGACCGGCCTCGTCGCCGGTCCTGCCGATTTCATGCCGCGGCATGTTCTGGAGAATTTTCTCGGCTTCCGCGTGACCGCTCCCGCCGAAGCCATCCGCACCGCCCCGCTGGTGCGTAATGCCGGAGGCGAGGTGCTGGCGCTGGGAGGGTGGTCGTTCGACAGCCGCGTCAAGGTAGAACTGCTGATCGACTGAGACGTAAAGAAATTATCGGACGGAACGATTTAAACCCGTCTCGAAATGGACTAGACCCATTTGCACCATTGCAGGCCTTGCCAGGGAGCCGCCTATCCATGTCAGACCCAGCCCCCGACACCGACCGGTTCAGCCATGATGCCGGCATCCTTGCCCAGGCCCTGCCCTATATGCAGCGCTATGAGGGTAAGACGGTCGTAGTGAAATATGGCGGCCATGCCATGGGGGACGCCCAGCTCGGCCAGGCTTTCGCGCGCGATATCGCGCTGTTGAAGCAGTCCAAGGTCAACCCCATCGTCGTGCATGGCGGCGGCCCGCAGATTGCGTCCATGCTCAAGAATCTGGGCATCGAATCCAAGTTCGAGGGCGGGCTGCGGGTCACCGATGCGCGCACCATGGAAGTGGTCGAGATGGTGCTGGCCGGCTCGATCAACAAGGAGATCGTGGCGCTGATCAATGCCGAGGGCGAATGGGCCATCGGCCTGTGCGGCAAGGACGGCAACATGGTGTTCGCAAGGAAGGCCGAAAAGACCGTCAAGGACCCCAATTCCAATATCGAGCGCGTGCTCGATCTGGGTTTCGTCGGCGAGCCGGTGGAGGTGGATCGGACCTTGCTCGACCTTCTGGCCCGCTCCGAGATGATCCCGGTGATCGCCCCGGTGGCACCCGGCCGGGACGGTAACACCTACAATATCAATGCCGATACCTTTGCCGGCGCCATTGCCGGATCGCTGGGGGCCAAGCGCCTGCTGTTCCTCACCGACGTGCCCGGTGTGCTCGACCGCAACGGCAGGCTGATGCCCGAGCTGACCATGAGCGAGGCCAGGGCGCTGATCGCCGACGGCACCATTTCGGGCGGCATGATCCCCAAGGTCGAAACCTGCCTCGAGGCGCTCGACAACGGCGTCGAGGGCGTGGTCATCCTCAACGGCAAGACTCCCCACGTCGTCCTGGTCGAGCTGTTCACCGAACACGGAGCCGGCACGCTGATCGTGCGCTGAAACAGCCGACAAGCTGGTCCCGCCGCCGGAAACCGAACCAAATGACCGATTACATTCGCAAGATCCTGTCGTCTTCGGTTTACGAGGTGGCCGAACAGACCCCTCTCGAGAAGATGGAGCTGCTCTCGGCCCGGCTCGGCCATACCATTCTGGTCAAGCGCGAGGACCTGCAGCCGGTCTTTTCCTTCAAGATCAGAGGCGCCCACAACCGGATGGCGCATCTGAGCCGGGAGGAGCGCAGCCGCGGCGTCATCTGCGCCTCCGCCGGCAACCATGCGCAGGGCGTCGCGCTTTCGGCCACGCGGCTGGGCATTCGCGCCGTCATCGTCATGCCCACCACCACCCCGGCGATCAAGGTCAACGCCGTGCGCCGGCTGGGCGGCGAGGTGGTGCTGTTTGGCGACAGCTTCGATGCCGCCCGGGCCCATGCGGACGAACTGGCCGAACGGCACGGCCACGTCTTCGTCCATCCTTTCGACGATCCCGACGTCATCGCCGGCCAGGGCACGATCGGCCTCGAGTTGATGCGCCAGCATCCCCGTCCGATCGGCGCCATCTACGTGCCCGTGGGCGGCGGCGGCCTGGCCGCCGGCATCGCCAGCTTCGTCAAATTCCTGCGCCCGGAAATCCGCGTCATCGGCGTGGAGCCGGAAGAGGCGGCCAGCATGAAAGCCGCCATCGCCGCCGGAAAGCCGGTGCCCATTGACGAGGTGGGCCTGTTTGCCGATGGCGTCGCGGTCAAGCAGGTCGGCGATGAAACCTTCCGGCTCTGCCGCGACCTGCTGGACGGCATCGTCACCGTCACCGCCGACGAGATCTGCGCCGCCATCAAGGACATCTTCGACGATCACCGCGCCATCACCGAGCCGGCCGGCGCCCTGGCGCTGGCGGGTCTGCGCCGCGAAGTGGAAGCCGGCACCGCTCCCGAAGGCGCGCTGATCGCCATCAACTCAGGGGCCAATGTCAATTTCGACCGCCTCAGCTACGTGGCCGAACGGGCCGAGATCGGCGAACGCGCCGAAGCGCTGCTTGCCGTAACCATCCCCGAGCGGCCTGGCAGCTACCGGGCCTTCATCCGCCTCATCGGCCGGCGTCCCGTCACCGAGTTCAACTATCGCTACGCTCCTGGCGCCAGCGCTCATATCTTCGTGGGCATCAAGCTTTCGCGCGGCGATCCGGAAAAGCGCGAAATCATCGACATGCTGGAGGCCAACGGCCTCGCGGTGACCGACATGACCGACAACGAGGTGGCCAAACTCCATGTACGCCACATGGTGGGTGGCCGGGTCGCCGGCCTCGTCGAGGAACGGGTATTCCGCTTCCAGTTCCCCGAACGCCCCGGCGCCCTGCTCAAATTCCTCGAAGGTCTGAACGACGCCTGGAACATTTCGCTGTTCCACTATCGCAATCACGGCTCGGACTATGGCCGCGTCCTGGTGGGCGTGGAGGTGCCGGAAAGAACGCGCACGGATTTCTTCGCCCATATCGATGCCATCGGCTTTCCCTATTGGGACGAGACGGACAACCCCGCCTATCGGCAGTTTCTTGATCTGGAATAGACTTTTCGGCCGACATCAGGTTGAAATGTCCCGCAACGATCGCGCGGGGCCAATGTGCCGGCCGCGCGGATTTAACGCCAAGGGACAGATCGCACGATGATCAGCACGACCAGGATTTTCAGCCTCATGCTCGCCACCGGGCTCGCTTCCCTGGCCTTGCTGCAGCCGGTTGCGGCGCTTGATGCCGAGGCTTTCGTCGATCGCGTCGAGCAGGTCTACAAGGTGATGGGCTACGAGCTGAGCTTCGGCGCAGCCACCGTCGCGGGTGATGACGTCATCGTGGATGGGGTAGCCGTGGGTTTTGTCGGCGTCGACCAGGATCCCACCGAGTTCGATACCGAACTCACCTTTGCCGGGGTCCATGAGAACGACGACGGCAGCTATTCGGTCCGGCAGTTCAGCGTGCCCGACATCGACACGGTGTTCGCCAGCGAACCCGAAGGCCGCCTTACCCTGACCGGCGTGGTCGCGGAAGGTCTGTGGCTTCCCCCGGCAGGCGAGACCGGCGCCGAAAACCTGCTCCGGACGGTGCGCCATCTGGCCACCGGCCCGCTGGCGGTATCACGCGATGGCGAAACGGTGCTCGCCTACGACAGCCTCGACGTCGTATCGGAGTTCGCCCTGGACGACGACGATGCGCTCGAAAGCATCGAATCGAGTGTCGTCATCGCCGGAATCAGGGCCGACCTCCGCACGGTCGCGGAAGAAGAGCCGGAAGCGGGCGCCGTCATCGAGGCGCTGGGGCTCACCACGATAGAGGGTGAATTCAGCCAGTTGGCAAGCTGGACCAGCAGCGCCGGCAATATGGTGATCGACGAATTCCTGCTCGACTTCGCCGATCTCGGCGCGCTCAATTTTACCGCCGACATTTCGGGGCTGACGCCGGCGATCTTCGACAAGATCTATGCCATGCAGGCCAAGAGCCCCGACGCGATGAGCGAGGAGGCCCAGGCCCGGCAGATGATGGCGGGCATGGAAATGGCCCAGGCCCTGACTATTACCGGCGCCACCATCCGCTATGACGACGCTTCCCTGGCCGGAAGGCTGCTCGAAATGTTCGCAAGCCAGTCGGGCGCCGACCGGGACAGCTTCGTCGCCGGGCTCAAGGCCGCGCTGCCCGCCATGATCGGCCAGGGCGGCGTGCCGGCCCTTGTCGATCTGGTGGTGCCTCCGGTTTCGGCTTTCCTCGACGACCCGCAGAGCCTGGAAATCTCCGTCCGGCCGCCCACGCCCACCAGCCTGCTGGTGCTGGGTGCAGCGGCGGCCAATCCCGCCGGCCTCATCCAGGCGCTCGGCCTGTCGGTGCGTGCCAATCAGGCAGTTGAATAGAACCGCATCCGGGTGATGCGGTCCCCGCGTTTTTCTGGCATGATCGGACCATGACGATTATTTCTCCGGCCGGCCGAACCACCCTCGATCATGTCACCGACTGGGTGTTCGACCTCGACAACACCCTCTATCCGCGCGAGTGCAATCTCTTCGCCCAGATCGACATCCGCATCACCCATTACGTGATGGATTTGACGCGGCTGGATTTCACTGCCGCCCGCCGCTTGCAGAAGCTGTATTACCGGGACTTCGGCACCACGCTGAACGGGCTGATGCAGCAGCACGACATTGATCCCGACGACTTCCTCAACAAGGTCCATGCGATAGACTATTCGCCGGTCATGCCCCATCCCGAACTGATCGCCGCCATCCATGACCTGCCGGGGCGCAAATTCATCCTCACCAATGGCGACACGGGACATGCCCGCGCGGTCCTCTCGCGCCTGGGGGGCGCCGAACTGTTCGAGGAAGTTCACGACATCCGGGCGATGACCTTCGTGCCCAAGCCGCATCGGCAGGCCTATGACGGCTTCTTCGCCCGCCACGGCATCGATCCGGCCCGCTCCATCATGTTCGACGATCTGGAAAAGAACCTGGTCGTGCCCCATGAAGTGGGCATGGCCACGGTGCAGGTCGTTGCCGGTGCCGGCTATGCGCACGAACAGGTCGATGCCTGGGAACTGGATCAGGCCAGCGGCCCCCACGTCCATCACGTGACCAACGATCTCGCCGGCTTCCTGCGCAACCTGCCCTGATCGGAAAAATCGCGGATCGGGTCATCTGCCCATTTTAGTCTGCAAAGCGGCGCACTACATTGTCCGGCATGACTGATCTCCCTGGCCGGCGCCCGCCGCCAATCCCCGAAGAAAATCCCACCTTCCGCCAGCAAGTGGACAATCTGGGCCATTTGGGCCGTCTCATCGCCCAGATCTGGCGCACCAGCCGCTGGCTTACCGCCGCCAGCATCGGCCTGCGGCTGGTGGCGGCCCTGCAACCGATCGCCGTGCTCTACGCCGCCAAGCTGATCGTGGATGAAGTGGTCCGGTTGAGCGGCATCGCCCCGCCCGGGCCGGAGCTTTTGGACTGGTGGAATGCGGGCCTGCTCAACAATGTGCTGGCCTTCCTGCTGCTGGAACTGGGGCTGGTTCTGCTCAACGATGTGATCGCCCGCGCCACGGGCCTGGTCGATTCGGTCCTGGCCGAACTCCATTCCAACACCGTCAGCGTCGAACTGATGGCCCATGCGGCGCGGCTCGACCTCATGCATTTTGAATCCGCCGAATATCAGGACCGGCTCGAGCGGGCGCGGCGCCAAGCGGCGGGCCGCAATGCGCTTCTGAGCCAGATTTTCGGACAGGCGCAGGACATGTTGACCGTCGCGACCCTTGCGGCCGGCCTGTTCTTTTATGCGCCCTGGCTGATCCTGCTGCTGCCCGTCAGCTTCCTGCCCTCGGTCTGGGGGGAGACACGCTTCAATACGCTGGCCTACATGCTCAGCCGCTGGCGCACGCCCGAGCGGCGCGAGCTGGAATATCTGCGCCATGTCGGGGCCAGCGCGGAAACCGCCAAGGAAGTGAAGCTGTTCGGCCTGGGCGATTACCTGATCGAGCGGTTTCGCGGCCTGGCGCATCAGATTTTCCTCGAGAATCGCCGCGTCGCCACTCTGCGCGCCGCCTGGGGCACGGTCTTTTCCGCCATAGCCACCCTGACCTATTACGCCGCCTATGCCTTCATCGTCTGGCGCACCATCAGCGGCCACTTCACCCTGGGCGATCTGGCCTTCCTTTCCGGTTCCTTCCTCAGGCTCAACGGCCTCTTCCAGAAACTGCTGCTGGGATTTACCCAAATCGCCGGCCAGTCGATGTATCTGGACGATCTCTTTTCCTTCTTCGAGATCGCGCCGACGGTGCTGCCGCCCGCCGCCCCCAAACCCTTCCCGGTGCCGATCACCCAAAAGATCGTCTTCGACAGGGTCGGCTTCAAATATCCCGAGACCGACAACTGGGTGGTGCGCGACCTCTCCTTCACCCTCCTGGCCGGTGAAACGCTGGCCCTCGTGGGAGAGAACGGCGCGGGCAAGACCACCATAGTGAAGCTCCTGACCCGGCTCTACGATCCCAGCGAAGGCCGTATCACCATCGATGGCGTGGATCTGCGGGACATGGCCCCGGCCGATATCCACGCCCGGGTCGGGGTGATTTTCCAGGATTTCATCCGCTACAGCTTCAGCGCCCGCGACAATATCGGCGTAGGCCGCGTCGAGGCGCGGCGGGATCAGCACCGCATCGACCTGGCAGCCGAGCAGAGCCTCGCCGATGGCGTCATCGCCCGCCTGCCCAAGGGCTACGACCAGCAATTGGGGCGCCTGTTCCGTCAGGGACGCGACCTTTCCGGGGGCGAATGGCAGAAGATCGCCATTGCCCGCGCCTATATGCGCGACGCCGAACTCATCATCCTGGACGAGCCCACCGCCGCTCTCGACGCCAAGGCCGAAGCGGAGGTCTTCGCCCGGTTCAAGAGTCTCGCCGCCGGCAAGACCGCCGTGATCATTTCCCACCGCTTCTCCACCGTGCGCATGGCCGACCGCATTCTCGTGCTCGATGATGGCGCCATTCTCGAAGCCGGTACGCACGAGGAATTGGTGTCGAAAAACGGGCGCTATGCCGAGTTGTTCGAATTGCAGGCCGCCGGCTATCGCTGAACGCGGCTGGCCAAGCTGGTTGAAGCGCCCTACCTAGAAACAGCACCCATCGGAACGGCCCCTATGTCCTTGCCAGAAGAAAATCATGTCGCCGTGATTGCCGAGACCTATCGGCTGCTGGGCGACCCGACGCGGCTCAAAGTGCTGCTCACCTGCCTCGAGGGCCCCATCGCCGTGGGCGACATCGCCCGTACCACCGGAGCTTCCCAATCCTTGGTCAGCCACCATCTGCGCCTGTTGCGGGCCGCCCGGCTGGTCCGGGGGACGAGGCGCAACAAGCAGGTCTTTTACGAGGCCGCGGACGATCACATCGCCCGGATGCTCGCCGATATGGTCGCTCATGCGATGGAGGATCACGACGCGGCAGAGGACGACGACGCCTGAGGCGCCGGCGCCCTCGCTTGACATTTTAATATGAACATTTATTCACATGTGCACCTGAAGAGGATGCACGATGTCATTGCATGATCACGCCCATGGTCAGGGCGACCACGGCCATCACGACGGGCACGGGCACGACCATGCTCCCCGGGTGAGCGCCGGCAATGAGCGCGCCGTGCTGCTTGGTCTGCTGTTGACCGGCAGCTTCATGGTGGCGGAAATCGTCGGCGGGCTGCTCTCGGGTTCGCTCGCCCTCATTGCCGATGCCGGCCATATGCTCACCGATACCGTCGCGCTGTTTCTGGCCTGGCTCGGCTTCCGCCTCGGACGCCGCCCGGCCGATGCGCGCCGCAGCTTCGGCTATTCCCGGCTGGAAGTCCTCGCGGGTCTTGTCAACGCCATCAGCCTCTTCGCGCTGGTGGGCTGGATCTTCTATGAAGCGCTGCAGAGATTCTTCCAGCCCGAGGACGTGCTGGCCGGCCCCATGCTGGCCGTCGCTGTGCTTGGCCTTGCGGTCAATCTCGTCGTCTTCCGCATCCTCTCCGGCACCGATTCCGATCACGTGAACATCAAGGGGGCGCTGCTGCACGTGATTGGCGACCTGCTCGGCTCGGTCGCCGCCATAGCCGCCGCCCTCATCATCTGGTTCACCGGCTGGATGCCCATCGATCCGATCCTGTCGGTGCTGGTCAGCCTGCTCATCCTCAGAAGCGCCTGGTCGCTGCTCAGCCGCACCTTCAACATCCTCATGGAAGGTACGCCCGACGGGTTCGACCCCGCGGCCGTCCAGCGGGAATTGCAGGACAGCATAGAGGGCCTTGCCGGAGCGGGGCATCTGCATGTCTGGTCGCTGTCTTCCGGCCAGACCATGGCGACCCTGGATATCGCGCTGAGCCCCGGCGCCGATCCGGCGGCGGTCACCGCCTCCGTCAAGAAGGCATTGCAGGAGCGACATCATATCGGCCACGTCACCGTTGAAATCGACTGGTCCGGCGGCTGCGCCGGCTGCCCGGCACGCTAGGATCGGCTTATGTGATCGGCAGCGGCCTTCCCTGCCGCCCGACCGGTCGCGAAGCACGCCGTAAGGAGATAGCCACCGGTCGGGGCTTCCCAATCCAGCATCTCACCGGCAACGAAAACGCCAGGAACGGCCTTGAGCATCAAGTGCTCATCGACGCTGTTCCAGGCGATCCCGCCGGCCGATGAAATCGCCCTTTCGATCGGCCTCGGCCGCTCGAGACGCAGCGGCAGCGCCTTGATCCGCCGTGCCAGATCTGCCGCATCCATCCTGGCGGCATCCGCCGTCGTTTCACGCAGCAATCCGAGCTTGACCCCCGCCAGCCCGGCGCCCTTGCGCAGCCGGTTGGCGAAACTGGCTCTGGCCGGTTGCCGCGCCAGGTCTCCCGTCAGCCGGTCCAGGCTGCGGCCCGGCACCAGATCGAGGGTCAGAATTGTCGCGCCCTCCTGCTCCCACAGGTCGCGCAAGGCCGCCGAATGCGCATATATGAGGCTGCCTTCCACGCCCCAACTGGTCACCACGAATTCCCCCGGCAGGCTCTGTCCGCCGCGGCTCGCCACCACCGCCTTGACCGGCTCGCCGGCAAAGCGGCTGGAAAAGACCTCGCTCCACTGCACGTCAAAACCGCAATTGGCCGGACGGAACGGCCGAACCGCGACGCCTGCCTGCTCCAGCCATGGCACCCACGACGCATCCGAGCCGAGCCGGGGCCAGCTTGCGCCGCCCAGCGCCAGGACCGCCGCATCGAACCGCTGGATCCGCCGTCCGCCCGGCGTATCGAAAACCAGGCCGTCTCCTTCGAGGCCCAGCCATCTATGCCGCGTATGCATGACGATGCCCTGCCTGGCCAGCCGGGCGAGCCAGGCACGCAGCAGGGGCGAAGCCTTCATCGCCGTTGGAAAGACCCGTCCAGAGGACCCGATGAAGGTCTCTATTCCCAGCGCGGCGCACCACTCCCGCAACGCTGCCGCGGGAAATCCTTCCAAGGCGGGAAGCAGTCTTTCCCGAGCTGCGCCGAAGCGTGTCGTAAAGCGCTCGGGGTCGTCGGAATGAGTGATGTTGAGACCGGACTTGCCGGCCATCAGGAGCTTGCGGCCCATCGTCGGCATCGCCTCGAAGACCGTCACCTCCGCGCCGGCCTCCGCCGCCGCCTCGGCCGCCATCAGGCCCGCAGGCCCGCCGCCAATAATCGCAATACGGCCCACAGTCATTTTCCTTCCGCGGGAACAAAAGACGCCTTCTCTAAACCATGAAGGGATTTGGCCCAAGCCAAGCGAGGTTATCCCCGTCAGAGCCGTCGATGTTAAGTTTCATCTAAGGGCTCGGTCTTATTATCGCCACGGTTCAGACGAGGGGCGGACGGATGCGCTTGCTGATTGTCGACGACAGCCGTTCGAGCCTGGCGTTGATCGGGAGCATTATAAGGGAGACATTCGCCGGCGGAATCGAGCTTTGCCTCAATCCCGTCGAAGCCCTCGAAAAATGCGACGACCAACAATTCGATCTGATCATCGTCGACCATGTCATGCCCGAGATGGACGGCGTGGCCTTCACCGCCTTGCTGCGCGCGCGTCCCGCTTATCATACCGTGCCGGTAATCATGATCACTTCGGATCTGGACAAGACCGTACGGATCGAAGCGATCAGGGCCGGCGCCACCGATTTCCTGCCCAAACCTTTCGATCCGACCGAATTGCAGGCGCGCGCGTCCAATCTCCTCGCCCTGCGGCAGGCACAGGTGGAACTGGCCAATCGCGCCCAATGGCTGGCACGCGAAGTCGAACGCGCCACGGCACACCTGCTGGCGCGCGAGGAAGAGATCATCTATCGCCTGGCCCGCGCCATCGAATACCGCGATGGCGACACGGGCGAGCATGTTTCACGCGTCGCCCAGGTCAGCCAGCTTATCGCCGAGGGCATCGGCCTGGCCCCGGAGCGGTGCCGGATGATCTATCTGGCGGCCCCGCTGCACGATATCGGCAAAATCGGCATCGCCGATGCCATCCTGTCCAAGCCCGGCAAGCTGACTTCTGATGAAATGGCCCAGATGCGCGAACATGTCACCATCGGCGCGCGCATATTGGAGCGGGGCAGTTCCGAACTTATCCGCACCGCTGAACTCATCGCCCAAAGCCATCACGAGCGCTGGGACGGCACCGGCTATCCCGATCGCCTCTCGGGAAACGACATTCCGATCGAAGCCCGGATCGTCGCCATAGCCGATGTCTTTGACGCCCTCTGCTCCGAGCGGCCCTATAAAGCCGCCTGGCCCATCGACAAGGCCCGGTCGGAAATCCTCGATTGCAGCGGCACGCATTTCGACCCGACTTGCGTTGCCGCCTTTCGCACGAAATGGCCCGAGATTCTGGCCGTCATGCAGCCGGACCCGGCCAAGCTCGCTTTAACCCTCTAGCTTTTTCGCGACGGAAGATTTTGCCGCGGTCTCGCTCCGCGTCCTTCATCTTGCCTGGAAGGCGGATCATTGCGCCTGCACGCCATCCGGCAGTGACGGCCACAATGAATCACCAAGTAGAAAGAATCGAATTCTTGAGGAATGATTCAGAATCAAAAACCGACGACTCACGACTTCAGGAGGAAGAACGATCGACGATTCAAAGGCCATACAGACGGCGCGAGAATCATTTAAAGTATTAACATCAATACTACTTTGTAATTTTCACTATCACTAGCTGAAGGGTAACCTTCAGTTAAACAAAGAATGTCAGTGTTATTATAAGTCCTAATGGGGAAATGACGAGCGCTATTGCAGAAGCAACATTGATCTGAGGCCTTCGGGTTCCTTCCTCCAATTCCCCCAATCCGCTCACGGTAGGGAGACAGAATGTCATACCGAGTTACTCGCGCGCGGTCCGGCACATGACCGGAACCCACTCCATATTTTCATTGTCGGGGGATGTGGGCGTCAAATCCGCCGGCAACCTTGCCGCCGATTTGCACGAAGCCATCGGCAAGCATTCCGTAATCGGCATCGACACCCTCGCCCTTTCAGCAGCGGACATCACGACAGTGCAGACGCTGCTCGCCGCGCGACGCCTGGTCCAGGCCCGTGGCGGGTCGCTGGTCATGCTCGCTCCCATCGGCGCGCCGCTGCACGACGTGCTGCTCCAGGCAGGCTTGCTGGCGCCCGGCCAGGAGGACGCGGAATTCTGGTCCGCCACGCCCGACCAGCCAGCAGGATCTGACGCATGACCAAGACCATCCTTACCATCGACGATTCCGCCTCCATCCGGCAGATGGTGGCGATGACCCTGACCGCCGCGGGCCTGGAAGTGATCGAGGCCGCAAACGGAGCCGAGGGTTATGACAAGGCGACCACCAGCACGGTCCATGCCGTGCTGACCGATCTCAACATGCCCGTCCTCAACGGCATCGAGTTCATCCGGAAATATCGCCAGCACCCCTCCAGCAAGGGAGTGCCGGTCATCCTGCTGACAACGGAATCCGACGACGACCTCAAGCGCCAGGCCAAGGAAGCCGGCGCGACCGGATGGATCGTCAAGCCTTTCAAGCAGGACCAGTTGCTGGCCATCATCCGGAAGGTCACCGGCGCATGAATATTCCCGATCCCGTCGAGACCTTCCGACAGGAGGCCCGCGAACTGCTCGACCAGCTCGAGGCCGGGCTGCTCGATCTCGAGCAGGACCCTTCCAACGCCGATCTGGTCAACTCCACCTTCCGGGCGCTGCACACCATCAAGGGCTCCGGAGCCATGTTCGGCTTCGTAGCGGTGGCCGAGTTCGTGCACGAATTCGAAACCACCTTCGACCGTATCCGCAAGGGCCAGAGCCGGGCCGATACCGCCCTGATCCGGGTGGCGCTCGATGCCAAGGATCATATCCATCTGCTGATCGAATCGCCTCATGCGGAAATCGGCGCCGGAGAAAAAATCCTCGCTTCCCTTCACGCTATCATGGAGGGAAGCGCACCGGCCGAAGCCGCTGCGACACCGGAGCCGCCAGCGAGCGGGGCCGAAAGGAAATGGCGGCTCGAATTCTATCTGCCTCCCGACGCGTTGCTCCACGGCACCAACCCATTGCTGCTCCTGGAGGAGCTGGCCCAGATCGGTCCGGTATCGGTCACCGCTCTCACCGGACGCATCCCGGCCCTCGACGTTCTCGATCCCGAAATCCCCCATATTGGCTGGCGCGTCGATATCGAGGCGGACGATCCCGCCGCCGCGATAGATGACGTCTTCCTGTTCCTGCGCGACACCATGGAGTTGACGCTCGCTCCACTGGAGGACAGCGTCTCGATCCCGCATGAACCGCCCGCCGAACCGGCGGAGTCGCCACGGTCTGCTCGGCCCTCCACGCCACGCCGGCCGGACAATGACAGATCCGACACCGTCGAGCGCACCGCCGCCACCTCGCTTCGTGTGCCCGCCGAGCGTCTGGACGAATTGATGGACCGGGTGGGCGAACTGGTAATCGCCCAGGCCCGCCTCAGCCAGATTGCCGGATTGAGCTCGGACGGCGCGCTCAAGACCGTCGCCGAAGAGCTGGAACGGCTTTCATCGGGGCTGCGCGACACGACGATGGGAATCCGCATGGTGCCCATCGGCACGCTGTTCAACCGCTTCCGTCGCCTCGTCCACGATCTTGCCGGCGAGTTGGGCAAGCCCATGGAATTCATTACCTCCGGCGAGGATACCGAACTCGACAAGACGATGATCGAGCGGCTTGCCGACCCGCTGGTTCACCTCATCCGCAATGCCGTCGATCACGGGCTGGAAAGCGCCGACAAACGCCTGGCAAAAGGCAAGCCCGCCAAGGGCAAGGTGCAGCTCTCGGCGGTCTATTCGGGAGCCGAAGTCGCCATTTCGATTTCCGATGACGGCGCCGGGCTCGATGCGGCGCGCATCCGTGCCAAGGCAGAGGAAAACGGCCTGATCACGCCGGACACCAAGCTCACCGACCAGGAACTCTACCAGCTCATCTTCGCGCCGGGCTTTTCCACCGCCGGAACGGTGACCTCGCTCTCAGGACGCGGCGTCGGCATGGACGTGGTGAAGCGCACCATCGACGGGCTGCGCGGCACTATCGATCTCGCCACGGTTCCGGGCGTCGGCACGACAGCGACGCTGCGCCTCCCCCTGACGCTCGCCATCATCGATGGCATGCTGGTTCGCGTGGGCAATGGCCGCTACACCATTCCCCTTGCCGCCGTCGAAGAGTGCGTCGAGTTGCCGGAGGGCATCGACGCGCAAGGGAGCGGCCGCAACTTCCTCGACATCAGGGGAACCCTGGTTCCCTATCTGCGGCTGCGCGAAGTGTTCGACACCGGAACGCCGGCCGAGCCGCACCAGAAGGTGGTGATCGTCTCCTCCGGCGAAGGCCGCGTGGGCCTCGTGGTCGATCAGATCATCGGCAATAACCAGACGGTGACCAAGCAGCTCTCCAAGCTCCATTCGAACCTCAAGTCCTTCTCGGGCGCCACCATTCTGGGCGACGGCACCGTGGCACTGATCCTCGACACGGCGCATCTGGTCGCTTCCGGCCAGGCTTATGTGGATCGTAATATCGGGGGGAGGGCCGCATGACCCAATCCATGACGGCACTCACCATTCGCCTCGACGACGAATTATTCGCCGTGGAGGCAAGCCGTGTGCGCGAAATTCTCGACCTGGTGCCCATCACCGAAGTGCCTGGCGCCGCTGCCTTCGTGGGCGGGCTGATCAACGTGCGCGGGCGTGTGGTGCCCCTGGCCGATCTGCGCGTGATATTCGGCATGAACCGGCCCGAACCGGATGAGGATACCCGGATCGTCGTCATGGAGGTGGACATGGACGGCGAGCCCACCATTGCCGGCATCCTCGCCGACAAGGTGCATGACGTCACCAACATCGAGGCCGCTTCCATCGAGGAAGCACCCAAGGTCGGCATGCGCTGGCGTCCCGAATTCATCAAGGGCATCGGCAAGCGCAATGGCGACTTCATCATCATTCCCAACATGGAACAGATTTTCCAGATACCGGACGGCAGAAGCCCGTCCGCAGCAGCATCAGAAGAAAGGTCTGCATCGTGAGACTTACCATCAAGACCAAGCTTGCGGCGGTCTTTACCACTGTCGTCGCCCTGTCGGGCGTGGGAATGTTCCTGGGCATACAAGGGCTGGGCACGCTCAATGCTTCGATGAGCGAGACCATAAACGGTCCAATCACCCGCGCCTTCGCATTAAGTGCGCTCGATAGCGGCATGACGGGCCTGGTATCGGACATGCGCGGCCTGGTGGCCAGTTCCGATGATGCGGAAATCGCCCGCCTCGCCGAGGAGGCTACCGCCAACTACATGACGCTGCACAGCTCTGCCGAAGCTTTGGCCGGTCAGTTCACCAGGGCCGATCTCAACGAGCAGATGCAGGACTTCATCACCAGGATGGACGCCTATTGGGAAACTGCCCTGCGGGTAATCGATCTGGCCCAGCGGAACGGCGATACCCGCGCCTTCGAGATCACGACATCCATCGGCAGCGCATCGATCACCGCCATCGAGGAATCCCTGACCACGCTGCGTGCCGCGGTCAAGGACCGGGTCAATAATGGCGATCCCTCCGCCTTTCAGGCTTATGACACGGTTTCGACCCTGTTCCTGGATGTCGCAGACGTCTTCCGGCAACATCGGAACATCCTGCTGGCCGCCGACAATCCGGCCAAGCAGGATGAATGGCACAACGACTTCCTGGTCGGCATCGAGCGCATGACGCCGCAGGTCGAGATGCTGTCTCGCCAGGTGGCGCCATCCGAAATCGGGCTCGCCAGCACGGTCAGAGCAGATTTTGCCACCATGGTAGACGCCATGAATCAGGGCAACGCCATCGGCCTCGCTCGTACCGACCTGGTGGCCACGCAGCTCATCACCGATGAAATGGAACCGCTCCAGGAAGAAGCCCTGGCGATCATCAAGGCTGTGGTCGACACCAATTCGGCCCTTGCCCAGCAGGCCGTTGCCGATTCGGCGAGCCTTTATGAGACTTCCCGCGCCTGGCTGATCGCCCTTCTGGTGGGATCGGTGCTTGTCGCCGCCATTGCCGCCACCTGGATCGTCACCTCCATTTCACGGGCGCTGTCCAGCGCCGTGCGCCTCGCCGACGAGGTTGCGGGCGGCAATCTTTCGGCCACGGCCGAAATCAGGTCCAACGACGAGGTGGGCGACCTTATCAAGGCCCTCAACGCCATGACGCAAAAACTGCGCGAGGTGGTGGCCGAGGTTACCGCTGCGACCCGCAATGTCGCGGCCGGCAGCCAGGAAATGTCGGCAACCGCCGAGCAGTTGAGCCAGGGCGCCACCGAGCAGGCCTCCTCGACGGAAGAGGCATCCGCCTCGATGGAGGAAATGGCCGCCACCATCAAGCAGTCGGCTGACAATGCGAGCCAGACCGAAAAGATCGCCCGTCAGTCGGCGGCCGATGCCATCGCCTCCGGCGAGGCTGTCGAGAACGCCGTCTCGGCCATGCAGACCATTGCCGAAAAGATCATGGTCGTGCAGGAAATCGCCCGCCAGACCGACCTGCTCGCCCTCAACGCCGCGGTGGAAGCCGCTCGTGCCGGCGAACATGGCCGCGGCTTTGCGGTCGTGGCCTCCGAAGTGCGCAAGCTGGCCGAGCGCAGCCAGGCGGCGGCGGCCGAGATTTCCACCCTTTCGGGCACGACGGTCAAGGCGGCTCAGTCCGCCGGCGAAATGCTGTCCAAACTGGTGCCCGACATCCAGCGCACGGCCGAACTGGTGGAGGAGATTTCCGCCGGCAGCCGTGAGCAGAATGCCGGCGCCGCCCAGATCAACACCGCCATCCAGCAGCTCGACAAGGTGACCCAGCAGAATACCTCGGCCGCCGAGGAGATGTCGGCCACCTCCGAAGAACTGGCCAGCCAGGCCGAGCAATTGCAGTCCGCCATCAGCTATTTCCGCATCGAAGCCGGTGCCATGCCGGCTCTGGATGGCGCAGCCTCCCGCCGGCCCGCGCGGGATGGGTTGAAGGATGCCATCCTGGCCGGCGCGCCCCATATGGCGGGTGCGGCAAAGACGAGGGCACAGCGCCCGGCGGCCTCCCGCGCCGCGTCCGGCGGCTTCGATCTGGATCTCGGCGACGGCACGGACGAACTCGATGGCGAGTTCACCCGCCGCGGCGCCGCCTGACCGGGGCCCGCCATGGCTGAGCAAGCCCAATATGTCACCATCGGCGTCGCGGAGGAAATCTTCGCGGCCCCGGTCACCAAGGTCCTCGAGATTCTCGACATGCGGCCCATTGCCCGCCTGCCACGCTCTCCGGACAATCTGCTTGGCATGATTGACGTACGCGGGGATGGGGTGCCGGTGATCGACCTGCGCCTGACCCTGGGAATGCCGAAGGCACCCGATACGGAAAACACCCGCATCGTGGTTATGGCCATCAATGGCGCCAAAGGGGTGGTGACGCTCGGCCTGCGGGCCGACCGCGTTTTCGAAGTCACCCTGCTCGACCACGAAACGCTGGATCCCCCGCCAGCCGTTTCGGCTGGCTGGAACGACAATGTCATCGAAGGCATCGGCCGGCGCAACGGCAATTTCGTCACCGTGCTCGACCTCGATCGCCTGCTGGGCAGCATATCCCTCGCCCCCGATCACGCTGCCTGAGCCGACCGAGCCGCCGGCACGCCTGCCGGCGGCTCCACCATTCCGGAGTTGTTTCTTGCCCCTGCCCGCGTTAGCTCCCCGCCTCGATGAGGACGACCACCTTGCCGAGGCCGACTTCCGGCGCATCTCGGCGCTGATCGCCGGCCAGACCGGCATCAAGCTGCCTCCGGCCAAGCGCCTGATGGTCGAGGGGCGTCTGCGCCGCCGGCTGCGTGCGCTGGATCTGCCCGGTTTTGCAGCCTATGGCGATTACCTGTTTCACCAGGGCGGAATCGATGACGAGCTGATCTTTCTCATCAACGCCGTCACTACCAACAAGACCGATTTCTTCCGTGAACCGGAACACTTTGAGCTGCTGCACAGGCGTTTGGTGCCTGAACTGCTTTCGGGCCGGAAGAACCATATGCCGCTGCTCAAGATTTGGAGCGCCGCCAGTTCCACCGGTGCCGAGCCCTATACCATCGCCATGGTTCTGGCCGATCTGGCCGCGCAGCGGCGCGATTTCCGCTTCGCCGTGCTCGCCACGGACATCTCCACCGACGTGCTCGATGCCGGCCGCCACGCCGTCTATCCCGCCGAACAGGTCGCACCCGTGCCGGCGGGCATGCAGCAACGCTACCTGATGCACGCCCGCCGCGCCGGCGTGAGGCCCGAGATACGCATCGTGCCCGAACTGCGCCGGCTGGTCCGCTTCGATCGGTTGAACCTGATGGACACCAGCTATCCCTATGATCGCGATGTGGACATCATCTTTTTGAGAAACGTGCTCATATATTTCGAGAAGCGGGACCAAAGCGCCGTCATCTCCCGGCTTGCCGATCATTTGCGGCAAGGCGGTTATCTTATTCTTGGGCATTCGGAATCCATGATCGGCACCTCGATCACCATGCGGCAGGTGGCCCCCGCCGTATTCCAGAAGACCTGAGGGCGCCGGCGATGAGTCCGAAAATCCGTGTTCTTATCGTGGATGACAGCGCTTCGGTGCGCACCACGCTTGCCGACATCATCTCCGCCGATCCGGAACTGGAGGTCATGGGCACGGCCCCCGATCCTTATGTCGCGGTGGAGCGCATCCGCCAGGAAGTGCCCGACGTCATTTTTCTCGACATCGAATTGCCGCGCATGGACGGCATCACCTTTCTCCGCAAGATCATGTCGCAGCGTCCCATTCCGGTGGTCATCTGCTCGAGCCTGGCCCAGGACGGATCGGACGCCTTCATGCAGGCGCTGGAAGCGGGCGCCGTCGACGTTGTGGCCAAACCGCGTGTCGACACCGCGCAGTTCCTCCAGGATTCGCGCATGCGCATCTGCGATGCCGCCAAGGCGGCCGCCCACGCCAGAATGCGCGGCCGGCAAAGACCCTCTCCGATCGCGCGCGCGCCGGTGCCCGATCTCAAGGTGGAGGCCAGGCTGACCGCGGACGCCATCCTGCCGCCGCTCTCGGAAAGCCGGCGCCAAAGCCTGGCCGCCCGCATGCCCGAGACCCAGCCCATCGTCGCCATCGGTGCATCCACCGGCGGCACCGAAGCGCTGCGCGAAGTGCTGGAGGCTCTGCCCGCCGACAGCCCGGCGCTCCTCATCGTCCAGCACATGCCCGAACGCTTCACCACCGCCTTCGCCCGACGCCTCGATGCGACCTGCTCGATCAGGGTCAAGGAGGCCGAGGACGGCGACTTCGTGCAGCCCGGCCAGGCGCTGATCGCGCCGGGAAATCTCCACATGCTGCTGATGCGCAACGGCTCTCGCTTCACGGTCGGTATCGAGGAGGGACCTCACGTTTCGCGCCATCGCCCTTCCGTGGATGTGTTGTTTCGCTCCGTGGCACAGGCCGCCGGCCGTAACGCCATGGGCATATTGTTGACCGGCATGGGCGACGATGGTGCGCGCGGCCTGCTGGAAATGCGAGAAATGGGAAGCCCCACCATCGCGCAGGACGAAGCTAGCTCGATAGTGTTCGGAATGCCCAAGGAAGCCATCCAGCGCGGCGCTGCCGCCCGTGTCCTCCCGCTTGGCGCGATGGCGGCGGAAATCACCGGCCATGGCCGCAAGACTGTCGCGAGGGGAACTGCATGACCGCCAAATCCGATTCCCGGAAAATTCAGCAACTGGCCGCCGACCTCGCCCGGCCACGCTGCGAGATCGAGGCTGCATTCGTAGCGGCCGGCACCCGCCTGACCGAAGGTGCCGCCCTGCTCAATTCCCTGAGCAAGCTGTTCGAAGCCCTGCCCGAGGCGCTGCAGGGAGCCGAGGCGGAAGCGGCCAGCGCCCATCTGAACGCGGTCGCCGCCCGAGCCGTGGAGCTGTCGCAGACATTTGCGCAGGAAAAGGCCGACCTGGCTCGGCTCGTCGACGTGGTCGCAGCCGCCAATGCACCCATCTCCGATCTCCGGCGCACCGTCAAAATGATGGGGATCGTTTCGGTCAATGCCCGCGTCACCGCAGCCGGCATTGTGGGGGACAGCGACGATTTCGATGTCTTCACCACCGATATCGCCGCCCTGTCGGATTCGGCCAACCGCACCATCCAGGATTTCGCACGGGTCTACCGTCAGCTCACCACGGAGGTCGAGCGGGCAGCCAACCAGCGGAGTCGTTTCGAAGCGGCTCATGCCCAAACCCTGTCCGACCTCGCCCGCAGCCTCGCCGGCACTATCGCAGCGCTACGAGAGCAACAGGCGGCGGCGCTGGAAAGTAGCGCCGAGACCGGACGCGTCTCACGCCAGATCGTCAACAGGATCGGGAGCGCGGTAATCGCCTTGCAGGCGGGAGACGCCACACGGCAGCGTATCGAGCATGTCGAAACGGGCCTGGCCTGTCTCGCGGCCATCGTCGCCGGCGAAAGGGTGTTCGAAAGGATTGTCCCGGCCGAAGAACGTCTTATGATCGTGGCCGCAATAGCCGATCTCCAGCGGGCCCAGCTCAGCCAAACCGCTGCCACTTTTTCTCAGGAGGTGGAACAGGCCGAGCAAGACTTGGCGGCACTGGCGAGCGACGCCAGGACCATCATGGCCCATGCGCGCGATTTCCACGCCGGCGGGAACGGCAAGGGTTCTTCTATCGCCGATCTGGGCCGGAAATTACGGGCGGCCATCGCCATTCTGAAGGATTTCGAGACCGAGCGGGCCAAGCTGGAAGCAGTCGCCACTGCCGTGCAGGACACGGTGCGGGTGCTGCTCGAACATGTGGGGGCAGTACAGGAAATCGAGGCCAATATGCGCCTTGTCAGCCTCAACGCCGCGGTCCGCTGCGCCCAGCTCGGCCCGCGAGGCGCCTCGCTTACCGTCATTGCTACCCAATTGCGCGAACTGACCAGCGAGACCGTCATCGCTGCCGAAGCGGCCATGGCTCAACTCGACCAATCCTCCACCCTCGCCGGCGCTTTCGGCGCAGCCGCCTCCGGCAGCGGCGTGGGACAGATCGGCGAGTTGGAAACCCAGGCCAATCTGGCGCTCGATATCCTGGGCGACCTCGATCAGCGGATCGCCGCCGCACTTGCGCGCCTCAATACCGATGGTCCAAGGGGAATAGGGCTTTTGGAGACGGCTGCCCGCGGCCTGTCGGGTCAATCGGCCCTTGCCGAGACCCTCGACGATCTGGCCCTGACCCTCACCGCCCTCGCTCCTGCCCCCGATTCAGGAGCGCCGTCCGAAACGCTTCCGAGCATCCTCGCCGACCTGCGCAAGCATTACACCATGGAAGCCGAACGCCGCCTACACGATGAGCTCTTTCCTCAGGCGGCGCCACCTCGCGTTACGGATATAGCCGAAAGCGAAGCGGATCTGGCCGACTTCATGCTTTAGATCGCCGCGCATTCGTTTCAGCTCAGGATGCCGCACCCTTGTGCGCCATGTCCACGAGTGGAGCCGAAATAGAAAGACCCCGCCGAGATAGCTCGGCGGGGTCTTGTATGGAAAGATATAGTGCTCTTTCCGCGCAATATGCGGTAGGGCTAGGCTTCGCCCATGCCTTCGGCCGGCCTCGGGGCGCTGCCCGAGCGGACCTTCTCTTCGATCCTGCGTCCAACATCCGCATCGACGCTCTTCCAATAGTCGATGGCGCGGCCCAGGACCGGTTCGCGCACCCCGCCCAGAAGACTGCCGGCGACCGTATCCACCAGATCCGAGCGCTGCTGCTCGTTGAACACCTCGCGGACGAGAATGCCGGGCTGGATGAAATCGTCGTCATCGCTACGCAGCGTGTAGGCGCTGCGCACCATCGCGCCATCGGCTTCCCAGCCGTCATCGACCGGCCCGGTCTCGTCGGCCCAGGGGCGGTTGCCGCTGTTGGGCGCATAGACGGGAGCATTGCCGCTGTGATGATAGGCCATGTTGCCATCGAACATATAAGTGTTCGTCGGCACCTTGGGCTGGTTCACCGGCAACTGATGGAAATTGGTGCCGATGCGGTTGCGCTGCGCATCGTTATAGGCGAACGCACGGCCCAGCAGCATCTTGTCCGGCGACAGGCCGATGCCGGGCACGGTATTGCCGGGCGAGAAGGCCGCCTGCTCGATCTGGGCGAAGAAGTTCTCCGGATTGCGATTGAGCGTCATCTTGCCCACTCGGATCAGCGGATAGTCCTTGTGCGGCCAGGTCTTGGTCAGGTCGAACGGGTTGAACCGGTAGGTCCTGGCTTCCTCATAGGGCATGACCTGCACCGAAAGCGTCCAACTGGGATGTTCGCCTCGCTCGATGGCATCGAACAGGTCGCGCCGGTGGAAGTCGGCGTCGGTGCCGGACATGGCAGTGGCTTCCGCATTGCTGAAGAATTCCATGCCCTGGTCGGTGTGGAAGTGATACTTGACCCAGAACTTTTTACCCTTGGCGTTGACCCACATATAGGTGTGCGAGCCATAGCCATTCATGTGCCGCCAGGTGCGCGGAAGGCCGCGTGCGCCCATCAGATAGGTCACCTGATGCGCGGATTCCGGATTGTTGGTCCAGAAATCCCACTGCATGTGATTATCGCGCAGGCCCGAATCGGGAAGCCGCTTCTGGCTGCGGATGAAATGGGGGAACTTCATCGGATCACGCACGAAAAAGATCGGCGTATTGTTGCCCACGAGGTCGTAATTGCCCTCAGTGGTATAGAATTTGAGCGAAAAGCCGCGCACGTCGCGCCAGGTATCGGGGCTGCCCATCTCACCGGCGACGGTGGAGAACCGCGCCAGCATTTCGGTGGACGCCCCTTTCTGGAACAGCGCCGCCTTGGTATAGGCCGAAACGTCCTCGGTGGTCTCGAACACGCCGAACGCTCCGGCGCCCTTGGCATGCGGCTGCCGCTCGGGCACTTTTTCCCGATTGAAATGCGCCATCTGCTCGAGGAAATGCACATCGTGCAGCAGGATCGGACCATCCGGACCGATCGTCAGCGAATTGCGATCGCTGGGCGCGGGAGCGCCCGCGCCGGTAGTGGAGCCGTGGGCCCGAGAATTGTTGGGGCCTTGATCTGACATGAATATCTCCTGACAGGTCTGAGGAAACGCACCCTACTCAAATCGAGGAGTCCTGTCGACAAAGAGGCGGGGCGTTCGTTGCATAGGCGGTGTGCGTTGCCGAGGCGCAAGGGAGCCAAACCGGCACATTGTGCGTTCAGGACAGGCAATCAAAAAGCCGGAAATGCCCATCGCAATCATATCCCGGCAACGCGGAATTTTGGTGAACCATGTCGGCGGTAGCGGCCTCGACCCTTCGTTCCCTTGCCATCGATCTGGGCCGTGCCTTTGCCGGTGCCCTGATTTTCTCTCTTCCCATGCTCATGACCATGGAAATGTGGGAACTTGGCCTTTACATGGACCGCTGGCGGCTGCTGCTCCTGCTGTTTTTAAGCTTCCCGACACTGATGTTCCTGTCCCATTATTCGGGGTTCGAGCGTACCTGGGGATGGCGGGAAGACTTGCGCGATGTCGGGGTCGCCTATGGAATAGCGCTGGTCGCCAGCACGGTCGTGATGCTGCTGCTCAGCATCCTGCAGCCGGGCATGTCCCCATCCGAGATTGTCGGCAAGCTGGCCCTGCAGGCCGTGCCGGCTGCCCTTGGCGCCCTTCTGGCGCGCAGTCAGTTGGGGCAGGAAAGCGGAAAAGACCAATCCGATGAAGGTTATGGCGGCGAACTCGGCGTCATGGCGGTTGGCGCCCTGTTTCTCAGTCTCAACATAGCGCCGACCGAAGAGATGGTGCTGATCTCCCACCGCATGACGGCCTGGCAGAGCATGCTGCTTTTGGCTCTCTCCATCCTCGTCATGCACGGCTTCGTCTATGCCACCGAATTCAAGGGAAGCAGCGCCGTTCCCCGGGGCACGCCATTGTGGCATCTGCTGCTGCGCTTCACCCTTGTCGGTTACGTCTTGGGCCTGTGCATCTCGCTCTACGCGCTTTGGACCTTTTCACGTCTCGACGGCCTCTCCTTCGGGCAGGTGGTAGGCGCCGTCATCGTGCTGGGCTTTCCCGCCTCGGTCGGCGCCGCTGCCGCCAGGCTCATTCTTTAGGGACGAAAATGTCGGAAAAGGACTCGGCGTCGAACAATGGCAAAAACGGGCAAACCCATTTCATCGAATGGGTGCTGGGCGGCATTTCAACTCTCATCGTCCTCGGCTTGGCCGGCTTTCTCACCCATGAAGCTCTGACGAAGACCGGAAGCGAGCCCGTGCTGAGCCTGCAGGTACTTCGCGTGGTGGAACAAGAACAATCCAGTGCCGTGGTGATCGCCGTGCGCAATGCCGGACATGCCACCGCCGCCGACGTGGAAGTGGCTGGCGTGATCGATGGGGACCCGGTGATACGTCATGTCACCCTCGATTACGTCCCGGCAGAATCCGAGCGCGAAGTAACACTCAATTTCGCTTCTCCCCTGGATGAAGAGAGACTCGAGCTACTCATATTAGGCCATGCCGCCCCCTGATCCAGGGTGCGAGGGGAACATGCAGTCCTCAACCCCGGGATAGAGCACCGAGCCGTCAGCGAGCGGTTTGGCGCCCGGAGTCATCCCCGCAGGGCTGATCTTTCCGAAGTCCAGGATATGGCGAACCTCGATCTGCCGCGCCAATAGGTAGTCGGCAATGATGCGGCGATGGCACCGCCACCAGACCGCCTCGGAGCACATGAGCGCGGGAGCGCGGTCCCGCGCCAATTCGACAAGATCCGCGATAGCCGCTTGGAACGGCGCCGTCAGGGCGTAATCGGCATAGTTGTGAAAGCTGCGGTTCTGCCAATAGGCATTGGTTGCTTCCGCGATCTGCGCTTGCGCCTTGCGACGGCCGCCGAGATCCGGCCAGTGCTCATAGCCGATCTGTCGACTTGGCAGTTCCGTCCGCAGGACATCGCTGTTGAATTGCGGATTGGTGCGCGAAAGCGGAAAGCGGCGGACATCGACGACCATATCGGCCCCGGCGTCACGCAGCATCGAAATGACACTCTCGAGGCTCCTATTGGAATGCCCGATCGTGAATAAAGGGCCCGCGCGCGCACTCATATTCTTTCAAGCGCGCTCTCTTTATGCGCCGCTACGTGATCGGTCTTGTCGCTTTCGATCTCATATTGCGGGCTCTCCTTCGAGGCATGCCGGGCATGTCCCTTATAGGTGAAGTCCTCGGTATGGATTCTGGCGATCCTTCCCGACACCCAACCCGCCTCGGAATTCCAGCGCACGTGATCACCGACCTTGAACTTGGCCATCGTCTTCTCCTGCCGGAAGAACTCCGCTCACCCGGCAGCCGTTCCGCAAAGCCGGGCTGTCGGGCGAAGTGGCGTTCACCCCGCACCGTCCCCGCCAATACAAGGCGTGTGATTTCCAGCGACCTCATATCAACTTCATAGCATATGGCGGGTCGCTGAAACGGTATTTAATCCCCAGAACAGATACCATTTTCTCTTCGGCGGTTGATCTTCGCGCTTCACCGCCCTATTATCTCGCGTCAACAAGCCACGATTCAGCCATTCTCGATCGGATTCGACCACGAATTCGTAGCGGGTGGCTTTATGCCCCGTTATCTTTTCTTCAATACTGAAGAATATTTACCAGTGTTCGGGGATAAATAGACAAGAAAGGGGCTCATGCCTGCCAAGTTAACGGTACGAAATGTCTTCAAGGTCTTCGGTGAAAGGACGGACGAAGCGCTTAAGCTGCTCGCCCAGGGCCGGACCAAGGAAGAAATTCTCGAAGTCACAGGCGCCACGGTGGGCGTCCAGGATGCGAGCTTCGATGTCGGCGAAGGTGAAATCTTCGTCGTCATGGGACTCTCGGGATCCGGGAAATCCACCCTGGTGCGCATGCTCAACGGGTTGATCGCGCCCACCTCCGGCTCCATCCTTATCGATGGGACGGACGTAGCCAGTTGCGGAAATCGGCAGTTGCGGAACATCCGGCGCGAGAAGATCGCCATGGTGTTCCAGCATTTTGCCCTGTTCCCGCATTGGACGGTAGCCGAGAACGCAGCCTATGGATTGCGGGTCAAAGGGGTAAAAGCCGCCGAACGACGCGAACGGGCGCTCAAGGCGCTCGATCAGGTGGGCCTCACCGCCTGGGCCGACAGTCTGCCGGCCGAGCTTTCGGGTGGCATGCAGCAACGTGTCGGCCTCGCCCGGGGCCTTGCAACCGAACCAGAAGTTCTGCTCATGGACGAGCCCTTCGGCGCCCTCGATCCGCTGATCCGGCGCGAAATGCAGGATGAACTGCTGATCCTGCAAAAATCGCTTAAGAAGACCATCATCTTCATCACCCACGACCTCAACGAAGCCCTGCTGCTCGGCGACAAGATCGCCATCATGAAGGATGGTCGCTTCGTGCAGGTGGGCACCGCGCAGGAGATCGTCTCCAATCCCGCCGACGATTACGTGGCGGCCTTCGTCGCCGATATCGACCGGGGCCGGGTCTTTACCGCCAAGGACGTTTCCAACGATCCAGCCGCCATCAAGCTGGGTGTCGACAATTCCGAAGACGCCATGCGCACCATGGAAGACCTCAACCGCAACGCACTTTACGTGGTGGACGAGAAGGACAAGATCGCCGGCGTCGTAACCTATCAGAATCTGGCCGCCGCCACGCTGGACGAAGCGACGCCCAATCCGGTGCTCGAGGAGGTGTTGATTACCGAGTTCCCCACCGTCGACGCCGACGCTCAGCTCAACGCCCTTTATGGAGCGGCGAGCGGCGGGTTGCCCATTGCCGTCACCGACGAGCGCGACCGGCTGGTCGGCGTCGTCGAGCCCGAAGCGGTCTTCGCTCAGCTCTCTGGCGACAGCGAGAACGGCGAGGAAGGCACGACCGATGCAGCGGCCCCCGCCGGAGAGACCATCAAATCCAAGGAGAGCGCGCATGCTTAGTCCCGGCGACCTCCTCGTCATCCCCTTTGACGACTGGGTCAACGATTTCGTTCGCGGCTGGCTGGTGCCCAATTTCCGCCCCGCCTTCCGCGCGGCGCAAGTGCCGATCACCCTGGTCCTCAACTGGCTGGACCATTTCTTCAACGCCTTGCCCATGCTGCTGACAACCGGCGTGTTTGCGCTGGCCGCCTGGAAATGGGCTGGACGCTCCATGGCCATCTTCACCCTGATCGGCTTCGCCTTCATCGACATGATCGGGTTGTGGCCGCACACCATGACCACTTTGGCCATGATCATCACCTCGGTGCTGTTCTGTGCCGTGATCGGCATTCCCTCGGGGATCATCGCGGCGCGCAGCGACATGGTATGGAAGGTACTGCGGCCCGTCCTCGACATCATGCAGACCATCCCCTCCTTCGTTTATCTCGTGCCCATCGTGATGCTGTTTGGCGTCGGCATGGCACCGGGGATCATCGCGACGATCATCTTCGCCCTGCCCCCGATCGTCCGGCTGACCAATCTGGGCATCCGCAATGTGCGGGGGGACTTGATCGAGGCGGCGCAGGCCTTCGGCTCGACCGGCTGGCAGATGCTGACCGATCTGCAGATCCCGCTCGCCCTGCGCACCATCATGGCCGGGCTCAACCAGACCCTGATGCTGGCGCTCTCGATGGTGGTGATCGCCGCGCTGATCGGTGCAGGGGGGCTGGGACTCGTGGTCAATACCGGACTGGGGCGGCTCGACGTGGGCGGCGCGACCGCCGGCGGTGTCGGCATCGTGATCCTTGCCATCGTGCTCGACCGGATCACCCAGGGGCTGGGAGAGCAGAACCAGGCCGAGACGGTCTCGCTGCGCGCGGTGCTGCTCAATCTCCTGCGTCTAAAGGGTAGCCATCAGCCCGTAGGCGAGATCCGCAAGGCGGGCTGATCCGCCCATACCAATGACGCGGCGGCAACCTGCCGCCGCTTCTGTCGCCCGCGCCTATTCGCGCCGGCCTTCGCATGGCGGGTCCGTCCCGTCCATCTGAGAACCAGAAGAAAAGGAGACAAAAACGTCATGTTCAGTCTCAAAAGCATCCTTGCAACCCTGTCTGCTGCCGCCCTTGTAAGCGTCGCGCCAGTCGCGGCCCTCGCCCAGGACAATCCCGGCGAAGGCGTTTCGATCATCATGGCGCAGCCGACCTGGGATACCGGATGGTTCCACACCGAAATCTACCGTCAGTTGTTCCAGGAGCTCGGCTACGAGGTCGCTCCGGCCATCACGCTGGATAACCCGCCCTTCTACCAGTCGGTCGCCCAGGGCGACGTGACCCTGTGGGTCGATGGCTGGTTTCCGCTGCACAACACCTATGAGAACGTCTTCAGCGAAGGCGCTGAGATCGTCGGCGCGGTCGCCCGCGGCGGCGCGCTCGAAGGCTATCTGGTCGACAAGGCGGCCGTCGAGGAATTCGGCATCACCTCGCTCGAGGACTTCAAGCGCGACGATGTGAAGGCCGCCTTCGACCGCAATGGCGACGGGCTCGCCGACATGGTCGCCTGCCCGCCGGGTTGGGGCTGCGAGATCAATATCGACCACCACATGAACGCCTATGATCTGCACGATCATATCAATCTCATCAAGGCCGGCTATTCCGCCTCGATGGCCGATGCCGTCGCGGCCTATGAAGCCGGCGAGCACATCCTGTTCTACACTTGGACCCCGAACTGGACGGTCAACGAGCTCGTTCCGGGCGAGGACGTGATGTGGATCGAAGTGCCGGAGGTCAACCTGCCCGAAGACCTGATGGATCTGGCCGACGCCGCGACGCTCGAAGGCGTCGAGGGCTGCGTCAACGATCCGTGCATGCTGGGCTTTCCCGCCAACGACATTGTTCCGGTGATCAACTCGGCATTCGCCGATGAAAACCCGGCTGTCCGCACGCTGCTCGAGGAAGTCGAAATTCCCCTCACCGACATCTACGCTCAGAATGCGGCGATGAACGAGGGCGATGACGATATCGAGGCCCAGGCCGCCCAGTGGATCGAGGACAACCGCGCCGCTGTCGATGGCTGGCTCGAGGCCGCCCGCGCCGCTGGCTGAGTTCCCGCCACGAGATAAACAGAGAAAGGCCGGGTACAATCCCGGCCTTTCTTGTCTGCGCTTGCCAGCATAGGACGCTATTGACCACCTTGGCTGGCCGCGGCCTGCTCCATGTCGTCCGGCGATTTCGGCAGGAAGCGCCGGGTGAACCGGCTAAACCCGTCGATATAGGTGAGCAGCACCGGCACGACCAGCAGGGTCAGGATGGTCGAGCTGATCAGGCCGCCGATCACCGCATGCGCCATGGGCGCATTTTCACCGCTGCCTTCGTGCAGGTTGAGCGCCAGCGGCAACATGCCGAAAATCATCGCCAGCGTCGTCATGATGATCGGCCTGAACCGGGTTTCTCCCGCCTCCACCAGCGCGTCGTAGAGATTCCATCCTTCCCGCACATGCTGGTTGGCATTGTCGACCAGGAGAATGGCGTTCTTCACCACGAGACCCATCAGCATGATGAAGCCGATGGCCGAGAACATGTTGAGGGACGAGCCGCCCACCAGAAGCCCGACCATCACGCCGATCAGCGCCAGAGGCAAGGATCCCATGATGGCGATCGGCTGCAGGAAGCTGCCGAACTGGCTGGCCAGCACCAGATAGATGAAGATGACGGCCAGCAGCAGGGCGGACCCCACGGCTCCCATCGTCTCCGCGATCTGCTCGACTTCGCCGCCGAAGCTGCTGCTATAGCCGGTGGGAAAATCCAGCCGGTCGACGGCCTGCTGCAATTGCGCGGTCACCGCCCCCAGCTCGATCCCTTCGAGATAGGCTTCCACGGTGACGCCGCGCTGCAGGTCCTGCCGGTTGATCGTCGCCGGCCCCGTGCTTTGCACGACTTCGGCCACCTGGCTCAGCGTGATCATCTGGCTCGAGCCCGTCACACCGGACTGGGCGATGGGCAGGTTGCCGATCGCATCCACATCGTTGCGCAGCGATTCAGGCAGCCGCACGACCACCGAATAAACCTGGCCGTTCTGCGCCGTCCAGTCCGCCACGTCCTCTCCGCTGATAAGCGGACCCAGCGTCGCCGCGATCTGGCTCATCGACACGCCCAGATTGTCGGCCAGATCCTGATTGATCCGAACTCCCACCACCGGCTGGGCTTCGTCGAGGCTCGAGGAAATATTGATGAGGCCGGCAATTGCGCCCAGCTCGCTCTCCAATTGCCGCGCCAGGCGCTCGAGAACGGCGAAACTGTCGCCATATAGAGTGATGGACACGGGCGCGCTGCCGGTGCCGAGGCCCGATGCGGCCGAAACCTGGAATTCCGCCCCCGGCACCGCCTGGAGTGCTTGGCGCACCCGCGGCATGAGCTCTTCGGGCGTCACGTCGCGCCTATCCTTGTCGACCAGCGTAACCGTCATCGTCCCGCTATTGGCGCCGCTCGCCGCCAGCCCGCCCGCCACCGTCGAATAGGTGGTCTCGACCTCGGGGAAGCTGCGGATGATGTTCTCGGCCTGGCGCAATTTGGCGGCGGTGGCTTCCTTGGACGAACCGGCAGGCGTTTCCGCCGAGACGGTGAAAATGCCGTTATCCGTGGCTGGAATGAATTCCACGCCGACGTGAGGAAAGAGGAAAAAGGTTCCGACGAAGGAAAGCAGCGCGATGAACAACACGGTCTTGCGGTGCTTCAGCCCCCAACGGATGAGGTGCCGGTAGCCGCCCGTCACCCACACGAAGAAGCGGTCGAACTGATTGACGACCCGCCCGATCGGCCCGCGCTTGGCGCCTGGATGCGCCGCCGGATCGTACCACACGCTGGACATCATCGGATCGAGTGTGAAGGCGACGAACAGCGAGATCAGCACGGCGACTGAGACCGTCACGCCGAATTGCAGGAAAAACCTGCCCATGATGCCATCCATGAAGGCAACGGGCAGGAACACCGCGACGATGGACAGCGTCGTGGCCATGACGGCGAGGCCAATCTCGTTGGTGCCGTCGAGGGCCGCCTGCCGGTGCGATTTGCCCATATGCAGATGGCGGGTGATATTCTCGCGGACCACGATGGCGTCATCGATCAGAATGCCTACCGCCAGCGACAGGGCCAGCAAGGTCATCATATTGAGGGTGAAGCCGAGAAAGTTCAGCGCCACCATGGTGCCGATGATGGAGATCGGCAGCGTCAGGCCGGTGATGACCGTCGAGCGCCAGGAGTTGAGGAAGAGGAACACGATCACGACGGCGAGCAGGGCGCCCTCGACCAACATGTTCTGCACGGCGTGGAAGGAGTTCTCCACCGGCTTGGCGTTGTCCACCACCACCTCGATATTGACCTGCCCCTGCGGCAGTTCATTGGCCAGCAGCCTGTCTATCGCGGCGCGTATCTGCGCGGCGACGCCGACCGTATTGGCGCCCTGCGTCTTGAGGATATCGATGGCGAGCGCCCGCTCTCCGTTGAGGATGGCGAGACTGTTCGCTTCACCTGTTCCGTCCACAATGGTGGCGACGTCCCGCAGCGTAACCGGCTGCCCTCCCTGATTGCCGACGGTGACATCATAGAAATCCTGCTCATCCTCCAACCGGCCCAGCACCTGGATCGACTGGACGATACTGCCTTCGGTGATCGAACCGGCGGCGAGATCCTTGTTGGCGGCCTGCAGCGCCTGCACCACGGCGCCGGGACTGACATTGAACGCCGCGAGGCGATCCGGATCGATCTCAATATTGAGCTGACGGGGCACGCCGCCGACGACGGCTGCACTGCCCACCCCATCGATATTGGAGATTCTCTTGACGATGACGTCCTCGGTCAGTGCCGTGAGGTCCCGCGCCGACAGTGTGTCGGAGCTGACCGCCAGCGACAGCACCGGCAGGGCGCTGGGGTCGAAGCGCAGGACGCGCGGCTCAGCGGCGCCATCCGGCAGCGAAGCCTTGATCGGGTCGATCTTGTCGCGGACATCCTGGGCCTTTTGCTGAGAATCCGCCTCTAGGTTGAAGATCATCAGCACCATCGCCTGACCCGCCTGGGCGGTCGACTGGATGGTGTCGAGCCCGGCAATGGTGTTGACCGCCTCCTCTATCGGCTCGACCACATCCGCCTCGACGGCCTCGGGTGACGCGCCGGGGTAGCTGACGACGACCGCGACGACGGGGAAATCCACGTCCGGCAACTGCTCGATCGGCAACCTTTGATAGGAGTAGATGCCAAAGACCATGATCGCGATCATGATCATGGTCGCGAAGACCGGATGGTTGACGCTGATCCGCGTTAGAAACATGGTCAGCCCTCCACCAGGGAATAGGCCTGATCGGGCTCCAGCTCGACAAGCGGCGCCGCAACGATCTGCATGCCGTCATCGAGACCGGAGACCTCGACAAGACGCCCGCGGTCCCATTCCCGGACAATTTCGACGCCCCGGCGCACCAATACGCCATCCTCGAGCGCCAGGACATAGGGGCCTTCCAGATCCTCGCGCAGGGCTGAGGCCGGCACGGCATGCGCATCCGGCTTTTCGGTCACGGTTATGTGGCCGGTCGCGAACATGCCGCCGCGCAACGCATTGCCCGGATTGTCCATGGCAATATAGATGGGCACGGTCCGCGTGCCGCTTATGGCGACCGGATTGACCCGCGTGACCTCGCCGGTGAAGGTTTGCCCTTCCAGCCCCGCCACCGTGATGACGGCAGCCTGGCCCGGTGCGACCATGGCGCTCGAGCTCACCGAGGCGGCGGCGTCGAACTGCATCTGCTCCAGATTGACGATGGTGAAAAGCGGCGTGCCGGCGGAAATGGTCTGCCCCGGCTCGACGGAACGGGACGCCACCACGCCGGTAAGCGGCGATTTAACCGTGGCATTGGCAAGCGCCAGTTCCGCCGTTTCCACGGCGATTTCCAGCGCGTTCAGATTGGCTTCCAGCGCCGCGGTCGAGGATCTCGCCTGCTCCAGGGTCGAGGGACTGGCCAAACCCTGGCTGGCCAGTTGCTCGGTCCGTTCCAATTGCTGCCGGGACGACTGGAGCTGGACGCGCGTGGCCTCGGCGGTCGCGCGCTGCTGGTTGAGCTGCAATTCCAGCGGCGCGCGATCGATCTGCGCCAAGACGTCGCCCTCCTTGATCGGATCGCCGGGCCGCACCAGCACGGCCATGACGCGCCCCGAGGCCTGCGAAGCCACGTCGGATTGATGGCCCGGCACCAGCGTACCCGTCACCTTGACGGTTTCCTTCAGTGTCGCCGGAGCGATCTGGACGGTTTCCGCCTGCCGGATCTGCCGGACCACTGCGGTTTCCTCGACCGTTTCCTCCGCCGGCGGCGGTTCGGGCCGGAAAAGCAAGAAGGCCGCCACCGCCAGCACGATTGCGATCAATACGATCCACGGCAGAATGCGCCGCCGGGGCTTCAGGCCCTGGGCAACACGCTGAGCATTGTCTTTTTCACGTTTGCTCTGCGCCCATTCCGGCTTTTCATGCGCAGCGGTCATTGGCCGTCCTCTCGTGACGCGGTTTCATGTTCAAGGGAATTCGCCCATCCCTTGAGGATATGCGAGGATTGCTCAAAAAAACTTTGCACCGACTTCACGCGGTCGGTCATCGCCGTGTTTTCATGCCGCATGCCTTCGAGACAATTGCCGATGGTGCGGGCATGCCGGGCGAATTGCCCGGCGATCTCCTCGAGCCTATCGGCAAAAGGAAGCGCCGAAAGCTCGTAATAGTCCTGCCTGTCGCCTGCATGGGCGGTCCGGCGAATAACGCCTCTACGTGCCAGCATGCGAGCATTCGTGCTGACGCTCGCCCGGCTGATTCCCAGCCTCTCGCTGATCTGGGCCAGGCTGAATTCCCGATCTTCAACGATAAGCAATCCTACGATGCGGCCGGAAATCCTCGATTCGCCGGCTTCCTGGGCAATCAGGCCCATTTCCTCGATAAAGCGATCCACCGACGATATCTTCAATTCTCCTGTTCAGTTCGTTCAGTATCTATTGAATGAACTATACGAAATAAAGGGGAAAAGGCATACCCACGCAAAAACCTCGTCGCGAGCCATGATTTGGCGCCCCGGTCCATTCGAGGAAGGCCTGGTCGATCCCGGAATACCGCGACAGTGGCGCCTATCCGGTTACGGCCCCTTCATTGGCGGGGCGAGCCAAGGCGGCGAATTTGGACAACACGCCGCGCGTATAACGTGGCGGAGGCGGGGCCCAGGCAGCGCGCCGGCGGGCCAGTTCCTCATCGTCCACCTCCAATTGCAATAACAGCCTGTGCGCGTCGATGGTCACGATATCGCCATCCTCGATCAGGGCGATATTGCCGCCCACATAGGCCTCCGGAGCGACGTGTCCGACCACCATGCCCCAGGTGCCGCCGGAAAACCGGCCATCGGTGATCAGCCCCACGCTCTCTCCCAGACCCCGTCCCACCAGCGCCGAGGTCGGTGCCAGCATCTCGGGCATGCCCGGGCCGCCCTTGGGCCCGAGATAGCGAAGAACGACCACATCGCCCGGCCTGATCCGATCCGCCAGAATGGCGTCCATGGCCGATTGCTCGTCGTCGAACACCCGGGCGGGTCCGGAAATGACCGGGCTCTTGAGACCGGTGATCTTGGCCACTGCCCCGTCTTCGGCCAGATTGCCTCTGAGGATGGCAAGATGCCCCTCGCGGTAAAGGGCCTTTTCCACCGGCATGATCACGTCCTGTCCGGCATCCGGCTCATCGGGCACGTGTTCCAGCTCTTCCGCCAGCGTGCGGCCGGTTATGGTGAGGCAGTCGCCATGCAGCAATCCCGCATTGAGCAGAATTTTCAGCACCTGCGGCACGCCCCCCGCTTCATGCAGGTCCACGGCCATATACCGCCCCGAGGGCTTGAGGTCGCACAGCACCGGCACCTTGCGCCGCACCCGCTCGAAATCCTCCAGCGTCCAGTCGATCTCTGCCGCATGGGCAATGGCCAGGTAGTGCAGCACCGCATTGGTCGAGCCGCCCACTGCCATGATGAGTGCCACGGCATTCTCGATCGAGCGGCGCGTGACGATGTCGCGCGGCTTGAGGTTCTTCTTCACCGCCTCGACGAGCACTCGACCCGCCTCGGCGGCATTTTCGACCTTTTGCGCATCCGGATTGGCCATGGTCGAGGAATACATCAAGGACATGCCCAGCGCCTCGAAGGAGGAGCTCATCGTATTGGCCGTGTACATGCCCCCGCACGAGCCGTTACAGGGACAGGCATTTTGCTCGATGCCCTCGAAATCTTCCTCGCTCATAGTGCCGGCCATATAGGCCCCCACCGCCTCGAAGGCGGAGACGATGGACAGATCCTGCCCCTTCCAGCTACCCGGCTTAATGGTGCCGCCATAGACGTAGATCGCCGGCGCATTGGCGCGCAGAATGCCGATCATACCGCCGGGCATGTTCTTGTCGCACCCGCCAATGGCCAGCACGCCATCCATCCATTGGCCCTGCACGCAGGTTTCAATGCAATCGGCGATCACCTCGCGCGAGATCAGCGAATATTTCATTCCCTCCGTGCCCATCGACATACCGTCCGAGATCGTGGGCGTCCCGAACATCTGCGGATTGGCGCCGGCGGATTTGATGGAAGCGGCGGCGGCATCGGCGAGGGGCTGCAAGCCGGCATTGCAGGGCGTGATGGTGGACTGGCTGTTGGCGATGCCGATCATCGGCTTGTCGAAATCGGCCTTCTCATAGCCGAGCGCATAATACATGGCGCGATTGGGAGAGCGCGCGACGCCCTGGGTGACATGTTTGGAACGATCGTTGAAGGGCATGGCGGCTCCTCGAGACAACAAGGCCGGCGGCTTTCTTGCTGCCCGCCATGCCAGCGTCGCGCGATTTCCATCGCGATTCAATCCGGGGAACGCATTTTCGCAAAGACCTTGGGGCCTGTGCCAGGCATCGAGGCGGACCTGAGCGGCCCGCCTCTTTATCGCGTTACTGCTGCACGGGTTCGAGTTGTGCGGCGATGAACTTGAAGTTCGTCCACCACCACCAGGGACCCTCGTAATAATTGTCCGCCGAGGGATAATTGGTCCAATAGGTCTCGTTGACCGGCACGAATTTGGACGTGCCGAACATTTCGATGACCGGCAGGCCTTCCACCAGCTCCTTCAGGATATCGGTTCCCAGCGACACGATCTGCGGATCGTCGGCGGGAACGGCACGCAGCGTATCGATGAGAGCGCTCAGCTCGTCATCGACATAACGCCCTTGATTGGACGAGGCAGGCACCCCGTTCTCGCGCACATAATCCTTGTGCCATCCTTCCATGCGCACGAACAGGTCAGGCGTGATGGCGCAGGAAGAACCCCAATAGGAGCCGGTTTCGTAGTCCCCGGTATTTTCGGCGGTGAAGAACGCGCCCGCCTGCATCTGCTGCACCTGGGTGGGAATGCCGAACTCGTTCCATTCATTGGCAACGGCAAAAGCGAGGCGCTGCGACTGCACTTCGAAGTCGGCGGGCGCCAGGATGTTGATGGTGAAGGGCGTCCCGTCCGGCTTCTTCCATTCGCCGCCGTCATTGGTGAAGCCGGCATCGAGGAGCAATTTGGTCGCCTGGTCGGGATCGTGCTTCCACCAGCCCACGCCCAGAAGCTCACGCAGCGCCTCGGGGTCCTCGGGGATATCCGTCACGCCCTCCGAGCGCAGCCGCTCCCCGAGACGCACCGCATAGTCCGGATCGAACGGCTTGTAGCCGTCCTCGAGGGCGAATTCGCCCAGCCATTCGGCCATCGGCTGGTGATAGGTGTCCATCAGCACCGTCGTGGGCGGGATGCCCAGCGGCGAGGCCCGCATCATACCCGAGAACGTAGCGATGCTGGCCCGCTCGGCATTGATGGCGAGCGCCAGCGCCCAGCGCGTCCTGGCATCGTCATAGGGCGCCTTGGAGGTGTTGAAGTGGATGCCGCGCTCACAGGGGTCGTCGAGATTGGCATAGGGGAAACCGGAGAACCAGGCGCGCACATTGGGATTTTGTCCGCGCAGGATATCCAGGCTCTCGGGCGAGATGTCGGTAAGAATATCCATGTCGTTGGCGGCCATCGCCAGAACCCGCCGCTCCTCGGTGCCGTAGCTGCGGAACAGCACATATTGGGGCTTGGGTTCGCCGATCATCTGGCCGACATCGGTATTCTGCCAGTCCTCCCGCTTCTCCCACAGGAACCAGGTGCCGTTCGGATCGTAGTCCTTGAATTTATAGGCGCTGATGCTGACGGGCGGGAAATTCGAGAAGGTGGCGGGATCTTCCTTTTCCCAGACATGCTTGGGCACGACATGGAAAGGATTGCCATAGATCACCGAACCCAGGACGATCGCGAGGCGCGGCGTGGGCTTGGTGGTCGTCACCTCCACCGTATGATCGTCGATCTTGGTCATCGAGGCGATCTGGGCGGCATAGGCGGCGCTATAGCCTAGGGCTGGCGTGTCGCGGATCATGTTATCGGTGAAAATCACGTCGTCGGCGGTGAAGGGTTCGCCGTCGCTCCAGGTCAGGCCTTCCCGCAACGCCACCTGGAAGACGGTGAAGTCTTCGTTGGCGACCGGCATTTCGGCCGCCAGATCGGGTATCTGCACGCCCTTGGCGGTGTCGATGTCGTAGAGCAGCGCCCCGGCCATCTGGTGATAGCCGTGGTTGATGGTCACGCCCTGCTGATACATGTTCATATTGGTCGGATTGCCGACCCGGGCATTGAGCATGTCGACGATCAGGGTCTCGGCGCGCGGCGTGCCCACATCCGTCATCTGCTGGGCCCAGGCTGGCACTGCCGTACTGGTGAGCATGGTGCCGCCCAGCGCCATCGCTGTGCCTAGCGCCATGAGCGTGCGGCGTGGAAACAATCTGGTCATGGGTTCTCCTCCTTCTGCTGTCAAATGGTGCCCGGCAGGTGTTTTGACGCACTCTCTTGCCGTGGATTTGGGTGGGCATATTGCCGGTCGATATCGGCGAGTTCGCTCCAGCGCTCATCGACGCCGGGGATCGCCGCCATCAGTTCGCGCGTGTAGTCCTGGCTGGGATGATCGAGGATTTTTGTCGGCGCGCCGCTTTCGATGATCCGGCCGGCATTCATGATCGAAACCTGGTCCGACAGGTAGTAGGCCGTCGAGAGGTCGTGAGTGATGTAGATGAAGGAAACGCCCTGCTCGACCACGATCTGACGAAACAGATTGACGATGCTCATGCGCAGGCTGGCATCCACCATCGATACCGGTTCATCGGCCACGATGAGCCGCGGACGCGGGATAAGCGCGCGCGCCACGCTGATGCGCTGCAATTCGCCGCCCGAGAACTGACGGATATATTTGCCCTTTATACGCTCGAGGCTGAGCCCGACCGAGCGCAGCGTCCGGTCCGCCAGTGCCTCCGCTTCCGCGTTGCTGCCGGCCACCTTCAGATTGAGCGCGGTGGACTTGAGATAGTCCTCGATCGGCAGATAAGCGCTGAACGCCTCGAAGGGATTCTGGAAGATGGGCTGGACCAGGCGGCGGAACTCCAGATTGTCGATCCGGTCCCTGCCCTTGCCGTGCAGTGCCCGTCCCAGAAGGGTGATCTCGCCCGCACTCGGCTCCACCAGCCGCAGCACCATGCGCGCCAGCGTGGTCTTGCCTGAACCGGATTCGCCGACGATGGAAAAGACCTGCGGGTGCGCCGGCAGGGTGAACGAGACCTCGTCCACCGCCTTGAACGGCACCCCGGCAAACGGGCCGCCCTTGCGATAGGTGCGGCTGACATTGCGCATTTCGAGCAGGGGAGCGGTATCGGTCACGCCGTTTCTCCCAAGGTGTCGGCAGCACGCCTGCCGTGGAGGCGCGGCAGCGAAGCGATGAGGTTCCTGGTGTAGTCGTGCCGGGGATTGGCGAAGATTTCCGCCGTCGGGCCCGCCTCCACGATCTTGCCGCGATGCATGACGATCAGCCGGTCCGTGATCTGGTAATGCACCCCCAGATCGTGACTGACCAGGACCAGCGAATTGCGCTGACGGCGCTGGATTTCCACCATCATCAGCAGGATTTTTTTCTGTACCACGACGTCGAGCGCCGTGGTCGGCTCGTCCGCGAGGATCAGCCGCGGGTTGACGAAGGCGGCAATCGCCACCAGCACGCGCTGGCGCATGCCCCCCGAAAGCTGGTGCGGATAGGCGTCGAGCACATTTTCGGCCAGCCCGAAGCCGGCGAAAAAGCGGGCGATCCGTCCCCGCAACTCCGCCCTGCTCCCCCGCCGCTCGCGCCTGGGCAGCCCGTCCACCACCTGTTTTTCGATCCGCATGAGCGGGTTGAGAACGCTCATCGAGCCCTGCGGGATATAGCTGATCTGATCCCACCACAATTGGCGGAACTGGCTCGAGGGCGCCTCGATGCTCCGCCCGGTCCTTGCATCGGTGAAACGCCCGGTCACGCTGCCGCTCTGAATGCGCAGGCCGGTGGAGAAATCGCCATAGACCGCGCGCATCAGCGTCGACTTGCCCGACCCCGACTCCCCGGCAATGCCCAGGATTTCATTGTCGTTGATGGTGAGGCTGACCTCGTCCACCGCCTTGATGAAGCCCGCCGTGCCATAGCCGACCGTGACATTGTCGATGGTGATCATACGCTCATTCTCCGGGCGGCGGATTGCATGGACAGTCCCGAAGACACGAGAAACAGGCCGATAAAGAGCAGGACGATGGCCAGGACCGGCGAGCCGATCCACACATATCTGCCCGCCAGCAGCGCCTGATAGTTGATGGCCCAGTAGATCATGGTGCCCAACGTCGCCTGCTGCGCGCTGGACAGGCCGATCACCGCCAGCGCACTTTCAGTGGAAATGCCCACCAGCACGGTGTTGATGAAATTGGCAGCCGACCAGCCGGCGATATAGGGGAAGATGTGGCGCACTAGGATGCGCACGCTCGATTCCCCCGAGAACCAGGCGACATTGATGAATTCGCGCTCCCGCATGGTCAGGGCCACGGCCCGGACCTGTCGCGCCGGATAGGGCCAGTTGAAGATCACCAGCAACAGTCCCACGATCGGCAGCGCCAATTGCCCGCCAAACAATGCGGCCATCAGGATGAGGATGGGCAGAACGGGGATGCACAGCAGCGCATCCATGAAAAAGCTCAGCACCCGGTCGAGCCATCCCCCCGCATATCCGGCGGCGAGGCCCAGGAAGACACCGATAATGGTCGACAGTCCCGCAACGATCAGGCCGAGGATGAGGGAATTGCGCAAGGCATAGGTGAGCAGCCAGAAGACGTCCTGGCCGAGGCTGGTCGTGCCCAGCCAATAGGCGGCACCTGGATTCTGGTTGCGTGGCGCCGTGTACCACGTCAGCGGATCGGTGGGCGCGAACCACGGCATGATCCCGCCCAGCACGATGAAGAGCACGACCAGCAGGATGCCGAGATAGAGCCGGAACGGCGCATGGGCGAAGAAGCTGCGCATGGATCTACCTGTGCCGGATGCGGGGATCGAGAAGGGGATAGATGAGATCGATCACCATGGTGGCTGTCGCCACGGCGATGACCGACAGGCTGATCGTGCCCATCAGCAGGTTGAAATCGCCCTGCAGCACCGCCGAATAGATCAGCAGGCCCAATCCCGGATAGTCGAAGAGGATTTCGGTGATCAGCGAGCCATTGAACATCAGCCCGATCTGTAGGGCGAGGAAAGTGATCTGCGGCAGGATGGCGTTGGGCAGCACGTAGCGGCTCAAAATGCGGCCATCGCCCAATCCCTTGAGCCGCGCATAGCGGATGAATTCTTCTTCCTTGAGGGTCGCCGTCTGCGCCTTGACGCTGATGACCCACCAGCCGAACACCACGATGACGATCGACATCGCCGGCAGGAACGAATTCCACACGATGCTGGTGATCAGGTCCCAGCTCCAGGGCGCGCCGCGGATGGTGGTGGTAAGCGGAAAGATCTTCCAGACATAGGAAAACAGGATCGAGAGCACGAGCGCCAGAATGTAGTAGGGGATCGGATAGAGGCAGATGGCGATCCCCTCCATGATGCGGCTCGACGGGCTCTCGGGCTTCCACCCCGACGCCAGGCCGACGAAATTGCCCAGGACCCAGGCGATCAGCGTCGAGGTCAGCAGCAGCCCGAAGGTCCAGGGCAGCGCGTTCCAGATCAGCTCCATCACCGGCGTCGGATACATCGAGAGCGAGGGGCCGAAATCCGCCGTGACCACGATGCGCTTGATAAAGGCCCAATATTGCTCGAGCAGCGAACCGCTGAGCCCGAACGTGTCGGACAGCGATTGGCGCAGCGCATCCACCTGCGCCGCCTCCATATAGGCACCCTGCGAAGCGACCTTGGCCAGCATGGCCTCCACCGGATCGGTGGGGCCGAGCCGCGGCACGAAGAACAGCACGGTGAGCGCAAAGACGATCACCAACGCATAAACGACGAGCCGCCCGGCGATGAAGCGGAGCAGATTCATGATCAGATGATCTCGAGATAGTCGCGGTCGGGCAGTTGCGGGAACGGCGCCGCCGGCAGGGTCTGGTACCAGAAGGCGACCGAGGCGATGTCGTCCTGCAGCGGCAGATAGCGGCGATTCTGCTTCTCCGTTCGCCAGCCCAGCGCCTGCATGGTCACCCGCAGATCGGATTCGAACCGGATCGGATCGTGAACGTGCCAGCGATACATGCCGAAGCGCATTTGGCTCTGATAGACGCCGTCGGGCCGCAGCACCTGCGGCAGGCCGGCATAGGGCGTGTTGAATTCGCGGTAGCGGTTCTCCATGGTGGCGTCGACCACCCCGCCATCGAAATTATAGGCGCCGCAGAAATAGTCTTCGGTGCCGGTGCCGCAAATGGTGGGGAAGGCATCGTCCCCATCCATGAAGAACTTGATTTCGCCCTCGCCCCACCAGCCGGCATTGTTGACGCCCCAGGCCATGTAGGTGCCGACGAAATGACCGCGGCCGGACACTCCATCGAGAATGGTGTAGTCCGTCTTGAACGGCAGCGGATTGGTCCGGCGGAACTGCGCGTGGAAATAGGCCGCGTCTTCCGGCACGTCGGCCAGCGCGTAGTTGACCTGATAATAGATGATGCCGAAATCGTCCGGATCGCGGTTTTCGATGGTGATCCGCGCCCGCTTGCGGAACGGCATCTGCCAATAGCAATTGAAGGCTCGGCCCGGATTGACGCAGACGGCGAGCGAGGTCACCTGGGCGAACCGGTTCCAGCCCGAACAGAAGAAATCGCCGATCGGCGCCTCGACCGAGGGATGCTGCTCGTCATCCCAATAAATCCTCAGGATCAGATCGCGCCAGCGCAGATTGGCGCTGGTCAGCCAGATCTGCTGTATGGCCCCCGGGCCTTCGATATCGGCAAGCACCCGCGTCTCGTTCGCCTCGATACGGATCGATGGCGAAATCTTCCAGCCCTGGCCCAGACCGCGCGCGCATTCGGCGCCCGTGCCCTCGGTGGCCATGCCGCCCTTGCCCTTCTCGCCGGTAAAATTCTCCGGGGAAATGGAACGGGTCCTGGCATTCGACAGGCGATAGAGATTGCCCAGATTGAGATCGAGGCCGGAAAAAGCGACGGTCATGAAAACTCCAGATTGGCCGGGCTGCGCCGTTCGCGCCATGAGGCGGCGCGCCGATCGACAGCAAAAAAGAAGGTCGCACCGCCTGCCGCAAGGCGGGCCGCATGAAGGGGTAAAGGGTCGGGACTCAGGCCGGACTGTCGAAAACGTTCACATCTGCCTCCCCGCAGCTGCCCGTCATGGATGGTTCGTCATTGGCCGCCGGCGATTCCTGCCGGTCGACATACGCACCATATCCACTTTGAATGCATTTGCAAATCAATTCACAAATCAATTTGCCAAGCCGGAACAGCGGTGCTAGCCAATTGCCATGACGACGATTTCCAAGGTTGCCGAACGCGCTGGCGTGTCCCGTACCACCGTGTCCCACGTGCTCAACCACGCGGAGAGGGTGTCGCCACATCTGCGCGAGCGAGTGATGGCAGCCATTGCCGAGCTCGGCTATGTCCCCAACCCGCAAGCCCAGAGCCTGCGCACGGGCCGCACCAATATGGTGGCGGTTCTTATCCCGGACATTCGCAACCCCTTCTATCCCGAACTGGTCAAGACGGTGCAATCCGACCTCGAGGCCGCCGGACGCGACACACTGATCTTCAATACCGACGTGCCGGGCGGCCATTCCCAGCAATTGGGCCGGGATTATCTGCGCCACATCCGCAACCGGCGCGTCGACGGGCTCATCGTGGGCGATTTCGCCCTGTTCGGCCTGCACGACGCCCTGCTGGACATCGACATCCCCACCGTTTTTATCGGCAAACTGCCCAATGGCGCGGTCGACAATGTCTGGGTCGACGACGAAAGCGCCTGCCACGCCATGGGGCGATATGTGGCCGGACGCGGCCATCGCCGCGTGGCGCAGATCACCGGCCCCGCCTATTTTCCCGAGGCGATGGCCCGCGCCCGCGGGTTTCGCGACGGCCTGCTCTCAGGCGGCGTCACTCCCGAAAACATCCTCGACTACGAGGGGAGCTTCCTCGGCCCCTCGGGCACCGACGGCGTCAACTTCCTCTTGGATACGCAAGGGCAGAACCTGCCCAGCGCCCTGTTCTTCGGCAATCATCTGATGGCGCAGGGCGGGCTTCCGGCCCTGTTCGACCGCGGCCTGTCGATCCCGAAGGATATGGCGGTCGCCGTCTATGGCGACCAGCCGCAGATGGATTATCTCCGCCCTCGCCTGACCCGCATCGGCGTCCCGCCCGCCACCCAGGCGCATCGGGCCGTGCAGATGCTGATCGACCGGCTCAGCGGCAGCTATACCGGCCCGCCGCGCAGCGAGCGGCTCGAAGGGGTCTTCAAGGAGTACGACAGCATGTAGGGCTCACCGCAGCCGCTGCCCGTCCGCATCGAAAATCAATGCGTCGGCGAGGGCGAAGCGCACCTCGAGGCGTTTTGCGCCGGAAGCACGGTCCTTGCCGCGCCGCTCCACCAGAATGGGCTGGCCGTCGGCGAGGCGCCCATGGGCGATGGTGCTGGCCCCCAGATTTTCGACCACATCGACCTCGACGGCCAGAGAAGCGGTTTCGCCTTCCGGCTGGAAGAACTGCTCCGGGCGCAAGCCCAGCGTGACGGCGCCCTGCGGCAAGGCGGCGAGGCGGGGGCGGAAACCGATTCCGGCAAGGGTTACGGTCTCGCCATCGCTTGTCGCTCTCAGCAGGTTCATGCGGGGCGAACCGATGAACCCGGCGACGAAGACATTGTCCGGATCGGCATAAAGCCGGGCTGGCGTGCCGACCTGCTCGATGCGCCCGGCGCGCAGCACCACGATGCGGTCGGCCAGGGTCATGGCCTCCACCTGATCGTGGGTGACATAGATCATTGTCGTGCCAAGTTGCTGGTGCAGCTTGGAAATTTCAACCCGCATGGCGACGCGCAATTCGGCATCGAGATTGGAAAGCGGCTCGTCGAAAAGGAAGGCTCGAGGCTGGCGTACAATGGCCCGGCCAATGGCGACGCGCTGGCGCTGACCGCCCGAAAGCTGGCTCGGCTTGCGCTTGAGCAGCGGCGCCAGTTGCAGAATCTCCGCCGCCTCGGCAACGCGCCGCTCCGTCTCGACCCTGGAGGTGCCGGTCATGCGCAGGCCGAAACTCATATTGCCCGCCACCGTCATGTGCGGGTAGAGCGCATAGGACTGGAACACCATGGACAGCCCGCGCCGCGCCGGTTCCACGTCGTTGACCACATCGCCATCGAGCGCGATTTCGCCGGAGGTGATGTCCTCCAATCCGGCGATCATGCGCAGCAGGGTGGACTTGCCGCAGCCCGAAGGGCCCACGAACACGACGAATTCGCCCTTCTCGACCGCCAGGTCGATGCCGTGGATGACCCTGGTGCTGCCATAGGTCTTTTCCACCCCGCGCAATTCGATGGCGCTCACCGTGCAACTCCTTGCCACCAGCTTTCGAGTTCGGACCGCGTCGCCTCGGGCGCCCGGACCTGTTTCCCGCTGCCCAGATAGGCGCCGAGCGCCTGCCGGAACGCTGCGGCGACCGGCCGATTCTCGAGCTTTTCGAGATCGAAACCGAGCAGCACGAGCCGGCCTCGGCCCACCTGCAATTCGGCACAAAGGACCAGGTCCCGATTGCTGTTCCAGTCGTCGATGACCCGCACAATCGCCTTTTGATTCAAGCCGTTGACGTCGAAGGCCCGGCGATGATGGGTGAGCTCCCACCAGTGCCAGTCCGAGTAGGAGGCGCTGGGGAAATGGGCAAAGAGCGGATGCTCCTCATCGATCAGCAAGCCCATTGTGTGCGGCGCCTGGCCATCGGTCCACAGCGTGTTCCAGAAGGCGGCGGTGTGACCCAGGACGGCATTGGGCGCGAGCCTGTCGGGCGGCGGCGCCAGGATCAGCGTCTCGCCCGCCTGGAGGCGATCGAGCGCGGCGCCGTCGAGCTCGGAAACCATTGGCAGGTCAATGGGTTGCGCCAGTTCTGGCATGACCCACACCCCCCAGCGATTGCGATAATCGGTGCCCTCCACCGTCACCACCAGTTCGTGGCGCGCCGCAGGGAGAAGCCCCGTGGTATCGATCGCGATGCCGCCCACTTCGTGAAGGCGGCCCGTCGCCAGGCCATCGCAGACCAGGTCGCCGGAGCGTAGAACGGTGTTGCCGCCATCGCGCAGGCTCCAGGAAAGCCGAGCATTTTCAATATTATGCGCGGTGAACACGGCAAGCTGCAGCTCGGCGGTGAAGGTCTCGCCCGCCACCAGAACGAAACGGTCGGCACGCAGGAGCGGCACCACCGGGGCGCAGAATTCGCGGAACCGGGCGGGGGTGACGTAGGGCTTCTCGTCCCAGAACGCATCGACCACGCCCACCAGGGCCGTGCCTTGCCCGGAAAAGTCTTGCAGGCCAAGCAGTTGCACGCCCGCCATGTCGGGGGTGCGCAGGGCGGCCTCCATCTCCTCCTTATAGAGCTGGGTCTGGAGCGCTCCGCTGGCCATGAGATAGTCGCGCGCCAGGTGGCCCAGCCCCTTGGCGTCCAGATCTTCCTTTATCATCAGCAAGTTACGTGCTTCCAGCACGCCGGTATATTTGGCGATTTCCGCCAGGTCCGGATAGACGCACCACTGGCCGATCTCATGGCTGACCAGCGCCATCGGCACCGCCTCGACCCATTCGGTCCAGTCGGTCCGGGTCTCCAGCGCGCGGGCGTTGAGGCGGCCTTCCAGCCCCTCGCCCCAGCGCTGGTTACGAGGTTCGGGCTTGGAGATATAGTCGGCGCGCTTGACCGTTGGCCAACCGGAACCGCCCGTGTAAACCCTTCTATCGTCTTGGTTTTTCCACTTTTCGAGAAAGCGCTCGAGAAAGCCGTGCAGGCCGTTACCATGCACTTCATTGCCGACGCAGAGCATGACGAAGCTGGGATGATTGCCATAGTCGCGCACGATGCGCTCGGCCTCGGCATGGATATAGCGGTCGAGTGCCGGATCGGCGCCGAGAACCGGCCAGACCGGGGTTTCCACATGCAGCAGCAGGCCCATCCGGTCGGCGACCTCGAAGGCCGCCTTGGGCGGGCACCAGGAATGGTAGCGGATATGGTTGAGGCCGTAAGCCTTTGCCGTACCGAAGACTTTTTCCCATCCTTCATGGTCGGTCGGCGGATAGCCGGTCAGCGGGAAGATGGCGCAATCGAGCGTTCCGCGCAGGAAAACCGTTCGCCCATTGAGCTTGAGATGCCGCCCCTCGCGGACGAAGGAGCGGATGCCGAAATCGGTTTCGAGACGATCCAGCACCACCCCGTCGCGGCGCCATTCGACGCTCAGGCGGTGCAGCACGGGATCGAACTCGTCCCATAGCGCCGCGGAGGGCGGCAGGCTGATTCGCCGGAAAATCCTGGCAAAAGCACTGTCGAACGTCAGCACATCGTTAGCACTGACCACTGCATCCGTGCCCGCCACGTGCACATTGAACACCAGTTCGTCAGCGTGCTCGCCGGTCCAGAAGATGGGGAAGCGGATATCGGGGTCGAAGGCTTCCAGCTCCACCTCGACGGTGATGTCGCGCGAGGGGGCATGGACGTCGAGGCGGGCGATGGAGGCGCGGGCCGCCTCGATGCGCAGATAGCCCACCACCCCGTTCCAGTTGGTCTGGGTGTGGTCGGTCTTGGAATGGGCGACGTCGCCCATGCGCGCATGGCTGCGGATGATGGCCTCGCCCACCGCCTCGAAGCGGGCATTGTCGATCATCATCACCAGACGGTGCGGGCCGGGGGAGAGCTGGCCGATCAGCATGCGCACGGCGGTGGACATGCTCTCGTCGCGCCCCAGCTTGTAGCCGTCTATCCAGACATTGACCTCCCCATGCGGCCGCTCCAGCGCCAGATGAAAATAATGGTCCTCCATGCCCTCGGGGATATCGAAGCTGCGGGCATACCAGGCCTTGCCGACATAGGGATGGCGGCGGCTGAGATGGGCCATGGTGCTGCCGGTCGAGAGCGGGGTCTTTTTCGCCTCGTCGACGCTGCCCGGCAGGCTGATCGTGTCGGGCAGGTCGGTCGCGAACCATTGCTCGGCCTCGCCCCGGCTATCGGGATCGAGGGCGAAGGCCCATTCGCCTTCGAGCGGGATGGAGGTGAGCATGTCTGGCCTCTGAATTTTTTTGTTTTGGGGTGGCGCGGGACGGAAAAGGGGGCGCGCCTCGGCGGGCGCCCCCAATGCCCTGGGCTACATCTGCGCCTCGACCTCGGCCCGCACCGCCTCGAGCGCCTCATCAACGCTCTGCACGCCCCGGGCGACATTGTTGACGGCCGTGCTCATGGCGGTGGCGGCGACCGGATCGAGCGGATGCAGGGTGAAGGGGATCATCTCGGCCTGCACCGGCGCGAAGACCTCGTTGACGTTCTGGCCGCCATAATAGGGGTCCTCGAAATTCATCCACTCCGCCTGCCCCGCCGGCGTATAGGCCGGATAGAGGTCGTCGTTCTGATATTGCTGTTTCAGGCTCTCGTCATCGGAGACCACCCATTTGACGAAGGCCCAGGCCGCTTCCTTGTTCTGCGAGCCCTCCAGGATGCCGATATAGTCGCCGCCCGAGTTGAAGGAGCGGTTGCCCTCGACGCCCGGCGCCGTGGCCACGGCCCATTTGCCGTCCTGATCGGCGGCATAGGCGCGCTTGAGCAGGCCCCCGAACCAGTTTCCATAGAGCACGGTGGCCAGCTGCCCGCGCCCGAAGGCGCCCTGCCATTCCGGGCTCCAGGCGGTGAAGGGCGAGATCATGCCCGCATCGGCCGCCTTCTTCACCGTTTCGAAGGCAGTGCGGAACACCGGATCGTCGATCTGGAAATTGCCTTCCGCGTCGAAATAGCTGACGCCCTTCTGCGCCATCATGGCGCGCACGATCTCCTCGCCATTGCCGATGACCCAACGCTGATTGGGCACCACCAGCTTCTGGCCTTCGGAAAGGAAGGCATCCCAGTCGGCGAACAGCGCGCTCACTTCCGCCGGATCGGTCGGCAACCCGGCCTCCGCGAAGATGTCGGAGCGGTAGAACATGCCGCCCGGCCCGGTATGCTTGGGCAGGGCCGAGATCTTGCCGTCCGGCAGGGTCACATTGGCGACGGTGAAGGGCGCGAAATCCTCCAGCAGCTCACCGGCATTATAGGGGGCCTGCCCCAGATCCACCCATTGCGGCTTGTCGCGCAGCAGGGCCATCATGTTGATCTCGATCATCGCCACATCGGTGCCACCGCCTGCCAGCATGGCGCGCTGCACGGCGTTGAGATAGCCGTTATTGGCGGTGGGAATGCCCTGGATATTGACGGTGATATCGGGATAGGCGGCGTTGAAGGCGGGCAGCAGCGCCTGGAAGGTGCGGTCGTTATTGGGCCAGGTCAGCACGTTGATCGTGCCCGAGACCGAACTGTCGGGCGCCTCCTGCGCCAGAACGGGCGTGATGGCGGCGCCGGCCAGCGCCAGGGCGGCAAGGCCCTTCAATATGGTCTTCATTGCAAATCCTCCATTTGCGTGTTCCTGCCGGTCGCGCCGGCAATACGTCATTTGACGGAACCGGCGGTGAGGCCGGCGATGAACTGGCGGCTCAGAAGCCCGAACAGGATGAACACCGGCACCAGCCCCATGAGGGTGGCGAGCATGACGGCCGGCATGTCGGAATAATGCGTGGTCGAGAGCGTGGTGAGCGCCAGCGGCACGGTGAACTTCGAGCCGTCGCTGAGCACCACCAGCGGAATCTGAAAATCGTTCCAGGTGCTGATGAGGGTCCACACGGCAAGCGCGGCGAGCCCGGGGCGGATGATGGGCAGCACCACGAAAAAGAAGGTGGCGATGCCTTTGGCCCCATCCATCTCGGCCGCTTCGTAAAGCTCGGCCGGCACGGTCGAGCCGATATAGGTGTACATCCAGACCACCCCGAAGCCCGAGGCCATGGCCGGCAGGATGAGCGGCCAATAGGTGTTGAGCCAGCCAAAGGCGTTCATCTGCAGGAAGAAGGGAATGAGCGCCAGCGAAGGCGGGAAGAACAGGGTGGCGAAGGTGGCGACCAGGATGAATTTATGGCCCGTCGCCCGCACATAGCGCGACAGCCCATAACCGGCCATGGCGCTGACCAGCACCAGCCCGACGGTCTTGGGCACGGCCACCAGCAGCGAATTGACGATGGGCCGGAAGGGCGGGAACACCGCTTCGATATTGCGGTAGTTCTGCACGATATTGTCGCCGAACCACAGCGGCGGGGGAAACTGGAAGACCTCGCTGAGGGTGCGCGTGGCGAAAACCGCCGTCCAGTAGAGCGGCAGCAGGAAAAAGATGCTGAGCGCCAGCAGGGCCAGCGTCACCGAGAGGTTGAAGCGCTTGTCGCGATTGCCGCGCCGGAGGCGCGCCGCAGTCATGACGCCGCCCCGCGCAGCCGGCGCAACCCGGCCTGATAGACGAGGGTGAACAGCACCACCGCCGCGAAGATATACCAGGAGACCGCCGAGCCGACGCCGAAATCCAGCCGGGTGAAGGCGGTGGCGAACAGATACATGCCCAGCGTGGTGGCGGCATTGTTGGTGCCGCCCAGCCCCTGGGTCAGCACATAGGGCTCGTCGAACATCTGCAATCCGCCCAGCGTCGAGGTGATGGTGGCAAAGGCGATGGCCGGCAGCAGCAGCGGCAGGGTGATGCGCGAGAAGATGGCCCAGCGCCCGACCCCGTCCATGCGCGCCGCCTCGTAGATGTCGCGCGGGATCGACTGGAGGGCGGCCATGAAAATGATGATGTACCAGCCCGTCCAGCGCCAGATGACCAGCAGCACCACCAGCGGCTTGATCCAGAATTCCGAGCCGAGCCAGTCGAAATAGCTGGGCGTGCCGGTGACCGCGCCGGCGAGCAGGTTGACGATGCCGCCATTGGCCGAGAAGAACACCCGCAGCACGATGGCGGCAATGGCCGGCGCCACCAGCAGGGGCAGCAGGAACACCATGCGGAAATAGCTCTTGCCGAAGGCCACGTGGTCGTTGACCAGAACCGCGATCACCAGCGCCAGCGCGATGGTGAGCGTGGTGGACCAGAGCCAGACATAGGCGGTGTTCCAGATCGCCTTCTGGAACACCGGATCGCGCAGCGCCCGGGCATAGTTCTCGAGGCCCACCCATTGCGGATCGGAAAAGCCGTCCCAGCGGTTGAAGCCGAGATAGACCGAGAACAGCACCGGAAAGATCGAGAACACCAGGAAGATCAAGAGAAACGGCGCCACCGCCAGATAGAAGGCATTGTGACGGCGCAGGCGATGCAAATTCTTGCCGGCGTGGCTTCCAGCCATGCTCACTCTCCGTTCGATGCAACTAATAATCTGATGTTTAAGGACGCTGTCAAGGCGCAATTGCCGGGCTTGACCCGATGATTGCCGGCATCTAGCTTTCAATCATCTGATTTATAGGTGTCGTGTGAAGATCACAGCCATCACTGTCCGCGTGGTCAATGCGGAAATGCGCAACTGGGTTTTCGTCAAGGTGGAAACCGACGAGCCGGGCCTGTTCGGCTGGGGCGAGGCGACGCTGGAATGGAAGACCCGCGCCGTGGTCGGGGCCGTCGAGGACCTGGCCCCGCTGCTGATCGGGCGGGACCCGCGCGACATCGAGCAGGCCTATCGCGCCATGACCAAGCAGAGCTTCTGGCGGCTCGGGGCCATCGGCATGAGCGCCGTCTCGGGCATCGAGATGGCGCTGTGGGACATTCTTGGCAAGCATCTGGGCCAGCCGGTGTGGCGGCTTCTGGGCGGCAAGGTGCGCGACAGGGTCTTCGTCTATACCCATCTGGGCATGGGCGACATGCGCGCCGTCTATGAATCCGACAGCGACGCGGCGCTGGTGGAGCGGGCCCGCGAAGTGGTCGAGAACGGCTATCGCGCCTTCAAGGCGGTCTTCGTGCCCTATACCCATTACCACGCGCCGCTGCCGCAGGTGGACAAGGTCGCCCGGATGATGGAGGCGATGCGAAAGGCGGTGGGCGACGAGATCGAGATCATGGTCGACTTCCATGGCCGGCCCGCCTCGGCCGGGGCGGCGCTGGCCTATATCGAGGCGCTGGCGCCCGGCCGGCCCATGTTCGTGGAGGAACCGGTGCCCCCGGGCGACTTCCAGAGCCTCGAACGACTGGCCCGGCAGACCGGCGTGCCGCTGGCCACCGGCGAGCGGCTGATCGATGCCAGCGAGTTCGAGGCGCTGTTCGCCACCCGCGCCATCGACATCGTGCAGCCGGACCTGTGCCATTGCGGCGGGTTCCTGCAGGCCAAGCGGGTCGCCGCCCGCGCCGAGGCGCTGGGGATCGGCGTGGCCCCGCACAACCCGCTGGGCCCCATCGCCGGGGTGGCGGCGCTGCACTTCGCCGTCTCCACCCCCAACCACGTCATCCAGGAGGAAATGGTGGGCGCGGTGCCCTGGTATTTCGACGTGGTGCAGGGCCCGATCCGCATGGTGGACGGCTATTGGCAGGTGCCCGAGGCGCCCGGGCTGGGGATCGTCGTTGACGAAGCCGAATGCGCCAAGCACCCTTATGCCCAGGAAGTGCTGCACACGCAGAACGCGGTGATGGCCGACGGAACCATCGTGGACTGGTAGCAATGCGCCTCAAGGACAAGATCGCCATCGTCACCGGCGCCGGGCGCGGCATCGGCGCCGCCATCGCCGAGGCCTTCCTGCGCGAGGGCGCGGTGGCGGTGATCGCCGAGCGCGACCCGCAGACCGGGGCGGCCACCGCCGCGCGGCTGGGTGAAGGCGCCCCCTTCATCGCCACCGACGTCACCGACCAGGAATCGGTGGACAGGACGGTCGCCCAGGTGCTGGCCCGCTACGGCCGCATCGACGTGCTCGTCAACAATGCCGGCATCAACGTCTTTCACGAGCCGCTGCAGACCACCGACGCCGAATGGGCCCGCTGCATGGCGGTGGACCTGGAGGGCGTGTGGCGCATGTGCCGCGCCGTGCTGCCGGCCATGCTGGAGGGCGGCGGCGGCAGCATCGTCAACATCGCCTCCTCGCACAGCACCACCATCATTCCGGGCACCTTCCCCTACCCCGTCGCCAAGCATGGCCTGTTGGGGCTGACCCGGGCGCTGGGCATCGAATATGCGGCGCGCAATGTCCGGGTGAACGCCATCGCCCCGGGCTATATCGAAACCGACCTGGCGCTCGAATACTGGAACGGCTTTCCCGATCCGGAGGCCGAACGCCGGCGCATCTGCGACCTGCATCCGCCGGGGCGCATCGGCCGGCCCGGGGAAGTGGCCATGACCGC
>NZ_JBHRYD010000001.1:623303-811503 GCF_042648785.1 Devosia honganensis
CGCCCCCGGCGCGGCCGGGACGTGAAAGGACCCTGACTTGACCCTGGCCGAAAGGACCAAACCCCTGCTCAAGCCGCGCGTGCACCGCCATGTGGTCCGCACGCTGGCCCAGCGCATATTGGGCGGCGAATACGCCCCCGGCGCGGCGCTGCCCCCCGAGCCGGAATTGTGCGAGAGCTTCAAGGTCAGCCGCAGCGCCGTGCGCGAGGCGGTCAAGGTGCTCGACAGCAAGGGCATGGTGACCACCCGCCCCCGCACCGGCACGCTGGTGCGGGCCCGCGAGGAATGGAACCTGCTCGACCCGGATATCCTGGCCTGGTCGATGGAGCTGCATCCCAGCGCCGAACTGGTGCTGAGCCTGATCGAGGCGCGCCAGGTGATCGAGCCGGCGGCGGCGCGGCTGGCCGCATTGCGGGCCACCGCGCGCGACATCGCCCCGCTGGAGGAGGCCTTTGCGCGCATGGGCCGCTACAAGGCGGCGCAGGATTTCGAGGCCTTCAACCAGGCCGACATCGCCTTCCACACCGCCCTGCTGCGCGCCAGCGGCAATATCGTCTTCCAGCAATTGTCCAATACCATCGGCGCGGCGCTGGCCTATTCCTTCCGCCTCACCATCTCGCGGGCCCGCGAGCCGGGCGCCTCGCTGCCCAATCATGGCGAGGTGATCGAGCGCATCCGGCTGCGCGACAGCGAAGGCGCCCACGCCTCCATGGCGCGGCTGCTCAATATCGCCATAGTGGACCTGGGGATCGGCCGCGCCGTCCCGTGAAATGGAGGAGAGACAGCACATGAGCAAGCCGTTGCAGGACAAGATCGCCGTGGTCACCGGCGCCGCCTCGGGCATTGGCCTGGCCACCAGCCGGGCGCTGCTGGAGGCAGGCGCCCGCGTGGTGATGGCCGACCGCAACGCCGAGGCGCTCGCCGCGCTCACAACAGAGCTGGGCGAAGGCGCCATCGCCCAGGTCACCGACCTGCTCGACGCGCAAAGCTGCGCCCGCATGGTGCCGGAGGTGCTGGAAAAAACCGGCCGCATCGACATCCTGCACTGCAATGCCGGCAGCTATATCGGGGGCGAGCTGGCCGACACCACCCCCGAGGCCATCGACCGCATGCTCAACCTCAACGTCAATGCGGTGATCAAGAACGTGCATGCGGTGGCCCCGCACATGATCGGGCGCCGCACCGGCGACATCATCGTCACCTGCTCGGTGGCGGGGCATTTCCCCACCTATTGGGAGCCGGTCTATTCGGGCTCGAAATGGGCCATCACCAGCTTCGTGCAGGGCCTGCGCCGGCAGATGGTGCAGCACAATGTACGGGTGGCGCAGATCTCGCCCGGCCCCGTGGTGTCGGCGCTGCTGGACGACTGGCCGGCGGAGAACCTGCGCAAGGCCCGCGAGGCGGGCGGGCTGATCGAGCCCGAAGACGTGGCCGAGGCCATCCTCTTCATGCTGACCCGCCGCCGCAGCGTCACCATCCGCGACATGATCATCCTGCCCAGCAATTTCGACCGGGTGTAGGGGGCGCACCCGCCCATTACAGGATACCCCCACCCCCAGAGCCTTTTATTGTCAGGCGAAATCTTTGCCTTTGCTCCCCTCCCCCTTGAGGGGAGGGGTCGGGGGTGGGGGTTCCGTGCCGTCGATTTTCTCGATGAACCGTTCGGATTCCCGGACAATCCCGAACCCCCACCCTCATTCCCTCCCCTCAAGGGGGAGGGAGGCGAAGGGGCCGGCATTGCGGATTTATCCATATGCAATAGCCCTGCCCCAAGGGGAGGGGGATTGAGGGAAAACGCCTAATATCCCATGGCGGCACCGTCGCCGCGGGGGTCGGCGCCGCCTTCGAACAGCCGGTTCCCGCGGTCGATCCGGATGGCCTGGGCGTGGCCGAGCGCCCCGTCCCAATGCCCCACCATCTTGACCGGCTGGCCGCGCAGCCGCAATTCGCGCGCCGTCTCGTCGGGAATGCGCGCTTCCAGCATCAGGTCGTGCGTCTCCACCCCCCAGGTCCGCCCGATCAGCCAGCGGGGCGCCTCGATCGCCTGCTGCACGTCGAAGCCGAAATCGATCAGCCGCGTCAGCATGGCCGCCTGTGTCTGGGGCTGGCCCTCCCCGCCCATGGTGCCATAGGCGAGCACCGGCGCCCCGTCCTCGAGCAGCATGGCGGGAATGATGGTGTGGAAGGAGCGCTTGCCCGGCTCCAGCCGGTTGGGGTGATTGGCGTCGAGCGAGAAGAACGAGCCGCGATTCTGCATCACCACGCCCGTATCCCCACCCATCACCGCCGCCCCGAAATCGTGATAGATCGACTGGATCATCGAAACCACCATCCCGTCGGCATCGGTGACGCACAGATAGATGGTGCCGCCATCGGGGCTGCGCCTGTCGAACTGCGTACCGTAGCGCAGCCCCGGCTCGACCTCGTGCAGCTCCAGCGCCCGCGTCGCGGAAATCAGCCCGCGGCGCTCCTCGGCATAGGATTTGGACAGCAGCCGCTCGAGCGGAATATCGACGAAGGCGGGATCGGTCAGCCATTCGTCGCGATCGGCGAAGGCGACCTTCACCGCCTCGACGATGTGATGGTAGTAATCGGCCGAGCCTTCCCCCCAGCCGCGCACGTCGAAGCCTTCGAGCAGGTTGAGGATCTGCAGGGCCGCAAAACCCTGGGTGCTGGGCGGCAACTGGAACACCTCACGGCCGCGATAGGTGGTGGAGATGGGCGTCACCCAGCGCGCCTGATAGCCGGAAAAATCCTCGGGGCGGAGCGGCGAGCCGCCCGGTGCGATCGCCGCGCAGATGCGCTGCGCCACATCGCCCTCGTAAAAGCCCGCCCTGGCCCCCGCGGACGCCAGGGTGGCAAGGGTCTCGGCCAGCCGGGCCTGCACCAGCACCCTGCCCTCGCGCTCGGGCACGCCGCGCGGCAGGAACACCGCCGCCATGCCCGGGTCCCGGGCAAGGATGCCGGCGTCCCGGGCCAGCCAGTCGGCGAGCGAGCGGGTGATGGCGACACCGTTGCGGGCGAATTCGATGGCATCGGCAAAAAGGCTTTCCCAGGGCAGTTTGCCGTACCGCTCATGCGCCAGGCGCCAGCCGTCGACCGCGCCCGGCACGTTGAGCGCCGCCAGCGGCCCGCGCATGGGGATGTTCTGCGTGATGCCGCGCCCGCGGTAATAGTCGCGGGTCGCTGCCTGCGCCGAGGGCCCGCTGGCGTCCAGCGCCTGCACGCCCTCGACGCCCGACCCGGCGATCAGCCAGAACCCGTCGCCGCCCAATCCCGCCATATGCGGATAGGCCACGCACAAGGTGGCATTGGCGGCGATCGCCGCATCCACGGCGCTGCCGCCGCGCCGCAGGGCGTCGAGGCCCGAGGCCGAGGCCAGATAATGCGGCGTCGACACCATGCCGCGCGAGGCGAGAATGGGGGGGCGGCCGGTGCGCGGCCCGTCTGCATGGCTCATGATCGGTTCCTTTTCATTCGAGGGTGCGGACCGGGACGGAGGGGCGCCGCGCCCTGTCGGGGCGAAAGCGGCGCTCGGGACCGTCCCGCTGAAGAGCGGCCATCCCTAGAGCGCCAGACGATCCGATGGAATCGGATCGAGCGCTCTATTTCTTTGTTTGCGCATCGGATTATTCGAAAACCGTGAATACACTTTTCGGTCCGATGCGCTAGCCCGGGTCCCGGGCGGGGGGAAACAGCACGCGCTGCGCCGGCGGGATCAGCGCCCCCAGCAGCAGCATGGCCAGGCCCAGCCACCATAGCCATGCCGGTCCTTCCGTGGTGCCGATGCTGATGAGCGGATAGGAGGCCATCAGCAGCAGGAAGGACAGGCCCAGATAGGCGACGCGGTTCTTGAACAAGGCCTTCATTACGTTTCCCCTATGCCGCGAGCAGGACGAGAACGACGGTGGCGATGCCGGTCAGCAGGAAGGCGGCGATGGTCCAGGGCAGCGTCTTGCGCATGATCTCGCCCTCCTTGCCGCTGATGCCGGCGGTGCTGGCGCCCATCACCACATTGGCCGGGGCGATGGCATTGCCGATGGCGCCGCCCGCGCTCTGGGCCGCCAATATGGTCGCCTCGGGCAGGTCCTTGAGCCGGGCGATGGTGATCTGCAGGTCCGAGAACAGCACGTTGGACGAGGTGCTGCTCGAGGTGGTGAAGGCGCCGACGGCCCCGATGCCGTTGGAGAGGAAGGCGAAGACATAGGCGGGCGCGACCGCCGAAATGCCCAGCGCCAGCACTTCGTTCTGCCCCGAATGGTTCATCATCGAGGCCATGATCAGAAAGGCCATGATGGGCACCGAGGCGGGAATGGCGGTGTCGACGAGGCCGCGCAGCACCCCTTGCGCGCCGCCTGGCGCCGCTGCCGCCCAGCGCGCGAAATAGCCGCGCCCGAGAAAGACGATCCAGGTGAGCAGCGCGGTCAGCAGCAGCCCCGCGCCCGGATGGGTCAGGGGCCGCAGCGCCGAATAGGCGTCGCTTCCCGCCACCGTCAGCCCGTAGCCGGTCGACACGGCGGGGAATGGCAGGCCGAAGCTGACGCTGGCCAGGGCCTCGCGCAGCGGCACGACCAGCGAGGTGCCCACCGCGATCAGGCTGAGCACGATATAGGGCAGGAAGGCCATCGCCGTGCCCATGGGCGGGGTCCGCTCCCGGGCGGCGGTGGCGCCATCGGCCAGCATGGCCGGGCGGTCCACGATATCGGGCGCCGGCTCGGCATAGCGCTTCCAGCGCGCCAGCGGGAACAGCGCCAGCATCGCCGCCGTGGCCGGCAGGAAGGCGGCCAGCGCCGGATCGATCATCACCGCCACGATCTGCCCCAGGCCCTGGATGGCGGCGATGATCAGCACCAGCGGCCAGCCGTGGCGGATCGCCGGCCAGCGGCCATACATCCACACCACCGTCAGCCCGCCCAGCAGCGTCTGGATGACGATCAGGATCGCCGCCTGATAGGCGGTGGCCAGGGTGGTGGCCTGGTCGATGTCCACCACCTGCAGGGTCGCCAGCCAGCCCGCGCCCAGCGTTCCGTAGAACTTGGCCCAGATATGGGCGATGATGGGAATGGCCACGGCGTAGATCGGCTTGAGGCCGAAGGCGACCAGCAGCGGCGCCACGATGGCGATGGGGGTGCCGAACCCGTCAATGCCCTGCAGGAAGGACGCGAACACCCAGCCCAGCGCCACCACGATGAACAATTCGTTGCGGCTCATGCGGGTTATGCCCTGGCGCATGGCCTCGTAGCCGCCCGACTTGTCCATGATCTGGTAGAGCAGCAGCGCCGGCCAGATGACCAGCAGGATGAAGATCGCGTCCCAGACCCCCTTGCCGCCGGCCACCGCCAGCGTCTCGAGCGGCGTCCTGAACACCAGCAGCGCAATGGCGGCAGCCACGAATATTCCCAGCGCCCCCGCCTGTTGCGCCGTCCAGCGAAGCTGGATCAACAAAAACGCCAGCACGATCACCGGAACAACGGACAGGGTCCAATGCAGTATATCGACAGGTAATTGCATGATTTGATCCGCTCCACCAACCCACACCATAGCGCCCCCGGGCACCATGATTTTGTTCCAGGTCAAAATTCGGCCGGGCAAGGTCCGGAATGACTGGATGCGCCCATCTGCGGGCGCACCGGAATTCCCGCCATGGTTTCACGAAGACCGGGCCGGTGCCATGGCCTGGAGCCTATGCTTCCGAAAAGGTTGGGGATTTACAACGCCACGGCAGGAAACCACGGCGGGACGCCCACGGCGCCGGGAATTGAAGGCAGCCATGATACGATGATTATGGACGAACTGGATCGAAGGTCAGCATAAATGCCCCTAGGGGATAGTGAGGTGATGGCCCGCAATAGAGGTTGCGGACATGACACTCATCAAGACTTTCGACCAAAACATCCGCAAGCTGCGCAAGGAGCGTGGCTGGACACAAGAGCAGCTTGCCTTCGGCGCTGGGATAAAACGCGCCTATCTCAGCGAAATTGAGAACGGCCAGCGCCCGGCAAATCGCGAAGCAATCATTCCTTCAGAATGGACGCTCTTGGAAGGCAGACACCGTCATCCATTTTCTGCAACACAATCGCCACCCGCTTTCCGATGGAAGTGCTGATGGCATCCTCCTCCAACAGGTTGGTCACCAGCACAGGCCCCTCGTCGAGTCTCACAGCAATGACGTTATAGGGTGCAGGGTATTGCGGCAGATACTGCCGGTGAAAGACCGTCCAGGACAGGACGGTGCCGCGCCCGGAAACGGCGCGCCAGTCGTGGGCTTCTTCGAGGCAATCCGGACAAATCGCAGACGGGGGGTAGCGGTAGGTGGAACACGCGCAGCAGCATTGAAGGCGCATTTCGTTCTGATCTAGATACTCCCAGAACGTCAGGTCAAATAGTCCACGCATGCGGTCGGACGTGGCGTTGGTCTGCATGCTCAAATCTCTCAGTCGGTGCCGTAAATGATCGATATGGCCTTGCCGGCAATATCTGCGGAATAGTGGACACGGCGGCAATCTTCGACCTGTCGTGCACCACAGGTCCCCCGAAGCTGACGAATTGCCTCAACCTGGTGGTTCCAGCCCTGCATGTAAGATTCCGACAGGTGCCCGCCGCTTGTATTGGTGGGCAAGACACCACCGGGGCCGATTCCATCTTCTCTGAGAAAGCGGCCGACATCGCCCACGGCGCAATAACCATAGCCTTCCAGGGCCAAGGGAACATGGGCGGAAAAACTGTCATAGACCTGAAAGCTGTCAATGTCGGCCAGATCGAGCCCGGCATCGCCAAACACCTGCTCGCGTACGACAGCATGGGCGGGGTGGTAAAAGTCGTCGAAGCGCGGTTCAAGGCTGGTTGCGCCGCGATTGAGGTCGTAGCGCCCAAGCGCTTCGACATAGACCGGACGATTGGAGAGGGCGCGGGCTAGGCCGGCCTCGGCAAGGATCAACGCGACCCCGCCGTCGTTGACCAGACAATAATCGAGCAGACGCAGAGGTTCGCAGATATAGGGGGACGCCAGATAGTCGTCATGGGTGATGACCTTACGCATAATTGCCTGCTCGTTGAGGCTCGCAAACTGTCTCTGCGCAACGCCGATATATCCCAGATCGGCGCGGTCAAAACCGGTCTGCGCACTATAGCTGTTCATCATCAGGGCATAGAGCGCGCCCTGTGAGGTTAATCCCCAAGGCGTGTGATAGACATAAGAGAGAAACAGGTCCCCCCCCATGGCCTGCGTGCCGCCATATTGCGTACTGGCCGAGCGCTGGTCGTTGCCGTAGATCAGGGCTACCACATTGGCGGCACCGGTCTCGATCGCCATGCACGCTTCGATCACCGCCAAGCCGGCATCCTGGCGCCCGCCCCAGCGCACATTGAGCCCCACGGTCTCGCACATGCGCTCATAGGCGGTGGACTGACCCACGATTACGCCGTCGATGCGATCGCGCGCAATCCCGGCATCAGCCAGGGCAGCCTTGAACGCCCTGGCGCCATAGCCATAGGCGTCAGTAACTCGTTCGCCAGCGCGGACTTTTTTCCAATCGCCGACATAGTCGGTTTCGCCAATGCCGATGATGGCCGCCTTGCGCCTGCTGCCAATCATCGGCCGGCATCCGCGCTTACTATCGCGCGCTTCAACAGGTCATCGATCGACCCGGCGTCCAGGCCCAGATCCGCAAGGATCGACCTCGTATGCTCGCCCAGCAGCGGGGGCGGCGCGAAGGGCGCCGCATTCATCTGGCGCGCATTAACGGGATTGCCCGGCGTCTTCAATGAACCCAGCGAAGAGTGCTCCATCGTGGCGATGAGGCGGGAGAACTGGGTCTGTTCATGGGCGATCACATCCTCATAGCCCGCTACGCGGCTGCACAAGATGTCCTGCGCTTCGAGCAGCGGCAACCATTCGTCGGTTGTTCGCGTCTTCATGGCGGCGGCCACCTGGGCAAAGAGTTCGAGCCGGTTCACCACCCGGTCGGCGGAGTTGGCAAAGCGGATATCGTCAGTCAGATCCGGTCTTCCGATCACCGAGCAGAAGCGCGGCCAGTGCTTGACCATATAGGCGGCGATCATGATCCAGCCGTCGGCGGTCGGATAGGCCTCATTGGGCGCCGAATAGGGGGCGGCACTCCCCAGCTTTGCCGGTTGTACGGGATCACCCAGATAGGCCGTGACCGCCGATTGCTGCAAGGCAACTGCCGAGCCGAAAAGGCTGGCATCGATATGCCTACCCTTGCCCGTCTTGCTGCGCTCGATCAGCGCTGTCATGCAGCCCAATGCGGCGACATAACCAGTGAACACATCCACTATGGGAGCCTGAACTTTCATCGGACCGCTTTCGGCCGTGCCGATCAGTCCCATCAAGCCGGATGCGGCCTGCATGATGCCGTCCACGCCGGGGTGGAAGGCAAACGGTCCCGTCTGTCCGTACCCGGAGACCGAGCAATAGATCAGGCCCGGATGGTCCTGCTCAAGTTGGGCAGGTCCAAGACCGAACTTATCCAGGGTACCCGGCCGAAAACTCTCCACCAGGATGTCGGCCTGGTCCGCCAGGCGACGCACCAATGCGGCGCCCTCCTCCTGCTTGAGATCGACGGCAATGCTCTTTTTGCCGCGATTGAAGCCAATATGTATCGGGCTCTGGTCGCTGTACCAGGGCGGGCCGAGAGCGCGGCCAATATCGCCTGACAAGGGCTCGACTTTGACGACTTCGGCACCGAAGTCGCCCAGCAGCATGGTACAGGTCGGTCCCGCGCCAATCTGAGTCAGATCGACAACTTTGATGCCTTTGAGTACGTCACGCATGTTGTCTTTCCGCCTTGTTCTTATGCGCCGCGAAATTTGGCCGGACGTTTTTCGGCAAAAGCCTTGCGCCCTTCGATGCGATCTTCGGTGTCCCGCAACACCCCCCACGCCAACTGCTCGAGCAGTAATGCGCTCTGAAGCGGCAGGTCGCGCCCTTCATTGGCCAGCATGAGCGCCGCGCGCACTGCCAATTGCGCATTGGCGGCGATTTCGCGTGCCAGTTCGTGCGCGCGTCCCAACAATGTGTCGGCCGGCACGACCTCGCTAACCAGGCCTAATCGAAGCGCTTCTGCAGCGTGTACTTTGCGGCCTGTCAGGATCATCGACATGGCGGCAGATTTGCCAACCGACCGCACCAATTGCTGAATGCCGCCAACAGCCGGGATTGACCCCACCCGCACTTCGGGAAGGCCAAAAATCGCCGTGTCAGCCGCAATGCAGATATCGCAGGCCAGCGCAAGCTCGCACCCCCCGCCAAGGGCGTAGCCGTTGACCGCCGCAATCACCGGCTTGTTGATCGCCAGTCGGTCCAGGTCGAGGGCTCTGACGTAGTTGCCCTTGTCGACACAGGACCGATCGGCAGAGAATAATCCCTGCGCAAAACTGGTCGCCGGGGGCAGTGTGTCGCGCAGGTCTGCGCCCGTGCAGAAGGCGCGTTCACCGGTCCCGATCAACACACATACCAACGCCTCGTCATCGTCGCGAAACCGGGCCAATGCCGCGCGCAACTCTTCCATCGCGGCAGGGTTGAGCGCGTTCATGCGCTCAGGTCGGTTGAGCCGTATGGTCCAAACGCCATCGTGCTCGGTGACCACGATTGGCACTTGAGATTGCTCAGACATGACAGCTCTTCCCTTCAAGCAGATGGGGACAGACGTGCGCGCTCAACAGCGGGTGCCGGTGAAGTCGAGATGCGGAATAGCCGGATGCCTCAACGGGCGGAGCCGACGCGCATTGTGAACGGATTCTGGATGCGATCGCGATCGACGTCCATCAACACGCTCTTGATCTGCATGTATTCGTTCATGACGGCGAATCCGTTTTCACGCCCGTAACCACTGTTGCCGCGACCACCAAACGGAGTTTGCGGAGCAACCTTCCGGTAGAGATTGAGGAACACAGTGCCCACATCAAGCTTGCGGGAGAATTCCTGCGCCCGGTAGAGATCGCTGGTCCATAGACCGGCAACCAGACCGAAGTCGCTGTCATTGGCGATCGCAAGAGCTTCCGCGTCGGTCTTGAACGGCATAATCGTCATGACCGGCCCGAAAATTTCTTCGCGGCAGATGTAATCCTGGTTGCTGGTACCCACTAGAATGGTCGGCTCGTAATAATAGCCGCCAGCATGACCGGGCACTTCGGCACGCTTGCCGCCCGTCAACAACCTGGCACCATCGGCTAGCGCACGCTCCACCAGCCCCGCAACGCGATCGAGCTGCTTCTGCGTACCGATCGGACCGACATCTGTGTCGGCTCCAGCGGGATGGCCAATGCGAATGGACTTAGTGCGCTCGACCAACGTCGCGACAAACTCGTCAAAAATCGATTCTTCAATCAGCACGCGAGAGCCGGCCATGCAGGTCTGACCGGTTGCCGCGAAGACACCGGCCATTACACCGGCCAGCGCCTTTTCGCGCTGTGCATCGGCAAAGACGATGTTGGCGCTCTTGCCGCCCAGTTCGAGGATCGTAGACACCAGCCGCTTGCCGGCCCCCTGCGCAACCGCCGCGCCATGGCCCGGCCCACCGGTGAAGAAGATCTTGCGAATGCCCTGGTGATCAACCATAGCGCTGCCCGCCTCAACGCCGTCACCGCACACAACGTTGATGACACCCGGAGGCAGCAGATCGACCAGCTTGCGCATCAGAGTGATGATCGAGCCCGATGTGTATTCGCTGGGCTTGACCACGACCGTGTTGCCCGCAGCAAGTGCCGGCGCAAGCTTCCAGACTGTCAGCAGGAGCGGCGAATTGCCGGGCACGATGGCACCGACCACACCATAGGGCTCGAGCGTGGTGTAGTTGAAAACGCCAGCATCGGACGGGATGGTCTGCCCGCAGACCTTGTCGGTCATGCCGGCAAAATATTCGAACCACTCCGAAGCCGCCTCGACATGCAGTCGACATTCCTTGAGCAACTTGCCTGCATCGCGGCTTTCAACTTCGGCCAGCTCGTCAATATTGGCACGAATGCGCGCCGCAATATTGAGCAGGAGACGCCGGCGGGCCGAAGGCTCCATCCAGCGCCATTCCGCATTGTCGAAAGCGAGCTGGCTTGATTTGACAGCAGCGTCGACGTCGGCAGCGCCACCGGCAGCCACTTCGGCCCAAGGCTGGCCATTGGATGGATCGATTGACGCAAAGTATCGGCCCGACGCCGCATCACGTTCCTCATTATCGATCCAGATACCGAAGCGTATGGTCAATGCTAAGCTCCTCGTCCGGCCCAACAAAATGGCCATGCTCTGTCTGTTAGGTTGAATTTAGGGCTTTGACTGAGGTGACGTCCAATAATATGTTCTGCGCCTGAAACATAGGAAATTTTTATGAATAGACTGGCCCTCTATCACATCGAGACCCTGCTCTGGATTTCACGGCTCGGAACATTCAGTGCTACCGCCGAGCGGCTGAACGCCACCCAACCCACCATTTCCGCCCGGGTTCGGGAGATGGAAGCCCATCTGGGCTACGCGCTGTTCAAGCGCGAGGGTCGCAACATGGTCCTCACGGTACGTGCGCGTCAGCTGGTAAGTGAACTGGAACATCTATGGAACCTGCTCGAGGGCGCACTGATCCCGGCCGATTCACCGGAAAGCCTTACCGGAATTGTCCGCCTCGGCTGCGGTGAAATTGCCGGCGTAATGTGCCTGCCTGAAGTGTTGAGTGACATCAACAAGACCATTCCAAAGCTGCAGCTCGAAGTGGAAATCGACATTTCCATGAATCTTCAGCACCGGCTTGAAGAGGGGCAGATTGACCTTGCTCTACTGGTAGGACCAGTGCAGGAGCGTTCGCTTGAAAGCGCTTGTATAGGGTTGGCGGAGCTATGCTGGTTCAGCACGCCCGAACGCTACGACCCGTTTCGGGGCAAGAGTCGCCATGACTTGCTGTCGGCCATGCCGATCTGGTCTCTCCCCCGCCTGTCGCACCTGCATCAGTATGTTACCGACATCCTGCGCGAGGAGGCCATAGTCTCGTCCACGATCTGCACCTGCAACAACCTACGAACCATGATTGACCTGACAGTTGCGGGGGCCGGTGCATCCATGCTGCCACGCTCGATGGTGCGCGAGCATGTAGAAGCTGGACGGCTGGAGATGATTTTGCCCGAAAACACGATCAAGTTTGAGTTCTATGCCGCGGTGCGACGCAGCAGCCAGGAGCGTGCCATTCGTGAAGTGTTCCGCCGAGCAAGCCTCGCCCGGATTGCATGAACAGTCGGGCCGACAGCTTTTGCCACCGGCCCGCGCGAAGCTTAAGGAAGGCCTGGATTCTCGTTATTGGCTTTCCAGTTCGCGGATCAGCACGTCCGAAGTTTCCACGCGACCATAGAGCGGCAGCAGATCGGTCAGTGTGCGCTCGGTATAGTCTCCAAGGAAACGGTCAACACAGTCCGACACCACGCAGATGCCATAGTCGCGCTCATTGCCGCTGCGCGCCGCCATCTCCACACCGAAATTGCATGCAAGACCCGCAATCATGATAATATTGCGGTTGAGGTTACGCAGCAGCACTTCAAATTCCGTGCAGGTGAATGGATCCACCTTGCCATTATCAATGGCGAACTCGTCCCGGGTCGGGTCCATGGCTACGTCGTCGAGGATGGCGGCGCCCCAGGTGCCACGGATCGCCATCTGGTCGGAGGCAAGGCCAAGCACACGGCCGGTCCCACGGACGTATCCGCCACGCGTTTCGCGCAGTTCGGGATGGCCGGGTCGAAAGGTCTCATTGTGATAGATAATCGGAATGCCGGCGGCGCGGCATGCAGCAACCAGCGCCTTGATCCGGTCCATAGTGCCGGTGCCATACATCTGGTCATGGGCAATGCGGGCGCCCTTTCCATCCTTGTGGATGAAGTCGTTCTGCATGTGGGACAGCACCAGAACGGTGTCGTCTTTCGGGATGGGCGGAAAATCTGTCACGTCGCTATCTCCTCGTAACATGCTGCGGGCTTGCCACAGCTCTGGCAAACTAAGACAGGCGGAAACCTGGTCTAGTAACTACGGTTTTTGACGGTCCCATAGGCGATATCTATGGAGCGCCGGGTCAGGCCAATGCTGCGATCAGATCGGCCTCGGTTGGTTTGGCCTCTACCAATGCGGGGAAAATGCCGATCTGTTCATGGTCACGCATGGTCACGATTCGGTTGGACAAACCGATCAGCTCCAGCAGATCATCGGAAATCAGCAGCACGGCGACGCCCTGATCGCAGATATCGCGGATCAGGCGGTAAATCTGGTGCCGGGCGCCGACATCGACACCACGGGTCGGATTGTCGAGAACCAGCACATTGGTTTCGGTCAGCGTCCAGCGTCCGATCACCACTTTCTGCTGGTTTCCGCCACTGAGAAGGCCGATCGGCTTTTGAGACAGCGGTGGGCGAACATCGAGATCGCGGATCAAGCCGGATGTCGCGCTCTTCTCCGCGCTGAGGTCGACAATGCCGGCTCGATTGAAATGACCGCGCCACAAGGCCGCGACAGTGGCATTCCAAGCGACCGAATGGTCGAGGAATAACCCCTCTTCCTTGCGTTCCTTGGGGACGTAGCCCACCTTGGGCGCTATGGCCCAGGTCAGAGCCCCCTGCGTGGGTCTGACGTGTCCAGCGACCAGGCGACCGAGTTCTTCCTTACCCGAGCCGACGAGACCGGCAACGCCGAGCACTTCTCCGGCATGCAGGGTGAAGTCCACCTTAGCGATTTCGCTGTCGACGGCGATACCATCGAGCGTCAGCACCGGCTCACCGCAGGTGGGGCGCTGCCGGTCTTCCAGATAGAAAGCTTCAGGCCGCGAGCGGCCGGTGATCAGGCGATGAAGTTCTTTTTCCTCCATGCCCTGGGATGGGCGCTCTTCGACAGACTGACCATCCTTGAGAACCAGAATGCGGTCGGTGGTTTGGATAACTTCGCCCGACAGGTGCGAGACGAAAACGATCGACGCACGCGCCTGGACCCGACGGATCAACTTGAACAAGACCTGCCGTTCGGCGGTATTGAGAGCGGCTGTGGCTTCATCGAGCAGCAGGATGGGGTGTTCAATCTCGAGCACTTCGGCAATGGCGAAAGCCCGCACGATTTCCACCAGCTGGCGCCGCCCGAACTGGTAGCTGCCCAGATCGTCGCGAACGCCGATCAGGTCACCGATTTGGAGTTCCTGCACGAAGCGTTCGGCTTGGTCGATCATACGGCCCGGCTGCAGAATGCCTGCGACTGAAAAGCGTCGTTCATGTCCGAAATAGAGATTTTCGTAGACATGAAGGTTGGGCAGAACAGCCTGTTCCTGGAAGGCCATGAAGATGCCCGCAGCATTGGCATCGCGATAGCTGCGCATCTGGACGGGTTTGCCATGCACGAGAATCCGACCGCTATCGGGCGCAACCAGACCAGCGGCCACCTTGAGCAGCGTCGATTTGCCCGCGCCATTCTCACCGGCCAGTCCCAGCGCCGACCCCACACCTACATTCATGGTGACACCGCGCAGGACCTGAGTCTCCCCAAATGTCTTATGAATGTTTTCGAGTGTCAAAGCTGGGGTCGGCATATTCGGGCTTCCGTCAACTATGGGTGTCAGGTGAACTGACGGGTGACCCAGTGGTCGGCATAGAGCTTGCCGATCTTTTCGATCGATGCTGCGTCATAGCCGGCCGGCAGTTCGTAACCATCTGGCTTGGCGTCATCCTGCCAAAGCACATTGGGGTCCATGGGGGTCAATTGCTGCTGGGTGTCCCAGTCTTCGGGATGCAGCACGCGCGACATACGGGCAAAGTCATAAGGCAGATCCCCGTTATAGAAGGCGTCGAGATAGATCGCCGCATTGCTCCGGTCGACCCAGGTGGTCTGCCAGAACATCATGCGCTCGGCCGGCTCGGGAACCCAGCCATGCAGCACGTCGAACAACCGCACCAGGAAGTAGCCACCGGACCAGTGGCTGAAACCATTGACCGAGCCGAGATAATTGCCGTCGCGGATCAATTCCCACACCTGCTGACCGCCATCGATCGAAACGATCGGGCGCTTCTCGCCCCGGATGCGCAAGGCGTTGTAGGCACCAATGCCGATGTCGTCGGTCGCGGCGAGAACACCATCGATCTGGGAGATGCTGCCTAGAAGATTTTCCATCTTGGCCTGGGCATCGGCTTGTGAGAAATCGGTATTCTGCTCGGTGGCCAGAATAATGTTGGGATATTCCTTGAGCACTTCGGCAATACCGGCACCCCGCAGGTTGCTGGCCGTCGCCCCCGCCAGGCCGGCGAGATAGATCACCGTCCCCTTGCCTTCGAGGTGATCGAACAGGCGACGCGCCATTTCACGGCCGGCAGCGCGGTCATCCATGGCGAAGTAGCCGGAATATTCCGGGCCGTAGTCGACCGGAGTTTTCCAAGCGGGGCTGTTATAAGAGGCGGTGAACGGTATGCCGCGCTCGGCGGCAGCGCGATAGATCGCTTCAACATTGGGCGCCTCAAGCGGCACGCAATTGAAGGCCGGCACGCCGGTATTGGCGATGGCCTGGATGTCGGCCACTTGCTTGCCTGGGTTGAGTTCTGCCGATACCGGACGATAGGTCTGGCCGAGGGCCTTTGCTGCAGCTTCGCCACCGGCCGCGCGATCCGCAATGATGGCAAGGACGAGGCTGTGCCAGGAATCGGCCATTTCGACCGAACCGAATTTCTCGGCAATGTCTTCGGGCGTCCAGCCGTCCTGAGCGAAGGCGTTTGTCGTGAGCAGACCCGGCAGGGCCGTTGCGGCTGCGAGGCCGCCTGCGCCGAGCAATAGGCTACGCCGGCTCAGCATGATGTCGAGGCGAGACTGAAGAACGTCCCGGCCAATGCCGGAGACTGATTTATTGGTCATGAATTCCTCCCATGAACCTATTTGACGATGAGTCCGGCGCCACGCTTCATGGTGAAGTAGACGGCCAGGATAACGACGAGGCCCTTGACGATGAGCTGCAACTCTTCGGCGGCGCCAAAATAGACCAGGCCACTGCTGATCAGCGTGATGATGGCTGCACCGATCACCGTGCCGAACGGGCCACCGACGCCACCGCTCAGCGCGGTACCACCCACGGCAATGGCAGCAATCGCATCAAGCAGGAAGCGGGCACCGATCTGCGGATTGCCCGCACCCACCTGACCGGCCAGGATCACCCCAGCAATGGCGCAGGTGAAACCCGAAATCGCAAAGGCAGCAATCTTGTAGCGGCGAATAGGCAGACCAAGCAGTTGGGCCACCTTCTCGCCGCCGCCAATGGCATAGGCGCCCCGACCAAAGACCGAGTAGCGCGCCACGAGCACGAACAGCACAGCCATGACGACCGCGATCACCGTCAGTACCGGCACGACGCCAAACAGGCGCTGGATGGCGATAAAATCGACGAGATCGCTCTGAAAGCGCACATAGCTAGGGCTGATGGTCAGCGTAATTCCCTGGATGATGGACAGACTGCCCAAGGTCACTAGAAATGATGGCAGTCGGAATGCGGTGATGACGACGCCGTTGAGCGCTCCGACGGCAGTGGTGACGGCAATGGCGAACAATACGGCTCCGTCGCCCAGCATGGGATGGCTGACCGCCAGGACCATTGCCGACAGCGTGACCAGTGAACCGATCGACAGATCGATCATGCCCATCATGACCACGAAGGTTGCACCAAGTGCCACAAGCAGCAGCACCGACGTCTGCTGGGAGAGCGACCAGAAGCTACCTGACGATAAGAACGCCGGGCGAAGCAGGCCGATGACCAGGTAGAGGCCAACCACCAGGAGAATATTGACCAGGACACGACGGGATGCTGGATCGCTAAACAGTCCCATCTTGATACCTGGGTTTTCCCCGAGTTCAGTCATCTTCATCGTCCTCACGGCCAATTTCGCGACGCGCGGTTAGCCCAATCCAAACTGCAAGGACGGCGTTCGATGAGAGGGCGCAATGGACCACACTCAACTTTCCCTAGAGGGCTCTTCGCCCCCACCACTTGTGCGGGTGTCCGCCGCCCAATGGTATCCTCGAACCACAGGGTGGAGACACAGCGGGATTTACACAAACTATATCTTTTGATTATTTCTCATTCATATAATCTATGTATTGGAGATAGGAGGTCGCCGCCCGTTGAGGAGTTGCGCAGTGGCATTGAGAAAACGTCCAAGTCGCCTCGGTCGAGGGAGCAAGCATTGCGGCAGTGCCGAAACACATCCGTGCTTTGGAGGTTAGCTCACCGAAATGACGCTGATCGCGGCCTCGTCCTGAAAGTCGATGCCGCCAGGTGGGCAACAAGCCTCGGTGGAACTTGGTTGGGTATTAGGGACGGCAATCCCGACCTAACAGGCGTCGGCGAGTGGGTCTGCTATTGGCGACATTGGGGGCGTACCCGAAGGCCGCCCGATCCGGATCAAGCTGACCGAGGGGCAAGCCCATGACGGGCGCTCGGTCATCGACATGTTCGAAACGCTCGAGGCCGGGCACATCCTGATCGCCGACCGCGCCTATAACAGCGACGCTTTACGCAACACGATGGCTGAACGCGGCGCATGAGCCAACATCCGCGCCATGCCCAACCGGGTCAAAACATTCCCATTCAGTCCATGGGTCTACCGGCAGAGAAACGCCGTCGAGCGCTTCTTCAATAAACTCAAACACTTCAGAGCCGTGGCCACACGATACGACAATCCGAATATGGCTGCGAAATTATGAATCGGTCACCTAGGGTGCCCCTCTCGTGCTCGATGCCTTGCCCAGGGCAAAGAGTCTGCTCGGGGACAAGGGATACGACGCCGACTGGTTTCGTGCAGCGCTTGCCGACCGCAAGGTCTCGGCCGCCCTCAAGGCTGCGCGCACCTTTATCAGGCACGTGACGGTGCAACCATCCGAACAGCCAAATGCCAAAATGCTTGTCGAGATCGAAGGTGAAATGTCCAAGCTATGCGCGTCGCCTGGCAAGCTCGATCCCGACATGCAGCTGCCGGGGAGCTTGATGGTAGCGGAGGAGGGACTTGAACCCCCGACACGCGGATTATGATTCCGCTGCTCTAACCAACTGAGCTACTCCGCCCCGATATGGGCTGCCGGCAATGGCCGGCGCGCGCCTTACTAAGGTTGGCGCGGCTTTGCTGTCAAGCTCCGCCGGTGGGCGAAGGTGGACTTTTTCAACGCTCAAGGGTCTGGCGGACCAGGGCGAGGTCGGCTTCGAACTTCAGGCGCTCGCGCCGCCGGCCTTCGGCATCGGGAATGCGCAGCAGATATGAGGGGTGGTTGGTGACGAAGAGGAGCGGGCCACCCTCCATGGCGATCGGCGCCCCGCGCAGCCGCCCGATGGTGACGCTCGCCCGGCCCAGCAGGCTTTTTGCCGCCGTCGCGCCCAAGGCGACGATGATCTTGGGGCTCACCAACGTCACTTCGAGATCGAGCCAGAACTTGCAGGCCCGGATCTCGTCGCCGTCCGGACGCTGATGCAGGCGCCGCTTGCCGCGCGGCACGAACTTGAAATGCTTGACCGCATTGGTGACGTAGACCGCGGTGCGATCTATTCCCACCTCGTCAAGAATCTGATCGAACAGGCGCCCCGCCGGCCCGACGAAGGGACGCCCCGCCAGATCCTCCTCATGACCGGGCTGCTCCCCCACGAAGACGAGGCTGGCATAAGCGGGCCCCTCGCCGAACACCGCCTGCGTGGCGTTCCGGTAAAGCGGGCAGCGCCGGCAATCCTCCACCGCACGGCGCGCCTCAGACAGGGAACGGATTTGCTGCTCGGTCACGGTCCTGGCTCCTTGCGTTCACCAATCCAATGCTCCCGGAGGGCAGCGGGTTGCCGTTTTCAACGGCGGCATCGTTCAAAAATCGACACCAGTTCGTTGCGGTTGTTGCACTATGCAACATTAGGGGCCCGCCCTACATTCCACTCGAACCCGGCGCATCGGCGCCGCACGAGGAGAAATGCTATGACCCTTGAACTTGGCGGCATCCACCATCTGACGGCCGTGACCGCCGACGCGCCGCGCAATCTCGAATTCTACACCCAGACACTGGGCATGCGCCTGATCAAGAAGACGGTGAACCAAGACGATACCTCCGTCTATCACCTGTTTTACGGCGACGGCGTCGCGTCGCCCGGCGCCGACCTGACCTTTTTCGACTTCGAGACCCTGCGCGAGCAGCGCGGCAACCACACGGTGGGCCGCACCGGCTTGCGCGTGGGCAGCGAGGAAACCCTGGCCTGGTGGCAGCAGCACCTGCAGGATCACGAAGTGAGCACCAGCGCCATCAAGTCGCGCAACGGCCATCTGTCGCTCGATTTCGAGGATTTCGAGGGCCAGCGCTTCCGCATGGTGGTGGATGCGGCCAATACGGCCATTCCCTGGGAGAAGTCGCCGGTGCCGGCCGACAGGCAGATCATCGGCCTGGGCCCCATCACCCTCTCGGTGCCCCGGCTCGAGCCCACCGACGCGGTGCTGACCCGGGTGATGAACATGCGGCAGGTCCGGCACTACCCGGCCCGCGAACGCAATGGCGAGGTCTTCGTCTACGAGATGGGACCGGGCGGCCCCGGCGCCGAACTGCACGTCAACGTCGACCCCGGCCTGCCCCGGGCCCGGCCCGGCGCCGGCGGCGTGCACCACGTGGCATTCCGCACCCCCGACCAGGACAGCCTGCGCCAGTGGATCGACCGGGTGCACGGCTTCGGCATCCGCTCCTCGGGCGAGGTCGAGCGGTTCTATTTCACCTCGCTCTATTTCCGCGAGCCCAACGGCATATTGTTCGAGATCGCTACCGACGTTCCCGGCTTCACCGCCGACGAGCCGCTCGAAACCCTGGGCGAGGCCCTGTCGCTGCCGCCCTTCCTCGAGGACCGGCGAGCGCAGATCGAGGCCGGGCTGAAGCCGCTGCGCTAGAGCCGTTCATTGTCAGGCTGAATCGGCGCCTTTTTGCTCCCCTCCCCCTTGAGGGGTGGGGTTAGGGGTGGGGGGCCGTGCCGTCGATTTTCTCGATGATTTGATTGGAGTCCCGGACAATCCCGAAACCCCCACCCTCGATCCCTCCCCACAGGGGGGAGGGAGGCGAAGGGGCCGGCATTGCGGATTTATCCATATGCAATAGCCCTCCCCCTTGAGGGGAGGGCGCTGGTCGCCGCTTCCCTCAAAACCTGAGCGCCTCCAGAGCCCAACGGGTCCGGGCCCTCCTCCGCCCGGACCCGCCCGGCTATTGGCAGACGTCGCCGCCGATACCGCAGCCCGCCGGTCCCGTCTCGGGCCCGAGCAGGGCCGCGGTTTCGACGAGACGGATGAATTCCGCCCGATAGCCGCCGCGGTCGTCGCCCCGCCCTGCCCGGGCCAGGGCGGCGATCTCGTCCCAGCCCATCCCGGCGCCATAGGCGCTGGAGCGCAGCTTCTGCCCGAAAGCGGCGACCGAAGCGGCGAACTGCGCATCCGGGCCCGCATCGGCGATGCCGCCATAAACCATGTCCGCCGTGACCGGCATCTCGACGAGCTGGCTGGCATCGCCCCGGGGCAGCTTGTAGCGCATCCTGAGAAAGGCGATCTCGTCGCTGTCGCCCCGAGGAGTTTCGGCGCCGTAGCGCAGGGGATCGACCAGGCCGCCATCCGAGCCAGCCGGGACGATCTCATAGAGCGCGGTCACAGTGGTGCCGGCGCCGATATCGCCGGCATCGACCGCGTCATTGTTGAAATCCTCGCGGTTGAGGGCGCGGGTCTCGTAGCCGATCAGCCGATATTCGCTCACCGCCGCCGGGTTGAACTCGACCTGGATCTTGACGTCGCGGGCGATGGTGTGGAGGGTGCCGCCGACCTCCTCCACCAGCACTTTCCTCGCCTCGGCGAAACTGGCGATATAGCTGGCATTGCCGTCGCCGTTCTGCGCCAGCGCCTGCATGGTCGCATCATCGAGATTGCCGCGCCCGAAGCCGAGCACCGAAAGACCGATGCCGCCCCTGCGCTTGTCGGCGATGAAATGGCCAAGCGCTTCGGGATCGTCGATGCCGACGTTGAAATCGCCGTCCGTAGCCAGGATCACCCGATTGGTGCCCTCGCCGATCCGGCCCTGCTCGGCCAGGCGGTAGGCCAGCTCGATCCCCTGCGCCCCCGCCGTCGAGCCCCCGGCCTGCAAGCGGTCGATCGCCGCCATGATCGTGGCCTTGCGGCCAGCCGGCGTCGGCTCCAGCGCCACCCCGGCGGCGCCGGCATAGGTGACGATGGAAACGGTGTCGTCGTCCGAAAGCTGGTCGAGCAGGAGGGCGAAGGCGCGCTTGAGCAGCGGCAGCTTGTCCGGCGCGTTCATCGAGCCGGAGGTATCGATGAGAAAGACCAGATTGCTCCTCCTATCCGCCGGCGGCGGCTCGAAGCCCCTTATGCCGATCTGGAGCAATTGCGTCCTGTCGTTCCAGGGCGTGGGATAGACCTTCAGCATCGGCTGGAACGGCGCCTCGGCGCTCTGTGCCGCCGGATAGTCATAGGGAAAATAATTGATCATCTCCTCGACGCGCACCGCATCGCGCTGCGGCAGGAAGCCATCCTCCAACGTGCGCCGCACATAGGCATAGCTGGCGGTGTCCACATCGATGGAGAAGGTCGAGACCGGATCCTCGGCCACCACTTTCTGGCGCTGTTCCTCAAAGCCGGCGAAACTGTCGCCGGTCGGCTCGATGAACTGGACGGGCGGCAGGATCGACATGCTTTCCATCGCCATATCGGCGGGAAAGCGGCTGAGGCCGGGCACCGGCGCGGCCTGCCGGGTCCGATCGCTTTCGGCCGGGGGCGGGACGGGCACCGCGATGGCCTGCCGGGGCTCGGGCAGGTCCGGCGTCAGCGTGGTGGAATTGTAGAGCTGCAGGCCCAGCGGCAGGAGCAGCAGCGCGACGGCGGCAGTGCCCAGGGGGATACGGATGTCCATGATCGAAATCCTCTGCAAGGACGGGATGATGGACATGGGACGCCGGGGAAGGCCCGATCCTTGGCCGGACCGCGGATTTATTCAGGGTGCGGCGCTCCGCCCCATAACTTGATCATGCGCGCGGCGCCGCTTTGGCCTATCCTTGGGCCGGAGACCCCGCCATCGCGTCCGGCTTTGGCGACGGCGAAAAATCTTCGGCCCTCAAAGAGACCCCGCATGACCGACAAGCCCAATCTTCCTTTCGGCCTCAACCCCATCCGCATCATGATCCTGGGCATGGGGGTGCTGGCGCTGGTCATTTCCCTTTCCATCATCATGGGCGGTCCCGGCGCCTATCAGGCGCTCAAGGACGCCTCCAACGCCGCCAAGGAGCCGACGGCCGAGCAATTGCAGGGGGAGTGACGCGCGGGATCTGGGGCGAGGAGTCCCTCGCCATTGCCTCGGCTCTTTGCCTGCTCCCACAGGGGGAAAGGGGAACGCAGCGGCGCTTGATCTCTATGCCACCAGGGCCTGCGGCACCGCTTCGGCGATGAAGCCGCCGCCCAGGACGCGGCTGGTGGCGCTGTCGTCGGCGTAAAAGACGCAGGCCTGGCCCGGCGAGATGCCGTATTCGCCGCTCACCAGGGTGACATAGACCTCGCCGTCCCGCATCTGCACCACCGCCGGCTGCGGACCGCGGGTCGAGCGCACCTTGACCTCGACCGGCGCGCCATTGCCGGCGCTGGCCTCGGCCAGGGGCAGGCTGCCCAGCCAGTTGACGTCGCGCAGCCGCACCGTGTGGGTCTTGAGCGCCTCGCGCGGGCCGACGATGACGCGGCCGCCGCGATGATCGAGCTTGACCACGTAAAGCGGTTCGCTCGCCGCGATGCCGAGGCCCTTGCGCTGGCCGATGGTGTAATTGACGATGCCTTCGTGCCGGCCCAGGACGCGGCCATCCAGATGCACGATATCGCCCCCCGCCAGCGCCTCCGGATGCATCTTGCGGATGATGTCGGCATATTTGCCCTGCGGCACGAAGCAGATGTCCTGGCTGTCGTGCTTGTCGGCGATCTCGAGGCCCATGTCGCGGGCATGCTGGCGCACTTCGGCTTTGCTCATCCCGCCCAGTGGGAAGCGCAGGAAATCGAGCTGCTCCTGGGTGGTGGCGAAAAGGAAATAGCTCTGGTCGCGGTCGGCATCGACCGGGCGATAGAGCGCGCGCCGGCCGTCCTCGCCCAGCCGGGTCTGCACGTAATGGCCGGTCGCCAGCACGTCCGCCCCCAGGTCCTGGGCCACCTGCATCAGGTCGACGAACTTGACCGACTGATTGCAGGCGATGCAGGGCACCGGCGTCTCGCCCTGCCGATAGGCATTGGCGAAAGGCTCGATCACCGCGTTCTTGAAGCGCTCCTCATAGTCGAGCACGTAATGGGGAATGCCCAATCGCGCCGCGACGCGGCGCGCATCGTGAATGTCCTGCCCGGCGCAGCACGCGCCCTTGCGGTGAATGGCTTCGCCATGGTCGTAGAGCTGCAGCGTGACCCCCACGACTTCATAGCCCTGGGCAGCCAGCAATCCGGCGACGACGGAGGAATCCACGCCCCCGGACATGGCGACGACGACGCGCGTGTCCTGCGGGCGCTTGGCGATATCAAGCGAGTTCAGCATCTCTTTCGTATCCGGTTGGGGTCAAGGGCCAGCGGAAACCATGAAGGCGCGTTCTACGCCGCCCCGCCCGCTCTGTCCATTCACCCGGCAGCTTTTGCCGCCCGCACGGCAGGACCAGCCGCCCCTGCAGCACTCCCGCAGCGCGACCGGAAGCATTAATCTACTGAAATAAAAGGGAATTTCGGAAAATCCTAATCTGGCAAGGCTTTTGCTTCTTTCTTTTTGAATCGGTCTTTGTCGAGGGCGCCCGGCGTGGCATCACATTTGATAGTCATCAGCAGCGGCAGCGCGGCCCGTCTCTTCGGCGGGCCGCCGCCCGCCCATCAGCAGGCGGACAAGGCGCCCGCCGCGCTCCCGGGCATGTTCGCCGCCCTCATCGAGGACATGGCCGCCGGCAAGGATGGAAGCGGAGCCGCCGATATCGGCGTCGTCCTCCCCCCGGGGCAGGACGGCGGAGCCGATGGGAACCCGGACGCCGATCCCCTTGCCGCCGCCCTTTCTGCCCCCGTCGCACCTGCCGCCGCGCCGGAGCCGCAGCCCATGGTCGATTTCGTCGACGCGCTGGCTGCGCTCCGCGCCGGCCTCGAGCGGGGTGAACCGCTCGATCCCGAACTGCTGGCGCGGGTGGAAGCGGCGCTGTCCGGCCTCGCCGAGGCGCTGGGGCTCGATATCGACGCCCTCCCGGTTCCCGACGATTTCGCCGCGCTGCTGGCGCGCACCGACAAGGAGGCCCCCGGCCTTGCAGGAACGCTGATGCGCCTGCTCGATCCGCTCGCCCGCTCGCTCGACGCCGCCCGGCCGGCGACCGGCGAGGAAACCGCACTCCTCAAAACTCTCGGCGACCGGCTCGGCGCGCTGCTGGCAGCCCTCGAGGACGGGCCGGTTTCGGCCGAAAGGCTCGCCGCACTGGGCATGGCGCCCGGCCAGAGCCTCGATGCCGAAATCGAGGCGGCGCTGGCCCGTTTCGCCGCAAGCGCCGCGCCGATGGCCGCGGTGCCGGAGGAACCCACCCTTGCCGCACCCGCGCTCAAGCTCACCGAACCGGTTCTGGCCGGCAGGGAGAAAAATGCGCCCGAGGATGCGCCCGGACCCGTTCAGACGCCCGAGACGGGGCGGGACGACAAGCCGGCGCGTGCCGAGCCTCCGGCCCGCGAGCGCACCGCATCCGCCCCGCCGGCGGCGCGCGACGCCTCCGCCGCCCCGGCCCCCGCGGCCGATGCCCAGGCCGTCGCCCAGGCGGCGCGGGTGGATGCCGCCGCCAATCCGCGGATCGTGCAGGCCGGCTACCAGACCAGCCAGCAGCAGCTCAACCTGCCCCAGATCGCCTTCGAGCTGGCCCGGCAGGTGCAGGACGGCAGCACCAGGTTCCAGATCCGGCTCGACCCGCCCGAGCTGGGCCGTATCGAGGTGCGGCTGGACATCGACCATGCCGGCAAGGTCAGCGCCCGGCTGATGGTGGAGAAATCCGAGACGTTGGACCTGATGCAGCGCGACCAGCGCGGGCTGGAACGTGCCCTGCAACAGGCCGGGCTCGATGCCGGCAAGACCAGTCTCGAATTCTCACTCAAGCAGAATCCCTTTGCCGGGCAACGCGACCAGTTCGGGCGCGGCCGGGAGGGCGGCGCCGATGGCCCCGCCGCCGGCGAGCCGGGCCCGGCCGAGCAGGAGGCCGCCCCCACCGTCAATCTCTACCGCGGCGCCTTGCAGGCCAGCGGCGTCAACATCATCGCGTAAGGAGCAGGTCCCATGGCCGTCGACGGCGTTTCCGGTTCCAGCCAAGGCAGCAAGACTGCCCAGTCGCGCACCACGATCGCGCAGAATTTCGATACTTTCCTGAGCATCCTCACCACCCAGCTCAAGAACCAGAATCCGCTCGACCCGATGGACACCAACCAGTTCACCCAGCAATTGGTGCAGTTCACCGGCGTCGAGCAGCAATTGAAGACCAACGAATTCCTCGAGGCGCTGCTGCTCAACACCCAGACCAGCTTCCGCGCCGACACCGTCTCCTATATCGGCAAGCAGGTCTCGGCCTCGGGCAAGACCGCCGAGCTCAAGGATGGCGGCGCCTTCTGGGCCTATAACGCCGAAGCCAATGTCGCCAACGCCACCGTGACCATCAAGAATGCCGCCGGCAGCGTGGTCTATACCGAAACCGGCTCGCTCAATGCCGGCCCGGGCAATTTCCTCTGGGACGGCATCGGCTCGGACGGCAGCATGAAGCCGGACGGCGTCTATACGATCGAGATCAAGGGCACCAACCTGGCCGGCAACACGGTTTCGGTCTCCACCTCCTCGGTGGGCATCGTCACGGCGGTGGATTTCTCCGGCTCCGAGCCGATGCTGACCATCGGCAAGAACAAGGTCGCCCTCAAGGACGTCTCCGATGTGCGCCTGGTGAGCGAGACCGCCCCCCCGCCGCCCGCCGCCGATCCCGACGAGGACGAGGAGGCCGGCTGACCCGGCCCGCTTCCCCAACGGCCCCTCCCCTGGCGGCGGGGAGAGTTCATTTAAGGCTCTTGGCGCAATTTATCCCCCGCACCAACGATCATTCCCCTCAAGGGGAGCAAAGGCACCGATTCCGCCTGACAATGAAAGCCGCTAGATTTCCTCTCCGGCGCGGCTGGTGAGAAACGCTTTTTCGCGCTCGTTGCGGGTCAGTCCGGCCGCCTTGAGGAATTCCAGATTGGCCTCCGTATGGCGGCCCAGGCGGCGCAGCAGGTCGCCGCGTACCCCGTAGAGCAGGTGATAATTGCGCAGCGCCGGGGTGTCGCGCAGGGCGTCGATGAGGCTGAGCGCGGCGGCCGGCCCCTCGGCCATGGACACGGCGACGGCGCGATTGAGCTCGACCACCGGCGAGGGGGCGACCTGGTTGAGCAGGCCGTAAAGCGTGGCGATCCGGGCCCAGTCGGTGTCTTCGGCCTTTTCGGCACGGGCGTGGCAGGCGGCGATGGCGGCCTGGAGCGTATAGGGGCCGGCGCTGCCGCCGAGGCGATAGGCGCGGGCCAGTCCGGCAAGGCCGCTGGCGATCATCCGGCGGTCCCACAGCGTCCGGTCCTGCTCGGGCAGCGGCACCGGCTCGCTCTGGGCTCCGGTGCGGGCGGGGGCGCGCGAATGCTGGATTTCCATCAGCGCCAGCAGGCCGTGCACTTCCGGCTCGTCGGGCATCAGCTCCGCCAGGATACGCCCCAGGCGCATGGCTTCCTCGCAGAGACGGGGACGCATCCAGTCCTGGCCGGCGGTGGCCGAATAGCCTTCGTTGAAAATCAGGTAGAGCACACCCAATACCGAGCCGAGACGCTGTTGCCGGTCCGCGCCGCGCGGCACCTCGAAACCCAGTCCCGCATCGGCGATGGCGCGCTTGGCGCGCACGATGCGCTGGCCGATGGCGGTGTCGTTGACGAGAAAGGCGCGGGCGATCTCCTCGGTGGTCAGCCCCCCGAGCAGCCGCAAGGTCAGGGCCACCCGGCTTTCGGGCGGCAGGACCGGATGGCAGGCGGTGAAGATGAGCCGCAGGAGGTCGTCGCCGACATCGTCGTCCAGCGCTTCGTGGATGGCCGTTTCGGCGTCGGCTGTCACCTCCTCGAGATCGCGGCCGATTTCCGCCAGCTTGCCGGCGGCCATCTTGCGGTGGCGGAAATAGTCGATGGCCTTGCGCTTGCCGGCCTGCATGAGCCAGGCGCCCGGATTGCGCGGCACGCCGGTCTCGGGCCAGGCGCGCAGCGCCGCCAGCAGCGCTTCCTGCGCCAGCTCCTCGGCCAGCGAGATGTCGCGGACCATGCGCGTCAGCCCGGCGATGACCCGGGCGTGCTCGCTGCGCCACACCGCGGTGATGGCGCGATCGGTTTCCCGGCGGGCGCCTTGCGTCGGCTCGCTCATGGCTCTTTTCCTCCGCAGCTTGTCTGGCAAGGGAATATGGCCAAACCATTGCTACCGGAAACGGAAACACCCCGCGCCTTGCAGCGCGGGGTGGTCCAAATTCCTCGGCCGGAGGCGGACGTCAGGCGACGTTCTCGGTCTCCTCGGGCTCGCGCAGCACATAGCCGCGGCCCCAGACCGTCTCGATGTAGTTCTTGCCGCCCGTGGCCACCGACAGCTTCTTGCGCAGCTTGCAGATGAAGACGTCGATGATCTTGAGTTCCGGCTCGTCCATGCCGCCATAGAGATGGTTGAGGAACATCTCCTTGGTGAGGGTGGTGCCCTTGCGCAGCGAGAGCAGCTCCAGCATCTGGTATTCCTTGCCGGTCAGATGCACGCGCTGGCTTTGCACCTCGACGGTCTTGGTGTCGAGATTGACGGTGAGATCGCCGGTGGAGATGACCGACTGGGCATGACCCTTGGACCGCCGGACGATGGCGTGGATGCGGGCCACGAGTTCGTCCTTGTGAAAGGGTTTCGTCATGTAATCGTCGGCGCCGAAGCCGAGACCGCGCACCTTGTCCTCGATGCCGGCGAGGCCGGACAGGATCAGGATGGGAGTCTGGACCTTGGCGACGCGCAGCGTGCGCAGCACCTCGTAGCCGCTCATGTCCGGCAGGTTGAGGTCCAGAAGGATGATATCGTAGTCGTACAGTTTTCCGAGATCGACGCCTTCCTCACCCAGATCGGTGGTGTAGACGTTGAAACTTTCGGACTTGAGCATCAATTCGATGCTCTGCGCCGTGGCGCTGTCGTCCTCAATAAGGAGTACCCGCATTATAATCCCCTTGTCATTCGTTCCTGCTGGAACCCGCGGGAGGCGAGGCCAGATTGCCCTTCCCGCTCCAACCCTACTGGATATGACCGAAGCCTAAGCGCAACTAGTTAACAAAGTTTAATTCGAACCCGCAATACGCAAAGAGCGGTAAGGTGAATTTATATTAAATCATTGAAATTTATATATAAATGCTCCGTAATTTTCTTAATACATAACATTAAGAAAGCCCTTCAAACGATTCACGGGACTCATGCAATCGCAGGATTTTGAGGGGTTTGCGCGCCAGGCCGGCGCCGGGCGGATTTTGCCCATTAGCAGGGGAAATAGCGCTTTTGCGTTAACGATGGGTTACGTTCCGATTCGCAGCCGGCGGGTCGATTCGATCCATGAAGGAAACCATGAAGGCACTGATCTCGGCCATCGAGGCCATCGAGGACGTGGAGGTTTTCGGACGGGTGAAATCCGTCCAGGGGCTGCTCATCGAGATCGTCGGCCCGGTGCGCGAGCTGCGCGTGGGCGGGCGTGTCGCCATCGAGGCCAGCGACGGGGCGCGGCTCGATGCCGAGATCATCGGTTTTCGCGACGGCCACGCGCTCTGCCTGCCCTTTGGCGAACTGGGCGGCGTGCGGCTGGGATGCCGGGCGGTGTTCCGGCGCCATGACGGGGCGGTGAACCCCTCGCCGGGCTGGCTGGGACGGGTGATCGACGCCAATGGCCAGCCCATGGACGGCAAGGGGCCGCTGCCGCGCGGCGCCCTCGCCTATCCGCTGCGCCAGTCCCCGCCCGCCGCCCATGACCGCGCCCGGGTGGGCGATCCGGTCGAGCTGGGCGTGCGGTGCCTCAATACCTTCGCCACCATGTGCGAGGGGCAGCGCATGGGCATCTTCGCCGGCTCGGGCGTGGGCAAGTCGGTTCTCATGAGCATGCTGGCGCGCAACACCGATGTCGACGTCTCGATCATCGGGCTGATCGGCGAGCGCGGGCGCGAGGTGCATGAATTCATCCAGGAATATCTGGGCGAGGAAGGCCTCGCCCGCGCCGTGGTGGTGGTGGCGACCTCGGACGAGGCGGCGCTGATGCGGCGGCAGGCGGCCTATATATCCATGGCGCTGGCCGAATATTTCCGCGACCAGGGGCGGCGGGTGCTGTGCATGATGGACAGCCTCACGCGCTTTGCCATGGCCCAGCGCGAGATCGGCCTGGCCATCGGGGAACCGCCCACCGCCAAGGGCTATCCCCCCACCGTGTTCACCGAATTGCCCAAATTGCTGGAGCGGGCCGGGCCGGGCCTGCCCAATTCGGGCTCCATTACCGGACTGTTTACCGTTTTGGTGGAAGGTGATGATCACAATGAGCCCATTGCGGATGCCGTGCGCGGCATTCTGGATGGGCACATCGTGATGGAGCGCGGCATTGCCGAGCGGGGACGCTACCCCGCCGTCAATGTGCTCCGGTCCATATCGCGGACCATGCCGGGATGCGTGCCCGAACAGGTACGCCCGACCCTGGCGCGGGCGCGCGAGCTCATGTCCATCTTTTCGGACATGGAGGAACTGATCCGGCTGGGGGCTTACCGGAAAGGGTCAGATCCGAACGTGGACCGCGCAATCGCCATCCATCCGCTGCTGGAAGCGTTTCTGGGCCAGCAGCGGGAGGAAACGACGACGATCGGAGAGGGCTATGACATGCTGACCCGGATCGTGGCCGAGGCGGATGCGCGGGACTGATGGGGCGGCCGGCATTGCCGGACGGTCCGGAACTGACTTGATGTGTAAGGAGTACAGGTCTTGAAATCGCGCAGCGAGAGCCTCATCCGGCTCAGGAAGTTCCATGTGGACGAGAAGCGCCGCCAGGTCGCGCAGATCGAGATGATGATCGCCGATTTCGAGCGCATGGCGGGCGAGCTCGATCAGCAGATCGAAATCGAACATACCAAGACCGGTATCTCCGATGTCGCGCACTTCGCCTATTCCACCTTCGCCAAGGCCGCGCTCACCCGGCGGGACAACCTGCTGGCTTCGGCCAACGACATGAAGGGCAAGCTCGAAGCGGCGCAGGACGCGCTCGCCGAGGCGCTCGAGGACCTGAAGAAGGTGGAATTGCTCGACCAGCGCGAGACCCAGCGCGAGCGCGACGAACAGGCGAGGGTCGAGCAGGCCGGTTATGACGAGGTGGCGCGTCTGCGCTTCCGCCGCCAATAAGCCCTTTTCGTTGCACCGACCATGAAAAGGCCCGCCGGAGCGGGCCTTTCGCGTTTCCGTTGCCGGAGCGCCCTTATTGCGGCGCGGCCGGGGCCATCGGGTCGGCCGGGGCCATCGGATCGGCCGGAGCCATGGAGTCGGCAGGCAGCGGCTCGGCCGGCTCGTCATCCCGCCAGACGAAGTCCGGCGCGGCGGTCAGGGCGTCGGCGGTGGTGGGCAGCACCCAGCGCTCGGTGCCATCGGCCGCCAGGGTGAATTCCAGCATGGTGAAATCGACGGCGACGTTCTTCTCGCCGATGCCCAGGAACCCGCCCACGCCGATCACCACGGCGGCGATGTCGCCATCGGCGGTGAAGACCAGGTCGTTGACCGTGCCCACCTGTTCGGCATCGTCGGCCCCGCTCGAATAGACCGGCGAGCCCATGAGGTTGGAGGCCAAGTTATCGGTGTCGGCCACGACATAGCCGGCGGCCATGTCGAAACCGGTCCGCGTGGTGTCCTGGACCGTGGTGGTGGTGTCGTTCACCGTGGTGTCCACCGTCTCGCCGGTAGTACCCGGCGCGGCATCCTGCGCGGAATCCCCGGCCGCATCGGGGGTAGTGTCGGTGGTCGCATCGGTCCCTTCATCGACCTGCTGGTCCACGGTGGAATCGGGCGTTTCGACAGGAGCGGTGTCCTGCGCGACGACGGAAGCCGACATCAGCGCGGCGATGGCGGTGGTAGCAAAAAGCGTGCGGATCATTGTAAGCTCCAATGGTTCATCATTGCTGTGAACAGGGCCGTGCGGCGCAAAACTTGCCGGTGAAGCGCCGTGCGGCCCGTTATGCCGGGTCAACGCAGCGACTGCGCCGGCCGTTCCGCCGCATTTTTTTCCGCAGGTCCGGAACCGGAAAGGTCCGGCCGGGCGGCTTTCCGATTTGCGGGGCAACCGTGCGGTGGCGCCCGGCGTTGTCCGGATGCATCGACAGGAGGAAGCCATGCACGATCTTGAGCAGGACAAAATTCGTGACCGCGCTTATCAGCTATGGGATCGCGCCGGTCAGCCGGAGGGCAGGGAAGAGGAGTTCTGGTACGCCGCCGAGCGCGAGCTTGCCGGCAAGGGAGCGGGCGACGGCTCCGCCCGGGCCGCCGAGCCCGAAGCCCCGCCGGTAGTGCCCGGACGTCTTTCCTGAACCACTGGCCGCCGGGCCAGGAATAAGGCATTTTGCCCCGGTCGGCCGGTCGGGGAGGGAGAGTTCTTGCGGCGCGCCACGCTGTTCATCGTCAGCGGCCTGCCCGGAGCGGGCAAGACCACCCAAGCCCTGGCGCTGGAGGCGGAGACCGGCGCGGTGCGGATGGAGCCCGATGGCTGGCTGGCCGCCCTCGATCTGGACCTCTGGGACGAAAAACGCCGCGCCGCGATCGAGGCGCTGCAATGGACCTTGTCCCGCCGTTATCTCGCTGCCGGAGTGGACGTCATCGTCGAATGGGGAAGCTGGGGCCGTGCCGAGCGCCTGGCGCTCGCCGCCGAGGCGAAGGCGCTGGGCGCGCGGGCCGAACTCCACTGGCTGACCGCGCCGCTCGAGGTCCTGCTGGAGCGCCTCGCGGCGCGCGGCCGCGAGGACCCCCCGATCACCCGCGCCGACCTCGCCGGCTGGATCGCGGCTTTCGAGGCGCCCGACGCCGCGGAACTGCGATTTTACGACGCCGTCCGCACTCTCTGACAATGAAAACCTCTAAACGCTGCCCACCGTCTTGAGGCGGATGCGCGGGTGCACCTCGTTCTGGCTCATGACCACCGTTTGCGGGCGGAAGCGCTCGATGATGGAACGGACATGGGGGCGGATGGCGGGCGAGGTGATCAGCACCGGCAGCTCTCCCTGCTGGGCGGCGCGTTCATAGGCGGACTGCACCGCCCCGATGAACTGCTGCAGCTTGCTGGGCGCCATGGCCAGATGTCGGTTCTCGCCATCCCCGGACATGGCCTCGGCAAAATCCCGCTCCCATTGCGGCGACAAGGTCAGCAGCGGCAGATTGCCGTCCGGGCCCAGATTGGCGGCGCAGATCTGGCGCGACAGGCGGCTGCGGACATGTTCGGTGATGGTAGGCACGGAGCGGCCGGAACCGGCGACTTCGGCCACCGCCTCGAGAATGCCCGACAGGTCGCGAATGGAGATGCGCTCGGTCAGCAGCGCCTGCAGGACCCGCTGCAGGCCCGACACGGTGATCTGGCCGGGCACAATGTCCTCCACCAGCTTCTGCTGGTCCTTGGGCAGGCCGGAAAGCAGCGACTGCACATTGGCGTAGCTGAGCAGGTCGGCGACATTGGCCTTGAGGATTTCGGTCAGATGGGTGGAGATCACCGTCGAGGGATCGATGATCGAGAGGCCGCGCAATTCGGCCTCGTCGCGCAGGGCCGGCTCGATCCATGTGGCGGGCAGGCCGAAGGTGGGCTCGGTGGTGTGATGGCCCGGCAGGTCGATGGGATTGCCATAGGGATCCATGACCATGAGCTGGCTGGCGAAGATCTGTCCGGCGCCGGCCTCCACCTCCTTGATGCGCACCTTGTAGTCGTTGGGCTCCAATTGCATGTTGTCGAGGATGCGCACCGGGGGCATGACGAAGCCGAGCTCCAGCGCCAATTGCCGGCGCAGCGCCTTGATCTGCTCGGTCAGCCGATCGGTGCCGGTCTCGTCCTCCTTGACGAGGCTGAGCAGGCCATAGCCCAGTTCGAGCTTGAGGTCGTCGATCCTGAGCGAATCGGTAATGGGCGGCTCGGCGGGCGAGGCATTGGCGCCCGCGGCGCCCATCGGCCCGGCGGCGGCCTTGGCCATCGCCTCGGCGGCCTCCGTGTGCTCCCGCGCGGCCTTGGCCTTGGCGGCGCGGAACGCGGCATAGCCGACGCCGCCGGACAGGGCGAGGAAGGGAAGGATCGGCATGCCGGGCAGCAGGGCGAGGGCGGCCATGACGGCCGAGGACATGCCCAGGGCGCGCGGATAGCCGGCGAACTGGCTCGAAAGCGCCTTGTCGGCGGCGCCGGTGACGCCGGACTTGGACACCAATATGCCGGCGGCGGTGGAAACGATCAGCGCCGGAATCTGGCCGGTCAGGCCGTCGCCTATGGTCAGCAGCGTATAGACGCCCCCGGCCTCCGGGACGCTCAGCCCCTCCTGCAATATGCCGATCAGCATGCCGGCGGCGATATTGATGAAGGTGATGATCAGCCCGGCAATGGCGTCGCCGCGCACGAATTTGGAGGCGCCGTCCATATTGCCGAAAAAGGCGCTTTCGCCTTCGAGGTCGGCGCGCCGCTTCTTGGCGGTGTCCTCGTCGATGAGGCCCGCCGACAGATCGGCGTCGATGGCCATCTGCTTGCCGGGCATGGCGTCGAGGCTGAAGCGGGCCGCCACTTCCGCGATGCGGCCCGAACCCTTGGTGATGACGATGAAGTTGACGATCACCAGGATGATGAAGATCACCGCGCCGATGACGAAATTGCCGCGGGTGACGAAATTGCCGAAGGCCTCGATCACATGGCCGGCTGCGGCGGTGCCGTTGTGGCCGTCCGACAGGATCAGCCTCGTGGTGGCCAGGTTGAGCCCCAGCCGCAGCATGGTGGCGATCAGCAGCACGGTGGGAAAGGCGGAAAATTCCAGCGGCCGCTGGATGAACAGGGCGGTCATCAGGATCATGACCGAAAAGACGATGGAGATGGCCAGCAGCATGTCCACCAGCAGCGCCGGCATGGGCACGATGAGGATGACGATCATCCCCATCACCCCGGCGGCCAGCGCGATATCGCCCGAGCGCAGCGTGTCGATGATCCGCGTCACCGAGGGCAGGGCGAAGCCGGTCCGGGGGCTGGAGGGGATGTCGGTCATGCGAGCTTCCACGGCGCTTCCATCTCCCCTTGTGGGAGAAGGTGCCCGAAGGGCGGATGAGGGGGCATTTTCGCGAGCCCGGTGGAGGCCCCCTCACCCGCCGCTTCGCGTCGACCTCTCCCCCATAGGGAGAGGTGGGCGCCCGCCGACACTTGCTTCACGCCGCCCCCCGCTTCTCGCCCGGCTCAGGCACCGCCACGCCCTCTTCGGCATATTGGTTGAGCTTGTTCCTGAGGGTGCGGATGGAGATGCCCAGTATATTGGCGGCATGGGTGCGATTGCCCAGCGTGTGGTCGAGCGTATCGAGAATGAGGTCGCGCTCGACATCGGCGACGGTCCGGCCCACCAGCGCCCGGCTCATCGCCTCGGCGGTCTGGGCGGCCATGACGGCGGGCGAGGCGGCGCGGGCCGCTTCGGCCAGCCCCATGCCGTCGGGCAGCACGATGGCCTCGGTGCCGATCGTGTCGCCCGAGGAGAGCAGCACGGCCCGGTGCAGGGTGTTTTCCAGCTCGCGCACATTGCCCGGCCAGGGCGCCTTGACCAGTGCGTCGCGCGCCTCCGGCGACAGGGCCCGGGGCGGAATGCCGTTGGCCTTGGCGTATTTGGCGACGAAATGCTCGGCCAGGGCGAGGATGTCGCCGGGCCGGTCGCGCAGGGCGGGGAGCTTGAGATTGACCACGTTGAGGCGGAACAGCAGGTCCTCGCGGAAACTGCCCTCGCGCACCGCGTCGCCCAGATTGCGGTTGGAGGTGGCCAGGATGCGGATATCCACCGGCACCGGCCTCGAGCCGCCGACGCGATCGATCACCCGCTCCTGGATGGCGCGCAGCAGCTTGGCCTGGAGGCGCACATCCATTTCCGAGATTTCGTCGAGCAGCAGCGTGCCGCCCGAGGCTTCCTCGAACTTGCCGATGCGCCGGGCGACGGCGCCGGTGAACGCCCCTTTTTCATGCCCGAACAGCTCGCTTTCCAGCAGCGCCTCGGGAATGGCGGCGCAATTGACCGAGATGAACGGCTTGCCGGCGCGCCGCGAGCGGGCATGCACGAACTTGGCCACCACTTCCTTGCCGGTGCCGCTTTCCCCGGTGATCAGGATCGAGGCCTCCGAGCCGGCGATCTGCTCGGCCATTTTCACCACCCGTTCCATGGCCGGGTCGCGATAGAGGAAATCCGAGCTCTCGCGGGCCACGGCGGCGATGACGGCGGCGATCAGCTCGGCATCGGGAGGCAGGGGGATATATTCCTTGGCGCCGGCGCGGATGGCGTTGACCGCCGCCGCGGCATTGGCCTCCACCCCGCAGGCGACCACGGGCACGGCGATGCGTTCGGCTTCGAGCCCGGCGATCAGTCCGGCGATGTCCATCATCACGTCGACCAGCAGCAGGTCGGCGCCGCGCCCGGCGCGGAGCGCCGCAAGCGCGATGTCGACCGATGGGGCATGGGCCACCTTGGCGCCGCCGTCCATGGCCATTCGGGTGGCCAGGCTCAACTGGCCCTCGAGAGCTCCCACGATGAGCAAGCGCATGTTTCCGGCTCCCTTATTGCGGCTTGATGATTTCGGTCATAGTGACGCCGAGCCGGTTCTCCACCAGCACGATTTCCCCACGCGCCACCAGGCGGTCGTTGATGAAGATCTCGACGGCTTCCCCCACCTGCCGGTCGAGCTCGATCACCGTGCCGGTATCGAGCTTGAGCAGGGCCGAGACCGGCATCTTGGTGCGGCCCAGCACCACCGACACCCGCACCGGCACGTCGAACACGGCCTCGAGGTCGGCGGCACTGCGCTCGATATGGGCCTCGCCGCGCGGGTCGCGCGCGGCGGCGGCCATTTCGTCCAGGTTGAGGCCTTCGGCGGCCATGACGTCGTTATCGGGATCGGCCATCAACCGTTCTCCTTGTGCTGTCCGGCAGGGCTGCGGGCCGCGAGAAAAGCGGCGATCTGCCGGTCGATTTGTCCGGAGGTGGCGGCGATGTCGCGCACCAGCCCGCCATCCACCCATTCCAGCCGCCCGTCGCCGATGCGGATATCGGGGTCGCCCATCACCACCAGCCGGCCGGCAAAGCCCGACGAGGCCATCTGGGCGGTCGCCGTGTCGCGCACGGCATCGGCGAGGTCGGGATGGCAGCGGATCACCAGATGCGGCGCACCGTCCAGCCCGGAAAGACATTCGGCCACCAGCGCCTCGAGCTCGGCCAAAGGAAAGCGCGCGATGAGGTGCAGCGCCAGCTTGCGGCCCACCGAGACGGCCAGGTCCACCGCTTCGCCCTGGAACGCCAGGCGCGCCTCGTCCACCGCCCGCGCCATCTCCGCCGATTGGGTGGCGAGGGTGGCGGCGGCGGCGGCGATGGTCTGCGCCGCCATGGCAGTGGCGTTCTTTTCGCCCGCCGAGAGGCCCTCCGCATAGGCTTCCTCGCGGGCGTTGGCGATGAGCTGGGCCACGACGTCCTCGGGAATGGCGGGGACGGGGGCCGGGGGCGGCGCCACCGAACGGGGGGAGCGCGGCTCCAGGTTCAGGTCGAAGGTGTAGCGGGCGGGGCTGGCCATGGCGTCACGCGATCATCTGGTCGTCGGACTTGGTCTTGAGGATGACGATCTCGCCCTTGGCCGCCAGGTCCTTGGCGGTGGCGACCATGCGGGTCTGGGCCTCGTCCACGTCCTTGAGGCGCACCGGCCCCATGTCGGTCATGTCGTCCTGGAGCAATTTGGCGGCGCGGCTCGACATGTTCTGGAAGAAGAATTCCTTGACCGCATCGCTGGCGCCCTTGAGGGCCAGCGCCAGGTCGCGCTTGTCCAGCCGGCTGAGCAGGGTCTGGATGGCCGGCATGTCGAGCCGGGCCAGGTCCTCGAAGGTGAACATGAGCTGCTTGATGCGCTCGGCGTCGTCGCGGTTGATCTCCTCGAGGCTGGTGATGAAGCGCGCCTCGGTCTGGCGGTCGAAGGCGTTGAAGATTTCAGCCATCTGCTCGTGGCTGTCGCGGCGCTTGGTGTGATTGAGCGTCGACATGAATTCGGTCCTGAGGGTCATCTCGATCTTTTCGAGGATTTCCTTCTGCACCGGGTCGAGCCCGAGCATGCGCTGCACCACGTCCATGGCCAGTTCCTCGGGCAGCACGGCCAGCACCTTGGAGGCGTGCTCGGTGGCGATCTTGGACAGGACCACGGCGATGGTCTGGGGATATTCGTTCTTGAGATAGGCAGCCAGCACGTCCGCCTGCACGTTGGAGAGCTTCTCCCACATATTGCGGCCGGCCGGCCCGCGGATTTCCTCCATGATGGCGTCGACCCGTTCCTGGGGCAGGAAGGAGAGCAGCAGGCGCTCGGTGGAATCGGTATTGCCCGAGAGCGATCCGTTGGAGGAAACGGTGGTGACGAACTCGATCATCAGGTCGTCGAGCATTTCCTGGGTGATGGGGCCGAGCCGGGACATGGCCCGGGACAATTGGCGGATTTCCAGCTCGTCCAACTCGTCGAAGATGGGCTTGCCGTAATCGGGGCCGAGCGCCAGCAGCAGCGCGGCCGCCTTCTCGTCATTGCGCAACTGTCGCTGCTCGCCGCCCACCTGCAATTGCGTGCCGGCCGGAACGGGCGAGCCGGTGGTGGCGGGGACGGGATTTTCGCCGGTGGATTGGGAGACCAGTGCCATCGCCGTCACGCCGCGCTGCCGAGCCAGTCGCGCACGATCAGCGCGGCCTGCTTCGGATTTTCCTCGACCAGCGTGCCCACGGTCTTGAGCGTCTGGAGCTGGGTTTCACCCATGGATTTGGCATTGGCCACCCAGGCGGGCGTCTTGTCGCGCGGGCCCGGGCTCTCTTCCTCCATCACCTGTCCGTCGGCGATCAGCACGCCGTGCTGGCCCAGCTCGGCCGCCTCGGGCAGGGCCAGGGGCTCGCTTTCAGGCGTCAGCGCCTTCTTGAGCAGGGGCCGCATGACGAAGAACACCAGCGCCAGCGCGATCAGCAGCGTCACCGCCATCTCCGCGCCGTTCATCAGGTCGTCACGGGTGAAGTCGAGCAGGCCGGCATTGGCGTCGGTGCCCGGGGCGACGAGGTCGGGCCGCTCGGCGAACTGCATGTTCACCACGTCCACGGTATCGCCGCGCTCGGCCGAATAGCCCACGGCGGAGCGCACCAGGGTCTGGATCTGGGCCACCTCCTCGGCGCTGCGCGGCGTATAGGTCATGTTGCCGGCGCCGTCGTCCGCATAAACGCCGTCGACCACCACGGCCACGGAGAGCCGCTTGATCGCCCCGGCCTCGGTCACGTCGGTCTTGGTGGTGCGGGAAATCTCGTAATTGATGATTTCTTCGGTGGAATTGCCCTGCTCGGCCAGTCCCGCCGCGCCATTGTTCTGGCTGGCGCCGGGCAGTTCGTTGGCCACGGTTACCTGGCCGGTGGCGCCATTGGACAGGTTTTCGCTCTCGCGCGTCTGGGTCGAGCGCACCACCTGCCCCTCGGGGTCGAAATGTTCCTGGGTGAGGGTGGAACGGTTGAAGTCGAGCTCGGCGGCGACCTCGACGCGGGCGCGTCCGGCGCCCACCACATTGGCCAGCATGTCCTCGACGCGGGTGCGCAGCCGGTTCTCGAAGCCCAGCGTGCGCTCGTCGTTCAGCGCCGTCATCATGCCGTCGCGGTCCTCGCCGGTGCCCGAGGCAAGCAGGTTGCCGCGATCGTCGACCACCGAGACCCGGCCGGGAGTGAGGCCCTCTATGGCCGAGGCGACCAGATGTTGGATGGCGCGGATCTCGCCATTGGAGAGCTCGCCGCGCACCGACAGCACGATGGAGGCGGAAGGGTCCTTGCGCTCGCGGCGGAACAGTTCGCGCTCGGGCAGCACCAGATGCACCCGGGCGCCCTTGATCCGGGTCAGCGAGGCGATGGTGCGGGCCAGTTCCCCCTCGAGGGCCCGCACATTGTTGATGTTCTGCACGAAGCTGGTGGCGCCCAGCGTCGATTGCTGGTCGAAGATCTCGTAGCCCACCTGGCCGCGCGTGGGCAGGCCCTCGCCGGCCAGCGTCATGCGCATCGTGGTGATCTGGTCGCGCGGGATCAGGATGGTGTCGCCCTCGCCGCGCAGTTCATAGGGCAGGTTGAGGGTCTGCAATTCGGTGATGATGGCCGAGGAATCCTCGAGGCTGAGCCCCGAATAGAGCGGCGCCATGCTGGGCGTCTGCGCCCGCATGATGAGGAAGCCGAAGAAACCCAGCATCAGCACGGCAACGATCGCCATGGCGGCGATGCGCGGCATCCCGATCCGGTCAATGAGATTGGTCAGACTTTCCACGCCACCACTCTGGTCATCAGACTCATGCGGTCGCTGGTGCCCCCAAGACCGATGGGCAAAAATTACCTAGCGGATGGTAAACAATCTCTTAACCTCGCGTCGCACTTTGCAAATTGCGGCAAAATCTGCCGGCAGGCGTTAACGGGAGGTAACCTTTGGGGCCGATGCGAACGCGAAAAACCCGCCGGACCGGCCGGCGGGTCGAAATCTCTGGTCTGCCGCTCTGGCGGGCTCAGCCCTCGCGGTAGTGCTGAATCCAGGTGGTCCGCAGACCGGCCAGGCCGTGCTTGTCGATGGCGGCCTGCCAGTTGAGGAATTCATCGACGCTGAGCGCGTAGCGCTCGCAGGCTTCTTCGAGGCTGAGCAGGCCGCCGCGCACGGCGGCGACGACCTCAGCCTTGCGGCGGATCACCCACCGTCTCGTATTGGCCGGGGGCAGGTCCGCTATCGTTAGGGGACTGCCATCCGGGCCGATTACGTACTTCACGCGAGGACGCATCTGTACGGTCATTTTACTCTCTACTCAAACCTGACCATATAAGCATGAGAGTAGAGGAGCCGCCTTAAGATACCCCTAAGGGGAAACTTACAAGCGGTTAAGAAACCCCAGAGGTTTCAATCAATTGTACGGGGCGGGCACTCATGAGCCGGCGCCCCCTCCCCTTGTGGGGTATGTTCACTTCGGACGCTCCTGGATTGACCGTTGTTGCCCGCACCAACGCCGTGCGGCGCTCGGAGCCCCGAAACCCGGGGTGGACAGGTGACCCTTGGGTCAAGCCCGAAGGAAGCCGGGTATGGGGACTAAATTGAGCCAAGAGCCGAAATGACGCCCCCAAGGGGGGCGCTGGTCACCGCGCGCCTCAGGCGGCGATCTTGACGCGGTCGAACTTGGCCTTGAGGATCTTGCGGTCGAAAGGCTTCATCATATAGTCGTCGGCGCCGGCCTTGAGCGCCAGGGCAATGGCGCCGATGTCGTTTTCGACCGTGCAATAAATGACATGCGGCTTTTCTCCGCCCACATAGGCGCGCAGCAGCTTGAGGAATTCCAGCCCGCTCATGATCGGCATGCTCCAGTCGAGCAGGATCGCGTCCGGCATCTGCTGCCGGCACTTGTCGATGGCCTCCTGGCCGTCCTCGGCTTCCTCCACGACATAGTCGAGATCTTCCAGAATCCGGCGCGCCACTTTGCGCACCACGCTGGAATCATCGACGATCAGGCAGCTTCGCATGGCTCGGGGCCCCGGATTTTCCGACATGGCCCGACTATGCAGAAAAGTGGTTGGCGAATGGTTAGCGCCGGAGCCGCCTATTCGGCGGCCTGCATCCGCGCCGCGGGCACGGCGTTGAAGAAGAAGACGTCGTTCTCCAGCCCGATGGACAGCTCCATGTCGGTCATGCGCGCCAAAAGCCCGGTATAGAAGGGCTGGATGCCCCGGGCATCGACGAAGCCCTCCTCCGGCTCGCCCGAAAGCAGCCCCGCCGAACCGGAAGGAACCAGCGTCTTCTGCCGCTTCTCGGGATCGCTCCGCGAGGTGAACTCGAACTTCTCCTCCCCGGCCGCACCCGAGATCGAGGCGGTGACCACGCCGCCCCGGGGCACCGAGCCTGCGGCGATCAGCAGCATGTTCATGAACAGCTTGGCCTTGTGCTTGGGCAGGAGGATTAGCGGCACGTTCCATTCCAGATCCGCCTTTTCGATCTCGAACAACACCCGCGCCACCCGCTCGCATTCGCGCGTGTCGATATCGGTGCCGGAGGTCGAGGAGGCGCCATAGGCCAGCCGCGCGAACTCGAGCTTGGCCCGGCTCTGCTTGGCGGCGCTGGCGATGAGGTCGCGCGCGCCCTCGGCCATCTCCGACTGCGTCGGATCGGTGAGCACTTCGAGCCCGTTGCCGATCGCGCCGATGGGATTGATCAGGTCATGGCAGACCCGGGAGCACAGCATGGCGGCGAGGTCCGTCGCCTTGAGCTCGATGATGTCGGCCATGTCATGTCCTCCTTGCGGCATCGATGGACGGGAAACAGATGAGAATCAGTAATGGGACGATAAAGCCCGCAAGGCGCATCTGCTACCGCATCGAGAGCGTTTTGGACAGAAGCTGCCACTGTTCGGCGCCCCGGATCGCCGCCGCGTCGGGCGCCAGGAGGAAGGCTTCGCGGTTGGAGGCGGAATAAAACAGGTAGAGCCGCCGCTTGAAGACCGCATAGATCAGCGGATCGGCATCGGAAACGAAGCCCCGCGCCATGCTCATGGCGCCGTGCCCGCCATATTGGGGCGCATAGATTTCCGGATGGCGCCGGAAGACTTCGAGATTGGCAGCATTGGCGAACAGCCAGGGCGCGCCCATCCAGGCGAATTCGAACTCGGCCCTGCCCGGCAAGGGCGCCGCCTCGGTGAAATAGGAGACCGGGTCCATGCCGCCCATGGCCAGCCCAGTCAGCGGATCGGTCTGCACGTAACCGGCCAGCGACTGGGCCGCGCTTTGCCCGACCATGGCCGGAAAGGGCCAAAAAAGCGGCAGAACAAGGGCGATCATGGTTAAGATTTGTTTACAGGTTTGCGTCATGATCGGCCCAAAGGATCGGCATTCATCGCGCCCCAGTCTAGCGCCGGAGACCTTAAGGCCTTCGTAACCGCCCGCCATCCGCAACGGGAGACCCGCCATGTTCACGCGCCTCGTTCAGCTCGCCGCCCTGCTGGTGGCCTTCGCCCTGCCCGCCGGACCGGCCCTGGCGCAGGGGTCGCTGAGCGACACTTTTTCGGGCGAGGAACTGATCGAGAGCGGCCAGGAATTCTTCGGCTCCGCCGCCCAGGGCCTGGCCTCGGTGGTCGAGCGGGCGGTAAGCCAGTTCGGCCTGCCCAACGGCTATGTGCTGGGCGAGGAAGCGGGCGGGGCCATCTTCATCGGCGCCAAATATGGCGAGGGCACGCTCTATACGCGCAATGCCGGCCAGTATTCGGTCTATTGGCAGGGCCCCAGCATCGGCTTCGACATCGGCGGGGACGGCTCCAAGGTGATGATGCTGGTCTACAACCTGTCCACGATCCAGGACATTCTGGGCCGCTATCCGGGCGTCGACGGCTCGGCCTATGTCATCGGCGGCGTCGGCATGACCGTGGTGAAGCGTGGAAACGTGGTCGTCGTGCCCATCCGCTCGGGCGTCGGGGCCCGGCTGGGCATCAATGTGGGCTATCTGCACTTCACCAACCAGCCCACCTGGAACCCGTTCTGACCCGGCCGCACCGATCAATTCGACCAGAGCCGGGGCCCGCAGCGCCGGCTTTGTCGTGACGGGCACCGGCAAAGCCGTTAGGGTTAAGGGGCCGCGAGGATGGCGCCCGCGCCGCTTTGCTGCCAGATAACGCCTGACGCCCTCTGCCCGGATGGCGTCCGGCCGCGCCGGAGACACGCTCGATGCTGATCGAGAACACCATGTATTTCGCGCTGGGCCTGCTGGTGGCGGGGCTGGTGGCGCTGGTCATCCTGCCGGCGGTGTGGAAGCGCGCCGTACGCCTGACCAAGCGCCGCATCGAGGCGGCCACCCCCATCACCATGGCCGAGTTCCGCGCCGACAAGGACCAGTTGCGCGCCGAGTTCGCCCTGTCCACCCGGCGGCTGGAGATGACCATCGAGACGCTGCGCCGGCGCCTCGCCGAACAGTCGAGCGACGCCAACCAGCAGCGCGTGGACCTGGGCGCATTGAGGGTCGAGCGGGAAAGCCACCAGCAGGTGGTGCAGGAACTGGAAAGCCGCGAGGCGGCGCTGCGGGCCCGTGTCCTCGAGTTGGAAAAGGAGGGCGCCGATCTCGCCCAGCGCCTGCGGATGCGCGAGCGGGACCTGGAAACCCTTCGCGGCGAAATCGAGGTGCCGCCGCCGTCCGGCACCGACCCGCGCCGGCAGGCCGAACCCGAGGATCTGGTGACGGCCGAGGCGCGCATCGCCAGCGCCGAGGACTCGCTCAACGCCCTTCTGGCCGAAACCGAGAATATCGGGGAGCAGAGCGGGAGCCGCCCCGTGCAATTGCTGGCCGACAAGCTCTCCATGGAGGAAGAGCTCGAAACGCTGCGCACCAAGGTGGGCGAGGTCGAGGCCACGATCCTGGCCAACTGGGAAAGCGAGCGCTTCGAAGAGGCCGAATTGCGCGAAAAGCTCAACGACATCGCCGCCGGGGTCAGCCGGCTGGTCTATGCCGTGCACGACGACGCCCCCATCGCGGCGCTGCCCGAGGAGAGCCTGTTCGACCGGGTGCAGCGTTTCGCCGATGACGGGGAAGGCGAGGACATGCTGCCCAGCCCCGCCACCGCCCATCGCGGCTCGGTCTCGGACCGGCTGGCGGCGCTGCGGGAAATCCAGGAACGGTAAGCGTCCGGTCCCGCGCTATTCCGCCCCGATCTGTACGCTGCGGATCAACGCGCCGCTGCCGGCATCGAAGACGTCGAGCAGGACGGCGCCCCCGGCGCGATAGGTGACCTGAACCGCGCCGTCGAGCGTCAGGGCGGAGACCACTTCGGCACCGGCCGGGACGCTCACCGCGGCGGCGAGGTCCGGCGGAGGGGCATCCCGCATCGCCCGATAGACAAGCGCAAAGCCAATCGCCATAAAGCCCAGCAGCAGGATGCCGATGGAAATACCGAAGGACCGGCGCGCTCTCGCCAGCACGTCCCGTGCTTCCGGCGACAATTCGGCATCGGGGATTTCCGGCTGGTCGGGTTCAGGATTGTTCATGGCGGATGACACCGATTTCGAGTTCGAGGGCGAGCCCGTCAGGGTTGCGGTCGATGGCGACAGCGTGGGCAGCCGCCTCGACGCCGCTCTGGCCCGGGCGCACGATGCCCTCAGCCGCAACCGCATCAAGGATCTGATCCTGGCCGGAGCCGTCACCATTGACGGCCGGCCCGTGAACGAACCCAAATACCGGCTGAAGGCCGGCGAGACAATCGTGCTTGTCGCCCCGCCTCCCGAAGAGGCCGATCCGCAGCCCGAGGACATCCCGCTCGCCATCCTTTACGAGGACGAGCAACTGATCGTCCTCGACAAGCCGGCCGGCATGGTGGTGCACCCCGCCCCCGGCTCGCCCTCGGGCACGCTGGTCAATGCGCTGCTCTTTCACTGCGGCGACAGCCTCAAGGGCATTGGCGGGGTGAAGCGCCCAGGCATCGTCCACCGGCTCGATAAGGACACCTCCGGCGTCATGGTGGTGGCCAAGACCGAGACGGCGCACCGGCGCCTGGCCGCGCAGTTCGCCGATCATGGCCGCACCGGCCCCCTGCACCGGGCCTATACCGCCTTCGCCTGGGGCGCCGTGCAATCGGCCGCCGGCACGATCGAGGCGCCGCTGGGACGCGACCCGGGCAATCGCCTCAAGCAGGCGGTGCTGCGCCAGGGCCGCGAGGCGATCACCCATTACGCGGTCGAGGCCCGCTATGGCGGCGACGGCTGGGACATCACCCGGGTGCAATGCCGGCTGGAAACCGGCCGCACCCACCAGATCCGCGTCCACATGGTCCATATCGGCCACCCTCTCGTCGCCGACGCGCTCTATGCCTCCGGCTACGCCACCAAGATCAACAAGCTCCCCGAAACCGTCGCCGAAAGGGTGCTGGCCCTGGGGCGGCAGGCGCTGCATGCGTCCGAATTGGGCTTTGAGCATCCCGAAACGGGGGAGGAAATGTTTTTCGAAACCCCCCTGCCCGCCGATCTCGAGGCGCTGCAGGATATCCTCGAGGAATACGACCGCGCCCGGCCCCGCTGAGGTCTCACGCCAACGTGTTTGAACTTTTCCGCCTTTTATCGTATTATGACGATGAATGATGGCGAACGGGCCGGTTTCTGTCCGAATTGTAATGCTTTGCCGGGCTTCGGCCCCTTAAAATCGCCAAACTGCAACCTATATTGAACTCACATCCGTCTTTGCGCCGTTACGGGCGAAGGCGGGCCTTCCGCCCGCGAAGCGGGGGACAAGAAAAGGGGGTGCGTAAAATGGCCCAATCCAATTTGCCGGTTCTCTCGTCCGAAGGGGGTCTCAGCCGCTATCTGCAGGAAATCCGCAAGTTTCCGATGCTGGAGGCCAACGAGGAATACATGCTGGCCAAGCGCTATAAGGAACATGACGATCCTGGCGCGGCCCACAGACTCATCACCAGCCATCTGCGGCTCGTGGCCAAGATCGCCATGGGCTATCGCGGCTATGGCCTGCCCATTTCGGAAGTCATCTCCGAGGGCAATGTCGGCCTGATGCACGCGGTCAAGCGCTTCGAGCCCGAAAAGGGCTTTCGCCTCGCCACCTACGCCATGTGGTGGATCCGCGCCGCCATCCAGGAATATGTGCTGCGCTCCTGGAGCCTGGTCAAGATCGGCACCACCGCCGCGCAGAAGCGCCTGTTCTTCAACCTCAGAAAGGTGAAGGGACAGATCGCCGCGCTCGACGACGGCTCGCTGCATCCCGACCAGATCAAGCAGATCGCCACGACCCTCAACGTCTCCGAAGACGACGTCGTGCAGATGAATTCGCGGCTTTCGGGCGACGCTTCCCTCAACGCGCCCATGCGCGCCGACGAGGGCGCCTCCGAATGGCAGGACTGGCTGGTGGACGACACGCCCGACGCCGAGACCGTGCTGGGCGAAAACGAGGAATTCAACGAGCGCATGCAGATGCTCAACCGCGCCATGGACGTGCTCAACGAGCGCGAGCGCGCCATCTTCCAGGCACGGCGCCTCAAGGACAATCCGCTGACGCTGGAGGAACTGGCCCAGCAATACGCGGTCAGCCGCGAGCGCATTCGCCAGATCGAGGTCCGCGCCTTCGAAAAGGTCCAGGAAGCCGTCCGCGAGGCGGCGGGCGCCGAATAAGCCCTGCCTTCTATGACCCCAATGCCCCCAGGCCCTGCGGCCGGGGGCATTTTTATTCGCCGCCCCGCTTTGTCGTGACCGCCCATTAACCCCATCGCGACAATATGACTGGACGGGCCGCGCGGAACAGCACAGGTCTTGCCCTTGTAACGCCCCATTGCCGGCCTTACATTCGGCCAATTGCCGACGCCGCGCGCGTGCCGGCCCCTCCGGGACAGGATTTGATGAACGGAAACTTCCGCAACTTCGCCATCTGGCTGGTCATTCTCTTCATGCTGATGGGCCTGTTCCAGGTCTTCCAGTCGTCGACGCGCTCCATCTCCATCGCCGAGAAGAGCTACAGCCAGTTCGTCACCGACATCCAGTCAGGCCGGGTTTCCAGCGTCACCATCACCGACAATGTCGTCTCGGGCCTGCTCAGCGACGGCAGCCGGTTCGAAACCGTGCTGCCCGCCGGCGCCGACGTCATCACCCGGCTCGAAGACCACGATGTGAGCATCACCGCCCGCGCCCAGGAATCGAGCCCGTTCTGGTCCATCCTGCTCTCGAGCTGGCTGCCCTTCATCGTCATCATCGGCGTGTGGTTCTTCTTCATCCGCCAGATGCAGGGCGGCGGGCGCGGCGGCGCCATGGGCTTTGGCAAGTCGCGCGCCAAGCTGCTCACCGAAACCCAGGGCAAGGTGACCTTCGAGGACGTCGCCGGCGTCGACGAGGCCAAGCAGGACCTCGAGGAGATCGTCGAATTCCTGCGCGATCCCGGAAAATTCCAGCGCCTGGGCGGCCGCATTCCGCGCGGCGTGCTGCTGGTGGGTCCGCCCGGCACCGGCAAGACCCTCCTGGCGCGCTCGGTCGCCGGCGAGGCCAATGTGCCCTTCTTCACCATTTCCGGCTCGGATTTCGTGGAAATGTTCGTCGGCGTCGGCGCCAGCCGCGTCCGCGACATGTTCGAGCAGGCCAAGAAGAACGCGCCCTGCATCATCTTCATCGACGAGATCGACGCGGTCGGCCGCCAGCGCGGCGCCGGCCTCGGCGGCGGCAATGACGAGCGCGAGCAGACGCTGAACCAGTTGCTGGTGGAGATGGACGGGTTCGAGGCCAATGAGGGCATCATCCTCATCGCCGCCACCAACCGCCCCGACGTGCTCGACCCGGCCCTGCTGCGTCCCGGCCGCTTCGACCGCCAGGTCGTGGTGCCCAATCCGGACGTCGCCGGGCGCGAAAAGGTCCTGAAAGTGCACGTCCGCAAGGTGCCGCTGGCGCCGGACGTGGACCTGAAGGTCCTGGCCCGCGGCACGCCCGGCTTTTCCGGCGCGGACCTGATGAACCTCGTCAACGAGGCCGCCCTGATGGCGGCACGGCGCAACAAGCGCTTCGTCACCCATCAGGAATTCGAGGATGCCAAGGACAAGATCATGATGGGCGCCGAGCGCCGCACCATGGCCATGACCGACGACGAGAAGAAGCTGACCGCCTATCACGAGGCCGGCCACGCCATCATCGCCCTCAAGGTCGCCGGCATCGATCCGATCCACAAGGCCACCATCATCCCGCGCGGCCGCGCCCTGGGCATGGTGATGACCCTGCCCGAGAACGATTCCTATTCCTTCAGCCGCGAAAAGGCGCTGGCGCGCCTGACCATGCTGTTCGGCGGGCGCGAGGCCGAGATCATCAAGTTCGGCCCCGAAAAGGTGACCAGCGGCGCCTCGGGCGATATCCAGATGGCGACCAATCTCGCCCGCTCCATGGTGATGGAATGGGGCATGAGCGAGCGGCTGGGGCGCGTGCGCTACAAGTCCAACGACCAGGAAGTGTTCCTGGGCCACTCGGTCACCCAGTCCCAGCACATGTCGGACGAAACCGCCAAGCTGATCGACGAGGAAGTGCGCAAGCTGATCGAGGAAGGCGAGGCCTCGGCCCGCCATGTCCTGACCACCTATCAGGATCAGTGGGAAGCCGTCGCCCAGGCGCTGCTCGAATATGAAACCCTGACCGGCGACGAATTGCGCGCCCTGATGGACGGCAAGCAGCCGGTGCGTCCCGACGATAGCGGCCCGGCGGCGCCCAAGGCCTCCGGCGTGCCGGCGGCGGGCCGGCCGAGCCGGAAGCGCCCCGACGCGCCGCCCGAGCCCGGCATGGAACCGCAGCCCGAGAGCTGAGCGCCGAAAGGTCCCGGCGGATCAGGGCGATCAAAATTAAGGGTCACCGCAAGGTGGCCCTTTCGTCTTCGACGGCACTCCGCTATTGCGCTGGTAAAGTGATATCCTTGCAACCAACCGGTGAATCGGGGGGACGAGACATGGCCCGCAAATATTTCGGCACCGACGGCATCCGCGGCCTGGCCAATGGCGACAAGCTGACCCCCGATCTCGCGCTGCGGGTCGGCATGGCGGCGGGGACCAAATTCGTGCGCGGCGACCATCGCAACCGCGTGGTGATCGGCAAGGACACGCGGCGCTCGGGCTACATGATCGAGCAGGCCCTGACCGCGGGCTTCACCGCCGTGGGCATGGACGTCTACCTGCTCGGTCCCATGCCCACCCCCGCGGTGGCCATGCTGACGCGCTCGCTGCGCGCCGATCTGGGGGTGATGATCTCGGCCTCGCACAATCCCTACGACGACAACGGCATCAAGCTCTTCCGTCCCGACGGCTACAAGCTTTCCGACGAGATCGAGCTGGAGATCGAGCGGCTGATCGACGCCGACATGACCGCCTATCTGGCCCGGGGCCGCGACATCGGCCGCGCCCATCGGGACGAGGAGGCGCGCACCCGCTATATCGAATATGCCAAGCGCACCCTACCCCGGAACATCGACCTGACCGGCCTGCGCGTCGTGCTCGACTGCGCCAATGGCGCCGCCTACAAGGTGGCCCCCATCGCCTTGTGGGAACTGGGCGCCGAGGTCTTCGCCATCGGCGTCGAGCCGAACGGCTTCAACATCAACTACAAGGTGGGCTCCACCGCGCCCGAAGCCGTCGCCGCCAAGGTCAAGGAAGTGCGCGCCGATATCGGCATCGCGCTCGACGGCGACGCCGACCGCGTCATCATCATCGACGAGAAGGGCAATGTGGTCGATGGCGACCAGCTCATGGCGGTGATCGCCGAAAGCTGGCTGGAGCGCCAGATGCTGCTGGGGGGCGGCATCGTCGCCACCGTCATGTCCAATCTCGGCCTCGAACGGCACCTCATGGGCCTGGGCCTGACGCTGGAGCGCACCCAGGTCGGCGACCGCTATGTGCTCGAGGCCATGCGCGCCAAGGGCTTCAATGTCGGCGGCGAGCAATCGGGCCACATCATCCTCTCTGATTTCACCACCACCGGCGACGGGCTGGTGGCGGCGCTGCAATTGCTGGCGGTGCTCAAGCAGAAGGGCGTTCCGGTCTCGGACATCTGCTCGCGCTTCGTAAAAGTGCCGCAGCTTTTGCGCAGCGTGCGGTTCCGCTCCGGCAAGCCGCTCGAACACAAGCAGGTCATCCAGGCCATCGCCGACGGACAGGCCATGCTGGGCGAGACCGGCCGGCTGGTGGTGCGCGCCTCCGGCACCGAGCCGGTGATCCGCGTCATGGGCGAAGCCGACGATGCCGGGCTGGTGGAAAAGGTGGTCGGCCAGGTCGAGGCGGCAATCAGGGAAGTCGCCTGAAAGACCTTTCACGAGCAGACGGCCCTATGAACGGCAACAATTCGGTAATCATTTCCGTTGGCATAGTATTAGGGTTAAATTTTTAGGTTAAGCCGGCTTTAAGAGGTTTGCCGGATATTGAGTGCGATCGACTGGTCTCGTGGAACCAAAGGAAGCACTCATGCGCAAGCTGACCGCCGCGCTCATGGTGGCAGGAGCCGCCGCAATCGCATGCCCGGCCCTTGCGGCCGACCTGCCCTATTACCCGCCGGTAATCGATATCCCCGACGTGGACTATGGCTATGCCGGCTCGTTCTACCTGCGCGGCAGCGCCGGGCTGAACCTGCTCTGGGCCAAGAGGGTCAACCATCCCGACGCCACCCCCACCACGTTCGACATCGATGGGTTCGGCTATGGCTATTCGGTCGGCGCCGGCGCGGGCTTCGAGACCGGGACCGGCCTGCGTGTCGATGCCACGCTCGACTATCTGGCCAATGAGGGAATGCGCGCCACCATCGCCGATAGCTCAAACACGCTGAGTCCCGGCGTTCACAAACTCTCGCTGCGCTCCACCGTCCTGCTCGCCAACGCCTATTACGATTTCGGCTTCGGGGACGGCTATGGCGCCGCCGGCGGCGCGTTCGGCTATGTCGGCGCCGGTGCCGGCGTGGCCTTCAACGACGTCATCAGCAGCGGCTCGGTCGCGCCCGACATCCGCGGCCATAACACCAGCTTCGCCGCCGCCGGCATGGCCGGCCTGGGCTATGATTTCGGACAGGTGGTCGCCGATCTGGGCTATCGCGCGCTCTATATCAACAGAATCGAGAACAACGCGGCTCCCCATCCCTATTCCATCGACAATAATTGGGTGCATGAAGTCCGCGGTACGGTACGATACCGCTTCAACTAGAATCGCCGGCCATTCCGGGGTTCCGGGGCGGGCCGCAGCATAGGCCGTTTTATCGAGGGCCGGTGTCCGTCGGGCGCCGGCCCTGCCACGCCGGACCGGTGCGGCACCGATCGAGGCGAACGGCACGGGGAGATTGCCAGACATGCATATTCTGATCATCGGCGCGGCGGGCATGGTCGGCCGCAAGCTCGTCAACGCGCTCATCGCCGAGGGCCGGCTGGGCGGGACCGACATCACCGCCCTGACCCTGTCCGACATCGTGGCGCCGGAAAAGCCGCACACCGCGATTCCGGTCGAAGCCATCGCCACCGACCTGTCCGCTCCCGGCGCCGCCGAGACGCTGATCGCCGCCCGGCCCGATCTCATCTTCCATCTCGCCGCGATCGTTTCGGGGGAAGCCGAGGCCGATTTCGACAAGGGCTATCGCATCAATCTCGACGGCACCCGCCTGCTGCTGGAAGCCATCCGGCAGGAAGGCCTGCGCCAGCCCTATCGCCCGCGTCTCGTCTTCAGCTCCTCCATCGCCGTCTTCGGGGAGCCCTTGCCGCCGGTCATCCCCGACGATCAGGCCCATACGCCGCTCACCAGCTACGGCACCCAGAAGGCGATCGGCGAATTGCTGCTGGCCGATTATTCCCGCCGCGGCTTTCTCGACGGCATCGGCATCCGCCTGCCCACCATCGTGGTGCGCCCGGGCAAGCCCAACAAGGCCGCGTCCGGCTTCTTTTCCGGCATCATCCGCGAGCCGCTGGCCGGCCTGGAAGCGGTGCTGCCGGTCGACGACAGCGTGCGGCACTGGTTCGCCAGCCCGCGCGCCGCGATCGGCTTCCTGCTGCATGCCGCAACGCTCGACACCGCGCCCCTCGGACAGCGCCGCACGCTGACCATGCCCGGCCTCTCGGCGACGGTGGGCGAGCAGATCGCCGCGCTCGAAAAGCTGGCCGGCCCCCGCGCCGTCTCCCTCATCCGCCGCGAGCGCGACGAGACCATCGCCGCCATCGTTGCCGGCTGGCCGCAGAATTTCGACGCCGGCCGCGCCATCGCCCTCGGCTTTCGCGCCGAAACCGATTTCGAGCAGATCATCCGCGCCCATATGGAGGACGAACGGGGCCAGGGAGGCGGCGCCTAGAGGCTTTCAGGTTTTGACGGAAGCGGCGACCAGCGCCCCTTCCCCTTGAGGGGAGGGGAGAAAAGGCACCGATTCCGCCTGACAAGCAAAGGCGCCTAGCCCGTCTTCGCCGCCAGTGCTTCCAGCTCAAGGCGATAGACGGCGATCTCCGCCTCGCTGCGCGACCGGCGGGGCCGCTCGAGGGGGATATCCGCCACGACCCGTGCCGGGCGGCCCGCCAGCAGCACGGCCCGGTCGGCGAGGCGCGCCGCGTCCTCGGCGGCGTGGGAGACGATGAGGGCGGTGGGGCCGCCGGTATCGAGCAGGCCTAGCAACAATTGATGCATCTCCCGCACCAGCGCCGGATCGAGCGACACGAATGGCTCGTCGAGCAGCAGCAGGCGCGGATTGGCGGCAAGGGCGCGGGCGAGCGCGGCACGGCGCTGCATGCCGCCGGACAGGCGATGGGGGAAGTCATCCTGCCGACCCGCCAGCCCCACCGACGCCAACAGGCGGTCAGTGGCCTCTACGCCGAGCGCCGGATCGGCAAGGCGCAGATTCCCGCCAACGGTCAGCCAGGGCAAGAGCCGGGGGTCCTGAAAGACGAAGCCGGGCGCCGGCGCCAGTGCCGCATCGCGCCCGTCCACGACGATGCGGCCGCTGAAATCGGTATCGATCCCCGCGACCAGCCGCAACAATGTCGACTTGCCCACACCCGACGGTCCCAACACCGCCACCGTGCTGCCCGGGGCGATATCGAGCCGCAGGCCGGAAAACAGCGGCACGCTGCCGGAGGGGAAGGTTTTTTCCGCGATCGCGACGCTCAGGCCCGGTCCGCGCGCCATGCCAGCACCCTCCTCTCGGCCGGAAGCAGCACGCCATATTCGCAGGCCAGCACCACGAGGATGAAGCTCGCCGTATAGGCGATGATGCCGGTGACGTCGAAAAACTGGAACATGACCCCGACCCGGTAGCCCACCCCGCCATCGCTGCCCAGCACCTCGAAGACCAGCACGATCTTCCAGATCAGCGACAATCCGGTGCGCGCCGCCGCCAGCACGAAGGGCATGAGCTGGGGAACCGCGACCAGGCGCAGCCGGCGCCGGAAGGGCAGCCGCAGCGCCCGCGCCAATTCGTCATAATCGGGCGACAGGCTGCGCACCCCCTCACGGATGGTGACGATGACCAGCGGCACCTTGTTGACCACCACGGCGACGATCAGCGCCAGATCGGTCAATCCCAGCCAGATATAAAGGACGATGGCGACGATGATCGCCGGCAGGTTGAGCCCCACGACCAGCCAGGCCGAGAACAGCCGGTCCGCCCAGGCGGTGCGGCCCAGAACGATGCCCAGCGCAATGCCCAGGCCCATGGCGAGGACGAAGGCCGCGCCGGCGCGCAGCAGCGTCTTGGCCAGATCGGCCAGCAGCCGCCCCTCGCTGGCCAGGAGCCAGATTTCCTGCGTCACCGCGACGGGAGTGGGAAAGAGGCGATGGGAAAAGATCATCGCCAGCGCCTGCCACAGAAGCAGCAGCAGCGGCAGCGACAGCGCCTCCAGGACCTGCCGGCGCATCCTCACTACCTGGCATAGCCGGCCCAGAACGTGCCCGGGGCAAGCTGGGTCTGGTCGGCCACCAAATCGCTGCCGCCGAACCGGGCGAGCAGCGCGAAACTCTGTTCGGCGGCATGCTGGTCCGCCGGATCGTAATGCGCCACGATCCCGGCGCGATAATCGTCGCGCAACTGCGCGAACAGCGCCGGATCGTCCGCCGCGCCCATCAGCGGGGCGAGGCCCTCCCATGCCGCATCGTCGGCCAGCAGCACCGCCTTGGTGTCGAAGGAGGCGTCGAGAAAGGCCCCAAGGGCTTCACCCCTTGCCTCGGCCGTCGCCTCGGTAAAGGTCCAGCCCAGAAGCGGCGGCGGCTCGGCGACGCCCAGGGCCGCCAGCATCTCGGCCACGGAGATCAGCTCGACCATGCCTTCGGCCTTGGCGCGCGCGTTCCAGTGCCAGAAATTCAGCCCCGCATCGATGCTGCCGGCGCCCAGGAGTTCGTTGATCAGCGGCGGCGCCCCGAAGCGGGCGCCGGCATCCTCGGCCAGTGCGGCGCCAGTGAGGCTGTTGTAATAGGCCTGCAGGATCACCCAGCTCTTGTCCGCCGGGCCCCCGGCGACGCCGATCGTGCGGCCCTTGAGGTCCGGGACGGCTCCGATAGCGCTGTCCGCGGGTACGATCAGGCCGCCCACGGCCAGGGAATGGGGCACCATGGCCACTTCGGTGCCCTTGCCGCGCTGCACCGAGACCCAGGTGAAATCGGACAGGATCACGTCGACGGCGCCCGATTGCAGCGCGATCTGGCCGGCACGGCTGTCCGCCAGCGGGCGGATCTGCAACTCGATGCCGTGCTTCTCATCGAGCCCCAGCGCCTGCAGCGCCTCGATCTCCCACAGCACCGTGCCGCTTTCCTGGAGCCCCAGAACCAGTATTTCGCGCGCCTGGGCGGAAACGGCCGTCGCCGCCAGCGCCAGGCCGAGGGCCAGGATCGGGCCGAACCTGTTCATGTCCCGCTCCTAGGCGCCGGTGACGCGCCAGATGACATCGCCCACATCGTCCGCCATCAGCACCGCCCCGTCTCCGGCCAGCGTCACGCCCACGGGCCGGCCATAGGAATGCTTCTCGTCCGGCGAGAGGAAGTCGGTGAGAATGTCGCGCGGCATGCCCACGGGCTTGCCGTTCCGGAACTCGACGAAGGTAAGCTTGTAGCCCGAGAGCTTCGAGCGGTTCCACGAGCCGTGCTGGCCGATGGCCATGCCGGCGGGAAAGCCCGGCAGCGTACCCTCGGGCAGCCAGCAAAGGCCCAGCGACGCCGTATGGCCGCCCAGCGCGTAATCGGGCTGCTTGGCCGAGGCCACCTTGGCCGCATCCTGCGGCACCCGGTCGTCCACCACCCGGTCCCAATAGCAATAGGGCCAGCCATAAAAGCCGCCATCGACCACGGAGGTGAGGTAGTCGGGCGGCGTTTCGTCGCCCAGCCCGTCGCGTTCGTTCACCACCGTCCAGAGCAGCCCCCCTTCGGGCTCCCAGGCCATGCCGACCGGATTGCGCAGGCCGCCGGCAAAAACACGCGACTTTCCCGTCGTGAGGTCGAGTTCGTGGATGCATGCGCGGTCCTCTTCTGCCTCCATGCCCTGATCGCCGATATTGCTCAGCGAGCCCACCGCGACATAGAGCCTGGTCCCATCATGGCTGGCGATGAGATTGCGCGTCCAGTGGCCGCCCGCCTTCATGCTCATCAGCTTCTTCCCCGGCGCGGTGATCCTTGTGGCGCCGGTTTCGTAGGGATAGGCCAGAACCGCATCGCTGGCGCCGACATAGAGCGTGTCGCCCAGCAGCACCATGCCATAGGGCTGGCGCACCCCTTCGATGAAGGCATGGCGCTCCTCGGCCACGCCATCGCCATCGGCATCGCGCAGAAGCGTCACCCGGTTGGCGCTCCGGCCCGAGGCCCGGGCCCGCTTCATGGTCGCCTGCATGGCATGGTCGAACAACGACCGGGGACTGCCCGATTCGCCCATGGATTCGGCCACCAGCACGTCGCCATTGGGCAGGACGAGCATGTTGCGCGGGTGGTGCAGGTCGCGCGCGAAGGCATTGACCTTGAGGCCGGCCGCCGGCGTCGGGCGGTGATCACCCTCCCAGCCCCGGGCCGTGGGCATTTTCAGCGTCGGAATGCTGCCCTGCGGCTTGGGATCGGGAATGGCGGGCGCCGTGCCGAAGGCGGGCTGGCGCGGGCCGTCCCCGGAATGGCGGATGGCGACGGCGACACCGCCGACAAGAGCAACGAAGCGGGCAAACAAGGAGCTTTCGGCCATGGTCGTCTCGAAATAGCGGGAAGGCGGAAGAAGAAAGCCCACACGCTAATGTGTTTGGGCGCCGAGGACCAGACCGGGAGGGAGGGAAAATCGCCCCGCCGGGCATTCGCCGAATCTTTCCATTGACGCGCGACCATCGACGGGAGTATTCCCCGCCTCAGGACATCTCGCCCTAACGCGAGACGCATAGGCCTGGGAGGGCCGCTTGATATGGCTGAAACGCCCCAAACCGCACCGGCGGTCAAACCGGCTAATCCCAATTTTTCGTCGGGTCCATGTGCCAAGCGTCCAGGCTGGACGCCCGAGGTGCTTGCCGGCGCGCTGACCGGCCGCTCGCATCGCTCCAAGCCGGCAAAGGCCCGCATCCAGGAAGCCATCGACCTGACGCGCGAACTGCTCCAAGTGCCGGCGGACTATCGCATCGGCATCGTGCCCGCCTCCGATACCGGCGCGGTGGAAATGTTCCTGTGGAGCGCGCTGGGCGCCCGCGGCGTCGACATGCTGGCCTGGGAAAGCTTCGGCGCCGGCTGGGTCACCGATGTGACCAAGCAGCTCAAGCTCGACGACGTGCGCGTGCTCGATGCGCCCTATGGGCAATTGCCCGATCTGGCGCAGGTCGATTTCACCCGCGACGTGGTCTTCACCTGGAACGGCACCACCTCGGGCGTGCGCGTGCCCGATGCGGACTGGATCCCGGCCGACCGCGAAGGGCTGACCATTTGCGACGCCACCTCGGCCGCCTTCGCCCAGAAGCTCGATTTCGCCAAGCTCGACGTGGTCACCTTCTCCTGGCAGAAGGCGCTGGGCGGGGAAGCCGCGCATGGCATCCTCATTCTCTCGCCCCGCGCCGTCGAGCGGCTCGAGACCTACAAGCCCGACCGTCCGCTGCCGAAGATCTTCCGCATGACCAAGGGCGGCAAGCTGATTGAAGGCATCTTCAAGGCCGAGCCCATCAACACCGTCTCCATGCTGTGCATCGAGGACGCCATCGACGCCATGCAATGGGGTCTGCGGATCGGCGGGCTCCAGGCCATGCAGGCCCGCGCCGACGCCAATTTCAAGGTGCTGGCCGACTGGGTGGACAAGACCGACTGGATCGATTTCCTCGCCGGAAATGCCGATCAGCGGTCCAATACCTCGGTCTGCCTCTCCATCGTCGATCCGGCGATCACGGCCCTGGACGACGACGCGCAGGCCGCCTTCGCCAAGGCCATCGTCAGCCGCCTCGACAAATTGGGCGTCGGCTACGATTTCGGCTCCTACAAGGATGCTCCGGCCGGGCTGCGCATCTGGGCCGGCTGCACGGTGGAAGCCTCCGACCTGGCCGCGCTGACCCCGTGGCTCGACTGGGCCTTCGCCGAGGAAAAGGCCCAGCTCAAGGCCGCCGCCTAGATTCGTAGAGCTCACGGTCCCACACGCCATTTGAAACCGTCATTGCCCGGCTTGGCCGGGCAATCCATGGACCACCCGGACAAGCCGGGTGGTGACGGCAAGCCAAAGCGCAGGTGAGGACCAGACACCGCAAATTCAGGGGATACCCAATGCCCAAGGTTCTCGTTTCCGACAAACTCAGCCCCACCGCCGTGCAGGTCTTCAAGGACAATGGCGTGGAGGTCGACTACCTGCCCGATCTGGGCAAGGACAAGGACAAGCTGTTCGAGGTCATCGGCCAATATGACGGCCTGGCCATCCGTTCGGCCACCAAGGTGACCGAGAAGATCCTGTCCGCCGCCACCAATCTCAAGGTCATCGGCCGCGCCGGCATCGGCGTCGACAATGTCGATATCCCGGCCGCGACCAAGAAGGGCATCATCGTGATGAACACGCCCTTCGGCAATTCCATCACCACCGCCGAGCACGCCATCGCCATGATGATGGCCCTGGCCCGGCAATTGCCCGAGGCCGACGCCTCCACCCGCGCCTCGAAATGGGAAAAGAACCGCTTCATGGGGGTCGAGGTCACCAACAAGGTGCTGGGCCTGATCGGAGCGGGCAATATCGGCTCGATCGTCGCCGACCGCGCCCAGGGGCTCAAGATGAAGGTGATCGCCTACGATCCCTTCCTCACCCCAGAACGCGCCCAGACGCTCGGCATCGAGAAGGTGGATCTCGACGACCTGCTCGCCCGCGCCGATTTCATCACCCTGCACACGCCGCTGATCGACGCTACCCGCAACATCCTCAACAAGGAGACGCTGGCCAGGACGAAAAAGGGCGTACGCATCATCAACTGCGCCCGCGGCGGACTGATCGACGAGGAGGCGCTTTACGAGGCGCTGAAATCCGGACAGGTGGCGGGTGCGGCGCTCGACGTGTTCCTCACCGAACCGGCGCAGGACAACCCGCTGTTCGAGTTGCCCAATGTCATCTGCACGCCGCATCTGGGCGCCTCGACCAGCGAGGCGCAGGAGAACGTGGCGCTGCAGGTGGCCGAGCAGATTTCGGCCTATCTGATGACCGGCGAGATCACCAACGCCCTCAACTTCCCCTCCATCTCGGCCGAGGAAGCCCCGATCATCACCCCCTGGGTGAAGCTGGCCGAGGCGCTCGGCTCCTTTGCCGGCCAGCTCACCGAGACCGCCATCAAGGGCATCCGGATCGAATTCGAGGGCACGCCCGCCGGCCTCAATATCCGGCCGATGGTCGCCGCCGCGATCAACGGGGTGCTCAAGCCTTCGCTGGGCGACGTCAACATGGTCTCGGCGCCCCAGATCGCCAAGGATCGCGGCATCGCCGTCGAGACCACGACGCGCGACCGGCAGGGCGCCTATGAGGGCTATATCCGCCTGACCGTGACCACCGAGCGGCAGACAAGAGGCCTTGCCGGAACGCTCTTCGCCAATGGCAAGCCGCGCATCATCCAGGTCAAGGATATCAACCTTGAGGCGGAGCTGACCCCCTCCATGCTCTATGTGACCAATGAGGACAAGCCCGGCCATATCGGGCGCCTCGGCACCATTCTGGGCACGCTGGGCATCAACATCGCCAATTTCAACCTGGGCCGCGCCGAGGTGGGAGGCGACGCCATCGCGCTGGTCTCGATCGACGGCACGCTGACCGAGACCCAACTGGCCGAGATCGTCTCGCTGGAGGGCGTCAAGCAGGCCAAGGCCCTGCATTTCTGACGCCGGCGCGAATACGCTGACACGGGCGGCCTCCGGGCCGCCTGTCCCGTCTCCGGCGGCATCGGCGAGGCGGAGCCGGCAAGGACGACGCTCCCGGCCCTGAAGATTTGTCGTCGACAAGCGCGTTTTGCCGCGTTTTTGCCTTGCCTGCGGCTTTGTCATCCTTGCCGGCGTGATGTAAGGACAATCGGACCTGACCTGTTGTCCGGCCGCATCCTACCGGCGATGCGACGGAGAGCGGCTGTTTTCGTGTGCGGTTCGTGCACGCCATCTTGGGGAAGATTGAACTATGGCGAATGTGGTTGTCGTCGGCTCGCAATGGGGCGACGAGGGCAAGGGCAAGATCGTGGACTGGCTGAGCGAACGCGCCGACGTGGTGGTGCGGTTCCATGGCGGCCACAATGCCGGCCATACCCTGGTCATCGACGGGGTCAGCTACAAGCTGTCGCTGCTGCCTTCCGGCCTCGTCCAGGGCAAGCTATCGGTCATCGGCAATGGCGTGGTGGTGGATCCGCACCATTTCGTCGCCGAGATGGAAAAGCTGCGCGGCCAGGGCGTGACCATCACCCCCGAGGTGCTGCGCGTCGCCGACAACGCCCCGCTGATCCTGTCGCTGCATCGCGAGCTCGACGCCATTCGCGAGGACGCCAATTCCGGCCTCAAGATCGGCACCACCCGCCGCGGCATCGGCCCGGCCTATGAGGACAAGGTGGGCCGCCGCGCCATCCGGCTGGTCGACCTGTCCGAGCCCGATACGCTCATTCCCAAGATCGAGCGGCTGCTGACGCATCACAACGCGCTGCGGCGCGGCATGGGCCTGGCCGAGATCGCCGTCGAAACCATCCATCAGGAGCTTACTTCGATCGCGGACCAGATCCTGCCCTTCATGGACCAGGTGTGGCGCGTGCTCGAGGACAAGCGCCGCCAGGGCGCGCGCATCCTGTTCGAGGGCGCCCAGGGCGCGCTGCTGGACAACGATCACGGCACCTATCCCTTCGTTACCTCCTCCAACACCGTGGCCGGCCAGGCGGCGGCGGGCTCGGGCCTCGGCCCCACCGCCATCGGCTACGTTCTGGGCATCACCAAGGCCTATACCACCCGCGTGGGCGAAGGCCCCTTTCCCTGCGAGCTCGATGACGAGATCGGCCATCATCTGGCGACGGTGGGCCGCGAGGTGGGCGTCAATACCGGGCGGCCGCGCCGCTGCGGCTGGTTCGACGCCGTGCTGGTGCGCCAGACCGTCAAGACCTCCGGCATCACCGGCATCGCGCTCACCAAGCTCGACGTGCTCGACGGGCTGAAGGAGATCAAGGTCTGCGTGGGCTACGAGCTCGACGGTTCACGGATTGATTATTTGCCTGCCTCAATGGGGGCACAGGCGCGGGTTAAGCCCATCTACGAAACTCTGGAAGGCTGGTCGGAGACCACCGCCGGCGCCCGGAGCTGGGCCGAATTGCCAGCGCAGGCGGTCAAATATGTCCGTCATATCGAAGAACTGATCGGCGCTCCGGTCGCTCTTTTGTCCACCAGCCCCGAGCGGGCCGACACCATCCTGGTCGTTGACCCGTTCCAAGACTGATAAATTTTGTTACAAGACGGCGCTGCAAGAGTGAGTACCAACTAGCCCATGGCGGATTACAAGGAGCTGTTGCGTCGGGCGATCTCGGCGCTGCCGGAGAACAACGGGGCCGCGCGGCGCGCGGTCTATGAGAAGGCGCGCTCGGCCCTTGTGGGGCAGTTGCGCGCCATCCAGCCTCCGCTGCCGGCGCGCGATATCACCCAGCACCGGCTGCAGCTCGAGGACTGCATCCGCCAGGTCGAGCAGGAAGCGAGCGAGGCGGTCATCAGCCTCGGCCGCGACGGTCCGCTGGCGCCCCGCCCCACCGCGCCCGCCGTCACGCCCCGCCCCGAACCGGCGCCTGCTCAACCGGCGCCGGCCCCGGAGCCGGAGCCTCCGCCGGCAGCTCCGGAGCCCGCCGAGCCCGCCGTGGCAGAGGCGCCCGAAGCAGAAGACGGCCCCGCCGAGGAAAGGGCGGAAGCCTCCACCACCTCGATCGAGGACATCATCGCCGAGGCGGCCGCCACCAGCGGCGTCAGCGTATCGGCCGACGAAGGCACCGGCAGGGACCCCTCGCCCGACCCCGCCCTGCCCGAGGCCGGGCAGCCAGCGCCGGAAAGCGCGCCGCCCGCCCGGCCCTCCTTCTTCACGCCACGCCCGCCGACGACAGCCGCCAATGCCGACACCGCCCGGGGCGTGTCCCAGACCGCCCCTCCCCCGCGCATCGAGCCCAGCCTGGGCGGCGCCGCGCTGGCGCGCCGGCCGGCGGCCGAGCCCGAGGCGGACGCGGCGATCGAGCCGGTCGAGGCCGCCCTTTCCAGCATCCGCGAAGTGGACCTGGAGGAAGACGACACCCGCGAGGCGGAAGGCGCCATCGAGCGCGCCATCGAGACCCTGGACCGCGAGGCCCGGGGCGAGCCCACGGCGACCCTGCCCGAGCGCGAGGCCGCCCCGCCCCTCGATGGCGAGGAAGCCGGCGACGACGCCGGCTTTGCGCCGGCCGGCGCCCAGCCGCGCCCCGGAGCGGGTCTCACCATCTTCCTCATCGTCTTCGCGCTGCTGCTCGCCGGGGTCGGCGGCGCCGGCCTCTGGGCCTGGCGCGAGGGCTATGTCGATCTCGACCAGATGTTCGGCCGCACCACCGCCGTCACCGAGACCGCCACCGTTTCCGAGCAGCCAACGCTGCCCACCATGGATTCCTCGCCCACCGATCCGGCGCTGAACGAGGAGGGCGCGGCCCGGCCCGGCAACACCGCCGCCACCACCACGACCGAGCCGACCAGCGCCCTCGAAGGGGTGGAGGACCGGCTCGATCCGACCCCGGAGCCGGTCACGCCCACCGGCAATGAATCCGTCCTGCCCTCGATCGGCAATGGAGAGATCAAGACCGAGGAACGCCTTTCGGGCGAGGAAACCAGCATTTCCTCCGCCAACGATCCGGCCGCCAGCGTCGATCCGGCCGTCCTGGCCGGCAACCAGTCGCTGTTGCTCGAAGCCTCCAGCGACGGCCAGAGCGGCGCCGTGCCGTTCTCGGGCACGGTGGACTGGACCGAGGGCGTCGACGAGATCGGCATGCCCACCCTCGTGGCCGAGGCCAGCATCCCGGCGCGCAATCTGGGCGTCTCCATCGTCATCCGCAAGAATTCCGACCCGGTGCTGCCGGCCAGCCATCTGATGGAAATCAGCTTCGAGGTCCCCGACACCTTCATCGGCGGCTCGATCGCCACCCTTGCCGGCGTGCTGCTCAAGGACGAGGAACTGGTGCCGGGCACGGCATTGGCCGGCGCCGCCGCCCGCGTCGTGGGCAATTCCTTCCTCTTCGCCCTCAGCGCCTCGCCCAATGACGCCGCCAACAATTCCAGCCTGCTGGAAAGCCGCCGCTGGCTGGATCTGGCCGTGGTCTACGGCACCGGCCGCAACGCCATCCTGACGCTGGAAAAGGACGACGAGGCGCAGGTCCTGTTCGACAAGGTGCTGACCGCCTGGGCCGATTGAGGGTCGCGGCGCGCCTCAGACGCGCTCCAGGCGGCCCTCGACGATCCGATAATGCCGGTTCGCCAGCGCCGCGATGTCGTCGGCATGGTGGCTGACCAGAATGGTGTGCCAGCCGTGGCGGCGGGTCAGCTCGCCCACCAGTTCGCGCGTGGTCTTGCGGGTCTCGTCGTCCAGCGCCGAGAACGGCTCGTCGAGCAGCAGCACCGGCCGGTCGCGCAGCAGGGTGCGCGCCAGGGCGACGCGCTGCTTCTGCCCGCCCGACAGGGTGGACGCCGATTGCGGCCCCAACCCGGCGAGCCCGACCTCGGCCAGCGCTTCCTCCACCCTTGCCCGCCCCGCCGCGCGCCCGGTGCCGCGCGGCAGGCCGAGCGCGGCGTTTTCCGCCGCCGAAAGATGCTCGAACAGATTGTCCGCCTGCAACAGCAGCGACACCGGGCGGGTTTCGGGCGGCAGCGGCAGAAGATCGACGCCGTCGAGCGTGAGCGAGCCGCCGCGGGGCCGGATGAAGCCGGCCAGAAGATCGAGCAGGGTCGACTTTCCCGACCCGCTGGCGCCCGAAATTGCCGTTATTTCTCCAGGACTTGCCTCGAGCGTGAAGCGATATGGCGCCTGCCCCTCATAGGCGAAGACCAGATCATCGGCGCGGAGCATGGGCGATCCTTTCGATGAGGCGCGGCAGGCCGACAAAGGCGGCGATGGTGCCGATGAGCAGGAGGGCGGCGATGGCCGCCGCGTCATTGTTGCGATAGGAGCCCAGCGCCCGGTACATCATCAGCGGCAGGGTCTGGAAGTCCTGCGTCCCGAACAGGGCGATGACGCCCAGATCCCCGAGGGAGAAGCAGAAAGCCAGCGCCAGCATGAGCCCGATATCGCGCCCCAGCAGCTTGTATTCGATCTGGACGAATTGCACGGCTCCCGACAGGCCCAGCGAGCGGATGAGCTTGCCGCGGGTGCGGGCGATGGCCTCGAGCGGCGGCCCCAGCGTTGCCATCGCGAAGGGCAACGCCAACAGACTGTTGGCAATGACGACTACAAAGGGTGCCGCCAGGTTCGCCTTCACCCCGAGATTGCGCACCAATAGGAAAAAGCCCAGCGACAGCACCACCGCCGGCACGGCGAGATAGGCATAGGCGGGAACGGTGAGCCCCAACCGCAGGGCCGGGTGGCCCGCCGCGCCGCGCCCGAGGGCGAGCACCAGGGCCAGGGCCAGGGTCAGCATGGCGGAGGCGGTGCCGATGACGAGGCTGGTGGCGGTGGCGCGCCAGAAGCTCTCCTGCCCCAATACCCGCACGAGGCCGCCTGCCAGCCCGTCATGGAGAACCGAGAGCAGCGGCAGCGCGAAGCCGAGCGTCGCCAGCGCCAGCACCAGCACCTGCACCCCCCGCGCCAGGGGCCCGTCCTGCCAGTGGGGCTGGGCAGAGCGGCCCAGCGCCGAGGGCACCGGGGTGAAGGCGGAGGCCATGACGATGACCACGGCACAGACCCCGATCTGGGTCAGCGCCAGCCGTACCGCCCCGACCAGATCGAAATCGAGCCGCACGGCGGTGTAGATCGCCACTTCCAGCGTCTGGTTGGCCGGGCCGCCCCCGAGCAGCAGCACGATGGGAAAGCTGGTGAAGGCGAGAAGGAAGATGATGGCGCCCAGCCCCGGCAGGCTGCCGCGCATGGCGGGCCAGTCGATGAGGCGGAAGCGCTGCGAGGCGGACAGCGCCAGCGATTGCCCCACCTTGAGCCGGCTGGCCGGAACCGCATCCAGCCGCGCCAGCAGGATGCGAGCGGCAAAGGCGCCGTCGAGAATGACATGGGCGAGCAGGATGCCCTGAAGGCCGAAGGCCGGGCTGTCGAAGGTGACGCCGAACAGCGCATTGCCGATCTGGTTGATCCAGCCATTGCGCCCCCAGATGGACAGGAGGCCGAAGGCCACGACCATGCCGGGGGTGACGATGGCGGCGGCGAACAGGCCCACCACCAGATCGCGCCCGAAAAAACGCAGGCGATTGAGCGCCCAGGCCACCGCCATGCCCACCGCCAGCGACAGCACGGTGGTCAGTCCCGCCTGGATGGAGGTCATGCGCAGCAGATGCGGAATGTCGACGCGCGAGGTCCCGCCCGCATCGGTGGCCGCCGCCAGAATGGCCCAGAGCACGCTGGCGATGAGCGCCGCGATGACGAGGGCCAGCAGGCCTGCCCCGGCAATGCGCAGGGGACGGCGGGGAAGGGTCAGCATGGATGCACCGCCGCAATAGAAGCTGTTGCGTTCCCCTCCCCCTTGTGGGGAGGGGTTAGGGGTGGGGGCCGTGCCGTCGATTTTCTAGATGAATTGATTGGACTCCCCGGCAATCCCGAACGCCCACCCTCGATCCCTCCCCACAAGGGGGAGGGAGGCGAAGGGGCCGGAACATCGCGCCGATGGACCACCGGGACGAGCCCGGTGGTGACGATGCTCCCGGGATCGCGGGCCGCCATCGCCTCGGCCCCGCTACTGCACCGCCGTCAGCATTTCATCGATCCATTCGGAGGAATGGGCGATGATGTCCGCTTCGGGCAGCGTCAGGGTTTTTTGCGGCTGCGGCAGGCCGGCAAAGGATGGGTCGAGCTCGGCGCCCAGATCCACCACGGGGAACATCCAGTTGGTGGTGGGAATCGCCTTCTGCCCCTCGGGCGAAGTGAGATAGGCGAGGAACTGCCGCGCCAATTCCTGCTGGCCGGAGGATTTGAGGATGCCCGCCACCTCGATCTGGGCGAAATGACCTTCCTCGAACAGCGCCGCCTTTATGGTGTGATCACCCTCATCATAGATGTGGTAGGCCGGCGAGGTGGTGTAGGAGAGCACCATATCGGCCTCGCCATCGAGGAACAGCGCATAGCTCTCGCTCCATTCACGGGTGATGGTGAGGATATGCGGCTTGAGGCCGGCCCAGATTTCGGGCGCTCTTTCGCCATAGGCGGCCTTGATCCACAGCAGCAGCCCGAGCCCGGGCGTGGCCGAGCGCGGGTCCTGAATGGCGATCTTGACCGTATCGGGCAGCGCGATCAGCTCTTCGAAGGACGCGGGCGGCACCGGCATGGTGTCGGTATCGTGCATGAAGGCGAAATGCGAATAGTCGAAGGGCACGAACTGCGCATCCGCCCAGGCCCCGGGCAGGGAGAGGCCGGACAGCTCGAGCCCGTGATCGGCAAACAGGCCCGTGGCCCGCGCCTCGCCGGCAATGGCGGTGTCGAGCCCCAGCACGATATCGGCCTCGGTGCTGTCGCCTTCGAGCTGGACGCGACGCAGCGTGCCGATGGAGCTGTCGGCGCCGACGAAATTGACGGTGCAGCCGCAAACCGCCTCGAAGCCTTCCTTGAGCGGCACGCCCGGCCCCCATTCGGAAGCGAAGCCGTCATAGGTGTAGATGGTGAGGATCGGCGCATCCTGCGCAGTGGCCGGGACGCAAAGCCCGGCAACGAGGACCGCAAGCGCCAGAGAGGAGGACTTGACCATATCGGTCTCCCTTCGGTGGTGTGCGGCCATGGGTGAAGGGATGTGTCAATGGCGGGGCGCGAGAAAGCGCCCTTGCCATCTCGTACTTCCTCCGCCAGCATGACCTGGTTCAGGTTCAATGGGTAACTCTCAGCTCCGGCGGCAACCGGAACACCCCAGCGAGACGATGCGGACCATATTGAGAGACGACCCGAAGTGCAATCCCCCCTCCCTCCTCCGACCGGCGACAGGGCGCCGCTGGTCTTTTCCCGTCCCCTTGCCATTGTCGGTGGCGGCACGGCCGACCCGGCCCTGCTGCGCGAGCTGGCGGCGCGCGGCGTGGCGCTGGTCGGGGCCGATGGCGGCGCGGACAGCATCGCCGCCGCCGGGCTGATGCCCGAGGCGATCATCGGCGATCTCGATTCCCTCGCCGACCCCGACGCCTGGGCGGGCCGCACCCGCATCCTGCATCTGGACGAGCAGATCACCACCGATTTCCAGAAGGCGCTCTATTCGACCCGGGCGCCGGTGACCCTGGCGCTGGGCATGACCGGCAGGCGGCTCGACCATACCCTCGCGGCGCTCAGCGCCGTGCGGCAGGTGGCGCACGAGCGCCGCGTGATGCTGGTGGACGAGGTCGACCTGGCGCTGGCGATATCGGGCCCCTTCGCCTTCGAGGCCGCGCCGGGCGAGCGCGTTTCGATCCACCCCCTCGCCCCGATCCGCTTCCGGCGCTCGCTGGGCCTGCGCTACCCGCTCGACGCCCTGCTGCTGGAGCCGGCCGGGCGCCTGGGCACCTCCAATGAAGGAACGGGCGGCACGGTGGAGATCGTGCCCGAGGACGCGACGCCCTGGCTGCTGATCCTCGACCGGCGGCGGCTCTGGGATTTGATGGCGGTGTTTCGGACGGGATGAGGGGGAATCGGATCGCGGAAGGCGGGCGGCGCCGAGATAGCTTGCGCCATGCGAGCACTCACCATTGCTGCCCTCGGCCTTGATCCGAGGGCCGGTCGTCGCGGGCGCGGGATAGCGGCTTAGAGGCTTTCATGTTTTGACGGAATCGGCGACCAGCGCTCCCTCCCCCTTGAGGGGAGGGTTGGGGAGGGGGTGGGTTTGGTGGAGCACCGAAGGACCCCCACCCCCGACCCCTCCCCTCAAGGGGGAGGGGAGCAAGAAGGCGCTGATCCGCTTGACAGTGAAAGGCTCTAATGGCGGGTTCGGTGCGGGGTGGGAACGGCCGGGACCGCCCTACACCGCCTCGGCCAGGCGGAATTGCAGTTTGGCCAGTTCGGCGTAGCGGCCGCCCTTGGCGACGAGTTGGTCGTGGGTGCCCTGGTCGATGATGCGGCCGCCCTCGAGCACCAGGATGGTGTCGGCGTCGCGGATGGTGGCGAGGCGGTGGGCGATGACGAGCGTGGTGCGGCCGGCCATGAGATGTTCGAGCGCCCGCTGCACCAGACGCTCGCTCTGGGCGTCGAGCGCGCTGGTCGCCTCGTCGAGCAGCAGGATCGGCGCATTCTTGAGTATGGCGCGGGCAATGGCGAGGCGCTGCTTCTGGCCGCCCGAAAGCATGACGCCGCGCTCGCCCACCAGCGTTTCGTAGCCATCGGGCAGGTCGGCGACGAAATCGTCGACCAGCGCCGCCCTGGCGGCGGCGATCACCTCGTCCATGCCGGCGCCGGGTTTGCCGAAACGGATATTCTCGGCGATCGTGCCCGAGAAGATGATCGGCTCCTGCTCGACATAGGCGAAGCGCCGCCGCAATTCGTCCAGCCGCACGTCGCGGATATCGATGCCGTCGACCCGGATCGTGCCCGAGGTCACGTCGTAGAGCCGTTGCAGCAGCGACAGCGTGGTGGACTTGCCCGAGCCCGAGGGGCCGACCAGCGCCACCGTCTGCCCCTTGCCCACGGTGAAATCGAGCGCGGACAGCACCGGCTCGGCCCCGGCGCCGCCATAGGCGAAGCCGACATTCTCGAAGGCGACCGTGCCCAGAGGCGGCTCGGGCAGGGGGACGGGACGGGACGGATCGGCGATCCCGGCCCTGGTGTCGAGGATTTCGGTCAGCCGTTCGGTGGCGCCGGACACGGTCTGCAGCGTACCCAGCACTTCCGAGATATTGGTGAGCGCGCCCGAGGCCATGAGCGCATAGACGAGGAACTGCGCCAATTGGCCGGCCGTCACCGAGCCGTCGAACACGGCGCGGGCACCCCACCAGACCAGGCCCACCAGCGCCGCCGTGCCCAGGAAGATGACCATGCCCACCAGCACGGCCCGCGCGCCCAGCCGGCGCACCTCGGCGCGATAGCTGGCTTCGCTGCGCGTCTCGTAATGGGCGGCCTGCTCGCCTTCCTGGGTGAAGGCCTTGACCGTGCGGTTGGCGCCCAGCATCTCGGTGGCCATGGCCGACAGATCGGCCAGCGCGTCCTGGGTGCGGCGCGACATGCCGCGCAGGCGCCGCGCATAGATGAAGACGGGAATGAGGATGGCCGGCAGGGCGATGACCACGGCCAGGGTCAGCACCGGGCTGGTGAGGATCATCATCACCAGCGCCCCGGCAATGGTGACGAGGGAGCGCAGGGCCAGCGAGAAGCTGGAGCCCACCGCACCCCTGATGACGGTCACGTCGCCATTCAGGCGGCTGGTGAGCTCGCCCACCCGATGGGTGTCGAAATAGCGGGTCTCCAGCGTCAGCAGATGGCTGAACACGGCCTGGCGAAGATCGGCGACGACCCGCTCGCCGATGACGGAGATGAAATAGAAGCGGGCGCCGCTGGCCACCGCCATGATGGCGGAAATGCCGATGATCAGCCAGCCATAGCGGCCGACATTTTCGAGGTTCTGCGCCAGGAACCCCTCGTCGATGGCCCCGCCCATCACGGCGGGAATGGCCAGCGAGGACGTGGCCGAGACCAGAAGGAACAAGACGGTCAGCGCCAGCCGCACCGGATAGCGCAGCAGGAAGGGCAGCAGCCGGCGCAGCGGCTGGAGCCGGCGCGGCGCCTGCTCGATATCGGTGACGATTTCCTCGGGTTCCGCCTGTGCCGCAACGGCTTGATCTGTCATGGCTTGAACGCGCCGTTTCTGTTAGCGAGCCGGACGGCGCCCGGCGGTCGCTCCCATATAAGGGGTGGGCAGGGACCCCGCAACCGCGGCGGGGGCGACAAAATCGCTCGTGCCCAGGCTTTGTGCACCCTTGCGAAACCGGCGCCCGTGCTGTAGGAAGCCCGCCAATATCAGCTTGATGCTCTCCGGGCGCCGCGGCGCCCGTTTGATTTGAGGCGACGCCATGAAGACCGACATCCACCCCGCATACCACACCATCAACGTGGTCATGACCGACGGCACCACCTACCAGACCCGCTCGACCTGGGGCAAGGAAGGCGACACGCTGCAGCTCGACATCGACCCCAAGACCCATCCGGCCTGGACCGGCACCCAGGGCCAGTTGATGGACCGCGGCGGCCGCGTCTCGCGCTTCAAGGAGCGCTTCAAGGGCCTGGGCATCTAAAGATTTTCCAGTTCGAATACGAAAAACCCGGCCGATGCCGGGTTTTTTTATCGGCCTATTCGGCGCGCATGAAGGCGGCCTTGAGCCGGGCCAACTGATCGGCGACGCCATTGCCCGGCCCGCCATCGGCACCGGCCTCGGGCAGTTCGCCCCGCTCCAGCGCATCGAGCTGCACCACCCGATCGAACAGCCGGTCACCCTTGGCGATGAAGTCGCGCAGCCGTGAGGGCAATTGCTCATAGCCCGGCCCGCCGCGCCGCGAGGGGGTGGCGGAGAACTGCACCTTCTCCTTTTCGGAGCGGGCATTCTCGCGGCTGATCTCGCCCTCATTGACCGCCCGTTGCAGCAGCAGCCAGGAGGCGAGCTGCATCAGCCGGGTGGTCAGGCGCATGGATTCAGTGGCGTAAAGAAAGCCGGCCTCGCGCGGCAGCACGCGGCTTTCCAGCCGCCCCTCGGCATCGAGATAGGCCGCGACCGCCTCGATCAGCGCCATGCCTTCGCGATAGAGCGCGTCGAACCCGCCCGACGCCACGATGCGCGGACCGATTGCGATCGCCTGGCTGGTTTCGCCCGTTTCGGCCAAGAGCAATCCTCCAATGCCGCCATGCTAGGGGCATGGCCGGTCTTCGTCACCCGGAGGTTGCAACTATTGTTAAAATTTGGGTGGGGATGTGGCGCCGGGCCCGAAAAGAAAAAAAGAGCCGCGGATACGGCTCTCGAAGTTAACAGGGAGGCGTCAAACAGAGGGAGAAACCACTCTGAAAAATCCAGAACAAATCTGAATAATGAGAGATTACCGCGCAAAGCTTAATCCGGGCTTAACAGGAGTCGATTTTTTAACCCTGTGACCGGATTCCATGAAAAGGACTGCCTCGCCGGCTAGATCTTGAACGCCGCCTCGGCCGCCTTGCGCGAATCGCCCCGCGCCGCGATGGCGCCGCGCAGCCGCACGATTTCCTCTTCGAGAAGGGCGATGCGCGCCTCCAGTTCCTCCACCGAAAGCCCGTCGAGCACCGCTCCGACCTCGTGGTGCGTGGGTTTTACGCGTTCTTCCTCGTCCATGCCGCAGCTCCGTCGTTTCGTCCGCCGGCGAGTTTAGCGCGACGGCCTTGCCGGGCAAGCCGGGCTGCGCCACCATGATGCCATGACCCTGCCAACCGACATGCTCGCCATCGCCATCGCCGCCCCCGGCGGCCCCGAAATGCTCCAGCCGCAGCGCCTGCCCCTGCCCCATTGCGGCCCCGGCGAGGTGCTGGTCCGGGTGGCGGCGGCCGGCGTCAACGGCCCGGACCTGGCGCAAAGGCGCGGCCATTACGCGCCCCCGCCGGGCGCCTCGCCGCTGCCGGGGCTGGAAGTGGTGGGCGAGGTGGCGGCCATCGGCGCCGATGTCGGCGGCTTTGCCCCGGGCGAGGCGGTGATGGCGCTGACCAATGGCGGCGGCTATGCCGAATATGTGGCGGTGCCCGCCGGACAGGTGCTGCCCGTGCCGCAAGGCTGGAGTTTTCCCCAAGCCGCCGCCCTGCCCGAAACCTGGTTCACCCTCACCCAGACGCTGGTGATGCGCGCCGGGCTCGCGCCGGGCATGAGCGTGCTGGTGCATGGCGGGGCCGGCGGCATTGGCGGGGCGGCGATCCAGATCTGCTCCATCATCGGCGCCCGCGCCATCGCCGTGGTCTCCGATCCGGCCAAGGCCGAATACTGCGCCGCGCTGGGCGCCATCGCCAGCATCGACCGCACGCGCGAGGATATCGCGGAGCGGGTCATGGTGCTGACCGACGGGCACGGCGCCGACCGGGTGGTGGACGTGGTGGGCGGGGCCATGGCGGCGGTCAATATCGCGGCCTCGGCCCGGGCCGGCCATATCGTGCAGATTTCGACGCTCGAAGGCGGCACCGCCAGCGTGAACCTGCGCCAGATGATGGCCAAGGACCTGACGCTCTCCGGCTCGACGCTGCGCCCCCAGCCCGCCGCCACCAAGGCCGCCATCGCCCGGCGCATCCACGCCGACTTCCTGCCCGCGCTGGCCGCGCCCGGCTTTCCCCGCCCCGCCATCACCCGCTTCGCCCTGGATGAGGCCGCCGCCGCCCATGCCTTCATGGAGTCGCGCCGCCATCGCGGAAAACTGATCCTACAAACGGCATTCGGCGGCGCGAAAGACCCCAGTTAATCATTGCGAATTGGCCGCAATTTCCTTATATTGAGGCCCAGTTCCCCCTCAGCATTGGCCAAGAGGCGGAGCGGACCGGAGGAAAACCGGCCGCGCCAGCAGGAGTATTTTAACCATGTCCCAGTCCCTTCTGATGCCCAAGGCGACCGCCGTGTGGCTCGTGGACAACACGGCCTTGTCCTTCGAGCAGATCGCCGCCTTCTGCACGCTGCATCCGCTCGAGGTGCAGGGCATCGCCGATGGCGACGTGGCCGGCGGCATCATGGGCGTCAATCCGGTCCAGAACGGGCAATTGAGCCGCGAGGAGATCGAGAAGGCCGAGGCCGACCCGAACTACCGCATGAAGCTCAGCGAGCCCAAGGTGCGCGTGGCCGTCGCCAAGCGCAAGGGCCCCCGCTATACCCCGATCTCGCGCCGCAACGAGCGCCCCAACGCCATCAAATGGCTGGTGCGCAACCACCCCGAACTCAAGGACGCGCAGATCATGCGGCTGGTGGGCACCACCAAGTCGACCATCGATTCGGTGCGCGACAACACCCACTGGAACTCGGCCAACCTCACGCCGATGGACCCGGTCACGCTGGGCCTGTGCAGCCAGATCGACCTCGACCTCGAGGTCAAGCGCGCCTCCAAGGACGCCCCCGCCCCCGCCGAATTCAACGAGGGCACGACCCTGCTCACCGCCGAGGAGGCGCTGGCCCGCGCCGGCGGCCGCAGCCACGCCGATACCGAAGCCGGCTTCGAGCCGGAAGGCACCGGGCGGCCCCATGCGGCGGACGACGAGCCGGACGCCGAATCGGTGTTCGCCAGCCTCAAATCGCTCAAGCCGGACCACGCCGACGAATAGGCGGGCCGGCAAGGCCATCCGGAAATCCCCGCTGCGGCGGGGATTTTTTGTTTCGGCGGCTCGCCCCGCCGGGGGCACCGCGCAAGTGAGGCTCTCCGTCCTCCCAGCTACCCAACAGGGATTCCCGCATTCGCGGGAATGACACAGTGGAAACCGGGAGCTCCATGCCTCCGCTCCCATCGCCATTGCCGGAACAAGTCCGGTGGTGACGATGGGGGGGCGGCGGCGGCCGGTCGTGGGCAGCCGATGGAGGAGGCGGCGGCGCCCGGTCGCGGGCAGCGGCAAGGGGGCGCTCCTTCCGGCAGGGCGCTCGGAGTTGACAAAATCCCGGGGGCGGGATCGGTTGGGGCACTTTCGCCCTCCCCGGATTCGCTTTCCTCATGTTCGATCCTGTTTTCGTCACGGTCGCCGTGGCCGCGGTGCTGATCGTGGGCCTGTCCAAGGCCGGCCTGCTGGGCGGGCTGGGCGTGGTGGGGGTGCCGCTGCTCGCCCTCGTCATGTCGCCCCGCGATGCCGCCGGCATGATGCTGCCGGTGCTGCTGTGCATGGATGCGGTGGCCATCTGGATGTATCGCAAGGAGTGCGACTGGAGCCTGCTCAGGATCATGCTGCCCGGGGCGGCCATCGGCACGCTGATCGGCTGGGCCTTCTGGGCCGTGGTCAGCGACGCGGTGGTGCTGCTGATGGTGGGCGTGGTGACCCTGCTCTTCGTGCTCGACGCCATCCTGCCGCTGCGCAAGAAGCTCGAGGGCCTGCCGCCCTCCAGGCCCTGGGGCGGCTTCTGGGGAGCGGTGGCCGGGTTCACCAGCTTCATCTCCCATACGGGCGGCCCGCCCTTCCAGATCTATGTGCTGCCGCGGCGGCTCTCGCCGGTCCTTTATGCCGGCACCAGCGCCTTCTTCTTCGCCATCGTCAACGCCTCCAAGCTCGTGCCCTATTATTTCCTCGGCCAGCTCAACGTGCACAATCTCACCTTGTCGGCGGCGCTGGCGCCGGTGGGCGTGGTGGGCGTGTTCATCGGCGTTTTCCTCGTGCGCCGCATCTCGGCCGAACTCTTCTACCGCATCGCCTATTGGCTGGTGTTCCTGCTGGCGCTCAAGCTGGTCTGGGACGGCGTCAACGGCATCCTGGCCGGCTGAGCGCGCTTCACAGCGCCGCCCTGTCTCGGTTAAGGTCCCCACCCGTCGGGAACCATACGGAGTCGAATATCCATGAGCGCTGCGCCAAAGGGCCATAACCAGTTCGGGAACCTGCCGGTTTGGGACCTTGACGATCTCTATCCCGGGCGGGACAGCCGGCAATTCAAGGCAGCGCTGGAGGAAGCCCGCGAGCGGGCGGCAAAGTTCGAGGCCGACTACAAGGGCAGGCTGGCCGAGCTGACCCGGGCCGGAAGGCTGATCGAGGCCATTCGCGACAGCGAGGCGCTGGGCGACCTGACCGGCCGCATCGGCTCCTTCGCCTTCCTGCAATATGCCCAGAAGGCGACCGATCCGGACCGCGCCAAATTCATGGGCGACACCAATGAGGCGCTGACGGCGCTATCGACCCGGGTGCTGTTCTTCGAGCTCGAACTCAACCGCATCGCCGACGAGGAACTGGAAGCCGCGCTCGCCGCCGATCCGGAACTGGGGCGCTACCGCACCTGGTTCGCCGATCTGCGCAAGGCCAGGCCCTACCAGCTCGACGACAAGCTGGAAGAACTGTTCCACGACAAGTCGGTGACGGCGTTCTCGGCCTGGAACCGGCTTTTCGACGAGACCCTGTCGAGCCTGGAATTCGAGGTGGACGGGGAAAAGCTCAACCTCGAAGCCACGCTGCACCTGCTGTCGGAAAAGGACGAAGCCCGGCGCGAAGCCGCCTTCCACGCCCTTTCCCGCACGCTCAAGGCCAATGAGCGGCTGTTCACCCACATCACCAACGTGCTGGCCAAGGACAAGGAAATCGCCGACCGCTGGCGCGGCTTCGAGGACATCGCCGACAGCCGCCACATGGCCAATTCGGTCGAGCGCGAGGTGGTCGACGCGCTCCAAAGCGCCGTCGAGGCGGCCTATCCGCGCCTCAGCCACCGCTACTATAAAATGAAGGCGAAATGGTTCGGCAAGGACAAGCTCAACGCCTGGGACCGCAACGCCCCGCTGCCCACCAGCGACGAGCGCATCTGGGACTGGGACAGCGCCGTCTCGACCGTGCTCGAAGCCTATGGAAAATTCTCGCCGGAGCTGGCGGAGGTGGCAAAGCCCTTCTTCAATTCCGGCTGGATCGACGCCCCCACCGGCAATGGCAAGCTCTCGGGCGCCTTCGCCCATCCCACCGTTCCCAGCGCCCATCCCTATCTGATGCTCAACTATATGGGCCGCACCCGGGACATCATGACGCTCGCCCATGAACTGGGCCACGGGGTGCACCAGCGCCTCGCCGCCGCGCAGGGGCCGATCCTGGCCAATACGCCGCTGACCCTGGCCGAAACCGCCTCGGTCTTCGGGGAGATGCTGACCTTCCGGGCGCTGTTGGAAAAGACCACCGAGCCGGCGCAGCGCTTCGCGCTCCTCGCCTCCAAGGTCGAGGACATGCTCAACACCGTGGTGCGGCAAATCGCCTTCTACAGCTTCGAGCGGCGAGTGCACACGGCGCGCCGCCAGGGCGAGCTGCGCAGCGAGGAAATCAACGCCATCTGGTTGGAGATACAGGCAGAGTCGCTGGGCGAAGGCATAACCGCCAATGACGGCTACGAGGTTTTCTGGGCCTATGTCCCACACTTCATCCATTCGCCCTTCTATGTCTATGCCTATGCTTTCGGCGACTGTCTTGTGAACTCCCTCTATGCACAGTATGAGAAGGCCAGCGAAGGCTTTGCGGAGCGCTATTTCGAGCTTCTCAAGGCAGGGGGCAGCAAGCATCACACCGAACTCCTCGCTCCCTTCGGGCTGAATGCGAAGGATCCCCAATTCTGGTCGCTTGGCCTGTCGATGATCGAGCGGCTGATCGACGAGCTGGAAACCACCTCGCCCTAAGCCACGACTTTCGGCGTAACACTTAAAGACGACTGTATTTTTCGAGGACGTTATGGCCAAGACCCGCCCTGAACATCATGCCGAGCCGGTACTGGAATCCGCCATGGACTACGCCGAACACGAAAAAACCTACAATGGCTTCGTCACCGGCGTGAAATGGGTGATCTACGCCTCCGTGGTGTCGATGATCATCCTGTATTTCCTCATCAATCCCTGACCGGGACCGAACAAGCAGGCCTAAAAACCAAGCCTGCCCCGGGCAGGCGGGCAGGAGAATTCCGATGAAAATTGCCGTACTGCGCGAGCGGTTCGTGGGCGAAAGCCGCGTGGCCGCCACCCCCGAAACCGTCGCCAAGCTCATCGGCCTGGGGGCCGAGGTGGCGGTGGAAAAGGGTGCGGGCACCCTGTCGCGCATCGATGACGCGCAATTCGCCGAGGCCGGCGCGACCATCGGCAGCACCGCCGCCGCGACGCTCAAAGGCGCCGATATCGTCCTGTGCGTGCGCCGTCCCGAGGCCGCCGAACTCAAGGGCGTCAACACGGGCGCGCTGGTGATCGGCGCGCTCGACCCCTATGGCAATGAGGCGGCGGTCGGAGCGCTGGCCCAGGCCGGCGTCACCGCCATCGCCATGGAATTCATGCCGCGCATCACCCGCGCCCAGGTGATGGACATTCTTTCCTCGCAGGCGAACCTGGCCGGCTACCAGGCCGTCATCGAGGCCGCCGCCGCTTTCGGCCGCGCCATGCCGATGATGATGACGGCGGCCGGCACGGTACGCCCGGCCAAGGCCTTCGTCATGGGTGCGGGCGTCGCGGGCCTGCAGGCCATCGCCACCGCACGGCGGCTCGGGGCCGTGGTCTCGGCCACCGACGTGCGCGCCGCCGCCGGCGAGCAGGTGGAATCGCTGGGCGCCAAGTTCATCATGACCGAAGCGCTCAAGGACGCCTCGGGCACCGGCGGCTATGCGCGCGAACTGACCAAGGACGAGCAGGCGGCACAGGCGGAACTGGTCGCCGGGCACATCGCCAAGCAGGACATCGTCGTCACCACCGCCCTCATCCCGGGCCGTCCGGCGCCCAGACTGGTGACCAAAGCCATGGTCGAAAGCATGACGCCGGGTTCGGTGATCGTCGACCTCGCCGCCGAGCGCGGCGGCAATGTCGAGCTGACCCAGCCCGGCAAGACGATCGAACATCGGGGCGTCACCATTATCGGCCACACCAATCTGGCCGGCCATATTCCCACCAGCGCCAGCCAGCTCTATGCGCGCAATCTGCTCGCCTTCCTCGAAACCCTGATCGACAAGGCGAACAAGGCGCTCGCCATCGACTGGGAGGACGAATTGGTGAAGGCCACTGTCCTGACCCGCGACGGCGCGGTGGTGCATCCCAATTTCATCGCCGCCGCTCCGGCCGAAGCGCCCAAGCCGGCCGCTGCGCCCAAGGCCGCGCCGAAAAAGCCTGCCGCCAAGCTCGAGCCCAAGGATGCGCCGGCCAAGACCGGCGCGGTGAGCAAGCCGGCAACCCGCAAGCTCGCCGCCGCCAAGGCGGCAGCGTCCAAGACCGCGTCCAAGACCGCATCCAAGACCGCGCCCAAGCCGGCACCGGAGAGCAAGGACGCGGATCAATCCGCCGCCGCGCCTCCGGCCAGACCGGCCCGCGCCGCCACGGCGAAGAAACCCGCCGCCAGAAAGCCCGCCGCATCCAAGGAAGGCCAATAGAATGGACATGTCCGCGATCGACCCCTTCACCTTCCGTCTCGCCATCTTCGTCTTGGCGATCTTTGTCGGCTATTTCGTGGTCTGGAGCGTCACCCCGGCCCTGCACACCCCGCTGATGAGCGTCACCAACGCCATTTCCTCGGTGATCGTGGTGGGCGCGCTGCTCGCCGTGGGCGTCAACATGGTCCATGACGCCAGTTGGGTATCCAAGCTGTTCGGCTTCATCGCCCTGGTCTTCGCCTCGGTGAACATCTTCGGCGGCTTCCTCGTGACCCAGCGCATGCTGGCCATGTACAAGAAGAAGGGCTGATCGGAAAATGATCGACGCAAATATCGCCGCCCTTCTCTATCTGGTCTCGGGCGTCCTGTTCATCCTCGCCCTCAGGGGCCTCTCCCATCCCTCCTCGGCCCGCCAGGGCAATATGTTCGGCATGCTGGGCATGGGCATCGCCGTGGTCACGACGCTGTTCGTGGCCGCGCCCGGCGACTGGCTGAGCTGGCTGCTGATCGTGGCCGGCCTCGCCCTCGGCGGGGGCATCGGCGCCTATATCGCCCGCGCGGTCAAGATGACCGACATGCCGCAACTGGTCGCCGCCTTCCACTCGCTGGTGGGCCTGGCCGCCGTCTTCGTCGCCGCCGCCGCGCTCTATGCGCCCGAAGCCTTCGGCATCGGCACGCTGGACCATATCCACGCCCAGGCGCTGATCGAAATGTCGATCGGCACCGCCATCGGCGCCTTCACCTTCACCGGCTCGGTGATCGCCTTCGCCAAGCTCAACGGCAATATGAGCGGCCGCCCGATCCTGCTGCCGGCCCGGCACCTCATCCATATCGGCTTCGGCATCGCCATCCTGGCGCTGGTCTGGGCCTTCGCCGTCACCGGCGCGCCCTGGATGTTCTGGACCATCACCATCCTGGCCCTGGTGCTGGGCGGGCTGATGATCATCCCCATCGGCGGCGCCGACATGCCGGTCGTGGTCTCCATGCTCAACTCCTATTCGGGCTGGGCGGCCGCCGGCATCGGCTTCACCCTGGGCAATACGGCGCTGATCATCACCGGCGCGCTGGTGGGCTCCTCGGGTGCGATCCTCAGCTACATCATGTGCCGGGCGATGAACCGCTCCTTCATCTCGGTGATCCTGGGCGGCTTCGGGGGCGATGCCGTCGCCGCTTCCGGCGCCGAGGAAGACCGCCCGGTCAAGCAGGGCGCGGCGGACGACGCGGCGTTCCTGATGAAGAATGCCGGCAAGGTCATCATCGTGCCCGGCTACGGCATGGCGGTGGCGCAGGCTCAGCATGCGCTGCGGGAAATGGCCGACCTGCTCAAGGCCGCCGGCGTCGAGGTCAAATACGCCATCCATCCGGTGGCCGGCCGCATGCCGGGGCACATGAACGTGCTGCTGGCCGAGGCCAACGTACCCTATGACGAAGTGTTCGAGCTGGAAGACATCAATTCCGAGTTCGCCCAGACCGACGTGGCCTTCGTCATCGGCGCCAACGACGTCACCAACCCCGCCGCCAAGACCGACAAGACCTCGCCGATCTACGGCATGCCGGTGCTCAATGTCGAGGACGCCGGCACGGTGCTGTTCATCAAGCGCGGCATGGCCGCCGGCTATGCCGGCGTGCAGAACGAGCTGTTCTTCCGCGACAACACCATGATGCTGTTCGGCGACGCCAAGAAGGTGACCGAGGACATCGTCAAGGCGCTGGGCCACTGATCGCCCCTTGCGGGCGGGCCTCGACCCCAAGACAATCGGAACGGGCCCGCTTCGGCGGGCCTTTTCATTGCCGGCGCAGGCGAGGAGGCGATGCCCCCCTCAATAATGCGGCGGGGGCTTTTCGGTGTCCGGATCGGCGATATAGCCGCCGGAGCGGACCTGCTCCTCCAGCAAAGCGAGCTGGCGCGTCAACCGGTCGATGACCTGCCACTGGCCGGTGAGCGCCGCGTTGAGGTCCTCGATGGTCCGGTCCTGATAGGCGATGCGCATTTCCAGCGCATCGAGCCGGTCGCCGTGGTCGGAAGCCGTCATGAGCCCTCCTTTATTGCCGCCTCCGGATAGGCCCATCGGGGGCGGGGGGGCAAGCCGCCTCAAGCGCGCACCGGTTGACGCTTACGGAACCCGATCCCCTTCCCGGCCATTGACTCCACGCAATCGCCGAGAGGAGCCAAGCCAATGGCCACCGCAAGAGTCCTGAACATCGCCCCGCCCCGCCCCCGAGCCGGCGCGCTCGACCTGCGCGGCGCGATCGTGCTGCTGGTTGCCGCCTTCCTGCCGCTGGGCGCCTTCGGCCTCGTCAATCTGGGAGCGGAGGCGCTGGGCATCCTGCCGCTGTTCTTCGCGCCGTTCGGCCTGCCCGGCTGGATGGGCGCGGTGGCGCATCTGGCCCAGCTCTGCCTGCTCGGCGCCGCCTTCGGCCTGTTGCCGCACGAACGCGCAAGCCGGGCCGCCCGGCTCTGGCTCCTTGTCCTTGTCGGCTGTTACATCGCCCTGCCTTTCGTGACGCCGCCGCTCGATTCGCTGCAGTTGAGCCTCGTCTGCACCACGCTCTTCCTGGTGGGGCTGGCGGCGCTGCGCCGGGTCGGCGCCGCCGCGCCCGGCGCCGGCTGGCTGATGACCCCCATGCTGCTGGTGCTGGGCTTCAGCGCCACCATGGGCCTTGCCATCGCCGCCGCCTACAGCCCGCCCTTCGCGCTGATGCAGGGCCAGCAGGCTCCCCCCGCCTGACGGTTACCCGCGGGTGCCCTCTTGCCAGCGGGTGCCCGAGGGTCCATCTGGGCAGGAGATTTTCCCGGGAGTTCCTATGGCCAGACTGCTCAAGATCGACGTGTTCACCGATGTGGTCTGCCCCTGGTGCCTGGTCGGCTCGGCACGGCTGGACCAGGCCATCGCGGCGCTGCCCGACGATATCGAGGTGACGGTGGAGAACCATCCCTTCTATCTCGATCCGGACGTGCCGCCCGAAGGCGTCGATGTGGGCGAGATGCTGCGCGCCAAATATGGCCGAGACCCCAGCGAGATGTGGGAACGGGTCGAGGGGGAGGCGAAGAAGGCCGGCCTCGATCTCGATCTCAGCCGCCAGCCGCGCATGTTCAACACCGCCAAGGCGCACACCATCACGCGGCTCTCCAAGGCCAATGGCAACCAGCACGAGCTGGCCAATGCCATCGCCGAGGCCTATTTCCTCGAGCATCGCCAGATCAACGACGACAATGTGCTGGTCGACATCGCCGCCGAATTCGGCTGGGACCGGGGCGACGCGCTCGACGCCATCAATGACGAGCACGAATTGTCGGTCACCGCCCAATTGGCCACCGACGCCGCGCAACAAGGCATTCGCGGCGTGCCCTTCTTCATCTTCGGCGGCAAATACGCGCTTTCGGGCGCCCAGCCCGACGAGGTCTTCGCCCAGGCGCTCGACAAGACCATTTCCGAACTCGGACAGGGCGACGCCGGCTGATATAGTCCGGCGCAAAGCCAAGCCGGGATTCGACCGTGAAACTGCTGCGCCGCCTGACGTTCGCCCTCCTCCTGCTCCTCGCCGTCGCCTATGCCGGGGCGGTGGGCTACATGTATGTGAACCAGCGGGCGCTGCAATATTTCCCCCAGGGCGAGGTGACCGCCCTTGCCGCCGCCGGCCTCGCCGGTGCCGAGGAGGTCGCCATCCCCGTGGAGGACGGCAGCATCCACGGCTGGTATCAGGCTCCCCGGCCCGGCATGCCGGTCATCGTCTATTACAAGGGCAATTCGGGCAGTTTCGGCGACGAGCACGAGCGCTACGCCCAATTCGCCGCCGATGGCTACGGTTTCCTCGCCTTCGATTATCGCGGCTTTCCCGCGTCCCCCGGCCGGATCAGCGAGGCCGGGATCCTGGCCGATGCGCTCGCCGCCTATGACTGGGCCGCCGAAAAGGGCGCGCCGCTGCTGATCTGGGGACGCTCGCTGGGCACCGGCCCGGCCACCTATGTGGCCAGCCGGCGCGAGGCCAGGGCGCTGCTGCTCGAAACCCCGTTCCTCTCGGCGGTCAACGTCGCCGCCGAGCGCTATCCGATCCTGCCGGTGCATTGGGTCATGCAGGACCAGTTCCGCAGCGATCTGTGGATCGAAGGGGTCGAGGAGCCGGTACTGGTCGCCCACGGCACCGGCGACACCGTCATCGAGGTGAGCAATGGCGAGCGGCTCCACGCCCTCGCGCCGCATCCGGACGAACTCTGGATCGTGCCCGATGCCGGCCATTCCGATCTGTGGGACGCCGGCATCTGGAGCCATGCCCGGCCCTTTTTCGAGAAAGCCCTCGCCAATTGACCACATCGCCATTCGTGGGCATGTCCGCCCGGCGCACCGCCATCATCGGCGGGCTGATGGTGGCGACCGGCCCGCTCAGCCTCACCCTCTACGCGCCGGCCCTGCCCTCCATCGTCGCCGATCTGGGCACCACCGATGCCGGCGGCAAGCTGACGCTCACCGTCTATTTCGCCGCCTTCGCGCTGGCGCAGCTCATCTGCGGCCCGCTTTCGGACCGCTATGGCCGCCGCGCCGTGGGGGTGGGGTTCTTCGCCATCTACGTGCTGGGGAGCCTGGTGGGAGCGCTGGCCCCGACGCTGGAGATGCTGCTGGTCGGCAGGACGCTGCAGGGGTTCGGCGTCTCGGCCGGTGTGGCGCTGTCGCGCGCCATGGTGCGCGACCAGTTCCTCGGCATGGAAGCGGTGCGCATCCTCACCCTTGTCAACCTCATCCTCACCGTCGTTCCGGTAATCGCCCCCACCCTCGGCAGCGTGCTGATGCTGGCGGGAAGCTGGCACGTGATGTTCGCCATCATGGCCGGCTTCGGCCTTGCCATCATCGCCATGCTGGGCCTGGGCGCGCGGGAGACGCTGCCCGAGGCGGCGCGCGTGCCGCTGCACCCGGTGCGGATCGCCGGCAATTACGCGCGCCTGCTGGCCTCGCCCGATTTCATGCTGCCCGCGCTGGTGCAGGCGCTCGCCTTCGGGGGCTTTTACGCATTCGCGGCCCTGCTACCCTTCGTGCTGATCGACGCACTGGGCCTCACCCCGTTCCAGTTCGCCATGGCGCTTCTCATCCAGACCGGATCGTTCATCGCCGGCAATGTGGTGGCGGCGCGGTTGGCGCGGCGCCTCGAAGGATCGCAGATGATCGCCTTCGGCCTCGTCCTGCTCGCCATCGGCGGCGCCGGCTTTGCGGTCGCGCCGGGCCTGTTCCCCGATTCGGTGCTCGCCGTCATGGCGCCGGTCAGCTTCTGGATGCTGGCGCTGGCCGCCATCGGCCCCACCGCCACCGCCGCCGCCATGAGCCGTTTCGGCGATATCGCCGGCGCCGCCGGGGCGATGACCGGCTTCCTCCAGATGGGCGGGGGGTTCCTCGCCTCGCTGCTGGCCAGCGCGCTGTTCGACGATGCGCGCCTGGCGATGATGGTGCTGCTGCCGCTGCTGGCGGCGCTCGCCATCCCCACCGCCATGCTGCACTGCCGCCGCGCCGCAAGCTGACATGAAAAAACGCCGCCCCGTTGGGGACGGCGTCGTAATTTCGGGCATTCTGAAAGCCGGGCGGCCTAGCGGCCGGGCGCCGCCACGAGACCTTCGCGCTGGGCGCGCTTGCGGGCCAGCTTGCGGGCGCGGCGCACGGCCTCGGCCTTCTGGCGGGCCTTCTTCTCGGAGGGCTTTTCGTAGTAGTTGCGCAGCTTCATCTCGCGGAAGACGCCTTCGCGCTGCAGCTTCTTCTTGAGCGCGCGCAGCGCCTGGTCAACATTGTTATCGCGAACGACTACTTGCAAAGGTCAACCGCCCTTTCAAAGCTTCTTGCAAACTGGTTGGATGGGAACGAGAGGGCCAAAGCAGCCACCCCGCCGACCAGCGGAGCCGGTCACCGTGGCGCGGTCTATAGCTCATCGCGCTGGCCATGTCCATACCACCACCCGAAAATGCCGTCTGCGCAGGCAGGATCGCGGGGAGAGGAGGCCGGGCCAGCACTTCCTTCGCCATTGCCCGGTTTATCCGGGCAATCCAGTTTCGCCGCGAGGTCGCATGGACCACCCGGATAAACCGGGTGGTGACGATGGTTGCGGCGTGCGGGCAGAAAGTAAGGACGGCATCCGCCTACTCCTGGCGCAAAATGGTGTTGACATGCCCCATCTTGCGGCCCGGGCGGATTTCGGTCTTGCCGTAAAGATGCGGCTGGCTCTCGCCGTCCAGCGCTGAGGGCACGGTTTCGACTTCCGCGCCGATGAGGTTTTTCATCACCACATCGGCATGGCGCCGCGGATCGCCGAGCGGCCAGCCGGCGATGGCGCGGATATGCTGCTCGAATTGGTCGGTGAGGCAGGCCGCCTCGGTCCAGTGCCCGGAATTGTGCACGCGCGGCGCGATCTCGTTGACCAGCAGGCCCGGCTTGCCCTCGCCCCCGACGACGAAGAATTCGACGCCCAGGACCCCCACATAGTCGAGGGCGATGACGATGGCCTTGGCGATCATCCCCGCCTGCCGCTCCAGCGCCGGAGCGATGCCTGCCGGCACGGTGGAGGTGTGGAGGATATGGTCGCGATGCACGTTCCAGGCGGGATCGAAGGCGCGCACCGCGCCATCGAGCCCGCGTGCCACCACCACCGAAATCTCCTTTTCGAACGGCACGAAGGCCTCGAGCACCAGCGGATGGGGCTGGAGCGCGGCCAGGGCGGCTTCGGCCTCGCCCGCCACGCGCAGCACACGCTGGCCCTTGCCGTCATAGCCCAGCCGCGTGGTCTTGAGCACTGCCGGCAGGCCCAGCTCGCCAAGGCCGGCCTCGAGATCCGCAAGGCCATGGACGGCGCGATAGGGCGCCGCGGGAATGTTCTTGGAGGACAGGAAACCCTTTTCGGCCAGCCGGTCCTGCGAGACCGCCAGCGCCTTGGCGCCGGGACGTAGGGGTTTCAGCCTCGCCAGCATTTCGGCGGTCGTCGCCGGCACGTTCTCGAACTCGTAGGTGACGACATCGACTGCGGCGGCGAAGCTGCGCAGCGCCGCCATGTCGTCATAGGCGGCCACGGTCCTGTGCGGGGTGACCTCGAAAGCGGGGCTGTGCGGATCGGGACAATAGATATGGCTCCTGAACCCCAGCCGCGCGGCGGCCAGCGCCAGCATGCGTCCGAGCTGCCCCCCGCCCAATATGCCGATGGTCGCGCCCGAAGGCAGAATTGCGGGTTTTTCGGACAAGGAACGCCTATTCGAGATCGGAGGGAAACTGGGGCACGGCCTGGCTCTGGCGGGCACGATGGGCCTCGAGCCGGTCGGCCAGGTCCTCGTCGGCCAGCGCCAGCATGGCGGCAGCCATGAGGGCGGCATTGATGGCGCCCGGCTCGCCGATGGCCATGGTTCCCACCGGAACCCCGCCGGGCATCTGCACGATGGAATAGAGGCTGTCGAGCCCGTTGAGCGCCTTGGAGCGGATCGGCACGCCCAGCACCGGCAGCGTCGTCATCGAGGCGATCATGCCGGGCAGGTGCGCCGCCCCGCCGGCGCCGGCGATGATGACCCCGATCCCCTCCTCGCGCGCATTGGTGGCGAAATCCACCAGCCGCGCGGGGGTGCGGTGCGCCGAGACGATGCGCGCCTCATATTCGACTTCCAGGGTTTCGAGGGTTTCGGCGGCCAGCCGCATGGTGGGCCAGTCCGATTGGCTGCCCATGACGATGGCAACGGGTGGCTTGAGCATGGAATTTCCCTCGTCCCGCTCCGCAAAGCGCGCCCTTAGCGCAATTCGGGGCGCAACTCAAGCGAAGCGCGGGCCGCGCTCAGGCGATGATGTCGGGAAGCAGGATGTTTTCCAGTTGCACGATCCGGTCCTTGAGCGCCAGCTTACGCTTCTTGAGGCGCTGGATCAGCATCCTGTCGGCCAGATGCGACTGGGTGAGCGTATGGATGGCCGCATCCAGATCGGCGTGCTCCTGGCGCTTGGTCGCCAGTTCGAGACCCAGCTGAGCCTCCTGCTCCTTGGTCAATGGCAGCATGGAACACCGATATGGTCAGACGCTGATCCTTCCCCTGTTATCCGATCGCGCCGGGCTTTGCATCAGTTTTCCGGCATCGGCTCCAACGGCATCGACAAAGCCCGAAATATTTGGGACGATAACCCCGTCCAACACGCTGAAAGGAGTTCTCATGACGACTGAAGGCTATATCGCGGCGCTCGAGAGGCGGCATCAGGAACTGGACCGGAAAATCCAGATCGAGATGCAGAACCGCCAGGTCGACGACCTGATGATCTCGGCGCTCAAGCGCAAGAAACTCGAGGTGAAGGACGAACTTTCCAAGCTGCAGAGCGCCGCCCAATAGCGTGGCAGACGCCGAACGGGGACGATCTGGCCTGGAGGGTCGCGGCGGCAAGCCGGGGCCCTTTTTGCTGGCCGGAAGCGAGCCCGGCGGGTGCACTTGTTTCCTGGAGCGCCGGACGATCCGATGGAAGCGGATCGAGCGCTCCTATCCGTTTATGACCGCGTCGGTCCGTCCCCAAACCATGCCGCACTTTTCGGTCCGATGCTCTAACATTAACATCCTCTTAAGGCCCTGCCGGCATCGTCTTTCCCAAAACGGCACAGCACGATTCGTGCCGGCACCGGCTGGGCTATGGGGTAGTGATGACGCGCGTTCTGGTTGTGGATGACGATCCGGTGCAATTGCGGCTGACGGCCGAGATCGCCAACCGGTCCGGCTTCAAGCCCATCACCGCGACCGGGGGCGAGCAGGCCCTGTCCATCCTGCGCGAGGACCCCGGCGTGGGCGCCATGATCCTCGACCTGGTCATGCCCGATCTCGACGGCATGGCGGTGCTGGAGGCGATGCGCCGGGAGGGTCTGACCACCCCGGTGATCATCCAGACGGCCAATGCCTCGCTCGAAACCGTGATCTCCGCCATGCGCCAGGGCGCCGCCGACTATTTCGTCAAGCCGGTAGCGCCCGAGCGCCTCGTCATCTCGCTGCGCAACGCCATGAAGCTCGATACGCTGGAAGCCGCGATCCGCGCCGAGCGCGCCCGCAAGAGCGGCACCTTCACGCGCCGCGACATGATCGCCGCGGCCCCGGCCATGGCGCGCGTGCTCACGCTCAGCGCCAAGGCGGCGAAAAGCGCCATCCCGGTGCTGATCGAGGGCGAAACCGGCGTCGGCAAGGAACTGGTCGCCCGCATCATCCAGGGAACGGGCGAGCGGGCCGGCAAACCCTTCGTCACCGTCAATTGCGGCGCCATCCCGCCCAATCTCGTCGAATCGGTGCTGTTCGGCCACAAGAAGGGTGCCTTTACCGGCGCCATCGCCGACCAGCCGGGCAAGTTCGCCGAGGCCCATGGCGGCACGCTGTTTCTCGACGAAGTGGGGGAATTGTCGCCCGAGCTGCAGGTAAAGCTGCTGCGCGCCCTGCAGGAGGGCGAGATCGAGCCGGTGGGCGCCGCGAGACCCGAAAAGGTCAATGTGCGGCTGATCTCGGCCACCAACCGGCGGCTGCTCAACCTGGCCAAGTCCGGCGAATTCCGCGAGGACCTGTTCTATCGCCTCAACGTCTTCCCCATCTATGTGCCGCCGCTGCGCGAGCGCAAGGAGGACCTGGGGGCGCTCACCGACCATTTCATCGCCCGGTTCTCGGCCGAGGCGGGCAAGCGCATATTGGGCATCTCCCCCGCCGCCATGGACCTGCTCTGCGCCTATGACTGGCCGGGCAATATCCGCCAGCTCGAAAACGCCGTCTATCGCGCCGTGGTGCTTACCGACGGCGCCTTCCTCGAAGCCCAGGATTTCCCGCAGATCGTCTCCCGGTCCTCGGGGCGCGAGGAGGCACTGCGGACCCTGGAGCAGACCCCGCTTCCCGTCGCCCCGATCCATATCGACGCCGCCTTGCCCCGCATCCGCCCCGAGCCGGCGCTGGCCCCCTCGCCCGACCGCTTCCTGGGCGATGACGGCCAGCTGCACCCCCTGGCCGATATCGAGCGGGCGGCCATCGAATTCGCCATCCGCCATCATGGCGGGCGCATGTCGCGCGTCGCCCGGGCGCTGGGCATCGGACGCTCGACGCTCTATCGCAAGCTGCACGAATACGGCCTGGCGGAGGGGCTGATCGGCGACGCGGCCTGATCCTGGGGCAAATGTGATCGCCCCGGCCGGCGCGTTAACCGTGTTCCTTACCGCATCGTTAAGAGATTGGAGTGACTTTGCGCCAAGTTCTTAACCACGAGGCCATCATGAGACATTCCGGCATCGCGCTGCTCGCCGTTCTGGCCGTCTCCACATCGGCGCAGGCCGCCGATCTGAACTGGAACGCCGGCAACGCATCCTCCCCCATCTATTCGCCCGCCAGCGCCGCGCAATGGTCCGGCTTTTACGCCGGCGTCAGCGGCGGCTATGGCTGGGGCACCACCACCAACAGCCCGGCCCTGGCCGGCGGCCAGACCGACAACAACAGCAGCGGCTGGATGCTGGGCGGCCAGGTCGGCTACAACATGGACATGGGCGGCTTCGTCGTGGGCGGCGAAACCGACCTGCAATGGGCCAATATCGGCTATAGCGAGCCCGTCGCCGGCGGCGGCACCTTCGAGGCCAAGACCGACTTTTTCGGCACGCTGCGCGCCCGGGCCGGCGTGCCGGTCGGCCAGGTCATGCCCTATGCCACGCTCGGCATCGCCTATGGCCGCGGCTCGGCCAAGATAGACGACGGCGTCACCACCATCCAGACGGCCAATCATTTCGGCTGGACGGCGGGCCTCGGCCTCGAGGCGCAGGCCACCGCCAATCTCTCCTTCAAGGCCGAATATCTCTATGTCGACCTGGGCAGCCAGGCCTATAACGGCCTGCCCACCGTGGGGGACCGCGACATCGGCCAGCGCTTCTCGGTGGTGCGCGGCGGGCTCAACTACAAGTTCTGATCCCGGCGCGGCGCAGCGCCCATGCGTTGCGCCGCCGCCACAGACGCGTTTCACGAATTCGCGAGCGATTGCTCCCGTTAAACTTTGCAGGCTATTGGGATTCTTGCGGGCCCGGCCCGGAATCGGCGGATTCGGTCCGTCGCTTCGCCGCCAAGGAGCAGGTATGAACAAGGTTCTGGTCGTTCTGGTCGCGCTTCTCGCCCTCGCCGGCCCCGGAACGCCCGCATTGGCCCAGCAGGTGGCGAGCCTCGAGCCGGTCCGCGTGGTCATCGCCCCGCCCCGCAGCGAGATCGCCCGCACCATCAAGGCCGATCTCTCCGCCGCCTATTACGGTGCCCGCGCCGACACCCAGGCCCATGCCGAGGCCCAGCGTCTGTATTTCCTTTACGGCGAACGCCATTTCGAGCCGATCTGGCTGAGCCAGGCCGGCAGCGGCACGGGCTTTTCCCCTGCAGCGCAAAAGATCGTGACCCTGTTCCGGGATGCCGCCGCCGAGGGCCTGCGCCCAGAGGACTATCTCACCCCCGATATCGACCTGGCGCGCGCCCGCGGCGACGCCTCCGCCATGGCGGCGCTGGAAACCGCCTTTTCGCGCGCCACCATGCGCTATGCCCATCATATCCACAATGGCCGCATCAAGCCCCAGTCGATCAGCGAGATGCTCGATATCCAGCCCAAGCCGATCGACGAGGCCGCACTGCTCGAGCGCCTCGCCAGAAGCGACGATCCGGCGGCGATCTTGGGGGAGCTCCAGCCCCGCCATCCCGAATTTCTGGCCTTGAGGAAAGCACTGGCCGAATTCGACGACAGCGCCGCCCGCCCCGCCCCGATCGGCAACGGACCGGTCCTGCGCCCGGGCCATTCCGATCCGCGCGTGCCGCTCATCCGCGAGCGCCTGAAGCTGACGGCCTCCGCCTCGGGCACCTATGACGAGCTGACCGTTTCGGCCGTGCGGAACTTCCAGCAGAGCCAGGGACTGGAGGTGGACGGCATCATCGGTCCGGCCACCATCGCAGCCTTCAACGGCGGCGGCGCCACCCGCCGCCAGGACATCATCGCCAATATGGAGCGGTGGCGCTGGATGCCGTCGGAGCTGGGCGATTTCGCCGTCATGGTGAACATCCCCGAATTCCGCCTCGCCGTCCTGCGCGAGGGCCGGGAGGAATATGCCACCCGCGTGGTAGTGGGCACCACCAAGCACCAGACGCCGATCTTTTCGGACGCCATCCGCCACCTGGTGGTCAACCCCTATTGGAACGTCCCCACCTCCATCACCCGCAGCGAGATCGCCCCGGCGGTGCTGCGCAATCCCGCCTATACCGACAACCAGAACATGGACCTGCTCTATAACGGCACGGTGGTGAGCCCGTGGCAGGTGGACTGGAGCCAGGTCTCGGCCGGCAATTTCCCCTTCCGCGTGCGCCAGCGCCCGGGCGCCGGCAACGCGCTGGGCCAGATCAAGTTCCTGTTTCCCAACAAGCACGACGTCTATCTGCACGACACTCCCTCCAAGGGCCTGTTCTCGCGCTCGCAGCGCGCCTTCAGCCATGGCTGCATCCGCGTCGAGAATCCCATGGAGTTCGCCGAGGCGCTGATGGCCAACGAGGCCGACATCTCCCGCGCGTCACTGGAAAAGCTGTTCGGGCCGTCCGAGCGCTGGGTGAACCCCAAGACGCGGATTCCCGTGCACCTGGTCTATTTCACCCTGCGGGTGGACGCCGACGGCACCATCCGCTCCTTCGGGGACATTTACGGGCACAACGAGGCGCTGATCGCGGCATTGGGCCTCGAAACCGCTCCGGTCCCCGCCATCGTCGCCGAAGCCGAACAGGTGCCCGGCGACCTCTCGCCCTGAGGCGGGATCAGGCGGCGCTCAGCCGCTCGATGCCATCAAGCTCGTCGGCAATGGCGGCAGCTTCGCTCGCCAGATCGTAAGCCACCTGCAGGTTCATCCAGTAGTCCGGCGTAGTATCGAAAAATCGCGCCAGGCGCAGCGCCGTATTCGTGGTGACCGGATGGGTGCGGGCCACGATCCGCTCGATCCGTGTCCGGGGCACATGCAGGCGCCGGGCCAGAAGTCCGGCCGACATGCCCAGGGGCACGAGATATTCCTCCTTGAGGATTTCACCGGGATGAACGGGTGGCTGGATACGAGCGCGCATGGTCATGATGGTCCTAGTGATAGTCGACGATCTCGATGGAGTGGGCGCCATCCGCCTTCCAGACGAAGCAGATCCGCCATTGGTCGTTGATACGGATGGAGTGCTGACCGGCCCGGTCCCCCTTGAGCGCTTCCAGCCTGTTGCCCGGCGGTGAGCGCAGGTCCCCCAATTCCATTGCAGCATCGAGCATTGCTGACCGGAATGTATCATGTTGCGATACGAAATACATTGCACGGCCCGTCGCTTAACCTTTGCTTTACGGTTTCGCCTTGGTTGCGCCCGGTTTTGCCCGTAATAACGAAGGCGTGAGGCACCGGCCCGGCCGGGTCGCATCCGGTTAGCGTTAACAAAATCGTTCGGTTTTGACGCTAACATCCCACCATATCTGGCGATTGAACCGGGCAGAGTTTGGCGTGACGGGGATGGGGATTTTCAATTGGGGGCGTCGTGTGCGGCTTGTCGCCGGCGCGATCATGGCAGTCTCGGCCATGCTGGCCGCGGCACCGGCCCAGGCCGCCACCGAGCGGGCGCTCTATCTCCACTATACCCACACCAAGGAAACCGCGCGGATCGTCTTCAAGCGCGACGGCCGATATGTGCAGTCCGGCCTCAACCAGCTCAACCAGTTCCTGCGCGACTGGCGGCGCAACGAGCCCGCCAAGATGGACCCGCGCCTGTTCGACCTGATCTGGGAAGTCTATCAGGACGTGGGCGCGACCCAGCCGATCAACGTGGTCTCGGCCTATCGCTCGCCGGCCACCAACGCCATGCTGGCCAAAACCTCGTCCGGCGTCGCCGACGATTCCCAGCATATGCGCGGCACCGCGATGGATTTCTTCATTCCCGGCGTGCCGCTGACCAGATTGCGCGCCGCCGCCATGAAAAAGCAGGTGGGCGGCGTCGGCTATTATCCCAATTCAGGCAGTCCGTTCGTGCATCTGGACACCGGCTCGGTGCGCGCCTGGCCGCGCATGACCCGCGCCCAGCTCAAGGAATTGTTCCCCGACGGGCGCACCATGCACCTGCCCACCGACGGCAAGCCGCTCTCCCAGGAGGGCTATCAGGTCGCCCTGGCCCAGTGGAAGCAGTGCCATGCCTATCCCTGCAATGCCTCCAGTTCCGGCACCAGGGTGGCCAGCGCCGGCAGCGGCCGGACGCTGATGGACGTGCTGTTCGGCGGCAATGGCGCCGAGGCGGCGACCCCGCCGGCCCCGGCGCCGGCACCGCAGGTCCAGACCGCAGCCCTGTCCCAGCCTGTCGCCCCTGCCATGCCGGTCATGCGGCCCAGCGATCTCGATGCCGGAAACGGCGCCATGCCGGCCGTCGCCATGGCCGAGGCCGCCCCGATCCCCTTCGCCACCAGCGGCAGCGCGCCGCTGACGGACGAGGAGCTGGGCGGGAACGCGGCGGTCGCCGTGGCCCTGCCGGTCGCCATGCCGACCGATCTGCGCAGCGATGCGGTGACCGCGCTGGCGGCGCTGACCGCCCCCACCATGCCCACGCCCCGGGTGATCATGACCGATCCGCCCGCCGACGTCCTGACCGCCTATGCTCCCGCCGCCCTGCCCGATCCGGGCGCGCAGCAGGCGCTGGAGGCGATCATCCGCAACTCCGCCAATGCCGGCACGCCCCCCGCGCCGCCCGCTGCCCGCGTTGCGCTGGCCCCGCCGGTCCGGGCCGCGGCCGGCCTGCGCGCCAGCCAGCCGGCCCCCCGGGCCAATGCGTTCGCGGGACTTTTCGACCACACCTTCGAGGCCGCCGGCGCCGCCGACACGACCCCGCTGGCCCAGGCGCTCGCCCGCCATGTCGCCGGGCGCGCTGACGGCCCCATGCGCCGGCCCGATTTCGTCGCCCCCGACCTCGAACACGTCGCCGACCTCTTCACCGCCCCGGCGGCGCTCGCCTCCGGTCATTTCGCCGTCATCTTCGACCATGACGAGGCCGATTTCGATCCGACCCCCGAAATGGGCCGCTATACCGCCGTCCAGGGGGTGGGCACGGATATCGCCGGCCTCTCCCCGACCCGCTTCGCGCAGCTCGACTGAGCCTGCGCCATCGGGATGGCCTGCCTTGCAAAAGCCCCGATGGTGCCGTTCAACGCCCTCTCCCCGGGCCCGGGGGCGGGCCGGCATTGCCAAGGCCCGGCCCGAGGCATAAACAGGGGCCGATCCAGCTAATCACGGGGACCAGTTTGGCCGACAAGCCTTCCACGCCGCTGCTCGACACCGTCCGGAGCCCAGCCGACCTGCGCGCCCTGCCGCGCGAGCAACTGCGCCAACTGGCCGACGAATTGCGCGCCGAAACCATCGAGGCCGTCTCGGTCACCGGCGGCCATCTGGGCGCCGGGCTGGGCGTGGTGGAGCTCACCGTGGCGCTGCACGCCGTCTTCGACACCCCAAATGACCGCATCATCTGGGATGTCGGGCACCAGGCCTATCCGCACAAGATCCTCACCGGCCGCCGCGACCGCATCCGCACCCTGCGCCAGAAGGACGGCCTGTCCGGCTTCACCCGCCGCGCCGAGAGCGAATACGACCCCTTCGGCGCCGGCCATTCCTCGACCTCGATCTCGGCCGGTCTGGGCATGGCGGTGGCCAGCGAGCACCTCGAGACGCCGCGCAATGTCGTCGCCGTCATCGGCGACGGCGCCATGTCGGCCGGCATGGCCTATGAGGCGATGAACAATGCCGGCGCCATGGATGCCCGGCTGATCGTCATCCTCAACGACAACGACATGTCCATCGCCCCGCCCACCGGGGCGCTGCGCACCTATCTGGCCCATCTGGTCTCCGGCCCGGTCTATCGCGGCACCCGCGAGGCGGCCAAGACCTTCGTGTCGAAGCTGCCGCCCTTCCTGCACGAGCCAGCGCGCAAGACCGAGGAATTCGCCCGCTCCTTCTTCACCGGCGGCACGCTGTTCGAGGAACTGGGCTTTTACTACGTGGGGCCCATCGACGGGCACGATCTCGACCACCTGCTGCCCATCCTCGAAAATGTCAGGGATTTCGGCGGCGGCCCGATCCTCGTCCATGCGGTGACCCGCAAGGGCAAGGGCTACGAGCCGGCCGAGAATTCCGCCGACAAATATCACGGCGTCAACAAGTTCAACGTCATCACCGGCGCCCAGGCCAAGGCGCCCTCCAATGCGCCCTCCTACACCTCGGTCTTCGCCTCCTCGCTGATCCAGCAGGCCGAGGCCGATCCGCGCATCGTCGCCATCACCGCCGCCATGCCCTCGGGCACCGGGCTCGACAGGTTCGCCGAGCTGTTTCCCACCCGCATCTACGATGTGGGCATCGCCGAGCAGCACGCGGTCACCTTCGCCGCCGGGCTCGCCAGCGAAGGCATGCGCCCCTTCTGCGCCATCTATTCGACCTTCCTGCAGCGCGCCTACGACCAGGTGATCCACGACGTGGCCATCCAGGGCCTGCCGGTGCGCTTCGCCATCGACCGGGCCGGCTATGTCGGCGCCGACGGCCCCACCCATGCGGGCAATTACGACAATGCCTATCTCGGCGCCGTGCCCGGCCTGGTGCAGATGGCCGCCGCCGACGAGGCCGAATTGCGCCACATGGTGGCGACCGCCGCCGCCTATGACCGCGGCCCCATCGCCTTCCGCTATCCGCGCGGCGAAGGGATGGGGGTCGACATGCCGGCGCGGGGCGAAGCCCTGCCCATCGGCAAGGGCCGCATCCTGCGCCGCGGCGCCACCATCGCCCTGCTCTCCTACGGCACACGGCTCGGCGAAGTGCTCGCCGCCGCCGACAAGCTCGCCGCGCTCGGGCTCAATCCCACCGTGGCCGACGCCCGCTTCCTCAAGCCGCTGGACGAGGAACTGATCGCCGAGCTCGCCGCCGGCCACGACGTGCTGATCAGCACCGAAGAGGGCGGGCTGGGCGGCTTCGGCAGCCATGTGGCCACCTTCCTCGCCACCAACGGCCTGCTCGACGGCAAGCTGCGATTCCGCCCGCTGATGATTCCCGACACCTTTGTCGAGCATGCGAGCCAGGCCGAAATGTATGCGGCCGCCGGCCTCGACCACGCCGGCATCGTCAAATCGGCCCTCGCGGCGCTGGGCTACGATCAGGCGGCGCTGAACGCGGCACTGGCCAAGGTGTAGCCTGCTTCGTTCCGCTGCAGGTGAAACGCAAACGCCCGCTGACGCGGGCGTTTGGTCCAATGCGCAAAGCTGCCTTAGAGCCTTTCATTGTAGGCGGAATCGTTGCTTTTGCTCCCCTCCCCCTTGAGGGGTCGGGGGTGGGGGTCCTTCGGTGATCTCCCAAACCACCCCCTCCCCATCCCTCCCCTCAAGGGGGGAGGGAGCGCTGGTCGCCGCTTCCGTTCACAATATGAAAGGCCCTTAGTGCTCGGGCGGCGCCTGCACCATGCCCAGGGCCGACATGTAGAGCTCGAGCAGCGCTTCCTGCTCCATGCGCTCATTGGCATCCTGCTTGCGGATGGCGACGATCTTGCGCAGGATCTTGGTGTCGAAGCCGTTGCCCTTGGCTTCGGCGTAGATTTCCTTGATGTCGGCGGCGATGGCCGCCTTTTCTTCTTCCATCCGCTCGATGCGCTCGATGAAGGCGCGGAGCTGATCCTGCGCGACGCTGTCCTCGACGGCCATGGGCAACCTCTCTGGTCGGTCCGCAGCCGGGATCGGGCGCCGGGCGGACATGAAAATGAACGGGAAACTTTCCAGCCCCCATCAACCCCATGCCCCCGAGCGGTTCAACCTTTTTATGGGCAAATCCACACCCTGGGGAAAATGGCGGCGCGCCGGTCTCGCAATTCCGTCATATCGGGCCATTAACCATTGACCTCGCCATCCGCATCGGCTCAAAGAAGGGCACGTTTTCCCAATGTTTCCCGGCGTCCACTTGCACGGCATCCGTCTCTGCTCGCTCCTGCTGATCGCGTCCCTGGGTGGCTTCATGGCCATGACCGCGCCCGCCCGTGCCGATCTGCGCATCTGCAACGAAACCGCCAATCTGGTTTCGGTCGCCCTGGGCTATCGCGCCGAGCGCGGCTGGATCAGCGAGGGCTGGTGGCAGACCCCGCCCGGCGACTGCCGCGTGCTCTATCAGGGCAATCTGCAACGGCGCTTCTATTATCTTTATGCCGTGGACGATATCGGCGGGGGCGCCTGGAACGGCCAGGTCTTCATGTGCACCCGTGACGAAACCTTCACCATATTCGGGGTTGAGGATTGCCTCGCCCGGGGTTATGAGCGCACCGGGTTCTTTGAAATCGATACACAGAACCGGACCGACTGGACGCTTCAACTCACCGAAAGCGCCGGCGAGCCGAGCATTGTCGGCCCGGATCTGGGCGAAGACCTCGAAGACCCGGCCTTCCTCGTCGATCCCGACGCTCCCGACACTCCCCTAACGCCAGACGATATGGATACGCAATGAGACGGATCAGACGCGCGAAGATCCTCGCCACCCTCGGCCCCGCCAGCCATGAGGAGAAGATGATCGAGGAACTGGCCAGGGCCGGGGCGGACGTCTTCCGCATCAATATGAGCCATGCCAGCCACGAATTGCTGCACCAGACCGTCGCGCGCATCCGCAGCGTCGAGGCGCGCCTGGGGCGCCCTATCGGCATCCTGGCCGACCTGCAGGGCCCCAAGCTGCGCGTGTGGAAATTCGTCGGCGGCGCGGTCAACCTGGCCGCCGGACAGAAATTCACCCTCGACAGCCATCAGGACGACGAGGGGACGGCCGAGCGCGTCTACCTGCCCCATCCCGAGATCATCGAAAGCGTCTCGGTGGGCGACCGCCTGCTGCTCGACGACGGCAAGCTCCAGCTCCGGGCGACCAAGGTGGGCAATGGCGCCATCGAGACCGAGGTGGTCTATGGCGGCAAGCTCAGCGACAAGAAGGGCGTCTCCCTGCCCGACACGCTCCTGCCCACCGGCGCGCTGACCGAAAAGGACCATGCCGACCTGCTCGAGGCGCTCAAGGCGGAGGTGGACTGGATCGCCCTCTCCTTCGTGCAGCGCCCCGAGGACATCATCGATGTGAGGAAGATCGTCCAGGGCCGGGCCGGGGTCATGGCCAAGATCGAAAAGCCGCAGGCCATCGAACGGCTGGAGGAGATCGTCAAGCTCTCCGACGCCATCATGGTGGCGCGCGGCGATCTGGGGGTCGAATTGCCGCTCGAGACCGTGCCGGGCCTGCAAAAGCGCATGATCCGCATGTGCCGCCGCTACGGCAAGCCGGTGATCGTGGCCACCCAGATGCTCGAATCGATGATCTCCTCGCCGGTGCCCACCCGCGCCGAAGTGTCGGACGTGTCCATCGCCGTCTTCGAGGGCGCCGACGCCGTCATGCTCTCGGCCGAGAGCGCCTCGGGACAGTACCCGGTCGAGGCCGTCGCCACCATGAACAAGGTGGCGGCCGCGGTCGAGGGCGACGCCAATTACCGCAACATCATCCGCGCCGCCCAGACCGAGCCCGAGGCCACCGCGGCCGACGCCATCTCGGCCGCCACCCGCCAGGTCGCCGAAACGCTCGATCTGGCCGCCATCGTCACCTATACCGCCTCGGGCTCGACCGGCATCCGCGCGGCGCGCGAGCGGCCCAACAAGCCCATCATCGCCCTCTCGCCCAATCTGCGCACCATTCGCCGGCTGTCCATCGTCTGGGGCATCCATTGCGTGCAGACCGAGGATGCGGTGAACCTGGAGGACATGGTCGATCGCGCCTGCGTCATCGCCTACCAGGAAGGCTTCGCCCGACCCGGCGACCGCATCGCCATCACCGCCGGCGTACCCCTGGGCACACCCGGGGCCACCAATATGCTGCGCATCGCCTTCGTGCGGCAGGACGGCGCCGGCTCGAGCTGAGGCTCCAGCCGGGCGCGGTCGTTCCCCGCCCATCGTCATGGCCCGGTCCGGGCATAGGTATAACTTTATTAACGATAAATCTTAATGATCTGCCCCGTATACGGGGGCGAAATTGCGACGTCTGACACTTGCCGCATTGGCCATTCTGGCCCTGTCCATACCTGTCTCGGCGCAGGAGGACGGCTTTTTCGCCGGTCTCGACCTGACCGGCGGCGCGGCCTTCGGATCGTCCAGCACCACCAATGGCGGAATGGCCCCCGATGCCGGCGGCGTCGTCGCCAACGTGACCTTCGGGAACACCATCGGGATCGGCGGCCATGTGGGGCGCCGGATCGACCCCGCTCTTTCCGCCTTCGTCAGCTATCGGCATATACGAGGAAGCGTGAGCTGGGATGCGCATTTTTCCCGCTATGGCGGGACATCCGATTTCGGGGGCGATGCAATCAGCAATGTGATCATGGCAAACATCGCCCATGACTGGGTTGTTGCGGACGAGACCTTTCTGCGGACCAGCGCCGGGCTGGGCGTGTCGATCAACTCCCTCACCGGCGTGATCGAAACCGACAGGGCTTCGGGCTCGTTTGTTACCGACGTGGCCGACCATGCCAGCCTAAGTCCGGCCCTCGAGATCGGCGCCGGCCTTCGGCATAGGATCACGCCCGCTGCAGTATTGGGCCTTGAGGCGGCGATCTCCTATGCCGGCGGCTTCAGGACCGGGGACACCAGAAAGGGTAATATGGGCGTCACGGCGATAACGCCCTACGAGATCGACCACGTCTGGCGCGCCGATCTGGGCGCCTCGGTAAAGTTCGCTTTTTAGGTCGTTTCAGCGTTTCACGCGAGCGAAGGCGACCGGCAGAAACGACAAAGCCCGCCGGAGGCGGGCTTTGGAAAACTGGCAGCATAGGCGCTGGCTCAGCCCTGGCGGGCCTTGAAGCGCTTGTCCACCTTGTTGATGATGTAGACGCGTCCGCGGCGGCGGACGAGCTTGTTCGCGCGGTGGCGAGTCATCAACGCCTTCAGCGAATTGCGGATCTTCATCTTTCAAATCCCCGGGTCAAACAAAAGGGGCGCCAAGGCGCCCGGAAACTGGCCTCTACATAAGGAAACCGGCCCCGCCTGTCAACGCGCCTTCGCGCAGTTTTCGCCGTTAACGCGCCGGTCAGGATAATATCCTATCATCTTGCATCGCGGCAAATTGCGGTGTGTGCCCATGACCAGCGAAATTATCTACCGGACCGGCGCCCTGATCATCGATCCTCAGCCCAATATGGCCAGCCTGGTCGGCGCCATGCTGCGCTCCATCGGCCGGCGCGACATCTGCGAAGCCTTCGACGCCAAGGCGGCACGACTCGAGCTGGCGCGGCGCGACTTCGAACTCATCATCATCGACGAGGCCCTGCCCGGCACCGACGCGGTGGAACTGGTCCGGTCCCTGCGCCGGGACCGGGACAGCCGCAATCGCCTCACCCCGGTGATCATGATGGCCGCCGCCCCCGGCGCCGCGCGCATCGCCGCGGCGCGCGATGCCGGCGTCACCGAATTCCTGCGCAAGCCATTCGCCGCCAATCATCTCAAGTCCCGCCTCGACACCATCGCGGCCAGCCCCCGGCCCTTCATCGAAGCGGCCGCCTATGCCGGTCCCGACCGCCGCCGCCGGACCGTCGCCATCGATGCGGACCGACGCGGCGGCTGAGGCGACGGCTCAGCCGCCCGGCGCCGCCTCCAGGGCCCTTTCCGCCTCGATCTCGCGCCAGCGGATGCAGGCGACCAGCCGGCCGTTTTCAAGCTGCTCCAGCGGCGGCCGGATTTCGGCGCACCGGGGTCTCGCATGCCGGCAGCGGGTGCGGAAGGGGCAGCCCGAGGGCGGATTGATCGGCGAGGGGATTTCGCCCTTGAGCGCGTCGATATTGCGCTGCCGGGCCAGCCTGGGGTCGGGGATCGGCACCGCGGTCAGCAGCGCCTGCGTATAGGGATGCTTGGGATCGCCATAGATTTCGTCGCCGCTCGCCAACTCGACGATCCGCCCCAGATAGAGCACCAGAATCCGGTCGGAGACATGGCGCACGACCGACAGATTGTGCGAGATGAAGATCAGCGTCAGCCCGAACTCGTCCTTGAGCTCGGAGAGCAGGTTGAGGATCTGGGCCTGGATCGAGACGTCCAGCGCCGAGACCGGCTCGTCGCAGACGATGAGCTTGGGCTCGGTGACCAGCGCCCGCGCGATGCCGATGCGCTGGGCCTGCCCCCCGGAAAATTCGTGCGGGTAGCGATTGATCATCTCGGGCAGGAGCCCCACCGCCTCCATGATCCTGACCACCCGCGCCCGCCGCTCCGTCCGGTTGAGCTCGGGCCGGAGCTCCCGGAGCGGATCCTCGATGATCTCGCCCACGGTCATGCGCGGATTGAGCGAGGCCAGCGGGTCCTGGAAGATGATCTGCAGATCGGCGCGGCGTCGGCGCATGTCCTCGCCCGAAAGGCGCGTCAAATCCTGGCCCAGCCAGAGCACCTGTCCCTGGTCGGGGCTGATCAATTGCAGGATGCAGCGCCCCAGCGTGGACTTGCCGCAGCCGCTTTCCCCCACAATGCCCAGCGTCTCGCCCTGGCGGACGGTAAAATTGATGTCGTCGAGCGCCGTCAGCGTCAGCGTTCGCGAAAACAGGCCCGTGGCGATGGAGAAGGTCTTCTTCAGGTCGCGGATTTCGAGCAGGTTGCCGGGCGACTGGATCATTACGCCACCTCTTCCGATTGCAGCGGGCCTTCGTAAAAGCACGCCTTTTCCCGCCCCTCGCCGGCCGGAAGCAGCAGCGGCCGCTCCTCGATGCACCGCGCGAAGCAGAAGGCGCAGCGCGGGTGGAAGGAACAGCCCTGCGGCAGGTGCTCGAGGCTGGGCGGCAGGCCCTGGATCGGATCGAGCCGCTCGGCGCGGCGGGCGATATGGGGGGTCGAATGCAAAAGACCCAGCGTATAGGGATGGCGCGGGTCGTAGAACAGATCGTCGACCCTGCCCTTTTCGACAGCCCGCCCGCCATACATCACCATCATCCGGTCGGCGACCCCGGCCACCACCCCCAGATCGTGGGTGATCAGCACCAGCGACGTGCCGAAATCGTCGGTCAGCGACTTGAACAGGTCCAGCATCTGCGCCTGCACCGTCACGTCGAGCGCCGTGGTCGGCTCGTCGGCGATCAGGATCTTGGGCTGGCACAGCAGCGCCATGGCAATCATCACCCGCTGGCGCATGCCTCCGCTCATTTCGTGCGGATAGGCGGCGGCGCGCTTGGCCGGCTCGGGAATGCCCACCCGCTCCAGCATCTCGATGGCGGCGCGCTCAGCCTTGCCCCGGTCGAAGCCGCGATGCTTGACCAGCACTTCGGCCAGTTGCGTCCTCACCTTGAGGCTGGGATTGAGCGAGGTCATCGGATCCTGGAAGATCATGGCGATGTCCTTGCCTCGGACCCGGTCGAGCTGCGACGCCCCCAGGCCCAGAAGGTCGATATCGCCCAGCAGGGCCCGGCCCGAGGTGCGCCCGTTCCGGGCCAGCAGCCCCATGATGGCGAGGAAAGCCTGGCTCTTGCCCGAGCCGCTTTCGCCCACCACCGCCAGGGTTTCCCCCGCTTCCAGCGAGAAGCTCAGCTCGTTCACCGCCCGCACTTCGGTGTCGTGCAACTCAAAGGTGACGCCGAGGTCGATTACGTCGAGAACCTTGCTCATCAGCGATCCTTGGGGTCCAGCGCGTCGCGCAATCCGTCGCCGACATAGGTGAGGCACAACAGCAGCGTCACCAGCACCACCGCCGGCCCGATCAGCAGCCAGGGCATCACTTCGGTCACCTGCGCCCCTTCCGAGATCAGCGTGCCCAGCGAGGTCTGCGGCTCCTGGATGCCCAGGCCCAGATAGGACAGGAAGCTTTCGGTGATGATGATTTCGGGAATGGTGAGCGTGGCGTAGATCACCACCGGCCCGGTGAGGTTGGGCACGATATGGCGGATGATGATGGTCCAGGGCCGCGCGCCGCTGGCCTTGGCCGCCTCGATGAATTCGCGCTCCTTGAGGCTGAGCGTCTGGCCGCGCACGATGCGCGCCATGGTCAGCCACTCCAGGGCGCCGATGCCCACGAACAGCAGGATGGGGCTGCGCCCGAAGATCACCACGAGGATGATGACGAACAGGATATAGGGCAGCGCATACATGATATCGACGAAGCGCATCATGACCGCGTCGACCCGTCCGCCCAGATAGCCCGAGACGGCGCCGTAGACGATGCCGATGACCACCGACACGATGGTGGCCACCGCCGCCACGATGAGGCTCATTTGCGTGCCCTGCAACAGCCGGGCCAGCAGGTCGCGGCCATTCTGGTCGGTGCCCAGATAGTGCATCTTGTCGAAATCGGGCGGCTTGCGGATGGCCCCCCAATCCACCTGCGAATAGCCCCAGGGCAGGAAATAGGGGCCGATAAAGGCGATCAGCACGATGGCCGCGATGAGGAACAGCGACACCAGCGCCGCCTTGTTGGCCAGCAGCCGCCGGATGGCGTCGTCGGTGAGCGAGCGGCCCTTGGGCGCATCCAGCGCCGCCAGCTTCTCGGCGTAGAGATTGAGGGTTTCGTCCTTGCGGGTAATGCCGGCCATCAGCGGTACCTCACCTTGGGATCGAGCCAGGCATAGGCGAGGTCGACCAGCAGATTGAGGACGAGGATGACGGCCATGTAGAGGATGACCGTGCCCAGCACGAGGCCGTAATCGCGGTTGAGGGCGGCATTGATGAAATATTTCCCGATCCCGGGCAGGCCGAAGATCTGCTCGACGATCAGCGAGCCGGTCAGCAGATAGGAAAGACCCGGCCCCAGATAGGAGACCACCGGGATGAGCGCCGGCTTGATGGCGTGGCGCGTCAGCACCAGCCGCTGGCCGATGCCCTTGGCGCGCGCCGTGCGCACGTAATTGCTGCCCAGGACCTCGATCATCGAGCCGCGCATCAGCCGCGAGATACGGGCGGCATGCGGCCAGGCCAGTACCACCACCGGCAGGATGAGATGGGCAATGGAGCCCACCCGGTAGCCGCCCGCCGGCAGCCATTTGAGATAGACGCCGAACACCAGCTGCAGCAGGCTCCCCATGAGGAAATTGGGAACCACCACGCCGATCATCACCACCAGCACCAGCACATAGTCCGGCCATTTGTTCTGCGTCACCGCCGCGATGACGCCCGCGATCAGGCCGATAATGGTGGCGATGACGAAGGCGACGAGCCCGAGCATGACCGAGAAGGGCAGGCCCAGCGCCAGGAGCTGCGAGACGGTGAAATCCTGCACCACCATGGACGGCCCCAGATCGCCGCGCAGCAACCGGCCGATATAGAGCAGATATTGGGTGATCAGCGGCTGATCGAGATCATAGGCGGCGCGCAGATTGCGCAGGATCGTTTCGGGCAGCGCCCGTTCCTGGTCGAAGGGGCCGCCCGGAGCGAGCCGGAGGATGAAAAAGCACGCCGTGACGGCGATCAGGGCGACGGGGATGGCGGACAGTACCCGGCGCAGCGCGTAACTGAGCATTTCGGCATTCCTTGTCCGCGGCTCCGAGCATCCGCAGGAAGGGGCCTGTGGAATGCGAGCGGGACGAAAGGGGATCGCTGCATCGGCAGCGACCCCCAGGATCGGGTTACTCGGCCTTGGACAGGTAGCGCGTCAGGTGACGGTCCACCGCATTGTCCTCGAAGCCCGAAATCTTCGGAGAGACCACCCATTTGGACACGTAGTAATAGATCGGCAACACGCCGAACTCGTCCATGGCGATGGCCTCGGCCCGATGCATCAGGCCGGCACGCTCCACCAGATCCAGCTCCGTCGCGGCCTGGGCCAGCAGGTCGTCATATTCCGCATTGGAATAGCGGCCGTAATTATTGCCCCAGGCGACGGTGCCGCTGGCTTGTTGGGTGCCGGACTTGAGCAGGTCGAGCATGTTGGAGGCGTCGTTATAGTCCATCAGCCAGCCGGCCCGGCCGATCTGGAAGTCGCCGGCCTGCAGGGCGTCATAGTGGGGCCCCACTTCGGCGTTGAACAGCTCCACCTTGACGTGGATCGGCTCCCACATGGAGGCGATGGCCACCGCGATGCGGCGATGGTTCTCATTGGTGTTGTAGCGCAGTTGCAGGTTGAGCGGATTGTCGGCGCTGTAGCCGGCCTCCTCCATCAATCCCCTGGCTTCCTCGACGCGGGCGCCATAATCCTCGCTGGCCCAGTCGGGCATATATTGCTCGCCCTCGTAATTGGCCGTGCCCGGCGGCACCCAGCCATAGGCCGGCAATTCACCTGTCCCCAGCACGTCGGGGCCGATCACTTCGCGATTGATGGCGATGGACAGCGCCTTGCGGACATTGACGTCTTGGAGCTCCTCGCGCTCCTGGTTCATCACGTAGTAATAGACGCCCAGGAACGGCGCGACATGCGCCTCGCCCGGATACTGGTCCTGCAAAAGCTGGTACTGGTCGGCCGGGAAGCTCGAGAGGATGTCGAACTCGCCGGCGCGGTAGCGGTTGAGCGCGGCGTTGTCGTCCTCGGTGATGTGATAGACCACCTCGTCGATGGCGACATTGGCGGCGTCGTAATAATGCTCGTTCTTTTCCGAGCGCACGAAGGAACCCGGCACCCATTCCACCGGCACATAGGGGCCGTTGGCGACCACATTGCCGATCTGGCTCCAGTCCTCGCCATGCTCCTCAACGACATGGGCCGGCACCGGATAGGCGGTATAATGGGTCAGCGCCGCCAGGAGATAGGGCGTCGCCGCATTGAGGGTGATCTCGACCGTCTTGTCGTCGAGCGCCTTGACGCCCAATTCATCGAAATCGGTGATCTCGCCCGAGTTGATGCCTTCGGCGTTCTTCACGAAATACATCAGATAGGCATAGTCGGAGGCGGTCGCCGGATCCTGCAGGCGCTGCATGCCGAGCACGAAATCCCCGGCGGTCACCGGCGTACCGTCGGACCACATGGCGTCGTCGCGCAGGGTGAAGGTATAGACGAGGCCGTCATCGGAGACCTCATAGGACGCGGCCTGGCCCAGAACCGGCTCGCCGGCCGGGTCCAGGGTCATCAGCCCCTCGATATAGTCGCTGATCGGACGATCTTCCCAATTGCCCGATGCCTTGTGCGGATCCAGCGTGCGCGGGTCCCCGCCATTGTGCAATTGCAGCGTTACGGCGGACGCTGCCGTGGTCAACATCAGCGCCATGGCGCCGGCGGTCGACACCGCCTTGAGGGCTGTGGTGATTTTCATGCTCGTCCCATCTCCTTATGGAATTCTGCGTTTCTCCAACGGCCGCCCATTGCACACGGCGGCTCATTCTCTATTGCCGGCGGGATTTTACCCGCCGGTCAAGATTTCCGGACGGTATCCCGCAATTCCGTCCACTGACAAGCGAAAGATTGACCTAAACGTCATCTTATCTCCGCTTGGAAACCCGGAACGCCGGGCAGACGCTCACCCTGCCGCCTCCAGCAGGGCCGCAACGCCCATGCCGCCGGCGGTGCAGACGGAAATCAGCGCCCGCTTGCCAGCCTGCCTGGCCAGCAGGCTGGCCGCCAGCCCCAGAATGCGGGCGCCGGTGGCGGCGAAAGGATGGCCATATGCCAGGCTCGACCCCTTGACGTTGATCCGCGCGGGATCGATCTCGCCCAGCGGCGCGTCCCGCCCCAGCACCTCGCGGCAATAGGCCGGGTCCTTCCAGGCCTTGAGCGTGGCGAGAACCTGCGCCGCGAAAGCCTCGTGCAATTCGAAATAATCGATATCGGCAAAGCCCAGCCCGGCCCGTCCGAGCATTTCGGAAACCGCGATGGTGGGTGCCATCAGCAGCCCCTCGCCATGGGCGAAATCATTGCCCGCCACCCGGCCCGTGGTCAGCCAGGCCAGGATCGGCAGGCCGCGCGCGCGCGCCCATTCCTCGCTCGCCAGCAGCACCCCCGCCGCGCCGTCGGTCAGCGGGGTCGAATTGCCCGCCGTCAGCGTGCCATGGCCGCTGGATTTGTCGAAGGCGGGCTTGAGCGTCGCCATCTTCTCCATATTGGCGTCGGGCCGCACATTATTGTCGCGCAAGAGACCGGCACAGGGCACCAGCAGGTCGTCATGAAAGCCCTCCTCATAAGCCTGGGCGGCATGGCGATGACTGGCGACGGCGAACTCATCCTGCTCCTTGCGGCCGATCTTCCACTCGCGCGCCATCAATTCGCAATGCTGGCCCATGGACAGCCCGGTGCGCGGCTCGTTGACCGAAGGCGCGACCGGGGCCAGTTCGCCGAAGGAGAAGCCCTTGAAGGCCTTGAGCTTTCGCCCCGCGGTCTTGGCGGCATTGAGCGCCAGCAGCCGGTGCTGGAATTTCGGGCCGAAAACGATGGGGCTGTCCGAGACGCTGTCCGAGCCGGCGGCGATGCCGCTCTCGATCTGCCCCGAGGCGATCTTGCCGGCCAGCATCAGCGCCGCCTGCAGGCTGGTGCCGCAGGCGATCTGCATGGTGGTGCCCGGCGTACGCGGGGACAGGCCTGCATCGAGCAGCGCTTCCCGGGCGAGATTGAAATCGCGGCTGTGATTGAGCACGGCCCCCGCGACCACCTCATCCACCTTCTCGCCCCGGAGCCCGTATTTGTCGGCAAGGCCGGCCAATACCGTGCCCAGCATGGCCAGGTTGGTTTCATCCACATAGGCGGTGCCGCCCCGGGCGAAGGGGATGCGGGCCGAGCCGACAATGGCGACGCGCTTGAGTTGGGTCATGTCACGCCCTCCCATCGGCGCGGGCTTTTAGCGGGCCGCCCAGGAACGGCGCGAAACCGGTGCCCAGGATCACGCCGATATCGGCCTGTTCGGGCGAGGCGACGACGCCTTCCTCGACCACGAGCGCGGTCGCATCGACCAGCGGCTTCACCAGTTCCCGGCCCAGCCCGGCCAGATCGGCATGGGGCGGCACCGGCCCCTTGACGGCCCGGCCCTTGTCCCATCGGTAAAAGCCCTCGCCGCTTTTGCGGCCCAGCCTGCCCTCGGCGACGAGCCGGGCGAAGCGGCTCTCGGCCGGCACTTCATGGCCCAGTTCCATGGCCACCGACCTGCCCACGTCGAGCCCGACCGTGTCCATCAATTCGATCGGCCCCATCGGCATGCCGAAGGCGAGCGCGGCCGCATCGAGCAATTCCTTGCTCTCGCCGCGCTCCACCTGCTCCACCGCGCCCAGCATATAGGGCATCAGCACCCTGTTGACGAGGAAACCGGGCGCCGACTTGACCACCACCGGGCTCTTGCCGATGGCCAGGGCGAAGCTCGCGCCCCGGGCGATGGCCTCGTCGGCATTGAATTGCGAACGGATCACCTCGACCAGCGGCAATTGCGCCACCGGGTTGAAGAAATGCAGCCCGATCAGCCGGCTCCTGTCCTCCAGGGCCTCGGCAATGCGCTCGAGCTCGATGGAGGAGGTATTGGTCGCAAGGATGGCGCCGGGCTTCAGCCTCCGCTCCACCTCGCGGAAGATTTCCTGCTTGACCTCGAGCTTTTCCACCACCGCCTCGATGATCACATCGGCGCGCGCAGCGCCCTTGCCCTCGGGATCGGCCACCAGCCGCAGCATGGCGGCGTCGACTTCGCGTTTTTTGCGGTAACGCTTGCGGAACAGTTTTTCGGCCCGCTCGAGCGCCGGCCCGATGCGCGCCATGTCCAGATCCTGCAGGGTGACGCTCATGCCGCGATAGGCGCACCAGGCGGCGATGTCCCCGCCCATGACGCCGGCGCCGATCACGTGGACACGGGAAAATCCGGCGCCCTTCTCCCCCTGCTTCTTCAACCCTTCGGAAAGGAAGAAGACCCGCCGCAGATTGGTGGCGGTGGGCGAGCCCATCAGCGGCACGAAGGCGTCGATCTCGCCGCGGATCATCGCCTTCCAGTCGTCGCCATGCTGCTCGAACAGGTCGATCAGCGCATAAGGGGCCGGATAGTGCTCCTTGCGCGCCTTCCTGCCGGCCTGTTCGCGCATCCTGCCCGCGGCATAGCTGCGCAACGGCCCCAGCCCCATGATCCTTTTCGACCAGGGCGCCGGGCGCGACCGGCGCTGTTCCAATACCGCCCGCCGCCCTTCCCAGCGCAGCATGTCGCGGTGGCGCACCAGCTTGTCGACCAGATTGAGCCCGCGCGCGGCACGGGCCCGCAGCATTCTGCCCGTGAGCATGATTCCCATGGCATCGACCGGTCCCGCCTGGCGGATCGAGCGCCCGGTGCCCCCGAAGCCGGGGAAAATGCCCAGATTCACCTCCGGAAAGCCGATCCGGGTTTTTTCGTCATCGACCGCGATGCGGTAATGGCAGGCCAGCGCCAGTTCCAGCCCGCCGCCGAGGCAGAAGCCATGAATGCCGGCAATGACCGGAATCTTGAGGTTTTCGATGCGCGCGAACAGGGCATGGGTGCGCCGCAGCGCCTCGGGCAGCACCGAAAAATCGCTCATGGCGTCGAATTCGGAAATATCCGCGCCGGCGATGAAGCCGCTGTCCTTGGCCGAAAGCAGCACCACCCCGATCAATTCGTCCGAACTGGCCAGATCCTCGAGGCGCGCCACCAGCGTTTCGAGTTCCATGATCGCCTCGCGGCTCAGCGTGTTGACCGAGCCACCCGGAGATTCGATGGTCAGCCAGCCGATCTTTTCCAGATCGGCATGGAAGCGCCAGTGCCTGGTATCGGTTGCCTGGGGGGCGATCATCTGGGCTCCTCTCTCGTCGCTGGCCGCGGCCCGGTCGGCTCGAGCACGTCCATGCCGAAATCATCCACCTGCACGGCCCGTTCCGTGGCTTCGTCCGCCGCCCGCATCAGCCCCGCCTCGTTGTCGTTGAGGACGCCCGCCGCCACCGCATCGGCAATGGCGTCGCGGTCGAGCCGCCTTTCGACGACGCCCCGGCGCACGGCCTTGACGAATTTGGCTTCCACCTCCTCCGCCTCGGTCACCTTGACAAAGGCATCTTCCAGAACGCCGGTGACGTCATTGGGGTCCATGGAAATATAGACGCCGGTAGTCAGGCGGTCGCGGAAGGGACCGGGCCGCAGCACGGCGCGCACGAAACGGTAATTGACCCGGTCGGTGGACGGCCGCGCATGCCGCCCGAGCGGGAAGCACAGCACCCGCATGGCCCACCCGAAGAAAGGATTGGGGAAATTGGCGAAGACTTCCCCGAAAATCCGCTCCATCGAGGCGATCCGGTCGTCCAGTATCGCCTCGACCAGTTCCCTGTCCTCGGCGATCCGCCCTTCCTCGTCGAAGCGCTTCAGCGTCGCCGACATGAGGTAAAGATCGCCCAAAAGGTCGGCCATGCGCCCCGAAATTTTCTGCTTGCGCTTGAGCGCCCCGCCCAGCACCACCGTGGTCCAGTCCGCCACCAGTGCGAAATCCTGCGCATAGCGGTGCAGGCGCCGGTAATAGCGCGCCATCGGCCCGTCATTGGGCGCCGAGGCGAACGCGCCATTGGTGAGCCCGTGCAGGAAACTCGCCACGATATTGCGCAGCATGAATTTCGCATGCCCGCCGAAAGCGGCGTCGAACGCGGCCAGCCCGGCGCGCCGGCCGGTGGCCTGCACCGCCTGGATTTCCCTGAGCAGATAGGGATGGGCCCGGAGCACGCCCTGGGCGAAGGTCATCAGCGTGCGGGTGAGGATATTGGCCCCCTCCACGGTGATCGCCACCGGCATGGACTGGTAGGCGCCGAACAGATAGTTGCCCGGCCCGTCCTGGATGGCGCGGCCGCCCTGGATGTCGAAGGCGTCGTCCATGCTGTCGCGCATGGCCTCGGTGGTGGTGTATTTGAGCAGGCCCGCAATGACCGCGGGACGCTGGCCCTCGTCCACCATCGAGGCGGTCAGCCGCCGCGCCGCCTCGAACGCATAGGCGCGCTTGATCATCTCGCCCAGCGGCTCGGCGACGCCCTCCATGATCCCGATGGGAATCCCGAACTGGCGGCGCACCCGCGCATAGGCGGAAGTGGCGCGCAGGGTCTGCTTGATCGAGGTGGCGCCGATGGCCGGCAGCGAGATGGCCCGGCCGGTGGAGAGGCACTCCATCAGCATGCGCCAGCCCTGTCCGGCATATTCGGTGCCCCCGATGAGGAAATCCATCGGGATGAAGAGATCCCTGCCGCGCACCGGCCCGTTCATGAAGGCCTGCCGGGCCGGATAATGGCGCTTGCCGATATCGAGGCCGGGATGATCGTGCGGGATCAGCGCCAGGGTTATTCCGATATCGGCGTCCCGGCCCAGCAGGCCGTCCGGGTCCTTGAGGATGAAGGCGAGACCCACCAGCGTGGCGATGGGGGCGAGGGTGATGTAGCGCTTGTCGAAGGAAAGGCGGACGCCCAGAACCTCCTCACCGCCATAGGTGCCGCGGGTGACGACGCCGATATCGCGCATGCCCCCGGCATCGGACCCCGAATGCACCCCGGTCAGCGCGAAACAGGGCACCTCCTCGCCGGTGGCGAGGCGGCGAAGATATTTCTCCTGTTGCGCCGGAGTGCCGTAGCGCTCGAGCAATTCGCCCGGCCCCAGCGAATTGGGCACCATGACCGTGATCCCGGCCGCCACCGAGCGGCTGGCGATCTTCGAGACGATCATCGACTGGGCCTGCGCCGAAAAGCCCAGCCCCCCGTGCTGCTTGCCGATCAGCATCCCCAGAAAACCCTTGTCCTTGAGGAATTGCCAGAGCTCGGGGGAAAGATCGGCGCGGTTGTGGCGGATATCCCAGTCGTCGATCATGGCGCAGGCGGTTTCGGTCGGTCCGTCGAGAAATGCCTGCTCCTCCGCCGTCAGGGTCAGCGGGCGGATATCCATCAGCCTGGACCAGTCGGGGCGGCCGGAAAACAGTTCCGCGTCCCAGCCGACCGTGCCGGCATCCAGCGCCTCCTGTTCGGTGCGGCTCACCCTGGGCAGGATCGACCGGACGGCGCCGTAAACCGGCCGCGTCAGGACGATCATGCGGATCGGCTTGATGGCAAGGATCAGCAGCAGCGCCCCGAGGCCGATCAGCGTCCAGCCGAACCAGCCGAGACCGTACACCGCCCCGGCGCCGACGAAATCGAGGCCGGACAGCGCCCCCAGGGCCAGCAGCGCCACGCCCCACTGCCAGAGCGGACTTTCCCGCACGGCGAGCGTCGCAAATCCGGCAAGACCGATCGCAACCAGCAGCAGGGTCATCGTCGCCATCCTCCTCGGACGGTCGCGGCCCCGGAGGACGGGAACGGCGTCCGTCGCCATCGATACCGGCCCGCCGGACCGTCCCCGGCTGCCCGCCAGCATAGCGCGGCGGGGCGGGATTGTGGAGGTCAGTCTACCCAAGTTTACGTATACGTCAACTAAAGGCCCGATCGGTCCATTCTCGTTCGCCGCGTTCGAACGGCTTTGCAAAACTGTCATATTCAGCGGCAGCGAATTGACGCTAACGTAAGCCCGTGGGATAGTTTTCCCGGCAAGGCCGCCTGACAAGGTGCCAAAGAGCGCCCACGGCATGGCCTCGCGCGGAGCGAGCAGACCGCTACCCCATCGGGGAAATTGGAGGAGACACGCATGGAAATTCCTGGCCGAGACGACGACGCCCGCCCCTGGATCGCCTCCTATCCCGAAGGCATCGCCTGGGACGCCGAGATCGACACCACCCCGGTCCATGAACAGGTGCTGGCCGCCTGCGCCAGGACCCCCGCCGCCGTGGCGCTGGATTTTCTGGGCGGCACCACCACTTTCGGCGAGCTGGGCCGCAAGATCGTCGCCTTTGCCGGGGCGCTGCAATCGCAGTTCGGCGTCCGGAAGGGTACGCGCGTGGCGCTCATGCTGCCCAATACGCCTTTTTATCCCATCGCCTATTACGGCGTGCTGCGCGCCGGCGGCATCGTGGTCAACTGCAATCCGCTCTATACGGTCTCCGAGCTGAGCCATGTGGTCGGCGATGCCGGCGCCGACCTCATGGTGACGCTGGATCTCGAGCAGATCTTCGGCAAGGGCGAAGCCCTGCTCGCCGCCGGCCTCGTCAAGAAACTGATCGTGTGCCATTTCCCCGACGCGCTGCCGCCGCTGAAAAAGCTGCTGTTCTCGCTGGCCAAGCGGAAGGACCTGGCCAGGCCCCGGAAATCGCCCCATGCTGCCTCCCTCAGCGCCTTCGACGAACTGATCGCGCGCGGCGACGCCCCCGACCCGGTGGTCATCGACCCGCAGAGCGACGTTGCCGTGCAGCAATATACCGGTGGCACCACCGGCATTCCCAAGGGGGCGCTGCTCACCCACGCCAATATCGCCGCCAATATGAGCCAGATCGACAAATGGGGGTGTGGCCTGTTCTACCCGCCATCCAAGGTCGTCGCGGCGCTGCCCTTCTTCCACATCTTCGCCATGACGGTGTGCATGAACGTGCCGCTGTGCAACGGCACCCCGGTGGCCATGCTGCCGCGGTTCGAACTGAAGGCGCTGCTCGACCTTTTCGGGCGCACGAAAGCCAATGTGCTGCCGGCCGTGCCCACCCTGCTCAACGCCATGGCCCGCGCCGGCAGCGTCACGCCCGCGCGGCTGGCGAGCCTCGAGGTCGCCATTTCCGGCGGCGCGGCCCTGCCCGACGAGGTGCGCCACGCCTTCGGGAAGAAATCCGGCGCCATCCTGGCCGAGGGCTATGGCCTCACCGAAGCCTCGCCGGTGGTCTGCTGCGCCGCCTTGCGCGAACCCTCCAAACCCATGTCCATCGGCCTGCCGCTGCCCGCCACCGATATCCGCTTCGTCGACGTCGACAGCGGCGAGCCGGTCGGCATCGGCGAAAATGGCGAGCTCCAGGTCAAGGGGCCGCAGGTCATGGCCGGCTATTACGAGGATGAGGAGGCCACCACGGCGGCGTTCCAGGACGGCTGGCTGCGCACCGGCGACGTGGGGCACATGGACGAAGACGGCTATGTGTTCCTCGTCGACCGCATCAAGGACCTCATCATCTGCTCGGGCTTCAACGTCTATCCGCGCACCATCGAGGAAGCGGCCATGGCCCATGAGGCGGTCGAGGAAGTCAACGTCATCGGCGTTCCCGACGAGTATCGCGGGGAGGCGCCCATCGCCTTCGTCAAGCTCAAGGACGGCATGTCGCTCACCGAAGCCGAGCTCAAATCCTTCCTTGCCGAACGGATCAACAAGATCGAGATGCCCAGACAGGTCATTTTCAAGGACGCGCTGCCCAAGACGCTGATCGGCAAGCTGTCCAAGAAGGAACTGCGTGAAGAATACGCCCAGATGAAAGCCGGAAAGTCGTGAACCGCCCAGATGCCGAAAACCGCGACCTGTTCGCCATAGCCGATCTCGCCAGGGAGTTCGGCATTTCCACCCGCGCCATCCGTTTCTACGAATCCAAGGGCCTGCTCTCGCCCGAACGGGTCGGGGCCACCCGTGTCTTCCGGCGCCGGGACCGGGCCCGGCTCATTCTTATCCTGCGCGGCAAGCGCCTCGGTTTCTCGCTGCGCGACATTTCCGACTATCTGAGCCTCTACGACGCCGACCGCACCCAGCAGGTTCACCTGCTGGTCGAAAAGGTCGATGAGCGCATCGCCCTGCTCGAACGCCAGCGCAAGGACCTCGAAACCACCATAAGCGAACTGCGCGAAATCAGGGCGCTGGCGGGAGAGGGTCTCAGCAAGAAGGCGGGCTGACGCGGAAGCGCTATCGCTTGCGCCCCTTGTGACTGCTGGTCATCAGGTCCGGCTTTTTCGGCCTGGTCCAGCCCTTGGGCGGCTGGCGGACGGGGACATGCGTGCCAAGGCCCATCTGGCCCGGCGGCGGCTGGCCCACCAGCGCCTCGCCTTCGCCCCTGAGCCGCGCGATCTCGTCGCGCAGGCTCGCCGCCCTTTCGAAGTCGGACGCCGCCGCGGCCGCTTCCATCTCCTTTTCCAGCGCCACGAGGCGCTGGTGATTGCTCCGCGATGACATATCGCACCACCATGGTTCGGACCGAGAGCGGCGTGCGTTCCATCGAACGCAGTGCGCCGCTCCGGCTCTTTGTTGGCGCATCGGATTTTCTGAAAACCGCGAGTACACTTTTCGATCCGATACCCTAGCCGAGGAAAGCCGCCATATCCTCCAGCCGCGCCGCTTCGCCGGCCGGCTTGTCCCATCTTATCCGGTTGATGCGGGGAAACCGCAAGGCGATGCCGGATTTGTGCCGGCCGCTTTTCTGCGCGCTGTCGAATGCCACCTCGAACACCAGTTCCTTCCTGACCTCGCGCACCGGCCCGAAGCTCGCCACGCTATTGGCGCGGATCCAGCGGTCGAGCTGTTTCAGCTCCTCGTCGGTGAAGCCGAAATAGGCCTTGCCGATCGGCACCAGCTCGTCGTCGCGCCATACCCCGAACGTATAGTCCGAATAATAGGAGCTGCGCCGTCCATGCCCGCGCTGGGCGTACATCAGCACCGCATCGACCACATTGGGATCGCGCTTCCATTTGTACCAAAACCCCTTGGGTCGCCCCGGCACATAGGGACTAGTGCGCAGTTTCAGCATCACCCCCTCGTGGCCATGGCTTTCCGCGCCGCGCCGGCGCAGCTCCGCCAGTTCCGCCCAGCCGGCGAAGGGGAGGACCGGAGACAGGTCGAGCCGGGTCTGCGGATTGCGGGACAGCCATGCCTCCAGCCGCTCCCGCCGCCCCTCCCAGGCCAGCGCGCGAATATCCTCGTCACCATCGAACAGCATGTCATAGAGCCGCACGAAGCCGGGCAATTGCGCCATCTGCCGGGGGTTCGCCACCTTGCGGTTGAGCCGCTGCTGCAGGTCGTTGAAGCTCAGCGGCTCGAAATCGTGCCCCACCAGCAATTCCCCGTCGAGCACCGCCCGCCCCATCGCCGCCTCAACCACGTCCGGAAAACCGGCGGCGATGTCGTCGCCGGTCCGCGAGAACATCGAGGCCCGGTCCCGGCCCAGCACCAATTGCACCCGGATGCCGTCCCATTTCCATTCGGCGGCGAAATCGCGCGGATCGAGCCGCTCGAAATCGCGCTCCTCGACGGGGTTGGACAGCATCAGCGGGTGGAAGCGCGCCGTGTGGTCGATATCGGGCCGCCCGGCCGTCCCCTCGAGCCAGGCGAACAATTCCCCATAGGGCGGGGCGATGCCGTGCCAGACCTCCTCGATATCCTGCAAGGGGACGCCGCTCATCTCCGCCAGCGCCGTCTTGGCGAGGCGCGCCGAAACCCCCACCCGCAGCGCCCCGGTGGCGAGCTTGACCAGTGCCCAGCGCTCATGGATCGCCGCCCGGGTCAACAGGCCGCCGATCACCCTCGGCAAGTCCGCCTTGCCGGTGCGGTTGAGCAAGGCCACGAGGTCGTGAAGGCGCGGCAATTCCCCCTCGCCCCGATGCGGCCAGATGAGGGCGATGGTCTCACCCAGATCGCCGACATAGTCGTAACTCAGTGCAAAGAGGGTCTCGTCGACCTCGGCCAGCACCGTCTCGCGCAGCAGCGCCGGCTTGACGTTGCTTATGTCCATCTCCCCGGTCAGCACCGCAAGGGCCAGCCCCCGGTCGGGGTCGGGCACTTCGGAAAAATAGCGCGCCAGCGCCGCGATCTTGCGGGTTCGCGAGGGGGTGAGGGCAAGAAGCTCGAGCAGGTCGGCGAAACGCTTCATTCCCCGCCCTCCCCGCCATCGTCGTCAAGCCCGGGCAGCGCCAGCGGCTCGGCCGCAAGACCCTGCTGGCGGCACCAATAGACCAACGCATCCTCCCGCCCATGCGTCACCCAGACGGTGCCGGCGCCGCTTTCGATTATGGACTGGTTGAGCTCGCCCCAATCGCAATGGTCGGAAATCACCAGCGGCAGTTCCACCAGCGCCTGCCGCGCCCTTTGCTTGATGCTCATCCAGCCCGAGGCCTGGCAGGTGACCGGATCGGGAAAGCGGCGGCTCCAGCGGTCGCGAATGGAAGACGGCGGGGCGATGACGATCTCGCCCGCCATCGCCGCCCTGGCCATGCCGGTGGCCGGCAGCAGCTTGCCCAGCGGCACGCCCAGCTCCTCATAGAGTTCGCAGAGCCGGATCATGGCCCCGTGCAGATAGATCGGCCGCTCCCAGCCGGCATCGCGCAATAGCGCGATCACCCTTTGCGCCTTCCCAAGGGCGTAGCAGCCCACCAGATGGCAGCGCCCGGGCTGGTCCCGCACCGATTTCAGCAGCCGCGCGATCTCCTCCTGCGGCCGTGGATGCTGGAAGACCGGCAGGCCGAAGGTCGCCTCGGTGACGAGCAGGTCGCAGGCCACCGGCTCGAAAGGCTCGGCGGTGCGGTCGGGCAGGCGCTTGTAATCCCCCGTCACCAGCGCCCTTTGCCCCTCCGCCTCGATCAGCACCTGCGCCGAGCCCAGAATGTGGCCCGCCGGATGCAGGCTCACCACCGTCCCATCGATGGTCAGACGCTCGCCGAAGCGCAGCGGCTCGAACCGCGCGGCACAATCGGCGCCGTAGCGCGCCTTCATGATGGCGATGGTTTCGGGCGTCGCCAGCACCGCCCCATGGCCGCTGCGGGCATGATCGGCATGGCCATGGGTGATGATGGCGCGCGGCCTCGCCGCGCCGGGATCGATCCAGGCATCGATGGCCGGCACGTAAAGATCGCGGTCGATGATGAAACCCATGGTCCCTCCGCAACGTCGAAGCCCGGCGGCCGGTTCAATCCCGCAAGGAGGTCGGCCTTGCCATCGCCGCCCCATCGCCTAAAACCATGCCGAGCAAGGAGGCCCCATGCGCAAGACCCACCACGCCCCCGGAACCATTCATCGCCTCACTGTCGAGAGCAAGGCGCTTGCCGGCAATCGGCTGGGCGATCCGACCACCCGTATCGTCGACGTCTATGTGCCGCACGGCCATGATGGTGCCGGCCTGCCGCTGCTTGTCGATCTGGTCGGCTTCACCTCCGGTGGTCCCGCCCATACCGCCTGGCGGGCCTTCGGCGAAAACGTTCCGGAACGCCTCGACCGGCTCATTGGCGAGGCGCTCATGCCGCCCGTCGTCGTCGCCTTTCCCGACTGTTTCTCACGCCTTGGCGGCAATCAATATGTGAACAGCCCGGTGCTGGGCAATTACGAGGATTTCCTGACCCGGGAAATGCTGCCGGCGGTCGAAACCCGTTTTGCCTGCGGCGGGGAGGGCCGGCGCGGGGTCTTCGGCAAGTCCTCTGGGGGCTTCGGCGCCCTCGTCCATGCCATGCGGCACCCCGATATCTGGGCCGCGGCCGCCAGCCATTCGGGCGATGCCGGCTTCGAGAACCTTTATATCCCCGAATTTCCCGCGACCCTGCGCGCCCTCGCCAAACACGACAATTCCATCGAGGCCTGGCTTAAGGCTTTCGAGGCCAAGCCCAAGCTCGACGGCAAGGACACCATGGTGCTGATGCTGCTGGCCCAGGCCGCCAGCTTCGACCCCGATCCGAACCCGGAAACCTTTCTGGGCCTGCGGCTCCCCGTCACCTTCGACACCTGCGAGCTGATCGAGGAGCGCTGGAACAACTGGCTGGCCTGGGACCCGGCCCGCATGGTGCAAACCCATGCGCAGGCCATCGGTCGCTTGAAAGCCTTCTTCCTCGATTGCGGCACCGAGGACCAGTACAACATCCTCTACGGCACGCGGCGCATCCACAAGGCGCTGGAGGAGCGGGGCATCGCGCACCGCTACGAGGAGTTCCCGGACAACCATTCCGGCATCGACTACCGCATGGATATCAGCCTGCCCTTCCTCGCCCGGGCGCTGAGCCAATAGGGCAGGCCCGGCTCACACCACCTTGCCGATCTCCAGCAGGCCGGGCCGCCGGGCATTGGCGGCGTCGATCGCCGCCTGCCCGCCCAGAACCACCACATGCCCGTCGCGCGCCACCGCCTCCAGCGCCTCGGCCAAGGCCAGGAAATCGGCGCGGCTGGCCGAGAGAATCTCATCGCGCCGCTGCTGGCGCAATTCGTCCGTGGTGCCGTTCAACAGACGCCACATGGCCGCATAGCCCTTGGCATCGGGAAATTGCGGCCGGTCGAGATCGCCCACGACGCCGATCACCGCCCGCACCAGATCGGCCTGGCCGATCTCCCCGCGCAACGCAGCCGCCGCGCCGTCATAGACGTCGAGCGTCTTGAGCAGATTGGGATCGCGATAGGAAAGGAAGGCGAAATTGCCCGAGCTGATGTCGAACCGGCTCGAGCCGCCATAGGCGCCGCCCTGCACCCGCACCTTGTCCCACAGATAGGTGGTGTTGAGCAGCCGCAGCGCCACGCTCGCGGCCGCGCCCAGCTCGATACCCATGGCCTTGAGATTGGCGCCCTTGCCCACATAATTGACCTGGGCGGGAATGACGAGGCCCTCGTTTCTCGGCGCGGGATCGATGCGCCAGTCCGCCGCCGGCACCGTCTCGTCGGGCAGCGAGGAGACGAAATGGGCCAGCTCCTTTTGCGCCCGGCTCCACAGCTCCCCTTCCGCCGTCACGTTGACCACCATGCCGCCGCGGTTGAACAGGCGCGCTTTCATGGCCCTGAGCGTGGCTTCCACGCCGGGCCAGTCGCCATCGATGCGCAAGATGAGATCGCGCAGGAATTCGAGATAGCTCACCCCGTTCATCTGCTCGGCGATCCAGCCCGCCTCGGTCAGCCCGGCCTTGATCCTGGTGTCGACGATGGCGTTTCCGGCCGGCACCAGCCGCGCTTCGAAGCCCGCCTTTTCCTCCAGCGCCATCTGCCGGAACCGCTCGCGATTGCCCAGCTGCGCGTCCAGCAGCACGTCGCCCATGATGGCGAGCATGTCGCGGAAACGGTCCGGCACCGCCTTGCCCGAGAGGAAGAACCAGGCGGCGGTGCCCGCCTCGTCCTGCCGCGTCGCCACGGCCCGGTGCTGCGACAGCCCGCCGGTCATCCGCCCGATGCGCTGGGTGAGGGATACGAAATCCTCCCGGCTGGTGCCGGTCTGCAGGAGCGCGCGCCCGAACAGCGGCAGAAAGGGCAGCATGTCGCTGTCCAGCACATGCAGATCGAAGCCCAGATCGAGATAGACGATCCCCAGCGTCGGCAGGTCGTGATAGAGCACCCGCGCCCCCGAAAGGCCGCTTTGCTCGGTCGGCACCTTGCGGATGCCGCGCTCCAGATCGGCCAAGGCGAGCGCCGGAATCCTGGTGAGGTCCTCGGGCCGGTCGGCTTCCTCCTGCAGGGCCTTCAACCGCTTCGTGCGCTCGGCTATTCCGGCCAGCGCCGCCTCGTCCAGTCCATCCCTTATCGCAGCGAGCTTTTCCGCCTCCGCCCGCGCCTCGCGCTCCGCCTGGCCCGGATCGGCTTCGAGCCGCGTCGTCAGGCGATGGGGATTGTCGAGAAAGAGCCGGCGGATTTCCCCTTCGAAATGGCCCGAGGCCGCCTTTTGCTTCAGCGCCTCCAGCGCCTCCTCGAAGCGCAGCGGCGCCAGCGGGTCCCCGCCATGCAGCCAAGTGCCCAGCGCGGTGAACATATAGCTCATGCCGCGCGGCTGCGAGCCGGTATTGTGCTCGCGCAAATTGAATTCGAAGGTGTTGAGCGCCGCTTCGCGCTGCTCGGCGGAAAAGCCGGTTTCGGCGATCTCGGACAGCGTCTCGAGGATCAGTCGCTCGACCTTGTCCGCATCCGCCGGATCGATGCCCTTGAGCCCGAAAACCCCCATGGGCTGGCGCAGATAGGAGGAAATGCCGCCCCCGATCATGCCTTCGCCCAGCCCGCTCTCGGTCAGCTTCTTGCGCAGCGGCGCCGCCGGATTGCCGGCCAGCAGGTAGCCCAGCAGGCCGTTGCTGAGCATTGCCTCGCGGCTTTCGGGCGGATCGAGCATCCAGGCGAGGCTGACCATGCCGTCGCGCCGCTTTTGCCCGTCGATGGAGCCGGCATAGGTGCCATGCACGGTTCGCGGCTCGTTCCAGCGCTGCTGCAGCTTCACCTCGGCATCGACATGCTGCGGCTCGAAGCGGCTGAAATAACCATCGAGAATATCGAGCCGCCGCGCCGGGGGATCGTCGCCCGAAAACACCACCAGCGCATTGGCGGGGTGGTAATGGGCCTGGTGGAAGCGCCGGAACTGCTCATAGGTGAGGTCCGGGATCGCCTTGGGATCGCCGCCCGAGCTCTTGCCATAGGTGGTGTCGGGATAGAGCGTATTCTGGCTCAGCGTGTGCATCACCGAATCGGGCGAGGAATAGACACCCTTCATCTCGTTGAACACCACGCCCTTATAGACCAGCGGCCCCTCCGGGCTTTCGAGCTCGTAATGCCAGCCTTCCTGCTCGAACGTGTCCCGGCTGATCAGCGGAAACAGCACCGCATCGAGATAGACGTCGACGAGATTGTAGAAATCCTTGAGGTTCTGGCTGGCCACCGGATAGGCGGTCTTGTCCGGGAAGGTCATGGCGTTGAGGAAGGTGTGCATGGAGCCCTTGAGCAGCTCCACGAAGGGCTTCTTCACCGGATATTTTTCACTGCCGCACAGGACGGAATGTTCGAGGATATGGGCGATGCCGGTCGAATCCCCGGGCGGGGTCCGGAAGGTGATGCCGAACACCTTGTTCTCGTCGTCATTGACGAGGCTGAGCACCTCCGCTCCCGTCTTCCTGTGCCGAAAAAGCTGCGCCTGCGAATTGATCTCGGAAATGGTCTCGTCGCGCAAAAGCTCGAAGGCGGGATGGAGGGACATGAAACACTCTTTTTGTCAGGCCGAACGGCTAAACTAGGTACCAGCCGCCGCGGCTGCTAGTGCCGCGGCGGCTGGAAGTGGAAACAATTCTTCCGTCCCCGCCTCAGATACCGCCGCGAATTTCCGGCTTCACTTCCTGTTCATACCACTCGCCGAGCTGCTTCATCAGCGCCGGGAACAGGCTCTTATGCTCGCTGGCCGCCACATTGTCGGCGATCTGCTCGGGCCGGGAGACGCCGGCGATCACCGTCGAGACTTCGGGATGGTCGAGTATCCAGCGCAGCGCGAACTGGCTGAGCGTCATGCTTTCGGGTGCCAGTCCCTTCAGCTCCTGCACCAGTTCCACCCCGCGCTCGAACCGGATGCCCGAAAAGGTTTCGCCCACCGAGAAGGCAGCGCCATCGCGATTGTAATTGCGGTGATCGGTTTCATCGAACCGGGTGTTCTTGTCGTATTTGCCGCTCAAAAGCCCGCTCGCCAGCGGCAGCCGCACGATGATGCCCACATCCCGCTCTGCCGCCCGGGGCAGCAATTGCGTGGCCGCATCCTGGCGAAAGAGATTGAAGATGATCTGCAAGGTGGCGCAGCCGGGCTGCTCGAGGCAGAACAGCGCCTCCTCGATGGTTTCGACGCTGGCGCCCCAGTGGCGCACCAGGCCCTCGTCGCGCAATTCGTCCATCCACCCGAAAATGCGCCCCTCGCGCAGCACCTCGCCAGGCACGCAATGGAGCTGCGCGAGGTCGAGCGTCGCAACGCCCAGGCGCTTCGCCGAGCCCAGGAGGCTCTCGCGCAGGCCCTGCTTGGAATATCTGTTGGGAAAGAGGCTGCCCGCACGCCCCACCTTGGTGGCCACATGCACCAGCGGCCCCTTGGCATGGGCGCCGATACGGCTTTCGCTGCGCCCCCCGCCATAGACGTCGGCGGTGTCCCAGAAACTGATCCCGGCATTGAGCGCATGGTCGAGAATGGCATTGGCCATGTCGTCGCCCAGCGGCCCGAACTCGCCGCCCAACTGCCAGCAGCCGAGGCCGATTTCGCTGACCTCGTAACCGGTCCTGCCCAGTCGCCGCGTCTTCATCGCTACCTCCCGATATTGCGCCGCCGCCAGTTTAGACACGGGGGCGGGTCCGAAGAAACCGGCAAGGCGGCCGATGCGACCGATGCTATTCGAAATAGTCGGGGAAATCCGCGATGGTCTGGCTCAGCAGCACATCGGCTCGCGCCAGATGCTCGCGCATCGCCCTTTCCGCATCCGCGGCATCGGCCCGGCCCACCGCCTCGGCGATTTTCTTGTGCTCAGCGATGGCGCGCTCCTTGGAGGAACGACCCAGCGTCAGATAGCGCACCCGGTCGAGCTGTATCTTGTGGTCGTCGATGAGCTGCCAGGCATATTCCACGCCCGCCAGCCGCGCCAGGCTGCGATGGAAGCTCTCGTCCAGCGCGTGGAAGCGCCTGGTGTCGTCCACTTCCGCAGCCGCCTCCTGCTCGGCGATCAGCCCCGCCAGCACCTCGGCGGCCTCCGGCCCCGGCTGCGCCGCCACCCGGCGGATGATCTCCACCTCGATGCTTTCGCGGATGAACCGGCTTTGCTGCACGCCATCGGGCGAGATCTTCTTCACCACCGTGGCGCGCTTGGGCCGGATCAGCAGCAGGCCCTGCTGCGCCAGGCGGATGAAGGCCTCCCGCACCGGCTGGCGCGACACGCCGTAGCGCCCGGCGATGTCGCTTTCCGAGATCACGTCGCCGGGCTTGAGCGCCATGGTCACGATGTCGTCGCGCAAGGCGCCGACAACGCGCATGGCCATGGTCTCGGAACTGGTTTCGGGCAGTTTCACCGGCATGGTCCTGTTTTCTCCGCTCCGACCTTGGAGCCTCGCTAGGCCGAACGCTCCCCTCGCCGCCGACAGTCCACAGGATTTTTGCGCTAAAGCGTGATCCCCGCTTCCTCGAGCATCCTGTCGATTTCGATCCGCGCGCCGTTCTGGGCGATGGACCGGTTGGCGGCGATCCCGGTCAGGATCGACCAGGCCCCCGCCACCTGATCCGAGGCGCGGCCATATTTGTCTTCCGGCATGCCGTTGGGATCGAACAGATAACCCAGCATGATCGGGTCGGCGCCGCCATGGCTGCCCTTGCCGGTCCAGACATCGATCTTCCTGGGCAACTCGCCGGCCAAGTGCAGTTCGGTGGTGATGGCCTCGACCCCTTCCTCGCCGCCCCGTTCGCGGAAGCCGCCGGCGAACACGCCATGCACCTCGATATGCTTGTGCGTCAATTCGCCCTTGGTGCCATGGAATTTCACCTCCAGACCCTCCCAGGGGGAATAGGCCACGAGCGTATAGTTGAGCGAGGCGCCCGAGGCATATTGGGCCTGCACCTGCATGGTATCCTCGATGGTGATGTCCTCGGCGAAGACGCATTTGTCGCGCCAATAGCCGTCATCCTCCTCGGCATCGAGATAGAGCGCCTTGAGCGGCTCGTCCGCCTCAAGGTCCATGCGGAAGGCGCATCGGTCGGCCACCGGGCAGGTATGGCAGCGCTCGCCATGACCCTCGAGGCCGAGCTTTACGGCCATTTCCGGCGTATAGAAATCCAGCTTGCCGGTCGCCGAAACGGTTTTGGGGGTGGACGCCACCCACCAGTTGAGCAGGTCGAAATGGTGCGTCGACTTATGCACCAGCAAGCCGCCCGACTTGTCCTTGTAGCGGTGCCAGCGACGGAAATAGTCGGCCCCGTGCACCCGGTCCAGATACCAGCGGAAATCGATGGCGGTGATCTCCCCGATCGTGCCGCTCATCAGGATTTCCTTGAGCTGGGTGCGGGCCGGCGAATAGCGGTAGTTGAAGGTGACGGTGACCTTCCTGCCGGTTTCGCGCTGCACGTCGATGATGCGCTTGAGCCGGGCCAGGTCGATGGTCATCGGCTTTTCGGTCATCACGTCCTTGCCGGCCCGGAGCGCGCGCACGATATATTCGTCGTGCAGATAGTCCGGCACCGTGACGATCACCGTATCCGGCTGCTGCTCGGCCAGCATCTGGTCGAAATCCTCGGCCAGATAGGTGGCGACGCCATTGCCGCCGCGTTGGGGAACCTTTCCGGCCGACAGCGCCAGCCGGCTCTGATTGACGTCACACAGGGCCACCAGCTCCGCCGTTTCGGCGTGGGTCTGGGTAACGGCGTCGCGGAACATCTGGTGCCGGCCACCTGTGCCGACGATTGCATATTTCATTTGGTAAAGGTCTGACGTCTGGTGTTGAGGGGGCCTGAACCAGCCGGTTCAATCTTCCATACAAGATTGAACATTCGCCTGCCGGTGTCAATTGTCGTCCGCCCCGGCGGGATGCAAAAGACAGTCGGCCAGCACGTCGAAGACGAGGCGGATACGGGCGCTGGTGCGCAGCTCCCGATGCGTGGCCAGCCAGGTCGGCACCGGCACGCCTGAGAAGTCGGGCCAGGCATCCACCACCTCGGGCGTTCGGCGGGCCACCACGTCCATCATGATGCCGATTCCCATGCCCCGCCGTACCAGATCCCAGGCGACCAGCCCGCTATTGGAGAGAATAGGGAAATTCTTCTTCCCCAGCGGCAGGCCGTGCCGGCGCAACTCACCCAGCAGCACGTCGACGCTTTCGCTGAAGCCGATAAAGTCGGCCAGGGCCAGCGCCTGCGACGTTGCAGGCCGGCCTACGCTTTCGAGATAGGCCGGGGTCGCATAGAGCCGCGCCGAACTGTCGGGGCAGCGCCGGGCGATGAGTTCGGCCTCGCGCGGCGGCACGTGGCGGATGGCGATATCGGCCCGTCGGCGCATCAGATCTTCCACCTCGTTTGAGGCCACCACGTCGATCACGATCCCGGGCGCTTCCCGCCGCAACCTAGCCAGAACCGGCGGCAGGACGTGCCGGGCATAGACGTCGCTGGCGGTGATCCGCACCAGCCCCTCGACCGACTGGGATTGGCGCGACGCCAGAAGCGACACAAGCTCGACCGCCTCGTTCATGGCGTGCAGCGGTGCCAGCATGTCCCGGCCTGCCTGCGTCAGGCTGAGGCTGCGCCCGACGCGTTCGAAGAGCGTCACCTGCAAGGCCGCTTCGAGCGCGGCGACCTGCCGGCCCAAGGTAGGCTGGGTCAGCCCCAGGCGCCTTGCAGCACCAGAAAGCGAGCCGGCCTCGACCGTGGCGAGAAAGGCGCGAAGCTGGTTCCAGTCGATCCGGTCGGCATCCCTATCCATGCGTTCTTGTATAAGCAATCTGCCTGCATAGGCAATTTCCATTGATGCGGCGCAGCGCTATCCTTCGTCCGTTCGCAAGGAGTTCCACCATGGCCGCCAGCACTTTCTGGAACGCCATCGCCAGCCGCTACGCCGCCCAGCCCGTGGCCGATGAAAACGCCTATCAGGTCAAGCTGGCCGAGACCCGCCACCGCCTGCGGCCGGACATGGAACTGTTCGAATTCGGCTGCGGCACCGGCTCCACCGCCGTGATCCACGCATCCTATGTCCGCCATATCCGCGCCGTCGATTTTTCCAACCGTATGCTCGACTTCGCCCGCGCCCGGGCCGCAGAGGCCGGCATCGGCAATATCACCTTCGAACAGGGCGATATCGAGAATATCGCGCTCGTCCCGGAAAGCCTCGACATGGTGCTGGGCCTTTCCATCCTGCATTTGCTGCGCGACAAGGAGGCGGTGATCGCCAAGGTGTTCGCGGCCCTGCGGCCGGGCGGCTTTTTCGTCTCCAGCACCGCCTGCATCCGCGAGGCCACGCCCCTGCTGGGCTGGATCACGCCCCTCACCAATCGATTGGGCCTGCTGCCCTATCTCGACGTCATGGACGCGACCGAGTTGACCGGGGCCATTACCGCTGCCGGCTTTGCCATTGAGCATCGCTGGCGGCCCGATGCAAAATCCGCGCTCTTCGTCATCGCACGCAAGCCGGAGTGATGCCTGTGAACCTCTTTGTCCCCACTGCCCCGAATCGGTAACGGTTCGTGCTAACCATGCGCTGATCAATCACAACCGTGCCTTCGCCTTTCCTTCGGGATGCGACACGTCCAACCGGGGAAACAATGCAGGTCGCCATCGATATGGGAGAAGGCCGGGGAACCGGCACCGCCCGCATGGATCTGGAGGAACTGCTGGCCACACGCCTGCTCGTTCAGGGCAATTCCGGCTCGGGAAAATCCCATCTCCTGCGCCGCCTGCTCGAACAATCGGCGCGCTGGGTACAGCAATGCGTCATCGATCCCGAGGGCGATTTCGTAACGTTGTCGGAGCGTTACGGCCACCTCGTCGTCGATGCCGCCCGCACCGAGAACGAATTGACCCGCATCGCCGCCCGCGTGCGCCAGCACCGCGTCTCGGTCGTGCTCAATCTCGAAGGGCTGGACGTCGAACAGCAGATGCGCGCCGCCGCCGCCTTTCTGGGCGGCATGTTCGATGCCGACCGCGATTACTGGTATCCGGTGCTGGTGGTCGTGGACGAAGCCCAGCTTTTCGCTCCGGCCGCCGCCGGCGAAGTCTCGGACGAGGCCCGCAAGCTATCGCTCGGCGCCATGACCAATCTGATGTGCCGCGGCCGCAAAAGGGGCCTTGCCGGCGTCATCGCCACCCAGCGCCTCGCCAAGCTGGCCAAGAACGTTGCGGCGGAAGCCTCCAACTTCCTCATGGGCCGCACCTTCCTCGATATCGACATGGCCCGCGCCGCCGACCTGCTGGGCATGGACCGCCGCCAGGCCGAGCAGTTCCGCGACCTCGAGCGCGGCCATTTCGTCGCCCTGGGCCCGGCCATTTCCCGCCGTCCCCTGCCGGTCACCATCGGGCCGGTGGAAACCTCGGCCCGCTCCACCAGTCCCAAGCTGACCCCGCTGCCCGAAGCACCGGCCGACGCCGCCGACCTCATCTTCACCATGGACCCCGAGGAACTGGCGCGGCCCCTGCCGCGCCGGCCGACGCCGCCTCCGCCGCCCTCCACCAATGAATTGCTGGCGCAACTGGCCAAGGCCCGCGCCGAGGCGCCGGCCGAACCCACCTCGCTCTTTCCCGAAATCGACGAGGCCGAGCGCGAGGAACTGATCGCTGCGGTGATGGCCGAACTGCTGGGCGATCCCGATGCCGGCTTCCGCACCACCGCCGTGCTCTATCAGGATTTCCTGGTCCGCTGCCGCATCCGCCGCGTCCCCGGCGAGCCTCCGGCCTTGCCGGCCTTCAGGCGCCTGCTCGCCGTCGCCCGCGCCGCACCGGATGAACAGGTCGCCGCCTCGGGCGGCTGGCAGCAGGCCCTTGCCCTGTCCGAGACCCTCACCGACGACGTGCAGGGCGTCTTCCTGGTCGTCGCCCAGGCCGCGCTGTCCGGCGGCCCCTGCCCCTCCGACGCCACCCTGGCCCGCCTTTACGGCACCCACTCGGCCAGCCGCGCCCGGCGCCTGCTCACCTGGTTCGAGGAACGCGGCCTCGTCGTGCTGCGGACTGATTTCCGTGGCCAGCGCATCGCCGCCTTCCCCGATCTGAGCGTCGAGACCGCACCCGGCGATCCCGAGGGACCCGACATGCTGAGCGATGAGCGCGGCGCGGCGGAATAGCCGGGCGAGCGGCCTCAGCCCCGCAATTCGGCACGGAAACCGTAGCGTCCCGTCGCGCCCGGCCCCAGCAGTTCCGAATAGGGCCGCTCGGCCAGATCGTCCGACCCGCCCACTTCCGCCGCCGTGCCATGCCAGGGCTCGAAGCAGATATAGCCCGCTCCCGGCCGGCTCCAGAGCGCGAAATTGGGCAGATTGTCCCAGGTGAAATGCACTTGCGGCCCCTCCTCGGGTCCATAGACGAGACCGGCGCCGGCGCCTTGGGGAAAGATCATGGCATCGGCTTCGAACAGGCCATGGTCGAGCTCGAGGCGGCCCTTGCGGAACGGCGACGCCAGCGCCCGGGTCTCCACCAGCCCGCCCGAGAGCCGGTGCAGGGCCGGCTCGCCGCCATTGTCGAGGATGACGCGATGCGCCGCAGCCCCCGCTCCCGGCAGCGGCCAGGCGAAGGCGGGATGAAAACCGATGCCGAAAGGCATGACCCGGCTGTCGCGATTGGTCACCCACGCGCTCACCGATACGGCGCTCCCCTCCACCTTGTGCTCGATATCGAGCTGGAAATCGAAAGGATACATGGCCCGGCTCGCCTCGGAGGCTTCGAGCCGGTAGACGCAGCGATCCGATTCCTCCACCAGCAGGGCGAAATTGCTGCGCCGCGCGAAGCCGTGCTGGCTCATCTGGTAGCGCCTTCCCTCGATGCTGACGCTGTCGTTCGGCGCCCGCCCCACCATGGGGAACAGGACCGGCGAGCGGCCGGTCCAGAAGGTGGCGTCGCCATGCCAGAGCCAGTGCCGCCCGTCGCGGGTCTGGATCGACTGCATTTCCGCGCCCAGAGCGGCGATGTCCACGGTAATCTGGTCGTTGGCGATGCGGGTGAGTTGCATGGCGCCTCTCCGGCGGTTGCATTCTGGGGCAGCGCACCCTAGTCGTTCCCGCGCATTTGGAGAACCCGCCCGTAGGGCTGCGGTGAACAAGTCCTCAATGCGCCGGGCGGCCCGCCTCCGCATCCCACCGGATGTCGAGCCGTTCCATCAGGCCCTGCGCATCGCCGGGCGCCATCAGCTTGTCGGTATTGTCGAAGAACACGAAGACATCGCGCGGCCTGCCGTCCTGCGTCGGCCCGGTGACGAAATGACCGTCGGTGGCGGCGCCGCGCGACCAGTGGCCCACCCGCCGCGCCCAGCGGTCGAGCTCCCGGCCCGCATAGCCGGATTTATAGAGTTCGGCCGAGCCGTGCAGCCGGCAATAAACAAAGTCGGCGGTCACATCCATCAGCAACGGCCAGTCCACCGTATCGGCGCAGACCAGGGCCACCCCATATTTGCGCAACAGCGCGATGAATGCCGGGTCGCGAAAGCTCTCATGCCGGATCTCCATGGCATGCCGCAATCTCCGCCGGCCGCCATCGCCGTAGTCGGCGCGGGCGCGCAACCGGTCGTCATGTTTCCGCGCCAGCTCCGCCGCCTCCGTGCTATCGCGCGGCAGCAAGCGGAAAAACGCCTCGATACGGTCGGCGTCGAACCGGAAGGAGGCCGGGAACTGCCACAGCACCGGCCCCAGCCTGTCGCCCAATACCAAGGGCCCCGAGGCGAAGAAATTGGCCAGGGCCGTTTCGGGGCGCTCGAGCCGCAGCATATGGGTGAGGTAGCGCGAGCCCTTGACGGCGAACACGAAACCTTCCGGCGTTTCCGCCGCCCAGCGCCGGTAGGCGGCCGGCGTCTGCAACCTGTAAAAGGTGCCGTTGATCTCCAGCGCATTGAACCGGGAAGCGGCAAAGCGCAACTCGTTTCTCTGCACCAGCCCCTTTGGATAGAAATTTCCGCGCCAGGGACGATAGGTCCAGCCTGAAACGCCGATCCTGATTTCGCCCTTCTTCCTGCCGCTCACCTGCCGATCTCCATGAACCATAACGCCGGCATCGAGAACTGCGTTGCCCTGCGCCCCCCGAAACGGTTATGCCCTGCTCCATGTCCCAGCCCTGGCCTGCCCTGCCCATCGATGCCGCGCTGCCGGCGCTGGCCGATGCATTGGCCGCCGGCACCGGCGCCGTGCTCGTCGCCCAGCCCGGCGCCGGCAAGACCACGCGCGTGCCCCTGGCGCTGCTCGACGCGCCCTGGCGGGGCGATGGCCGCATCGTCGTGCTCGAGCCGCGTCGCCTCGCCGCCCGCGCCGCGGCGCGTCAGATGGCCCGACTGCTGGGCGAGGAGGTCGGCCAGACAATCGGCTATCGCGTGCGCATGGAAAGCCGGGTTTCCGCCCGCACCCGCATCGAAGTGGTGACCGAGGGCGTCTATACGCGCATGCTGCTCGACGATCCCGAGCTGCACGGCATCGCCGCCGTGCTGTTCGACGAGTTTCACGAACGCAGCCTCGACGCCGATCTGGGGCTGGCGCTGACGCTCGACGCGCGCGCGCTGCGGCCCGATCTGCGCATTCTCGTCATGTCGGCCACGATCGACGGCGCCCGCGCCGGCACCCTGCTCGGGGGCGCGCCGGTCATCGACAGCCCGGGGCGCAGCTTCCCGGTGGAAACGTTTTATCGCGAACCCGATCCCCTGGCCCGCCTCGAGGACCAGGTCGCCGCAGCGACGCTGCAGGCCCTCCGCCAGCATGATGGCTCGGCCCTGGTCTTCCTGCCCGGCCAGGGCGAAATCACCCGCACCGCCGAGCGCCTGGCCGCGAGCCTGCCGCCCGACACCGATCTCGCCCCGCTCTACGGGCAATTGACCCCGGCCGAGCAGGACGCGGCCATCCGGCCGGCGCCGCCCGGCCGCCGCAAGATCGTGCTGGCCACCGCCATCGCCGAAACCTCGCTCACCATCGAGGGCGTTCGCATCGTCATCGACAGCGGATTGCGCCGCATCCCGGTCTTCGAACCGGCGACGGGCCTTACCCGCCTCGCCACGAGCCGCGTTTCGCGCGCCGGCGCCGATCAGCGCCGCGGCCGCGCCGGACGCACCAGCCCGGGCGTCTGCATCCGACTCTGGCACGAAGGCCAGACCGCCGCGCTGGCGCCCTTCGACACGCCGGAAATCCTCGCCGCCGATCTCTCCGGGCTCGTGCTCGACCTGGCCGCCTGGGGCGTTTCCGATCCCCGGGCGCTGGCCTTTCCCGATCCCCCGCCCGCTCCTGCCTGGGCCGAGGCCAAGGCCCTGCTGACCCGGCTCGAGGCCATCGACGAAAGCGGAAGGTTGACCGAGGCGGGCAAGGCGCTTTCGCGCCTGCCGCTGCATCCGCGCCTCGCCCATATGGTGCTGGCCGGGGCGGCCGAGGGCGATGCGCAGACGGCGGCGGAACTGGCCATGCTCATCGGCGAGCGCGGCCTGGGCGGCACCGACATCGACCTGGCCCACCGGCTCGAGCGCTTCCGCGCCGACCGTTCGCAGCGTGCCGGGAGCGCGCGCGATCTCGCCAGGCGCTGGGCCGGTCTGGCGGGCGGCAAGCGCGGCGAGGCGCTGTCGCCCGGCCATCATCTCGCCCGCGCCTTCCCCGATCGCCTCGCCCAGCCTGCCGGACCGCGCGGCCGCTTCCGCCTCGCCAATGGCCGCCAGGCGCGGATCGAGGACGGCCATGCTCTGGCCGACGCGCCCTTTCTCGTCGTCGCCGACCTGACCGGCAGCGCCGCCACCGCCCATATCCGCTCCGCCGCCGCGCTCGAAGCGGCGGAGCTGGAAACGCTCTTCGGCCCGCATATCGCCAGCCGTACCAGTCTCGCTTTCGACGCTGCGACCGGCTCCATCCGTGCCCGCCGCCAACGCCGGCTCGACGCCCTGCGCCTGGCCGACGACACCGCCCCCGTCACCGATCTCGAAGAAGCCGCCACCCTGCTGGCCGAGGCCGCGCTCAAGCGCCCCGAGACGCTGCCCTGGAGCCGGGAGCAGAAAGCCCTGCGCGCCCGCGCCACCTGGCTGCACCGGACCCTCGGCGCCGATTGGCCCGATCTTTCCGACGCCGCACTCGCCGCCGATCCCGGCTGGCTGGCGCCGCATCTGTTCGGGGAGACCCGTCTGGCGGCCATTGGCGCAACGCATCTGGGCGCGGCGCTCGACACCATCCTGCCCTGGCCGCGGCGGCAGGAACTCGACCGCCTGCTGCCCAGCCATTTCCGCGCCCCATCGGGCAATAATCTGCCGATCGATTACGGCGCCGAGAACGGCCCGTCCCTCGAAATCCGCGTGCAGGAACTGTTCGGGCTCGACCGCCACCCCACCATCGCCGATGGCCGGGTGAAGCTGCTGCTGGTGCTGCTCTCGCCTGCCCACCGTCCCATCCAGACCACGCGCGACCTGCCCGGCTTCTGGCGCGGCTCCTGGAAGGATGTCGCCAAAGACCTCAAGGGCCGCTATCCGCGCCATCCCTGGCCGGACGACCCCCTCCGCGCCCCCGCCACCAGCCGGGCCAAGCCGCGGGGAAGCTGAGACGCATCAAGCCCTGGACGGGGATCAGGCCTTGGGCGTGAAGCTGAGCGCCACCCCGTTGATGCAATAGCGCAGACCCGTGGGCGGCGGACCATCGGGAAAGACATGGCCCAGATGGCTGCCGCAGGTCGCGCAGTGCACCTCGGTGCGGACCATGCCGAAGGAGCGGTCCGTCGAGGTTTCCACCGATCCGGGAATGGGATCGTTGAAGCTGGGCCAGCCGGTGCCGCTCTCGAATTTCAGCGTCGAGGCGAAAAGCGGCGTATCGCAGCCGGCGCAGGAAAAGCTTCCCTCCCGCGTCTCGTGCAGCAGCGCGCAGCTTCCCGGCGGTTCCGTGCCATGATCGCGCATGACGCGATATTGCTCCGGCGTCAGCCTCGAACGCCATTCCGCTTCGGTGCGGGTCACAGAAAAGGCATGGGCATCCATTGCATCGCTCCTTTGTCCACCGGTTTCCACCTGCATATAGGCGGAATCGCCCGCCGATCCCAGCGCCGGACCATCACATTGCGCCGATCCCCCGCATCTTGCCATCCACAGTCGCCCGATACCCACTTGACCGCCCCGACCCTTTTATGGTCTATCCGCGCCACCGGACCGGCGATACGCCTTCCGTCCCGGAGAGATGGGCGTGTAGCTCAGCGGGAGAGCACTACGTTGACATCGTAGGGGTCACAAGTTCGATCCTTGTCACGCCCACCATCTCTCTTCCCTGCCCTTGCGCAGCGGGTGCGTAGCTCAGCGGGAGAGCACTGCCTTCACACGGCAGGGGTCACAGGTTCAATCCCTGTCGCACCCACCATTTATTTCAATGACTTAGCAGAATATTGGTGGTTCAGTTGTGCTCCATAGCCACAGCCGAGCAGCAATGCTCAGGCCGGCCCCATCTGCGCAGCGGCTGCATTCCGGCTCGCTAGTACTTGCCGCAATGTGACCCCGCCAAGAAGTGCCGCGCCGATCAGCGTGGAGATCAGTTCTGGCGCGATCATCAGAAAAGCAGCGAGGGTGAGCAACACCCGCTCTATGGCCATCAGGGGTCCTCTCAACCAGTTGGTGATCGCGGCGGAAAGGGAGAGAATTCCCAGGACCGCCCCGGTGAAGGCCAAGAGAAAGGCGCTAAGGGTGAAGTCGTCCGTCACCAACAAAAGCGAGGGCGAGAAGACGAACATGAACGGCACCAGGGCCTTGCCCATGGAGAGGCGGAAGGCGGTGTTGCCCGCCTTGAACGCATTCGCCCCGGCAATGCCCGAGGCGGCATAAGCCGCCAGGGCCACCGGCGGCGTCACATCTGCCAGCACGCCGTAGTAGAAGACGAAGAAATGCGCCACCAGCGGCTCGACATTCATCATGGCCAGAACCGGCGCGGCCACCGCGACCATGATGATGTAATTGGCGGTCGTGGGGATGCCGCACCCCATGAGGATGCAGACCACGCCGGTCATGATCAGGGTGAACAGCAGAGCCAATGTCTGCATGCTGAACACTTCGAACGGCAGGAAGGACAGGAAGCCGTGCACCGAGCCCGCCCATTCCTGGGCCACGCCGGTCACCATGAAGGCGATCTTGAAGCCGACGCCGGTCAGCGTCACCACGCCGATCACCACCCCCACCAACGCGGCGGCAGCGGTCACCGAAAGCGAGCTCTTCGCGCCGGCAACGAAGCCGTCATAGATGCCCGCAGCCCATTGCTTGGCGCCCTCGACCAGCCCGGAGGCCATTACCCGCTGGATCGCATAAACAACGATGCAGGCGACGATGGCCCAGAAGGCGGAGAGGAATGGCGTGCGCCCGGACATCAGCATCCAGACCAGCAATATCAACGGCAGGCAGGCGAGCCAGCCTTCACGAAGCACCTTGAAGGCCTTGGGCAGTTCTTCCTTCCGCAGTCCCCTGATGCCCAGGCGCTTGGATTCCAGATGCACCTGCACCAGGACGCCGAAGAAATGCATGAAGGCCGGCACGATGGCCGCGATGAGGATCGTGCGCAGCGGGATGCCCAGATATTCCACCATCAGGAAGGCGACGGCGCCCATCACCGGCGGGGTGATCTGCCCCCCGGTCGAGGACGCGGCCTCCACGGCAGCGGCAAAATGGCGCTTGAAGCCGATCTTGATCATAGCGGGGATGGTCAGGGCGCCGGTGGTCACGGTATTGGCGATCGAGGAACCCGAAATCGACCCCAGCAGCGCCGAGGAAATGACCGAGACCTTGGCCGGGCCGCCTGAGAAGCGCCCGGTGAGCGCGGTGGCCAGGTCGATGAACAATTGCCCCAGCCCGATTTTCTGCGCCATCACGCCAAACAGCACGAAATGGAACACATAGGTGGCGATCACGCCTAGCGCCGTGCCGTAAATGCCCTGGGAGGACAAATAGAGGTGATTGACGATCCCGGCCCAGTCGGCGCCGGGGTGGATGAATATGCCCGGCATGGACTGTCCGAAATAGGCATAGCCGATGAACAGCAGCGCGATCACCGGAAGAGGCCAGCCCATGGAGCGGCGCACCGCCTCCAGAAGCGCCACCAGCAGCACCGTGCCCATGATGATGTCGAGCTGGTTCGGATTGCCGATGCGGAACTGCAACTGGTCGTAGACATAGGGCACATAAAAGGCGCTGACGGCCGCCGCCAGGGCGAAAATCCAGTCCGTGACCGGTACGCCGAGAATGACGAAGCCCGTGGTCTTGTTCCGGCCCGAATTGAAGGCGGCGAAGCTGAGATAAACCAGAAAAAGCGAGACGCCCATATGCACCCCGCGATGCAAGGTAGCGCGCGGAATGCCGAACCCGGCTGTATAGAAGTGGTAGCTCGAGAGCAGGAACATGATGACGCCGGCCAGGATCGCCACCGGCCGCAGCGTGGTGCGGAACCGCGCCTCGGGATCATATTGCTCTTCGAGCCGCTTGAGTTCCTCTTCGGACAGATGCCGGGTTTCCTCGCTCATATGGCTTCCCTCTTCGGATATTTCCCGTCAATTCAAAAAGGGGACGCAGACCTCCCGTCCGCGTCCCCCTTGGGTCGAGTCCCGAGACCTTACTGCAATACGCCGGCTTCCCTGTAGAACTTCTCGGCGCCGGGGTGGAACGGAATGCCCGCACCCTGAACGGCATTTTCCAGCGTGATATAGCGGCCCTTGGCATGGCCGGCGCCCAGCAGCGCCTGCGTGGTGCTGTTGAACATGGACTGGGTGATGCCATAGATCAGATCGTCCGACAGATCGGCCGAAGTGACGAGCTGGGCGCCGACCGAAATGGTCGGTACGTCCGCTTCCTGCCCGTTATAGGTGCCGGCAGGGAAGTTGTCGGTGGCAAAGAAGCTGTAGTCCGCGCGCATCGCGTCGATCTCCGGACCGGTGATCGGCACCAGGATCACGTCATGCTGGCTGGCCAGTTCGGCAATGGCACCGGCCGGATAGCCGCCCACGAAGAAGAAGGCATCCATCGCGCCGTCACGCATGCGGTCGGCGGCCTGGTCGGGCTTGAGATATTCCGCCGTGATATCGTCCTCGCTCATCCCGAAGGCCTCGAGGATGATCTTCGCATCGACCAGCGTGCCGGAGCCGGGCTCATCGAGCGAAACCCTCTTGCCCTTGAGATCGGCGACCGAGGCGATCCCGGCATCCTTGCGGGCGACCAGATGGATCGACTCGGGGTAGAGATTGGCGATCAGCCGCAGCTTTTCCACCGCCGGCTCCCCTTCCCACAGTCCGGTTCCGGTTTGCGCCCAATAGGCGACGTCGGATTGGCTGAAGCCCGATTCCAGGGTTCCGCCATTGATCGAGTTGACATTGCCCACGGAGCCGTTGGACGCAACGGCGGTGGCGATCAACCCGGGCACGCCGCAGGAGCCGCCCTCGTCGCAGGCGCGGGAACCAGGGGGGCTGGAGATCGCATTGGCGATCAGCCCGCCGATCGGATAGTAGGTTCCCGCCGTCCCGCCAGTACCAATGCGGAAGAACTGCATATCCTGCGCGACGGCTCCCGTAGCCATCATGCCGACAGCGACTGCTACGCCCATCAGCGACTTCACGGAAAAGAGTTTCATTGTACCTCCGAGAATATTCTTGATTTTGTTCCCGCCCGGCTGGCGGAAAGGGAAGTCTAAGCGAGGGAGCGGAGGCGGGTCTACTCACAATTTTCGAAGATTCAGAAAAGGATAGGGAAAACGACATGTATCCCGGCCTTGGGAGGAAGCGTCTGCCGCCGGCCAGAAAGACGGATCGATTTCCTTCCCAGTCGGCATGGTTTCGCCCGCGATAGGCGTCTTGGATGGAATAACAGGCTTTGCTTGCCGCTCGGCGAGCTAGTCGCAGCCTTGCCGCGTCATAGGCGCGGTCGGCCCAGCAGCTTGTGGCTGGGACAGCGGATGCGAATGTCCCCGCGCCAGCGAGATCTCAGCACGCATCCTGACGGCTCCATCGGTCTTGCCGGCGCCCCTCAGGCCGCCAGCAGCCGTTCCACTTCCCCCACCAGATCCTTCAGATGGAAGGGCTTGGAGAGCACCGAGGCTTCCTTGGGGGCGTCGCTGTCGGGGTTGAGCGCCACGGCGGCAAAGCCGGTGATGAACATCACCTTGAGGTCGGGATCGAGCTCGGTGGCGCGGCGTGCCAGCTCGATGCCGTCCATTTCCGGCATCACGATATCGCTCAGCAGCAGCGAGAACGGCTCCTCGCGCAGCCGCTCATAGGCCGACAGCCCATTGTCGAAGGACACCACGTCATAGCCGGCATTCTTGAGGGCCCGCGTCAGGAACTGGCGCATGTCGTTGTCGTCTTCGGCGAGCAGAATTCGCTTCATCAAAAACTCCTTGGGCCGGTCCGGCAGGTGAGTCGCGTGAAGGGGATGTTTATGCCAGTTGGCAGCTTTCGCAACCGTTAGCGGCCCAAGCCCACACGGTTTTCCCCCTGCCGCGCATTTTCGTGACAAACTGGACAAGCCGCCCGCGCCGGGTGACACTTGAGAACGGCAAATCACTTGGCGGGCCGGGAGCCCGTCCGTTCAGGGGCTCAGGCGTGCGGTCCGACTATTGGGATCAACCGGCATTCGAAACCATCAGGCCACGACGGCTGCTGGCGCCGGTCGTGTTCAACTCGCCCCATTCCGGCCGGGTCTATCCGGCGCGCTTCCTGGAGATGGCGCGCCTCGACCACCTCTCGATCCGCCAGTCCGAAGACGCCTTCGTCGATGAACTGTTCGGGCGCGCGCCCCATCTGGGCGCGCCGCTGCTGCGGGCTCATTTCCCGCGCGCCTATCTCGACGTCAACCGCGAGCCCTGGGAACTCGATCCCACCATGTTCGTCGAGCCGCTTTCGGACCGCTTCAACACCGCCTCGCCCCGCGTCGCCGCAGGCCTGGGCACGCTGGCGCGGGTCGTCGCCGAAAACAAGCCCATCTATCGCGGCCGCCTGACCCTCGAGGATGCCCGCATGCGCATCGAAGGCATCTACCACCCCTATCATGCGGCCCTGCAGAAGCTGCTGAGCGAAGCCATCGCCGGTTTCGGTGTCGCCGTCCTCATCGATTGCCATTCCATGCCGCGCATCGGCCGGCACGGCGAGCGGGCTGCGCCCGACATCGTCCTGGGCGACCGCTACGGCACCACCTGCGCCGCGCCCCTGGCCGATCTCGTGGAAACGATCTTCGCCGCCGCGGGCCTGCGGGTGGCGCGCAACCGCCCCTATGCCGGCGGCTTCTGCACCCGCACCTATGGCCGGCCCCAGCATGGGGTTCACGCCCTGCAGATCGAAATCAGCCGTCATCTCTATATGAACGAGGTGACGCTGCAAAAGCATGAGGGGTTCGAGCACGTCAAATCGCTGCTCGATCGGCTGATCCAGACCCTGATCGGGCTTGACCTGGTGACCCTGGCGGGCAATGGCGCCCCGCAGCAAAAGGCGGCGGAATAGGAAGCAGCTGCCCCTAAAAAGGGGCCGTCCCCAAAGACGGCCCCAGTCAAGGGAGGAACGATGTTTGCCGGAGGCGGCGCCTGCGCCAGCGTTCCGGCGACCATCATGCCCTTTCTGGATGAACCTATTTGCCCCGTCCCACAAGTCGACTCTGCCTGTCCCCAGCAGATCGAAAGCGGCTTGTTGCAAAAATGAATCATGCCGGAAACGGCCTTCGAGCTGGAAAAACCCGGCTGTATCCTCCAAAAGCGCCATAGCGGCAAAGAGATGGAGCCCGCAGCGGTGCCCGGCCCGGCGCCTCCATCTTCAACTTTACGGGCGTTTGATATAACTGCCCAGCGCCCGCTTTCGTCCCGCCACCTCAGGAACCTCTCCGATATGTCTTTCGCCCCCGAGATCGATTTTGCCCGCATCGAGACGACCTTGCTGGCGGCGGCGGCGGCGGCGGCGGCCAGGACGCTGCCGCTTTTCCGCACCCCGATGGCCGTCGACAACAAGTTCGCCTCGGGCTTCGATCCGGTGACCGAGGCCGACAAGGGCGCGGAAACCGCCATCCGCGCCGTCATCGGGGAGGCCTTTCCCGATCACGCCATTATCGGGGAGGAATGGGGCACCAGCGGCGAGAGCCGCTATAGCTGGATCATCGATCCGGTCGATGGCACCCGCGCCTTCATCTCCGGCGCCCCGGTCTGGGGCACCCTGATCGGCTTTGCCGTCGACGGCGTGGCGGTGGCGGGGCTGATGAGCCAGCCCTTTATCGGCGAGGAGTTCCTCGCCTTGCCGGGGCGCTCGCTCTATCGGCGCGGCGAGGTGGCGCTGGTCAATCGCGCCAGCGGCCAGACCGAACTCGAGGCGGCCCGCGTCTTCACCACCACCCCGAACCTCTTCGACACCCCCGATCTGGCGGCCAAGTGGCAGGCGCTGGAGGCGGCGACGCGCCTGCAGCGCTTCGGCATGGATTGCTATGGCTACGCCCTGCTCGCCGCCGGGCAGGCCGATCTCGTCATCGAACCCTATCTCAACACCTATGACATCGCCGCCCTGGTGCCCATCATCCGCGAAGCTGGCGGGGCCATCGCCTGCTGGGACGGCTCCGAGCCAACAAAGGGCGGCAATGTCGTCGCCGCCGCCACTCCGCAATTGCTGGAAAAGGCGCTGGCCCTGATCGACGCCGCCTGAGGGGGCCTACCGGCTCTGCCGGGTGATGAAGGCGTCGAAGGCGGCAAGCACCTGGCCGCGTATGGCGTCGCTTTCCATGAACAGCTCATGGCGCGCGCCGGCGATCATCATATGCCGTCCATTGCGCAGCCGCAGCCCCAGCTCCTCGATCGCCGGGGTGGAGACGATCCGGTCGCGCGCCGCCGCCAGCATCAGCAGCGGAATGCCGATGCGGCCGGCAAAGCGGTCCTGCTGCGCCTCCAGCATGGCCCGCATCGCCGTGGCCAGCCAGCGGAAGGTGGGCGGGCCGATATAGAGCCCGTCATCGGCGGCGATGGTCTCGACCATCCGCAGATAGCGTCGCCTGTCGGAAGTCAGCGGATTGTCCGGATACATGGCGGCCTCGGGCCGCCGGTCGCCCCTGCGGGCCAGCGGCAGCCGGCCCAGCCCGGCAAAGCTCAGCGTCTCGGCCAGCGCCGCCATGCGCCCCAGGCTCGCATCCATGCCGTGAAGCCCCACCATGGGCGTCGACAGGAAAGCCCGGTCGAACATCATGCGGTCGCGCGTTGTCGCGTAAAGACTGGCCAGCCCGCCCATGGAATGGCCCACCAGATAGAAGGGCGGCGGACAATCCGGCAACAGGATCCCGGCATGAAAACACCGCAGGTCGGTCCAGTAGTCCTCGAACCGGTCCACATAGCCCAGCGTGCCGTTGCCGATCAGCCGGTCCGAACCGCCCTGCCCGCGCCAGTCGAAAGTGGCGACCGCGAAGCCGCGCTGGCGAAAATCCTCGATGGTCTCGAAATATTTCTCGATATATTCGGTGCGCCCCTGCACCAGGCATACCGTGCCGCGCTGCGGCCCGGCCGCCCGGGGCCAGAGCCCGTAGCGCAGCCGCACCTTGTCCGAGGTGACGAAATATCCCGCCCGCACCCCCTCGGGCACCGGATTGGCAGGGGTAACGGCCAGCCTTGGCCCATGGGGATCGATTTGGATGGTCACGACCGGTCTCGTCCTCGACTGCGCGCCAGACCATAATGGCAGAGGGTAAAAAAAGAGAAGCCGGCAACCCGAAGGTGGCTGGCTTCTCTTGTCCGAACGGCCCCATGCGGGGGGCGGTTAAGGGACCGCGCGGGGTTGCGGGCGACGTCTCGAATGGTCTGGGCGGCGCTCGCATGCCGGTTCTAGCCCCGCGCTCATGAACCGCAGCGGAGCGGTTCGTTCATCTGCCGTTCATCTGCCGTTCGTCCTCGGCAAACCCCTCTTGAACGACCCGAAACGCCACCTACATCAATGCTGTCCGCCGGAATTCCGGGGACCCGGCCCCGGCCGGACGCCATGCCCGCCGCTTTCGGGGGCTTTGTCCGGTCCGCTCGCCGAGAACGCACGTTGCTCAAGGAGAATGTGAAATGCAGACCATCGATTTTTCCCCCTTCTACCGCTCCACCGTCGGTTTCGACCGCCTGTTCAACCGCCTCGATACCCTTGTGGGGCAGGAGGCCAAGACCTACCCGCCCTATAATATCGAGCGCACCGGCGACGATGCCTATCGCATCTCCATCGCCGTAGCCGGCTTCTCCAATGGCGATATCGCCGTCGAGACCAAGGAGAACAGCCTGGTGGTCAAGGGCGCCAAGCCGGCCGAGAGCGGCGAGGTCAAGCGCGAGTTCCTCCATCGCGGCATTGCCGAGCGCGCCTTCGAGCTGCGCTTCCAGCTTGCCGACTATGTCGAGGTTCAGGGCGCCACCCTCGAAAACGGACTCCTTCATCTGGATCTGAAGCGCGAACTGCCCGAGGGCAAGAAGGCGCGGACCATTCCGGTCAATGGCAGCACCTCCGCCATCGAAGACAAGTCCGTCAACTAAGCCCCTTACCGGCACCTCCCGGTAACGCGAAGGGCGCAGCCTCCTTCGGAAGCTGCGCCCTTTCTCTTGCGCTCCGGGAACCGCCAAGTCTCCGGCCGGTTATACCGGCACCTCACAGCGTCAAAGGATATTTGTCATGAAGCTTCCCTCCATCGCCCTCAAGGCCAATGCCAAGTCCGCCGTCATCGACATCCTCAATGCCCGGCTCGCCGATGCCATCGACCTGGCCCTGATCACCAAACAGGCCCATTGGAACTTGCGCGGCCCCGGCTTCATCGCCGTTCATGAAATGCTCGATCCCATGCGCGTCGACCTCGACAACCATGTCGATATCATCGCCGAGCGCATCGCCCAGCTCGACGGCATTGCCCTGGGCACCAAGGAATCCGTAGCCAAGACGAGCACGCTTGCCGCCTATCCCACCGACATCCGCAAGATCGACGATCATCTGGCGGCCCTGGCCGAGCGCTACGCCGCGCTGGCCAATCAGGTCCGCGAGGACATCGATGCCACCGAAGAGGCCGGCGATGCCGACGCCGCCGATATTCTCACCGCCTTTTCGCGCGATCTGGACAAGAACTTCTGGTTCATCAAGTCCCACCTCGAATAGACGCCCAGCCCAGGGCGGCACCGGGGCGCGGCTTCGGCCGCGCCTTCGCACGTCCGCAGCAATCCTATTTTCTGATCGATGTTCATAGGAATTTGAGCCGATGCCGTTATAAAAATAGGATTAATGCCTACGGATTATCCATTTTGCATAAATATTCAGCAGATTAATCCATCTGCCCACTAAATTTTCCTACTTTTCCTATGCGTATTTCCTGCATCTCCTATATTTTTTTCTAAAACTCCAACTTTTCCGCTTGTCGCCAGCCATGACTCGTGCAAAATAGCCGCATTAGGGCAGCACTCCTGCCTTAATTACATGTGCCCGCGCTCTCCGCGCCGGGCGCATGCGCGGGTCCCGAGGCTCTTAAGGGCAGGCGGAGCCGCGGGGTCCCATGCGGGCCCGAAGCAAGGCGGCCATTTGGATGCAGAGCCGCTTCCCGGAATGGACAGAGGTGCCCTCCGAGCCGTACGATGTGCGACCCGAACCCCGACCTGTCCGCAGTTTTCGGCGGGATGCGCCCGCCGCTCGCGTCCACCGGCCTCGCGCCTCAGTTTAAGGGAATTCATCATGGTCATCAGCCCAGCGGGATCGAACCAAACCCCCACACGACACCGGGCCGCCGGCCCCATCAAGGGGCGGCCGGCGGCACAAGGACTTTACGATCCCAAACGCGAGCACGATGCCTGCGGCATCGGCATGATCGCCAATATCAGGAACAGACCCAGCCACGAAGTGGTGGAAAAGGGTCTCGAAATCCTCGAAAATCTCGAACATCGCGGCGCCGTGGGCGCCGACCCGCTGATGGGCGATGGCGCCGGCATATTGGTGCAGACCCCGCATGCCTTCTTCGCCCGGACGCTGCCTTTCGCCCTGCCCGACAGGCACCATTATGCCGTGGCGATGGTGTTCCATCCCAATGTCCCGGACCTGCGCGACCGCTGCGCCGCTCTCGTTCATGATTGCCTCGCCGCCGAAGGCCTGACAGTCCTCGGCGAGCGCGTCGTGCCTACCGACAATTCGAAGCTGTCCGCCGGCGTAATCGCCACCCAGCCCTTCATCGAGCAGATCTTCATCGCCCGCCCCCCCGACCTCACCCTCGATGAATTCGAGCGCCGGCTCTTCATCGCCCGCAAGGTCGTTTCCAACACCGTCTATGATAAGGTGCCTGAAAGCGCCGGGGATAACGGCTTTTACGTCGTCTCCATGTCGGCCCGCACCCTAGTCTATAAGGGCATGTTCCTCGCCGACCAGCTCGGCGCCTTCTATCCCGACCTGACCGAACCCGATTTCGAAAGCGCCATCGCCCTCGTGCATCAGCGCTTTTCCACCAACACCTTTCCTTCCTGGAAGCTGGCCCACCCCTATCGCATGACCACCCATAATGGTGAGATCAACACCATCAGGGGCAATGTGAACTGGATGGCGGCCCGCCAGGCCTCGGTGCATTCGCGCTATTTCGGCGAGGATATCGGAAAGCTCTGGCCGATTTCCTATGAGGGCCAGTCCGACACCGCCTGCTTCGACAATGCGCTCGAATTCCTCGTGCGCGGCGGCTATCCCCTGCCCCATGCGGCGATGATGCTCATTCCCGAAGCCTGGGCCGGCAATCCGCTGATGGATGAAAAGCGCCGCGCCTTCTATCAATACCATGCCTCGCTGATGGAACCCTGGGACGGCCCGGCGGCGATGAGCATGTCCGATGGCCGCTATGTGGTGGCGACGCTCGACCGCAACGGGCTGCGCCCCGCCCGCTATCTGGTGACCAGGGAAGGCCATGTGGTCCTGGCCTCGGAATCCGGCGTGCTCGACATCCCCGACGAGGACGTGGTCGAGCGCTGGCGCCTGCAGCCGGGCCGCATGCTGCTGATCGACCTGGAACAGGGCCGTATCATCTCCGATGACGAGATCAAGGCGACGCTGGCCACCGCCAATCCCTATGCCGACTGGCTGGCCCGCACCCAGATCGTGCTCGAGGACCTGCCGCCCGTGCCGCCCAAGGCGCCCGAGCCCAGCGCGGCCCTGCTCGACCGGCTTCAGGCCTTCGCCTATACGCAGGAGGACATCAGGCTGCTGATCGACCCCATGGCCACGACCGGCCAGGAAGCCGTGGGCTCGATGGGCACGGACACGCCGCTATCGGCGCTCTCGGACCGGCCCAAGCTGCTCTACACCTATTTCAAGCAGAATTTCGCCCAGGTCACCAATCCGCCCATCGACCCGATCCGCGAGGAATCGGTGATGAGCCTCGTCTCCTTCATCGGCCCGCGCCCGAACCTGTTCGACCTCGAGGGCCTGTCGACGCTCAAGCGCCTGGAAGTGCGCCAGCCCGTGCTCACCAATGAGGATCTGGAGAAGATCCGCGGCATCGGCGCAATCGGAACCAACCAGTTCAGGACGAAAACGCTCGACATCACCTATCCCAGGCAAAACGGCGCCGAGGGGATGGAAGCGGCGATCGAGGCGCTCTGCCAGGCCGCCGAGGAGGCGGTGCGCGGCGAATACAACATCATCATCCTCTCCGACCGGCTGGTCGCCGCCGACCGGCTCGACATCCCCACCCTCCTCGCCCTGGCGGCGGCGCATCATCACCTGATCCGCAAGGGGCTGCGCACCTCGACCGGCCTCGTGGTCGAAACCGGCGAGGCGCGGGAAATCCACCACTTCGCCATGCTGGCCGGCTATGGCGCCGAGGCGATCAATCCCTATCTCGCCTTCGAAGCCCTGCGCTCGCTCCACGCCGAGGGTCACTACCCCGAAGAGGTTTCCGCCGACGAGGTGGTGCAGCGCTATATCAAGAGCGTCGGCAAGGGCCTCCTCAAGGTCATGTCCAAGATGGGCATCTCGACCTATCAATCCTATTGCGGCGCGCAGATCTTCGACGCGGTGGGTCTCAACTCCGATTTCGTCGCCAGATATTTCTTCGGCACCGGCACCGCCATCGAAGGGGTGGGCCTGAGGGAAGTCGCCGAGGAAACGGTGCGGCGGCACGATCTGGCCTTCGGCGACGATGCCCTGTTGCGCAAGGCGCTCGATATCGGCGGCGAATACGCCTATCGCATCCGCGGCGAGAAGCATGCCTGGTCGCCCGACGTGGTCGCCGATCTGCAGCATGCCGTCCGCTCCCAGGCGGAAAATCCCGAAACCGCCCAGGCCCGCTATGACAGCTTCGCCGCCCGGGTGAACTCGGGCGAAAACGGCTATCGCGCCATTCGCCATCTGCTCGACATCAGACCGCTCGGACCGGCCATCGACATCGGCGCGGTGGAGCCGGCAGCCGCCATCGTCCGCCGCTTCGTCACCGGGGCCATGAGCTTCGGCTCCATCTCCCGCGAGGCCCATACCACCCTGGCCCAGGCGATGAACCGCATCGGCGGCAAGTCCAATACCGGCGAGGGCGGCGAGGAACCCGACCGCTACCGGCCCCTTCCCGAAGGCGTGCAAAATCCCTTGCGCAGCGCCATCAAGCAGGTCGCCTCCGGGCGCTTCGGCGTCACCGCCGAATATCTGGTCAATGCCGACCAGATCCAGATCAAGGTGGCCCAGGGCGCCAAGCCCGGCGAAGGCGGGCAATTGCCCGGCCATAAGGTCGACTGGATCGTCGCCAAGACCCGCCACTCCACCCCCGGCGTCGGCCTCATCTCGCCCCCGCCCCACCACGACATCTATTCCATCGAGGATCTGGCCCAGCTCATTTACGATCTCAAGAACGTCAATGAGGCCGCCGACATCTCGGTCAAGCTGGTGTCGGAAATGGGCGTGGGCACGGTGGCGGCGGGTGTCGCCAAGGCCCGCGCCGACCACATCACCATTTCCGGCTATGACGGAGGCACCGGCGCCTCGCCCCTGACCTCGCTGAAACATGCCGGCGGCCCCTGGGAGATCGGCCTTGCCGAAACCCACCAGACGCTGGTGCTCAACCGCCTGCGCGCCAGGGTCCGCCTCCAGGTCGATGGCGGCCTCAAGACCGGCCGCGACGTCCTGGTCGGAGCGCTGCTGGGCGCCGACGAATTCGGCTTTTCCACCGCCCCGCTGATCGCCGCCGGCTGCATCATGATGCGCAAATGCCATCTCAACACCTGCCCGGTCGGCGTCGCCACCCAGGACCCGGTGTTGCGCAAGCGCTTCAAGGGCACGCCCGAACACGTCATCAATTATTTCTTCTACGTCGCCGAGGAATTGCGCGGGCTGATGGCCGGGCTGGGAGCCCATAGGCTGGACCAGCTGATCGGGCGCGCCGACCTGCTCGGCCAGCGCCGCGCCGACGATCACTGGAAGAGCCGGGGCATCGACCTCACCCGCCTCCTGCATAAGCCCGAGCCCGTTGGCGACGATCCCATCCACCACGCCGAACGCCAGGACCATCACCTCGAGGCGGTGCTCGACCGCAGGCTGGTGGAGCTGGCCCGGCCGGCGCTCGAGGGCGGCGATCCCGTGCGGATCGAGCTGCCCATCCGCAGCCGCGACCGCTCCGCCGGCGCCATGCTGTCCGGCGCGGTGGCCCGGCGCCACGGCCATGCAGGATTGCCCGACGACACCATCGCCATCACCCTGCGCGGCACCGCCGGCCAGTCCTTCGGCGCCTTCCTCGCCCGGGGCATTTCCATCGACCTGGTTGGTGACGCCAACGATTATGTCGGCAAGGGCCTCTCGGGCGGCCGCCTCGTCGTGCGCCCCGCCGACGGGGCCGGGTTCGCGCCGGAAAACTCCATCATCGCGGGCAATACCGTGCTGTACGGCGCCATTGCCGGCGAGGCCTATTTCCGCGGCATTGCCGGGGAACGCTTCGCGGTGCGCAATTCCGGCGCCATCGCGGTGGTGGAGGGCACGGGCGATCACGGCTGCGAATATATGACCGGCGGTCTCGTCGTCGTCATCGGGCCCACCGGCCGCAACTTCGCCGCCGGCATGTCGGGGGGCATCGCCTATGTCCTGGACGAGGACGGCAGCTTCCGCTCCCGCTGCAATCTGGCCATGGTCGATCTCGAACCGGTCGAGGAGGAAGAGGACCTGATGCGCCGGCTTCATCATCACGGCGGCGATCTCGAATGGCACGGCCGCGTCGATATTTCCGGCGACATGACCCGGCACGACGACGAGCGCCTGCACCAGCTCATCTCCAATCATCTGCATTATACCGGCTCGGCCAAGGCCCGGCACATTCTCGAGAACTGGGCCGGGATGCGGCCCCGCTTCGTCAAGGTCATGCCGGTCGAATATCGCCGCGCCATCCTCGAGATGGAGAAGAAGCGCGCCTCGGACCTGCAGGCGGCGGCGGAATAGCACCGGCATCAGACCGAACCACCGAGTCATTCCCGCGAAAGCGGGAACCTCCGTTGCAGGCCCCGCAATGTGAAACAGAGGTCCCCGCTTTCGCGGGGATGACCCGGAGAAAAGTTGAGCAAAGCGCTGCGGCGCTGCAAGCAGATAGGACAAAGCCATGGGTAAGGTCACCGGCTTTCTCGAAATCGACCGCGAGGAACCGCGCTATGAGCCGGCTTCCGACCGCATCCGCCATTTCGGCGAGTTCACCATTCCGCTCGCCGAGAGCCGGGTGACCGACCAGGCGGCGCGCTGCATGGATTGCGGCGTGCCCTATTGCCATGGCGACACCGGCTGCCCGGTCAACAACCAGATCCCCGACTGGAACGACCTGGTCTATCGCGGCGACTGGCAGGAGGCGGCGCGCAACCTGCACTCGACCAATAATTTCCCCGAATTCACCGGCCGCATCTGCCCGGCGCCCTGCGAGGAGGCCTGCACGCTCAATCTCGAGGATGTGCCGGTCGCCATCAAGACGGTGGAACAGGCCATCGCCGACAAGGCCATCCGCGCCGGCTGGGTGCAGCCGCAGCCGCCCCAGCTCCGGACCGGCAAGACAATCGCCATTGTCGGCTCCGGTCCAGCCGGCCTCGCCGCCGCCCAGCAACTGGCCCGCGCCGGCCATGACGTCCATCTTTATGAACGCGAGCCCAGGGCCGGGGGGCTGCTGCGCTACGGCATTCCCGACTTCAAGATGGAAAAGCGCCATATCGATTTCCGCGTCGCCCAGATGGAAGCCGAAGGCGTGGTGTTCCACTACGGCGTCAATGTCGGCGTCGACATTCCGCTGGCCCGCCTGCGGCAGGACCACGACGCGGTGCTGCTGGCGGGCGGCGCCGAACTCCCCCGCCCGGTGGAGGTGGAGGGAAGCGGCCTTGCCGGCGTCCACTACGCCATGCCCTTCCTCGTGCAGCAGAACCGGCGCAATGGCGGGGAGAACGTCGCGGGCGAGGTCCAGCTCAGCGCCGCCGGCAAGCATGTGGTGGTGGTGGGCGGGGGCGATACGGCCAGCGACTGCATCGGCACCTCGTTCCGCCAGGGCGCCATCGCCGTGACCCAGCTCGACGTGCGCCCCATGCCCCCGCAACTGGAGGACAAGCTGACCAACTGGCCCAATTGGGCGGTCAGGATGCGCACCTCCTCCTCCCAGGCCGAGGGCGCCATCCGTGAATTTTCCGCCGGCACCATGCGCATTCTCGGCGATGCCGGGGGCCAGGTCAGCCACGTCGAATGCGCCCGCGTCGACCGCCAGCGCCAGCCCATCGAAGGCTCGGCCTTCTCCATCCGGGCCGATCTCGTCCTGCTCGCCATCGGCTTTGCCGGCCCGGTGCAGGAGGGCATGCTGGCCGAACTGGGCGCCGATCTGGATGCGCGCGGCAATCTGTTCGCCGACACCATGAGCTACCGCACCACCGAGCCGGGCGTCTATGCCGCCGGCGACATGCGGCGCGGCCAGTCGCTGGTGGTCTGGGCCATCCGCGAAGGCCGCCAGGCCGCCCGCGCCATCGATTCCGACCTGATGGGCCGGACCGATCTGCCGCGCTGAGGAAGCATAACCCCGAAAATCGTCATGGCCCGGCTTGTCCGGGCCAGCCATGGATGCTTCAAACACCGCTGGATCACCCGGACGCCGGGTGATGACGCCCCAGCGCAAGGCCATGCACGTGACCCAGACCCCCTATACCGTCGACCAGCTCATTTCCGCCAAGGCCATCGCGGCCCGCGTCGAGGCGCTGGCCGACGAGATTTCGCGCTATTTCGCCGATACCGACAAGCTGGTCGTGGTCGGCCTGCTGCGCGGCTCCTTCATCTTCATCGCCGATCTCGTGCGCGAGATCGATCTGCCGGTGGAGGTCGATTTCATCGAGGCCTCATCCTATGGCAATGCCATGGAATCGAGCCGGGAGGTGCGCATCCTCAAGGACCTGCGCGGCGAGATCGCCGGCCGCGACGTGCTGGTGGTCGAGGATATCATCGATACCGGCCATACGTTGAAGCACGTGCTCGAAATCCTCGAGACCCGCCATCCGCGCCGCATGGAGGTCTGCGCCCTGCTCAACAAGCCGTCGCGGCGCGAGGCCAAGGTCGATGCCCGCTGGATCGGCTTCGACATTCCCGACGAGTTCGTTGTCGGCTACGGCATCGACTTCGCCCAGCGCAACCGCAACCTGCCCCATATCGGGGCGGTGCGGTTCGCGGAGGAATAAGGCGCCCTACATCACCGCCCCAACCTGCCAGGGCACGAATTCATTGTCGCCATAGCCCAGCGCCTCGGACCGGGTTTCCCGACCCGAGGCCACTTCGAGCATGAGATCGAAGATTTCCTGCCCCTTGGCCTCGATGGAGACCCCTTCGACGATATCGCCGCAATTGATGTCCATGTCGTCCTGCATGCGCGCATACATGTCCGAATTGGTGGCCAGCTTGATCGAGGGTACCGGCTTGCAGCCATAGGCCGAGCCGCGCCCGGTGGTGAAGGCCAGCACATTGGCGCCGCCCGCGACCTGGCCGGTGGCCGAAACCGGATCGAAGCCGGGCGTATCCATGAACACGAACCCTTTTTCGGTGACCTTTTCGGCATATTCGTAAACCGCGGTCAGCGGCGTCGTGCCGCCCTTGGCCGCTGCGCCGAGCGACTTTTCCAGAATGGTGGTGAGCCCCCCCAGCTTGTTGCCCGGCGAGGGGTTGTTGTTCATCTCGCCATGGTTGCGGCGCGTGTAATCCTCCCACCAATGGATGCGCTCGATCAGCTTGCGGCCCACTTCCTCGGTCGCGGCGCGGCGGGTGAGCAGATGTTCGGCGCCGTAGATTTCCGGCGTTTCCGAAAGGATCGCGGTGCCGCCATGGCGCACCAGGATATCGGCGGCATGACCCAGCGCCGGATTGGCGGTGATGCCCGAATAGCCGTCCGAGCCGCCGCATTGCAGCGCCAGGGTCAGATGGCTCGCATCCACCGTCTCGCGCCGCGCGGCGGCGGCGACGGGCAGCATCTCCCGCACTTTCTCGACGCCCCATTCGATCATCTTGCGCGTGCCGCCACGCTCCTGGATGGTCATGGTCTGGAAAGTGTCGCTCTCCTCGATGCCGTAGATTTCCTTCATGCGGCCGATCTGGAACACCTCGCAGCCCAGCCCCACCAGCAGCGCCGCGCCCAGATTGGGGTTGGACGTATAGCCCCACTGGGTGCGCTTGAGGATGTCGAAACCCTCGCCCCGGCTTTCCATGCCGCAGCCGGTGCCGTGCACGAACGGCACCACGCCGTCGATCTCCGGATAGTCCTCGAGGATGCCCGAGCGGTTGACCGCCTCGGCGATGAACTTGGCCACCGTGGCCGAGCAGTTCACCGAGGTCAGGATGCCGATATAGTTGCGCGTGCCCACCGAGCCGTTGGCGCGGCGATAGCCTTCGAACGTCGCCCGCTGCGCCGCCGGCACGAAATCCACCGGCACCGCCCCTTCGGCGAAGGCGTAGTCGTGCTCCAGCGAGCCGTCGGGCCCGCCCATGCCGCAATTGTGCTCGTGCACCCAGTCGCCGGCGGCGATGCCTTCCTTGGCGAAGCCGATGATCTGGCCGAATTTCAGGATCGCCTCGCCGGCCGCGATGGGGCGGGTGGCGAATTTGTGGCCGCGCGGAACCCGCCGCACGATAGCGACGCCCTGGGCGGTCGCCGCCCCGACATCGAGATTGGCGAGCGCCACCGCGATATTGTCGGCGGCGTTGAGCACGAGCGTCTTGCCCTCTGGGCGGGTCATGGTTTCAGTCATCTGCGGGGCCTTTGCAGTCCGGAGTCCAGGTACTTTACCTCAAGATCGTTTGCCGCCAGATTGCGCACGCATCGGAAAGGCACGGACCTTGTCAAGCATTGGCACCCTAACTAACATGTTAGCATGAAAACGGAAGCCGGTTCCTACGACTTTCTGCGTCCCGAGGGTGCTTTCTCGCGCGGCAGCGTCACCCTCGACGTCACCAACACGCTGCGCCAGGCCATCGTCACCATGGCCCTGCCCCCCGGAACCATGCTCGACAAGACCGCGATCTGCACGCAATTGGGCGTTTCGCGCTTTCCGGTCAGCGAGGCGCTGGCGCGGCTGGCCGAGGAAGGGCTGGTCGATATCGCCCCCCAGCGCGGCTCGGCCGTCTCGCTGGTGCGGATCGCCGACGTGCGCGAATACATGCTCATCCGCAAGGGGCTGGAAAGCGAGGCGCTGCGGGTCCTGATCGGCAATCACGACGCCGAGGTCATCCAAGCCCTGCACGCCAATATGGCCGCCCAGCGCGAGGCCGCCTCCCGGGACGACGCCGGCGCCTTCCACCAGATCGACGTCGATTTCCACGACATCATCTTCCGCTCCATGCGCTTCACCAAGGTGAAGTCGATCATCGACCGCGCCCGCGCCAATCTCGACCGGGCCAGGCGCCTCATCATCACGCCGCGCCGCCTCAACCATACCATCGCCGAGCACCAGGCGATCCTCGACGGCATCCTCGCCGCCGATTCGGGCCGGGCGATCGCCGCCATCCGCGCCCATATCGACGCGGTGATGATCGAATTGTTCGCCTTTGCCCGCGACCACCCCGCCTTGTTCGCCGACGGCGCGGAATTCGCCGCGGACACGGCGGATTTCCCCTTCGGCTGAACCACGGAAACCCCATCATGCTCAAGCGCATACCGCCTTTGCTCGGACCCGAACTGCTCGCCACGCTGCGCGCCATGGGCCATGGCGACGAGATCGTCATCGCCGACGCCAATTTCCCAGCCGAGTTCCTCGGCCCCACGGCGATCCGCGCCGATGGCATCTCCGCCACCGACATGCTCGAAGCCATCCTGACCCTGATGCCGCTCGACGATTTCGTCGAGGAGGCGGCCATCGGCATGGCGGTGGTCGGCGATCCGGACGCCCGCCAGCCCATCTACGACCTGTTCGAGGACATCGTGCGGCGCCACGAGCCGGGCATGGGCTTTGCCACCATCGAGCGCTTCGCCTTCTACGAGCGGGCGCGCCAGGCCGCCGCCATCGTCCAGACCGGGGAAAGCCGCCTTTACGGCAATATCATCCTCAAAAAGGGCGTCATCCGCCCCGATGCCGCGTAAAACCGGACGGATCGGTCCAAGGTCGGCCTCGACAGGCCGACATGCCAGCCTGTATGGCCAGAACGGTATTTTTGGAGACCCGCCATGAAACTGCTTCGTGTTGGCGCCGAAGGCGCCGAAAAGCCCGCCATCCTCGCCGCCGACGGCTCCATTCGCGACCTGTCCGGCATTGTCGGCGACATTGGCGGCCAGACCCTGACACCCGAAGGCCTCGCCCGCATCCGCGGCACCGATATCGGGCTGCTGCCGCGGCTCGACGAGGGCCAGCGCATCGGTCCCTGCGTCGCCAATGTGGGCAAGTTCATCTGCATCGGCCTCAACTTCGCCGACCATGCCGCCGAGACCGGCGCCCCGATCCCCAAGGAGCCGATCATCTTCATGAAGGCCACCAGCGCCATCATCGGCCCCAATGACGACGTCGTCATTCCCAAGAACGCCCTCAAGCCCGACTGGGAAGTCGAACTCGGGGTCGTCATCGGCAAGGAGGCCCGCTATGTCGAGGAGGAGAACGCCCTCGAGCACGTGGCCGGCTATTGCGTGGTCAACGACGTCTCGGAGCGCCATTTCCAGACCGAGCGCGGCGGCACCTGGGACAAGGGCAAGGGCTGCGACACCTTCGGCCCCATCGGCCCCTGGCTGGTGACCGCCGACGAGGTCGCCGACCCGCAGGACCTCAAAATGTGGCTCGAGGTCGACGGCAAGCGCTACCAGGACGGCTCCACCCGGACCATGATCTTCGGCGTGGCCAAGGTGGTCTCCTATGTCAGCCAGTTCATGAGCCTGCAGCCGGGCGACATCATCTCGACCGGCACCCCGCCCGGCGTCGGCATGGGCATCAAGCCCGACCCGGTCTGGCTCCAGCCCGGCAACGTCATGCGGCTGGGCATCGAGGGCCTGGGCGAGCAGACCCAGAACGTCAGGGCCTATAGCGCCTGATCCGGCCCCCGGACGGATTTTTCGCCCTCTCCCGCCGGAGAGGGCGTTTTGTTTTCCGGCCGCCCTTGCCCGTTTCCGGCGCGCGCTCTATGCCGCCCAAAAGGCGGCGGCGGCTTCGCCCGCGGCCGGGGACCACACATGACCATATTCGACAACACCCTCGATGCCGACGGCGCGCTGATCGTGGGAGCGGGGCTGGCCGGCCTGTTCACCGCCCTCAAGCTCGCCCCCCTGCCGGTCACCGTCCTCTCGCCCAAGCCATTGGGAACCGGTGCCTCTTCCGCCTGGGCCCAGGGCGGGGTGGCGGCAGCCATGGGCGCGGGCGACAGCCCCCATGCCCATGCGCAGGACACCGAGATGGCGGGAGCCGGCATCGTCGACCACGGCACCGCCGAAGCCGTCACCGCCGAGGCCATCGCCCGCATCGAGGACCTCGCGCGCTGGGGAACCCCCTTCGACCGCGACGCTTTGGGTAATTTCGCGCTGGGCCGCGAAGCCGCCCATTCGACCAGCCGCATCGTCAAGGTCGAGGGCGACCGGGCCGGCCGCGCCATCATGCAGGCCCTCGTCGCCCGGGTGCGCGGGACGCCCTCGATCCGCGTCGTCGAAGGCATCACCGCGCTGAGCCTCGCCCGCGACGATGGCCGGGTCGTGGGCATTTACGGGCGGCGGCTGGGCGACCGCTATTCCGAGCCCATCTTCATCCGCGCCCGCGCCACCGTGCTGGCCGCCGGGGGTCTCGGCGGCCTTTACGCCGTCACCACCAACCCGCCCGGCGTCAGGGGCCACGCCATGGGCATGGCGGCGCGGGCCGGCGCGGTGATCGCCGATCCCGAATTCGTGCAGTTCCACCCCACCGCCATCGCCACCGGCGCCGACCCGGCGCCCCTCGCCACCGAGGCGCTGCGGGGGGAAGGCGCCATCCTGGTCAACGACCGGGGCGAGCGCTTCATGCCCGCCATCCATCCCGATGCGGAACTGGCCCCGCGCGATATCGTCGCCCGTGCCGCCTTCCGCCAGCTCGCCGCCGGCCGGCGCGTCTTCCTCGACACCCGCAAGGCGCTCGGCGCCGCCATATCGGCGCGCTTCCCCACCGTCACCCGCTACTGCCTCGAGGCCGGCATCGACCCGGCGACCGCGCCGATTCCGGTGACCCCGGCGGCCCATTTCCATATGGGCGGGGTCAAGGTGGACGAGCGCGGCCGCTCCTCCCTGCCGGGCCTGTGGGCCTGCGGCGAAGCCTCCTGCACCGGGCTGCACGGCGCCAACCGCCTCGCCTCCAATTCGCTGCTCGAGGCCATCGTCTTCGGCGCCCGCATCGCCCAGGATATCGGCGGGCTGGAAGCGGCGCGGGCGCTGGCGCCCTTTCGCGGCATCGCCTGGGACGAGGCCGAGGGCAACCGGGCCGAGCAGAAGCTGCGCAACACCCCTGCGGTGCAGGACCTGCGCCTTGTGATGAGCAGGCTGGTGGGCGTGGAACGCGACGCGGACGGACTGCGGCGCGCCCTGCGCGAGATCGCCCGGCTCGAACAGGGCGCCGAATGGGTCACCAGCGCCTATCTCAACATGACCACCTCCGCCACCCTCGTCGTCGCCGCCGCGCTCATGCGCACCGAGAGCCGGGGCGGGCACTATCGTACCGACTTTCCGCAGGCCGAGGATAAGTGGGGCCGCCACACGGAAATGACGCTGGGCGAAGCGTTGGACATCCGCGCAAGTGCTTGATCATTCAGCCAGAAGATAGCTCGCCAGGGCGAAAAGATCCGCGTCGGTCCAGTGGCTGGTTGAATCGGCGATCACCTCGCCCATGGTTCCGCCCAGAATATCGAAGCCCGGCGTGAACCCGTCCCTGAGCGTCTGGGCCAGCGTCTCGACGTCATAGCCCTCCGCCGCGAGGGCGGGTGCGGTGATGGCGGGCGCCCGCCCGCCGGTGCCGCCCGGCGAGCCGGCGAAGGCCCGGTCCCAGTCCAGCGCCCCCAGCGCGTTGCGCGGCGTGTGGCAAGCGACGCAATGGGCGGGGCCATAGGCCAGGTATTTGCCGCGATTGTAGATTTCCGACCGGTCCGCCTCGGGCTCGAAACGGGCCGGCGAGAAGAACAGCGCCTTCCAGCCGGCCATGGCGGTGCGGATATTGAACGGAAAGGCGATGCGGCTGGACGCCGCCGGCGCCGCGACCGGCTCGGTTTCCAGCAGCGCGGCATAAAGGTCGGCAATCTCCTGATCGCTCATAAGCGTATAGTTTTCAAAGGGAAAGGCCGGATAGAGATGACCTTGCGGCCCCATGCCGTCGCTCATCGCCGCCGAAAACTGCGCCAGCGTCCAGCCGCCGATGCCGAATTGCGGATCGGAGGTGATGTTGGGAGCGACGAAGCTGCCGAAATCGGTCTCGAGCGCCGCGCCCCCCGCCAGCAGGGCCCCGCCATTGGCGGCATCGGTATGGCAGGCGACGCAACCGCCCAGCCTGATCAGATAATGACCGCGCGCCGCATCGCCGCTCAGCGTCAGGTCGCGCGGCGGGCCGGCGATCGGGCGGAGCAGGTAGGAGCCGGCGACCATCCCGACCAGAACCAGGGCGAGAACGGCCCACCAGCGCTTTTTCATGCCAACCTCCAGGCAGGGACGCGCGATCTGAGCAGAGGACGGCGCGCGGCGCAATCGGGCACGAAATCAACAGCTTGCGAGGTGAAGGCGGCCGGGCCCCGCATGCTGCCGCAAGGCCGGGGCCAAGGTCAGCACATCGTTAGCAAAAGCGACTGCATCGGGGCGCGCCGGAGCCGCATCGACGAGCGCCGGCCGGCCTCACGCCTCGGCCAGCACGGCCTCCACTTCGGCACGGGTCGGGGGTTTGCAGCCTTTCTCGGCGCAGTTGAGGCCGGCGACCACCGCGCCGAAGCGCAGCATGGCGGCGAGCGCCGCATCGTCCAGCGCCGGCAGCCGGCCGGGCGCGAGGGCGTCGTTCTCGGCCAGCCAGGTGAGAATGCCGGCCATGAGACTGTCCCCCGCCCCCACAGTATCGCCGAAGACCGGGGGGGTGTAGATAACTGCCCGCGCCTCGGCCCGGCGCGAAAAGGCGAGCGAGCCTTCCTCGCCCAGCGTCACCACCACCAGTTCGCAATTGGGCCGCCCGAGCAGTTCGGCGGCATGGGCCGCTATGGTGCGGTCCGGCGCCAGCCAGCGATGGTCCTCGTCCGAGAGCTTGACGATATGGGCGCGGTCGAGAAAGCCCGAAAGGCGCTCCCGATAGCCGGCCTCGTCCCCGATCAGCTTCTCGCGCACATTGATGTCGATGGAGACCACCGCCCCGCGCGCCAGCGCCGCCTCCACCACCGCCGACCACACCACGGCGTCCTCGGCCTCGATGGGGCAGAAGCCGCCGATCTGGTAGAGCTCGACCCGTTGCGGCAGCGCCGCCAGCAGGCCTTCGCGGGTGAAGGCCCGGTCGGCGCCGCGCTCGAACACATAGCTGGCCTGCATCCGGGCGTTGAAGGTGACGATCGCCCTTGTGGTGGGGGCCTCGACCCGCTCCCCGAGCAGCACCCCGGCGCCGGCCTCGGCCAGCCGCGCCAGCAGCAGGTCGCCATGCTCGTCCCGGCTGATGGGGCAGAGGAACCCGGTATCGTTGCCCAGCCGCGCCAGCGCCAGGGCGCAATTGAAGGGCGATCCGCCCGCCAGCGCCAGCCGCTCGGCGCCCGGCTCGGCCGAAACCGGCACCAGATCGATCAGGCTTTCGCCCCCCACCACGAACATGCCCTGCTCCTCGAAAAAACTATTGCGGCGTGCCATAACATCATCGGGGCGCGCGCCGCCAGACGGTCCGGAAGGGAACGCGCGGCACAAACGCCGCCCCGGCGGAAATCCTTAACCTCAAGGGCATAGGATTGCCATATAAAACCCTTATATAACAAAGGGATTGCCGATCGCGCGTCTTGGGTCGACAATCTGATTCCCGAATACGTCTCTATCCAAACGACCAAGAAAGGTGAAATAGGCCTGTACGAAATGAATCTGTACCTCGTTCTGATCAACATCGCCGGCGCCGTGACCCTGCTGCTGTGGGCGACGCGCATGGTGCGCACCGGCATGGAGCGCTCGCAAAAGGCGGTGCTGAACCGGCTGCTGAGCCAGGGCAGGCGAGGCCATGTCAAGGCGGCGGGCCTGGGCGGCCTCGTGGCCATCCTCCTGCAAAGCTCCACCGCCGTCGCCCTGCTGGCCGCCGGCTTCGCCGCCAGCGGCAAGCTGACCCTGTCGGTGGGCCTCGCCACCATGCTCGGCGCCGATCTCGGCTCGGCCCTGGTGGTGCAGTTCCTCAGCCTCAACCCGGCCTGGCTGATGCCGCTGCTGATGGTGGCGGGCGGCATGATGTTCTTTCGCGGCCGCACCCGCGACATCCGCCAGGCCGGCCGCATCGTGGTGGGCATCGCCCTGGTGCTGGTGTCGCTGCGCCTGATCGGCGACGCCACCGCGCCGCTGCGCGACGCCCCGGTGCTGCCCAATATCGTGGCCTATCTGGCCGGCGATCCCTTCACCGCTTTCCTCCTGGCCGCCGCCTTCACCTGGATCATCCATTCCAGCGTCGCCTTCATCCTTCTGGTCGCGGCCTTCGCCGGACAGGGGCTGATCCCGTTCGAGCTGGGCGCGGCGCTGGTGCTGGGCTCCAATCTGGGCAGCGGCGTCATCGCCTTCGTGCTGACCCGCGCCGGCTCGACCGCCGCCAAGCGCATCACCCTGGGCAATCTGCTGTTCCGCGCCACGCTGGGCGCGGTGACGCTGGGCCTGCTCTGGCTCAGCCATATTCCGGGCGACTGGCTCGGCCCCGGCGCGGCGCACCAGATCGTCAATTTCCACCTCGCCTTCAACGCCGTGCTGCTATTGCTGGCGCTGCCGCTGACCACGCCAATGGCGCGGCTGACCGAAAAGCTGGTACGCCCCGCCCCGGGCGAGGCCGGCCAGTCGATCTCGCCGGTGCGGCTCGACGACCGGCTGATCGAGCAGCCGGTGCTGGCCCTGGCCAGCGCCAAGCGCGAATTGCTGCGCATGGCCGAAATCGTCGAGCGCATGCTGGAGCCGGTGATGGACCTCTACCGCACCGCCGACCCGGAAAAGATCCGCGAGATCAAGCGGCTGGAGGAAGCGGTCAATGCCGCCCAGTCCGATATCAAGCTCTATCTCTCGCGCATCCGCTATCCGCATCCGGACGGGCCGGACGCCCTGCGCGGACAGGAGCTGGCGCAGTTCGCCATCAATCTCGAATATGTGGGCGACGCGGTGGTCAAAACCCTGGTCAAGCTGGCCGAGACCCGCGCCGAGCAGAAGGTGAAGTTCTCGCCCGCCGGCTGGCGCGAGCTCAACGACCTGCACCGGCACGTGGTGGAGAACCTGCATCTGGCGCTCAACGTGCTGATGTCGGAGGACCGCGCCTCGGCCAAGCTGCTGCTGGCCGAAAAGGCCTCGCTGGGCGATGCCGGCCGGGCCAGCGCCACCGAGCATCTGGTGCGGCTGCGCGAGGGCGCCCAGCAATCCATCGCCACCAGCAATATCCATCTCGAGACGGTGCGGGCGCTCAAGAACATCAATTCGCTGCTGGCCAGCATCGCCTATTGGGTGCTGCGCGAGACCGAAAAGCCGGCGCCGCAGGAGGGGTGAAGACGGCCGGGCGGCCCGGCGCTTGGTTTTTTTCGCCTCCAGCGGGATGAAAGACGGCGCGGCGGTGTTGATGAGAGCAGAGCCGCCGACGCGGCTCGGCAACAGGAGGATTTCCCCATGCTTTCATCCCGCTTCATCGCCGGCGCCGCCGCCCTCGCCCTTTTCGCCGCCCCGGCGCTCGGGGCCGACTATCTGGACGGCGCCGTCCAATCCACCGATATCGGCGGCCAGATGGTGCTGACCGACGCCAATGGCATGACGCTCTACATCTTCGACAATGACGAGCCGGGCGTCTCCAATTGCTACGACGATTGCGCCGTCAAATGGCCGCCGCTGTTTGCCGATGCGGAGGCCGAGCCCGAAGGCGATTTCACCGTGGTCGAGCGCACCGACGGCACCGCCATGTGGGCCTATAAGGGCATGCCGCTCTATTACTGGTACGAGGACGCCGCGCCCGGCGACATCACCGGCGACGGGGTCGGCGGCGTCTGGCACCTGGCCCTCGAATAGGCCGGGAGCCCGGGCGTGGCCGATTTCCTCGATGAGCTGGAAGCCAATGTGCCGGCGCTGCGGCGCTATGCACGGGCGCTGACCCACGATATCGACCACGCCGACGATCTGGTGCAGGATTGCCTCGAACGGGCCATCGCGCGGCGCAGCCTGTTCCGCCCGCGCGGCCCCCTGCGCCCCTGGCTCTTCACCATGCTCACCAATCTCCACCGCAACGACCTGCGCAGCCGGCGCCGCCGGGCCGCGCCGCTGGGGCTGGACGCCCTGCCCGAGCCGGGCGTGCCCCCGCCCCAGCCCGGCCATCTGGCGCTGGCGGAACTGGCCCGCGCCATCGACACCCTGCCGCTCGAGCAGAAGGAGGCGCTGCTGCTGGTGACGCTGGAGGGGCTGGCCTATGCCGAGGCCGCCGCCATCCTCGACATCAAGCCGGGCACGCTGATGAGCCGGCTCGGGCGCGCCCGCGCCACGCTGCGGCTGCTGACCGGCCACCCGGCCGAACCGCATCTGAGGACCGTCAAATGAGCGATACCGACCGCGATCGGCTGATGGCCTATCTCGACGACGCGCTCCCGGCAGCGGACCGCGCCGATTTCGAGGCCCGCCTGGCCGGCGACGAAGCGGCGCTGGCCGAGTTGGCGGCGCTGCGCCGCCAGGGCGACGCCATCAGCGCGCTCTACCGGCCGGTGGAGGCCGAGGCCGTGCCCGCCCGGCTCGACCCCCACCGCCTGGCGCTCGGGCAGGCGCGCCGGCGCCGGCGTCACCTGGCCATCGCCGCCTCCATCGCCGCCGCCCTGGTCCTGGGGCTCGCCGCCGGCCTGACGCTGCGTCCGGTTCCGGCCGCGCCCGCCCTCTATGACCGGCTGATCGCCGACGCGGTCAGCGCTCATACCGTCTATGCCGCCGAGAGCCGCCACGCGGTGGAGGTGGCGGGCAGCGAGGGCGCGCATCTGTCGGCCTGGCTCTCCGACCGGCTGGGCATGGACCTCGTCCCGCCCGATCTCAGCGAGGCGGCGCTGAGTTTTCTGGGCGGGCGGCTGCTGCCGGCGCCGGGGCTGGCGGGGGGCCGCGCCGCCCAGCTCATGTATGAAAATGCGGAGGGCGAGCGGATCACGCTCTATATCACCCCCGCCCGCGGCATCGACGGCCCCGAGCTCGAAACGGTGCGCTTCGGCCCCGACAGCGCCCTCTACTGGGCCGACGAGCGGGTGACCTGCACCATTGTCGGCGCCGTCCCGCCCGAAGCGCTGCAGGCGCTGGCCGGGACGGTGTTCGGGCAATTGCGCCCACGGGAGGGAAGGAATTATCGCGCGCTTTGAGGGGATCGCGCCATCGATTTTCTCGATGGATCAGTCGGATTCCCGAACAATCCCGAACCCCCACCCTCATTCCCTCCCCTCAAGGGGGAGGGAGGCGAAGGGGCCGGCCTCTCGGCTTGAGGGTTTCAGCCGCGTTTGGGGGCGTTGCGGGGCGGGATGTCGTTGGAATAGATGTTGTGCAGGCCTACATCGAGAATGTCGCGCTCGCCGCATAGCGCCATGGTGGTGTCGAGCTCCTTGCGGATGATCTCGAGCACCCGGGCGACGCCCGCCTCGCCGCCCGCGCCCAGCCCGTAGAGCATGGGGCGCCCGATAAAGGTCGATCTGGCGCCATAGGCCAGCGCCCGCAGCACGTCCTGGCCGGAGCGGATGCCGCTGTCCAGATACACCTCGGTCCTGTGGCCGACCGCATCGACGATCTCGGGCAGCACGCGGATGGTGGAGGGCGCCCCGTCGAGCTGGCGGCCGCCGTGATTGGAGACGACGATGGCGTCGGCGCCATTGTCGATGGCGGCCTGTGCATCGGCGGCGTCGAGCACACCCTTGACGATGACCGGGCCGCCGAAGCGCTCCTTGACCCAGCGGATATCGCTCCAGTTGAGCGTCGGGTCGAACTGGCTGGCGGTCCAGGCCGAGAGCGAGGCGAGGTCGTGATCGCCGCTCACATGGCCCACGATATTGCGGAAGGTGCGGCGCCCGGTGCCGAGCATGCGCAGGCACCAGAGCGGGTGCTGCATCATCTGCCAGACCGAATGGGCGGTGAATTTGGGCGGGGTGGAGAGCCCGTTGCGGATATCCTTGTGGCGCTGGCCCAGGATCTGCAGGTCCATGGTCAGGATCAGCGCCGAGCAGTTGGCCGCCTTGGCCCGGTCGATCAGCCGGTTGACGAAGTCGCGGTCGCGCATCACGTAGAGCTGGAACCAGAACGGCGCGCTGGTGTTTTCCGCCACGTCCTCGATGGAGCAGACGCTCATGGTCGAGAGCGAGAAGGGAATGCCGAATTTCTCCGCCGCCCGCGCCGCCTTGATCTCGCCGTCAGCGGTCTGCATGCCGCCGGTCGCCGCCGGGGCGATGGCCACCGGCATGGCGATGTCGCGGCCCAGCATCTTCACCCGGAGATTGCGCCCCTCCAGGTTCACCGCCACCTTCTGGTTGAGCTTGATGCGGGAAAAATCGCTCTCGTTCTCGCGATAGGTGCTCTCGGTGTAAGAGCCGCTATCGGCATAGTCGAAGAACATCCTGGGCACGCGGCGGCGCGCCAGCAGCATCATTTCCTCGACGGTGAGCACCTTGTCCATGGCAGGCATCGCTGCGCCCTCCGGCTGTTTTCCGGCTTGCCCTAGCAACTGACATGTTAGTCGTCAATGCGGCTGTGAAGCCAGCGCTCATTCCCGCGGCGCGGTGGCGCGGCGATTGACCAGCAGGGTGCCGAAGACGACGAGGAAGGCGAAGGCCACCATGCCGCCGGCCAGCATATGCGCTCTGTCCCATTCCAGCCGCTCGACGAAATCGTAGATGGCGATGGAGAGCACCTTGGTCTGGCCCGGAATATTGCCCCCGATCATCAGCACCACGCCGAATTCGCCCATGGTGTGGGCGAAGGCCATGATGCCGCCCACCAGATAGCCCGGCCGCGCCAGGGGCAGGACGACGCGCCAGAACCGCTGCCGGCGCGAGGCGCCCAGCGTGTCGGCCGCCTCCAGCACCTCCAGGCCGATAGCGGCGAAGGCATTGCGCAGCGGCTGCACCATGAAGGGCAGCGAGGCGATGACCCCGCCGATGACCAGGCCGGCAAAGGAGAAGGCCAGCGTGCGCGCGCCCCACAGCCCGGCCAGCGCCCCGCCCGGCCCGCTGGGACCGAGCGCCAGCAGCAGGTAAAAGCCCAGCACGGTGGGCGGCAGCACCAGCGGCAGGGTAACCACCGCCCCCACCACCTCGCGCCCGGCCCAGCGGCCATGGGCCAGCCACCAGGCCAGCGGCGTCGAGACCACGAGCAGGATGACGGTGACCCAGAAAGCCAGCGCCAGGGTGAGGCCGATGGGGGAAAGCAGCGGGACGAGGTCCATGCGTCAAAATCTTCTGTAGCTCGCGAGCCCGCCCGGCAGCGCTCAGGGGACCGAATAGCCGGCGGCCTCGATCACCGCCACCGCCGCCTCGGACCGGATGAAATCGATGAAGGCCAGCGCCGCCGGATTGGCCGCGCCCTCGGCGAGCAGCACCGCGCCCTGGGCGATGGGCGCGTGCAGCCCGGCGGGCACCAGCCATCGGCCCGCCTGGGCCGGCACCTGGCTGGCGGCGACGAAGCCCAGCTCGGCATTGCCGCTTTCGACGAATTGCAGCGTCTGGGAGATGTTCTCGCCCTGCACCAGGCGCGGCTCCAGCGCCGCATAGAGGCCCAGCGCGGTCAGCGTCTCCACCGCCGCCTGCCCATAGGGCGCGGCGGCCGGATCGGCGATGGCGAGCCTGGAGAATTCGCCCCGCAGCGCCGCCTCGCCATCGGCAAGGTCGCGGCCGGGGCCGTAGAGCGCCAGCCGGCCCTCGGCATAGACGAAGAAGCTCCCCTCCACCGCGAACCCCTCGGCGACCGCCAGTTCGGGCCGCTCCGTATCGGCGGCGAGGAAGACCCCGAAGGGCGCCGCCTGGGTGATCTGGGCATAGAGCTGGCCGGTGGCCCCGAAACTCAGCACCGCCTCATGGCCGGTCTCGGCGGCGAACATCTCCGCCAGCTCCTCGGCCACGGCGGTGAAATTGGCCGCCACCGCCACATGGACCGTTTCGGCCAGGGCCGGCAGGGCGGCGGTGACGAACAGGGCGGCGGAAAGCAGGAGGCGAAGCACGGCCGATCTCCGATATGTTTTGACAAACATATCGATGACGAAAAACCCGGCCCCGGGCAAGCGCTATGTTCAACCGGCAGGATCGATGACCAGCGCCCGCAGCGCCGCCACATCCGCCGCGATCGCGCTTCTCGTGTGTTCCTGCATGGCGCGATAGCGGGAAAGCACCTCCCGCCCGCGCGGGGTGAGGCTGGCCCCGCCCTGCCCGGCCCCGCCCCGGCTCGAGAGCACCAGCGGCGCCCCAAAACCCTCGTTGAGCGCCTGCACCAGGCTCCAGGCCCGCTTGTAGCTCATGCCCATCGCCTTGCCGGCGGCGGCGATGGAGCCGGTCTGGTCGATCTTTTCGAGCAAATCCGCCCGGCCCGGCCCGATATAGGCGCCGGCGGTGAGCACGACCCGCAAATGGCCCAGCCCGTGGTCGGGAATTTCAGCACTCATCCGGCCCGTCCTCCCTCCGGCCCGCGAGGCGCCGCCGCCGCCCGACGCCGGCCGGCTTTAGCTTTTCAGTGCCGCGGCTTCCCGCGCCAGCGCCTTCTTGCTCCCCTCCCCCTTGAGGGGAGGGGTCGGGGGTGGGGGTCCTTCGGTGATCCGTCAGATCCACCCCCTCCCCAACCCTCCCCTCAAGGGGGAGGGAGCGCTGGTCGCCGATTCCGTCAAAACATGAAAGCCTCTAGCTTTTCAGCGCCGCGGCTTCCCGCGCCAGCGCCTCGATCCGGGCAAAGTCCCCGGCCTCGAGCGCCTCGGCCGGCATGACCCAGGAACCGCCCACGCAGATGACATTGGGCAGCGCCAGATAGGCCCCGGCCCTGGCCGCGTCGATGCCGCCGGTGGGGCAGAAGGTGATGTCGGGCAGGGGCGAGGCGAAGGCCTTGAGCACCGGGGCGCCGCCCATGGCCTCGGCCGGGAAGAATTTGAGGAAGCCATAGCCGCGCTCGGCCGCCGCCATCGCCTCGGTGGGGGTGCCGATGCCCGGCAGCAGCGGAATGGCCACGTCCTCGGCCGCATCGAGCAGGCGCGGCGAGGCGCCCGGCGAGACCATGAAGCGGCAGCCGGCCTCCACCGACTGCTTCATATGGGCGGCATGGCGCACCGTGCCCGAGCCGACGATGGCCCCGGTCACCTTGCCCATCTCCTCCATCACCTTGAGCGCGTTGGGGGTGCGCAGCGTCACCTCCAGCACCGGCAGGCCGCCCGCCACCAGCGCCTCGGCCAATGGCCGCGCCCTGGCGACATCGTCGAGGACGATCACCGGCACCACCGGGGCGAGCGAGAGGATGGAACGGATGGCATTGGCGTCCTGCGGCATGGCGTCGTCTCCCGATTGGCAAGGTCCGCTGCGAGGGTTAGGCGGACGATCCGGTTCGTGCAAGGCCATTCATTGCAATGACGGGCAAAAATCCCTAGGTTCCGCCCCGTCGCGGCGGGAGGTTTCCAGTGATGCAGACGATCAATGCGGTAACCCCGCTTTCCGAGGCGCGGGCCATCCTCGCCGACAGCTTCGATTTGAAGTTCTCCCCGGCCGTGGAGCGCGAGACCGGCGCCCTCTACGAGCGCATGCGCGACCGCATCCCCCAGGTCGAATGGCCGTTCTTCGCGCCGCTGATCTTCCAGATCAACCGGCTGAAGAAGGAAAAGGACGCCGTCATCCTCGCCCACAACTACCAGACGCCGCAAATCTATCACGGCGTCGCCGACGTGGTGGGCGACAGCCTGCAACTGGCCATCGAGGCCACGCGCGTCGACCAGTCGGTGATCGTGCAGTGCGGCGTCCATTTCATGGCCGAGACCTCCAAGCTGCTCAACCCGGAAAAGACCGTGCTGATCCCCGACAGCCGCGCCGGCTGCTCGCTGTCCGAAAGCATCATCGCGGAGGACGTCCTGGCCATGCGCGAGCGCTATCCGGGCGTGCCGGTGGTCACCTATGTCAACACCTCGGCGGCGGTGAAGGCGGTGACCGATGTGTGCTGCACCTCTTCCAACGCGCTCGACATCGTCGAGGCCGTCGCCGGCGACAGCGTCATCATGATCCCCGATCAGTACCTGGCGCAGAACACCGCCAAGAAGACCAACAAGAAGATCATCACCTGGGCCGGCGCCTGCGAGGTGCACGAGACCTTCACCGCCGGCGACATCGCCGAACTGCGCCACGCCTATCCCGCCGCCAGCATCATCGCCCATCCCGAATGCCCGCCCGAGGTGATCGAGGCGGTGGATTTCGCCGGCTCCACCGCGGCGATGATCGACTGGGTGAAATCGACCCGCCCCGCCCGCGTCGTCATGGTCACCGAATGCTCGATGTCGGACAATGTGGCCTCCGAGGCCACCGGGGTCGACTTCCTGCGCGGCTGCAATATCTGCCCGCACATGAAGCGCATCAATCTGGAAAACGTGTTGTGGTCGCTGCACACGATGAGCGAGGAAGTGACCATCCCCGCCCCGATCGCCGCCCCGGCCCGCGCCGCCGTCGAGCGCATGATCGAGATGAGCCGCAAGAAGGGCTGAGGGCCGGGCGCCGGAGGAAAGGCGAGGCCGGCGAGGGTTGCGGCGCGGCCGATATGGCCCCAGACTGCCCTGACCGCTTCTCCCGGAAGGATTTTCCCATGACCGACGGCGACTACAAGATCATCCGCGAGGAAGGGCCCACGCGCGGCCGCTATGTCATCCGCCTGGCGCCCGGCGCCGAGGCCGAGATGACCTACCGGAAAAGCCCCGGCCAGCCCATGGTCATCGACCATACCGGCGTGCCCCCCGAATTCGAGGGCCGCGGCATCGCCCTGCGCCTGGTCAAGGCCGCCGTCGCCGATGCCCGCGAGGAGGGCTTCCGCATCACCCCGATCTGCCCCTATGTGGTCGTCCAGTTCCGCCGCCACCCCGAATGGAGCGACCTGCTGGGATAGGCGCGGCGCAAGGGGATGCGGAAAGGTGGATTGCCGGGACGAGCCCGGCAATGACGAAGGGGACAGGTCCCCGGCCCTCCTCCCGAGGAGGGAGTGCTGGTCGCCGATTCCGTCAAAAACTGAACTGCTCTAGAGGCTTTCATGTTTTGACGGAATCGGCGACCAGCGCTCCCTCCCCCTTGAGGGGAGGGTTGGGGAGGGGGTGGGTTTGGCGGATCACCGAAGGACCCCCACCCCCGACCCCTCCCCTCAAGGGGGAGGGGAGCAAGAAAGCGCTGATCCACTTGACAGTGAAAGGCTCTAATAGCCGTAGCGTACCAGATCGGCGGTATCGGCGAGATAGGGCTCCAGCGCTTCCCAGCTTATCCTCGCCGTGGGCGCGCCATAGGCATAGGCGGCGACCTCGTAGGGCTGGAATTGCACGATCAGCGCATAGCTGTCGGAGAGCGACCAGCGCATGGGATCGGCAACGCTGTCGGCGATGAACGTCGTATCGTCCAGCATCAGCATGTCGCCATGCTGCTGCCGCAGCGCGCTCACCGCCAGATCGAGCAGCGCCTGCTGCCAGCCCTCGCCGGCAAACAGGTCGCCCGCCTCCATCCAGCGGCTCTCGCCGGTCAGATAGTGCAGATAAGAGACGGTCCAATTGCCGTGGGCGGCGCCATGGCCGTACCAATAGGTCTCGGTGCGCAGGCTGATCCGGCCCGTGCCGGCCAGTTCCGCGGGAAGGATGGAGACGGTGAGGTCGCTGCTGTCGTCCTCATTGCCGAAAGGCCCCTGCCCGGGCTCGACCAGGCCGGACAATTGCTCGCCCTGCGCCAGCACCAGCGCGTTGAACCGCCGCGCAACCTCGGTATCGGCATCGATCTGGGCCACGCTCATCTCGTAATGGGCGACCGGCCAATAGGATTGGGGATTGTCGGCTTCGTTGGGATCGGGCCAGGCCGCGTGGCGGGCCAGAGGATAAAAGCGCGTGCCCTCCAGCATGCGGCTGGCCTCGAGCATGCCGCTGCGGCTGTCGAAGAGCTCGACGAGGCAGGAGACGCCCCGCTCGTCATAGGCGCCCTCCTCCAGCGGCTCGGCGGTCCTGGTGCAGGCGCGCCGCGCATAATCGAGCCATTGGCGCTGGCCGGCCTGCAATTCCTTGAGCGCCTGTTTGGAAAGGCCGCCAATGGCGGTGGCCCAGCTCCGGTCCAGCCGCTCATCGGCGGCGGACAGCTCCGGATTGTCGCAAATGGCGCGCTCGAAGGGCGTCGAGGCCCCGGCGCAATCGAAACTGGCGGCCAGTATCGCCGGCGCCGGCAGGGTGAAAAGAACGGCCGCAAGGGCGGTGCGGAGGACGGTTCGGATCACGGCGGCACTCCCGATCGGTTCTATCGGCAAAAGGATAGAGCATCGTGGAGAAAAGTGGAGTCCGGTTCCAAACGTCTCTTCATCCCCCTCCCGAGCAGGGGGGATTACATGTGAGCCTGGAGGCGCAATAGAAGCTGTTGCGTTCCCCTCCCCCTTGAGGGGAGGGGTTAGGGGCGGGGGTTCCGCGCCGTCAATTTCCTCGATGAATCAATCGGATTCCCGGATGATCCCAAACCCCCACCCTCATTCCCTCCCCTCAAGGGGGAGGGAGGCGAAGGGGCCGGCCTCACAGATTTTTCCATAGGCAATTCCCCTCAATCCGAGGGGGTGAGAAATAAGGCGCTCAGGGCGTGGCGAGGAAAGCCGCAGTGGCGCGGATTTCCTCATTGCGCAATTCGTGCCCGCCTTCGTGCCAGGCCAGTTGGGTGGAGGCGCCATTGGCGGCGAAATAATCGGCCAGGGCCTGGGTGGCGGCGGCGGGGGCGATGGGGTCGTGGCGCCCGGCGGTGATCAGCACCCGCCTGCCGGAAAAATCCGCTTGCGGCGGCGCGAAGGGGATCAGCGGGTGCATGAGGATGGTGGCGTCGAACAATTCGGGGGCGGTGAACTGCACCGAGGCCAGGATATTGGCGCCGTTGGAATAGCCCAGCCCCACGACGCGCGACGGCCGCGCCGGGCCCAGTTGCGCGCGCACGAAGCCGGCCATGGCGCCGGTGCGCGCGGCCAGATCGTCCATGTCGTACACGCCCTCGCCGGTGCGGCGGAAATAGCGCAGCGCCCCGTGCTCGCTGACATCGCCGCGCGGCGCCACGATGCGCGCGCCCGGCAGCAATTGACCGGCCAGCTCGAAGAACTGGTTCTCGTCGCCGCCGGTGCCGTGGAAGAGAAAGATGACCGGGGCGTCGGGCGTGGCGCCGTCGGCGGCGCGGAACAGGTATTGGGACATGTCGGCTCTCCTGGCTGTTTGCTCCGATATCGGCCCGGGCGAGGGCCAGAACAATCGCCGGACCGGTCCACGCTGCGTTGCCGATCCTCAAACAATGCGGTCGAAGGCCCGGGCTCAGCGCACCATGGCGGGCTGAGCGGGCCGGTAGCCGGCAAGGATGGCGGCCCGCAGCGCCTCGGCCACCGCCTCCGCCGCCCGTTCCGCCGCTCCGGTGGCGGAGGCCAGATCCACCGGCGTCAGCTTGCCGGCCTGCCGCGCGGTGTCGGCAAAGCGCGTTGCCTCGAACAGCACCACCCCGTCGCGGCTGATGGCGACGCTGGCCTCGACCCGCACATTGACCGGCCGCGCCACCGCGAAGGCGTCGGAAAGGGCATCGCCGGGCGAGCGTGTGGCGGCGGTGACGCGCAGCACCGGATCGTCCGGGGCGGCGGGCCCGGGAAAGGCGAGGCGCAGCCGGTTGAGGATGAGCTGCTCTTCCCGGTTGGCGGGCGCGGCGAAATTGAAGCGTGCCGCCTCCATCCCGCCCGCATGGCCGCCATAGACCGGCGCGAAGCTGGTGCAGGCGGCCAGAACCATGGTCAGCATCAGGGCGCCGATGGCGGCGAAAACGGCGGATCTGGGCATCATGGCTCCTCGAGGACCGCGGCGGGCTTGCCGCCCGAAGGCGGCAGCAGCCGGAAGGTGGCGGTGAAGCGGGTATCGTCGGGACGGCGATGGGTGGGGCCGGTGCGGGTGGCCCCGGCCGAGAACCGCAGATAGCCGTCGTCATAGGCGAAGCCGCCCCCGGCCTGGAGGAAATCATTGGCGGCCAGGTCCCAATAGGCATTGGCGGTCACCGACCAGTATTCGTCGACCGGCACCCTCACCTCCGCCCCGGCCTCGTGCAGCTCCCTGACATTGCCGGTGGCCGGCGTCGCCGCCGCATAGCGGTAATTGAGCGCCCCGGCCCAGCCATCGCGCCCATAGCCGACGCCCAGCGCCGCCCGCGCAATGCCCAGGTCGCGGCTGTCCAGTTGCAGCTTGCCGCCGAAATCGAGCCCGCCGGCCAGCGAGCCATAGGCGCCCAGCGCCAGATGGGAGGCATCCCGATCGAGCCCCGAGGCCACCCCCGCCCGCTGGCGGTTCGGCGCTGCGAAGGCGTTGTCGCCGGCCAACTGGAACGACTGCCCGCCCACCAGCTCGAAATAGCTGCCATCGGCCAGCGTGGCCAGGTAGCGCCCGCCCAGATTGAGCCGCAAGCCGGTTTCCTGCCGGTCGATGCCGGTGAAGCGGTTATAGCTGAAGATATTGGTGTCGTCGAAAACGACGCTCTGCGCGTCCTCATTGGTGATGCCCGGCGCCATGCTGGCGGCGCCGCGATAGACGATCTGCCCGATGGGCTCGATCAGATGCGTCACCCCCGGCCCGTAGGCCGCCAGCGGATAGCGCAAATCCAGCGCCGCGATCGGCGTCGCGCCCAGCAGCGTCCCGGCGGCGGGCGCCGAGGCCAGCCCGCTGCCGCCATCGTAATAGGCCCCATCGAGCCGCAGCCCGACAAAGGGCGTCGCCACCACGCCCCCGGCGATCCACTGGTTCTGCCAGCTCGCCTGCGCCATGCCGTGCAGGCGATTGCCGGCATAGCCATGGTCATAGGGCACGCCGTTGACGGTCCCCGCCGCATCGAGCCGGCGGTGAATGCCCAAAAGGCGCGCCTCGACATCGATGCGCCCGGCCCCCGGCGGCAGGGTGAAGCTGCGCTCCACCCGCACATTCGGGAGCGCGATGCCCTGCTGGTCGCGCAATTCGATGGTCTGGTTGCCCAGGACGTTGAACTGCTGGATGCGCGCATCGACATAGGTGTCGGCGGTCAGATGGGTGGCATAGACCTCGTTGACGGCGGAGCGGCGCTTGTCGAGCCGGTAATCGTCGAAATAGGCATTATCGGTGAACACCGAATAGGCGAAGCCGGCTTTCCAGTCCTCCACCGGCACGAACTCGCCCTGCGCCTGCACGGCGCCGCGCCAGTCGCGCCGCGCCTCGGGCAGCTTGAAGGCGCTGCTGTCGAACTGATAGAGCCCCGACGCCTTGATGCTGAACGAGCCGGCATCGAACCGCTGCACCCATTCGGCGCCCATCAGGAACCCCTGGCGGCTCATCAGGGTGGGCGAGAGGATGATATCGGTCATGCGGGTGGAATGGACGGTGAACGGCGCCTCCAGCATGACGCCGGTGTTTTCCGCATAGCTGAGGCGCGGGCGCGGCAGGCGCTCGATGGTCTCGTTGTCGAGATCGGGCAGCCACAGATAGGGCAGCCAGGCCACCGGCACGCCGAGCAGCGAGAGCACCGGCTGCTCCAGCGTCACCGAGCCGTCCACCCGGTTCTGCACGATGCGGCTGGCGCTGACCGACCAGCCGATGCGCCTTCCCTGGTCGTCGACACATTCCCCGCAGGGGGAATAGCGGGCATCGACCAGGATGGTGCGCAGCGCCTCGTCGTAATCGGCGCTGTCGGCGGTGATCAGCGCGCCGTTATAGGCGGTGATGGCCAGCGAATCGAGAAAGGCCTGCTTGAGGCCGCCAGTAAGCACGAGGCTGGGGCTGCGCGAGACATTGCCGGATGGATCGGTGATGGTGACCCCGCCGCTCACCCGCATATCGCCCTCGCGGCGGCGATAGACCAGGTTCTCGCCGGTCAGCGTATAGCCATTGGCCCGCACCACCACATCGCCCCGGGCGGTGATGGTGTCGGCGGCGGCGTCGAACACCAGTTCGCGCGCCTCGACCGCCGTGGGCGCCGCCGGATCGACCGGGCTGTTGAAGAAATCGGGCGGCACCAGCGCCTGTGCCTGCGCCGGCAGCGCGCCCGGTAGCCCCAGGGCGGCAACGAGGACGGCGAAGGCCGCCCATCCCGGCCTCAGATGGCGATCAACCAGCCTCAAGAACTCTGCCCTTCTCTCCTGCCGCCCCCGGGGACGGAGGAAAGCGCCGCGCCGCGCCCGAACTCAAAACATGAGGGCATCTTTTCCGCGCGCGCCACACGCGGATCGCCCGATGGCATAAACTACCGTTCAATCTAGGGCCGGGCAATGAACAATATGCAAACCCCGCCCGGCATCGGGCCGCGTCCGGCCTTGCCAGCGCGCCGGTCCGCGCCTAGAACGTCCGGCATGACCCCTGACAGGATTTTCTTCGGCGCTCTCGTCCTCGCCCTCTGCCTGGCCATTTTCATCGTCATGATCGGCGCCGGCTGAGCCCCTTCAGCCCGCGCTCGCCACCCAGCCGCGAAACGAGAAGGCGGCATAGAACAGCTCGACATCGGCAAATCCGGCCTCGCGCAGCAGGTCCTCCTCTTCGGCATCGGAGAGCAGCGGCAGCCGCTCGGCCATGCGCCGGGCACTGGCCGCGGCCCGGTCCCGATCGGACCCGCTCCGGTCGGCGAAAGCCGCCGAGCGCGCCAGCCAGTGTGCCGCCGCGCCGCCCGGAGCGCAATGATGGGCGATGACGAGGCGCGCGCCCGGCCGCAGGCGGTCATGGATGGCCCGCAAGGTCCGCAACCGCTCGGGCCTGTCGAGAAAATGCAGGGTGAGCAGGCACAGGGCGCCCTCGAACGGCCCCGCCGGCGCCGCCTCGACGGTGCCCTCGATCAGCGCGATCCGCCCGGCCAGCGGCCCGACCTGGCGGCGCGCCAGATCGAGCATCGCCGCGGACGGATCGACGCCGGCAAACCTCCATTCCTGCCGCGCCTCGGCCAGGGCCCTGAGCTCCATGCCCCCGCCCGCGCCGACCACCAGAATGCGGGCCTCCCGCCCGGCCCGCTCGCTCAGCAGCAGCATGGCCATGCGATGCAGATCGAACAGCCCCGGCACCTTCAGGGGCGCCTCCTCCACATAGGGCCCTACCACGGCCGGATTGGAGAATACGCCCTGATTGTCTTTCATGAAGTCTTTCCCGCAAGCGCAAGGCGGCCGGACGCCGCCTTCTCCATCACCTCGAGCCTAATGGCCAATGGCGGCGATGTCTCAGGGATTTTCCGCGTCCGCGCGGGGATGAGCGCTTGCGGCCTCATCCATAGACATCGCCATACGGCGTTGGGAAATCACCCCGGGCGATACCGCGGCCGATCCCCGTCCATCGCCGCCGGGCCGGCGCTCAGAACGTCTTGGCGCCGTTGACGAGGAGGCGCACGGAATAGAGGCTGGTGGTGGCGCAGATGAACAGGCGTTCGCGCCTGGGGCCGCCGAAGCAGACATTGGCCACCACTTCGGGGATGAGCACCTTGCCGATCAGCGTGCCGTCGGGGTCGTAGACATGCACGCCATCGGCGGCCGAGCTCCAGATCCGCCCGTCCGTGTCGAGCCGGAACCCATCGAACAGGCCGCTGGTGCAATCGGCGAAGACCCGGCCATTGGACAGCCTGCCCTCCGGACCCACCTCGAAGACGCGCATGTGGGCAGGATTGTCCGCCCCGTGGGTGCGGCCGGTATCCACGACATAGAGCAGGCTCTCATCGGGGGAGAAGGCCAGCCCGTTGGGCTTGACGAAATCGTCGCAGACCACCGCCACCTCGCCCGAATGCGGATCGATGCGATAGACATGGGACGCGCCGATCTCGCTCTCGGCGCGATTGCCTTCATAGTCGGAATCGATGCCATAGGTGGGATCGGTGAACCAGATCGAGCCGTCCGACTTGACCACCACGTCATTGGGGCTGTTGAGACGCTTGCCCCGATAGCTGTCGGCCAGCACGGTGAGGGTGCCGTCATGCTCGGTGCGGGTCACGCGGCGCGTGAGGTGCTCGCAGGTCACCAGCCGCCCCTGCCGGTCGACACTATTGCCATTGGCGTTGCCGGAGGGCTGGCGGAAGACACCGACGGCGCCGCTGACCTCGTCATAGCGCAGCATGCGGTCGTTCGGCACGTCGGACCAGACGAGATAGCGCCCGGCCGGGAAATAGGCCGGCCCCTCCGCCCAGTCGCAATCGCCGAACAGCTTGCGGACCGTCGCATTCATAGAGGGAAGGCGGGCGAACCGCTCGTCCAGGACTTCGAAATCGCTTGCCGCCATGACCATACCCTTCTCGCATTGACAACGCCGCCGCCCCGGCCGCGCCGGCGCGCTCATGGATCACTATCGGCTAAAAATTGTCCCCGATAGCCTGGATGGCCTCTTGCTGAGACTATTGCTGTTGACGACGCCGCCAACCGGCATATCGGCCAGGCCGGCCGACGCCCGGCAGATTGAACCGAGGGCTCGGGTTTGGCCCTGCGGCTGTCTGTGTTAAGCTGCGTAGGTTTGGAGACCATCGGCCTGCACATGGCGCACGACCTCGCTGAAGCGCGCCTTGGCGTCCTCGCGTTTCAAGCTTCTCTTAAAGGCGCCAATTTTCGCGCCAATTTCTAGATTCGGTCGATACGTTGCTACGCCTATCTTCTCGCTGCACCCTGCGTACCGGAAGTCAACGCCGTCGCGGATATGGGAGGCCGCGGCTACGGAAGGATGAAAGGAATTGAGTAGGAAGTCACATTCCAGTTTCATGCCACTTGGCGTCCCCAAGCAAATACTCCCAGCGGTCCAGGATTGAAAAGAGCGAATGCTCTTGGGAATCCAACGGACCTACGGCCAGCCGGCAACGAGCATCGGCATCAGCCATAAGCCGCTTCATCGCGTCTGCGAGGCGCCCGGCCCTATCGTCATCGGGGTAAACCAGCACGCCGTTGACGTCATCTCGAATGAGCTCATTCGTGCCCGGACAATCGGCAAAACCCACTGCGGGAAGACCATGCGCCAAAGCTTCGATAGTGGCGAGGCCGTAGCTCTCATAGCGAGACGGGATCACATAGATCTGAGCCGCCCGATATTCCGCGCCGACGTCTCGCACGGTTCCGGGTAATTCTACCCGTCCGTCGAGGTTATGCCTAGAAATTTCCTGGCGCAGGCGGTCGCGTTCGGCTCCGTCGCCGAGAATACGAACTGTCCAGCCGGGGAATTCGTCAGCCAATTTGGCGAAGGCCCGGATGAGAGTAATATGGTCCTTCTGTTCGTGGAGCCGCCCCACCGCGATGATGCGTCCCTGACCCGGTGCCCCGACGACATCCGCCTGGGCATCAGCAACAATATCGACCGGATTGGGCAGCACAGTCATCTTACGCTGGACGATCTCCGGATATTGCCGCTTCATTTGATCCGAGACGGCGGTGAATCGAGTAGCGAAACAACTGGCCGCCTTCATGGATAGCCAGCTTAAAGGCTGGCTCTTATAGCGCGCCGGAACATTGTGCTCGCTGGCGATGAACGGAACGCCTGAAAAGACCAACGCCGCAGCGAGCGGGACATAGCACGAGGGCATGAACGCCACCACTGCATCGGGTTTTGCGGCCAAAATCCTGCTACGGACGCGAGGCAAGGACAACAATTGCGTCGCCTTGGTGATTTTGGATACGCCGCTGTCCAGTCGCGGGATCGAGGCATCGAGATCATAGAAGCTGCCCGAAGCTGCCGGCTCGAAGGTCATCACCTGCAGGTCATGGCCGCGCGCATGTAACCCGTTGGCGATGTCCACGAACACACGCTCGGCGCCTCCTCCCGGCACGCTCAAGGCCTTGATCGCGAAGACGAGCTTCATGTCGGCACTGCTTGGACGAGGACTTGTTCCCATCGGTCAAAGCATTCCTCGGGCCTATACTGCCGCATCGTCAGGACCGCGGAGCGACCCTGTGCCTTGCGGAGCCCTGCATCCGCCATCGGAACCGAGAGAGCCTGCGCGAGGCTGTCGGGCTCATTCATTCCTGTCGCCAGGGTGCCCGACCGTCCGTTCTCGATGAGATCGGGCACACCCGAACACTCCTCGAACCCCACGCTGGGCAAACCATGCGCCAGAGCCTCGGCCAGGGCATTCGGAAAACCTTCCCATCTGGATGGGAGGCAAAAAAGCTGCGCTCCAACATATTCGGCAGCGATGTCCCGCGTGGCGCCGGGCAGGAAAACGCGACCCGCGAGCTGTGACGAATTCGTCACGATCGATTCGAGTTGCGCCCGGTCCTCGCCTTCTCCCACGATGCGCAAATCCCAATCGGGAAAGCGCGGAGCCAAACGCTCGAACGCAGCAAGCAGCACCTGAAAATTCTTCTGATAGCCTAATCGCCCCACCGACAGCAGCGTGAACCGCCCGTCCGCCCCGGGCGCATCGGGAGTGGCATGCCTTTCCGCTTCCGGCACCGGATTGGGGGTTTCGACAATCTTATGCTGCAAGTAGCCGGGATAGCCTGCGCGGTATCGGTCGAACTGCACCGTGATCGCCTTGGCGAAGCGGAAGGAAAACAGCTCGATCCGACGATTGCGTTCGGTGCTGGCATGGTCGTAGAGCGAGGGCGCGGTCCGTTCTGCCGCGATCACCGGGACGCCCAGGCCCAGCGTATAGAGCCACATGGCGCGGAATGCTCCACCTTGAAATCCTGCAATCACTTCGGGCGCAAACTCCCTGACCAGGCGGCGTACCCTGCGCGCCCGCCGCAGGCGAAGCCCGAAACCGGCCTTGCTGGCCGGATTTCCCAGGTTCAGTTTGTACCATCGCACCCTGGGATCAAGCGGATAGAACGCTTCCGCCGCTTCACGGTCCCAGCTGAACAACGCCACGTCGTGGCCGCGCCGCGCCATTTCATTCATGATCGCCACGATCATGCGCTCGACCCCGCCCGCCATATTATCCATGGCCCGGGCCGCAAACATCATGCGCATGCTACACCTCCGTCACCGCCGCCATGCGCCGCTCATGCGCCAGCCTTTTGGGGCCGGTGGCGAAAAGATGCTTGGTGGCGAGCACGGGATTGACCATCCAGATCCGGAGAAACTGCAATGCGAAGCGCAGATAGTCGCGCTTGAAATGATAATAGCGCAGGATCGGCCAGTTGCGCGCATAATGGTAGCGGCGGATCGATTTGAGATAGCCCGCATGCTTGTCCACGATCGCCACTTCCGCATCCCGGTTCCGCTCGTAGGATTTATCGGCGCCAGTCGTCGCATGTTGCAGGAACAGCTTGTCGGACGTGCCGATGAACCAGCCGCCTGCGAGCGCCAGCCGCACGGCGAAGTCCACGTCCTCCACCCGCCGCAGCGTTTCATCGAAGCCGCCGAATTGCCGGAAGAGAGACATCCGCGCCATCAGCGCGCAGGTCGGCGTCCCGCTATTGTAGCGCCAGCCGGGCAATCGGCGATGAAACAGCAGGTAGTCGGCCAGCGCCGGCCCATGCGGACGAATCTCTTCCGCACCGATGGCCGGGAGCGGTTTCAGATAGCCATTGGGGTAGAGCCGCTCGCCGGCGGCATAGCAGGCGACCGGCAATTGGCCCTTTGACGCCTCGAACTGCCTAATGGCCGCGACCTGTGCCGACACACGCCCCGGCAGGCTCTCGTCGTCATCGTCGAAAAAGGCAAGGAAATCGCCCTTCGCCGCCGCGATGACGGCATTGCGCGCCACCGCCGGCCCGCCATTGACGCCCAGCCGGATCAGCCGCGCCCTGGGCTCGTCGGCGATCAACTGCGCCACCATGTCCGCAGAACCATCCGTCGAGGCATCGTCGACGATCAGGATCTCGATGTCGTGCCAATCCTGAGCCCGCGCGCTGGCAATGGCCCGGCCGATGGTTTCACCCGCATTGTAGCAGGTGATGCCGATGCTGACCTTTCCGTTCTCGATCATCATTCCCCGCCGGCCCGATGAAACGCGGAAAAGGCCCGGTTTCCTTCCAGGTTCGGTACGGCAAGACGCAGCCTTTGCCAAGTCAGCCGGGGATGCAGCGACGCCGCCGCAAGCATCCGCAGGGCGAAATGCGCCCGGTGCCGCGCCAGCCAGTGATATTTGGTGACGGCCCAGTCCCGGCAATAGCGATAGTGCCGCTCGCCGTCGAACACCTCCCGATGCTTGTCGATCAGCATCAGCTTGTAACCCAGCTCGGCTTCCAGCGATTTGTCGGACGTCTTTGTCAGCGTCTGCGTCACCAGCGGCGCGCCGATCCCGACGAAATGCCCGCCCGCCAGCGCCAGCCGCACGCAGAACTCGGTATCCTCCACGCGCCGGAAGGCTGGGTCGAACCCGCCCAACTGCCGATAGGTCTCCGTTCGCGCCATTTGCGAGCAGGTCGCCAGCGCGCCATAGCCGTCTTCCAGCGTGTCCCCGGCCAGAATCCGCCGCGCCACGGCCCGCCCATGTGGCGCCGCAACGCCGGCCCGCTCCCCCATGGTGGTCTCGATCCGCTGCTTTCCATCGAGCATGATCTGCCGGCGCGCGCTATGGCAGATCACCGGCGCGCCCCCTGCAAATCGCGCCTCGTAGTCCACGATCCGCCGAACCTGCAGCCGCACCCGTTCCGGCACGCTCTCGTCGTCATCGTCGAAAAAGGCGATGAACGCGCCCCGGGCCTCCTTCACGATCCGGTTTCGCGCCGCCCCCACGCCCCGATTGACCTCCTGCCGGAACGCCCGCACCTCCGGATGCGCCGCCGCCAGAGACGAAATCGCCTCCCAGCTTGCGTCCGTCGAGGCATCGTCCACGATGACGATTTCGATGGGCCGCCAATCCTGTTCAAGCGCTGTATAGATTAACCTTGCGACCGACTGTCCAGCATTATAAGTCGTCAAACCAAGCGTTATCAAAATTGCCTTTCTCAGTGCTTAGCACCCCAAACGCCACCTAGAGGGAAAGTTTTGACACTTCTTACCATCGGAATTGCCTGCTTCAATGCCGAAGATACGATTGAGCGTTCGATAACCGCTGCGTTGAATCAGACGTGGGAAGATAAAGAAATTATTATTGTTGATGACAGATCTCAAGATAATTCTGTCAATATAATAAAAGAAATTGCAAAAAATGATCCAAGAATAAGGCTTTTCCAAAGGGAAATTAATTCAGGATTCGCATCAAATCTAAACCTAATGATTAAAGAGGCGGCCGGAAAATATATTCTTATACAAGATGACGACGACGAGTCCTTGCCAGATCGCGCAAAAAAACAGGTGGAAGCGCTAAAAAATGCCGAGAACATGCTCGGGCATGATTATATTATCTGCAACGCTTCCCGTAACGTTATTGGAAAAAATGGTGAAATCGGCTTCTCAAAAGCTATCGGCACTGGACACATTCCAGTATCCGGTGAGTCGCTCGCGCTTCACATGTTTTTTCGCGACATTCTGGATGCAGAAAACGACGGTGCGGTTGCCACCGGATCCCTACTTGCTAAGGTCGAAACTTTAAAAAGACTTGGCGGTTATGACCCGCAATTTCGTCGCGAAGAGGATTCTGATTTGGTCGTTCGCCTAGCTCTTAGCGGCGGCGCATGCATCGGCATCGCAGAGCCTTTATTGCGTCAGCACCGCACAGTTAGCCCTGACAAGGCAGGCAAGATACCTCTAAATAACATGCTACTATTGGTTAAAAAGCATAAATCATATCTTTCACGAAGGCTGTATTATGCCGCCACCATGAAAGCCTATTCCAGACATTACTATACAATCAGGGACAAGCTGAGGGCTAGGATATATCTATTCGCCCTAATTCTATTACGGCCATCAAGTGTAAATAAGGCGTTTCGCTCAACGGTACGGAGGAGAGCGAGATATATTTCTAATTTATTCTATGGTGATACCAAATGATCCCCATATATTATATTAACTTAGACACGAGAAAAGATCGAGAAAAATTTATGCGGCAGCAATTCGAAGAAATTGAACTGCACGCCGAACGAGTGCCGGCTATCTCGTCAGAAGATATTGAAGCAATACGCGCAAATTGGAAAATTTTCCCAGAACATATGTCTATGGCAGAAGTAGCTTGCACTTTAAGTCATGTGAAAGCATGGGAATCTTTACTTATGTCAGGTGCACCCGCCGCCTTGATTCTGGAGGACGACGCAGTTCTATCTCCGGATTTATCCCGTCTACTAAGTTGGGAATTATATGAACGATATTTTCCTTCAATCATCAAATTTGAAACGTTTAGAAAAACTATAAGGATGGGATCATCTAAATTAATATCTAAAAAATACTCGATGGGAAGACTTCTCTCGAATCACGAGGGAACTGCTGCCTATATAATAGAAAGAAATTATGCAAAAAAATGTATAGAATTATCTAAAATAAACATCGACATTGCGGATACTTTTCTATTCCAGAACTCACAGTCCAAAATTAAAAACACTAAAATATTTCAATTGACACCGGCTCCTTGCATTCAGGTTACTAGACTTTCACACTTCGGAGAGACGTCATTGATCGAGAGCGATATTGCAACAGCGCGTGATAATCGACGTGCTGCGGGAGTCGGAAAATCTGTATTTATTCCCGGCCGAAGTACTAATCCTTGGAATAGACGCATATCACTGTTACAGTATTACTTTCTTGATCCCCTGGCAGCTTTCTATCCAAAAATAGAGGTCCCCTTTTCGGAGGACACAGAAAATCAAGCGCCATCTACGTAGATTTAGAAAAACAAGCGACATTCCTGTCTCGCGCAGACTCGCGAAAACCAAGCTCGAACAAACCATTTACTAGACGCGAAACAGATTCGTATCCGCTTAGACTAGGGTGAAGCTCCAAAATAATCCTATCAAATTTGATAAAATGATCTGCCGGAAGTAGGGTCTCCGCACCTTCTATGTCCATTATAAGAACGTTAGGCGTAAAATCCATCTCGGATAATATGCTATCTATGGTTTTTTGCTGTACCTTTACCCTCCTAATTTCTTTACTGGTAGAATGTATACTAGAAGCAAACGCATCAACGTTGATGCCGAACTCTATCTGAGCGTCCTCCGGCCCGAGAGCATACTGAAGTATCCTCGGTGCAGCGCGTCCATTTAGCGTGTAGTTCTCATTAATAGTCGCAGCGAGATCTGGGTTTGCTTCTAGAAGCTGGATATCCTTAACACCCATATTGTGTATGCAGAACAAACTTATAAAACCAATAGAAGAACCCGCTTCTAAAATTTTGTCATCTGGATTAACAAAAGCACGTATTATACGGCGCTCCTCCCCCTCATACCAACCATCCAGCAAGGCATCGCGCATGCGAGGAGATAAATTAGCTAGAGATACGCGAACTCCTTCTAATTTAGCTTCTTTTTTAGAAGCGGTGGATTTGTCATGAATAGCCCTACGTAGTTTTCTAAAGATGTTTATCATATTTTATTTCTGTCTTTTTTGCTCTTATGCAATGTGATGTTACCTAAATTAACATGGTAAATACAATCACAAAATTGCAATGAAGAAGGTCGGTGGGAAATAATAATTATAGTTTTGCATAGAAAAACCTCCTTTATTGATTTAATAACTAAATTTTCAGTGTCCTCGTCTAGTGCACTGGTTGCTTCGTCTAACACAAGGACGTCCGGATTGACGTACAGTGCCCTTGCGATGGCTATACGCTGGCGCTGACCACCTGAGAGGCGAATGCCTCTTTCGCCGATCGTCGTTTCATAACCTAGCGGCAGATCCTCTGTAACGAATTCATGCAGCGCAGCCATTTTCGCCGCGCGCTCAACCGCTTTCATGTCGATCTGATCCTCTGGCACGCCAAAGGCGATATTGGCAGCAATGGTTTCGTCGGCAAGAAAGATATGTTGCGGCACATAGCCGATGGAGCGCTGCCAGCGGCGGACCGATCGCTCATCGAGCGGCACCCCGTCCACCAGCAGCTCGCCCGATTGCGGCGTGACGAGGCCCAGGATCAGATCGACGATGGTGGATTTTCCGGCCCCCGTCTTGCCGATGAACGCCACCGAGCTGTTCGCCTCGATGCGGCAGGAAATGTCGCGCAGCGTCGGTCTGCCGGAGTTAGGATAGGTAAATTCGACATTGCGCAGTTCTATGGCGCTTTCGAGAGGCAGGGGCTCGACCGTTTCCGGCGGAATTTCCGTAGCGTAGGAAAACTCATTCTGGATTCTGTCCAGGGCCGGGCCTGCGGCTCGCACCATCACAGCGGAGCGGTAAAGACCCTGCACCACGGGCAGCAGGCGCAGGCCGGCAAAGGCGAAGGTGGCCAGGGCCGGTAGCGCGGCGGCGATATTACCCTGATTGCGCAGCAGCAGCGCCATGATCACCACCAGCATGCCGCCGATGGCGATCACTTCCAGCACGTAACGCGGCGTGTCCGCCAGCACCTGCAGGCCCGACCGGCGCCGCTCGAAAATATAGGAGGCGGCCTCGAACCGCCGCAGATAGGCATGCTCCAGCCCGCCGACCTTGACCTCCTTGATCCCGGACAGCGCCTCCTGGGCGATCTGGAACCGCTGGCGATTGGCTTCCAGCCGGTCCTGTCCGATCCGTGAGATCAGGTTACGGACTCCCATATAGATGCCGCCATAGGCCAGCCCCAGCACCACTACTGAAATCGTCGCGACCACCGGATCGACCAGGATCACCAGCAGGATGATGCAGCTCGCGACGACGGCCTGCGAGACGAGTTGCATCATCGGCAGCAACGCGCCGCCGACCACTTCGCCGACCTCGGCCAGCACGGTCTTGCCCAGATCCGAACTATGCCGGTCGAGGAACCAGCTATAGGGCCGGCCGAGAAAGTTCCGCAACAGCCTGACGCTGAGCGAGTGGCTGCGCATCGAGCTGAAGCGCAGGATCGCATAATTGTTGAGCGCGGTCATCGCCGTGCGCCCGACCACGACCAGGAACACCAGGCCCGAAAGAAAGATATAGAAGCTATTGAGGTCGGCAAAGCCCAGCCCCTCATAGGCCAGCTTCAGCCAGGAATTGGTCTCCACCAGGCTCGGCTCCGACAGAACCGCGATCAGCGGAAAGATCGAGGCGACGCCCGCCATTTCCACCACGCCCACCACCAGCATCATGCACAGCAAAAGGAGCGCCTGGCGCTGTTCGCGCGGGCTGAGCAGGGCGCGCAGTTTTCGAAAAGTGTCGAGCAAGGAGCTTCGCCTGGTCCTCGGATGATGATCGGGCCTTAATAGTCCTCTCCTCCGCCTATCACAAGCGCGGCCATTGGCAGATCTGGCCGGACAAGGATATGCCCGTCAGAGGCCCATGGCCTCGATGATCTTCGCATTGACCTGGCGGACGTCGAAACGCGCTTCGGCAAGATGGCGGCTCTGCTGGCCCATCGCCGCTATTTTTTGCGGATCATCGATGAAACGCCGCATCGCCGCGGCGAGCGCTTCGGGGTCGCGCGGTGGCACCAGATAGCCGTTGCGGCCCTCGACAACCGTTTCGCGGCACCCCACCGAGTCGGTGGTGACGATCGCCCGTGCCATCGCCATGGCCTCCTGGGTGCTGCGGGGTATGCCTTCCCGATAATAGGAGGGCAGGACGAACACCGAGGTCTGCTCAAGCCATGGACGGACGGGCACGTGGCCGGGCCATTCGACCAACCCCTCCGCCACCCATTGGCGCACCTCCGAGGCGGCGATGGAGCCGGGATTGTCGTCCTGCCCGCCGACAAGCAGAAAACGCGCCTGCGGACACGCCGCCTTCACCATCCGGGCGGCGGCGATGAAATCCATGACGCCCTTGTCGCGCAGCAGACGTCCAACGAAAGTGAACGTAACCGGCGACAGGACAGCCGGCGCCGGGGTCCAGGCGGCAAGATCGACGCCCGTACCGTTTACGCGAACGATCTTGTCCCGCGTCACGATATCGAGGCGGACAAAATCATCCGCATCGTCGGGGTTCTGCATGAATACGCCCTTCGTCTGCGACAGCGCGAAACGATAGAGCGTTTTGGCGGCATGATGGATGAGCATGCCTTTGGGCGTGTCGGTGGCGTTCTCGCTAAAGGCATAGCCCAGTCCGGCAATAAGCGCGAAACGGGCAGGCACCCGCGCGAGAGCAGCCGCGATCGTCCCATAAATGACCGGCTTGATGGCAAAAGCGAGCACCGCGTCCAGGGAAAGCTCAGCAAGAAGCCGACGCAGCTTGAGAGTGTCGGCCGTATCGCGGAACGGATTGAGACCCGTGCGCGACAGAGTGATTTCGACCGGATTGGCGCCCAGCGCCTGCAACGCTTCCATCGATGCCCTGTCGAGTTGCGGCGCCAGCGCGTAAACCTCATGGCCTCGGCTGACGATAGCCTCAATCAGCGGACCGCGAAAATTGAGCAATGAAAAGCCCTGATTGCCGATGATGGCGACGCGCTTTGATATCAGCCGATCCCCCAAACTGCCTGACAATACGTAACCATCCTTCCATTGCGAATTCGTCGGCAATTCGCATGCAAATCTGCTGGCGGCGGATTCAACGAATAGTGGCCAGCTTAGCCCGGGTGATCAGCGTTCTCGCCGCTCCGGGTTTCCGAAGGCCATTTGGCTTAAGTTATGCGGCCATAGCCGGCTGGTCCAGAATGCCGGAGCAGCGTTCCACAGTGTGTTAGGCGAGGCAGCGCCTCCGGCATTCCGATCACGACTGGGTTGACCATTTATCAGTGCGGGGCATCTGTTTAAGAGTACCAAGCCAGCCCTTTCGCCTGAACCTTTATCGCTACCTAGCCAGAGGTTGGGGTAACGAAAGCCCCAGCCGCCGGGACAGCTCGGTCAGCTTTGTCAGAGTATACGCATGCAGGACGATGCCGTGCTGCAGCGCGTGGCGCTTGCGGGCCAGGGCGCGCTCACCGGGCAGGCGGACAGCCGTGAAATCCGGATGGGGGCGGGCGCCATGACAGAGCCGGACCAATGCTTCCGCCTGGTCGGCGAAATCGTCGAGGCCGCTGAAAGCGGCGGGATCGATCACCTGCACAAAGACGGAGGCGCTCCAGCGCGGTTCTGCATTGGCGCGGCCATGGCCCGAAAGGCCCTGCGACAGCGCCTCGACGGCGAGCGCCATGCCGAAGCCTTTATGACCATGGTCCTGCCCGCCGGCAAGCAGCATGCTGCCGGGCGGCGAGGCGGAAAGCACCTTTGGATCTGCGCTTGGCCGGCCGGCATTGTCCTGTAGCCAGGGGCCGGGCAAAAGCCCGCCCGTCGCGGCAATGCGGGCCACCATGCCATTGGTGGTGATCGAGGATGACATGTCGATGAGAATGGGATCGCCATGCGTGGGAATGCCTAACGCGAGCGGGTCCGGGCCCAGCACCGGGTCGAGGCCGCCGAAGGGCGCAACGGTAGCCGAGCGCGGATCGGAGCTCGCAATGATGACCATCATGCCCCGTTGCGTCGCACGTTCGAGATAGGCTTGCAGGCAGGCGGTGTGATGAGCGCGGCGAATGCTGACCGCGCCGAGGCCGTATCGGCTTGCCTTCTCTAGAGCCGTATCGATGGCCTGCGCGATCAACCTGACGCCGCTGAGCCAGCGGCCGTCCCAATGCGCGATGGCGCCGTGATCGCGCAGAATGTCCGGCTCGCCGGTTCCAAGCATGGTGCCGCGTTCGAGTTCAGCCACATAGCTGGCGAGCAGGTCGATACCATGGGTGCCGTGCCCCAACAGGTCGGCCTCGACCAGCAATTCCGCGACCACGCGGGCGGCATCGCCGTCCGTCCCCGTCTGCGTCAGGGCCCGGGCGGCGAAGTCGATCAGCGAGGGGCCGGGAAAGCTCACAAGCGAACGCCGTCCGGCCCGAAAAGATGCGCCTTGGCAGGATCGAAGGCCAGCATCAACGTCTGCTCCAGCGCCACATCGGTATCGCCGTCGATGGCGGCAAACACGGTGGCATCCTCGCCCTTCACTTCCACGATAGTGGTATCGCCCAGCCGTTCAATCAGGCGCACCTGCCCGCCAATCGAACCACCGTCCTGTGGGGTCAGCAGGTGCGGGCGGATGCCGAAGGTCAGCCTGTCGCCAATGACGAGGCCGCTAGCGGCGAGTGGCAGGACGGTTTGCCGCAATGAAGGTGAGGAAATGGTGACATCCGTGGCCGTCACTGCATCGACCGTTACCGGGAGCAAATTCATCTTGGGTGCGCCGATGAAGCCGGCAACGAAAAGGTTGGCAGGATGATTGTACAGCTCCATCGGCGTGCCGACCTGCTGTACCTCGCCGAAATTGAGCACCACGATCTTGTCGGCCATGGTCATGGCCTCGACCTGGTCATGCGTCACATAGATCATGGTGGCGCCGAGCTCGGCATGAAGCTTGGACAATTCCATACGCATGTCGACGCGGAGGGCAGCATCGAGATTGGAGAGGGGCTCATCGAACAAGAATACCTCCGGGTGCCGGATGATGGCACGACCGATGGCTACGCGCTGACGCTGGCCGCCGGAAAGCTGGCTGGGCCTGCGGCTCAGCAGTTCCTCCATCTGCAAGATACGCGCCACCTCGCGCACCCGCCGCGCCCTCTCCGGCTTAGGAACGCCGGTGAGGCGCAGGCCGAAACCGACATTTTCCTCGACGGTCATGTGCGGATAAAGCGCGTAGGACTGGAACACCATGGCGACGCCGCGATCTCGCGGCGCCACATCGTTGCAGCGGCGGTCACCGATGAAGACATCACCACCGGTGATCTCTTCCAGCCCGGCGATCATGCGCAGCAGCGTGGATTTCCCGCAACCCGACGGCCCCACGAACACGACAAATTCGCCATGTTCGACGGTCAGGTCGATACCCTTGATGACCTCGACATTACCGTAATTTTTGCGGACATTGCTGAGATGCAATCCAGCCATGGTGTTCTCCTCGCACCCAGCCGCCTAGGCAGCCAGTTCGATAACGTAGACGCTGACTGACGCCTTGGGCAAAGCGATTCCCGTCAGCGCCGGAACCGAGCTCTGCTGCACGGCAAAGACATCGAGATTGGTAGTGTCGATCGCAGCGTCGAGCTGATCAGGCGCAATACGATGGCAGGTGATCCCTGCCGCAGAAGCGTCGCGCAACTCGATATCCACCAAGGCGGAGTTTTCAAGGTCGGTATTAGTTACATGGACATAGACCGTATTACCGCTGCGCGAGGCCGAGACGACCACCGCTTCATTGGCACTGTCGGCCTTGAGCCCGTGCGTGCCGGACTGCGTTTTGAACAGACGCATCACGTGGCCTACTGGCAGCAGGTAGGGCTGCTCCCGCGGCGAGCCGAGCAATACCGCATTGACGGTCCAACTAGTGCCGGCGAAGTCGGCGAGCGTACAGATGTCGATGATGTCAGAATGTTGCTCAAACAGCGTTAGGCAGCGGGCATGATAGATGCCGGAAAGCCATTCGCGCAGCAGCTCGATCTTGTTGTGCGGCTCCAGTGACAGGTGGCCCTCGGTGATGGCGAGCTTGAGCTTTGGATTGGCCTTGGATACGACGGCGCGCGCATTGAGCAGTTTAGTTTCCACCGCGCGATAGATGCCGTCGAGCTCCCGCCAGGTCTGACCGACGTCGTCCCGATAGCGGCGGCCTCTCAGAACGGTATCCTTCTCCCGCGCCTGCTGGTTCATCATGTGCAGAGCCACCATGTCGATCTGGTCGCCGGCCGCCTCGACCAGATCACCAGCCCACCACGCATCGGTATCGCGCTCCATATCGCCCCAGCCGATCAGCAGGATATTGGGGTCGCGCGCGCGCATCGCATCGGCAAATTCGCGATAGTGGCGGGCATTTTCCTTTGAAGTAAAGCGTTCGCCGGCCTTGGGGTAGGAGGTTTCGTTGCCAATCTGCCAGGTGCGAACGTTCCAGGGCTTTTCGCGACCATTGGCCTTACGTTCGACATTGTCAGGATCGTTGCAATAGCTAACCAGGTCGGCAGCTTCCTGGGCATCGCCCGAACGGTTCTCGCCACGGGCAGTGTTAATGTATTCGGGGCGGCCATCAGCGGCGAAGTTAATCGCCATGATCGGCTCGGCCCCGACCGCCTCGCAGAAATCGAGGAATTCATGAACGCCAACGCGGTTGGTTTCAACGCCACCCCAGAGATAGTTGAACATGGGTTGGCGCTGTTCGGGGGCGCCAACGCTTTCCCGCCACTTCCAGAAGCTGGTGAGAATGCCGCCCCAGCGGATGGACGAGGGGGCCAGATCGCGCACCACACCGATAAAATCGTCGCGCCACTTGTCTTCAAGAATGTCCCAGCAGGCCTCTACCGAGGAATCCGTGGTACCGAGCGGTTCCATGAACTGCATGTAGAAACGGGGAGAAATCTCATGGCGCGGACTAACGTCCACCTGAATAGAGGTCATGTAAAACTCCTATGTAACGCGGATTACTTGATGCCCGCAGTGGGACGCATGCCATTGACGATCCAGCGCTGTCCGAACAGGAACAGGACGATCATGGGCAGCGAGGTGAAGAAGGCGGCCGCCAGAATGACGGTATAATTGATGATGGCAGCGGTATCAGCCGAGAGATAGGCAACGGCCACCGGCACCGTCATGGACGCGGGAGAATTGGTGATGATCAAGGGCCAGAGGAAGTTGTTCCAGCTATAGAGCGCGGTCAGCACCGACACGGTGATGATGGCTGGGGCAGCGAGCGGCACCATGATGAGGCGGAAGACCTGAAAATCGGTCGCGCCATCCATGCGGGCCGCTTCATCCATCTCCTTGGGCAAGTTCTGGAAGAACTGTCGCAGGATGAAAATGCCGACCACGCGCGGCAATCCCGGCAGAATGACGGCATAAACCGTGTCAACCAATCCGAGATTTGCCATCAGATCATAAAGCGAAAGCACTTCGAGAATGCCGGGCATCATCATGGTGATGAGCACCAGAAAAAAGACGAAGTCCCGTCCGAACCAACGCAGCCGTCCGAAGGCATAGGCCGCCGGTATATCGAGCAACAGGATACCCACAACCTGCGCTACCATGATGATGGTGCTGTTCAACATGGCTTGCGGCACGCTGACTCCGCGTCCGGCATCGGTGAGCACCCGCCAGTAATTGTCCAGCGTCCAGTTGCTCGGAATGAGCTGGTCCTTGAGAATTTCCGAGGAAGGCGCGAAGGAGAACAAGATCAGGGAGGCGACGGGAAGTACCCACAGCATCGCCAGCGCGAACAGAATGATCCAGCGTAGCGTCGGATTGCGTTTCATGGCTGCCCCTAGCGCTGGCGGAAGACGCGGAACTGCACCAGAGACAATGCCGCGATGATGAGAGTGATGACCACGCCGATAGCAGCGGCACGGCCGATGGCGAAGCGGCGAAAGCCTTCTTCGTAGAGCAGTATGGTGAGCACTTCGGTACTGCCGAACGGGCCGCCCTCGGTCATGATCAGCACTTCGCCGAACACCTGGAAAGCCTGGACCAGGCTCAGGATCATGACGATCAGCATGATCGGCTTGAGTAGCGGCAGGGTGATGAAGAAGAAATCCTGCACGGCGTTAGAGCCATCGAGATTGGCCGCCTCGTAGAGATCGTCGGGAATGTTTTCGAGCCCGGCCAGCAGGATGATGACCATGAAGCCCACATTGATCCACAGGGTGATCAGAGCGATGGCTACCAGGGCCCAGCCCGGCTCGGAGAGCCAAGCCTGATCCGGCAGATTGAGCAGACGCAGAATCTGGTTGATGGTGCCGGCCTGCGGCTCGAACAGCCATTTGAAGGCGATGGAGGCGACCGCTACATTGACCACCAGCGGAAAGAAGAACGCGGTTCGGAAAATAGCGATACCAGGCAGCTTGCGATGCAGCAGCACCGCCAGCACCACTGAGATGACCATGATCATCGGCACGAAGATCAGCGCGAACTTGGTGGTGGTGATCAATGACGCCCAGAACCGTTGATCGGCAAACAGTGAAGTGTAGTTGCCCAGTCCGACGAAGCCGTTGGGCCCGAAAATGCCCCAGTCAAACAGGCTGATATAGACCGCACGGACGATCGGATAGCCAAGAAAGATGGCGAAGACCACGAGATAAGGGGCAACCAGCAGGAACGGAAACAGACGTGAGCGCGCTTGCGGCATGCGGATAGCTCCACCTGGGCATAGCAAGATATGAGCCTGGCGCAGCGGCGCCCAGCTGGCGGCAAAAGAGAAGCGCCGG
>NZ_JBHRYD010000001.1:811543-844043 GCF_042648785.1 Devosia honganensis
GCCGGCGCCGGGTTACTTGGAAAGAACGGGTGGAATCGACGTCTCGAGCCTGGCGACGGCCTCCTCGATGGAAAGGCGTCCGCCATAGAACTCTTCGAGCACCTGCTGCACCACCCGGTCGACCGCCGGCTGATTAACCAGAGCCGCAGGGAAATGCGCGGTTTCGATCGACGCCGTGACGGTCATCTGCTCGGGCAGCGCCTTATATTCATCGCTCTCAATCACCGAATATTGTGGCGAGACCTTGCCGGTCTTGGCCCATTCGACGCCGTGTTCACCGATCCACTTGATGAAGGTCAGCGCGTCGGAGCGAGCCTCAGGCGAGGTTCCACGCGGGATCAGGAACTCGTGGGCCATGGCGAACACCGCCGGCTCATCGCCGAAAGTGGGGAAACCGGCAATGCCGTAATTGAGCCCGAGGTCGCGGCTTGCGGCCTGGAATACAGGCAAGTCCGTGATCTGAGCAACCATGACGCCGATCTTGTTCTGTGCGAACAATTTCGTGGCATCCGGCCCAATGTCCTTGGCAGGGGTAACGCCAGCGTCGATGAAGCCCTTGAGCTCGGTCAATACCTTAGTGGCGGTAGCGCCGAATGTCTCGGAGAGCCCCGTCATGTCGTCATTGTAAAGGCTGTCCTCATATTGCCAGTAGATGCTATAGAAGTTGCGGAAGGTGCCGGAGCCGGTGAGGTTGAAGAACAAGCCGATCTTGTCCTCGCCCAATGCGGCAATCGCCTGAGCGTCTTCCATCAGTTCGACGCCGGTAGTCGGCGGAGTATCGGGATCGAGTCCGGCCTCGGCGAACAGATCCTTGTTGTAATAGATCGAGCGCGGGAAGATCGAGATCGGCACGCCATATTGCTCGCCGTTGAAATTGCCCGCTTCCCACGCCTTGGGGACGTAGTCGTCCTGATTGATACCTGCCTCCTGCAATTCCTCTGCAGTGAAAGGATCAAGCGCGCCCTGATTGGCATAGACCGGAACCTGATCCGAATTGACCACCGTCAGGGCCGGCGCCCGGCGCGAGGCCATGGCAACCGATAGCTTCGTGTTGAAGTCATCCCACGGGATGATCAGCAGTTTGACCTCGACGCCGGCTTCCTGGCCAGCGGTGGCGTTAAATGTCTTGACCAGCGCATCGATGGCTTCCCCGTCGGGGCCGCTGAACAGGGTCCAGAATTCAATGGAGCCGGCAGAGGCCCCGGTGATGCTGAAACACGACGCAGCCACGCCGAACAAGGCGGCGCGTAAATAGGCCAGCCTCGACCTGGAACGCTTGGATTTGGTTGCGAGCATTCATCCCTCCCTTTGGAACCGGACCCGTATCGGGCTCGTTATGAAACAGGGGTAATGCACATTAGTATACCAGTCAACGTTCGCGGTCATAAATTTTATCTTGCATGCCAGATGAACCCCTGCTTATGGTTTGCCTACGGCGCAAAAAATGGCCGGATAGGATCATGAGAACGCGCTAGAAATGACTGAAATTACAGGAAAACGAGCTCAAACGGCGCGAAAGTCCCTGCCGCCACCGCGAGACACAAATCGAGGCACCGCAACTTGGCGTCTAGTATACCAAGAATTACGCGAGGAAATCGTTGCCATGCAGATACGGCCGGGTGACAAGATCAGCGAAAACAATCTTGCCCGTCGTTTCGGGGTAAGCCGCACTCCAGCGCGCGAGGCCATGCAGCGCCTGGCCGATGAAGGGCTGGTGGAAATCTTTCCCCAGGCGGGCACTTTTGTAGCGCGCATTCCTTACAACGAATTGCCCGAAGCCATGGTGATCCGCAAAGCGTTGGAGAAAACCACCGCCAGCATGGCCGCTACGCTGGCGACGCGCAGCCAGGTGCTTACGCTGGCCTCGATTATAGAACAGCAGCGGGAGGCGGCCGAAGCCGACAGTCCCAGCGCTTTTCACCGTGGCGATGAGCTCTTTCACGCCAAGCTGGCGGAGATCGCCGGCTATCCCGGCATCTGGAAGCTGGTATTGCAAGTCAAAACCCAGGTCGATCGCTTCCGTCGACTGACGCTGGTGCTGCCGCATCGCATGGCAAAGGTGATCGATGAGCATGCCAAAATCCTTGCCGCCATCGAACTCGGCGATGCCGACGCGGCTGGGCAGGCGATGATCGAGCACCTCAATAGCGTGCTCCCGGCGCTCGAACAGATCGATCAAATTGACCAGAGCATGCTTTCCACCAGTCGCCGGATTAGTATCTGATCATTTTTCGGCGCACGGGTGCGATGACCATAATCGAAACCCGGCCGTGTCGTGTTTGGCGAGAAGTCGTTAGTAACGTAGATAGTGGCGGCAGCCGCCATGACGGTGGTGCCGTCACTTTCCGTTCAGATATGGAAACTTATCAAGCATGACCAACGAGCCCATCGCCGTTCCCGAGAACCAGGTGGAGCGTCATGTCATTGCTGCCTTTCGCAAGGTCGGAGCCAGCGAGCCTTCGTTGCAGGCGGCGACCCGCGCCATGATGCACGCCTCTCGTCTCGGCGTGGACAGCCACGGCGTGCGCCTGACCCAGCACTATTGCCGGATGCTGGTCGGCGGACGGCTCAACAAGAATCCTCGATTGACAATCGATCAGCGAGGTCCTTCCTCCGCAACCGTCGATGGAGACGATGGCCTTGGTCATTATGCGGCCTATCGGGCCATGGAACTGGCCTGCGAGCTGGCGCAGGAAACGGGCCTTGCCGGTGTGGGAGTGCGGCGCTCTTCCCATCTGGGCGCCGCCGGCGCCTATGCTCTGGCTGGTGCAGAGCGAGGCTTTATCGGCTTTGCCACGACCAATACCGATTCCATGGTGCCGCTGTTTGGCGGCGCCGCAGCCTTTCATGGCACCAATCCGCTCGCCTTTGCCGCGCCAATACCAGGGCAAAAACCCTGGCTGCTCGACATGGCGACATCTTCGATACCCATGAACCGGGTGTTCCTTCACCAATCGCTCGACAAGGACCTGCCGACCGGCGTTGCCGCCGACAGCTCCGGCGTTCCGGTAACCGATCCCCATCAGGCTGAAATGGTCCTGCCCCTGGGTGGCGCCGAATATGGCTATAAGGGCGCTGGATTGGCCGGCGTGGCCACGCTGCTATCCGCCGTGCTGATGGGAACGACGCTCGACCCTGATTTTATTCCCATGGTGGGGGCCCAGGACATCGGCACGCCCCGGAACATGGGACATTTCGTGCTGGCCATCAGCCCGGACCACTTCGCCGGCCGTGCGGTTTTCGAAAGCGGCATGAGCCGGTATGTCGACAGTTTGCGCAACGCGCCCGCCCGTCCGGGGGAACAGCCGATGGCTCCGGGCGACCGCGAATGGCGTCAAGCAGAACTGCGCAGTGCCCAGGGCATCCCTCTAGACCCCGACACGGCTCGCTTCCTGAACCTGAGCGTCTGACCGCAAGAAGCAGCCCGTCGTCCCTCCAGCCTCAACAATCCCGGGAAAACCAAGGTCGGAGAACATATGGTGCGCGAGGCGCGCTTCCGGGCCGCTGCTTGCAGTTCCCGATCTCACGGGACGGAACGAGGAAGACTGCATCCCGTTGGGATAACGGTCGGGGCCTCCCCTGCCCTCACCGAATACTGGAGGGATTTTCTGGAAAGACCCCCTCGAGAAGCCGACTAGAGGAGAAATACAATGCGTATCCAGTCCTATCTATGCGCCGCCGCCATCGTCACGGCCATTGCACTACCTGGCTCCACCCTCGCTCAAGACGGGCACATGATCAGTGGCAAGGCGGTGCCAGCAGATCAGGTCGCCGAAGTTCAGAACAAATGCGACGAGTTGCGAACGGCCGATCCCGGCCAAAAGACCCCTGAAGCGGAAGCACCGGCCGGCGAGACGGCGGCCCCGCCGGCGGACAGGGCAGAGGACGGATCTTCCCAGCCTGCCGGCGCTTCGGGCTGGATGGAGGACGGCACCAGGATCGATCTTGAAAGCCTTACCATTGCCCTGTGTGACGAAGGCAATTTCGTTGCCCCCGCAATGTAATGGCAATGCGCGTCCCGCTCCGTGCGGGGCGCATGGCTGGGGTCAGGACCCCAGCCATGCCCGAATGCGAGGCTCTGTCCGTTGCAGGCGGTTGTTTGGCATGAGCTGCGGCTTATGCCACCTCGAGGATTTTGGCGTCATCCGCACTGAAGCCTATGGAGACCACCTCGCCAGCGCTAAAGCGCCTCGGCGGAAATCCTTGAACTCGAAGTTTCTTTTCCTGCAAGCCCTCGACGCTCACCATGTACTCCACGATGTTGCCGTTGAAAAAGACATCGTCCACCCTGCCGGGCAGCTGATTTTCAAAGTCCGGACGAGTTTCGCCGGCAGAGGTCAGCGTAATGCTTTCGGGCCGGATCATAAGCTTGGCCCCTGAAGCACCCGCCGTTCCGGACGCGGTGAGCAGGCCGGCCGGCGTCTGCATGCTTATCCTGCCCCCCGCTTCAGAAACGATCGGACCGTCGAAAAAATTCGCCAGCCCAATGAAATCGGCAACGAAGTCGGTTCGGGGTGAGCGGTAGAGCGTTTCGGGATCGTTCTGCTCGATCACCTTCCCCGAACGCATGACCACTACCATATCCGACAGTAGCAGGGCTTCCTCCTGGCTATGAGTGACGAACACCGTGGTGATACCCAGCCGCCGCTGCAGGCTGCGCAACTCGAACCGCATGCTTTCCCGAAGCTTGGCGTCGAGATTGCTGAGCGGCTCGTCCAGCAGCAGGATGCGAGGCTCGGCGATCAGCGCGCGGGCCAACGCCACGCGCTGCTGCTGCCCGCCGCTCAACGCATTGGGGAATTTTGCTTGTTGTCCGGAAAGCCCGACAAGCTCGATCGCGCCATCGACACGCCGCCGCAATTCGCCCTTGTCCGACACCTTCTTTTCTCCAAAGCGCAGCGGGTAGGCGACGTTGTCGAACACAGTCATATGCGGCCAGACTGCGTAGGACTGAAAAACCATGCCCATTTGCCGGTCTTCCGCAGCCTGAACGTGGCCGGGTCGCGAGACGACAGCCCCATCGACGGCGATTTCGCCTTCGTCCGGAGGAACGAAGCCGGCCAGCATACGCAAGGTGGTGGTCTTGCCGCAGCCGCTCGGCCCCAGAAGGGAAACAAAGTGGCCCTCGGGAATGGTGATGCTGACATCGTCCACCGCAGCGAAACTGCCATAGCGCTTGGTCAGATTTTTGATGGTGATAGCGCCGGCCACTGGGCTCTCCTACATGCTGTCCCGGTCGTCATAAAGCGACCGGCCGGTAATGATCTGGGCGGCCGCGACCAGTGCGACCATGGCAACAAACACCACCACGGCGACCGCGCTGGCACGCTGGTATCCGCCGCCGCCATCCCAAAGATCCATGATTGCGGTGGCGATAGTGTCGGTACCGATATGACGAAGAATGATCGACGCGCTCAACTCGGTCAGGCAGGAGAGGAAAACGATGATCCCCCCTGCGATCAGGCCGGGCCGGATCAAGGGAACGGTAATCGTGAACATGGTCTGTCCCCAATTGGCGCCCGCGAGGCGCGCCGCCTGTTCCAGTTCGGGCGAAACCTGCATCAGGCTTGCCTGAGAAGGGCGCACTGCCAGCGGCAATTGGCGGATCACATAGGCCAGCAGCAGAATCCATAGCGTACCGTAAAGGGCGAGGTCGCGCAGGGGGAAGCTGGTCACCGTCATGATCAGCGCCACGGCAAGCGCGGTTCCGGCGATGCCCAAGGGTATGACGACGATATAATCGAGCAGTATCGATGCGCCGCCGCGCTGCCTGACCGTGATGAAAGCGACAAAAGCCGCCAATACCGCGCAAATCATGGCGGCACCGGTGGCGAGCTGCAGGCTGTTCCAGATGGCGCGCAGCACGAAGCCATCACCGCCGATAATGTCCGCATAGTGCTGCAGCGTGAGATTATCCAGCCGAAATCCGAAACCCAGCCGCTCCAGCAAGGACGTGCTGAGCAGGCCCAGGACCGGCAACACGACAGAAAGGAAGGCATAGGCGTAAGCGACGAAAGTCAACACATGCCGCGCCCGACCGATACGGAACGGGCTGGGATGAAAGCTTTTGCCAGTGACGGTGGCAAAGCTCCCTTTGCCGAGGCTGCGCCGATACAGCGCCAGAACGACCAGCGACATGGCCACCAGAAGCAGCGACACGACCGCGGCGCTGACAAAATCGGCTTGCAGCATATAGGTTCGAATACGAAGCGTGAGGACGGTGAAGCCCAGCATGTGCGGAGTGCCATAATCCGCCAGAGCACTGGCGAGAGCCAGGATGGCGCCGGCAAATATGGAATTGCGCACCACGGGCAGCGTAACGGTCGCAACGATGCGCCAACGTTTGGCCCCGGAGATGGCCGCTGCCTCCTCCAGTTCCGGGTTCATCTTGGAAAAGGCAGCGGCCGCAATCAGGAAAACAAAGGCGACCGATTGCTGGGCGCCGAGCAGAAGCACCCCGAGGATATTGTAGACATCGAAGGGGCCGCGATTGATCGACAGTCCCAAAAGGCTCCGCAGCCAGACATTGATAACGCCGGCATTCGGACCCAGGAGATTCACATAGGCCATCGCCGTCAGGAAGGCGGGGGTGATCAGGGCGCTTATGACGGCAAGATTGATGGCCCGCTTCGCTGTGGGCGAAATATCCGTGCGCTCCGCGAGAAAGGCCAGCGGCACGCCGATCAGGACGCTCAGCACGCTCACGCCCACCACATAGATGATGGTGTTGACGATGGCCTGAACGGTGCCGCGCTGGGTCAGAACGCTGATGGCAGGCCCGAGATCGAATGAGCCACGTCCCAATAGCGCGTTCGCAAGCAGATGCCCGGTCGGACCCACGATCAGCAGGCCGACCAGAATGACGAAACCTGCCGTTCCCAAGCGCGCCGCCAGGGATTTATCAAAAGTGCGAGAAGCCATTTCTCATCCCAGCAGCAGGCGGCGCGCGCGTGGCACACCGCCTGCATTTGCCATGCCTACTGCATGAAGTTCATGAACTGCTCGGTATTGCTGTCGCGTATATCCTGAGTGATGTGGACGCGCTGAATATTGAGCTCATCGAGCGCCTTGCCGTCCGGCGTGACAAAATCGGCGTCAAGATGCGACGGCACCGCCCCCCAATTGTCGGCGAGGAACTGCTGCCCCTCCTGGGAGGCAAGGTACTCATGCAGCATGATAGCCGGCGCCTCGCCGTCCGACCCGGCAACAACGGCACCCGAGTTCGGGCTGGTGGGGCTGCCTTCCTCGGGCCAAACGATCGCCACCGGCTCGCCAGATTCTACCGCCGGGGAGATGAAGGAAAGCGGCATCTGGGCTGCAATGGCGACCTCGCCGGTGACCACCAGGTCCACAAGCTGGCGGTGACCGGATACGAGGGTCGGCCGCTGGGAACCGAGAACCTCGATGAAGGGCCAGCCATAGGGTTCGCCCCGCTCCGCCAAATTCACCGTCCAATAAGTAATCGGCACCTGAATGCCGGCCGAGGTTCTTGGATCGGCCATGCCCATGCGATCGGCCCATTTTGGATCGAGCAGGTCACTCCATGCCGTCGGCGCCTCTTCGGCAGGGACGGTCTGGGTATTGTAGACCATGACATAGGGCGCAAAATCGGTGGCGATCCAGTAGCCATCGGGATCAACGGCATCGGGGTTGAACCGGGCGACCCCTTCGGGAGTATATTGGAGCAGGTAGCCGCGCTCCTTGAAGATTTCCATGAAATCGACGTCGGAGATGATGTAGTCCGCTCGACCTGTACCCAATTGCTGCTCGGTCAGGAACTGCGTGCTGAGCTCGGCACCGGCAGCGCGATAATATTCGAGTGTCACCTCGGGGTGCTTGCTTTCGAACGCCTGCTTGAGCTGGTCCATCGCCTCGCGTGGCCAATTGGAATAGACCGTCAAACTGTCCTGCGCCAAAGCGGTGGTGCTCATGGCCAAGGCCAGTGCGAGCCCGGACAATAATGTCTTCTTCATTGCATTTCCTCCTCATGAAGTCGTTTGATTTAGAAAGCTGCGACCTGGTACTGGTCGAGCGTATCCTGGTTGAGTTCCACGCCATTTCCTGGCCCTGACGGCACGGTGACGAAGCCCTGCTCGTCCATCGAGATGTCTTGCAGGTTCGAGAGATAGTTACCGGTCATGAATTGACGCGGATCCTCCACGTCGAGGACCACGGGGAATTCTATCCAGCCCGCATTGTTGGTGGACGCGATCAGGTGAAGGGTTGCTGCATTTTTCATGCCGCTGCCAAAGGCGTGCGGGATAAACATCTTGTTGAACACGTCGCAAAGCTCAGCGACCCGCTTCGACTGCGTGATGCCTCCGCTGTGGCAGATGCGCGGCTGGTAGATTTCCAGCGCGTTGTGCTGGAGATAGTCCTTCATGCGCGCCGCGCTGATTTCGGTCTGGTAACCCGAAATGGGCGTACGGTACTTATGGTTGAGATAGGCGAGCCCCGCGATATCGGAGTGCTGGACGGGCTCTTCGAGCCAGAAGATGCCCGTCTCGTCGCAAATCTGCGCGATCTCTTCGGCATCCATGTGATTGGTGTAGAAGGCATTGGCGTCGACCGCGACCCGGATCTTGTCTTCGGCCGCCTCGGTGGCCATCCGGATCAGCCGCTTGTCTTCGGCCACACCGCGGCCAATTCCCAGCTTCACCCCCTGGATGCCAAGCTCGATATAGCGCTTGATATCCGCCACATGCTCTTCCGGCGCCTTCTTGATGGCGCTGGTGGCATAAGCCCGTATCTTGTTCCTGACCCTGCCGCCCATCAGCTCATAAAGAGGGACGTTCAGGGTGCGCGCCTTCAGGTCCCATAGCGCCTGGTCGATGGCGCTGAGCGGGCCGACAAACCCGATGGTCTTGGTATAGACCCACAACTCTTCCCAAATCCTGGAAATCTCGCGGGGATCCTGACCGATCAGCAGCGGCTTGAAGTTGTTCACCACCGCCTGAGCCATGGTCTTCTCGCGGTCGTGGCCACGGGCGAGAGTGGTTTCGCCACGCCCGACCACGCCATTGTCAGCTACCACCTCTACAATCGTCGATGCCAGATCCAGGTTATAGGGGATACCGCCTCCGATAAGGAACTCAGGCACGGAGCTGCGCATGACCCGCGCGCGGATATCGACGATCTTCATTGGGGGAACCTCCTGACTACTCTGGCCACACCCGGCGACAGTGGTAATGTCGTTATAGTGTGCTAAAACTTTTAGCAGACTAGCGCAAAGTTTTTGCATGCGCAACCGGAGTCGAGGCGCGCAATCGAAAGGGGGCAACGCAAATGAACGAAACAAAGAAGAGAGCGACCTTGGCCGAGGTCGCCGCCCTGGCGGGAGTGTCGCAATCAACCGTCTCCCTGGTGCTGAATGCCGTTCCTGATTCGCGCATCGCGGCGGCGACTCGCAAGAAGGTGCTGAAATCCGCCGAAGCGCTGGGATATCGAACCGGGCCGATGAAGCGTCATGTCATCGGCAGCAACTCGGTGGTCGGCCTGGTGATCGACGAAATGTCATCCAACTGGCTGGCGGCGGCGCTGGTGGATGAGATACGCGATCTCTGTTGGGAACGAGAGGCGGACCTGCTGGTCTCCTCAACGCGAGGACAGCCGGAGATTGAAGAGATCGCGATCAAGCGGCTAATGCTCCATGCACCGGTCGGAATGATCTATGCCTCGCTCTTTCCTCGCCTGGCCACGCCGCCGACGGCACTGCTGAGTTCCACCAACACGGTCATGGTGAACTGCTATGAGCGCGATGGCGTGCTGCCCGCGACCATGCCGGATTTTCATGATGCCGCGTATAGCTCGATGCTGCATCTGTTCGAAGCCGGGCACACCCGCATAGGCTTTCTCAACCACGAAAGCTGGCATATCTTCGCCCAGCGCCGCAACGAAGGCTACAAGGCCGCCCTGTCCAAGTTCGGGCTCTCGCTTGACCGCAATCTTGTTCGCCACCTGAACGGTTCCCCCGATGAGGGCTATCGCGGCGCCAGCGAACTCTTGGCGCTGGCGAGGCCGCCAACCGCAATTTTGTGCGCCAATGATCGCATGGCATTTGGTGCTTATGATGCGGTGCGGAATGCGGGCCTGAAGGTAGGCGAGGATATCGCCCTGGTCGGTTATGACGACCATGACCTGGCACGCTATATGCACCCCCCGCTGACCACCATCCGCAACCCCTATCGGGAAATGGCCCGCTGGGCGGTCGAGCGCCTCCTGACTCGGGAGGAGCAGACCCAGCCGCAAGCAGGCCCAACTCTCATTCCGGGTGAACTGCTTAAAAGAGGTTCGAGTCAGGCCAAGCCTGAGATATGACAAACCTGCGCGAACTGCGCCCTTGCGGACTCGACCTGGTGCGGCGGGCCCTGGCGCGTGCGAGAACGGCCCGGATTTTTCCTGGTAGCGCAGATTCAGCGCGCCGCGGCGAAGCCGAAATGGCGCTGCATCAACTGCCGCACCTCGCCATAGCTTTCGGCGACATGATCGGCGCCGGCGGCGAGCAGGCGTTCGGGATGACCTGCGGCGAGATGGGAGGCGGCCGCGAGCCCAATCACCCCCATGCCTGCCGCCCGGCCGGCCACGACGCCATGCGGGCTGTCCTCGATGACAAGGCAGCGTTGGGGGGAGGTGCCCATGCGCTCGGCGGCATGCAGGAAAATATCGGGCGCGGGCTTGTTGCGCCCGACCATGGACACGCTGAACACATTGCCGGAGAAGCGGTCGGAAAGCCCCGCGGCGTCCAGGCAGAATTCGATCCGCTCGGGGGCGGAGGTGGAGCCGATGCAGATTGGAAGCGGGCCAAGCCAATCCAGAAAATGTTCGAGGCCAGGCAATGGCTGCACGGCGGCAAGCGCCGACATCGTGCGCTCCTGCAGGGCAGTGCCGAAATCCTCCGGCAATTTACCCCCAGCCAGCATCGCCAGCTTTTCGAGCTGCTGGAACAGGGTGCTGCCGCCGAAAAAGCGCACGGCCCCTGACATGTCCATCGGATGGCCGAGTTCGGTGGCGATTTCGGCCAGGAGGCCGTTGGACGCCACCTCGCTGTCCACCACCACGCCGTCGAAGTCAAAAATCACCAGGTCGATCATGGCCGTTTCCTATGCGGCAGGGGACATGGCCTGGCGCCTGGCCGTCATATAGGCCGCCAGATCTTGGGTTTCGGCCGGCGTGAGATGCAGGCCGAGCTTGGTCCGGCGCCACAGGATATCTTCGGGCTCCCGGGCCCATTCGCGATCCATCAACAGATCGACCTCATGGCTGTATAGGCCTGCGCCGATCAGTTCGCCCAAGGTACCGCGCGTGTCGATAAGGTCATGGGCCAGGGTGCCGTAAGCCCGCGCCAGACGCAAAAGGAGGGTATGAGGCACGGCCGGAGCGCGTCTTTGCAAGGCGGCCACCAGCTCATCCATGCCGGCAATGCCGAAACCGCCACCCGGCAGGGCGGTTTTGCCGGTCCAGCTTTTCCCCCGGGCGCCCAATTGCTGCTCGACCATTTGCATGACGGATTCGGCCAGACGGCGATAGGTGGTGATCTTGCCGCCGAAAATATTGACCATTCCGGCGCCGCTCGCCGGTTTATCGAGCTTGAGGACGTAGTCGCGCGTCGCCTGCTGGGCCTGGCTGGCCCCGTCATCGAAAAGCGGCCTGACGCCCGAATAGGCCCAGACCAGGTCGTCGCGCGAAACGGGACGCTTGAAATAGCTGCTGGCGGAACGCAGCAGATATTCGGTCTCGGCCTCGGTGATGGCCACCTCGGCCGGGTCGTCGATATAGTCGCGATCCGTGGTGCCGATGAGGGTGAACTGATCCTCATAGGGAATGGCGAAGATGATGCGATTGTCGGCGTTCTGGAAGATATAACAGCGGTCATGCTCATAGAGCTTGCGCACCACGATATGGCTGCCTTGGACCAGCCGCACATTCCGGCCGGGCGCGTTGGCGGCAAGGCCGATCACCGAATCCACCCAGGGACCGCTGGCATTGACGACCATCCGGGCCTTCACCCGGCGTTCCGCGCCGGTCTCTGTCATGCGCAAACGGGCCTCGAACACTTCGCCTTTACGCGCAAGCGCCACGACTTTGGTGCGCGTGAGGATTTCCGCACCGCGATCGGCTGCATCCCGAACATTGAGGACGACCAATCGCGCATCCTGCACCCAGGCGTCGGAATATTCGAAGCCCCGAGTGAATTCATCCCGCAGCGGGGCTCCTGCCGGATCCTTACGCAGGTTCAGCGTTCGCGTCGGCGGCAGCACTTTGCGACCACCCAGATGATCGTAGAGAAACAGGCCCAGCCGCAGCAGCCAAGCCGGCCGCAAACCGCGGTGATGCGGCAGGACAAAGCGCAGCGGCCGGATGATATGCGGGGCGATGCCCCAGAGGATTTCCCGCTCGATCAGCGCTTCGCGCACGAGGCGGAACTCGTAATGCTCCAGATAGCGCAGCCCGCCATGGATGAGCTTGGTAGAGGCCGATGACGTGCCGGAGGCAAGATCGTTCATCTCGGCGAGGATGACCGAATAGCCGCGACCCGCTGCATCTCGAGCGATACCGGCCCCGTTGATGCCGCCGCCCACGATCAGGATATCGCAATCGAAAGTGTCTTTGCCGGTCATGTCAGGTCCGAATTTGAGCAGTACGGAACCACCCTGCCCTCCACGCGAGAGCAAGTGGCACCATCATGGTTGTCCTGAGCTCCGCGCTGGCGGAGCGGGTGCTAGTCGATGCGCAGGCTGGTCTGCGCGTCGAAGAGATGCAGATGATCGAGCGGCAGGTAGAGTTTCATCGCCGTGCCGTCCTGCAGATCGTCGCGCATGGGCGTCACCGCAGTCAGCGTCTGCTGAACGCCCTCTATGCTCACATAGAAGTGGCACTCGCCGCCCACCGGCTCCACCAATTCGGCTACACCGTCCAGCACCAGATCGCTCTCCGCCCGGCGTTCGAGCAGCAGGGAATCCGGCCTGATGCCGACAATGCCGGCCCGTTTGTCCAGAATCGCCTCCAGCCGGCCGCCGACGGCCTTGTCCAGTTCGGCGCGGGGGATCAGGTTCATCGGTGGGGAGCCGATGAAATTGGCGACGAAGGTCGATGCCGGGCGGCTATAGAGTTCCATGGGCTTGCCCACCTGCTCGATCTGCCCCTTGTTCATCACCACCAGTTTGTCGGCCAAAGTCATGGCTTCGAGCTGGTCATGGGTCACATAGACGCTGGTGGTGCCGAGCCGGCGCTGCAGGCGGCGGATTTCGACGCGCATCTGGCCGCGCAGCTTGGCATCGAGATTGGACAGCGGCTCGTCGAACAGGAAGACCTTGGGATGGCGCACGATGGCGCGGCCCATGGCCACGCGCTGGCGTTGGCCGCCGGAGAGCTGGCGGGGTTTACGGTCCAGCAACGGCTCGATCTCCAGAATGCGGGCCGCCTCGTCGACGCGGCGCGCAATCTCGTCCCTGGGCGTCTTGCGGTTCTTGAGCCCATATTCGAGGTTCTGCCGCACGCTCATATGCGGATAGAGCGCGTAGTTCTGAAAGACCATGGCAATGTCGCGCTCGGCCGGTTCGACAGTGTTGACCACCGCGCCATCGATGCGGATTTCACCCGCAGTGATGGATTCCAGCCCCGCGATCATGCGCAGCAGCGTGGACTTGCCGCAGCCGGAGGGGCCGACCAGCACCACCAGTTCTCCATCGGCGATATCGAGATCGAGCTGGGGAATTGCGGTGAAGCCGCCGCCATAGACTTTTTGGATGCCGCGCAGTTCAAGATCGGCCATGGCCTCGTCTCCTCGGTTCAACCCTGCCGCAATTTCTTGGCGAGGGTCGGGGCATCGGTGGTGATCTGGCGGATCGGCTTGGAATACCAGAATTTGATGTCTTCTTCGGTATTGGGCACCCAGGCGCCCAGCCGGTCGCCCGGCACGAGCCCGGCGATCAGGTCCCAATGCGGCTTCAGCAGGCTCTTTTCAACGGCGATGATGTCGGAGACTTCGAGCTGCCGCTTGAGGCCTTCGGCAATACCGCCCATGCGGTCGGCCGAGTTGGAATCATAGGACGACAGCGTACGGATTTCCGGGGCCAGCCGGCGGCAGGTTTCGAGCACCAGGGGGTTGAAGCTGGTCAGCACCGAACGTTCGGTCAGCTTGCGCGCCCGCAACAGATCGATGGCCCGCTCTTCGAGACCCACATAGGGAACGCTTTCGTGGTCGGCCTTGAGCTCGACCTGTAGCTCGATATCGGTGTCCTTGAAGACGTCCAGCACCTCTTCGAGCGAGGGGATGGTCTGGCCATCGCTGTTGCGCAAGATGACCTCGTGGCGCTGTCCCAGGGCGAGGTCCGCGACGAGGCCTTCGCTTTCGGCGGTGCGCTGGAGGCTGGGGTCGTGAATGACCACCAGTTCGCCCGCCTTGGTCAGATGCACGTCGAATTCGACAGCATCGACGCCGAGCTTGACCAGTTCGCGAAAGCCATGGAGCGAATTTTCCGCCCATTCGTTGCGGCCGCCGCGATGTCCAACAATCAATACCATTTTGTCCTCTGTCTATCGGGTGGCGGCGGTCTATTTGCCGGCGTCCACCAATCCTTTGGTGAACCAGCGCTGCAGGATCAGGATGATCAGCGCCGGGGGCAGCATGACGAACAGCGCCGCGTTCATCGCCAGGTTCCAGGCCGGGATCGCGTCATTGCGCGGCACCAGGCTGGTCAGGCTCAAAATGGCGGTGGACATGCTCTTGTCGGTGGTGAACAGCAGCGGCCACAGATACTGGTTCCAGCCATAAATGAACTGGATGATGCACAGGGCCGCGATATTGGCGGTGGAGAGCGGCAGCAGGATTTGCCAGAAGAACTTGATCGGCCCCGCGCCATCGATGCGGGCGGCTTCGCACAATTCGTCCGGCACGGTGAGGAAGAACTGACGGAACAGGAAGGTCGCGGTCGCCGAGGCGATGAGCGGCAGGATGAGACCACCATAGGTGTTGATCATGTTCCATTGCAGATAGGCTTCCACACGGAACCCGAAGAGGCTGTCGAGCAGGCCGGTAATGCCCAGGGTCGACAACAGCCAGCGAATGGGGCCGGCGCTGTCCGCCACTGCTTCATAGGTGGGGATGATGCGCACCTCGACCGGCAGCATCAGCGACACGAAAATCAGCCAGAAGGCGGTCATGCGGAAGGGGAAGCGGAAATAGGTCACCGCATAGGCGGCGATCAGCGAGATCGCCAGCTTGCCCACCACGATACCGAGCGTCACAATGATCGAATTGAGGAAGGACCGGCCGAAGCCGCCTGTGCCCCAGGCCTCGATGGCGTTTGCCACCAGATGCCCGCCCGGCAGCCAGGGAAACGGCGCCTGCTGCACTTCCTGCAAGGAGAGCGAGCCGGCGACGAAGGCGAAATAGAGCGGCAGGCCAACCAGCAATGCGGCGAAGACCAGTACCGCATGGCAGAAGATGCTCAGTCCGAGTTTGTTCTCTTGCATGGCTCAGACCTGATAATTGACCTTCCGCTCGATGCCGCGGAACTGGAGGATGGTGAAAAGGATCGCCACGATCATCAGGATCACCGACTGGGCGGCGGAGGAGCCGAGGTCGAGCTGCACGAAGCCGTCCTGATAGACCTTGTAGACCAGGATATTGGTGGAACCGGCCGGACCGCCCTTGGTCACCGCATCGACGATGCCGAAGGTTTCGAACAGACCATAGGTGAAGTTCATGACGATCAGGAAGAATGCTGTCGGGGCGATCAGCGGCAGGGAAATGGTGAAGAAGCGACGCACCGGCCCCGCGCCATCCAGCCGGCTGGCTTCGAGCAGCGAATTGGGCACAGCCAGCAGCGCGGCCACGAGGAAGATGTAGTCGTAGCAGATATGCTTCCACACCGAGGCGATGACGATCAGCAATTGCGCGTCGAACGGCCGGCGGTTGGGGTCCCAGGGAATGCCCAGCGAATGCAGCATCTGCGCCAGGGGGCCGACGGCCGGATTGAACAGGAAAGCCCAGAGAATGCCCGAAATGACCGGGGCAATCGCATAGGGAATGAGGATGACCAGCTTGTAGACGCCCTTGCCGCGCGCCACGTAATCCGTCGCGAAAGCAAAAAGTAGAGCCAGGCCGATGGTGATGACGTTTTGCGACAGGGTGAACCAGAGGGTGATCCACGCGCTGTTCCGGTATTCGGCGCTGTTGAAAAGCCGGGTGAAGTTCTCCAGCCCGACGAAAATCTCGCGCGCGCCAAACGGATCCACCTGGACGAAGGCCAGTGAGAGCGCCTTGTAGGACGGAATAAAGAAGAAGAAGAGCAGTACCAGCAATTGCGGCGCCAGGAGCGCCGCCGCGATTCCACCATTGTTGAAATGCGCCGCCTTGAGGCCGGCATCCGAGGTCGGCAGGCTGAGCCACCGGCCGCGACGCCGCCGTGAGGAAGCAGAGGGCGCCGAAGCGCCCTCCACCTGTGCAGGGAGATCAGTTGCCATTTAGCTGCTCATACTGGCGCAGCACTTCGTTGCCGCGGGCAACAGCCTTGTCCAGCGCTTCCTGTGGCGATTGCTGGCCGGCCCAGACGCCCTGAAGCTCTTCCACGAGGATCTGGGTGGTCTGGTTGTGATTGCCGAAGCGGAAACCGCGGGAATTGTCAGTCGGCTCGGTGCGGTTGAGCTGGAGGATGGCGATTTCGCGCGTCGGATGCTCATCGAAATAACCGGCCGCCTTGGCCTTTTCATAGGCCGCATTGGTGATCGGCACATAGCCGGTCTCGGCAGCCCAACCTTCCTGAACGTCCGGGGAAGCCACGTAATCCAGGAAAGCGGCGGCCGCGGCATATTCGTCGTCGGACTGACCACCCAGAACCCAGAGAGCCGCTCCGCCGATAGTGCTGTTGAGGGGCTCGATGCTCTCTTCATGCGGCAGGTAGGTCGCGCTCCAATCGAATTGCGCACCGGATTCGACGCCGGCGTGAGCGGCGGTGGAGGCTGCAATGGTCGAGCAGGTGCCGGCCGTGAACAATTGCTCGGGCGACATGCCCTGGCCGGCGAGCTGGAGCACATTTGCATCCAGAAGGCGCTTCAGGCGCTCGACCTGACCGACGATCAGTTCGCTCTGGTTGTAGACGAACTCGGTACCCAAACCGCCATAGCCATTGGCCAAGGTGCCAAAGGGCTCGTCGTGGATAGCGGCGTAGTTCTCGATCAGGCTCCAGAAGAAGTCATTGGGCAGAACCATGGCGCAATCGGAAACGCCCTGTTCCTTGATCGCGACGAGCTGCGCTTCAACTTCCTGCCAGGTCTCGCCCGGCCCATCGAACCCGGCAGCCTTGAAGTGATCGACATTGTACCAGAAGATCGGCGAGGAACTGTTGAACGGCATGGCCGCAGCCTTGCCGTCCACCATGTAGAAGCCGGCGACCGGTGCAAGGAAATTGCCCCAGTCGATGTCGTAACCCTGCTGCTCCATCAATTCGTCGACCGGCACGATAGCGCCGGAATTGAGCATGGTCAGGAAGCCGCGCTCGGCGGCCTGCATGATGGTCGGCTGCTGGTTGACGCGATAGGCCGCAACCACGGCCGCCATGGTCTGTTCGTAGCTGCCCTTATAGACACCCACGACCTCATACTTGTCCTGAGATTCATTGAAGCTGGTGATCAGCCGCTGAAGAATTTCTTCCAGACGACCGCTATTGGCATACCACCATTCGATCTGGACACGGTCCTGCGACACCACGGGCACAGCCGCACTCATGGCCACGGCGGAAACGCCCAGCCCTACCGCCAGATTACGCACGAACCGCGCGACGTTACTTTTGATCTTTTGGGACATGTTATCTCCTCCATGCCTGCACGAGGCATACCGCCTTCTCTGCATTGACGGCAATGCTAGTCGTGCACGTGGACATGTGTCAATCTTAAAATACAAATGTATGTGCGTGCAAAATTCTAAGCGCCGCAGGGTCTTGAGCCCGGATAAGCCAAGCGTATGTCTCCGGCGTCGCCATGAATTGCGCAGCGATTTCACCCTAAGCCATGCGCTTGAAACTTTTGTGACAGTTGTGATACATCTGCTCATGAACGAGGATTTTTGTCATATGCCGACCCTTTCACCAGCGCTCAAATCTGCTCTTTCCGGCGCGAAATTCACCAAGGCCGTGGTTGTGGAAAGCGGCGGATTGGCGCGGCTTGGGGCGACGTTTGCCGAGTGTTTTCCCGGACGGCGGGCGATCGTCGTCGCCGATCTCAACACCTGGAAAGCCGCTGGCGAACGCGCCTTACAGGAATTGAATACGGCGGGAATCGAGACGGAAGCGCCCTATATTTTCGAGACCGAAGGCAAGCTGCCGGCCAATGCCGACCTGGCACGCCAATTGGCAGACTCCCTGCGCGACAAGGATTGCATCATTGTTGCCGTAGGCTCCGGCGTGCTCAACGATCTGGGCAAATATGCCAGCGGCATTCTCGGGCGGCCCTATCTCTGCGTTCCCACCGCCGCCTCCATGGACGGCTATTCCGCTTCCGGCGCCTCGCTGCTCGATGGTGGTTTCAAGCGCACCCTATCCTGTCCGCCCCCCGAGGCCATCGTCGCCGATCTCGACGTCATTGCCGCCGCGCCGGCCAAGATGGCGGGCTGGGGCTATGGTGATCTGGCGGGCAAGCTGGTGGCGGCGCTGGACTGGCACATTGCCGACACCCTGGGAGAGGATGCGATCAACCCGGTGCCATTCGCTCTGGTGCAGGACAATCTGGCGCAATGGCTGTCCAACCCCGAGGGCGTGGCCCGTGGCGAAGCCGACGCCATTCACGACCTGATCTCGGGCCTGCTGATATCAGGATTTGCCATTCAGGCCCATGGCGATTCGCGCCCCGCTAGCGGCAGCGAACATCAATTTGCCCATTTGTGGGAAATGGAAGGCCTCAAGGTCGACGGCTACCCTGCTTCCCACGGTGCCTGTGTGGGCTTGGCCAGTGTCGCCATGCTGGCGCTCTATGAGCATCTTCTGGCCGAGGACGTCACCGAGGCCGCGCGCGCCGCGCTGGGCAAAGCACAACCAGGCGAGCAGGCCTTGCGCGACCGGATCGATGGCCTCTTTCCGCTCCCGCACGTTCGCGAGGCGGCCTGGCTCGAAGGCCAGGCAAAACTTATCGAACCGGAGGCGCAGGAGGCGCGGCGCGAGAAAATAGCTGCCGCCTGGCCCGACCTGCTGCCGGAGCTGCGTGCCAAATTCATTCCGCCCGGCGAAATGGCGGCCAAGCTGCGCGCCACGGGGGCCCCGGTGCATCCCGAACAGATGAACATGTCGCTGGAAAGCCTCGAAAAAGACTTCCACCGGGCCCAGTTCGTCCGCCGCCGCTACACCTCGCTCGACCTGCTGCGCGACACGGGACTCTATGACCGCCTGGTCGCCGCAAGCTTCGCGCCGAGCGGCTACTGGCGGACACGCTCCTAAACCAATTTTTCCATGGAGGATGGAATGAACAAGATCATTATCGGCGCCGACAATCTGGGCGTCGAACTCAAGGCCGTGTTGCGCGAGCATCTCAAGGGCAAGGGGTGGGACGTCACCGATATCGGCGTCGACAGCACCGACCCGGTGGATTATCCCGATATCGCCATCGAATTGGCGCGCCGCATCAGCCGCAACGAATTCGAGCGCGGCATCCTGATCTGCGGGACGGGGGCCGGCATGGCGATCACCGCCAACAAGGTCGCCAATGTGCGCGCGGTCACCGTCACCGATCCCTATACCGCCGAGCGAGCCATTGCCTCCAACAATGCCCAGGTCATTACGCTCGGCGCTCTGATCACCGGTCCGTCGCTGGCAAAGATGCTCGTCGACATCTGGCTTGCCAACCAGTTCCAAGGTGGCAATTCGGCGCGCAAGGTGGACAAGATCGAAGCCGCCCGGTTCGCGGTCTGACAGCGAAACATGTCCTGCGTCATCGGCATTGACGGCGGCACGGAGTCCATCCGCGTCCATATTTTCGCCCTGGACGGAACCTGTCTCGGTTCGGCTGCCGCGCCTTATCCCACCCACTATCCGCAGCCGGGCTGGGCCGAGCAATCACCGTCCGATTGGTGGGCGGCGCTTGGTGTGGCCATGCATGCGGCGCTCGACGCCGCCGCGATCCCGCCGGACAGCGTATTGGCGCTGAGCCTGGCGACGACGTCCTGCACCCTGGCTATGCTTGATGAACAAGGCGAAGCGCTGGCGCCGGCCTTGCTGTGGATGGATATTCGCGCCGCCGAGGCAGCCGAGCGCGTCCGCGATGCCCGGGACGCCTTGCCGGAAACCAGGCGCAACCGGCATGGCCCGGTCTCGGCGGAATGGATGCTACCCAAGGTCCTTTGGCTGAAAGAGCATGCGCCCGATCTCTACCGGCGCAGTGTTACCATTTGCGAATATCAGGACTGGATGGTCCTTCGCCTCACCGGGCGCCTCGTCGGCAGCGTCAACACCGCATCCATCCGCTGGCATTACGACACCGAAATCGGCGGCGTGCCGCACGATCTGCTCAGCGCGCTGGATCTGGACGATCTGGCCGAAAAATGGCCCAGCGAAGTGTTGCGACCGGGCGAGGTGGTCGGCACGCTTACCCCGAAAGCAGCGGCACATCTGGGTCTGCCTGCGGGAGTTAAAGTCGTGCAGGGCGGTGCCGATGCCTTTATCGGCATGATCGGCGCCGGAGTGCATCAGCCGGGGCAAGTGGCCCTGATCTCCGGCTCCTCGCATCTGCAATTGGCCGTCAGCGCCACGCGCCGCAATATTCCCGGCTTATGGGGCAGCTATGCGGACGGCGTCTATCCCGCCCGGCATATCGTGGAGGGCGGACAATCCTCCTCCGGGTCCATGATCGCCTGGTTGGCGCGGCTGATCGGACGCAGCGAGGACCTGCAGCGGCTGAACGAAGAAGCCGAAACCCTGCCGCCGGGCTCCGATGGCCTGATGATCCTCGATCATTTCCAGGGCGGCCGCTCTCCCCGCACCGATGCCACATCGCGCGGCGCCATCGTCGGCTTGTCCCTCGCCCATACGCAGGCGCACCTGTTTCGCGCCGCTATCGAGGCAGTATGCCTGGGGACGGTCGCCGTGCTCGAAACCATGCGCGCACACGGCCTGCCGGTGCGGGACATGACCATCGTGGGCGGCGCGACCCGCTCGCCGCTCTGGCTGCAAATTCACGCCGATACATCCGGCCTGCCGCTGCATGTGCCCAGCGTCACCGATGGCCCCGGCATCGGCGCCGCCATCCTGGCCGCCTGCGGCGCCGGATGCTTCCCCGATCTCGATGCGGGCATCGCCAGCATGGTGCGCATCGCCCGTACCATCGAGCCGGATGTCGGCCGCCACCAAATCTATCGCAATCTCTTTGCCGACTATTTCTCGCTCTACCCGGCACTGTCTGCCTGGTCGGCCGAACGCCAGTCGGCTGGACAGGATCAATGATGAAATCCCTTCGAGAACTCACCCCGGCCAAACTGCAAGACGTGCGTATCCTCTTGAGCGATATCGACGACACCATCACCAGCGAGGGCCAGTTGGAAGCCCACGCCTATTCGGCCCTGCATCGGCTGAAGCAGGCGGGCTTCATCGTCATCCCCGTGACCGGCCGTCCCGCCGGCTGGTGCGATCATATCGCCCGCATGTGGCCGGTGGACGGCGTGATCGGGGAAAATGGCGCCTTCTATTTTGTCTATGATCGCGCCCGGAAAAAAATGCGGCAAGTGTTCTGGACCGATGACGACGCGATGCGCCGCAACCGGGCGCGTCTCGATGCGCTGGGCTCCGAGATTCTCGAGGCTATACCCGGCTGCGCGCTGGCCAGCGACCAGCCTTATCGGCTGGCCGACCTCGCGGTAGATTTTTGCGAGGACGTGCCGCCGCTCGCCGAGCATGACGTCGAACGGATCGTCGCCCAGTTCGAGAAGGCAGGCGCCACCGCCAAGGTGAGCTCCATTCACGTCAATGGCTGGTTCGGCGATTATGACAAGCTGACGATGACCCGGCGGATGCTGGCCGATGAATATAGCCTGGACGAAGCCCAGAGTGCCCGGAGCGTGATATTCGCCGGCGACTCGCCCAATGACGCCCCGATGTTCGGGGCCTTCGACCTATCGGTGGGCGTCGCCAATGTCCGCGACATGCTCCACCGCATCGCTTCGCCGCCGGCTTATGTAACAACCCACCATTCGGGAAAAGGCTTTTCCGAACTGGCCGATCATATCCTGGCCGCACGCGGAGCATAAAAGACCGCGATCGCCCAAGGGTACAGGATGGCATGAACATCTATCGGCATGGAGCGCTCGCAAAAGGCCGTGCTGACCCGGCTGCTCGGCCGGGGCCAGGGCGGCCGCCCAAGGCGGCGGCCCTGGGGGGCCTGGTCGCCACCAGCAATATCCATCTCGAAACGGTGCGCGCGCTCAAGACCATCAATTCGCTGATTGCCGCATTGCCTATGCAGTCCTCCGGCGGGCGGACAATCCGGGGATGCAAAGGGTTGAAATCAGTGCCAAAATGTTTCTATCGGCTGGCGAAGGAACCAAGCTGTGCTAGGAAATGCCAGATACTGCCGCTTGAGGCTCCAGGAGAGACGCGCCAATGAATCCTGAAGAAACCGAGCGCCAGATGCATATAAGAGCGGCTTGGCTCTACTACATGGAAGGCATGACGCAGGCCGACATCGCCCATATCCTCGGCACCACGCGCCTCAAGATCAATCGCATTCTCTCAGAAGCCCGCACCGATGGGCTGGTCAACATCACCATCAATTCGCCGCTGGTCAGCACCGTGGCGCTGGAGCGCGAACTCATTCGCGACTTCAACCTGGCCGACGCCGTGATCATTCCAACACCGGCCGAGGGTAGCCAGACCCAGAATCTCCTGGGCAAGGCGGCGGCGCAATTCGTCTCCCAATATATCGCGCGCAATACGGTCCGGCGCTTCGGCATTGGCTGGGGAGGCACTTTGCGCGAAATGGTCAACCAGCTTCCCGTCGGCAATTATTCGGACATGACCGTGATCTCGATCATGGGCGGGCTGACCCATGGCGCCGAATTCAACACCTTCAACATCGTCAGCGACATGGCGCGGCGCCTGGGGGCCCGCTGCGAATATCTGGCGGCTCCCATCTATGCCAGTTCGGAGCGCTCGCGAAACATCATCCTGGAGCAGGACGTGTTCCGGCACACGTTCGAGGAAATCGAGAAAGCCGACCTGGTCGTGGTCAGCATCGGCGATGCCACCAATCAGTCGCTGCTGATCAGCCGCGGCATTCCCCCCGATGCGTCGATGGAAGATCTGCGCGATGCGGGGGCGGTCACCGATATCTGCGGGCACTTTCTCGACGAGCATGGGGTCGAACTCGAATACGATCTCAATCGCCGCGCCATTACCGTATCGCTCGATGCCCTGCGCAAAATCCCGATGCGCGTCTTCGCTGCCGGCGGCGCTCACAAGACGCAGGCCATCGCGGCAGTGCTGCGGTCCGGCCTCATCTCGGTGCTGATCAGCGATGAGGATACGGCGCGCAAGGCCACTGCCCTGGCACGCAGTTGAGAGTTTCCGGGGGCACCGATGGCGTCGTGCATCGAACGGCTGACGCCGGCCACTGATCCGGTACCCACCGCTTCCACTATGCTTCCACATCCGAAAGCGAGCTCTGGCAGCGAAAAGAAAAACCCCTGAAAACCTTTCAGTTTTCAGGGGCTTAATTTGGTTGCGGGAGCAGGATTTGAACCTGCGACCTTCAGGTTATGAGCCTGACGAGCTACCGGGCTGCTCCATCCCGCGTCAAGCACCGGCGCTGCAGCGCGGTGTGAAGGCTATATAGGGGCTGGCGGGCGAGACCTCAAGCCCCCAAGGGGCCCGGGTGACGGTTTTTTGACGGGATCGGAAAAAGGCCGCCTTTCGGCGGGCCGGCTGTGGAAAACCCCGCGCCGTCCGGGTGGGCCGGCAAATGCCGCCCGACGGCTTTCCCAGGGCGGAAAGCTGGTTTAGGGTCCGGCTTCCCACCCGATCTCAATCACGGAATTCTCATGCAGTTCAAGACGCTTGGCCGCACGGACCTGCGGGTCACCGATATTTGCCTGGGCACCATGACCTGGGGCAGCCAGAACACCCAGGACGAGGGCCACGCCCAGATCGCCATGGCGCGCGATGCCGGCATCAACTTCATGGATACCGCCGAGGTCTATGCCGTGCCCGGCAGCCCCCAGACCAGCGGCCGCACCGAGACGATCATCGGCAACTGGTTCGCCGCCCACAAGGATCGCGACCGGTGGGTGCTGGCCACCAAGATCGCCGGCGGCGGCAGCGCTCATATAAGGGGCGGGCGCCGCCCCGACGCCGCCTCGCTGCGCGAGGCGCTGGAGGGCAGCCTGCGACGCCTCCAGACCGATTATGTCGATCTCTACCAGATCCACTGGGCCAGCCGCGGCCATTATCATTTCGACAATTACTGGCATTACGCCCCCCACGAACAGGATACCGGGCGGGTCCTGGCCGATATGGAGGAGGTGCTCGATACGCTGGGCGCGCTGGTGCGCGAGGGCAAGATCCGCCATTTCGGCGTTTCCAACGAAACCGCCTGGGGCATTACCCAATGGTTGCGCCTCGCCCACGAGAAGAACCTGCCGCGGCTGGTCTCGGTGCAGAACGAATACAGCCTCCTGCGCCGTATCTTCGACCACGACCTGGCCGAGATCAGCCACCACGAGAATGTGGGCCTGCTGGCCTATTCGCCGCTCGCCGCCGGCCTCCTGACGGGCAAATATTTCGACGGCGCCACCCCCGCGGGCAGCCGCAAGGACTACCAGAAAGGCATGTGGCGGCTGACCGAGCATTCCGAACGCGCCGCCAAGGCATATCACGAAGTGGCGGCGCGCCACGGCCTCGATCCGGTGCAGATGGCCATCGCCTTCTGCCGCAGCCGTCCCTTCGTCACCTCCACGCTCATCGGCGCCACCAGCATCGACCAGCTGACGACCGTGCTGGGCGCAGCCGAGCTCGCGCTGTCGCCCGCCGTGCTGGCCGATATCGAGGCGGTGCATCGCCGCCATCCCCGCCCCATCTGAACGGACCCCGCCCGGCCCGGACGCGACAATTATGACGTTGACATTCATGTATGCACGGCGTTTAGTCCGCCGCGTTGAGAACTCCGACGGCCCGCCATGCTTGTCTGCCAGTGCAATATGATCACCTCGAGGGAGATCGAGGATATCGTGCTCGAACTGCTCAAGGCCGATCCCTGGCAGCTCGTGGTGCCGGCCAAGGTCTATGCCGAACTCAATCGCCGCGCGAAATGCTCAGGCTGCGTACCGAATGTGGTGGACATTATCGTTCGCGTCACGGAAAACTACCACGCACAGCAAGCCCATCCGCCCGCTGAGCTGGTCAGTCTCCAGTCCGGGTTGGAAAAGCTGAAAAAGCAACGGATCGGAGTACGTCGTGAAAGGCGAAGCACAGGTCATCGAGCGGCTTAACGAAGCCCTTTTCCTCGAACTCGGCGCGGTGAACCAATATTGGGTGCATTACCGGCTGCTGGACGATTGGGGCTATAAGCGCCTTGCCGCCAAGGAGCGCGCCGAATCCATCGAGGAGATGCACCACGCCGACAAGCTGATCGAGCGCATCATCTTCCTCGAGGGCCATCCCAACCTGCAGCGCGTCGCGCCGCTGCGCATCGGCCAGTCGATCAAGGAAGTGCTGGATGCGGACCTGGCCGGGGAATACGAAGCCCGTTCCGCCTACAAGGCCAGCCGCGAGCTCTGCGAGGAACTCGGCGACTATGTGACCAAGAACCTGTTCGAGGAATTGCTGGCCGACGAGGAAGGCCATATCGACTTTCTCGAGACCCAGCTCGAACTGCTCGATAAGATCGGCGAGGAAAAATACGGCCAGCTCAACTCGGCGCCCGCCGACGAGGCCGACTAGGCGCCATTACTGACAATCCCTGACCAGGCGCCCGGACATGGTTCCGGGCGTCTGCCTTGAGAGCGAGGCGAGGAGAGAGCCATGCAGTTCCATACCGGACGGCTGATCGACCACGTGCATCTGCGGGCGCGCAACGTCACCAATACCCGCTATTTCTACGAAACCGTGCTGGGCGTGCTCGGCATCTCCGTCACCGCCAAGGGCGAGGGCTGGTTCCAGATCGATGAGCTTTTCGTCGACGCCGCCGATGCCCGCACCGTGCCCACCCATGTCCACCTGGCCTTCCAGGCCAGGGACCGCGAAACGGTCGACGCCTTTTACCAGGCGGCGCTCTCGGCCGGCGGCACCGACAATGGCGCGCCCGGCGAGCGGCACTATCACCCGGGCTATTACGCCTGCTTCGTGCTCGATCCGGACGGCAACAATATCGAGGCGGTGTTCCACGGCCCCAACCGGCGCTCGGCGCCCTCGATCGTCATCGAACCGCTGTGACCGAACCGGCGGAAAACTCCGCGCCGAACACCCTCATTCCTCGATAGGCTGGAACATCTCGTTGAGCCGGCGGATGATCTCGTCGGTGGGCGCGATGGAATCGGGCAGCATTTCGGGCGCGTCGGGCGCGACCGCCAGATAGGGCACGCCGCTGGGGAAGGCACCGAAACGCTGGAAAAAGCTCACCATGTCGTCCAATACCGGCATGCGCCAGCGCCACAGCGCACCCATGGCGATCACCGGCTCCATATGGCCGAACCCCTCGTAATATTGCGTCGTCACCCACACGCCCTGCGCCCGCAGCCGGTCGGCGAAGCGCTCGGTGTTCTGCATGCGTACGATAGGATCGCTGGTGCCGGTGGCCAGATACATGGGCGGCGCCTCGGCGGTAATGAGGTTGATGGGCTGCGTCCCCTCGGGGCTGGGCGCCTGGCCGAAGGCCTCCTGCACTTCGAAATATTCGAACGGATAGAAGTCATAGGGACCGGACAGGGCCGCCACGCCCAGGATGGGCAGGGTGACCCCATATTCGCGGCGGAAGGACGGATCGAGCGCCAGCATCACCGCATTATAGGCGCCGGCCGAATGACCCGCGAGAAACAGCCGGTTCGGGTCGCCCCCATAGGCGGCGATATTGTCCTGCACCCAGCGCAGCGCATTGGCGCTGTCCTCGAGAAAGCCGGGATAGCGCACCTCGGGCACGAGGCGGTAATCGGCGATCACGGCGACGAAGCCGCGCGAGGCCAGGGCCCGGCCCACGAACTGGTAATCCGCCCGGTCGCCTCGGCTCCAGCCGCCGCCATAGATGAAAAACACCACCGGGGCCGGGGCGCCGCGCTGTTCGGGGGCATAGACGTCGAGCTTGTGGCGCGGCCCGTCGGCATAGGCGATGCCCTCGCCCACCCGCGCCGTGCCGCCATCCATCGCCGCGGGGATATTGAACGGGTCCATCATCGAGACCGCATGGGCGGCGCCGGGAAGCAGGGCAGCGAGCAGAATCAATGCCCTGAGGAGGTGACGGAGAACAGGCATGGCTGGAAGCATGGGGCGTGAACGAGGTCCGGTAGGAAGGCGATACTGCCGCCAAAAGCCGGGCATATTATGGCGCCGGAATGGGCGAAGGCAGGCGCGCCGTCCAGCGGTCGCTCGCCTGCCCTCTGCTTAAGCGGGCCGATTCTGCGCCCGCTTCGTTAACGGGAACTTAACGGCAGACCCTGGATTGATCACGTTTGCCGGAAGGCCTGGCGCCCGGGTTTCGGGGCTCCGAGGCCGGCCCTCGGGTCAGCGCTTGTGCGGGCAACAACGATCAAACCAATCCCGAGCCCGCACCCTCATTCCCTCCCCGCAAGGAGGAGGGAGGCGAAGGGGCCGGGCTCACAGATTTTTCCATAGGCAATTCCCCCTCAAGAGGGAGGGAGCGCCGCTGCGTCCATCACCGCATGAAAGCCTAGCGCTTCAGCCGGTCGAGCAGCAGCCCCGAGACGTGACCGTCGGCGGGCAGACCGGCGCGGGCCTGATAGGCCATGACCGCGGCACGGGTGCGAGGGCCGACGACGCCGTCGGGCGTGCCCACATCGTAGCCGGCGCGGGCGAGCAGGGTCTGCAATTCGGTGCGCTGCGCCTTGCCCAGCGAATAGTCGCCCGCCGGCCAGGAGGTCGCAAAGCTGCCGCCCCCCAGGATCCGGTCAGCCAGATGGCCCACGGCCAGGGCGTAGGAATCGGAATTATTGTAGCGTTTGATGACGTCGAAATTGGGCAGCAGCAGGAAGGCCGGCCCATTGGCGCCGGCGGGCATGTAGAGCCGCCCCACATCGTCGGGGCGCGGGAAGGCACGGCCGGAGACGCGGGTGACGCCCATGGCCTGCCACCGGCTGAGCGGCGCCTTTTCCAGGGCGCGCGCGGCGGCGAAATCGAAGCCCTGCGGCAGCTTGACCTCATAGCCCCAGGTCTCGCCCGGGCGCCAGCCGAAGCTCTTGAGATAGTTCGCGGTCGAGCCCAGGGCGTCGGGCACGGAATTCCAGATATCCTTCTTGCCGTCGCCATTATAGTCGACCGCATAGCGCATGAAGCTCGAGGGCATGAACTGGGTATGGCCCATGGCCCCGGCCCAGGACCCCACCATGGAGCGCGGGCTGACATGGCCGTCCGAGACGATGCGCAGCGCTGTCACCAGCTCCGAGCGGAAGAAATCGGCGCGATAGCCGTTTTCGGTGAGCGTGGCGAGAGCATGGATGGTGTTGTTGCCGCCCATGAAGCCGCCGAAATTGGTCTCCATGCCCCAGATGGCGAGGACGATCTCGGGCTGCACGCCATAGCGCTGCTGCGCCCCGGCCAGGGTCTGCGCCCATTCCCGGCGCATGGCCTGTCCCTTGGACGCCTGGGCGGCGGTGACGCGCTTGTCGATATATTGCTGCACGGTCTGGGTGAATTCGGGCTGCTTGCGCGTCAGCTCGATCACCTGCGGAATAGGGCTGTAACCGGCAAAGGCTGCCTCGAACGCCTGCCGGCTCACTCCGGCGCGCTCGGCCTCGGGCCACAGCCCCCGCACGAAATCGGCGCTGCTAGCCTGGGCGGAAACGGTCAGGGGCAGCCCGGCCGTGGCGGCCAGGACGAGGAGGGCCCCCAGGAAACGGAAACGGGAACGGGTCATGTCGGGCCTCGTGATACGCGCTACGAAAAAGTCACGAAACGCGCCGGCGGTGCCGCAGCGGGCGCGCGTATCAAAGAATTAACGCATCCGATTAAGATGAGCTTAAGGCAAAGGTCCGGCGCGTTCACAACCCGGTCAGCGCGCCGGCCCGGCCTCCTCGTCGCGGCCGCGACGCAGGACACGACCCGAAGCGCGCGCCTCCCCGCCCTGCACATAGGTGATGTGGGGATAGGGGATCTCGATATCGCGCTCGGCGAAGATGGCCTTGACCAGTTCGTTATAGCGCCGCCCGATGGCCCAGTGCTTGCCCGGCAGGGTCTTGATGCGCGCCCGCACGGTGACGGCGGAGGCGGCAAAGCCGATGACGCCCTGCATGTCGAGATCGTCGATGATCTCGTCCTTGTGCTCGGTCTGCATCAGCCGCTCGAACGCCTCGCGCATCGCCGCCTTCACCTCCTCGATATCGCTGTCATAGGCGACGCCGATCTCGGCGACATGGAAGGAGAAGCCGCGCATCATGTTGCTGACCTGATCGACCGAGGAAAAGGGGATCAGATGTACCGTGCCGGCCAGGTCGCGAATGGTGACCGAGCGGATGGTGAGCTTTTCCACCACGCCGGACTTGTCGCCGACCGCCACCACGTCGCCCTCGTTCATCACGTTCTCGAACTGGATGAAGATGCCGGTGATGATGTCCTGCACCAGCTTCTGGGCGCCAAAGCCGATGGCCAGGCCCACCACACCGGCACCGGCCAGCAGGGGGGCGATGTTGACCCCGATCTGGGCGAGCGCCAGCATGCCCCCGAAAATCGCCAATGCCACGGTGAAGGCATTCTTGAACAGGTTGAGCAGGGTCTTTTCGCGCGGCGTCGGCATCTTGCCGATGGAGGTGTTGAGCCGGTATTCGACCCAGGACGCCACCACCACATGCAGCACGATGGCGATAAGCACGATAAGCGCCGCCGAGACCGCCGAACCGGCGACGGCCAGCCCCTCCTCCGTGCTCACCCAGCCGACGAAATCGAACAGCGCCCAGGCCTGCCCGATGGCCAGCAGCACCGCCGCGATCACGATCCAGCGCACCACCGCCATGACCCCGGGCACGAAGGCACGCAGCCGCGTCTCCAGCAGCGGCAGGCGCTGGCGCACATCCTCGGGCAGGCTGAGCCCGGCGCTGACGAACCGGCTGATGAAGCCGACCACCAGCGAGCCGATGGCCACGGCGATCAGCGACTGCATGGTGGCCCCAATCATGAAGGGCAGCGCCCGCTCCGGATTGGCGAACCATACCAGCAGCAGCGCCAGGAGATAGGTGATGGCGAGCACGTGCCAATACTGGCCGATGATGACGAGGATGCGCCCCAGCCCGTCATTGTCGCGCCGGCGCGCCATATCGGCCAGCCAGTTGCGTACATCGTCCTTGTTCTGCAGCACGATGACGATGGCGATGGTGACCGCCGTGGCCATGACCAGCACCTGCGCCGCCGCCCCGGCCGCCGGCGACACCACGCCGGCCAGCATCGGCGCGACGAACAGGAAAGTGTAGCCGATGAGCGACAGCAACCGCCCCAGCCAGAACGACCAATAGACCGCGTCGTCGTCCCGGATCGGCAGGACGCGCAGCGCGGCGAAGCGCGGCGCCAGCACCAGGCGGATCGCCAGCTTGGACAATTCGACGAGCAGGAAGGCGTTGAGCAGCAGCGACTGGTTGATGCCCATCTGCCCACCCGGCATTGTGCCGGTATTGAGCGCGATGGCATAGCCCAGCGCCCAGGCGACGACGAGGCTGGCCGCGTCGGCCAGCAGCGCCAGCACCAGCCCGCCCAACCGCCGCATCAGCCCGGCCCCCGTCATGCGCGCGGCAATGCGCCGACCGATGGCATTGGTGATGAGGCGCAACAGGAAGAAGCTGCCGAACAGGCCGAGGATCAGCAGGCCGATATTGACCGCCACCATGCGCAGCGCATCGGCGTCGGCGCTGGCCGACCCGCTGAACACCTGCTGGATATTGGCGGCGGCGTTCGCCAGCGCCCGCAGCGTCGTCGATGCCCCCTCGGCGACGCTCCTGGTATATTCGGCCAGTTGCCGGGCGATGCTGAGATCAGGTGCAGCCGCCGGCTCCGCCGCCGTCTCGCCCGCGGGAGCGGCCCGGCGCAGCCGCTCGATCAGCTCGGCCCGGGCCGCGTCGTCCTCGAGGATGCGGATGAGCTCCTCCGCCGCCGCATCGGGCGCGGCCCCGGCCGCGGGCGGCTCCTGGGCCAATGCCGGCGACAGCAGGAAAATAGCGAGGAGCAGGGAGAGAATGAAACGCATGCGGCTCGGAACCAGGATGGCGGAGGGATCAAGCATGGCTGATGCCGGGCCGAAATCAACCCGCTTTATCGCAGCTCGAGGCCCGCAAGGGCTCCAAACGCAAAAACCCTCCGCCGTTTCCGGCAGAGGGTTTTCAAAATCGTTTCGACATCGAGACGCATATGTTTTTTGCAGACCTTGCAGTGACCTACTCTCCCAAGCCTTAAGACTTAGTACCATTGGCGCAGAGGAATTTGACGGTCGAGTTCGGGATGGGATCGGGTCTTGGGCTCCTCGCAAAAACCACAAGGTCAGCGAAAAACATATGCGGTGAATTCTGGATTTGTCTGTGCGTGATTTCACGCGGTGTCTGGACCGATCATCAAACGCATGTCTTGCGGACATTGATTAATGAGAACGATCAAGCCAATCGAGCTATTAGTACCGGTAAGCTTCACACATTGCTGCGCTTCCACACCCGGCCTATCGACGTGGTGGTCTTCCACGGCTCTCAAGGGAATACTCGTTTTGAGGGAGGCTTCCTGCTTAGATGCTTTCAGCAGTTATCCCGTCCGAACTTAGCTACCCTGCAATGCGGCTGGCGCCACAACAGGTCCACCAGAGGTTCGTCCATCCCGGTCCTCTCGTACTAGGGACAGCTCCTCTCAATATTCCAACACCCACGGCAGATAGGGACCGAACTGTCTCACGACGTTCTGAACCCAGCTCACGTACCACTTTAAATGGCGAACAGCCATACCCTTGGGACCTGCTCCAGCCCCAGGATGTGATGAGCCGACATCGAGGTGCCAAACAATGCCGTCGCTATGGACGCTTGGGCATTATCAGCCTGTTATCCCCAGAGTACCTTTTATTCGTTGAGCGATGGCCCTTCCACACGGGACCACCGGATCACTATGACCGACTTTCGTCTCTGCTCGACTTGTCAGTCTCGCAGTCAGGCAGGCTTATGCCATTGCACTCGACGACCGATTTCCGACCGGTCTGAGCCCACCATCGCGCGCCTCCGTTACTCTTTGGGAGGCGACCGCCCCAGTCAAACTACCCACCATGCGCTGTCCCGGATGCTGTTACACCGCGGTTAGACACCTATGACGATAAGGGTGGTATCTCATCTTGCGGCTCCACCTGGGCT
>NZ_JBHRYD010000001.1:849043-1333694 GCF_042648785.1 Devosia honganensis
TATGGTTGTTGCCGGCGGCACCGGCCGACCCGTGAACGTGCCGATGAAACATCGAAGGATGGAGCGTTGAACGCGACGCAAAGACGACGCCACGTGGCCCTGCTGCGCTCGACCGGATTCGAGGACGGCCCCGCCCTGACCGTGCAGTCGACCGATGGCGAGATCCCGCAGGGGCGCGAACTGAGCTTTGCCTGGCTCAGCGGCACGGTGATGACCGGGCTCACCAGCGTGCTGCTCATGGGCGCGGCGCTTTACGTATCCTTCCAGGGCCAGGACACCTTCTCCACCGCCTATGAGGCGCTGAACCTGGCCGCCCCGCGCATCGACCGGCCGGTGGCGACCGACCTGACCTCGAAATCCTCGCGCCTGCGCCCCGTCGCTGCCACCCGCTCCGACCTCGAGGTCATCGAGGCCGCCATCCGCCAGACCGTGGACGGGCGCGAGATCATCCGCAACCAGCCCTTCATGCGCATCAGGGCGACGCTGGCGACCACAGCCACCTCCCTTTCGGCCGACGTGCCCGCCTACGATCCGGTGGCGATCCTCAACAAGACCCGCCCGCTGACCGCCGCGGTCCTCGATATCGCCACCGATGTCTATGGCACCGACGTGGAAGGGGAGGTCGCGGTGCGCCAGGCCGCCATGCCGGCCGGTTTCGTGCCGCCGCGCAGCGTTTCCGACCGCAACGCCGCCGATTTCGTGCGCGGCATGGCCGAAGCCACCTTTTTCAGCGATGCGCCGACGCCGGCCCTGGCCTATGCCGCGCTCGCGCCCAGCCTGCGCGATCTGGGCACGGCCCCCGATGGCGCCCTCTCCGGCATCGCCGAGAACGTCACCGTGATGCCCAAGACGCTTCTGGCCTCGGGTGCCGGATCGGGTCGTACCGAGCGCTTCCTGACCGTTCGCGAGATCGGCCCGCTCGGCGACACGCTGGTCCGCAACGGCTTCACCCGCGCTCAGGTCGCCATGGTGGAAAGCACCCTGGCCAATCTCATTCCCGCCACCGGCCTGCCCGCCGGCATCCGCCTGCGCATTCTCTATGGGCCGCTGACCACCGCCCCCGACAGCCTCGTGCCCTATCGCATGTCCATCTACCGGCCGGACGGCGCCCCGGGCGACCGGCACATCGCCACCGTCGCGCTGTCGGACAACGGACAATATGTGGTGGGCCTGCAGCCGGATTGGGTAGAGTTCCCCGCCGAGGACGTCGAGCAGATCAATGTGGGCAACCTGCCCACCATCTACCGCTCGATCTGGGAAACCGGCCGCAAGCACGATCTGGACGACCAGACCATCGAGGGCATTATCGCCATGTTCGCCTACGACATCGACATGACCAAGCGCGTCAATGCCGGCGACACCATCGAAATCCTGCAGACCGGCGCCACCGCCGATACCGAGGCCGACCTTCTCTATGTCGGCCTCAACCTGGCCGGCGCCAAGCGGCAGCTCTATCGCTTCTCCACCGATGACGGCGTGGTGGATTTCTATGATCCGGACGGAGAAACCGGCAAGCGCTTCCTCAACCGCCGGCCGCTGGAAGGCGGCGGCACGCTGCGCTCGCGCTTCGGTTACCGCATCCATCCCATCTTCAAGACGCGGCGCCTGCACACCGGTGTCGACCTAGCCGCCAGGACCGGCACCCCGATCTATGCAGCCGGCGACGGCGTCATCAGCTATTACAAATGGCAGTCGGGCTACGGCAACAAGGTCGAGATCCAGCACGTCAACGGCTACGAAACCGCCTATGGCCACATGTCGCGCTATGCCGACGGGCTGGGCGTGGGCAGCCAGGTGCGCCAGGGCCAGCTCATCGGCTATGTGGGGTCCACCGGCCAATCGACCGGGCCGCATCTGCATTTCGAGATCAAGATCAACGGCAATCTGGTCGACCCGCTCAGCGTCAAGCTGCCCAAGGACAATGTGCTGCCGCCCCGCTACCGGGACGAATTCGACCAGACCATCGCCCAGATCAACGACTTGATGGCGCGCGAGCCGGCCCCGGTCACCGTCGCCCAGAGCAACTGAGGGCGTTCGGCCGGACGGCGCGGTTTTCCCGCTTTATCCTTCCCGCACCACCCACACGGCCAGCTCGTTCCCGCCCGGCTCGCGGCAATGAAAGCGCCGGCCGCCGGGAAAATCGAACTGCGCCCGAGTGATGGTGCCGCCGGCAGCAAGCACCCGGCGCTCGGCCGCGTCCAGATCATCGGTGCGCACCACCGCCATGGTTGCCGCCACCCGGCCACCGGCCTGGTCCACCCCGCCATCGATGCCGGCGCCGGTGATCCCGTCGTAATCGGGACCATAGCCCACCCGCCCCCAGCCAAAGGCCGCCTCGAAAAAGCCGACGGTCGCCGCCCGGTCGCTGGAGGGAAATTCGATATAGTCGATACGGTCCGCCATGCGGGCCTCCCTATTTTGTTCCCTTTATGTTCTAAAGCGCCATGCCCGCCGCCGCAAGATAAAAAAGGGCCGGTGCTGCGACCGGCCCTTTCGGGTTCACGTTATTTCAGGGATCACGCAGCGGCTGATCTGGCTTCTTTCGGATGCAGCACGATGCCGCTCTCATCGGCGTCGACCACCACCCGGCTGCCGTCGCTGACCTTGCCCGAGAGGATCTCGTCGGCCAGTTCGTCCTGCACCTCGCGCTGGATGACGCGCTTGAGCGGGCGGGCGCCATAGGCCGGATCGTACCCTTCCATCGCCAGCCATTCGCGGGCGCGCGGGGTGAGCTCGAGCGCAATGTCGCGCTCCTCCAGCAGAGCCTCGAGGCGGCCGAACTGGATATCGACGATCGAACCCATATGCTCCCGGCCCAGCCGGTGGAACAGCAGGATCTCATCGATCCGGTTTAGGAATTCGGGCCGGAACGCCGCCTTGACCGCATCCAGCACCTTGCCGCGCACCAGTTCCACCGGTTCGCCATCCTTGAGCTCGACCAGATATTCGGCACCCAGATTGGAAGTGAGGATGATGACCGTGTTGCGGAAGTCGACGGTACGCCCCTGCCCGTCGGTCAGCCGGCCATCGTCCAGCACCTGCAACAGCACGTTGAAGACGTCCGGGTGCGCTTTTTCGATCTCGTCGAACAAGACGACCTGATAGGGCCGGCGCCGCACCGCCTCGGTCAGTACCCCGCCCTCGTCATAGCCGACATAGCCAGGAGGCGCCCCGATCAGCCGGGCGACCGAGTGCTTTTCCATGAATTCGGACATGTCGAGCCGCACCATGGCGGTTTCGTCGTCGAAGAGGAATTGCGCCAACGCCTTGGTCAGCTCGGTCTTGCCCACGCCGGTGGGGCCGAGGAACATGAACGAGCCGATGGGCCGGTTCGGGTCCTGCAATCCGGCGCGCGAACGCCGCACCGCCTTGGCCACGGCGGCCACCGCCTCGGCCTGGCCGATGACACGGGCGCCCAGCGACGCCTCCATATGCAGCAGCTTCTCGCGCTCGCCTTCCAGCATCCGGTCCACCGGAATGCCGGTCCAGCGCGAAACCACCTGGGCGATATCGCTGGTTTCCACGGTTTCCCGGGTCATCACCGGATCGGGCTTGCCATCGCCATCCGGATCGTCGGCGGCACTGAGACGCTTTTCCAGTTCAGGAATGACGCCATAGGCCAACTCGCCCGCCCGGGCGAGGTCGCCCTGACGCTGCGCGATCTCGAGCTGGCTGCGCGCCGCATCGAGCTCTTCCTTGATCCTGGTGGAGCCTTGCAGGCGTTCCTTTTCCGCCAGCCACTTGGCCGAGAGGGCCTGAGCCTGCTCCTCGAGGTCCGACAATTCCTGCTCGAGCCGTTCGAGCCTGGTCCTGGAACCCTCGTCGGTTTCCTTCCGCAGCGCCTCGCGCTCGATCTTGAGCTGCATGATACGCCGGTCGAGCTCGTCCAGGGCCTCGGGCTTGCTATCGACGGCCATGCGCAGCCGCGCCGCCGCCTCGTCCATGAGGTCGATGGCCTTGTCGGGCAGGAAGCGGTCGGTGATGTAGCGGTTGGACAGCGTCGCCGCGCTCACCAGCGCCGAATCGGAAATGCGGATACCGTGGTGCAGCTCGTATTTCTCCTTGAGCCCACGCAGGATGGAGATGGTATCCTCCACCGTCGGCTCGGAGACGAAGACGGGCTGGAAGCGGCGGGCCAGCGCCGGGTCCTTTTCCACATGCTTCCTGTATTCGTCGAGCGTCGTGGCGCCCACGCAGTGCAGCTCGCCCCGCGCCAGGGCCGGCTTCAAGAGATTGGAGGCGTCCATGGCGCCCTCGCTCTTGCCGGCGCCCACCAGCGTATGCATCTCGTCGATGAACAGGATGATCTGCCCCTCGGCGGCGGTGACTTCGTTGAGGACCGCCTTCAGGCGCTCCTCGAACTCGCCGCGATATTTCGCGCCGGCGATCAGCGCCCCCATGTCGAGCGCGAGCAGGCTCTTGTTCTTGAGCGATTCGGGCACGTCGCCATTGACGATGCGGATGGCCAAGCCCTCGGCGATCGCGGTCTTGCCCACGCCGGGCTCGCCGATCAGCACCGGATTGTTCTTGGTGCGGCGCGACAGCACCTGAATGGTACGACGGATTTCCTCGTCGCGGCCGATCACCGGGTCGAGCTTGCCCTCGCGGACGTCCTCGGTGAGATCGCGGGCGTATTTCTTGAGCGCATCATAGGCGTTTTCGGCGGAGGCCGAATCGGCGGTGCGGCCCTTGCGGATCGCCTCGATGGCCGCGTTGAGCCCCTGCGCGGTCACGCCGGCGGACGCCAGAATGCGCCCGGCATCGGTGTCCTTCTCGATAACCAGCGCCAGCAGCAGCCGCTCGACGGTGACGAAGCTGTCGCCGGCCTTCTGCGCGGCCTGTTCGGCCGTATCGAAGACCCGGGCCAGTTCGCGACCGAGATAGAGCTGACCGGCATCGCCCGAGACTTTGGGAACCTTGTTGAGCGCCGCCTCGACGCCCGCCCGCGCCGCCCTGGGATCGCCCCCGGCGCGCTCGATCAGGCCATTGGCCATGCCCTGATCATCGTCGAGCAGCACCTTGAGCAGGTGGATGGGCGAAAATTGCTGATGTCCCTGCCCCAGTGCGAAGGTCTGCGCGCTCTGGATGAAGCCGCGCGCCCGCTCGGTATATTTCTCGATATTCATGCAACTCTCCTTGTCTCGCCCGCCACCCGGCCCCGCAGGCACCGGCATGACGGCGGAAGCGTCGATTTCGGATGCCCCTCAGGCACATCCCTTCGCTGCATGATGTAGGTGCTGGACACGTAAACAAAAGGGCCGGCGACACAAATGTCGCCGGCCCTTTTAAATTGGCGCGTCGGGACTGAGATATCCGCCGGAGAACCCGGCGCCCGACGGAATGGTCGGTGTTACTCGGCAGCGCTGCCGGTGAGGAACGCCGGCAGGTCCGGCACGTCCGGCTGCGGGGCATTGGCCGGATCGGCCACACCCTCGCCACCGGCGGTGCGGCGGCGGCGCGGACGGCGCTCGCGCTGCTTGCGGGGCGTCTCACCCTCGCCTTCGCCCTCGGCGGCAGCCTCTTCGGCAGTGGGCTGCGCCGGCGCCTCGGCAGTAGCCGCGCCTTCGCTTTCGGGCGGGGTCTCCACGGCGGCCGGCTGCGGCGGCGGGGGCGAAGAGAAGCGCGAATTGATGTCCGACACGTCGTCGTCGAAATCGGTGTCCTCGCCGCCCTGGCCGTCGCGCGGCCCGTTCATGGCCTGCTGCGCCGACGAAACGATGCGGAAATAATGTTCGGCGTGCTGCAGATAGTTTTCCGCCATCACCGAATCGCCGGAAGATTGCGCGTCCCGGGCGAGCTGGAGATATTTCTCGGCGATATGGGCGGCGTTGCCGCGCACCTTCACGTCCGGTCCGTTGCTCTCGTAATTGCGCGACAGCGGATTGACATGCTTGCGTCCGCCGTTCCGGCCACGCTGCCGGTTCTTGTTCTGGTTGCTAGGTCTCATAGGTCGCTTTGTCTAACTCTGAAAGTTAAGCGTCACATCTTGGCGACTCGGACGATCGGTCCGATCCCGCCCCTTCCCCGCCGGCTGAAACAGCGCCTCCGTACGGGGTTCTAACTGGCTTCATGAAGACCGAATGCGGTCGGGCAGCGCCCCCCTGGAAAAATCCGTCCCGCCCTTCGCGTCGTTCCGGACCTCCGGAACCGCGCTGCCAGTGCAGCTTCGACTAATGATCGGGTGTGGTCGCCGCGGCGCTCATGACGCACCATTGACAGCGGGACCAAAATATCCGCTTCGCCCGCGCTTGACCAGCACAAAGTGCATTTAAGGGTCACGGGTCGGCATTCATGGCTCCTATCTGGTGCGCCAGAACCACACGGTCAAGCCCCGCCAAGTCCTTGTGAACGACAATATCGGCAAATCCGCGGGCGGCGAACAGGGCTGGGACGGTCTCGCCCTGATCGTGCCCGATCTCCACCAGCACCTTGCCGCCCTGGCGCAGGTGGCGCGCCGAATCGGCGGCGATGACCCGGTAGGGCTCAAGCCCGTCCGCCCCGCCATCGAGCGCCAGAGGGGGGTCGAAATCCCTGACCTCGGCGGCCAGCGTCGCGATCACGGCACTGGCGATATAGGGCGGATTGGAAAGGATGAGGTCGAACCGTTCCGGCCCCGACAGTGCCTCGAACCAGCTCCCTTGCGCAAAATCCAGCCGGTCATCGACCCCGTGGCGCCGGGCATTTCCGCGCGCCACGGCCAGCGCCGCCTCTTCGAGATCGGTGGCAAGACCCGAGGCGTCGCCGCGATGGGCCAGCACGGCGATGGCGATGCAGCCCGTGCCGGTGCCCAGATCGAGCAGCCTGCCGCCCGGCGGCAGCATGCGCAGCGCCAGATCGACCAGCAATTCGGTATCGGGACGCGGCTCGAGCGTCGCCGCGCCGAGCGCGAAATCGAGGCCGTAAAATTCCCGTGTCCCCAGGATGCGGGCTACCGATTCCCCGGCAAGGCGGCGCTGCATCGCGAAGGCGAGCGCCTCCGCCGCCCCGGGCGGCGCCGGCTCCCGCTCGCGCGTGGCCAGCGCCAGTGCATCGAATCCCAGCACATGGCCGGTCAGGAGGCGGGCATCGAGCGCTGCGGTAGCGACCCCCCGGCGCTCGAGCACGTCGCGCCAGCCGCGCCAGAGCGCGCCGACACTGACCGGGCCGGTCAGTTGCCGGCCTCCATATCCGCCAGTTGCGCCGCCTGGTGCTCGGTGATCAGCGCCTCGATCAATTCGTCCAGCGCCTCCCCCTCCATCACCTTGTCGAGCTTGTAGAGGGTCAGGTTGATGCGGTGGTCGGTGACGCGCCCCTGGGGGAAATTATAGGTGCGGATACGCTCGGAACGGTCGCCGGACCCCACCTGCCCCTTGCGCTCCGCCGAACGGGCGCTGTCGCGCTCCTCGCGCTGCATCTCGTAAAGCCGCGCCCGCAGCACCACCAGCGCCTGGGCCCGGTTCTGATGCTGGCTCTTGAGCGCCGAGGTGACGACGATGCCGGTGGGCAGATGGGTGACGCGCACCGCCGAATCGGTGGTGTTGACGTGCTGGCCGCCGGCACCCGAAGCGCGCATCGTATCGACGCGGATATCCTCGGGCCGGATCTCGATATCGATATCCTCGACCTCGGGCAGCACCGCCACGGTCGCCGCCGAGGTATGGATGCGCCCCGAGCCCTCGGTCGTGGGCACGCGTTGCACGCGATGCACCCCCGATTCATATTTCATCCGGGCATAAACGCCCCGTCCCGTGATATTGGCGATGATTTCCTTGTAGCCGCCGACCTCGCCGGGGCTTTCCTCCATCACGCTGACCTTCCAGCCATGCCCGGCCGCGTAGCGCTCATACATGCGGAACAAATCGCCGGCGAACAGCGCCGCCTCGTCCCCGCCGGTGCCGCCGCGGATTTCGAGGATGATGGATTTCTCGTCCGCCTCGTCCCGGGGCAGCAGCAGCAGCCGGATGGATTGGACCAGTTCCTCGATCCGCTCGTCCAGCGTCTCGATCTCGGCCTGGGCCATTTCGGCGATCTCCCGGTCGCCGCCCCTGAGCAACGCCTCGGCCTCCTCCCGGTCCTTCAGTGCTTTCTTGTAGGCGCCGATCTCGCCGACGATCTGGGAAAGATCGGAATGCTCCTTGGAGAGCCGCGCCAGCTCGTCCGGAGCGACGCCGGAGGACAGCGCCGCCTCGATATATTGAAAGCGCGTTTCGAGGGCGTCGAGCTTGTCCTGGGGCAATGCGGGCATAAGCGGTCTTTCGTCGGGCGGTCAGATCGTGCGTGTAAAGTCAGCGGCGCCCAACATCAAGCGCCGAGGCGCTCCCCCGTTCCGCGCTAGCCCAGCGGCAGGCGTTGTTTTTCCACCCAATGGGCCAGAAGCTCGCGGATGGTCATGCCCTCGATGCCGTCGCGCAGCGCCGCCGCCACCGCCTCGCGCACGGGCCGCAGATCCAGATTGAGGATCATTTCCTTGATCGGGCCGATCGAGGCCGGACCCATGGAAAGCCGCGTCATGCCGATCGCCATCAGCGCCAGCGCCTCGATGGGCCGCCCGGCGAGCTCCCCGCACATGGTGACCGGCTTACCATGGCGCGCCGCCGCATCCACCACCAGCCGGATGGCGCGCAGCCGCGGCAGGCCGATGGGGTCGTAACTGCCGGCGACGCGCGGATTGGCGCGGTCGGCGGCGGTGAGGAACTGTACCAGGTCGTTCGAGCCGATGGAGACGAAATCGGCCTCGGGCAGCAACTGGTCGAGCTCGAACAGCAGCGAAGGAACTTCCACCATGGCGCCGATCTCGATGCTGACGGGCACGGGCTGGCCGGCGCGCTTGAGCCGCTCCACTTCCTTGGCGACGACCATTTTGGTCTGCCGGAACTCGAAGGTTTCGGTGACCATGGGCACGAGGATCTTGAGCGGCCGCCCCCGCGCCGCCAGCAGCAGCGCCCGCACCTGGGTGCGCAGCAGGCCCGGCCGGTCGAGCCCCAGCCGGATGGAGCGGTAACCCATGGCCGGGTTTTCCTCGACGGTGGAACGCAGATAGGGCACCACCTTGTCGCCGCCGATATCGAGCAGGCGGAACACCACCGGCCTGTCGCCGGCGATTTCCATCGCCTCGGCGTAGAGCTCTACCTGTTCGGACAGGCGCGGCAGGCGGCTGGCGATCATGAATTGCAGCTCGGTCCGGAAGAGCCCCACCCCCTCGGCCCCGGTATCATCGAGCATGGGCAGGTCGGCCACCAGTCCCGAATTGTGCAGCAGGGTGATCGCGATCCCGTCCCGGGTCACGCTGGGCCGGCTCTTGAGCGCGGCATAATGCGCCCGGCGCCGGGCGCTGACGCGCACCTTGTCCACATAGGTCTGCTCGACGTCCTTGGTGGGCCGCAAATGCACCTGTCCGGCGACCCCGTCGATGATGATGTCGTCGCCCGTCTCGCTCATCGAGACGATGGATTGCGCCTGCCCCACCGCCACGATGCCCAGCGAACGCGCCACGATGGCGACATGGGCCGTGGTGCCGCCCTCCTCGAGCACCACGCCGCGCAGCTTCTTGCGGTCATATTCGAGCAGTTCGGCCGGCCCCATATTGCGCGCCACCAATATGGCGTTGTCGGGCAGTTCGCGATGCGCGGGCTGGCTGGCATTGGTCAGAACCCGCAACAGCCGGTTGGCCAGATCGTCCAGATCGTGCAGCCGGTCGCGGATATAAGGGTCGGTCTGGCGCATCATGCGGGCGCGGGTGTCGTTCTGCACCCGCTCTACCGCCGCCTCGGCGGTCAGCCCGTTGTCGATCGCCTCGGTCAGCCGCTTCACCCAGCCCCGGTCATTGGCGAACATGCGATAGGTCTCGAGGATCTCGCGATGGTCGGAGGTGGGCTGCATGTCGCCGTGATCGAGCATGGCGTCGATGGAAACGCGCATGGAGGCAAGCGCCGCGTCGAGCCGCTGCTTTTCGGCTTCCGTGTCCTCGGCGATGAAATTGCTCACCACCACGCGCGGATCGTGCAACACCACCGTGCCCAGCGCGATGCCGTCGGTGAAGCTGACGCCGCTGAACATGCGCGGCCGCCGCAGGTCGATATCCGAGCCCGGCTTGATCAGATTGATGAAATCGGACGTCGCGATCATCTCGGCCAGGATCGTGGCCGTGGTCAGCATGGCCTCGGTCTCGTCCTCGCCGTAATGGCGCCGGTCGGCGTTCTGCACCACCAGCACCCCCAGCGTCTGCCCGGCCCGCAGCACCGGCACGCCCAGGAAGGAATTGTATTTCTCCTCGCCCGTTTCGGGGCGATAGGCGAAGGCCGGATGGGAGGTGGCGTCATCGAGGCTCAACGGCTCGGCCTCGGCGGCGATGAGACCCACCAGCCCCTCGCCGAGCCGCAGCGTGGTCATGTGCACCGATTCGGCCTTGAGGCCGTGGGTGGCGAACAGCTCCAGCGCGCCATCGTCGCGCAGCACGTAGAACGAGCACACCTCGGCCCGCATGTTGTCGGCGATGAGATTGACGATCTTGTCGAGCCGATCCTGCGAAGCCAGCGGCTCCGCCATCGTCTCGCGCAATTGCCGCAGCAGCACCCTTGGGCCGCCTATGGTGGTGACCATCGCCTCGCCAAGGCGGCCCGCAAAGCCGCCCCCCTTGTCCGGAAGGACGCTGCCCGGCCTCCCCGGAGGCGGATCACGCGTCCCGTCTGTCCAGACCGTAATAGGTGTGCAGCGAACGAACCGCAAGCTCGGCATATTCCTCTTCGATCAGAACCGAGGTCTTGATTTCCGAGGTGGTGATGAGCTGGATATTGATGCCCTTGTCGGCCAGCGCCTTGAACATGGAGGAGGCGACGCCCGCATGGCTGCGCATGCCCACGCCCACCACCGAAACCTTGGCGCCGCCCTTCGAGCCGCTGAGCCGCGCATATTCGAAGCGCCCGCCATTGTCCTCCAGCGCCTTGACCGCGCGGTCGTATTCGCTGTCGGGCACGGTGAAGGTGATGTCGGTGGTGGCGCCGTCATCGGCGACGTTCTGCACGATCATGTCGACCACGATGCCCTCATCGGCCAGCCGGCCGAAAATGGCGGCGGCGACGCCCGGCTTGTCCTTGACGCCGCGCAGGGTGATCTTGGCTTCTGCCTTGGCGAGCGTCACGCCCGAAACGATCTGCTTTTCCATGATCTCATCCTCATCGCAAACGAGCGTGCCCGGGACGCCGGGCGTGCCATCGGGCGCGATCTGGGGCGCGTCCGGGTCATCGAAGCTGGAGCGCACGGTCAGGCGCACCTTGTGAGCCATGGCCATCTCCACCGCGCGGATCATCAGCACCTTGGCGCCCAGCGAGGCCATTTCCAGCATTTCCTCGAAGGAAATCTTGGTCATGCGCTGCGCCCTGGGCACGATGCGCGGATCGGTGGTGTAGACCCCGTCGACATCGGTATAGATGTCGCAGCGATCCGCCCCCACCGCGGCCGCCACGGCCACGGCCGAAGTGTCCGAACCGCCGCGCCCCAGCGTGGTGATCCGATTATGCGGGGAAATGCCCTGAAACCCGGTGATCACCGGCACCCAACCGGTCTTCATCCGGCTGTCGAGCTCGGTGGGATCGATCTCGGCGATCCGTGCCGCCCCGTGTGAATCGTCGGTGCGGATCGGCACCTGCCAGCCGGCATAGGAGCGCGCCTGCACGCCCATCTGGCTGAGCGCGATGGCCATCAGCCCCGCCGTCACCTGCTCGCCCGAGGCGACTACGGCGTCATATTCGCGCGCATCGTGCAGGGCGCTGGCCTCGTTGACCCAGCCGATCAGTTCGTTGGTCTTGCCCGACATGGCCGAAACCACGACGGCGACCTCATTGCCCGCCTCCACCTCGCGCTTGATATGGCGCGCGGCCTGGCGGATGCGCTCGACATTGGCGACGGAGGTGCCACCGAACTTGACGACGATACGGGCCACTTGCTTCCCCGCTGCTCCGCCGAACCCGGCGGTACGCTGACATTGCGCGGGAAATGCCACAAAGGCGGGGCGCAATCAATGGGGGTGACTTGCTCACGGCACAAACGAGGCCAAATGGCCATGCGGAGAGCCAGACGAGGAAGCCAAACGACAAGTTCGGCCATCTATGGAAATACGATGGCTTCGAAAGCCATTCTGGTGTCCTCATAAACCTCTCCTCGGAAACAAGGCAGCTATTGCCAATGCATTGCTGCAGGCGTATGAGGGCGCCCCATTTTCTAGAGTGGCTTTCATGGCTCCCATGAATTCCGGCCTGCGGGCCGAGGGCACTCCGCCGTCTGGCGCCGAGGGCGGAGCGCCCGTCCAGAATACCAAAGTCCTGATGCTGGCGGCTTTGGGCGTGGTCTACGGCGATATCGGTACCAGCCCAATCTACGCTTTTCGAGAAGCGCTGATCGCGTCCTCAGGCGGCGAGGCCGCTTCCCGCGGGGAAGTCCTGGGTGTCCTCTCGCTGATCATCTGGGCGCTCACCATTATCGTCACGATCAAATATATCTGCTTCGTACTCCGAGCAGATAACCGCGGCGAGGGCGGCACACTGTCCCTGATGGCCTTGGCGCGCGGCGCGATGCGGGACCGGCCAGGTCCGGTTCTGGTGGTGGGCATGCTTGGTGCGGCGCTGTTCTATGGCGATGCGGTTATCACCCCGGCGATTTCAGTGCTATCTGCAGTCGAGGGCATGAAGGTGGTGACGCCTGCCTTAGACCCATATGTCGTGCCGATCACGCTCGCTGTTCTCGCCACACTCTTCGCCATCCAGCGTTTCGGCACGGGCGGCGTCGGTATCGTGTTCGGTCCCGTAACGCTGGTCTGGTTCCTTGCGATCGGCCTGTCCGGCCTTGTGCACATCTTCGACGGTCCAGAGATATTGCTCGCGGTAAACCCCTATTACGCCGTTCATCTCCTAACCAGCCGGCCGGAGGTCGCATTCGTTACCGTGGGTGCGATCTTCCTTGCAGTCACCGGAGCGGAAGCTCTCTATGCAGATCTCGGCCATTTTGGCCGCCGGCCGATCGTGCTCGCCTGGCTGTCGATCGTCTTTCCCTGCCTGCTGCTCAACTATGCGGGGCAAGGCGCCTTTGTCCTCACCCATGAGGGCAAGGTCGATCATCCGTTCTTCCAGATGAACCCCGGCTGGGCACTGATACCCATGGTCGTGCTGGCAACCGCAGCGACGGTAATCGCCAGCCAGGCGGTAATTTCCGGAGCGTTCTCGCTGACCCGCCAGGCCATGCAGCTCAACATGCTGCCGCGCCAGACGGTCATGCACACCTCCGAGACGCAGCCCGGCCAGATCTACCTGTCGCGCGTGAACCTGCTGCTCGCCATCGTTGTGGGTCTGCTCGTCATCGGCTTCGGCGAATCCGGCAAGCTCGCAGCAGCCTACGGGATTGCCGTCACGGGAAACATGCTGATGACGAGCATGCTGCTCTACATCGTCATGAGGCGCATCTGGAAATGGCCGCTGGCGGGTGCGATTGCACTTTCGGCCCTGTTCGGCTTTATCGATATCGGCTTCTTCCTGTCCAACATCGTAAAGATATTCGATGGCGGCTGGGCATCGCTGGCCGTCTCCCTGGCCGTCGTCATCGTAATGTGGACCTGGGTGCGCGGCTCGCAACTGCTCTTTGACAAGACCCGCAAAAACGAAATTCCTCTCGACTTTCTGGTGGACAATTTGGCCCGGAAGCCGCCGCATCTGGTTGACGGAACCGCAGTATTCCTGACCGGCGACCCCTCAAGCACGCCAACGGCGCTGATGCATAGCTTGAAGCACTACAAGGTCTTGCACCGGCAGAACGTGGTGCTCTCCGTCATCACTGCGCAGGAGCCGACCGTGCCCGACAGCGAACGGGTCAGCATTGAGAGGCTCAACGACCACTTCATGCGGGTGCGGCTGAGATTCGGCTTCAAGGAGCATCCGAACATCCCCATAGCACTGGCCATTTGCCGCAGGCAGGGATGGAAGTTCGACATCATGACCACGTCCTTCTTCCTCTCTCGGCGCTCGCTGAAGCCTTCCGCCAGTTCCGCCATGCCGACCTGGCAGGATCGGCTGTTCATCATGCTGGCCCGGAGCGCTGCCGATGCTACCGCGTATTTCCGAATCCCAACCGGACGAGTGGTGGAGATCGGAACCCAGGTTGCCATTTGAGCTTGCCGGCAATGCAAGCGTCTCGAGCATCCTCAATGTGTGAAAGCCACCGTGTCCCCTTGTGCCAGCAACCGCCAATGACTTGCCCGCCCCCCTTCCGCCGGGTCATATAAAACGGAACGGAGCCCGCCATGACCCAGACCACCGTCAACGACGCCGAGATCGCCAAGTTCGCCGCCATGGCCGAGGAATGGTGGGACCCGGCCGGCAAGTTCAAGCCGCTGCACAAGTTCAACCCGGTGCGCCTGCGCTATATCCGCGACCACATGGCGCGCCATTTCACCCGCGATGCCAATGCGATCCGGCCCTTCGAAGGCCTGCGCGTTCTCGATGTGGGATGCGGCGGCGGATTGCTCTGCGAGCCGCTGACGCGGCTGGGCGCGAGCGTCACCGGGATCGATGCGGCGGAGCGCAATATCGGCATCGCCCGCACCCATGCCGGGCAATCCGGGCTCGATATCGACTATCGCGCCACCACCAGCGAGGCGCTGGTGGTGGCGGGGGAACGCTTCGACGTCGTGCTCAACATGGAAGTGGTCGAGCATGTCGACAACGTACCGCTCTACATGAAGAGCTGCGCCGACCTCGTGGCGCCGGGCGGGCTGATGTTCACCGCCACGCTCAACCGCACCGCGCGGGCCTGGGCGCTGGCCGTGATCGGGGCCGAATATGTGTTGCGCTGGCTGCCGCGCGGCACCCATGACTGGAAGAAATTCCTCACCCCCGAGGAAATCCGCGCGCTCTTGCAGCGCAACGGCCTCACCGTCCTCGACCAGACCGGAGTGAGCTTCAATCCGCTCGCCGACGAATGGCGCGCCTCGCCCGATATGGGGGTCAACTATATGGTGCTGGCCGCTCGTCCCGCGTGAGGGAGCGGGCGCTTGTCCCTATGCCTTGAGCAGGTCCTCGCGGCGTACTGACAGCACCAGGCGGCCGCCTTCCACCCGATCGATATGCTGGGGGAAGATATAGCGGTCCGCGGCGAACAACCCGTCGGCGTCGAGACGGACAAAGCCCTCACGCAACGCCTTTTCCTGCATTTCGCGCGGCAATTCGTCGTCGGGGCGGAAAACCTCGGCCAGAATGCCGACCAGGTCGTTCCGCCTTTCCTCGAGCACCGGGCTGACACCGGCGGCGTCGACTTCCGGCCGGCCAGGGGCCTCGTCGGTGCCGCGGAAGGTTTCCACCGTGCCGATGACCTGCATGGCGCTGTCATAGACAGTCATGCCTTCGTGGATCGTGGCGGGAATGGCGTCCATCTCGTCCTCCTTGGATTTCATGGACCAAACGCCATAGGCGCAGCGCCCGTTCCCTCGAGATTCCGCGGCCGCGTCCCCGATCACGATTGCCCCGCCGGGCGGCTTCGTTAACGGACCGGTAACCATAACAATAGGGGAATGAGCGGCGAACCAAATCAGGGGGCCGGGCATTCTGTCCGGAAACGAGCGGAAAAATGACCCGGATCCTGCCTGTTCTCGCCCTCTGCCTGATCACCATCGCACCAGCGGCCGCACAATCGCCGGACACCGGCCACGACGAGAACGTCTTCGTCTTCGGCGGCCCCTTTACCAATGGTTATTTCAGCGATGTCTTCTTCGTCTGGCAGGACCATTACGAGACCAATTTCTTCGCCGGCGCCGGCTATCAGAAATTCCTCTATTCCTATGGCAGCTTCCAGCTCGGGCTCGAGGCGGGGCTGGGTCTGCGCCTGGGCAGCCCGCTATCGGCAGAGGCATGGGGTGGCGCCGTCGCGCGGCTCACCCGGTTCGAAATGGGCGATTTCAACATCACCCCTGCCGTCACCGCCGGGCTTTCCGTGGTCACCGACACCATCGGGGTAGAAACGACGCGCACCGAAGACGCCGGGGAAAGCGCCGCCCTCTTGTTCTATCTCGCTCCCGAAATCGCCGTCTCGCACAACGCCATGCCCGAATGGGAAGCCTTCGGGCGGATTCAGCATCGCTCCGGCGGCTTCGGCACCCTCGCCCATATCGATGGCTCCAATGCCGTGACGCTGGGCATCCGCTACAAGTTCTGACGCCGCCGCAGGACAGCCGCAGTTCAGTGCAGTCGCTCACACGCCGTACCGTACGGTACGGTACTGATTTATGTTGCCGCCCCGCTGGAATGCGTCTAATGAAGGGCGCACACAAAAGACCGGCCCCACCGGCGTTTCGAGGATAGAATCTGATGCCTGCCTACCGTTCCCGTACCACCACCCATGGCCGCAACATGGCCGGCGCGCGTGGCCTGTGGCGCGCCACCGGCATGAAGGACAGCGATTTCGGCAAGCCCATCATCGCCGTGGTCAATTCCTTCACCCAGTTCGTGCCCGGCCATGTGCATCTCAAGGATCTCGGCCAACTGGTGGCCCGCGAGATCGAGACGGCCGGCGGCGTCGCCAAGGAATTCAACACCATCGCCGTGGATGACGGCATCGCCATGGGCCATGACGGCATGCTCTATTCGCTGCCCAGCCGCGACATCATCGCCGACTCGGTCGAATACATGGTGAACGCCCATTGCGCCGACGCCATGGTGTGCATCTCCAATTGCGACAAGATCACGCCCGGCATGCTGAACGCCGCCATGCGCATCAACATCCCGGTGGTCTTCGTCTCCGGCGGCCCGATGGAAGCGGGCAAGGCCATGGTCAAGGGCCAGATGCAGGCGCTCGACCTGGTCGACGCCATGGTGATGGCTGCCGACGATGGCTATACGGACGAGGAAGTGGAGCTGGTCGAGCAGAACGCCTGCCCCACCTGCGGCTCCTGCTCGGGCATGTTCACCGCCAATTCGATGAACTGCCTCACCGAGGCGCTGGGGCTCAGCCTGCCCGGCAACGGCACCACGCTCGCCACCCATTCGGACCGCAAGCGCCTGTTCCAGGAAGCCGGCCACCTGATCGTCGACCTGGCCCGCCGCTATTACGAGCAGGACGACGCCTCCGTGCTGCCGCGGTCCATCGCCACCAAGGCCGCCTTCGAGAACGCCATGGCGCTCGACATCGCCATGGGCGGCTCGACCAATACCGTGTTGCATATCCTGGCCGCCGCCCATGAAGGCGAGGTCGATTTCACCATGGACGATATCGATGCGCTCAGCCGCCGGGTGCCGGTGCTGTGCAAGGTCGCGCCGGCCAAGGCCGATGTCCATGTCGAGGACGTGCACCGCGCCGGCGGCATCATGTCGATTCTGGGTCAGCTCGACCGGGCACGGCTGATCAACCGCGTCGAGCCCACCGTGCATTCGGCCACCATGGGCGACGCCATCGACAAATGGGACATTACCCGCACCAATGCCGAAAGCGTGCGGCAATTCTACATGGCCGCCCCCGGCGGCGTGCGCACCACCCAGGCCTTTTCCCAGTCCAACCGCTGGAAGGAACTGGACACCGACCGCGCCGGCGGTGCCATCCGCTCGCCCGAGACCCCCTTCTCCAAGGATGGCGGGCTGGCCGTGCTCAAGGGCAATATCGCGCTCGATGGCTGCATCGTGAAGACGGCGGGCGTCGACGAATCGATCCTCAAATTCACCGGCCCGGCCCGCGTCTTCGAAAGCCAGGACGCCACCGTCAAGGCCATCCTGTCCAACCAAGTCAAGAAGGGCGACGTGGTCGTCATCCGCTATGAAGGGCCGCGCGGCGGCCCCGGCATGCAGGAAATGCTCTATCCCACCAGCTATCTGAAGTCGAAGGGGCTGGGGGCCGACTGCGCCCTGCTGACCGATGGCCGGTTCTCGGGCGGAACCTCGGGCCTCTCCATCGGTCACGTCTCGCCCGAAGCCGCCGAAGGCGGCGCCATCGGCCTCGTGCGCGAAGGCGACATCATCGAGATCGACATTCCCAACCGCACCATCAACGTACTGGTGAGCGAGGCGGAACTGCAGCAGCGCCGCGCCGCGCAGGACGAGCTGGGCTGGAAGCCGGCCGAACCGCGCAAGCGCAAGGTGAGCACCGCCCTCAAGGCCTACGCCGCCTTCGTCACCTCCGCCGCCACCGGGGCCGTGCGCGACCTGAGCCGGCTGGACGACTGATCATCCGTCCAAGCGAAAAGGCGGCGTCATGCCGCCTTCTTAACGGGCCCCGGTGCTCCCGCCGCCCTGCTACTGGGATCGTCCTCTCCTGTCTCCATCCGTTTAGCCATAATACATTTATACTATATCAATTTAAATAAGCGGACCGATCGTCGAATACAGATGGAAAGGCAATTGGAGAAGCTGGCACTATGCGCTACTCGCATACCCGCAGTTGAACCCGCTGAATTGACGCAAGAGCAGAGACAATTCTGCAAGCGGTCTTTTCAAACTCCCGATCCCATCATAGACCTTGAGTTGTGCTGCAACCTCAGCCACAAACGTGCCTTGCAGACTTTTCTAACCACAAAGGCCGATTTCGCTGTCATTTTCGAAGATGACGCTATCGTCGCGGATGACTTGCCAGAGCTGATCAATACAATAGACGCCTCTGGGATGAAGTGCGACTTGCTCCGTATCGAAACCTTCCTGGACCGCTGTCATTTTGGTGTTACTGCCCGCGCCCATTTCGGCCGATATGCCGCGCATACCATGCATGGATACACTTGGGGAACAGCCGGATATGTAATCAACCGTAAGGCCGCCCAGATTTACCTCGACACTCCAAAAATGCTGGGCATTATTGCCGACCGCGCCCTTTGGCGACGCTTCCCTGATGCCACCGGAATCAAAACACTCCAGCTCATCCCGGCACCTGTCGCGCAGCAAGATCGTTTCCCGTTCTCACAAGGAAATAGTGACTCCGACATCGAGCCACATCGTAAACCGGTCTATAAAAATATCGAAAAGAACGAACCTGTCCTTGCCATGTTGCAGCGTTTCTGGCGGGATGAAGTTACTATCGCATTGCCCGGCCTGATCTCTCGCGGCCTAAAAAAATCTACACGTGGCATAGTGCCGTTTTCGGGCCACTACGAGCCGGCAAAGCCTGCCGTCACCAGGGCGATCTAACTGAGCCGGGATCAGTTGTCCTCGCCGATATCGGGCAGGGGCAGGAAGTCGATGCCGTCATCGAGCAGGCCCGCGACCTCGTCGCGCGTCGCTTCGCCATAGATGCCGCGCGCTTCCACTTCCTCGAAATGGATCTTGCGCGCCTCCTCGGCAAAGCGGTCGCCCACATAGTCGGCTTCCTCCATTACCTTGCGGCGGTAGAGACGCAGCATTTCGCGCATCCTGGCGGCGTCGGGATGGGCCGCGGAGAGCGGCACGCGCCGAGTGTCGGTGCGCGCGACATTGGGGGCCATTGGCGCCTTCGCCACCTCGGCATCGCCGCATTGGGCGCAAGTCACGATACCCCGCGCCTGCTGCTCGTCATAGGCGGCGGCATTTTTGAACCAGGCGTCGAAGCGGTGTCCCTTCGAGCATTGAAGCGAATACTGGATCACTGTTCTCGTCGTCTCATGCGTGACGGGCCCATCGCTCCGTCTTCGCTCATATAGGCACCAATGTCAGCCCTGCAAAGCCGGCGGCGCGAACTCCGCCGCATTGGCCAGGGCGGGAACCCGGCGGCGCGCCTCGCGAACCGCTTCCGGATCGAGCTCGGCCACCAACACGCCGGGCCGGTCGTGCTCGAGTTCGGCGATCACCCGGCCCCAGGGATCGATCACCAGCGAGTGTCCGTAGGTCGCCCGGCCATTGGGATGGCGCCCGCCCTGCGCCGCCGCGATCACATAGGAGCCGGTCTCGATGGCGCGGGCGCGCAACAGCACATGCCAATGCGCCTTTCCGGTCGGCACGGTGAAAGCCGCCGGCACCGCGAGGAGGTCCGCGCCCGCATTGGCGAGGCTGTTGTAAAGGCGCGGAAAGCGCATATCGTAGCAGATGGAAAAGCCGAGGGTGAAATCGTCCAGCTTCGCCGTGACCGCCCGCTCGCCGGCCCGGTAGGTGGCGCTCTCGCGATAGGCGTCGAGGCCGGCGATATCGGCATCGAACAGATGTATCTTGTCGTAGAAGGCCGCTTGCGCCCCGTCCGGCCCGAACAGCACGGAGCGATTGGCGAAGCGCCCGTCCGCGAGCGGCACCGGCAGCGAGCCGACATGCACGAACATGTTATGCAGCCGCGCCAGTTCTGCGATCCGGGCCAGTTGCGGATGACGCTCGAACGGCGCCGCGACGGCGCGCAATTGCTCACGGCTTTCGGGGAAGATGGTCGTCACTTCCGGGGTAAGCGCATAGCGCGCGCCCTGTTCCGCCGCCGCGGAAAGCAGCGGCTCCAGCGCGGCGAGATTGGCCTCGGGATCGAGCCCCGAACACATCTGGATGGCGGCGACCTTCATGCAGCGATCCCGCAATCAGCCGGCCAGCAGCGGATCGAGCCCGCCCTGCCGGTCGAGGGCGGCCATGTCGTCATAGCCGCCCACATGCACGTCGCCCACAAAGATCTGCGGCACCGTGCGGCGGCCATGGGCGCGCGCCGTCATCGCTTCGCGCAGGACCGGATCGACGACGCTGATCTCGGTATAAGCCGCGCCCTTGTCGGCCAGCAGCGCCTTGGCGGCATGGCAATAGGGGCAGGTGGGGGTGGTATAGATTTCAACATTGGCCATCGGCAGGGCTCCACAGAAGCGGTTGGCCCTTATATGGGCAGATCCTCGCCGATGACAACGCGGGCGAAGGTCAGCACGTCCGGGGCCGCGATGCCGCCGCGCCCCAGGACACGCGCCACTGCCTTCACCGTGGCTCCGGTCGTATAGACATCATCCACCAAAAGGACCGGCCGCCCGCCCAGGCGCTCGAGCGCACGCGGATGCAGCGAAAACGCCCCCCGCACATTGCGCAGGCGCCCTTCTCCCGACAGCCCCACCTGCTGGCGCGTGCGGCGGTGCCGCCGGACCAGATGCGGATCGACGCGCAGCCCGGTCAGCCGGCCCAGCTCGCGCGCGAGGAGCATGGCCTGGTTGTAGCGGCGCAGCCGCTGCCGGCTGGCATGCAGCGGCACCGGCACCAGGACCGGAGCTGCGTCCCAGAACTCCCGTCCCGCCGCCGCCATCATGCGCACGCAGAACCGCGCCAACTCCGGCCGGTCGCCATATTTGAGCCGCCCCACCAGCGCCCCGGCCACCGGACCATAGGCCACCGCCGCCCGCAAACGGGCGAAGGGCGGTGGCGCCGCCGAGGCCTCGGCCGAAACCGCGCCCGGCCCCGGATCGACGTCGAAGGGGATGCCCAGCACCGGACAAAGCGGCGCACTGATGGGCCGCAGCGCTGCGAAGCAGGAGGCGCACAAACCGTCCTCGGCGGACAACGGCGCGTTGCAGGCGGCGCAGCCGGGCGGATAGAGCTGGTCGAGCGCGAAAATTCCCAGCCGCCCGAGCGCCCGCCCCAGGCGCGCCAGTGTCATGCCGGCTTTGACTTCCTCCACCCCGCTGTTCATAAGGGCATATTGCCTCCGTCCCGGCCCCGGCGAAAGCCTTCAATGTCCGCCCTGCCCCAGATCTTCGATCCGACCCGGATCGCCCGCAACCTGGCCCGTCGCCGCGACGGCGGCAATTTCGTGCGCGATCTGGTCATCGACGATCTCGGCGACCGGCTCGGCGCCCATATGCGCGCCTTTTCCGACGCCCTGCTGATCGGGCCGGACGCGGCGACGCTGCCCCGAACCCTGGTCACCGGAGCCGGATCGGTAGAGGCGGAACGGGTGGAAGCGTTTTCCGGCAGCGATTTCCCGGCCCTGCCCGAAGGCGATCGGGATCTCATCGTCTCGCTGCTGCATCTGCAGGCGGTCAATGACGTGCCCGGCCATCTGGCGCGGCTGCGGCGCATGCTGAAGCCGGACGGCCTGCTGATGGCGGCCTTTGTCGGGGGGGAAAGCCTGACCGAATTGCGCGAGGCCTTCCTTGCCGCCGACATGCAGATATCGGGGGGGGCCTCGGCCCGCGTGGCACCGATGACGCAGGTGCGCGATGCCGGCGCCCTGCTGCAGCGGGCCGGCTTCGCCCTGCCGGTCGCCGATGTCGAAACCCATATCGTGCGCTATGCGAGCCCCTTCGCGCTGATGGCGGATCTCAAGGCGCTGGGTGCCGCCAATCCGCTCGCCGACCGCCCGAGGCGCTTCACCACCCGCACCCTGCTCACGGCCGCGGCCGAGGCTTATGCGGCGCGCGACGCCGATCCGGACGGCCGGGTCCGCGCCACGCTCGAAATCGTCTGGATCGCCGGCTGGGCACCCCATGAGAGCCAGCAAAAGCCCCTGCGGCCCGGCAGCGCCACGGTCAGCATGAAGGATATTCTCAAAAAGGGCTGAGCGCGTCCGGCGATGGCGGTCGTCAATGACCCGCCGATTTCGACAGCAGGTTGATCACCAGCACCCCGGCAACGATGAGGCCGATCCCCGTCAGCGCCCAGACATCCAGCTTCTGCCCGTAAAGCGCAAAGCCGATCAGCGACACCAGCACGATGCCGGCGCCCGACCAGATGGCGTAGGCGACGCCGACGGGAATGGTGCGCAAGGTTAGCGACAGGCAATAAAACGCCACACCATAGCCCACGATCACCAGGACCGAAGGGCCGAGCCGCGAAAATCCCTCCGACGCCTTGAGGGCGCTGGTGGCGATCACTTCGGCAATGATGGCGACGAGAAGAAAAAGATGGTTCGACATGACAGGCCCCGGCTCCGCCCATCCTGCTCAGCAGATCGACAGCAGGCTGTCACGCTCACATTGGCGTGACCATAAAAAACGGGCCGGCGTCGCCACCGGCCCGTTCATCATTTCGACGCGAAAGCCGCTTACGCCGCTTCCTCGTCGCTTTCGGCTTCGGCCGCATCGGCCTTGGAGCGGCGCGGGCTCTTGGCGAGCTGCTTTTCGATGAGCTGCACGGCCTCGGTCAGCGTCAGCTTCTTGACCGACGCGATCTCGCGGCTCATGCGGTCCATGGCCTGCTCGAAGAGCTGGCGCTCCGAATAGGACTGCTCGGGCTGCTCCTCGGAACGGTAGAGATCGCGGACCACCTCGGAAATGGCGATCAGATCGCCCGAATTGATCTTGGCCTCATATTCCTGGGCGCGGCGCGACCACATGGTGCGCTTGACGCGGGCGCGGCCGGTCACCGTCTCCAGGGCCTTCTTGACCTCGTCGTCCTCGGCCAGCTTGCGCATGCCGACGGACTTGACCTTGGCCACGGGAACGCGGAGGGTCAGCTTGTCCTGCTCGAAGCTGATGACGAACAGCTCAAGAGTAAGACCAGCGACTTCCTGCTCCTCGATAGCGACGATCACGCCGACGCCATGGGCGGGATAGACGACATATTCGCCCGTCTTGAACCCGAGCCGCTGCTGCTGCTTCTTGGCTACCATATGCTGGAACTCCTTGTTGACGCCCCAAATGGCCGGTTCCTTGCGGCAAGGACCTGCCATTCCTACTCGTTGCGCGCCCGACCCGGGCGCTCATGCGCAGTAAAGCCCCATGCCCGTCCCGGGTCCGCTTTGTCCGGAACGGCAAACAGCTTTCGATGTGATGTCAAAAAAATCGTGCCTTGCGGCACGGCTGGGGTGACGGGCTCAACTGCATATGGAAGGACCATAGCACAAAATTTCAGCAGAATCAAAGTTTCCGAATCAAAGGCCCGCGCGAACACTTCCGGCCCGCCGCCACAATGTGACGCGGACAGGGCGAACTGCTTCCGGGCGCCCGGAAAGTGCTAGCGACGGACCCGGCTCAGTCGCCCTCGCCCGGCGCTTCGGAGAAATATTTCTCCAGCTTCCCAGTTTCCCCGTCGCGCTCCTGCGCCCCGGGCATGGGATCGCGGCGTTCGGTGAGATTGGGCCAGATCGACGCGAACTTCCGGTTCAAATCCAGCCAGTCGTCCAGCCCGCTTTCGGTATCGGGCTTGATCGCCTCGGCCGGGCATTCGGGCTCGCACACGCCACAATCGATGCACTCGTCCGGATGGATCACCAGCATGTTCTCGCCTTCGTAGAAACAGTCCACCGGACACACTTCCACGCAGTCGGTATATTTGCAGACGATACAATTGTCGGTGACGATATAGGTCATCTTGGCAGGCGTTCCCGCGATGAATGCCCCAGCCCTCGGGGGGCAGGCTGGAGCCGGTCTCAACGGGTCCGGTGCTAAACCGTTTTCCACCCCGCCGCAAGGGCATGGAGCAGGACGGTTTGGCGCAGCGATGGCGCAAGCCGGACTCCTGCCGGCGGTGGGCGAGGCGGTTTCAATCCGGGTCCCCGTCCCGCAAGCGGTCGGTCTCGCGCCGCTGCTTCTTGGTCGGGCGTCCTGCCCCGGCCGGCCGCTCGGCAATGGCCATCTCATAAGCGGATCGCTCCGCCCGCGGCGGCGCGGGCGGCGACAAATCCTCGTAGAGCCCCTGCGCCTCGCTGGCCGGACCGCGCCGCGTCCCCGGATCGAGGATGCGCCAGACCAGGATCCGCCCGTGGATCGACATGGTCAGCACGTCGCCCGCCCCGATCTTGTAGTCGGACCGGTCCGTCTTCTCCGAATTGACGCGGACGGCGCCGGTCTCGATGATCTTCTGAGCCAGGGTGCGCGACTTGACGGCGCGCGAAAAGAACAGGAACCGGTCGAGCCGCTCCTTGCGGAGCGGGCTGGCGGCCGGCCCGGTCAAACCCTACTCGGTCTTGCCGCGCAATGCGGCAAGGGCGGCAAAGGGGCTGTCCGGATCGAAAGCGGGCTTGCGGTCCTCGCGCGGCGGACGGCGATCTTGGCGCGCATTCTTTTCGGGCCGCTTGTTGCGCCGCTCCTCCTCGCGCCCCTTGCCATTGGCCGCCTGGCCGGCCTGCGGACGCTCCTCGCCCTCGGGACGGCGCGGACCGCGATGGCGCGGCCTCTCGCTGCGGCGTCCCTGCCGGCCCTCGACATCGCCCTCGCGGCGCGGCCGGCTGTCGTGCCGGCGCCCGCCGGGAAACCAGACCTCGTCGAATTCCGGCTCGGCCTCGGCCGCTTCGGCGGGCGCTTCACCGGTATCCGCCACCTCGGCCGGAACGCTTTCGGGGGCGGCCTCGACCGGAACGCTTTCGGGGGCGGCCTCGACCGGCATGTCGGCCGGCGGCGCCTGAACGGTTTCGGCCAGTTCGTCGGCAGGCTCGATGCTGGCCGCGCTCTCCTCCAGCACCTCTTCCATGGCCGACGTCGCGGCGGAAGCCTCGGCCGGAGCCACGGCGGCCGGCGGCTTGGGCGTCCGGCGCACGCGATAGCCCAAGGAGGTCAGGATGGAGGCGAAATCTTCGCCCGAACACCCCAGCAGGCTGGTCATTTCCACGGTGACGCGGAAGCCGTTGCCGTCGGCGGCGCCAATGGGCAGCTCGCCCTGATAGGGCCGGCTCGCATCGAGCGCGATCAGCGGCCGGATGATATCGGCCAGCCGCTCGAGGATATCGATGCGCACCGCGCGCTTGCCCGCCACCTTGAAGCCGGCGATTTCGTAAAGACGCGGATCGACCTCCGGGTCCACCAGGAAGGAGGTGCGGCCCGACAGCACGATATGAGGGATATCGGTCACGCCGGGCTGGCGCACGCCGCCATTTTTCAGCGCGAACAGGATCAGCGCCAATTCGCGCGGCGCCGGCTTGAGCGAAAGCGGCACATAGATGTGATAGGCGCCGAACTTGACCCCAAGCTTGCGCAATCGTCCGCGCACCTCCTGGTCCAGCTCCTTGACCTCCCCGGCCACTACCGCGCGCGGCAACAGGCCCAGATGCTCGAAGAGCCGATAGGCGAGGCCCCGCGCCGTGCCCTCGACATCGGACGGCGCCTCCAGCGCCATCACCTGTTCGAGCACGGTATTGATGTGATGGCGCAGCCAGAGCGAAAGCCGGTCCTGCACCTTTTCCAGGTCCGGCCCCGTCAACGTCTCGTCGGCCAGCATGATGATGCGGGGCCGGTAGAGGGCGTCGCCCTCGGCCAGTTCCGCCACCACCTCGCCGCGCCAGCGCAGCCGGCCATCGGTGGCCAGGACAAATTCCTCATTGGGCGCACCCGCCAGCCGCTCGGCGCGATTGCGGATCTCGGGCGCCACGACCGAGTCGGCCGCGCCCCGCAACCCCTTGGCGTCCACTTCGCCATCGTTCCGCGCCAGGGAAAAGCGGAAGCCCTCGAGCGTGCCGATCAGATGGCCTTCCAGCCGCACCTCGCCTTGGCTGTTGATTTCGGGAGATACCATGCGTTTGTCTTTCAGGTGGCGGAGCAGCACGCTGGTGCGCCGGTCGACGAAGCGTTGTGTGAGTTTTTCATGCAGGGCGTCACTGAGCCGGTCTTCGATGTCCCGCGTCTTTTCGCGCCAATGGACCGGGTCTTCAAGCCAGTTTTTGCGGTTCGCGACAAAGGTCCAGGTCCGAATCTGCCTTATGCGGTTGCTGAGCGTGTCAATGTCGCCCTCCGCATTGTCGCAAAACCGCACCTGCTCGGCAATCCAATCGGCATTGACCGCTCCAATTCGTCTCAAATCCGAATAGATCCGGGTGACGATCTCGCCATGGGCCGCCGGCGAAATTCCCTGATAGTCGGGAATCTGGCAACATTCCCAAAGCAGTTTGACCGCTTCATGGCCGCGCGCCAGCGCTCCGGCCTCGTTGCGGGCCAGAAATTCCAGCGCCTGCTGGTCGGTGGCGATCGGCACCCGGGTCAGGGTCCGGTCCTGCGGCGACGCCTCGAGAGAATCCCGCAGCGCTATCAGCGAGGAGAAATCCAGCACGGAATTGCGCCACTGCACGACCTTGACCGGCTCGAAATCATGGGTTTCGAGCGCCACCACCAATTCCTCGTCGAACCCCTCCGTGCCGCCCGTCACCCCGAACGTGCCGTTGCGCCGGTGCCGCCCGGCGCGGCCGGCGATCTGGCCCAGCTCGGCCGGGGTCAGCGGCCGGCTCTGGCGCCCGTCGAACTTGGTGTCGTCGGCAAAGGCCACGTGATGGATGTCGAGATTGAGCCCCATGCCGATGGCGTCGGTAGCCACTAGGAAGTCGACGTCGCCATTTTGGTAGAGGTCGACCTGGGCGTTGCGGGTGCGGGGGCTCAGCGCGCCCATCACCACCGCCGCCCCGCCCCGCTCGCGCCGGATCAGCTCGGCGATGGCGTAGACCTGGCGCGCCGAGAAGGCGACGATGGCCGAGCGCGGCGGCTGCCGCGAAATCTTCCTGGAGCCGGCATAGGTCAGTTGCGAAAAGCGCGGCCGATCGATGATCTCGGCATGCGGGACCAGCCGGCGCACCACGCCCGCCATGGTCGCCGAACCCAGCAGCAGCGTCTCCTGCAGGCCCCGCGCCGCCAATATGCGGTCGGTGAACACGTGGCCGCGGTCGAAATCGATGGCGGTCTGGATCTCGTCCACGGCCACGCAGTCGACATGAATGTCCATGGGCATGGCTTCCACCGTCGCTACCCAGTAGCGGGGCTTGGCCGGCACGATGCGTTCCTCGCCCGTCACCAGCGCCACCGCCTGCTCCCCCACCCGCTCGACCACGCGCTGATAGACTTCGCGCGCCAGCAGGCGCAGCGGCAGGCCGATCATCCCGGTAGGATGGGCCAGCATTCTTTCGATGGCGAAATAGGTCTTGCCGGTATTGGTCGGCCCCAGAATGGCCTTGACCGAATGGGAAGGTGAAAAAGTCATCCTGGGCAATGTAGGCGCTTGGCCCCGGGCTTGCGAGGGGGCGTTTGGACTTGTCCCGTGAAAGGACGGGATCGATCGCATTGCGCCCTGGACGTTAATGTCCGGAACGGAGAGAGAACGAAACGGAACCGAATCGATGCGAATCGGCCAATCCGGTTTTGTTCACGGCTAGATATGGTGGCGCGCCGGCACGTTCCGCCCACGCTCGCCGACAAGGGCCCAATTGCCCGCCTTTATCCCCCGGTCCCGTTCAGCTTGATTGCGTTTCGGTTAATTTCTTGCCGCCGGAGCGCATGTGTAAATCGAAGGTAAATCTATCCGAAGCAAAGATTTTTTTACATTTTTACCAGGGCACTGCCGGCTTTGCAGGCGTGTCCGGGAGGCCTATTGACGAAAAAGTCTGTTGACGTGCCGGCATGGCACACAACCCTTTCCCGTCGCCCTCCGAAAACCATATGACGCGAGCGCTTTTGCGGCGTTGCAGGAGAGAGGACCAATCCGGGACACATTCCGCTCCAGGAAGCGCCATGCGTTAAACTCCGGCACAAATGCGGAACGAACAGGGGCAGAATCGGGGCGATGGCGCCAATCCGGCTTTGTTCTCCACCAGACCTGGTGGGCTGCAACCAGAATAGCCACAAGCGGCACCGCATTCCGGGCCGGAACGGGCAAAAGCCGTTCACCGGGGTAATAGGCCGTTAATTCCAGAGGCCAAAGCGCCTTTCCTAGCGCTCCCTTACGCCGATAAAATCCTGTGCCAGGGCGGTGTTAACCGGCCGGGCGCGGATTTCTGGCCCTTTATCCGGGCGAAATTGGCAAAAAACCTTTTGACCGTCCCAAAAGAGGACTGCGGCTCAGGAGCGCGCGCCGGTCAGCACCATCGACAGGTCGCCCATCGTGGTGCCCAGCATCACCCGATAGGGGATGAAATAGCCGGACTGGCCCAGCGGTGCGTACCAGATGATGATCCGGCTGGATTCTGCCAGATAGCGGGTGATGTCCGAGCTCTGGAAATGGCCCGATACCGGTTCGTATCTGATCGAGCAGGCCACCACCGGCCCCTGATAGCCGGTGCGCGGGGAAGTGGCCTCATCAGTATCGAGGAAACCCATGCGGATATCGAAGCGCTCGACGCCGGTGAAAATATTGAGCGTGCGCTGGCAGAGGCTCCGGTCGAGCGCCCCGCCCTTGAGCACGAAGGCCGAGAGGAAGTCGCCCACCCCGTGCAGGTGGGCGCGCTCCAGCGGCACCCGGTCATAGGAATCGAGGACCGGCGGCTCGACCTGGAACACGCTGACATTGCGGTCGGCATAGCCGACATTGACGTTGAACTTTTCGCCATTGGCCCGGGTCTCGAGGCGAAAACTGTCCGGCTGCAATTCCCGCCCCGCCGATGAACCGCTGGCGCTGGCCGTGGCGGTGCCGCTGGCGACCACCGAGCCCAGCCCGGTGACATTAGCGGAAAGATCGAGCTCGTAACGCCGCCCGTCATCGCCGAAATCGACGTCGACCAGCGCCACATTGATGCCGCCCACGGTCAGCACATAGCTGGCGCGCGCCTCGAGCGCTGCGGCGGAAACGGGTTGGGCGGCAAGGGGAGCCAGGGCGGCAAGCAGGGCCAGGGCGGAACGGATCACGGCTTGGGTCTTCTCGGCTGCATGGCCCGCCGGTTGACGCTGGCCGGGCGGGGCGAATCACTTCATCCCCCACCGTGCCGCCGCCGCCCCTACCGCGCAAGGCGCTCGCACCCGTTTGAGCGGGCGTCCTGCTTGACGGATGCGGCCATTTTCTCTAAAGAGCGCTCCAGATTTCAGGACACTTCAGGCCCGCTGCGGGGCTCGATCCCCGCGACAGGCCCCTTTACGCGAGTTAGGACAAACCATGGCACGGCGCTGCGAACTTACCGGCAAGGGTGTTATGACGGGCAATAATGTGAGCCACGCTCTCAACCGGACCCGCCGCCGCTTTCTCCCCAACCTCGTCAACGTGACGCTGCTCTCGGACGCGCTGAACCGCTCGGTGAAGCTGCGCGTTTCGACCGCTGCACTGCGCACCGTCGAACATCGCGGCGGCCTCGATGCCTTCCTGCTCAAGCAGGACGACGCCACGCTTTCCCCGCTGGCCCAGGGCCTCAAGAAGGAAATCCGCGCGGCCATCGCCGTCTGAGGATTGTCCTGCTAAAGTCTTGGCCGCGTGGAGCCTGGCTCCGCGCGGTTTTTGTTTGGAGACGCGGTCCCGTGCCGGGCAGCGTTTCCGGCAAGTCTTCCGCACCGGTCTGTTGCCGGGACGCGGACACATGAAGGATGGTCAAATGCTGTCTCGCTTCCTGGTGGCCGTAGCGGCCATGGTGGCTACCGTCGCCGCCTCCAATGTCCTGGTGCAGTTTCCGGTCGACGTGACGCTGGGCGGCGTCCACCTCGGGGACATCCTCACCTGGGGCGCCTTCACCTATCCAGTGGCCTTCCTCGTCACCGATCTGTCCAACCGCGCCTTCGGCCCGCACCGGGCGCGCCTGGTCGTCGTGGCGGGCTTTTGCGTCGCCGTGCTGCTCTCGGTCTGGCTGGCCACGCCCCGCATCGCCATCGCCTCGGGATCGGCCTTCCTCGTCGCGCAACTGCTCGACATCTCCATTTTCCACCGCCTGCGCGACAGCGCCTGGTGGCACGCGCCGATGATCTCTTCCCTGGTGTCCTCGGCGCTCGACACGATGATCTTCTTCTCGCTGGCCATGGCCCCGGTCTTTGCCGGCATCGACGCGCTGTTCGGCATGCCGGATTCGTCGCTGGCCTTCCCCGCGCCCCTGCTCGGCGTCGGCACCGAGGTCGAACTCTGGCAGTCGCTGGCGCTGGGGGACTTCCTGGTGAAGCTGGTCATGGCCGTGCTGATGCTCGCGCCCTACAAGACCATCCGCGATCTGGTGCTGAGCCGCATGCCGATGGCGGCGTAAGGGCGGCGCCCCGGCCTCACTCCGGCAGGGCGAATTCCAGCAGCAAATTGCGTTGCCAGTCGTTGAAATTATTGTCCGAGCCGATGAGGATGCGCATTTCGCCGCCGGGGGTGCGGTGCACCATCAGGCTTTCCATATTGTCGATCTCGCCGCCTTGGGCCGAGAGCAGCAATTGCCCCTCCATGAGCCGGCCCGGCCGGACCTCCGCCGCCGGCACAAGGCGCAGATTCATGACGAAGGCGAACAGCGACACGCCCCGTTCGAGCACCAGCAGGTCGCCATTGGGCAGGAAGGCACAATCGGTGGGGTTGACGATGGGGCTGTTCCGGTAGCCGATCGGCCCCTTGTCGTTGACGCCCAGCAGCCAGCCGCGATGATTGCCGTCCTCGTCCAGCGCCTCCTCGGTCAGCAGCAGGGTGGAGCCGGCAATGGACGAGGCCGGCGGCGCGATGCAGATCGATTCCAGCGATTCATTGGTCCGGAGATCGGTGAGCCATTGCGGAATGGCCACTTCCCGCGCCGCGCCGCCCGGCCGTCCATCGACGATGGCGAAATCGGCCACCCGCGTCAGATGCTCGAAGCTCACCCGTACCGCTGCCGCCGCCCCATCCCGCCAGATCGTGTCCATGCCCTCGGCATCGCGCGCATATTGGCGCGGCAGGACCTGGCCGGAGGAATTCCGCATGGGCTCGATGGTGACGCCGATAAAGCCGAACAAGCGATCGGCCTCGTCATAGGCGAGGCGCCCCGAAACGAAATTTCCCCGGTCGCTCACAAAGGCGATGCGCTGCTCGCTGCCGGTCTGGGTGACGCTCGAGAGCCCTCCAAAGGTGTCGTCGGCACTCTGGAGCGTCAGCCCGCCCCGAAAGATCAGTCCGTCCACCTTCTGGTCGGGTTCTACGCCCTTGAACCGCGTCACCGGCGCCGCCGTCACCGTGACGTCCACCGCGCCGGCCGGCTGGACCAGCAGCAGGGCAGCCGCGGCGAGAACGGCCCGCACCGTCATCCCCGCGCCCGCCTTCGAGTCTGGGCCGGCATCTCCTCGTCGAACAGCGCCGCCAGCTCGTCGGTCAGCGCCCCGGCCAGTTCCTCGGCGTCGAGCAGCGTCACCGCACGGCGATAGTAACGCGTCACGTCATGCCCGATCCCCACGGCCACCAATTGGATGGGCGAGCGGGTCTCGATGTCCTCGATCACCTGCCGCAAATGGGTTTCGAGATAATTGCCGGCATTGACCGACTGGGTGGAATCGTCGACCGGCGCGCCATCCGAGATCACCATCAGGATGCGGCGCTGCTCGGGGCGCGCCATCAGGCGCTTACGCGCCCATTCCAGCGCCTCCCCGTCGATGTTCTCCTTGAGCAGGCCCTCGCGCATCATCAGCCCCAGATTGCGCCGCGCATGGCGCCAGGGCTCGTCGGCCGCCTTGTAGATGATGTGGCGGATATCGTTGACCCGGCCCGGATTTGCGGGACGTCCCGCTTCCAGCCACGCCTCCCGGCTCTTGCCGCCCTTCCAGGCGCGGGTGGTGAACCCCAGGATTTCCACCTTGACCCCGCAACGCTCCAGCGTGCGGGCGAGGATGTCCCCGCAAATGGCCGCAATGGTGATCGGCCGACCGCGCATCGAGCCGGAATTGTCGATCAGCAGCGTCACCACCGTGTCGCGGAAATCGGTGTCGTTCTCCACCTTGAAGCTCAGCGCCTGCAAGGGATCGGTGACGACGCGGGTGAGCCGGGCCGTATCAAGCAGGCCTTCCTCGAGGTCGAACTGCCAGCTCCGGTTCTGCTTGGCCATCAGCCGGCGCTGCAGCTTGTTGGCCAGCCGCGCCACCGCCCCGGCCAGGTTTTCGAGCTGCTTGTCCAGCAGGCCGCGCAATTGCTCCAATTCATCGGGCGGGCACAATTCGGCCGCCTTGACGATCTCGTCGAACTTGGAGGTGAAGACCTTGTAGTTGAACTGGTTGGAGAGCCGTTCGCCGCCATCCTGCGCCGGCGGGGGCATGGGCGCATCCTCGCCCGCCTCGCCCTCGACGTCTTCCTCGCTGTCGGCCATGTCGGCCTCCATGCCCTCGACGTCCCCGGCTTCCTCGCTGTCGCCGGACTGCTGGTCCTGCTGGCTGTCGTTCTCCTCGTTCTCGCCCTCGCCCTGTTCGGGCGACTGGTCCGAGCCCTGGGCCTGTTCGGGCTGGCTGTCCTCGGCGTTGTCCTCTTCCGCGTCGGCGGAATCCTCCATGTCGCTCTCGGCGATGAGGTCGAGATCGCGCAGCACCGCTCGGACCGCCCGGGAGAAATCCTCCTGGTCCTCATAGCTGTCGAGCAGCCGGTCGAGCGAGCCGCCCGCCTTTTCCTCGATCTCCTGCCGCCACAGATCGACCAGCGCGTGGCCCGAAGGCGGCACCGGCACGCCGGCCAGCTTTTCGCGCAGCATCAGCCCCAGGGCCTCGGCCAGCGGCGCATCGCCCCTGTCCTCCACCTCGGCGAAGTTGGCGCGGAACAGCCGGTCCTCGAGCATTTCATGGATATTGCCGGCCATTCCCGGCATGCGGATGCAGCCCAGCGATTCCACCCGCGCCTGTTCGAGCGCGTCGAAGGCGGCCCGCGCCTGCGGGTCCATGGGCGCGCGCCTGCGATGGGTCTCCGGATCGTGGCTGGCCAGCCGCATGGCCATGGCGTCGCCCTGGCCGCGGGCAATGGCGATGTCGCGCCGTGTCGGCAGGCGCGGCAGATTGGCCAGCCGCGCCCGGTCGGAGGTCAGCAACGGCCGGTCCGCGGTGAAGCTCACCTCCAGTTCCGGCTTGCCGCCGATGGCACGCACCGTCGCGCCCATGGCGCTCTTGAACGCCTGGGTCTGATCGGGCTTGTTGGCCTTGCTGCGCGGGGGGTGTGCCATGGTCGCTCGCTTTCGCGCCCGCGGGGGCCTACGCCGTCACCGCCAGATTGGCGGAGCTTTCCGGCAGATCCTCGCCGAAGACGCGCTGATAGAACTCGGCCACCACCGGGCGCTCGAGTTCGTCGCACTTGTTGAGGAAGGTCAGGCGGAAGGCAAAGCCGATATCGCCTCCGAAGATCACCGCGTTCTCGGCCCAGGTGATGACGCCGCGCGGGCTCATCACGGTGGAGATGTCGCCATTGATGAAGGCCGAACGGGTCAGGTCCGCCAGCCGCACCATATTGGCGATGGTCTTGCGGCCCTTTTCGGTCTCGCCATAGCTCTTGTTCTTGGCCAGGACGATGCCGACTTCCTTGTCGTGCGGCAGATAGTTGAGCGTGGTGACGATCGACCAGCGGTCCATCTGGCCCTGGTTGATCTGCTGGGTGCCGTGATAGAGGCCGGACGTATCCCCCAAGCCGATCGTGTTGGTGGTCGAGAACAGGCGGAAGGCGGGATGGGGCACGATGACGCGGTTCTGGTCCAGAAGGGTCAGCCGGCCCGACTGCTCCAGCACGCGCTGGATCACGAACATCACGTCTGGGCGCCCGGCATCGTATTCGTCGAAGACCAGCGCCACGTTGTTCTGCACCGCCCAGGGCAGGATGCCGTCGCGGAACTCGGTGACCTGCTTGCCGTCCTTGAGGACGATGGCGTCCTTGCCCACGAGGTCGATGCGGCTGACATGGCTGTCGAGATTGACGCGCACCAGCGGCCAGTTGAGGCGCGCCGCGACCTGCTCGATATGGGTGGACTTGCCGGTGCCGTGATAGCCCTGCACCATGACGCGCCGGTTATAGGCGAAGCCGGCCAGGATGGCGAGCGTGGTATTGCGGTCGAACAGATAATCCGGATCGACCGGCGGCACATGGCCATTGGGGTCCTTATAGCCCTTGACCACCATGTCGGTGTCGATGCCGAAAAGCTCCCGCGCCTTGTATTCGGTGTCTGGCAGATTGGCGAATTCAGTCATGGCAGGGGACTCTCGGGACGTAAGGGCGTTTCGAATGGCAGGACGCGGCAAGGCGCATCCGGGGTTGGCGGCTGTCGCTTTTCCGGTCCGGATGGGCGGCAGTCAAGGATGGGGACCGGCGCTCTATAGCAGCATTGCAGGAAGGCGGGTAGCCTTGGAACGCTCCGGCCCTCACCGCACCACGAAGCCCATTTTCTTCAGATGCGTATAGGCCGCGATCACCGCCCGCAACCGCTCCTCGGAGGAGGCATCCCCGCCATTGACGTCCGGATGGTGGCGCTTCACCAGCGTCTTGTAGGCTTGCTTGATCTCGTCCGACCTGGCCCGGCCGGTGATGCCCAGCGTTTCCAGCGCCCGCCGGTCCGGCTCGTTGAGCGGCTTGGCCCGCTCGGTGGCGGGACGCTTGGACTGCTGGTAGCGGTAACGGGCGAAAACCCCGAACGGATCGCCGAACCGGTCTCCCGGGCGCATGTTCTGCCGGCCCGCGGCGCGCGCCGCTCCGGCGCTGCCGGTGGCAAAGCTCGAGCGGCCTTCCGCCTTGGGCGGGGCGTGCAGCGCCTCGTCCAGCTCCTCGGGGGTCATGCCGGCGAAGAAATTGAAGGCCTTGTTGTAGTGCCGCACATGCTCGAGGCAGAAATTGTGGTACTGGCCTTCGGACCGCACTCCCTTGGGCGCCCGGTATTCCCCGGCGGCCTCACAGCCTTCCCAGTCGCATGGGACCGCCGCCGGCTCGGGCTTTTCCGCGCGCCGGGGACGGATGCGGATCGTGTCGAAAAGCTTGGATTGCAGTTTCATTGCACTCTGTTGCCGCATCGTCTCGGGTGAAAACAGGTTCCCAGGCGCCGGGACGATGCTCTAGTTATCTTCAAACAGCTCTGGAGCAGACCCCATGTCCATGTCGGAACGCATAGAAGCCCGGCTCACCGCACAATTCTCACCCCTCCGTCTGGAGGTGATCGACGAGTCCCACCATCACCATGGCCACGCCGGCTGGCGGGAGGGTGGTGAAACCCACTTTCGTGTCAGAATCGCGACCCGCGATCTTGACGGGCTCAGCCGCGTGGCGCAACACCGCGCCGTCATGAACGCCCTCGAGGCGGAACTCAAGGAGCGCGTTCACGCCCTCAATATCGAAATCCTGCCGACCGGCTAGCCTCGCATATCGTCGAGAAAGCGGCGCAGTTTCTCGGGCGCGACGTTTCTTTCGATGAAGGCGCGACCGATGCCATGCGTGAGGATGAAGGTCAATGCGCCGCGGCTCACCTTCTTGTCCTGGGCGATGGCCGCCATCAGCGCCTCGGTCGATCCCAGCTCTCCGGGGATATCGGCCAATGTGGTGGGCAGGCCCGCCTGGCGCAAGTGCGCCTCGACCCGCCCGGTATCCTGACCCGGCGCCAGCCCCAGCCGGCTGGAAAAGCCTTGCGCCAGCACCATGCCGATGGCGACGCCCTCGCCATGCAGCAACCGGCTCGAATAGCCGGTATCCTTTTCCAGCGCATGGCCGAATGTATGGCCCAGATTGAGCAGCGCCCTGACCCCGGTTTCCCGCTCGTCGGCGATCACCACCCGCGCCTTGTGCGCGCAGCACCGGGCTACCGCCTCGCCCCGCGCCGGCCCGCCGGCGAAAATCTCGACGCGATTGGCCTCCAGCCATTCGAAGAAACCCGGATCGTCGATCAGCCCGTATTTGACCACTTCGGCATAGCCGGCGGCGAATTGCCTGGGATCGAGCGTGTCGAGCGCCGAAAGATCGGCCAGCACCAGCTTTGGCTGGTGGAAGGCGCCGACCAGGTTCTTGCCATAGGGCGAATTGATTCCCGTCTTGCCCCCCACCGAGGAATCGACCTGCGCCAGAAGGCTGGTGGGGATCTGGACGAAATCCATGCCCCGGCGGGCGATCGCGGCGGCAAAGCCCGCCAGGTCCCCGATCACCCCGCCCCCCAGGGCGATCACCATGTCACCGCGCTCCAGCCGCGCCGCCAGCAATCCCTCGACCACCTTTTCGAGCACGGCATAGCTCTTGGAGCCCTCGCCGGCCGGCACCGTCACGATCTCGTAGCCGAGGCCCGCCGCGTCGAGCCCGGCCAGCAGGCGCGGCAATTGCGCCCTCGCCACCATCTCGTCGGTGACGATGCCGTAGCGCCGGCCCGGAAAGCGCTCGGCGAGGATGGCCCCCGCCTCTTCGATGAGCCGGGGCCCGATCAATATGTCATAAGCCCGCTCGCCCAGGGCGACGTGAACGCGGTGATCGATATCGGCCATGATTGCGGCCCCCTAGGTCTTGAGATGGTCGAGAAGGGCCGCGACCACGTCGCCGGCCACATTGTCCTGCGGCACGTCGCGGCTGATCACGGTGACATCGGCTTGCGCATAGATCGGGTAGCGCTCCGCGATCAGTTTTTCCAGCGTGGCGCGCGGGTCGGCGGTCTTGAGCAACGGCCGGTTGGAGCGGCGCGAGACCCGCTCGAACAAAATGTCGATATCGGCCTTGAGCCAGACCGAGACCGCCCCCGCCCTGACCAGCGCCCTTGTCTCGGGATTGACGAAGGCGCCGCCGCCCGTGGCCAGCACGAGATCGTTCTCCTTGAGCAGCCGCGCGATCACCCGCATTTCGCCGGCGCGGAACTCCGCCTCGCCGCGCTGCTCGAAAATCTCGGGAATGGTCATCTGCGCGGCGCGCTCGATTTCCTCGTCGCTGTCGATGAATTGCCGCCCCAGCCGGCTGGCCAGGCGGCGCCCCACCGTGGTCTTGCCCGCACCCATCATGCCCACCAGCACCACGGGGCGGCCGTTGAGCCGCGCGGCCAGGGCGCGCGCGCGGCCCTGTCGCGACCCGCCTTGCGATTTGTTCACTGCCGCCCTCCGCTCATCGGCGCTATCAAGCGGTCCCGGGCCGCCCTGTCAAGCGCCGCCGCCGGTTGATCCGCCCCCCGCCTTCGGCAACACTGGAACACAATAAGATCGCAACCCTTTTCCTCCATGCTGGGACGACGCCACATCCAGGACAACCATGCCGACCCTTTTTCGCTTGCTCATCACCCTGATCTTTCTCGGCGGGCTGGTCTATGCCGGCATATTCGCGCTGGTCTCCTTCGTCGAGCCCCAGCCCAAGCCCATCACCCAGCGCATTCCGGCCCGCGAGCTTTTGGGGGAAACCGCGCCCCTCCGCCCCGGCCTGCCCGCCCCCAACGTCACCTCCGCCCCCGAAGGCGGGACGGAGGGGCCATGAGCGGCGCGCATCTGGTCGCCGCCTTCCTCGAAATGATGAGCGCCGAGCGCGGCGCGGCGGCCAATACCATCGACGCCTATCGCCGCGACCTGGCCGACTATTCCGGCTTCGTCGCCGGCAGGGGGCAGACGCTGCTGGACTGCCCGCGCGAGACCGTCACCGCCTGGCTCGACCGCCTGCGGATGGACGGGCTCACCGCCGCCTCCAGCGCCCGCCGGCTCTCGGCGGTGCGGCAGTTCCACAAGTTTCTCTGCGCCGACGGGCTGCGCGGCGACGACCCCACCCGCATCGTTGCCAGCCCCAAGCCGCGCCGCCCCCTGCCCAAAGTGCTCTCCATCGCCGAGGTCGACCGGCTCCTGACCCTGGCCGAGGAGGAAGCGGAAGCCGATGCCGCCAAGCAGCCGGCGGCGCGCCGGCTCTATTGCCTGCTGGAATTGCTATACGCTACCGGCCTTCGCGTCTCGGAACTGGTCAGCCTCAGGCGGGCCGCCGTCATGCGCGACGCCACCTTCCTCACCATTACCGGCAAGGGCGGCAAGGAGCGGGTAGTGCCGGTGAACGACCGCGCCCGCGATGCGGTGCGCGCCTGGATCCAAACCCTGCCGCCGGGACCCTTCCTCTTTCCAGCCAAGGGCGCGGACGGGCACCTCTCCCGCCAGGTCTTTGCCCGCGACCTCAAGGAATTGGCGGGCCGGGCCGGCATCTCCGCGGCGCGCGTGGCCCCGCACGTGCTGCGCCACGCCTTTGCCAGCCATCTGCTGGCGGGGGGGGCCGATCTGCGCGTCGTGCAGATGCTGCTCGGCCATGCCGACATCGCCACCACCCAGATCTATACCCATGTGCTGGACGAGAAGCTGCGCAAGCTGGTGGAAGGCCACCATCCGCTCGGCACCGGCTGAGCCCGGCATCCGGACGATGCGCAGATAATCCGACCATTTCTCGGAGCGGCGCTTGACTTGCGATTGCGCCCCCGCCACTTTCCGGCCACTTTAGAGCGCAAGAGCAACGCCCATCGCGCATGGGCGCGACGACAATGACCCCTACGGGCGGTGGGATGCAATCTTATCTCGATTTTGAAAAGCCGGTCGCCGATCTGGAAGCCAAGATCGCCGAACTGAAGTCGCTGGCGGCTACTGATTCGGCGGTGTCCATCGACGAGGAAGTGAACCGGCTCTCCGCCCGTGCCGACGAGGCGCTGGCGGAAATCTACCGCAAGCTCACGCCCTGGCAGAAGACCCAGGTGGCCCGCCATCCGCAGCGCCCGCATTTTTCCGACTATATGCGCTCGCTGATCACCGAGTGGACTCCGCTGGCCGGCGACCGCAAATTCGGCGAGGATCCGGCGCTGCAGGCTGGTTTCGGCCGCTTCAACGGCACCCCCGTCGCCATTCTGGGCCAGGAAAAGGGCAATTCCACCGAAACGCGCCTCAAGCACAATTTCGGCATGGCCAATCCCGAGGGCTACCGCAAGGCCGTCCGCATCATGGACATGGCCGACCGCTTCTCCCTGCCGGTGCTGTCCTTCGTCGACACCGCCGGCGCCTATCCGGGGATCGGCGCCGAGGAGCGCGGCCAGGCCGAGGCCATCGCCCGCTCCACCGAGAAGGGGCTGGAGCTGGGCGTGCCCAATCTCGCCCTCATCATCGGTGAGGGCGGCTCGGGCGGCGCCATCGCCATCGCCACCGCCAATCGCGTGCTGATGCTGGAAAACGCCATCTATTCGGTGATCTCTCCAGAGGCCGGCGCCTCGATCCTCTTCCGGGACGCCGCCCGGGCGCAGGACATGGCCACCGCCCAGAAGATCACCGCCCAGGACCTGCTGGGCTTCGGGGTCATCGACGGCATCATCGCCGAGCCCACCGGCGGCGCCCATCGCCACCATGTGGCGGTGATGGAGGCGACCCGCACCGCCATCGACGTCTTCCTCAAGGATTTCGCCGGCAAGTCGCGTCTCGAGACCCGCGAGCATCGCCGCGAGAAATTCCTCGCCATCGGCACCAGCCTTTAAGCAGGCGGCCTCGGGCCGCTTCGGCATTCTCCTCACACATCTGCGTGAGCATTGACGCTTCCGGGTGGTTTTCGGTCGTGGTAAAGGCTTCGTTCACCGCACCGGCCCATACTGGGCGCACCAAAGCCGATACGGGCACGTCTTTTTCCAGTTGGGCTCAAACCCTTGACCGCGACCTTTTTTCACCGCTTCGGCGCCTTCGTGATCCTGGTGTGGCTGTCCGTGGGCCTCGCCGCCTGTTCCGGCTTCATCAAGGGCGGCGACAACCGGCATAACCAGCCTCTCTCGGGCGGCGTGGTCCAGGGCCTGCGCAATATGGGCTCCTCGCCCGGCGAGGGCATGGTGGTGCGCATCTTCAAGGAGGAATCGGTCCTGGAGGTGTGGAAGCGCACCGCTTCGGGCACCTATCGGCTCTTCAAGACCTATGAAATCTGCGCCTATTCCGGCGATCTCGGCCCCAAGATCAAGGAGGGCGACCGCCAGAGTCCGGAGGGCTTCTATACCGTCACCCCGGGCCTGATGCACCCCAAATCCAATTACTACCTGGCCTTCAATACCGGCTTTCCCAACAAGTTCGACCGCGCCCATGGGCGCACCGGATCGGACCTGATGGTGCATGGCGATTGCTCCTCGCGCGGCTGCTACGCCATGACCGATGCCGGCATCGCCGAAATCTATGCCCTGGCTCGCGAGGCCTTCAAGGGCGGCAATACCAGTTTCCAGCTTCAGATCTTCCCCTTCCGGATGACGGCGGCCAACCTCGCCCGCCACGCCTCCAGCCCGCATATGGATTTCTGGAAGGACATCAAGGAAGGCTATGATTTGTTCGAATTGACCAGGACACCGCCGACCTGGGATGTGTGCGAGGGCCAGTATATCTTCAACCCCGTCACCTCCGGCCCGCTCAACGCCCTGGGAGCCTGCCCGCCCTCAACGCCGAACAGCGCCCTCGTCGCCAAGCAGCAGGCGGACGAAGCCAGCCTTGCCAGCCAGGCCAGCGCCATCCGCAAGGCCGCCGAACGCAAGGCCGCCGAGGAGGAGGCGATCCGGCAACGCGGCGCGGCGGTGAACAATTTCTTTTCCGGCATCGGCTCGATGTTCGGCAATCCGGGGCAGAACCCCAATATCAGCCCGGTCATCACCGGCAAACCGGCAACCCTGCCCACCCCGGCCACCCAGCGCCCCTGACGGCCAGCCCAAGTTCGGCCCCAGTTTGATGGGATGGCGGACCGTCCCAATCGGAGAGGTGTCGTGGACCAGCCCCAGAGCGAGCATCGGCCGGGCGCCGGGATCAGGCTGACACCCGCCATGCGGCCGGTCGAGGCGGACGGGAAGTCACCGCGCCGTTCGCGCCTCGGCGCATCCCTGCCCGTCGTCCTGGGGGGCCTCGGCGTCCTGCTCGGCCTTGCCGCGCTGGCTTCCGCAGCTTGGCTTCATGTCGAGACGAGGCGTGAGGTGCTGCGCCTGTCCACCGATCTCGCCCAGCTTCGCGTCAGCCTCGATCTTTATGCAAGGAGCGGCAGTGGCGATGCCAGCCAGTTCACCGATCTGAGCAATCGCCTGGCCATTCTCGAGCAGAACTGGCGCGGCGGCGCCGTGCCCGCGCCCGCAACGGCGCCCGGGCCCGCCAATGGCGACAGCGCCGAAGCGGAGGACTGCCTGCCGGCGGGAATGCGCCTGCTGGTCGCGGCCGGCGACCGCTATCCGGTTTGCGGCCAGGATCTGGTGCTGGCGGTGGAGACCGTCGACAATGGCTATGTCGCCCTGGCCGGCGGCACGATCATCCCCTCGGGCGGCTCCGTGCCGCTGCCGCCCGGTCCCTGCACCATCGGCGTCACGTCCGGCGGCGACGAAGGCCTGACCGGTTACGCCGAAATCCGCGTCAACTGCTGATCGGGCCCGTTCAGGCGACGAACGCCCCGTGGCAATGCTTGAACTTCTTGCCCGAACCGCAGGGGCAAGGCGCGTTGCGCGACACTCCCTGAAGCAGTTTCGGGTCGATCGGGGCCAGCCCGTTGGGTGCGGCACCGGCATCGCCGGCCGCATCGTTCTCGCCGGTGACGGGATCGATATGGGTCTCCACCATGCGGCTCATATCCGGCGCCGGAGGCGGCTCGGGCTGGCGCAACTGCAGCTCGACATGGCTCAGTTGCGTCGTCACCAGCTCGCGCAGATTGCCCAGCATGGCCTGGAATAGCTCATAGGCTTCCTGCTTGTATTCGTTGAGCGGATCGCGCTGGGCGATGCCGCGCCAGCCCACCACCTTGGAGAGATGGTCGAGCATGACCAGATGCTCGCGCCAGAGCCCGTCCACCGATTGCAGCAGGATGGACTTTTCCACCTGCCGCATGATCTCGGGCGAGTATTTTTCTTCCTTGGCGGCGGCCACTGCATCGGCGGCGGCGTTCATGCGCTCCTCGACCGTCTCGGCGTCGATCCCCTCCTCGGCCGCCCATTCGGCGATGGGAACCTCGATATTGAGATAGGTCTTGGCAGCGGCGGCGAGCTGCTCGGTATTCCACTGCTCGGGGAAGGAGCGGGGCGGAATGGCCTTGGCGACGATATTGCCCACCACGTCCTGGCGCATCGCCACGATGGTATCGCTGACATCCTCCTCGTCCATGAATTCCAGACGCTGCTCGAAGATCACCTTGCGCTGATCGTTCATCACGTCGTCATATTTGAGGATGTTCTTGCGGATGTCGAAATTGCGCGCCTCGACCTTGCCCTGCGCCCGCTCGATGGCCTTGGTCACCCAGGGATGAGTGATGCTCTCGCCCTGCTCCAGCCCCAGCTTGCCCAGCATGGAATCCATGCTCTCGATGGGAAAGATGCGCATCAGGTCGTCCTGAAGCGAGAGGAAGAATTTCGAATGACCCGGGTCGCCCTGGCGGCCCGAACGGCCGCGCAGCTGGTTGTCGATGCGGCGGCTTTCGTGGCGCTCGGTGCCGATCACCATCAACCCGCCCGCTGCCAGCGCCTTGGCCTTGTCCTCGGCGATCCTGGCCTTGATCTCGGCGATCCTGGCTTCGCGCGCCTCGCCCTCGAGGCCTTCGGCCTCGCGCTGGATGCGCATGTCCAGATTGCCGCCCAGCTGGATGTCGGTGCCGCGCCCCGCCATATTGGTGGCGATGGTGATGGCGCCGGGCAGGCCGGCATCGGCCACGATATAGGCTTCCTGCTCGTGATGACGGGCATTGAGCACGTTCATCTGCCCCACATTCTTCTTCTTGAGCAGTTCGGCGAGCATCTCGCTCTTTTCGATCGACGTCGTGCCCACCAGCACCGGCTGGCCGCGATCCTGGCATTCCTTGATCAGTTCGGCGATGGCGTCGAATTTTTCCGCCGCGGTGCGGTAGATGGCGTCGTCCTCGTCGATCCGCTGCACCGGCAGATTGGTCGGAACGGTGGTGACGCCCAGACTGTAGATGTCGGCGAATTCCTCGGCCTCGGTCGCCGCCGTGCCGGTCATGCCGGCCAGCTTCTTGTAGAGGCGGAAATAGTTCTGGAAGGTGATCGAGGCCAGCGTCTGGTTCTCAGGCTGGATCTTGACGTGCTCCTTGGCCTCGAGCGCCTGGTGCAGGCCTTCCGAATAGCGCCGGCCCGGCATCATGCGGCCGGAAAATTCGTCGATGATCACCACTTCGTCGTTGCGGACGATATAGTCCTTGTCCCTGCGGAACAGCTTGTGCGCCCGCAGCGCCGAATTGGCATGATGCACCAGGGCGACGTTTTCCACGTCATACATGGAAGAACTCTTGAGCAGGCCGGCCTCGGCCAGCGCCGCCTCCAGTTTTTCGATGCCCTGGTCGGTGAAGGTGGCGGCGCGGTGCTTCTCGTCGAGCTCGTAATCGCCTTCCCCGATGATCGGCATCAGGCTGTCGATCTTGACGTAGAGATCGGACCGGTCCTCGGACGGCCCCGAGATGATGAGCGGCGTGCGCGCCTCGTCGATGAGGATGGAGTCCACTTCGTCGACGATGGCGAATTCGTGGCCGCGCTGCACCATCTGGGCGCGGCTGTATTTCATGTTGTCGCGCAGATAGTCGAAACCCAGCTCGTTATTGGTGCCGTAGGTGATGTCGGCTTCATAGGCCGCCTTGCGCTCGGCATCGGTGAGCCCGTGCACGATCACGCCATAGGACAGGCCGAGAAAATTGTAGATCTGGCCCATCCACTGGGCGTCGCGCTTGACCAGATAGTCGTTGACCGTGACCAGGTGCGCACCCTTGCCGGCCAGCGCGTTGAGATACATGGGCAGCGTCGCCACCAGCGTCTTGCCCTCGCCGGTGCGCATCTCGGCGATGGAGCGGTCGTTCATCACCATGCCGCCGATAAGCTGCACATCGAAATGCCGCATGCCCAGCGCGCGTTTGCCCGCTTCGCGCACCGTGGCGAAAGCCGGCACCACGAGGTCGTCGAGCCTAGCGCCCTGTTCGAGCTGGGTCCTGAATTCGCCGGTACGGGCGCGCAATTCGTCATCGCTGAGCTTGACCAGCTCCGGCTCCAGCGCGTTGATCGCCGCCACCCTGCCCTGGTACCGCTTGACCTGCCTGTCCGACGGTGTCCCGAAAATCTTCCGGGCAAGCGCAGCAAGTGCCATCTTTCTGGTCCTTCGTTCAATTGCGGCGAGACGGACGGGGGCGGGCGGCCTGCCTATGCGGGCGCATCGGCTTGCCCCGTTTCGCCTCGTCACCACCTGGGAGCCTTCGGTTCCCGTGTGTGGAATACTGCATGTCCACTGCGCAAATTACCGGGCGCGGCAGCAGGCCCATGCTCTGGAAAAGCGGGTGAGATGTAAGAGTGGGGTCTTGTCTTGTCAACGTATGCGAAATGGGTCACACCTCATTGACCCTCCGGCTTTCCGGGCGTGCCGACCACCGCAAAAACATGGCGGCCGGGTCCCGGGCCGGCACATTTTGGCCCCCTTGTCGTGCAAGCGGGGGAACACCACCACCGACCACGCCGGCCCGTTACGGCAGCCGGTCAAGGAGACGACCGACCCCATGTCCCATTCCGTCCTGCGCCTGTTGCGCACCATGAGCCTTGCCGCCCTGCTGACGGCCGCCCCCAATCTGGCGATTTTCGCCCAGGAAGCCACGCCGGCGCCCGCTGAGACCGCGCCCGCCGATCCCGATGCCGTGGTCGCCACGGTGGGCGGCGAAGCCATTACCGAGGCGGATCTGGGTTTCGCCGCCGAGGACATGGCACAGGACCTGGCGCAGATGCCGCCCGAAGAGCGTCGCGCCTTCCTCGTGCGCATCCTCATCGACATGAAGGTGATGTCGCGGGCAGCGCGCGACGCCGGCATGGACCAGACCGAAATTTTCGCCCAGCGGCAGCAATATCTCGAGGAACGGGCACTCCGGCGCGCCTATTTCAACGAAGCCATCGCCGGCACGGTGACCGAAGAGGCCGCCCGCGCCGAATACGACGCCTTCGCCGCCCAGTTCCAGCCGCAGGACGAGGTGCGCGCCAGCCACATCCTGGTCGAGACCGAGCAGGAGGCGAACGACATTAGGGCCCAGCTCGAGGAGGGCGCCGACTTCGCCACGCTGGCGCGCGAGCATTCCATCGATCCCGGCGCCGCCAATGGCGGGGATCTGGGCTTTTTCGGACGCGGCATGATGGTCCAGCCCTTCGAGGAGGCCGCCTTCGCCCTGGCCGGGGAAGGCGACCTGTCCGACCCGGTCCAGTCCCAGTTCGGCTGGCACGTCATCAGGCTGGCTGAAAAACGCCAGTCCGCTCCCCCCAGCTTCGAGCAGGTGGCCCCCCAGATCCAGCAGCAATTGCTGATGCGTTCCTTCACCGAAAAGGTCGAGGAGCTGATGGAGGGCGTCGAGATCGACATCGCCGACCCGGCCCTGGCCGCCCGGTTCGAGGCTCAGGAGGCGGGGGACGCCGCTGCCGAAGAGGCCGCGTCCGAATAAAAGACGCCGCGGCAGGTGCCTCTCCGCGTGTCCATATGGACCCGTCCGGGAAGGCGCCTGCTGCCCTCCGGGCCGCCTTGCATCCGGCCCTGCTTTGAGGCACACGAAGCCATCGCATCGCCGCGCAAGGTCCCCTCATGGCTGCTCATCCGGTCTCCCCCCTCGCCCCGAAATCCTTCCCCGACCTGCCGCCGGTCGCGGGGGTACGCTTCGCCACCGCGGAAGCCGGCATCAAGTATAAGAACCGCACCGACGTGCTGCTGATGGCCTTCGAGGAGGGCACCGTGGCCGCCGGCGTCCTCACCCGCTCCAAATGCTCCTCGGCCGCCGTCGACTGGTGCCGGGCCACGCTGCCCGCCGGCGTCGCGCGGGGCCTGGTGGTCAATTCGGGCAATGCCAATGCCTTTACCGGCGTCAGGGGCCGGCAGAGTGTCGCCATGACCGCCGAGATCGCCGCCAGGGCGCTGGGCTGCTCCACCGGCGAAATCTTCCTTGCCTCCACCGGCGTCATCGGCGAGCCGCTCGAAGCCGGCAAGTTCGCCGGCGTCCTCGACGAGACCGCCACCCGCCTTGGCGACACGCCCTGGATCGAGGCGGCCAGGGCCATCATGACCACCGACACCTATCCCAAGCTCACCGGCGCCGTGCTGGAGATCGACGGGGTCGAGGTCCGGATCAACGGCATCGCCAAGGGCTCGGGCATGATCGCCCCGGACATGGCCACCATGCTCAGCTTCGTGGTCACCGACATGCCCGTCGCCGCGCCGGTATTGCAGGCGCTGCTGGCCCGCCACACCCGGACCAGCTTCAACGCCATCACCGTCGATAGCGACACCTCCACCTCCGACACCCTGCTGGCCTTCGCCACCGGCAAGGCGGCGCTCGACCCCATCGCCGGCCTCGACGATCCACGCGCGGAAATCTTCGGCCAGGCCCTTGCCGACGTACTGTTCGAGCTGGCCATCCAGGTGGTCCGCGACGGCGAAGGCGCGACCAAGCAGGTCTCGATCCATGTCGAGGGCGCCGTTTCGGACGAAAGCGCCTTCCGCATCGCCAAGGCCATTGCCGACAGCCCCCTCGTGAAGACCGCCATCGCCGGCGAGGACGCCAATTGGGGCCGCGTGGTCATGGCCGTGGGCAAGGCGGGCGAGCCGGCCGACCGCGACCGCCTCGCCATCCGCTTCGGCGATCTCACCGTCGCCAAGGACGGCGAACGTGCCGAAGGCTACGACGAGGCCGCCACCAGCGCCTATATGAAGGGCGAGGAGCTGGACCTGACCGTCAGCCTCGGCCTCGGCGCGGGCAAAGCGACGGTCTATACCTGCGACCTCACCCATGGCTATATCGCCATCAACGGCGACTACCGGAGCTGACCGGTGCCCGCTTCCGGATCATCGGCGCCTTCCAGGCCCCTGCTGCTCGTCGTCGCCTGCGCCTTGGTGGATGCCGACCGCCGCGTGCTCATCGCCCAGCGCCCCGAAGGCAAGGCCCTGGCGGGCCTGTGGGAGTTCCCCGGCGGCAAGGTGGAGCCGGGCGAAACACCCGAGGCGGCGCTGATCCGCGAATTGGGCGAGGAACTGGCGGTCGAGACCAAGCAGGCGTGCCTGGCGCCGCTCAGCTTTGCCAGCCATTCCTACGAAAACCTGCACCTGCTGATGCCGCTCTATGTCTGCCGCAAATGGCAGGGGACGCCGCAGGCGCGCGAACACGCCGCGCTCAAATGGGTGCGCCCGCAAAAGCTGCGCGACTACCCCATGCCGCCGGCGGACGAGCCCCTTATCGCCGCGCTGTGCGATCTGCTGTAGCCGTTTCCGGACCCAGAGGCGCCGCTATTGCAGCGTCACCACCTTGTAGCGCTGGCCCGCCGCCACGGGGTCGCCGGGATAGAGATTGTTGAGGATGAAGAACAGCTCGCGGGCGCCCGGAATATTGGCCATTTGCCGGGCCACGCTGTCGGCGGTGTCCCCGGCCCTCGCCGTCACCAGCCGGATCGAGAGCCGGCGGATCTGGTTGAGATCGGCCGCCTCGGTGCGCCGAAAACTCTGGATGGTGGCGTCCGCCCCCTGCGCGAAGCGCGAATTGTCCGACTTCGCCGCGAAGATGAAGCGATAGACCTCGCCCTCGAGCCGCATCACGGCGACGCGGAAGAACCATTGATCGGTCTGGGCCAACCCGGAGGCCATCTCGATGCCGTTATGGTTCATCGCCTTGACCGTCTCGGCCTTGAGCCCGGCGATCCAGCCGGATTTGAGATAGTCGGTCAGCGACATGTTCGGCTGCACCTGGGCGCTGTCGAAGCGCACCGCTTCCCCGTCGCCGGCCACGCCCACCACGGCGCTCTGCGAATTCTGCAGCGCATAGCCCTGGGGCACGGTGAAGGTGAACTTCGAGCCCGGGTGGATGAAGCGCTGGCCGACAATGGAGCCCTGCGCTGGGCTGTCGCCGAAGCTGAGGCCCGAAATGGCGGACAGATAGCCCTCCCGATCAGCCTCCCCGACATCGCCGCCCCCGAACATGCCGCGCGCCGTGCTCATGGCCGTCTCGATGCGGGCGGGCGTGGAGGGATGGGACGACAGGAAACCGTCATCGCCCGTGCTGGCCCCTGCCGAGAAGGCGGCAAAACGGCTCATCACCCCGAGGAACCGCGCTGCCGCGCCCGGATCATATCCCGCCTTGCCGGCGAACTTGATGCCCTCGCGATCGGCCTCGAGCTCCTGGTTCTGGCTGAACGCGGCCAGCGACTGGCGCGTGCGATTGGCAGTGGCGTCGCTGGAAGTGTCGCCGCCGAAAATGCCGGTGATCACGCGGTCGACGATCTGCGTGGTGCGCGTCTTGTCGGTGCGCGCCCGCGCATGGCGCAAAGTCACATGGGCGATTTCGTGGGCCAGCACCGCCGCCAGCTCGCTCGTGTCCGAGGCCAGCGCCAGAATGCCCCGGGTCACGTAGATATAGCCGCCCGGCAGCGCGAAGGCATTGACTTCGGACGTATCCAGGATGGTCACCTGGAATTGCGCATTGGGCTGGTTGGCGGCCGCCAGCAGTCGGCCCACGATGCGCGCCACCATGATTTCGGCCTGGCGGTCGGAATAGACCCCGCCATAGGCCGCGATGATGCGCGGATGCTCGCGCAGGCCCAGCACCGCATCGTCCGGATCGGTCCCCTCGGGAACGACCAGCGGGGCGGGATTGTCGCCGGTGCGCCCCACGCTGACGCCCGAGCCGGTCAGCGAGGAGCAGGCCGCCAGCGCCGCCAGCGCGCTCGCCACGACGACTATGCGCAGAACCCTCTTGCCCAAAAGCGCGGTCATGACCTGGCCAGAACCTCGATCTGCTCGGGATGTGTCACCTCGATGCGCGGACCATCCCATTCGTCCACCCATCCGCGTATGCGCACCAGCGCGCCTTCCAGCGCCAGCGGGTCCAGCCCCGCCTGCGCAAACAGCCTGAGCGCCGGCGCCTCGATCACCACGGTGAAATCTTCTTTCCAGTACCGGCCGAAATTCAGATATAGCCGGGAACCGCGCCGGTCGGCCAGCAGCACCCTGCCCTCGACCAGTTCGTAATCTCCGACATGGCCGAGAAGCTCGCCCGGGCGGTCCGCCGCCCGAACGCTGTAATAGGGATCGTCCCAGATGCCAAGCCGTTCGGCCCGTGCCCGGCTTTCCCTTGAGAAAAGTTGATCGAGGCATTGCCGGTTGTCCGGGAAGGAATAGACCCGGGCCAGTCCGGTTTCGATCATGTGCCCCTGCGCCCAGACCGGGTCACCCTCCTCCGTCTCGACGAATATATGGGCCAGCGCCCGCTCGTAGCGGTCCACTTCCTCCCCGCCATAGCCCAGCGTCACCTGCCGGCCCAGCGTGAGATCCTCCAGCGCCGCCTTGGCTTCGGAGGCCAGCGGCCAGGCGACAAATCCTTCCCGTCCCAGCGGCAGCTTGGGGGCCTGGGTGCCGATCAGCCGCACCACCAGCCCCGAATCGAGCGTCAGCGTATCGCCGTCGCTCACCTGCACGACCACGCCGCCCGGCGCACGCCGCAAGCCCTCGCAGGAAGCGGCCGCTTCGGCCCCCAGGCTCAACAGCATGGCGGCGGTGAAGGAAACGATGGCGCTGCGGCGCACGCGAACAATCCCGAAAACAGAACCCAAGCAAGAACCGGTTCACCATAGCGGCAAATAAGGCAAAAAAAGATTACCGCGGTTTTTGCCCGATAGCGCGTTGCCAAGCGCGGCCGGCAAGGCCAAGCTGACGGGGTTTGGAGAACCGCGATGGCATCAAAAGGCACGGTCAGGACCGGCACCGCCGGTTGGGTCTATGCGCCCTGGCGCGGCAGCTTCTTTCCGCCCGGCCTGGTGCAGAAAAAAGAGCTCGCCTACGCCGCGAGCCGCCTGACCAGCATCGAGATCAACGCCACCTTCCGCGCCAACCAGAAGCCGGAAAGCTTCGCCCGCTGGGCCGGGGAGACGCCGGAAGGCTTCCGCTTCGCCGTAAAGGGCCCGCAACTGGTCACCCATGTCAGGCGCCTCAGGAACTGCCGGCAGGAACTGGCCAATTTCTTCGCGTCCGGCCCGCTGGCCCTGGGCGAGCGCCTCGGGCCCTTCATCTGGCAATTGCCGCCCAATCTGGCTTTCGACGCGGAAAGCCTCTCGGGCTTTCTCGATCTCCTGCCCCGCACCCTCGACGCCTATCAGGGCCTCGCCGGCGAGGCCGATGGCACAAGGACGCCGTTTCTCGAGGCCGGAGCGGTCTCCACTATCCGCCACGCCATCGAGCCGCGCCATGAGAGCTTCGACGATCCGGCCGCCAATGCGCTTTTCGCCCGCCACAACGTCGCCCGCGTCATCGCCGATACGCTCGAGCGGCCAGCCCGCGAGCTCACTGCCGATTTCGCCTATTGCCGCCTCCAGGGTCCCGCCCGGCCCGATGCAACGGGCTATACCCAAGCCGACATCGCCGGCTGGGCCGAGACCATGGGCGGCTGGCGCGATGCCGGGCACGACGTCTTTGCCTATTTCGTCCACGAGGACAAACTCCATGCCCCCGCCAATGCCATCGCCCTGCGCCGGGCCCTCGGCATCGCCCTGCCGGATGACTGAACCTGCGATCACGACGGCGTTCCTATCTGGATTTTGCACCTGTCCGCAGCTATTGGCGTTGCCAGCGTCACCGGAGGCCCTCGCGTCATGACCACCACCCGCCCGCTCGACAAGATCGCCGCCGGTCTCGCCTTCCTGCTCGGCCTCGTCACCATTCTGGCGGCGCTCGGCTCGCAATATCTCGGCGGCCTGCAACCCTGCGAGCTCTGTCTCGAGCAGCGCCTCGCCTATTACTGGGGCCTGCCGATCCTGGGCCTCGTCCTTCTCCTCTGGAACCGCCTGCCGCGGCCGGTCTGGTATCTGGCCATGGCCATCGTGACGCTGATCTTCGTCTGGAGCACCTATATGGGGGCCTTCCACGCCGGGGTGGAGTGGGGCTTCTGGCCCGGCCCGACCGCCTGTTCGGGCCTGGGCGAGAGCTTTTCCCTCGACGCGCTCGATAATCTGCAACCCGTCATCGGCTGCGATGTGGTGCAGTTCCGTTTCCTCGGGCTGTCCCTTGCCGGCTATAATGCGCTGATATCGCTGGCTATGGTCGGCCTGCTGGTCGCCGCGATGGCTTTGCAATGGCGGCGCTCGCGCCCGGCTACATGAAGCTCATCGGATCGATGTCGATCTGCACCTTGAGGTCGCCCCGGGGCTTTTCGGCCCCGGCCAGCCAGAAGCGCACATAGCCCGACAGATCGAAATCCCTGCCCGACTGGGCCAGCAGCCGCACCCGGTGCCTGCCGCGGATCATGGCGATGGGCGCATCGGCCGGGCCGAACAGCCGCACCCCGTCGGCCATGGGCGCCGCCGAGAGCAGGATGCGGGCATGAGCCATGGCCGCCTGCTGGCTGTTGGCCGAGACGATCAGCGCCGCCAGCCGGCCGAAGGGCGGCATGCCGCCGGCCTCGCGCGCCAGCAGTTCCTGGGCGTAGAAGGCCTCGCGGTCCCCGCCCACCATGGCCTTCATCACCGGATGATCGGGGTGATAGGTCTGGAGGAACGCCTTGCCATGCCGGGAGGCGCGGCCCGCCCGGCCCGCCACCTGGGTCAGGATCTGGAAGGTCTTTTCCGCCGCCCGCGGATCGCCATGGGCAAGACCCAGATCGGCATCGAGCACGCCCACCACCGAGAGCTTTTCGAAATGGTGGCCCTTGGACACGAGCTGGGTGCCGATGATGAGATCGTATTCGCCCCGCTCGATCTCGGCGAAGCGCTCGCGCAATTGCGCATGGCTGCCCATATCGGTCGAGAGCAGCACCCGCCGCGCCTCGGGAAAGCGCGCCGCCGCCTCCTCGGCCACCCGCTCGATGCCGGGGCCGACGGCCACGAGGCTTTCCGCTTCGCCGCATTCGCCGCACACCTTGGGAGTACGCGTTTCGTGCCCGCAATGATGGCACATGAGAACGCCGCGAAAGCGATGCTCGACCATCCATGCCGAACAGTCGGGGCACTGGTATTGATGGCCGCAGGCGCGGCACAGGGTCAGCGGCGCATAGCCCCGCCGGTTGAGGAAAAGCAGCGCCTGCTCGCCCCGGTCGAGCGCCGCGAAGACTTCCCGCGCCAGCACCGGGGCGATCCATTCGCCTTTCGCCGGCCCGTCGGCGCGCATGTCGATGGCGGCGATATCGGGCATGGCCGCCTCGGCGAAACGGCTCTCCAACCGCACATGCGCATAGCGCCCCTGATTGGCATTGTTGCGCGACTCGACCGATGGCGTGGCCGAGGACAGAACCACCCGCGCCTCGGCGAGGCTGGCCCGCACGATGGCCATGTCGCGGGCGTGATAGGTGAAGCCGTCCGACTGCTTGTAGGCCCCGTCATGCTCTTCATCGAGCACCAGCAGGCCCAGTTCCCGAAAGGGTAGGAAAAGCGCCGAACGCGCCCCCACCACGGCCCGCACCGTGCCCTCCAGCACGCCGCGCCAGACCCGGGCGCGCTGGGCCGGGGTCATGTCCGAATGCCATTCGGCCGGCCTCGTGCCGAAACGCCGGGTGAAGCGGTCGATAAAGGTATTGGTGAGGGCGATTTCCGGCAGCAGGATCAAGGCCTGCCGCCCGGCGCGCAGCGTGTCGGCCACCGCCTCGAAGAACACTTCCGTCTTGCCGCCCCCGGTGACGCCATCGAGCAGCGCCACGCCGAACGCGTCGACCGTGAGCCCCCGGATCCGGGCTAGCGCCTCCTCCTGTCCGGCATTGAGCCGGGCGGGATTGCCATTCGGATCGGGCGGCAGAACCACGGGAGGCGCCGGGATTTCAAGCCTTTCCACCGCCCCGGCCCGCTCGAGCCCCTCGATGACCGAAGGCGAGACGCCGGCGGCGCCGATAAGGGCGGGCCGCGGCCAGGCCATGTCGTCCATCAGCGTGTCGAGCACGCGCAGCCGCGCCGGGGTGAGCTTTTCCGGCTCGTGCCCGGTGCGCCGATAGGCGACGACCGGGCGCGGCGCGTCCAGTGCCTCGGGCGAGCGCAGGACCCCGCGCAGGACCTGTCCCGGCGCCGCCAGCGTATAGCGCGCCACCCATTCCACCAGTTTCAGCAATTCCTCGGAAAGCGGTGGCACATCAAAGGCATGGGCGATATCGCGCAAGCGGTTATGGGCGATATTGTCCCTGGGTGGTCCCCAGACGACGCCCAATAGCAGCCGCGGCCCCAGCGGCACCGCCACGATCGAGCCGCGCTCCACCGCCATGCCCGCGGGCACGCGATAGCTGTAGGGGCCCTCGACGGCGACCCCCACCATCACTGCGACGATGTCCGGACCGATATGCATCTGTGCCCGTTCTGTTCGCATCTGGCCAAAATCATTGCAAGCGATTCCGCGGCGGCGCGCCCCGTACCATCCTCCCGGCGAACGCCAGCACATCGTTAGCGTTCGCCCCTGCCCGAAACCACGCGCCATCCACATCCGGATAGAGATTTGCTAACCGGGCCGGTCTATGCTCGCGCCATGACCGACAGCGCCTTTTCCACCGATCCGTTCATCCGCGCCCGCATCGCGGACTGGCTGCGCGACCTGGCCTCGGTCCGGCGCCTCGCACCCAGGACCCTCGAGGCCTATGGCAGCGATCTGGGTCAGTTCATGGGCTTTCTCGCCCGGCATATGGGCGGGCCGGTCTCGCTGCAATCGCTGCGCGAGCTGCGCGGCGCCGATATCCGCTCCTTCATGGCGCAGCGGCGCGGCGACGGCGTGGGCTCGCGCTCGCTGGCGCGCGCCCTGTCGGCGCTCAAGAGCTTTTTCGGCTTCCTCGAACGCGAGGGCACGCTGGCCACCGAGGCGCTCAACGCGGTGCGCACGCCCAGGCTGGCGCGCACCCTGCCCAAGGCGCTGAGCGTGAGCGAGGCGAAAGACACCATCGACGCCGCCCAGGCGATGGAGGAGCGGCCCTGGGTCGCCGCCCGCGACACGGCGGTGATCGCGCTCTGCTATGGCGCGGGACTGCGCATTTCCGAGGCGCTGGCGCTGACCAGGGCCGATCTCGACGCCGAGACGCTGCGCGTGACCGGCAAGGGCGGCAGGGTGCGCATGGTGCCGCTGATCGCCGCGGTACGCGAGGCCATCGACGCCTATATCGGGCTGATGCCCTTCTCCCCCGGCCCGGAGGAGGCCCTGTTCCGGGGCGTGCGCGGCGGCCCGCTCTCGCCCCGGCTGATCCAGTTGCGCATGCAGCAATTGCGCGGCGCCCTCGGCCTGCCCCCCTCGGCCACGCCCCACGCGCTGCGCCACTCCTTCGCCACCCACCTGCTCGGGCGCGGCGGCGATTTGCGCACCATCCAGGAACTGCTGGGCCATGCCAGCCTCTCCACCACCCAGATCTACACCGCCCTCGACACCGAGCATCTGCTGGAAAGCTATGTCCGCGCCCATCCGCGCGGCTAGGCGGCTTTCTCCGCTTTTGGCCGCCGCCGGGGCGGTATAGGATGGCCCGGGGATCGTGGGGTCCGGAACGGTGAGGGAGATTTTTCATGCGCATGTTCAATCGCGGCCTGGCTCGGACCGGCCTCGCGCTGGCGCTGATGGCCGGGCTTTCGGCCCCGGCGCTGGCCCAGACGGACGCTGTCGATTTCGGCGACGACAGCTCGGAATGGGCCAATGACGGGGAATGCGACGATCCGCGCTTTGTCGGCGCGGGCATGGCGGTGGAACTGATCGATGCGGATCTGCGGCGCGACGCCAGCGACTGCCGCGCCGCCTTCGAGGCCGGCACCATCGCCCTGGCAGAAGAGCATGACGGCGCTGCCGATGCCATGGCGGCTGCTGCGGCGGCGATAGATTTCGGCGACGACAGCTCGGAATGGGCACGCGACCAGGAATGCGACGATCCCCGCTTTGCCGGCCCGGGCATGACCAGCGAGCCGCAGGACATCGATATCGGCCGCGACGCCAGCGATTGCCGCCAGGCCTTCGCGGACGGCACCATCGCGCTGGCGGAGGAGGAGCCGCCCGCCGCCCCGCCGGTCGCTCCGCCCGCCGCCTCGCCCGCCGCCCCGGCCTTGGAACTGCTGGCCGCCCGCATCGATTTCGGCGACGACGGCGGCTCCTGGCCCCATGACGGGGATTGCGACGACCCCGACTTTACCGGCATCGGCGCCGTCTCGGGCGGCACCGAGCGCGACCGCAAGGGCGACGCCAGCGACTGCCGCGCCGCTTTCCTCGCCGGCACGGTGGCGCTGAAATCGGCCGACGACCTCGGCGGCGTGTTCGACTATGGCGACGACAGCTCGAAATGGGCCGATGACGGGGAATGCGACGACTGGCGCTTTGGCGGCGCGGGCATGTCCAAGAAGCTGCTGGCCGCCGACGTCATGGCCGACGCCAGCGATTGCCGGGCGCTGGAAGCGGCGGGCCAGGTCTCGATCAAGCCGGTCTTTCAGCCCGATTACGCGCTGGGCGCGCCCTATGACGGCTCGGCCATCGATTTCGGCGACGATTCCTCACCCTATGCCGAGGACGGCCAGTGCGACGATCCGCGCTTCGAGGGCCCCGGCGTCGCCGGCGTCCTGCTCGACAGCGACCTCAAATCCGACGCCACCGACTGCCGCGCCGCCTTCGAGGAGGGTCGGGCGGCGCTGAGCTGAGGGTGGTGTATGGCGCCCCGCCGGACTACTCGGCACGGTGCGCATCCTGCACGCCGTCATTGCGCGGTTCAGCCGGGCAATCCAGCTTTGTCGTACCATCGCATGGACCGCCCGGATAAACCGGGCGGTGACGCTGGAGGGATGCGGACCGGAAGCCCGGAAAACCGCTCAGGCGGCGCGGCGCTCCACCATCATCTTCTTGATCTGGGCAATGGCCTTGGCGGGGTTGAGGCCCTTGGGGCAGGCCTTGGAGCAGTTCATGATGGTGTGGCAGCGATAGAGCTTGAAGGGGTCCTCGAGATTGTCGAGGCGCTCCGAGGTGGTCTCGTCGCGGCTGTCGATGAGCCAGCGATAGGCCTGGAGCAGCGCGGCGGGGCCGAGATATTTCTCCCCGTTCCACCAATAGGAGGGGCAGGAGGTGGAGCAGCAGGCGCACAGGATGCATTCATAGAGCCCGTCGAGCAGGGCCCGCTGCTCGATCGACTGCGTCCATTCCTTTTCGGGCGTGGGCGAGGTGGTCTTGAGCCAGGGCTCGATCGCGCGGTGCTGGGCGTAGAAATTGGTGAGGTCGGGGACGAGGTCCTTGACCACCGGCATATGCGGCAGGGGATAGATCTTGACCGGCCCGCTGCTGTCGTCCATGCCCTTGGTGCAGGCCAGCGTATTGAGTCCGTTGATGTTCATCGAGCACGAGCCGCAAATGCCCTCGCGGCAGGAGCGGCGCAGCGTCAGCGTCGGATCGATGCGGTTCTTGATATAGAGCAGCGCGTCCAGCACCATCGGGCCGCAATCGTCCAGATCGACGAAATAGGTGTCGATGCGCGGATTGTCCTGCTTGTCCGGATCGTAGCGATAGACATGGAATTCGCGCAGGCGCGTGGCGCCTTCCGGCCGGGGCCAGGTCCTGCCCTTTTGCGGCTGATCGGCCTTGCGAAGCGTCAGTTCGGCCATTGTGTCCTCATTCTGCGCCGCTCAACCCGGCGCGTTCGTCTCAATAGTTCGGCTTGCAGATCTGGTTCGATCTGGCGACATAGGTATTGTAGGCCTGGTAATCGCCGGCGGCGGGCGCGCCGCCCCGCATCGAGGCGATGACCACGCCCATGAAGCGCTGATCGATCAGCGTCATGGCCGCATCGGCCTTGCACCCGCACAGCGCCGCATCCTGGGCGATGCCCATGCAGACGGAATAGAATTCGTCCTTCTGGGCGGAGGTGGGCGCGGCGGCGAAGGCGGGCGCCGCCAGCAGCAGGACGGCGGACAGAGCCAGGGCCGCGCGCATCAGTTCTTCCCCAGGTTCTTCGCCCGCTCAACCGCAGGCATGAGGTCGTTATTTTCTTCGATGCGCAGCATGCGGATATCGCGCACGGAAGCGGAGAACCAGTCATACTGGGACGACAGGTCCTGCACCGCCAGAACACAGGTCACGGCATCGACCTTGGCGTTGCCGAAATAAGTGCTGCCCTGCTGCCAGTCGAAGCCGTAATTTCCTAGAACTTTGCGGATGTCGTTATAGGCATTGTTGTAGGACGAGTTATGGTAGGTCGCCTGTAGAACAGTCGTATCGAGATCGAAAACCACGGCGTAAACCATCTTTCTCTCCTAATAGACCCGCGCCTTGGGCGCGATCTTCTTGAGATCGATGCCGCCTTCGCTTTCGGGCGTCAGCGGATCGACGATGACCGGGCGGTAGGACAGTTCCACCGCGCCGGTTTCGACGTTCAGGCGGCTCAGCGTGTGCTTGCGCCAGTTCTCGTCGTCGCGATCGGGAAAATCCTCACGCGCATGGGCGCCGCGGCTTTCATGGCGCGCCTCGGCCGAAACCACCGTGGTCATGGCGCACACCATGAGGTTTTCCAGCTCCAGCGTTTCCACCAGATCGGAATTCCAGATCAGCGAACGGTCGGTGACCTTGATGTCGGGCAGGCACGCATAGATCTCGCCCATCGCCTCGACGCCCAGCTTGAGCGTTTCGGCGGTGCGGAACACGGCGGCGTCGGCCTGCATGGTGCGCTGCATCTCGTCGCGCAGCGCCGCGGTAGGCCGGGAGCCGTCGGCATGGCGCAGCCGGTCGAAACGGGCGAGGATCCTGTCGTCCTGGGCCTTGTCGATGCCCGGCACCGGCGCGGCCTTGTCCAGCACCTTGCCGGCGCGCAGGGCGGCGGCGCGGCCGAACACCACGAGGTCGGTCAGCGAATTGGAGCCCAGCCGGTTGGCCCCGTGGACGGAGGCGCAGGCGGCCTCGCCCACCGCCATCAGCCCCGGCACGACGCGGTTGGGGTCCTGGGCGGTCGGGTTCAGCACCTCGCCGTGATAATTGGCGGGAATGCCGCCCATATTGTAGTGCACGGTGGGCAGGACCGGGATCGGCTCGCGGGTGAGGTCGACGCCAGCGAAGATCTTGGCGCTCTCGGTAATGCCCGGCAGGCGCTCATGCAGCACCTTGGGATCGAGATGGTCGAGGTGCAGATAGATATGGTCCTTCTTGGGCCCCACGCCCCGCCCCTCGCGGATTTCCAGCGTCATGCAGCGCGAGACCACGTCGCGGCTGGCCAGGTCCTTGGCGTTGGGGGCGTAGCGCTCCATGAAGCGCTCGCCTTCCGAATTGGTCAGATAGCCCCCCTCGCCGCGCGCGCCCTCGGTGATGAGCACGCCGGCGCCATAGATGCCGGTGGGGTGGAACTGCACGAATTCCATGTCCTGGAGCGGCAGGCCGGCCCGCGCCACCATGCCGTTGCCGTCGCCGGTGCAGGTATGGGCGGAGGTGGCCGAGAAATAGGCGCGGCCATAGCCGCCGGTGGCCAGCACCACCAGCTTGGCGCGGAAGCGGTGCAGCGTGCCGTCGTCGAGCTTCCAGGCGATGACGCCCTGGCAGGCGCCGTCCTCGCCCATGATCAGGTCGAGCGCGAAATATTCGATGAAGAACTGCGCGTCGTGCTTGAGCGACTGGCCGTAAAGCGTGTGCAGGATGGCATGGCCCGTGCGGTCGGCGGCGGCGCAGGTGCGCTGCACCGGAGGGCCGTCGCCGAACTCGGTCATGTGCCCGCCAAAGGGACGCTGATAGATGCGGCCGTCCCCGGTGCGCGAAAAGGGCACGCCGTAATGCTCGAGCTCGTAGATGGCGGCCGGCGCCTCGCGCGCCAGATATTCCATGGCGTCGTTGTCGCCCAGCCAGTCCGAGCCCTTGACGGTGTCGTACATGTGCCACTGCCAGCTATCCGGGCCCATGTTCTGCAGCGAGGCGGCGATGCCGCCCTGGGCCGCCACGGTGTGCGAGCGGGTGGGGAAGACCTTGGTGACGCAGGCGGTGTTGAAGCCCTGCTCGGCCATGCCCAGCGTAGCGCGCAGGCCCGCGCCGCCGGCGCCGACCACCACCACGTCGAATTCGTGGTCGATCAGTTCGTAATTGGCCATTGCGATCAACCCCAGAAGACCAGCTTGAGCACGGCGCCGATCCCGGCGGCCGCGACGATGAGACAGAAAAGCGTGTTGAGCAGCATCAGCAGGCGATACATGCGGCCGGCGACATAGTCCTCCAGCACGTCGCGCATGCCGTTGCGCATATGGATGGCGGCAACGCCGATCAGCACCGCCAGCGGCAGCCCGATCCAGGCATTGCCGATGACCCCGACCATGTCGGGCCGGTCCTGCCCGGCCAGCCGCACCACGAGGAACAGCAGCAGGCCCAGAAAGGCGACATTGATCGCGCCGCTGAGGCGCTGGGTGATGAAATGGCGGGTGGAGGCCCGCGAATCGCCGTAGCGCGAGCGGGGATCGGCGATAATGTCGGTGGTGATCACTTCTTCGCGCATGTCAGGCCATCCACACGAACAGGGTCCAGATGAGCAGGGTAAGGACCACCGAGCCGGTAATGGTGACCCAGGCCATGGCCTCGCGCTGGCCCGGCTCCATCATGGCGGTGAAATCCCACACGAAATGCCGCAAGCCGCCCAGCATGTGGTGCACCAGGCTCCAGGTGAAGCCGAACAGCACCAATTGGCCGAACCAGCTGCCATAGACGAGATTGACCTGGTTGAGCGCCTCCTGCCCGCTGGCGGCGGCGACCAGCCAGAGGGCGAACAGCGCCATGCCGGCATAATTGGCGATGCCGGTGGCGCGGTGGAGGATGGACATCGTCATGGTGACGGTCCAGCGATAGATCTGCAGATGCGGCGATATTGGGCGGGCTCTGACCGACATGGGGCTAATCCGGGGCCGTGCGCGGCGGCGCGGGGCCGCGGCAGTTTGGAATGGTTCGAGGGTTCTAGCGCCCAATCATCCCGAAATCAAAGCCCTGCGCCACCCCGGACCTGCTACTTTCGGCGCGTTCCGCACTTTGTTCGCCTGCCGCACACGATGTTCGGGATGTGCCCGTGGGGGAAGGGTAGAAAGCAGGGGCTGCCCTGCAGCGCCCCTCTTCCTGCGTCATTGCCGGGTTCATCCCGGCAACCCATTTTGTGGTTTCGCGTGGACCACCCGAACAAGTCCGGTGGTGACGATGGGGAAGGCGCTAATAATCCACCAGCTTCCGCTCCGGATCGTAGGGCTGGTCCCTGGCCACCCGGGTCACCGCCTGGCCGCAGCGCATCTTCTTGCTGACGGCGTCATAGGCATAGGTGGGGCCGCCATGCAATTGCCAGCCTTCCGCCAGCGCCTTCGTCACCTTGTGGCAGAAGGCGGCGTCGTCCTCGCCCGTCAGAAACCGGTAGATCAGCATACATGCCCCCCATGTGCCGGCTGCATGAAACCAGCGATTGATCTGGAAGCCTCATAGCGTTATTCGAAAGCGATGCACAGCTTTCCACAGCACCTTCTCGATGGCCATGCCCACTTCATGTCGGGGCGCTATGCCCGTGAAAAGGGCCGCATCCGCGACATGGCGGAGGCCGGGCAGACCCCCACCACGATGATCATCGCCTGCTGCGACAGCCGTGCGGCACCCGAATTGATCTTCGATGCGGGGCCGGGCGAGCTGTTCGTGCTGCGCAATGTGGGCAATCTGGTGCCGCCCTATGAGCCCGACGGCAACCAGCACGGCACCTCGGCCGGGATAGAATATGCGGTCAAGGTGCTCAACATCGCCAATATCGTCATCATGGGCCATGGCCGCTGCGGCGGCATCACCGCCGCGCTCGACCCCAAGTTCCGCCCCCTCGACAAGGGCGACTTCATCGGCAAATGGCTCACCATGCTGGGCGACCTGCCCAGCCAGCTAGGCCAGAACGGCCTGCTCACGCCCAGCGAGCGGCAGACCGCCATGGAGCGCATCTCCATCCGCAATTCCATCCGCAATCTGCGCTCCTTCCCCTATGTCGCCGCGCTCGAGGAAGAGGACAAGCTGGCCGTGCACGGCGCCTGGTTCGACATTTCCACCGGGGAATTGTGGGTGATGAACGAAAGCGGCGATTTCATCCGTCCCGAACTCTGATTTTCATCCAGTCTTTCCCGGGCCGCCGCCATGTCGAGCCCGGCGCGATCACTTGCGCGTGATCACTTGCCCGGATTCGGCCGCAAATTTGTACCGGCCCCGCCCCGATCGTGAACGGTAATGCCCGTTACAATCCTCCCGAACACATCGGGCGGGCGTCCCCGCTGCTTGCCGGCCCCCGGATCGCAAGGCCCGGCGCCTGCCCGGAAAACGCCCAAACATTTGTCCGGCCGCGCCAAGGTCGGGGCCAATGGCAGCCATATTGGGGGGCGAGTGTCCTTGCCGCGGCTCGCCGGAGAGCGGACCGCCGGCGCCGGTCCCCGGTGCCGCCTCCTCCCAAAGTCAACATGGAGAAACCTCCCATGAAGAAGATCGTACTGACCTCGCTGTTCGCCCTCGGCCTCTCCACCGCCGTCATGGCCCAGGCCGCCACCGACTTCGCCTCGGTGGACACCGACGCCAATGGCTCGGTCTCCCTGGCCGAAGCCCAGGTGGCCTGGCCCGATCTGACCGAAGAGGCGTTCAACGCCGCCGACACCGACGGCAATGGCGAGCTCTCGGCCGACGAATACGACGCCCTGGCGGCCGCCAACGCCGCCCCGGCCCAGTAAGGCCGCGACCTGCCCCCAATGCGGGGGCAGCCCAGCCAGCCATCCCGAACGTCCCCGGGATGGCTGCGGCTTTTTAGACCCATGAGGGGTGAAGACACCCCACCGGAGATTGACCATGAACAAATTCGTCCTGGGCTTCGCCGCCCTGGCCCTGGCCGCCACCCCGGCCCTCGCCCAGACCCCGCTGACCTTCGCCGATGTCGATATCGACGGCAGCGGCGAGCTGAGCTTCGTGGAATTGCAGGCCGTCTGGCCCGACCTCAGCCAGGAGGAGTTCGACGCCGCCGACCTGGACCTGAGCGGCGGGCTCAACCCCGACGAGCTCAACGCGCTCCAGCCCAGCACCCTGCCGGCGCCCGCCCCGACGGACGATGGCGGCACCTCGCTCGACGCCCCGGCCGAATCCCTGACCGACTGAGGCGGGTGATTCCGGTTCCCGGCTCCTCCACCTCCTGCGTCATTGCCCGGTTTATCCGGGCAATGACGGGTGGGGGTGTCGGGGTTTAAACGATGTTCTCCCAGCCGGAGCGCTGCCCTCGGGCTCCGACCCGAGGGCCGTTTTCGGCGGGATGGGAGGTGTCGGCCTGCGTTGCGAGTGGCCCTCGGGTCAAGGCCCGAGGGCAGCGTCGGAGGGTGTGAGCGGGGTGGAAGAAGGAATCCCCGGCTCCTTCGCCTCCGCCGTCATTGCCGGTGACGCGCGGGGTTTCACAAATGCCGATCAGGCCGCCTTGCGGCTTTCGAGGCCCTTGGCCAGCAGCGTCTCGGCGATCTGCACGGTGTTGAGGGCGGCGCCCTTGCGCAGATTGTCCGAGACCACCCACAGGGCGAGGCCGTTTTCCACCGTCACGTCCTCGCGGATGCGGCTGACATAGGTGTCGTATTCGCCCACGCATTCCACCGGCGTCGCATAGCCGCCCGCCTCGCGCTTGTCGATGACGCTGATGCCGGGCGCCTCGCGCAGGATCGCGCGCGCCTCGTCGGCGGTGATGGGCTTTTCGAACTCGAGATTGACCGCCTCGGAATGGCCCACGAAGACCGGCACCCGCACCGCCGTGCAGGTCACCTTGATCCGGGGATCGAGAATCTTCTTGGTCTCGGCCAGCACCTTCCATTCTTCCTTGGTGTAGCCGTCCTCCATGAAGACATCGATATGGGGGATGACGTTGAAGGCGATCTGCTTGGTGAACTGCTGCGGGCTGGGGCTGTCGTTGACGAAGATGCCCTTGGTCTGGTTCCACAGCTCGTCGACGCCTCCCTTGCCGGCGCCCGAGACCGACTGATAGGTCGAGACCACGGCGCGCCTTATGGTCGCCGCGTCGTGCAGGGGCTTGAGCGCCACCACGAGCTGCGCCGTCGAGCAATTGGGATTGGCGATGATATTGCTGCGCTTGGGATCGGCCAGCCAGCGGTCGAGCACCGGCCCGTTCACCTCCGGCACGATCAGCGGCACGTCGGCATGGTAGCGCCAATAGCTCGAATTATCGATGACGATGGCCCCGGCGGCGGCGATGCGCGGCGCCCATTCCTTGGCGATGGCGCTGCCCGCCGACAGGATGGCGAAATCGACGCTGGAAAAATCGAAATGCTGCAGGTCGCGCGCCTTCAGCACCTTGTCGCCATAGGAGATTTCCTTGCCGATCGAGCGGGAGGAGGCCAGCGCCACCACCTCGTCGGCGGGAAACTTGCGCTCGGCCAGGATATTGAGAACTTCGCGGCCCACATTGCCCGTGGCACCGACGATTGCGACGCGATAACCCATTTTGGAACTCCGGTCCCTTCCCGTTCCGCCCCCGCGCATCGCCGGGCGACGCGGTAATTGCTTGTCGGCCCCTCCCCGGCGGGAGGCGACCCGGGGAAAAGCGTCAGGCGGTTTTGGTGATTTTGGTCATGGTTTTAGCCGTCCCGGCAAGGCACCGGGCGACAGCGAAAGCGGCGATGGAGCCGGTTCTGGCCATGACGGTCTGCGTCCTTTCAAAGAGCAGGACTTCTCATACTCCCAAATAGGAAAGAGTCAATGAATTTGACCGCGCCCGCCGGCCGGCGCATAGGGACGCCTGCACCACAGCGAACACCGACCCAAGGACGCCCGCCATGCCCGATTTCGACGTGATCGTCCTTGGCGCCGGCGCCGCCGGCATGATGGCCGGCATCGAGGCCGCGCGGCGGGGACGGCGGGTGCTGGTGGTCGACCACGCCCGCAATCCGGGCGAGAAGATCCGCATTTCCGGCGGCGGGCGCTGCAATTTCACCAATATCAACGCTACCGCCGCCCTGGGGCGCGAGCGCTTCCTGGGCGCCAATCCGCGCTTCGCGCTCTCGGCGCTGTCGCGCTTCACCCCCGACATGTTCATCGACCGGGTGAAACGGCACGGCATCGCCTTTCACGAAAAGACTTTGGGGCAGCTCTTCTGCGACGGGCCGGCCACCCAGATCGTCGCCATGCTGACCAACGATTTGCGCGCCGCCGGCGCCGCCATCTGGACCGGCCGCGAGGTGGGCAGCGTCGAGCGGACCGCCGAGGGCTTCGCCGTCATGGTGGGGGACGGCAGGGTGACGGCGGCGAGCCTCGTCGTCGCCACCGGCGGCAAGTCCATTCCCAAGATGGGCGCCACCGGCCTTGCCTATGAGCTGGCGCGGCAATTCGACCTGGCGGTCACCGAGACGCGGCCGGGCCTGGTGCCGCTGACCTTCGAGCCGGGCGCGCTGGAAAAGCTGAAGCCCCTGGCCGGGGTTTCGGCCGATGCCGTGGTGACGCATGGCCGGACGCGTTTCGAGGAGGCACTGCTGTTCACCCATCGCGGCCTGTCGGGCCCCGCCATCCTGCAGATCTCCTCCTATTGGCGCGAGGGCGACGCGATCGGCGTCGACCTGCTGCCCGGCCGGGACGCGCTCGACCTGCTGCGCGCGGCGCGGCGCGAAACGCCGAAACTGCATGTGCACACGGTGCTGGCCCAGCACCTGCCCAAGCGCCTGGCGCAAATGCTGGGCGAAACCATCGATCTGCCCGGCATGATCGGCGACCTTTCCGACAAGAAGCTGACGGCCGCCGCCGAGGCGGTGCAGCGCTGGAGCCTGAAACCGGTCGGCTCGGAGGGCTACCGCACCGCCGAGGTGACCCTGGGGGGCATCGACACCGCCGGGCTCGACCCCCGCACCATGCAGGCGCGCACCGTGCCCGGCCTCTATTTCATCGGCGAGGCGGTGGACGTCACCGGCTGGCTGGGCGGCTATAATTTCCAATGGGCCTGGGCCTCGGGCTGGGTCGCGGGGCAGGCCGCCTAGAGTCTTTCATCGTCGGGCTCATATGCAATTCTCCACCTTCAAGGGGGAGGGTGCTGGTCGCCGCTTCCGTCAAAACATGAAAGCCTCTGGGCGATTGGTGGGGTTCGGGCTCGGGGTGTTTATCCTTTCACCCGGGTCATTCCCGCGCACGCGGGAATCCCTGTTCGGCTGCCAGAAAGGGAAACGGAGATTCCCGCTTGCGCGGGAATGACATCGTGGAACGGGACGGGCATCGTGGAAAAGGCAGTCGCATGGCACGCCGCCGCCCCCTCCCCCTAGAGCCTTTCACTGTCAAGTGGATCAGCGCTTTCTTGCTCCCCTCCCCCCTTGAGGGGAGGGGTCGGGGGTGGGGGTCCTTCGGTGATCCGTCAGATCCACCCCCTCCCCAACCCTCCCCTCAAGGGGGGGAGGGTGCTGATCGCCGCTTCCGTCAAAAACATGAAAGCCTCTGGGCGATTGGTGGGGTTCGGGCTCGGGGTGTTCATCCTTTCACCCGGGTCATTCCCGCGCACGCGGGAATCCCTGTTCGGCCGCCAGAAAGGGAAACGGAGATTCCCGCTTGCGCGGGAATGACATCGTGGAACGGGAGGGGCATTGTGGAAGAGGAAGTCGCCTGGCACGCCGCCGCCGCCGCCCCCCTAGCCGCCGACCAGCCGGCGGACCGGCACGGGATAGGTACGATCGCGCCCCAGCATGACCACTTCCAGCGCCGGCCAGTGGAAAAGGCCGATAAAGGGGGCGGAGAGGATGTTGATGGCGCCGGTGGAACTGCCATAGGCCGGCAGGATCATCAGCCGGTTGTCGTGGACGAAGCAGGGCTTGCGGGTGGAACGGCCCGGCATGGCGATGCGCGCCGCCGGATGCAGATGGCCGGAAATGCGGTTTTTCGCGCCCTTTTCCGGCTCGTGGGCGAAAATGAGGCCATCCAGTTCCAACCCCGGACGGCACAGGCCGCCAATGGCGTGGGGGGCGGGATCGTGATTGCCCGAAAGCCAGATGCACTCCACCGCATCGGTCAGGGCATCGAGGCGCATGCGGTCGGCGGGGGTGAGCAGGCCGCTCGCATCGGCGCGGTGGAAGCTGTCGCCCAGCGACAACAGCCGCCTGGCGCCGGTCCGGCGCAGATCGGCTTCGAGCCGCGACAGGGTCAGGCCGGTATCGTAAGGGGGCAGCAGGCTGCCGCGGCGGGCGAAGCTGGCCATCTTCTCGAAATGCAGATCGGCCACCAGCAGCGTCTCGCGGGCGCGCCAGTAAAGGGCGCCGGAGGCAAGCGGCTCGAAACTGTGGCCGGCAAAGCGCAGCATCGGGGTTTCCGGCAGGTCCAGGGCTGCGTTCAGATTATGCACGTGTGCGGTTCTCTCAAGGGCCTTTGACCGGGCGTGCCGGATCAGGGATTGCCGGCCGCTTCGCGCAACAGCTCGTCGGCCGCTTCCGCCATAGCCGATTCGCGCCCTTCCCCGAAAATCGGTTCCTTGCCGATATCGAGCAGGATGGGCACGGCCAGCGGCGAGACCCGGGCCAGCGGCTGGTGGACGATATGGGCGCGGACGCGGGCCAGCATGCGGCCCAGCCGCTCGATGTCGAGCAGGCCGCGGGCCGCATCGCGCCGCGTGGCCTCGATGAGGATGTGGTCGGGCTCGTGCTGGTAGAGCACGTCATAGATGAGGTCCGAGCTCATGGTGATCTGGCGGCCGGTCTTTTCCCTGCCGGGATGGCGCCGCTCGATGAGGCCGGCGATGATGGCGCAATTGCGGAAGGTGCGCTTCATCAGCGCCGATTCGTCGAGCCAGGCCTCGAGGTCGTCGCCCAGCATGTCCTCGGAGAACAATTCGTCCAGCGAGAGCCGGCCGGTGCGGATGAGGGCGGACAGATCGCCCAGCCCCCAGATGCCGAGGGCGTATTCGGAGGCGACGAAGCCGAGCGGGCGGGCGCGCATCCGCTCCAGCCGGCGCGTCAGCAGCATGCCCAGCGTCTGGTGGGCGAGACGGCCCTCGAAGGGATAGCAGACGAGGTAGTTCTGCGCGCCGCGCGGGAAGGTCTCCACCAGCAGGCTGTCGCGTCGCGGCACGACGGAGAGGGCGCGTTGCAGGCGCAGCCAGTCGCCCACCTGGTCGGGCAGCTTCTCCCACTGGCCGGGACTGTCCATGATGCGGCGGACCCGCTCGGCCAGATAGGTCGAGAGCGGGAACTTGCCGCCCATATAGGAGGGGATTTTCGGATCGCTGGAAAAGGCGCGCGACACGAAGGCCTCATTGTCCTTCATGCCCTCGAAGGCGACGATCTCGCCGCCGAACATGAAGGTGTCGCCGGGCGAGAGCGTGCCGAAGAAATATTCCTCCATCTCCCCCAGCACCCGCCCGCCGGCGCCGATGGGGCCGGTGGTGCGGCCCTGTTTCCGCCCCCTGCCCCGCACCAGCCGCACCCGCACCATGGGCTCCTCGATGATGGTGCCGATATTGAGCCGGTATTGCTGGGCGACGGACGGATGGGCGATGCGCCAGAGCCCCTCCGGGGTCAGCCGCAGCCGCGCATAGCGCTCATAGGCGCGCAGCGCATAGCCGCCGGTGGCGACGAAATCGAGCACCTGGTCGAACTTGCCGCGCGGCAGATCGCGATAGGGCCAGGCGCGCAGGATTTCCCCATAGAGCGCGTCGGCGGCGAAGGGCGCGGCGCAGGCCATGCCCAAGACGTGCTGGGCGAGCACGTCATAGGCGCCGGGATGGGGGTCCTCGCTGTCCTGATGGCCCTCTTCCACCGCCTCCACCGCCGCCTCGCATTCGAGCACTTCGAAGCGGTTGGAGGGCACCAGCAGGGCCTTCGAGGGCTCGTCGAGCCGGTGATTGGCGCGGCCGATGCGCTGCAGCATGCGCGAGGAGCCCTTGGGCGCCCCCACCTGCACCACCAGGTCCACATCGCCCCAGTCGATGCCCAGATCGAGCGTGGAGGTGCACACCACCGCCCTGAGCCGACCGTCGGCCATGGCCGCCTCGACCTTGCGGCGCTGCTCCACCGCCAGCGAGCCGTGATGCAGCGCGATGGGCAGCATGTCCTCGTTGAGGTCCCACAGGCCCTGGAACAGCATTTCCGCCTGCGAGCGGGTATTGACGAACAGCAGCGTGGTCTTGTGGCGCCGGACGATCTCGTAGAGCTCGGCATGGGCATAGCGGGCCGAATGGCCGGCCCAGGGCAGGTGCGCGCCGGTCTCGAGGATGGACAGCTCGGGCGGCGCGCCGCCCGCCATGCGCAACAGATCCGTGCGTCCTTCGGGGCGGGATTGGGCGATCCAGTCGCGCAGGAGATCGGGGCGGGCCACCGTGGCCGAAAGCGCGGTGACGCGCATCGCCGGCGCCAGCCGCGCCAGCCGCGCCAGCCCCAGCGCCAGCAGGTCCCCGCGCTTGGAGGTGACCAGGGCATGCAATTCGTCCAGCACCACGCGGCGCAGCGTGCCGAACAGCAGGTCGGCATGGGGATGGGAGATCAGCAGCGCCAATTGCTCGGGCGTGGTGAGCAGGATGTGCGGGGGCCGCGCGCGCTGGCGGGCGCGCTTGGCGGCGGAGGTGTCGCCGGTGCGGGTCTCGACGCTTATGGGCAGGCCCATCTCGGCGATGGGCGTCGCCAGATTGCGCTGCACGTCGACGGCCAGCGCCTTGAGCGGGGAGATGTAGAGCGTGTGGAGCCCCGCAAAGCCGCCCTCGGCCAGCTCTACCAGCGTCGGCAGGAAGCCGGCCAGGGTCTTGCCGGCCCCGGTGGGGGCGATCAGCAACTGGCCGGCTTCCTGCCGGTAGCTGGCCAGCACCTCGAGCTGATGGGCGCGCGGCGCCCAGCCGCGGGAGGCGAACCAGCTTTCGATGATTGGCGGGAGCTCGATCGGTGAATGTGACAGGCCCAAAATCCCCTTGCACCCGATGCAAATCGGGCGAAAGCCTATATGATCCGAGCCGGTCCGACCACGGGAGGAACCGCTCATGCGCGGGACGATCCGGCTGACGCCGCCGGAAATGCTGGCGCGGCTGGTGCCGCATATCCTCGCAATGGAGAGCGCGGCGCGGGGCCGGCGCCTCGCCATCGGCCTCGCCGGCGGGCCGGGCACCGGCAAGTCGACGCTGGCCGCGGAGCTCGTCACCCTGCTCGACGCGGTCCGTCCGGGCAGCGCCGCGCTGGTGCCCATGGACGGCTTCCACATGCAGCATGCCAAGATCGAGGCCATGGGACTGGCCGATTTCAAGGGCGCCCCGCATACATTCGAGGGCGCCGCCTTCGCCGGCTTCCTCCACCATCTCAAACGCGCCACCGGGCCGGTCAGCGGGCCGGGCTACAGCCGCCGGATCGAGGACGTGGTGGAAAACGCCTTCACCGTCGCCGCCGATGTGCGGGTGCTGGTGGTGGAGGGCAATTACCTGCTGCTGCCGGAGGGACCCTGGGCCGGCGTCAGGGCGCTGCTCGACTATGCCGCCTTCATCCACGTGCCGCGCGCCCTGGTGGAGGCGCGGCTGCTGCGGCGCCATGGCGAGGAGGGCCTGTTCACCCAGGAGCGCAACCGGGCCCATATCGCCCGCAACGACCTGCCCAATTACGACCTCGTCGAAACCTCGCGCGACCGGGCCGACGTGGTGTTCGAGCTGGAGGTGCCGGCATAGGCCTGCCGCTCGCCCGGGGCGTCCCGGCCGCGCCGGCGATGCTTTCATTGTCAGGCGGGATCGTTGTCTCTGCCCCCCTCGAGGGGGGAGTGTTTACAATGGGCTGCCGGCACAATTTATCCCCCACACCGGGCTTCCCTCGGGCTTGACCCGAGGGCCTCTGTCCACGTGCAAGAAACTCGGGTTTCGGGGCGCCCAGGCCGGCCCTCGGGTCACGCCCGAGGGCAGCACAGCGTTGGTGTTGACAACAACGATCAAACCAGAAGCGTCCAAAGTAAACACTCCCCCTCGAGGGAGGGGGCTCTGGCCGCCGCTTCCGTCACAACCTGAAAGCCTCTATGAGGAAGCTCCCGCCGCGCCGAGCCCGCCCCATGACCGCCCCCAGCCGACCCCAGCACCCTTTCCACGTCCGCCATGCCGATGTGTGGAAGATCGCCCTGCCCGCCTCCATCGCCTTCATCACCGAGCCGCTGGTGGGGCTGGTGGACATCACCGTGATCGGGCGGCTGGGCGACGCGGCGCTGCTGGGCGGGCTGGTGCTGGGGGCGCTGGTGTTCGACGCGCTGTTCTCGCTGGCCTATTTCCTCCGCATCGGCACGGCGGGGCTGGTGGCGCAGGCGGTCGGGGCGCGCGACCCGCGCGACGGGCTGCTGCATGTCGGCCGGGCGCTGCTGCTGGGCGTCCTGATCGGCCTGGCGATGATCCTTCTCGCCGGCCCGATCCTGTCGCTCTCGATCTGGGCGATGGCGCCCGAGCAGGGCGTCGAGGCGGCGCTGGCCGATTATTTCCACTGGCGCATCTGGGCCGCGCCCTTCGCGCTGATCAATTACGCCCTGCTGGGCTGGTTCTACGGCCGGGCGGCGGCGCGCACCGGCATGATGCTGCAATTGCTGCTGCACCTGATCGACATCACCCTGTCCATCTGGTTCGTGCACGGGCTGGGCTGGGGCGTGCCCGGCGCCGCCTTCGGCACGGTGATCGGCCAGGCGGTGGCGGCCTTTGCCGGGCTGGCGCTGCTGGCGCGCCATTATGGCGGTGTGGGAGGCCTGCTCGCCCGCATCGCCCCGGGCGAATTGCGCGACGCGACGGCGGTGCGGCGCATGTTCGGGCTCAGCCGCGACCTGATGATCCGCTCCATGGCGCTGATGGGCGCCTATGCCTGGTTCGCGGCCCAGGGCTCGCGCATGGGCGAGGTGCCGCTGGCGGCCAACGCCGTGCTGCTCAACCTGCTGATGATGGTGGGCTTCTTCCTTGACGGCATCGCCCAGGCGGCCGAGCAGCTGACCGGCAAGGCGGTGGGCGCCAATTGGCGGCCGGCCTTCGAGCGCGCCTATGGCCTGTCCATGGCCTGGGGGCTGGTCATCGCGCTGGGGCTGGGACTGGCCTGGTACGTCTCGGGCCCCTTTGTCATCGGCTTCATGACCACCAGCGAGGAGGTGCGCGCCTATGCGCTCGCCTATCTGCCCGTGGCGGCGCTGTGCGCGCTCACCTTCATGCCGGCCTTCGTCTATGACGGCATATTGATCGGCACGACGCTCAACGCCACCATGCGCAACGGCATGGTGATGTCGCTGGCCGTCTTCCTCGCCGCCGCCATGCTGCTGCAGCCGCTCTGGGGCAATTGGGGCCTGTGGGCGGCGCTGCATTGCTGGTTCCTCGCCCGCGGCCTCATCTATTGGTGGGCGCTGGAGCGGCGCAAGGCCGGGTTGTTCGCCGCGGCCTAGCGGCTTTCATTGTCAAGCGGATCGGTGCCTTTGCTCCCCTCCCCCTTGAGGGGAGGGGTCGGGGGTGGGGGTCCTTCGGTGATCCGCCAAATCCACCCCCTCCCCAACCCTCCCCTCAAGGGGGAGGGAGCGCTGGTCGCCGCTTCCGTCAAAACGTGAAAGGCTCCAGCGGAAGCAGTCCTGCGCCGGGGAGAGAGGGGCGAAGATGGTCCACACGCTCAGCCGGTCTCGGCCCGCCCGGCCGCCCAGTCGTCGGTGCGGGTTCCGGCCAGTTCGGCGATATTAGTCTTGCCCGCCGCGCGGATGCCGGCGACCAGCCCGCGCTTGATACGATCGAGCAGGTCGAGGCCGCCGAAGACCAGGGCCGAATAGAGCTGCACCGCATCGGCGCCGGCCTCGAACTTGGCCAGCGCGGTTTGCGGGGAATGGATGCCGCCCACCCCGATCATGGGCAGGGCGCCGACGCGCTGGCGCATCTGGGCGAGGCGCCTGGTGGAGAGCTCGAAAAGCGGCCGCCCGGACAGCCCGCCGCTTTCCCCTTCATGGTCCATGCCACGGATCGCGTCGCGCGAAATGGTGGTGTTGGAGACGATGAGCCCGTCCAGATCGGTGGCGAGGACGACGCGCGCGATGGCGTCCATGCCGGCCTCGTCGAGATCGGGCGCGATCTTGAGCAGTACCGGCACCCGCGTCTTCGCCCTGGCGCGGGCCGACAGCACCTCGCCCAATAGCCGGCGCAGGGCTTCGTCGGCCTGCAGGTTGCGCAGGCCGGGCGTATTGGGGGAGGAGACGTTGACGGTCAAATAGTCGGCCAGCTCGGCGAAGCGGGTCACGCCCAGCACATAATCGGCGACGAAATCCTCGCTATCCTTGTTGGCGCCGATATTGACCCCCAGCACGGCGGGCACGCGCAGGCCGCGCAGCCGCGCAAAGACCGCGTCATGGCCCTCATTGTTGAAGCCCATGCGGTTGATGACACCCTGGGCCTGGGATACGCGGAACAGGCGCGGCCGCGGATTGCCCTCCTGCGGGCGGGGGGTGACGGTGCCGATCTCGGTCATCCCGAACCCCATCAGCGCCAGCGGGCGCGGCACTTCGGCATTCTTGTCGAAGCCCGCCGCCATGCCCACCGGATTGGCGAGGTCCAGCCCGCACAATCGAGTAGCCAGCTCCGGCGGATCGGGATGCCGCGACTGCGGGGCTAGCCCCAGGCGCAGCGCGGCGATGGTGGCGCCATGGGCGGTTTCCGGGTCCATGCGCAGCAGCGCGTCGCGGGTGAGACTGGCCAGGCCCGCATGGCGCAGCAGCGGCGAAAAGGCAGAAAAGATCATCGCACCGCCTCCGGCAAGGAGCACTCGCCCGCCGCATCGACGCTGACCGTCTCCTCCCAGGCCACCGCCCGCAGATCGAGCGGGCCGCCATAATAATGGGGGAACAGCTCGCCCCCGCGCGAGGGCTCCCAGACCAGGCCCGGCCCCAGATCGGCGGTACGCACCGCCAGCAGCACCAGATCGGCCTCGTCCCGGAAATGCCGGCGCAGCGTCCCGGCCAGTTGCGCGGCGGTGGAAAAATGCATGTAGCCGTCGGCCGCATCCACCGGCATGCCCGCATAATGCCCCGAAAGCCGGGCCGGGGCATAGGAGGCGGAACTGGCGACCTTGTAGATGAGCAGGGGAAGGCTGGGGACGTCTGGCATGGCGATCCGGCGCTGGAAGCGGAAGGGCTTAGCGCCGGGGTAAATCGTAAAGGTTCTCTTTACAAGGCCATTGCGCGTCCATAAAATAGGACTCTATTCCATCAAAGAGACATTTTTCCTTTCCGGACGCGCGCCATGATTTCACACAGGGCCATATGGGACGGCATCGACACGCTGGCGCGCCGGCATGGCCATTCCGTATCGGCGCTGGCGCGGCTGGCCGGGCTCGACGCCACCGCCTTCAACGTCTCCAAGCGCGTCAGCAAGGACGGGCGGGAGCGCTGGCCCTCGACGGAAAGCCTCGCCAAGGTCCTGGAAGTCACGGGGGAGAACTTTGAAAGCTTCCTTGCCGGGTCCGGCGCCTATATGCAGCTTTCGGGGCTGTCGGAGCCGCCCGGCTCGGCCACCGTGCCGCTGATCGGGCTGGCGCAGGCGGGCAGCGGCGGCTTTTTCGACAGCGCCGGCTTTCCCGCCGGACAGGGTTGGGACGAGGTGGCCCTGCCCTCCCCCCACGACAATGGCATCTATGCGCTGGAAATCTCGGGCGACAGCATGGAGCCGCTCTATCGCGAGGGCGACCGCATCGTGGTCTCGCCCACCGAGCAGGTGCGGCGCGGCGACCGGGTGGTGGTCAAGACGCGGGACGGCGAGGTGATGGCGAAAATCCTCGCCCGCCAGACCGCCAAGCAGATCGAGCTGCATTCGCTCAATCCCGCCTATGAGCCGCGCCTCCTCGATACGGTGGACGTGGAATGGATGGCGCGGATCATCTGGGCCAGCCAGTGAGGATAAGCGCCATGAGCCGGGCGGACCGGGGCGACTGGGCCCGACTGCGCGCCGCCCTCTGGCCCGAAAGCGGCGCCGGCGAGCATGAAAGCGAAATCGCCGCCCTGCTGCAAGCGCCCGGCGCGACGCTCAACCTGATCGCGCGGGACGGGCGGGGCAAGGCGCTGGGCTTTGCCGAAGCCGGGCTGCGGCACGATTACGTCAATGGCTGCAAGACCTCGCCCGTCGCCTTTCTCGAAGGCATCTATGTGCTGCCCGAGGCACGCCGCAAGGGCGTGGCGGGCGCCCTGGTGGCGGCGGTGGAGGACTGGGCCCGGCAGCAAGGCTGCCGCGAATTCGCCTCCGATGCGCTGGCGGACAATATCGACAGCCACGCCATGCACGCGGCGCTGGGCTTTACGGAAACCCAGCGGGTGGTGTTCTTCCGCAAGACGCTGGGCTAGAGCATCGGGCGAAAAAGTGGGAACCGGTTTTTCGCAAAAGAGATGCGGCATCAAAGAGTAAGAGCCGGCGATTTGATGCAACCAAATCGCCGGCTCTAGGGCTTTCAGGTTTTGAGGGAAACGGTCCCTCACCGCCGTCATTGCCCGGCTTGTCCGAGCAATCCATCTCTGGCGGAAGGAACCCCTCTCCCGCAAGGGCAGGCTATTGCCTATGGATAAATCCGCAATGCCGGCCCCTTCGCCTCCCTCCCCCTTGTGGGGAGGGATCGAGGGTGGGGTTGGGATTCCGGGACTCCAATCAAACCATCGAGAAAATCGACGGCACGGCCCCCACCCCTAGAGGCTTTCATGTTTTGACGGAATCGACGACCAGCGCTCCCTCCCCCTTGAGGGGAGGGTTGGGGAGGGGGTGGGTTTGGCGGAGCACTGAAGGACCCCCACCCCCGACCCCTCCCCTCAAGGGGGAGGGGAGCAAGAAAGCGCTGATCCACTTGACAGTGAAAGGCTCTAGCCCCTCCGGGGAGGGGAACACCGATCAAACCTGGGAGCGTTCAAAGTAAACACCCCACACGCAAGGGAGCGGGGGAGGAGCGCTGCCGGTCAGGCGGCCAGCATCTTGCCGGCGAGGGCGTCGGCGATGAGGCGCCGGGTTTCATCGACCCCGTAAAGGGCGATGAAGGAGCCGAAGCGCGGGCCCTGATCGTCGCCCAGCAGCACCTGGTAGATGGCCTTGAACCAGTCGCGCAGCGGCTCGAATCCGTGCGCCTTGCCCACCTCGTAGACCAGGTTCTGCAACGCCTCGGCATCGGCGGAGCCCCGATGCGCCCCGAGCCGGTCGTGCAGATCCTGCAGGGCCGCGCGTTCCATGTCGGAGGGCGCCCGATAGGTCTTGAACGGCTTGATCCGGTCGTTGAAATAGCGCACCGCATAGCCGGCGAGCCGGTCCAGCTCGGGATGGGTGGCGGGGCTGGCGCCGGGAATATAGCGCGAGATGAAGCCCCACATGACCTTGGTGTCGGTGGCATTGGCGGTGGCCACCAGATTGAGCAGCAGCGCGAAGCTCAGCGGCACCGCCGGGGCGGGCACGTCGCCGTAATGCACGTGGAAGGCCGGGTTTTCGAGGCGCGCCGCCGCGTCCTGGTCCCGATAGGCCGCGACATGGGCGTAATAATCGTCCACCTGGCGCGGGATGACGTCGAAATGCAGGCGCTTGGCCACCCGCGGCTTGAGGAACATGTAGAGCCCCAGGCTTTCGGTGGGCGCGTAGGTCAGCCACTCGTCGATGGTCAGCCCGTTGCCCTTGGACTTGGAGATCTTCTGGCCCTCGGCGTCGAGGAACAGCTCGAACACGTAATGCTCGGGCGGGGTGCCGCCCAGGATCGAGCAGATCTTGTCGTAGATATGCTGATTGGTCTGGTGGTCCTTGCCGAACATCTCGAAATCGACGTCCAGCGCTGCCCAGCGCATGCCGAAATCCGGCTTCCATTGCAGCTTCACATGGCCGCCGGTGACCGGCACGGTGGTGTCGCGCCCGTCCTCGTCGGTGAAGGTGACGGTGCCCTCCCTGGCGTTGACCTGCTTCATCGGCACGTAGAGCACGCGACCCGAAATGGGCGAGATCGGCAGGAAGGGCGAATAGGTCGCCCGCCGCTCCGCCCCCAGCGTAGGCAGCATGACCGCCATGATGTCGTCATAGCGCTCGGCGGCGCGCAGCAGCACTTCGTCGAACCGGCCGGACTTGTAGTAATCGGTGGCGCTGGCGAATTCGTAGTTGAAGCCGAACGTATCGAGGAAGCGCCGCAGCATGGCGTTGTTGTGCTCGCCGAAGCTGGAATATTCATTGGTCCAGGGATCGGGCACCGCCGTCAGCGGCTTTTGCAGATGCGGCTCCATCGCCTCGCGGGAGGGGACGGTGTCCGGGATCTTGCGCATGCCGTCCATGTCGTCGGAAAAGCAGATGAGCCGCGTGGGGATCTCGTCGCGCGTCAAAAGGCGGAAGGCGGTGCGCACCATGGTGGTGCGCGCCACTTCGCCGAACGTGCCGATATGGGGCAGGCCCGAGGGGCCGTAGCCGGTCTCGAACAGGGCTTCCCCCTTGCCCGACTTTTCCAGCCGTTTGACGATCTTGCGCGCTTCCTCGAAGGGCCAGGCGCGGGCGGTCTGCGCGGGGGCGAAGAAATCGGGATCGAGGGCGGGCAAAGCGGCGGGCGACACGGGGTTGCGGCCTTTCGGACAGGGAAAGAGGGACGAAAGGCGTGTGTTGCACTGTTAGGGATTGGCGTCAATGTCGCGGGTGGTTGCGCCGCGCCGCGCCACCGCCTAGTTCTGGAAGCCCGAACCCGAGCCCCGGATGCCAAAATGTCCCTCGCCGCCCATGATGCGCTCATCCATCTGATGATCGTCGCCGCCTCCTCCGACGCCGCCATCACCGAACGGGAACTGGCGCGCATCCAGGCGCTGATCGGGCGGCTGCCGGTATTCGAGGGGTTCGAGCCCGGGCGGTTGGCGGCGGTCGCCAATGACTGCGCCGACCGGCTCAACGGCCCCGAAGGCCTCGACCGCGTCATCGACGAGGCCATCGCCGCGCTGCCGCCCCTGCTCCAGGACACCGCCTATGCGCTGGCGGTGGAGGTGGCGGCGGTGGACCTGCATCTGGAGCAGGAAGAGCTGCGCTATCTCGAAATGCTGCGCGACCGGCTCAGTCTCGACCGCCTGACCACCGCCGCCATCGAAGTCGCCGCCCGCGCCCGGCACCGGCGGCTGCCGGGATGAAGGCCGGGCTCAGAACCGCCAGCCGAAGCGGAGCCCCATATTGGTGAGGCCGCGATTGCCGTCGCACAGATTGGCATTGGAGGCGTGCTCGACCGTGGCCATGATCGAGGCGGTTTCGGTCACCATCACCCCCAGGCTGGCCGATTCGCGGAACAGCGGCGAGCAGCCCAGGTGGCGCGCCGGATAGGCCGCCACCCCGTTGGTGCTGCCATTGTGCAGGGCCGCGCCGAAACTGGCCTCCAGGAACACCGGGGTGTCGAACAGCGGCACCGTCCAGCTCAGCCCGGCATAGACCATGCTCTCGAGCCCGCCGAAATTGACCGTGGCGCCCAGATGCGGGCGCAATTCCCCCAGCGCCGGCCAGTCGGTCAGCCCCGGTACGTGAAACAGCAATTCGACATTGACATCCTGCATGCGCGAAGTGTCGAAGATCCCGAAAAAGGCGCCGGGCTCGTCGGCGCTATGGGCGAACAGGCCGCCGCGCAGCTCCGAGAGGCCGAATTCCTGCGCTGCCGGCGCCGAAACCAGCCCGGCCACAACCGCTATCGCCACGATCAGCCGTTTCATCGCACGACCCTTCCGCCTTGGGGCCCACATCCAGGGGCAGAAGCGGGGCCGGGTCAAGGCCATTTCGGCCATGAAGGCGCCGAATCGGGCCGGCGGAGGATGAAAATCGGCCGGCAAGGCTTGATTTTACCCCTGTTCATCGTGATCTAACGATGATCGCCAACCGACCGGAAGACCGCGCCGTGACCGCTGCATTCGCCCTCTCCCTCCAGGACCTCGCCCCCATCGCCCAGGGCACCACCACGCCCGATGCCATGGCCGAAACGGTGAAGCTGGCCCGGGAGGCGGACCGGCTCGGCTATGCGCGGCTCTGGTATGCCGAGCATCACGGCATGCCCTCCATCGCCTCCTCGGTGCCCGAAATCCTCATCGCCAGCGCCGCCGCCGCCACGCGCGACATCAGGGTGGGCGCCGGCGGGGTGATGCTGCTCAACCACGCCCCCTTGCGCATCGCCGAGGCCTATCGCACCCTCGAGGCGCTGCATCCGGGCCGCATCGACCTGGGCATCGGCCGCGCCCCGGGCGGGGACGGCCATGCCATGCGGGCGCTGCGCAGCGGCGGGGGCGAGGAATTCTCCGCCTATCTGGCCGAGCTCATGGCCTTCGACGAGGACGGCTTTCCGCCCGACCATCCCTTTTCGCGCGTGCCGGTGTCGCCCGGCGGCATCGCGCTGCCGCCCAAATGGCTGCTCGGCTCCTCCGGCGCCAGCGCCGACGCGGCCGGACGGCTCGGCTTCGGCTATGCGTTCGCCGCCCATTTCAGCCACACCCCGGCGGCGCCGGCCTTCGCCGCCTATCGCGCCGCCTTCCGGCCCACCGAGCATTTTCCCGCGCCCCGCACCATTTTGTGCCTTTCGGTCATCTGCGCCCCGACCGAGGAGGAGGCAAAATATCTCGCCACCTCGCAGGCGGTGAACTGGGCCCGCTTCGTCACCGGCGAACAGCGCCAGCTCACCCCGCCCGAGGAGGCCATCGCCCACGAGCTGACCCCGCAGCAGCGCCAGGTGATCGAGCACCAGTCGAGCCTGTGGCTGGTGGGCGATCCGGCGCAGATGGCCGAGACGATCTCGCAAAAAGCGACGGAAGCCGGCGCCGACGAGGTGATGATCACCACCACCATGCACTCCTACGAGCTGCGGCGGCGCTCCTACGGGCTGCTGGCCGCAGCGCTCGGGGTCACACCGCGCGAAGGGTGAGGGCGCCGTTAACGTCTCGTTTCGTCCCCGCCGGCTAGGATCGCCCCGACCTCAGGAGGGGGACGATCTTTGCGATGAGCGCCGCCGCCTTCGTGCTGGCCATAAATCTGCTGGTCGCGGCCATTTTCGCCACCTCCTTCGGCGTGGTGGCGGCCTATCAGCGCTCGGCGCTGGGGGCGCGCTGGCTCGCCTTCGCCTATGGGCTGGGGGTCTGCAACATCGCGCTCGAATTCATCCTGCCCTACCAGGCCGACCACCGCCCGGTCAGCTTCGCCATCTTCACGGTCTTCCTGCTGGCGCTGGCCGGCTGCGTGGTCGGCATGGCCCATCACTACCGCATCGCCCCGCCCTGGCGCCTGCTCGCCCTCGCCATCGCCGCCTCGCTGACGCTCAACCTGCTCATTCTCGAACTGCCGCGCGGCGACCTGCCGCGCAACCTGCTCTATCAGGCGCCCTATGCGGCGATGCAGGCCATCGGCGTGCTGGTGGCGCTGAAAAATCCCCGCAAGCGCGCGCTCGACCTGGCGCTGCTGGGCCTTTGGGCGCTGTCGGGCCTGCATTTCCTCGGCAAGCCGTTCCTCGCCGCGTGGATCGGCTCGGGCGCGGCCCCGCAGGATTATATCGGCACCACCTATGCCGCTTTCTCGCAATCGGTCGGCGCGGTGCTGGTGGTGGCCATCGGCCTGCTGATGCTGCTCATCATCCTGCGCGACGTCATGGCCGAGATGACGGACCGCTCGGAAACCGACGCGCTCTCGTCCCTGCTCAACCGCCGCGGCTTCGAGAGCCGCGGCAACGAGGCGCTGTGCCTCATCGAGCGCTCGGGCGTACCCGGCGCCATGATCGTGGCGGATCTGGACTATTTCAAGCAGATCAATGACGGCTACGGCCACGCCGCCGGGGACGGGGTCATCGCCGCCTTCGCCCGCTGCCTGCGCGACAATTGCGACCAGCGGGCCGTGGTCGGGCGGCTGGGCGGGGAGGAGTTCGCCGCTTTCATCCCCGGCGCCAACCTGGCGGCGGGCAAGCTCTATGCCGAGGCGGTGCGCAGCACTTTTCGCGACCAGCCGGCCCATCCGGCGGGCCCCGCCCTGCCGGTCACCGCCTCCTTCGGCGTCGCCCAGTCGCGCCCGGGCGAGACGCTGTCCGAATTGCTGCGGCGCGCCGATGCGGCGCTCTACGAGGCCAAGACGAAAGGGCGCGACCGGGTATGCCTGGCCTTTTCCGGCACGGTGCATCCGCTCCCCGCGCCGGAGCCCGGGGCCGTCGTGAAGCTCAGTTGAGCTCGCGCCGCGACACCAGCTCGCAATCGCCGGCGGGATCGACCCGCAGCGCCAATTGCTGCCGGTCGAGCTCGGCGAGCCAGGCCGTCCACGAACAGGGGCTCATGCCCACATCCTCGCGGCCTTCCTCGCTGCTGCGGGCAAAGCGCAGCCGGAGCTGCGCCCTTTCCTCGCCGAAGCGGTCCCGCACGCGGGCGATCGCCGGCTTGCCCTTGCGGTCGCTGACCCAGTTCTGGATGTCCCGATGCCTGGTGAGCATGTGGAATTGCGTCATCTCGGCCTCCTTCCGCCCTGCTGGCCAAACGGGCCGGTCCCCTGCCGGTTCCGGTCCCCCACCATCAATTCTGCGCGCCGAAGGCGACGGAACGGAGACGCCACGCCCCGGCGAGCCACGAGGGCGCAGCGGCCGGCGGACCCTCACGGCGAATCAGCGGGCCGATGCGCAGCCATATCGTCCCTCGGACCGCCCGAACAATCCAGCAGCACCGTTGTCGCATCGTCCCGCGGGACAGGGGTGTTTACTTTGGACGCCCCTGGTTTGATCGTTGTCGCCGACGCAAACGCCCTGGACAGGCGCAGACATGTCGAAAGATCGGGAGAAGGGTTCATGCGCATAGCGATCGCGGCGGTGGGACGGATGAAGGCGGGGCCGGAGCGGGAGCTGGTGGCGCGTTATCTCGACCGCGCCACCGCCACCGGACGGCCGCTGGCGCTGACCGGGTTCGAGGTGACCGAGCTGGCCGAATCCCGGGCCGCCGGCGCCGCCGCGCGCAAGGCCGAGGAGGCCAGGGCGCTCAGGGCCGCCCTGCCCGGGGGCGTGCTGATCATGCTCGACGAGCGCGGCCGGTCGATGGGCTCGGACGCCTTTGCCGCGCAATTGGCGCGCTGGCGCGACGACGGGCGGGCATCGGTCGGCTTCGTCATCGGCGGCGCCGACGGCATCGACCCCGATTTCCTGCGCACGGCCGATCTCGCGCTGAGCTTCTCGCCCATGGTCTGGCCGCACCAGCTCGTGCGCATCATGCTGGCCGAACAGCTCTATCGCGCCACCACCATTCTGGCCGGGCACCCCTATCACCGGGGCGAATGAGCTTCACCTCATGGTTAAGCAATGTTAACCGGCGGTTTGCCGACGGCTTGCTAAGCTGCGGCTCGGTGATTCGGGGCACCGCCCCAATGAGGAGATGCCATGCCCCGGCGGCCGGCAAGCACTGTGACAGCCATGCTGGCGGGCGCGCTCCTGGCGAGCCTGTCCCCATTGCCGGTGCCGGCCCAGCCCGAGAGCACGCCGGCCGACGCCTTGCGCCCAGCTTTGCCGCTCGCCCCCTCCGGCGCGGAGGAGGCCGGGACCGAAGGGGAAACCGCGGCCGAAGCGGCGACCGGGGCGGAAGCAGCGCCCGACGCCAACGCGGTGGACCTCGAACAGGTGGAGGCCTCGCTCAGCCTCAGCCGCGAGCGCATCGAGGCGCTCAAGGCCGAGATCGCGGCGATGGAGGGCGACCGGGCCCAGCAGAACGCCGCCCTGATCGCCGCCGCCCAGCGCGTCAAGCTCGCCGAGATCGAGGTGGCCGATGTCGAGGAGCGCCTTTCCGACCTCATCGTGCGCGAACTGGAAGTGCGCGGGCGGCTCGACGGCGCCGACGCCGAGATCGCCAATGTGCTGGCGGCGCTCGAGCGCATCTCCCTCAATCCGCCCCCCGCCCTGATCGTCGATCCCGACGATGCGCTGGGCTCGGCGCGCGGCGCCATGCTGATCGCCGCCATCGTGCCGCAATTGCGCGCCCGGGCGGAAGCCGTCTCCACCGACCTCCAGGCGCTGACCGCGATCAAGGAGGCGGCACTGGCCGAGGAGGAAACGCTCAAGGCCAACCACGAAGTGCTCGAGGAGGAGCAGTTGCGCATCGCCACGCTGATCGCGGCGCGCAAGCAGGGCATCGTGCAGATGAGCGCCGAACTCGAGGCGGAGGAGGCGGAGGCCGTGGCTCTGGCCGAACGCGCCAGCACGCTGCGCGAACTGATCGGGGCGCTCTCCGAACGCGCCGCCGCCGGCGCCGAGCCGCCCCGGGAGGACGACGCCATGCCGGCGCTGTCGCCCGAAGCCATCGCCCTCGCCTTCGCCGACGCGGCGCGCACCCAGCCCGCCGTGCCCTTCCCGCTGGCGCGCGGCTATCTGGCGCGGCCGGCCAACGGCACCGAAGCGGTGGCCTTCGGCGCCAATGACGGCATGGGCGGCATCGCCCACGGCCAGTCCATCCTCACCCGGGCCGAGGCGCAGGTGGTGGCCCCCGCCGATGGCTGGGTGCTCTATCGCGGCCCCTATCTCAATTACGGCCAGATCGTCATTCTCAATGGCGGCGGCGGCTATACCGCGCTGCTGGCGGGGCTCGAGACGGTCAGCGCCGAGATCGGGCAGTTCGTCCAGATGGGCGAGCCGCTGGGAACGATGGGATCACGCACAATTGGACGCAACCTGACCACCAGCGCTGGAAACGCCCAGCCGACCCTTTATATTGAGCTGCGACGGAACAACGAGCCTTTCGACCCCGCCTTGTGGTGGGCCGACAACGAACAGACGGGATAACAACACCCATGCGTTTGCCCACCCTCCGCCTTGCGGTCTTCTGCGCGGCCCTGCTGGTGCCGGCCGGCCTGCTGATCGCCCAGGATCAGGCGCCCGCGCCGGTCCAGACCCAGGACCAGGACCAGGAGGCTCCCGAGCCCGAGCCCAATCCCAGCGGCGAAATGCCCGAGCCCACCGAGGCCGAAAAGGCCCGGGAACCCCGCGACCCGCTGGAAATCTATGCCGACCTCAACCTGTTCGGCGAGATCTTCGACCGCATCCGCGCCGAATATGTCGACCCGCCCGACGAGCAGGAGCTGATCCGCGCCGCCATCCAGGGCATGCTGACCTCGCTCGACCCGCATTCGGGCTATCTGCCGCCCGCCGACTACGACGAGATGCGCGAGGACACCTCCGGCCAGTTCGGCGGCCTGGGGGTCGAGATCATCATGGAGGACGAGCTGATCAAGGTCGTCTCGCCCATCGACGAGACCCCCGCGGCGCGCGCCGGCATCATGGCCAACGACCTGATCGTCGAGATAGACGGCCTTCCCGTCCGGGGCATGACCCAGGACGAGGCAGTCGAGAAGATGCGCGGGCCCGTGGGCACCGACGTCACCATCACCATCATGCGCGAGGGGGTTTCCGATCCGCTGAGCTTCGAGCTCACCCGCGGCATCATCTCCATGCGCGCCGTGCGCTGGTCGATGGAGGGCGACGTGGCGCTGCTGCGCCTCTCGCGCTTTTCCGAACAGGCCTTCATCGGCATCGAGCGCGCCATCGAGGACATCTACGAGGAGCGCGACGGCGTCGCCCCCAAGGGCATCATCCTCGACCTGCGCAACAATCCGGGCGGGCTGGTGGACCAGTCGGTCTATGTCGCCGACGCCTTTCTCGAGCGCGGCGCCGTGGTGCTGACCCGGGGCCGCACCGACGGCGAAAGCGCCCGCTACGACGCCGCCCCCGACCCGCTCGATGCGCGCCTGGCCGAGGTGCCCATGGTGGTGCTGATCAATGGCGGCTCGGCCTCGGCCTCCGAGATCGTCGCCGGCGCATTGCAGGACCACAAGCGCGCCACCCTGGTGGGCACCCGCTCCTTCGGCAAGGGCTCGGTGCAGTCGATCATCTCGCTGGGGCCGGACGGCGCCATGCGGCTGACCACGGCGCGCTACTACACGCCCGACAACCGCTCCATCCAGGCGCTGGGCATCACCCCGGACATCGAGGTGCGCCAGGTGGTGCCCGAGGAATTCCAGGGCCGCGACGAGATCATCGGCGAGGCGGGGCTGGAGGGCCACATCACGATCGAGGGCCAGGAGGAATCCACCGTCGGCTCCTCGGTCTATGTGCCCATCGAAAAGAGCGAGGACACCCAGCTGCAATACGCCATCCGCCTGATCAATGGCGAGGAGACCGATCCGGCCTTCCCGCCCCGGGCGGATTGAGGCCGGAGGCCGCCGATGAGCGGACCCGCCAATGGCCAATGACCTGTCGACGCCGCTGACCGGGCGCAAGCGCCGGGCCCGGGAGCGCGCCCGGCGGTTCCATTTCCCGCTGGCGCGGCTGCTCTTCCTGGTGATCGCGCTGATCGGGGCGGGCGTGGTGCTGCGCGTGGTGCTGGTGGACGACCCCGGCGGCGGCCGCCCCAGCAGCGAAGCGGCGATCACCTCCACCCGCGACGGCAATTCCATCGCCAATGCCGTGGCCAGCGGCCCCGCCACCATCACCGCCGATCCCCAGCAATATCCCGCCGGCGGCCCGATCGGGGCGCCGGATACGGCCCCGGTCCCGTCCGCCGCGCCGGGCCGGCCGGCCGACGGCTTCGGCGCCCTGCCCGATCTGGGCGAGGAAACCGCCAACGGCACCATTCCGCGCATTTCGGGCGCCGGGCTCACCCCCTTCGCCGCCTATCGCCGCGCCGGCGCCGCCGCTGCCTCCGGGCCGTCCATCGCCATCGTGGTCACCGGCCTGGGGATCAACGAGCAGGGCTCGCTCGAGGCCATCGACCAGTTGCCCGACGAGGTGACGCTGGCCTTCGCCCCCTATGGGCGGTCGCTGGAGACCACGGTGGCCTCGGCCCGCGCCGCCGGGCACGAGGTGATGCTGGAAGTGCCGCTCGAGCCCTTCGACTATCCGCAGAACGATCCCGGCCCCCACACCATCCTCACCGGCGAGCCGCCCCGGGCCAATCTGGAAAAGCTGTTCTGGCTGATGGCGCGCTTCGGCGGCTATTTCGGCGTCATCAACAATATGGGCGCGCGCTTCACCGCCTCGGCGGCCGACATGGCCCCGATCATGGAGGAGTTCGGCGCCCGCGGGCTGGGCTATGTCGATGACGGCTCCTCGGGCCGCTCCGTCGCCCCGCAGCTTGCCGGCGCCAACAAGGTACCCTTCGCCCGGGCGGACCTGGCGGTCGACGCCAATCCGGCCCGCACCTCCATCCTGGCGGCGCTGGCCGACCTCGAGGCCCGGGCGCTGGACACCGGCAGCGCCATCGGCATCGTCAGCGCCCTGCCCATCTCGGTGCAGGCGGTATCCGAATGGGCCCGCGAGCTCGACGCCAAGGGAATAGCGCTGGTGCCGGCCAGCGCGCTGATGCAATAGAGAACCGCCATGACCACAAGGCCCGACCGTGACGCCCTGCCCTATCGCGACTGCGTAGGCATGGCCGTGTTCAACGCCCGGGGCGAGGTCTTCATCGGCAGCCGGCGGGGCGAGGACGACCCCGAGCAGTCCAAGGAGCGCGGCGCCCCCTGGCAGATGCCCCAGGGCGGCATCGACAAGGGCGAGGACCCGCTGCGCGCCGCCCTGCGCGAGCTCCACGAGGAGACCAGCATCACCTCGGTGAGCCTGTTGGCCGAAGCGCCCGAATGGATCCATTACGACCTGCCCGACGAGGCGCTGGGCATCGCGCTCAAGGGCAGATATCGCGGCCAGCGGCAGCGCTGGTTCGCCTTCGCCTTCACCGGCCCCGAGAGCGAGATCGACGTGCTCAGCCCCGGCGGCGGCCGGTTCGCTCCCGAATTCACCGCCTGGCGCTGGGAAAGGCTGAGCCGCACGCCCGCCCTGATCGTGCCGTTCAAGCGGCAGGCCTACGAAAAAATGGCCGCCGCCTTCGCCGACATTCCCGGGCGTTTTTCCCATGGCTGAGCCCGGCATGAAGACCATCGGCCTGGTCGGCGGCATGAGCTGGGAATCCTCTTCCCATTACTACCGCATCATCAACGCCGAGACCGCAAGGCGCCGGGGCGGGCTGCATTCGGCCCCGCTCATCCTCAATTCGCTCGATTTCGCCCCCATCGCCGCCCTGCAGGCCGAAGGGGACTGGGAGGCGGCCGGACGCCGGCTCAACGCGGCGGCGCGGGGCCTCGTCGCCGCCGGAGCGCAGGTGCTGGGGCTGGCCACCAATACCATGCACCTGGTGGCCGAAGCCATGCTGGAGGGCATCAAGACGCCCTTCGTCCATATCGCCGACCCCACCGCGGCGGCGCTGCGGGCCGACGGGTTTGCGACGGTGGGGCTGCTGGGCACGCGCTTCACCATGGAAATGGATTTTTACCGCGACCGGCTCGCCGCGGGCGGGCTCGAGGTGCTGGTGCCGGAGGTGGAGCGCACCAATCTCGACGGCATCATCTTCGAGGAACTGTGCCGCGGCATCGTGCGCGAGCCATCGCGCCGCATCTATGTCGAGGCCATCGGGCGCCTCGCCGCGCGCGGCGCCGAGGCGGTCATCCTGGGCTGCACCGAAATCGGCATGCTGGTCGACGACGACGTCAGCCCGCTGCCGGTCTACGACACCACCGAACTGCACGCCCGGGCATTGGTGGATGCGGCGCTGGCGTAAGGAAAGAGTTCAGTCTGAGCGCTGGGCGCGAATGGCGGAGAGAATTCCACCAGCACCGTGTGCGCGGAAAGAACCCCTCACCCTCGCAAATCCGCTGAACGCGGATTTTCTCTCCCTCTCCCACAAGGGGAGAGGGGGACCGCTTCCCAACAAAAACTGAACGGCTCTAATGCTGGTCGGCGGCGAAGTCGGCCTGCCACATTTTTTCGATATTGTAGAATTCGCGCACTTCGGGGCGGAAGATGTGGAGGATGACGTCGCCGGTATCGACCAGCACCCAGTCGGCATGGGGCAGGCCCTCGACGCGGGGCTTGCCGAAGCCGTTCTCGCGCAGCGCCCCGATCACCTGGTCGGCCATTGCCGCCACGTGGCGCTGCGAGCGGCCGGAAGTGACCACCATGTGGTCGGCCAGCGAGGACTTGCCGGTGATGTCCACCGCGACCGTGTCCTCGGCCTTGGCGTCATCCAGCGTGTCCAGGATGAGATCGATGAGGGGTTTGCCGGAGGGGGTGGCGGGCGCCGGCGCGGAGGAAATATTGTTATCGGGCAGCACGGCCATCAGAAACGGCCTTCTGCCCATGCGCGTGCATGGGTCATGCGAGAATAGAGCATCCTTGGTCGTTGATGGGAATGTAGCGGCGTCGTGTTAACGGCAAGCCGTCCGTTCCTGTTCCGGTGACGATGATCACACTGGGTCGAATATGCGCCTTTGGCGGCCGTTTCGCAAGGTCGGGACGGCAAACGGGCTAAGAGGCTTTCATGTTTTGACGGAATCGGCGACCAGCGCTCCCTCCCCCTTGAGGGGAGGGTTGGGGAGGGGGTGGGTTTGGCGGAGCACCGAAGGACCCCCACCCCCGACCCCTCCCCTCAAGGGGGAGGGGAGCAAGAAAGCGCTGATCCGCTTGACAGTGAAAGGCTCTAGCCTGCCGCCGTTCCGGCGCGGATGGCGCTGGAGGAGAGCGCCGATTGCCGCCCCCGCAGATAGACCCAGGCCGGCGCCGCCATGCCGGCCAGAAGCGGCGCGTCGGCCTCGTCGAGCTGGGCATGGTCGAGCACCGCCGCCGCCCGCGAGGCCAGCGCCCGGGGCGAGGCGCCCGGCCGCACATAGACGGCGATGGGCACCCGGGCGGCGATGTCGCGCCAGCGCTCCCAGCGGTGGAAATCGGCGAGGCTGTCCGCCCCCATGATCCAGACGAAGCGCCGGTCCTTGAGGGTCCGGGTCAGAAAATCGATGGTCTGCCAGGTATAGGTGAAGCCCCGCGCCGCCTCGAAGCCGGTGACCTTTATGCGCGGGTCCCCGATCAGCGCCCGCGCCGCGCCGACCCGTTCCGCGAGCGAAGGCAGCCCCGCATTGTCCTTGAGCGGATTGCCCGGCGTCACCAACACGAAGAGCCGGTCGAGCCGCAGCCGCCGCAGCGTTTCGGCCATGACCAGCAGATGCCCCTCATGCATGGGGTTGAAGCTGCCCCCGAACAGGCCGATGCGCATTCCCGGCGCCGACGGCGGCAGTTCGGTGATGCCGGCGATGCGCAGGGGCGGGCGCAGCGTCACGCAGGCCCCCGGGGGAGAAGGCGCGAAAACCCGCTCAAGGCCGCAATTGCCCGTTGCCGCGCACGCGGTATTTGAAGCTGGTGAGCTGCTCGACCCCGACCGGGCCCCGGGCGTGCATCTTGCCGGTGGCGATGCCGATCTCGCCGCCAAAGCCGAATTCGCCGCCATCGGCGAACTGGGTCGAGGCGTTGTGTACGAGGATGGCGCTGTCCACCCCGGCGAAGAATTTCTCCACCGCCGCCGGGTCCTCGGCGATGATCGCCTCGGTATGGTGGCTGGAATAATGCTCGATATGGCCGATCGCCGCCTCGAGGCTGGGCACGATCTTCACCGCGATGATGGCGTCCTCGTATTCGGTCCTCCAGTCCTCTTCGGTGGCGGGCCGCGCCGCCGGGACCCGCGCCATGACCGCCGCGTCGCCGCGGATCTCGCAGCCCCGCGCCATCAGCGCCTCGAGGATGGGCCCCAGATGGGTGCCGGCCACGTCCTCGTGCACCAGCAGCGTCTCGGCGGCCCCGCAAATGCCGGTGCGGCGCATCTTGGCGTTGAGGGTGACGGCCACCGCCTTGTCCAGCTCCGCCGAGCGGTCGATATAGACATGCACCAGCCCCTCGAGATGGGCGAAGACCGGCACCCGCGCCTCGGACTGGACGCGCCCCACCAGCGACTTGCCGCCCCGGGGCACGATGACGTCGATATTGCCCGCCAGCCCCTTGAGCATCTCGCCCACCGCCGCCCGGTCGGTCGTAGGCACCAATTGCACCGCGTCCTCGGGCAGGCCGGCCTGCGCGAGGCCCAGCCGCAGGCATTCCACCAGCGCCTGCGAGGAATGGACGCTGTCGCTGCCGCCGCGCAGGATGACCGCATTGCCCGATTTGAGGCAGAGCGCGCCGGCATCGGCGGTGACGTTGGGGCGGCTCTCATAAATGACCCCGATCACCCCCAGCGGCGTGCGCACCCGCTCGATATGCAGGCCATTGGGCCGGTCCCATTCGGCGATCACCGTGCCCACCGGATCGGGCAGCTCGGCAATGGCCCGCAACGCATCGACGATGCCGTCGAGCCGCGCATCGTCGAGCAGCAGCCGGTCCTGGAACGCCGCGCTCATGCCCTTGTCGCGGGCATTGGCCATGTCCAGCCCATTGGCGTCGAGAATGGCGGCCCGGTTGGCGTCGACCGCCTGGGCGGCGCCCGCCAGCGCCGCGTGCTTGCGCTCCGCCGAGGCGATGGCGAGCGCGCCGGCGGCGGCGCGGGCCCGGCGCCCCAATTCGTGCATCAGGCCGGAAATGTCGTTGGACAGGGCTTCAGCCGAGGTCATGGCTCGCCTCCATTTCGTTGGCATCTTCGGGGGTGCCGACCAGCACCAGATTGTCGCGGTGGATCATTTCCGTGCGGCTTTTCGCGCCCAGCAGCCGCACCACCATATCGCTGTGCCGGCCCATGACCAGCCTCGCATCCTCGCTGTCGAGCCCGGCCAGGCCCCGGGCGATCTCGCGGCCATGCAGATCGACCACGGCGAGCGCATCGCCGCGCCCGAAGCGGCCGCCAATGCGGGTGACGCCCACCGGCAGCAGCGAGCGCCCCTGTCTGAGAGCGCTGACGGCGCCGTCATCGACCTCGAGCGTGCCGGCCACCGCCAGCGTCCCCATGATCCAGCGCTTGCGCGACTGGGCCCGGCCGGCGGCGGGATGGAACAGGGTGTGCCGCCCGCCCTCCGCCAGGGCGCGGAGCGGATTGGGCTCGGTGCCGCGCGCGATGATCATCGCCGTGCCGGCCATCGTCGCGATCTTGCCCGCCTCGATCTTGGTGGTCATGCCGCCGCGCGACAAATGGCTGGCCGCGCCCCCGGCCATGGCCTCGATGGCGGCGGTGATCCGCTCGACCACCGGCATATGGGCGGCGGCGGGATCGCGCGCCGGCGGGGCGGTATAGAGCCCGTCGACATCCGAGAGCAGCACCAGCAGGTCCGCCTCGATCATGGTGGCGACCCGGGCCGAGAGCCGGTCATTGTCGCCATAGCGGATCTCGGCGGTGGCGACGCTGTCGTTCTCGTTGATGATGGGGATGGCCCCCAGCCCCAGCAGCGTCCTGATGGTGGTGCGGGCATTGAGGAAATAGCGCCGCTCCTCGGTGATGTTGGGGGTGATGAGGATCTGCCCGGTGACGATGCCATGGCGGCCCAGCGCCTCGGCCCAAGCCTGGCTGAGGGCGATCTGCCCGGCACTGGCGGCGGCCTGGGACTGCTCCAGCGTCAGCGAGCTGGCGGCGAGGCCCAAAAGGCTGCGCCCCAGCGCGATGGCCCCGGACGAGACGATGACGATCTCGCGCCCCTCGGCCTTGAGCGCGGCGATATCCTGGGCAAGGCCCGCCAGCCAGCGCGTGCGCAGCCCGCCCGCGCCATCGACCAGCAGGGCCGAGCCGATCTTGATGGTGACGCGGCGATAGGCGGCGAGGGGGGACTGGCTCAATTGCGCACCTCCCCCTCGCCCGTCCCGCCGGGGAGGGGACTAAAGGCGCTGCGCATCAGGGCGTCCATTTTTCCCCCGCCTGCTGCTGTTCCAGCGCCGCCCGCTCGGCCTTTTCGGCATCGAGAATGGCGAGCACGTCGTAGAGCACCCGCTCGACGCCCGCCCCGGTGGCGGCGGAAATGGTGCGGATTTCGGCGCCGCTGGCCTGCTCGAGCGCCGCGACCTTGTCGGCGATCTCCTCGGGGGACAGGGCATCGACCTTGTTGAGCACGACGATCTCGGGCTTTTCGGCCAACACGTCGGCATAGGCGGCCAGTTCGTGGCGCACCGCGCCATAGACATGGGCCAGGTCCTCGCTGGTGCCGTCGACCAGATGCACCAGCACGTTGCAGCGCTCGATATGGCCCAGGAAGCGGTCGCCGATGCCCACCCCCTCGCTGGCGCCCTCGATGAGGCCGGGAATGTCGGCCAGGACGAATTCGCGCTCGCCGATCCGCACCACGCCCAGATTGGGATGGAGCGTGGTGAAGGGATAGTCGGCGATCTTGGGCTTTGCAGCGGTGACGGCGGCCAGGAAGGTGGACTTGCCGGCATTGGGCTGGCCGACGAGCCCGGCATCGGCGATGAGCTTCAGGCGCAGCCAGATGCCCTTTTCCACCCCCTCCTGCCCCGGATTGGCCCGGCGCGGCGCCTGGTTGGAACTGGTCTTGAAATAGGCGTTGCCGAAGCCGCCATTGCCGCCCTTGAGCAGCACCACGCGCTGGCCCACCTCGGTGAGGTCGGCAATGAGGGTTTCCTGATCCTCCTCGAAGATCTGCGTGCCCTCGGGCACGCGCAGCACCACGTCCTCGCCATCGGCGCCGGTGCGGTTCTTGCCCATGCCGTGCACGCCGGTGCCGGCGCGGAAATGCTGGCGATAGCGGAAATCGATCAGCGTGTTGAGCCCTTCGGCGCATTCCACGATCACATCGCCCCCGCGCCCGCCATTGCCGCCATCGGGGCCGCCGAACTCGATGAATTTTTCGCGCCGGAAGCTCACCGCCCCCGCGCCCCCGGCGCCGGACCGGATATAGACCTTGGCCTGGTCGAGAAATTTCATTGCTGCCGTGCCTTCCAGACGTCGCGCGTCAATTGGGTGTCGATATGCTCCACCTCGGCGCCGCGCGCAAGGCAGAGCAGGCGCGAACGTCCCGTCTCGACAAAGCCCAGCCGCTTCTGCAGCGCCAGCGAGGCGGTGTTGAAGTGGAAGACGCCCGAATATATGGCCGGCGCCCCGGTGGCCGAAAAGAACCAGGCGACGGCCGCCGCCGCCGCTTCGCTCATCACCCCCCTGCCCCAGAACGGCCGGCCCAGCCAATAGCCGATGATCGGGCCGGCGCCGCCGGCCTGATAGCCGATATGGCCCACATAGCCGGCGCCGGCAAGTTCGATGGCGAACCCCGTTTGCTCCGGCTCCGGCTCGCGCTGCTGGCTGCGCAGCCAGGCCCGGGCGTCGGACAGGCGATAGGGAAAGGGCACCCGGGCGAGATTGCCCGCCACCGCGAAATCGTTGAGATAGAGCGCGATCGCGGCGGCATCCTCGGGGCGCGGCGGGCGCAGGAGAAGGCGCCCGGTCTCGATGGCGGGGATCATCGCGCCGCCTCCCCGCCCAAATCGAGCCGCATGAAGATTGCGGGCAGCCCCTTATTGGCGCCCGCCGGATCGGGCCCTTCCCCGATTTCGGCAAAGCCCAGCTTGCGCAGCACCCGGCGCGAGCGGCCATTGCTGGCGAGCGCGCGCGAGCGCAGCGTCGCGAACCCGGCAATGCGGGCCGCCGCCACCACTGCCGCGGCGGCTTCGCTGGCATAGCCCCGGCCCCAATAGGGCTCGCCCAGCCAATAGCCCAGTTCGGGCGCCAGCCCGGCGGCGAAATGCAGGCCCACGACGCCGATGACCTCGCCCTCCCGCCGCACGATGGCGAAGCAGTGCTCGCTCTCGCCCGGCGCGATCTCCTCGATGAAGCGGCGCGCATCCTCCAGCGAATAGGGAAAGGGCAGGCGCGCCAGCCAGCGATGGACGTTGCGGTTGTTGGCGAGGCGAGCAATGGCCGGTGCATGTGCCGGCACCGGCGGCACCAGCGCGAGGCGCGCCGTCTCGATGCTGGCGGGGAGGCGGTCCCTGGGCTGGTGCATGGATCGGACGCTCCGGAAAACGAAAAAGGGGAACCGGCAGACCGGCTCCCCTTTCGTTTGTCGTGCTTTTCGCCCAACGCGCCGGGGAACGGGTCTCCGGCGGGGCGCTGGCCTGCCGGGCTATTCGGCGGCCTCTGCCGGGACGACGGAAACATGCACCTTGGCATTGGCGCGGGTGCGGAAGGCGACCTTGCCGTCCACCAGGGCATAGATGGTGTGGTCCTTGCCCAGGCCGACGCCGGTGCCCGGCGCCCATTTGGTGCCGCGCTGGCGCACGATGATATTGCCGGCGACGACCGCTTCGCCACCGAACTTCTTGACGCCCAGGCGCCGGCCGGCGGTATCGCGACCGTTGCGGGACGAGCCGCCTGCTTTCTTATGTGCCATGGTCTGAGCTCCTTATTCCTTGTCGGCCTTGGCGCGCGGGGGCTTGCCGGCAATGAGTTCCTTGGCCTGTTCGACCCATTCCTCGCGCTCGATGCGGCCCTTGAAGTTCAGCACTTCGTCCATCTTGGCCACGTCTTCGGCGGTCCAGTCGGCGATCTGCTTGAGGCTGGTGACGCCGGCCGCATGCAGCTTCTTCTCCAGCGCCGGACCGACGCCGCCGATCAGCTTGACGTCGTCCTTGAACGCGGCGGCCTTGGCCTCGGTCGCCTTGGCGGGAGCCTCGGCCTTGGCCTTGGTCTCGGCCTTCTTGGCCGGCGCCTTCTCGCTCGCCGCCGCGGACTTGTCCGCCTTGGCGGCGGCCTTCGCCGCCGGCTTGGCGCCCCCGGTCAGGATCTCGGTGATGCGCACGGTCGAGAGCAACTGGCGATGGCCGTTGCGGCGGCGCGAATTGTGGCGGCGCCGCTTCTTGAAGATGATGACGGTCTTCTGCTTCCTGGTCTCGACCAGCTCGGCCGCCACCAGGGCGCCTTCCACCAGCGGCGCGCCGATGGTGTCGCCGACCATGAGGACCTGGTCGAAGGTGACCAGATCGCCGGCCTCGGCGTCGAGCTTTTCGATCTTGATGACGTCGTTGGCAGCGACCTTGTACTGCTTCCCGCCCGTCTTGATAACGGCGAATGTCATATGTCGTGCCGCGCGGTTCGCCACGCGGTCCCTGTCTGTCGCGCTCTGCGGCGCCGCGGCTTGCATGCCTGTTCCGCGGGCTTGTCGAAGTTTTGGGCCGGAGGGTCCGGCCGGCAGCCTCGAGCAGCGTTTAAAACGAAACCAGCGCACCGGCGGGGCCGGTACGCAAGCTGGAGGGGCTTATCGGGGGAAAGCGGGCCCGAGTCAAGCGGATTTGGCCGTTTTGGGCTCACTCCGCCCCGGGATACCAGTCGCGCAGGCGGATCTCGATATTCTCCCCGGCCGCGGCCTCCAGCCCCGACAGATCACTGTCCCCGTAATGATAGGGATAGACGATGCGCGGCCTGAAGATGCCGATGGCCTCGGCGGCCTGCTCCGGGGTCATGGTGAAGGGCAGGTTCATGGGCAGGAAAGCCACGTCGATATCGGTGAGCCCCAGCATGTCGTCCGTCGGCTCGGTATCGCCGGCGATATAGACGAGGACGTCGCCCAGGGTGAGCACATAGCCATTGCCCACGCCCACCGGATGATAGCGCATCCGCTCCGCGGTGAGGTTATGGGCGGCGATGGCGCGTACCGGAATGTCGAGGACCGACCCGCTCTCGCCATTGGCCAGCGCCGTGGCATTGGCCTTGAGGGGATCGGGCAGCCTGCCGCGCACCTCTTCGCTGACGAGCAGCGGCGCCGACCCGGCAATGGCTTCCAGCGTCGGCACGTCGAAATGATCGCCATGGCCATGGGTGATGAGGATGGCGGAGGGCGCCGGCAGGCCGGCATAACGCTCCGCCCCGCCCACCGGATCGACGTAAAGCGCCTTGCCGTCCCATTCCAGCACCAGGCTGGCATGCTCGACCGGATGGATGACGAGATCGCCAGTGCCGGTGGGAATACGATCGGCCATCGCCGTCTCCTGTTTCGGTTCCTGCTCTCCCTCCCCCTCCCTTTCCTGGGCCAGGGCCGGGAACGCGGCGGCCAGGCTGGCGGCGCTGATGGAAAAAGACAAGCCGGCCATGCCGATCACGATCTTGCGGCGGGTGATCATTTCGAACATCTCCCTGCATCGGGCATCCATGGGCAGTCGGAAGACTAAACCCGCCAGCGCCCCGCCGGATCGCCGCGCACGGGAAAGTGACCGCCCTTTTCGGGCGGCACCGGGCTCACAAAGACAGTTGCAGCCGCCTCCCCGCTATGCCATAAGCCGCCGCGTATCGACCAGCCACGCTCCCCGAGAGCGTCTTTCGATCTCGCGGAGAGATGGCAGAGCGGTTGAATGCACCGCACTCGAAATGCGGCATAGGGGCAACTCTATCGGGGGTTCGAATCCCTCTCTCTCCGCCATTTCCCCCTTTATAACCCGCTTCGGCGAGAAGGTCTCTCCGGAGGACATTGCGGACCGGCATGGGCGTGGCGGCTCGCAAGCAGATGGTCTTCGGCGGCATTTGGGGAGCCGGTGGTTCACTGCCCGTTGACCCGCCCCTTAGCAGAAATCCGGCGGCCAGGGCGGCGGCCTCCCGCTCAGGGATAGGACCAGCCGTCATGCTCGACGCGGAAGATGCGCAGCGGCGCGCCCTGTCCTTCCGTGTCGGCGCGCAGATAGAACACCGCGCGCTGGGGGGCGCCGAAATTGGTGAAATCGACGATGATGGCGATCATGCCGCGCAGCATCGGCTGGTCCGGGTCGGGCGCGATGCGGATGACGCGGCCGTCGAAATCCTGGGCGCCGTAAAGCGGATGCGCGCCGAAGCCGCCCGATTGCAGCAGAGCGACGATGTCGGAGGTGAAATATTGGGCGGCGGAGCGGCCTTGCAGCGGGTCGGGGCCCTCTCCATGGTCGGCGCGAGCCTGCGCATCGTAGAGGTCGCGGACGATCTGCTGCGCCGCATCGATCATCGCATCGCCGGACGGGGACGATCCGGTGGCCTGATCCGATTTTGTGCTGAAGACCGCCACGGGGGACTGTGTCCGGCGGGGCGCGGCGACGGCATCGTCCGGCGTGATGAAGCGTTGGGCCACCCAGCCGGCCTTGCTCAGCGAGGCGCTGCGCATCAGGCACCAGCGGGGGGGCAGCGCCTCGATCTCCGCCGGGGTCATGCGCTGGTAATGGGCCGGCGTATAGAAGGGCACGCAGGTGACCTGCTGCATGCCGCGCTCATCATGGGCGAAGGTCTCGATCACCGGATAGTTCGTCCCCGGCCCCATGCGCGCATTGAGCCGGTCATCGGCCGACACCCCGGTGACCCGCCAGGCATCCGGCCCGTGACCGTCGATCTCCGCCCGGGCCGGTAGAGCGGTGCCGGCCATTGCCATGACGATGGCCGCGGCCATCGCAGCTTGCAAAGCGTTCATCCTGGTCTCCCCTTGCATGCCCTCTCGGCCCGCGAGCCTATTCGGTCACCGTGATCGGGCGGGTGAAGATCACCTCCCGGTCGCGGAAGCTGTAGCGCAGCTCGTAGGCGCCCGGCTCGTCAGGCATGCGCAGCCGCAGCGGATTGTCGTCGCCGACATAGGTATAGTGAAGATAGCGGCCGCCTTCGGGTCCGATCTGGATATTGTCCCCGGACGCCGCCGGCCCGACCCAGCCGATCTCGATCACCGAACCGGCGGGCGCGGTCTCGGGGGCGATGATGTCCAACGCGATCGGCGTGATCTCGATGGGCTTCGTGTGGATCACCTCGCGGTCGCGGAAGCTGTAGCGCAGCTCGTAGGTGCCGGCCGCGATCGGCATTTGCAGCCGCAGCGGGTTGCCGTCACGTGTATAGGCGTAGTGGAGATAGCGGCCACCGACCGGGGCGATCTGGATATTGTCTCCCGACGCGTCCGGCCCGATCCAGCCGATCTCGATCACCGAACCGGCGGGCGCGGTCTCGGGGGCGACAATGTCCAGCTCGACCGGCGTGATCTCGATGGGCTGCGTGTGGATCACCTCGCGGTCGCGCAGGCTGTAGCGCAGCTCGTAGGGGCCGGGCTGGGCCGGCATCTGCAGCCGCAGCGGATTGCCGTCGCGCGTATAGGCGTAATGGAGATAGCGGCCGCCCACCGGGGCGATCTGGATATTGTCCGAGGATTCGTCCGGACCGTTCCAGCCGATCTCGATCACCGAGCCGGCGGCGGCGCTGTCCGGGGCGACCAGCGAAACCGTCGGGAGCGGCGTTTCGAACACCATCGCGTAGTTGCGCTGCTGCCCTCCCACGACGGCAAGCTGCGCCGACCGCTCCTGCTCCAGCGCGACATGATAGCCGGTGACATCCCAATAGCCGGAATGCAGCTCGGCCACGCCCGGATTGCCGTCCACCTCGAAACTCTCCCCGTCGCTGCTCAGGGTCCAGATGACGGGGGTTTCGACCAGCGGACCGTCTTCGCCATCCATCACCGCGCGCAATGTCAGCTCCGCCGCAGCCGACAAAGCCGGCGACTCCGATGGCGCCGATGGCGCGGCGACGACCTGCTGCAGCGCTTCGGAGAGCTGCTGCGCGTTGTCGGCGGTGAGGAAGCGGCCGCCGGTCTCCTCGGCGATGCATTGCATCTGCATCAGCGCCTCGGCCTCGCCCCTGACGTCGAAACCGATGACATGGGCGGTGAAGTCGATGCCCGACTGCTCCAGCGCACGCGCGGCGGCGCAGGGGTCGGGATTGCAGGTCTCGATCCCGTCGGACACCAGAATGACCGTGGCCGCCTGTTCGGTGTGGCGCAGCGCCTCGGCCGCCACGATCACCGCGTCGGTCATCGGCGTCATGCCGCGCGGGTTCAGCCCGTTGACGATCTCTATTATGTCGGCCGCGGTGCCGGGTGCCGGGTCGATGACGGTCTGGATGTCGGAGCACTGGCCGCGCTCGCGATGGCCATAGGTGACGAAGCCGAGATTCTGCTCCTCGGGGAAATCGGCGAGAATGTCGGCCACCACCTCGCGGGCGATGACGATCTTGTTCACCCCGTCGATCTGGCCCCACATCGAGCCGGAGGCATCGAGCACGAGGATGGTGCCCGGGCGGTCTTCGGCGATTGCGGGCAGGCCCATGGCGCCGAGCGCCAGTGCGGCGACGGCCGCTTTCAGCAAGGATGTCATGCGGGCGCTCCATCGCGAAGGGGTTTGGGGGCCGCGCCGCCGGTGATGCGGGCCTTGAGCTTGCGGAAATGCGACGACATCTGCTCCAGCCGCGCCTCCCATTCCGGGTCGGGCCGCTGGCCTTCGATGGTCTTGAAATAGACCTGCATCAGGCAGGCGATGGCAAAGGGTTCCAAAAGCGCGGCCTTGACGCTCCAGGCGAACAGCAGCGCAAAGACGACGCCGCCGGCTGCCCAGGCGCCCGGCATCAGGTAGACGACAAGGGCGGCGGGAGCCAGCATGACGAGAAAGACCAGAAAGCTCAGCAGATAGACGATGACCGCCAGCCAGGCGGCGTTCTTGAGCATCGTCTTGTAGTTCTGGCCGTAAAGCACCAGCGCGTCCCTGGCCGAGGCCCAGGGATCAGTGGCCCGGGTGCGGATGGCGTGGGCGAGGATGACCTCGTCGATGAAGCCGACCGCGACCCGGAGAAAGGCATGCAATATGCCCGAAATCTGCTGCGCCCCCGGTATCGGCAGGATGGTCAGGATGCCGCGCACCAGGCCGGTGATCGCGCCGATCACGCCCTTGACCAATTGGTCGATGGCGAACAGCACGCTGGCCTGCGCGAAACGCTCCTTCACCACGGCTGTCGCATGGCCGACCTGCGACCGGCCCTCCGGCATCGGCTTGCCGTCGACGAGTTCGACCAGCACCGCGATGTGGCCGGCCTTGACGATGTAGAGGATATATTCGCGCGCCCAGTACATGACGACCCCGAAGGCGCCGAAGCCGATCATCCCGCCCCACAGGGTCGAGTTCATCCGAAAGCCCTCGTCACCGAAGCCGCCGACGCCATAGCCGATGCCGGCCCCCGTTCCCGTCACCAGCACATAGCCGACGGCGATGCCGAAATAGACCGCCATGCGCAGCACGATGAAGGGCATGGTCCGCGCCATCATTCCCAGCGCGCCGCCAATGCTGAAATCCCACATGCGTTCCTCCATCACCCGGAAAGGATTCGCGAGAGCCTAGCGGGGCAGGACCGCAAGCGCCCCCTTCGTTTGAAGGGGGACGTGCAGGAAAACTGCGCTATAAAAGGGAGAATTACGTCAAGCCGCAAAAAGAAACCGAGATCAATCGGTCCGGGCGCGGCGCAAAGGAGGGGATCTGGAGGGCTTGAAGCAATTGGTTTTCCCGTCGCTGGCGGCGATGCTGCTCTGCGTCCTGGCTCCGGCGCATGCCAGGGCACAGGAACTGCCGCCGCCGCAGGGTGAGGCGGTGCTGGAAGTGCATGGCGCCATCGCCAATACCAATGCCGATGGCGCGGCTTATTTCGACATCGCCATGCTCAAGGCCCTGCCCCGGACGCGCCTCGAAACCTCCACCGCCGTCACCGACGGCGTCCGCCGGTTCGACGGTTTCCTCATGCGCGACCTGCTTGCGCTGGTCGGGGCGAGGAGCACGACGGTTACCGCCAGCGCCCTCAACGATTACGTCATCGACTTCGCCGCCGACGAATTCGAGCGCTTCGACGTGCTCGTCGCCTATGAAATGGACGGAGAGCCGCTGCTGCCCTCGGACAAGGGACCCTTGTGGATCGTCTATCCGCGCGACCAGCACGCCGAGCTTCAGGACATCCGCTACGACTATCGCTGGGTGTGGCAATTGCGGCGGCTCGACGTCGAATGAGCAAGCTCACCCGCGCCCTGCTCGGCGTCGCCCTGCCGATATTGACCATCACCCTATTCGTCGCGCTGCTGAGCTTTTCGCTGATGCGCCTCGCCGCCATCGAGCGGGACATGCGCATCGAGGCCGCGCAGAACATGCTGTGGGTGCTTTCGCGCGCGCATATAGCCAGCCTGCAACTGAGCGAAGCGGCGGCGGCGCAGCCAATGGACGAAAGCGCCCGCGCCGCGCTCGCGCTGCGCTACGAGCTGTTCCTGAGCCGGCTGGCGCTGCTCGATGACGGGCCGCAGCGCCGCCAGATGGAAAAACTCGGCTTCGCCGCCGCCCTCGACGCGCTGGGCGCGGGCCTGTCCGAGCTGGGTTCGCTGGTGACGAGCCTCGAGCCATCGGACCTGCCGCGTCTCCGGGCCATGCTCGCGCCCTATAATAGCGCACTCGGACAGGCCGCCAACAGGGCGATGGTCGCGGGATGGGACGATCTGGGCGACACGCTCGACGCCTCGCGAGCGCAACTCTGGCAGATCATCGTCTCGCTGGTCGGCATATCGCTGGCAGGCGCCGTCCTTTGCGGGCATTTCCTGCTGGCGATCCGCGACGCGCGGCGGCGCACACGGCTTCTCGACAAGGAAAAGGCATTCTCGGAACTGCTCATCGGCTCGAGCGGCGAGGGGATCGTCGCCGTGGATGAAGTGCGCCGCTGCACCGTGTGGAACGAAGCGGCCGAACGCCTGTTCAGCCAGCCGGGCGCGAGCGCGCTCGGCCAGGCACTGGTCGACATCTCCGGTTTTTTCGAAGTTGACGCGGTCCGGCAGATCATCGGCGCGGCACTCGAAGGCCGCCCGGCGGCGCTGTTCGATCAGCCATTCTTTCCGCCCGATCAGGCCACCCCGCTTTATCTGGATCTGCGCTGCTTTTCATTGCGCGAAGGCGCGGGGATCATCGGGGCGATCCTGCTGGTCTCCGACGTCACCGAGCGGCGCGAAGCGCAAAGGGAGATCGCCGATCATCGCGACCGCCTCGAGCAATTGGTGGAGGCCCGCACGCGCGAGCTCGACGCCGCCCTGACGCGCGAGCGCGCGACGGCAGAGCTCTATCGCAATTTCGGCACCATGATCTCGCACCAGTTCCGCACGCCGCTCGCCATCGTCGATTCGGCGCTGCACCGCCTCATGCGCCGCCGCGACAAGCTCACGCCGGACGAGGTGCTGGAGCGCGGCGGCAATGCCCGCCATGCGATTGCCCGCCTGACCCGGCTGGTCGACAGCACGCTCGACGCCGCGCGCCTCGACGCTGGCCAGATCGATATCCGCACCCGGCCCTGCGATCTGCTCGAGATCGTTGCGGAGGTTTGCTGCCGGCAGGCCGAACAGACGCCCGAGCGGGCGATATCGCTCGAGGACGCGACCGGGGGTGGCGCGACCGTCTGTTGCGATCCCGTGCACGCGGAAAACATCCTCGCCAATCTCGTATCCAACGCCGTGAAATATTCGCCGCCGGAAACGCCGGTCACCATCGTGCTGGCCGGCGGCGACACGCAGATCGAATGCGCCGTGGTCAATGAGGGAACGCTGGAGGACCCCGCCGAGCGGACAGCGCTGTTCGAGCGCTATTATCGCGGCCGCAATGCCGAAGGCCGGCCGGGCATCGGCGTCGGGCTCTACATGGCGAGAACCCTGGCGCGGCTGCAAGGCGGCGAGGTGCAATTGCAGCCATCCGAGCCGGGTACGGTCCGGATGGCCCTGCTGCTTCCCCGCGCCGGGCGCCGTCCCGATGCGGCAAAAACCGCTTCCGCAAAGGTGCCGGCATGAAGGGCTGGCCGCCGGCGGGGCAAAAGCGCTTCCGCATCCTCTGCGTCGAGGACGAGGCGCAATTACGCCGCGACATCGCCGACGAACTGGCCGAGGCCGGCTACGACGTCATCGAGGCAGGCAACGGCGAGGAGGCGCTGGCGATATTGGCCAAAAACCGCCCCGATCTCGTCCTGTGCGACATCTCGATGCCGGGCCTGTCCGGCTACGAAGTATTGAGCGCCTTGCGGGAAACGGGTTCCGACAGTGCCGAAACCCCGTTCGTCTTCCTGTCGGCCCTTGCCGATCCGCGGCAGATCGTCGACGGCAAGCGGCTGGGGGCCGACGACTACCTGGTCAAGCCGATCGACTACGACCTGCTGCTGGCGACGGTGGATGCGCGGCTGCGCCAGATCGAGCGCATCCGCGCCGCCCGGAGACAGGGCCGGCCCGCCGATGCGGCAACCTCGTCCGCGTCTTTCGGGCTGACGCCGGCCGAAACCCGCATCGCCTCGGCACTCGCCCAGGGCAGAACTCCCGCCCAAATCGCCGCGGGATTCAACATTTCCCGCACCACCGTCACCTTCCATTTGCGCAACATCTTCCAGAAAACCGGCACCAGCCGGCAGGCGGAACTGGTCGCGGTGCTTTTAGGGGCGGAAGGGATGCGGTGACCTCCGCCTACCCCCGCAGGCCGATCAGCGCCTCCACCACGGCCTTGCCGTCATTGCTGTGCCATTCGGCGGGGCCCTGCAGCACGGCCAGTTCGCAGCCCTCGGCGTCGAGCAGCAGCGTTGCCGGCAGGCCCACCGCCACGGCCTCGCGCTTCAGCCGCTCGAAGGCGGCGAAGGTGTTGTCGGCATAGAGCGGCAGGTTCCGGAACTGCCCCTCGTCGAGGAAGTCCTGGGCCTTTTCCAGCCCGCCCGCGCCGATATCGAGATTGATCGGCAGCACCATGAAGCGGTCGGAATTGTATTGCGTGGCGATCTCGTCCAGCGCCGGCATCTCCTCGCGGCAGGGCACGCACCAGCTCGCCCAGAAATTGACCAGCAGCGCCCTGCCACTGAAATCGGCGATGGTCAGGTCGCGGCCCGCCTCGTCCTTGAAGCCCATGTCGGCATAGCCGCGCCCCTCGCCGGTGCCGTTGAGCGCCGCCAATTGCCCCACCGCCGCCGCGTCCAGAATCTGCGCCGCCGCCGTCTGCGCCGGACATTCATTGGCCGTGCCGGCATTGCCCAGCATCAGCCATGCCGCTATAGACCCGCCCAGCACGGCCAGTCCCGCCGCTGCGGGCAAGATCCATCCAAAGGCGGTTTGGGGACGTTTCAAGCGGGTGAATTGCATGGTGTCTCCGGACAAGCAGGCTCTGAGCAACAAGATGTGGGGCGGACGCTTCGCCGAGGCGCCCGACGCGGTGATGGAGGAGATCAATGCCTCCATCGGGTTCGACCAGCGTCTCTTCCGCCAGGATATTGCCGGATCGAAGGCCCATGCGACAATGCTCGCGGCGACGGGCATTCTGACGCAGACCGACCGCGACGCCATCCTGGCCGGCCTCGACGAGGTGCTCGCCGAAATCGAGGACGGCCGGTTCGAATTCTCGCGCACCCTCGAGGACATCCATATGAATGTCGAGAGCCGGCTGCGCGAAAAGATCGGCGACGCCGCGGGGCGCCTGCACACGGCGCGCTCGCGCAACGACCAGGTCGCCACCGATTTCCGCCTTTATGTGCGCGACGCCATCGACATGCTGGTCGCCCAGATCCGCGCCCTGCAATCGGGGCTCGTCACCCGCGCCGAGGAGGAGGCCGAAACCATCCTGCCCGGCTTCACCCATCTGCAGAACGCCCAGCCGGTGACCTTCGGGCACCACCTGCTCGCCTATGTAGAGATGCTCGGCCGCGATGCCGGCCGGCTGCTCGACTCCCGGGCGCGCCTCAACGAAAGCCCGCTGGGCTCGGCGGCACTGGCCGGAACGCCCTATCCGATCGACCGTGACCTGACCGCCGCCGCGCTCGGCTTCGACCGCCCCACCGCCAATTCGCTCGACGCGGTCTCGGACCGCGACTTCATCCTCGAGACCCTCGCCGCCGCCGCCATCTGCGCCATGCATCTGTCGCGCTTCGCCGAGGAAATGGTGATCTGGTCCTCGGCCCAGTTCGGCTTCATCAAGCTGTCGGACAAGTTCACCACCGGCTCCTCGATCATGCCGCAAAAGCGCAATCCGGACGCCGCCGAACTGGTGCGCGCCAAGATCGGCCGCATATTGGGGGCGCTCAATTCGCTGCTCGTGGTGATGAAGGGCCTGCCATTGGCCTATTCCAAGGACATGCAGGAGGACAAGGAAGTCGCCTTCGACGCCATCGACGCGCTGTCGCTGTCGCTGGCCGCCATGACCGGCATGGTCGCCGACATGCAGCCCGACCGGAAGAGGATGCGCGCCTCCGCCGCCGCGGGCTTCTCCACCGCCACGGATGTCGCCGACTGGCTGGTGCGCGAGCTCGACATCCCCTTCCGCGACGCCCACCACATCACCGGGCAGATCGTGGCGCTGGCCGAACAAAAGCATTGCGGCCTCGAGGACCTCGCCATAGAGGATTTCAAGCGCATCGACCAGCGGATCGATGACCGCATCCGCAAGGTGCTGACGGTCGAGGCCTCGGTGGCGGCGCGCGCCTCCTTCGGCGGCACCGCCCCGGCCAATGTGCTGCGCGAGGCCGCCCGCTGGAAAAGCGCGCTGACCGGCGAGCCGCACCAGCCTCGCCCCCTCAAAGGGCAGCGGGGACAGGGCGGCGGCGAGGGCGGGACGGAATAGCCCGGCTACGGCCGGGCAAGAGAGGAAGACGGGCTTGGTCCACCATTTCGAACAACGCGACGGCACGCTGTTTGCCGAGGATGTCAACCTCAACGCGCTGGCGGCCGAGGTCGGCACGCCGTTCTACGTCTATTCCTCGGCCACTTTGCGCCGCCATGTGCGCGTGGTGCAGCGGGCCTTCGAGGGCATTCCCACCCTCATCGCCTATGCCATGAAGGCCAATTCCAACCAGGCGGTGCTGAAACTCATGGCGGCCGAGGGATGCGGCGCGGACGTGGTGTCGCTGGGCGAGCTCGAACGGGCGCTGGCCGCCGGCATCGCCCCGGATAGGATCGTCTTTTCCGGCGTCGCCAAGACCGTGGCCGAGATGCGCCGCGGGCTCGAGGCCGGCATCAAATGCTTCAATGTCGAGAGCGAGCCCGAACTGGAGCGCCTCTCCATGGTGGCCGCCGATATGGGCCGCGTCGCGCCCGTCTCCATCCGCGTCAATCCCGACGTCGACGCGCGCACCCACGCCAAGATCTCCACCGGCAAGTCCCAGGACAAGTTCGGCATTCCGTTCCGGCGCGCCCGCGAGGTCTATCGCCGCATGGCCGAATTGCCCAATGTCGATGCCGTCGGCGTCGACATGCATATCGGCAGCCAGATCACCGACCTCGAGCCCTTCGGCAACGCCTTCGGCCTCCTGGCCGAACTGGTGACGCAATTGCGCGAAGACGGGCACCGGATCGAGCATGTCGATATCGGCGGGGGCCTCGGCATCCCCTATCATCACGACCGGGAAGCCCCGCCGCACCCCGACGCCTATGCGGCGCTGGTGCGCGACAAGGTGGGCGGATTGGGCTGCTCGCTGGTGATCGAGCCGGGACGGCTGCTGGTGGGCAATGCCGGCATCCTCGTCACCAAAGTCGAATATGTGAAGCGGGGCGAGGCCGATTTCATCATCGTGGATGCGGCGATGAACGATCTTCTCCGTCCCACGCTTTACGAGGCGCATCACGACATCGTGCCGGTCAACCAGTCCAACCGCCCCCCCATTACCGGCGATATCGTGGGACCGGTCTGCGAAAGCGGCGACTATCTGGCCAGGGGCCGCACCATTCCCGGCGTCGAGGAGGGCGACCTGCTGGCGGTGATGAGCGCCGGCGCCTATGGCGCGGTCATGGCCTCGACCTATAATTCGCGGCCCCTGATCCCCGAAGTGCTGGTCGATGGCGGGCGCTGGCACGTCATCCGCCCGCGGCGTCCGCTCGCCGACCTGCTGGCGCTCGACAGCGTGCCCGACTGGCTCTGATCACCGGCTCATTGCAGCGCCTGCCGGGCCAGCGACACCACCTCGACCGGTCGTCCATGCAGCGCATCGTCGACCTTGGCGAGCAGGTCGGCGAGGGAAAACGGCTTGGGAATGACGTCATAGATCAGCGCATCGAGCCCATGGGCCCGCTCGCGCTGGTCGGCGAAGCCGGTCATCAGCAGGATGGTCAGGTCGGGATGGCGTGCCCCCACATGCAGGGCCAGCGCGATCCCGTCCATCACCGGCATTTTGATGTCCGAGAGCAACAGGTCGAACTGCCCGCCGCGAGCATCCACGGTCTCGGCCGCCAGCCCCCCGTCCTCCTCGGCCACCACCTCGTGGCCCTTCATGCTGAGGGCGCTGACGACGAAGGCGCGGACGGAAGGATCGTCTTCTGCAACGAGGATACGGGCCATGGGTCTTTCCTAGTAAGGTTCGCCGGCTTCCGGCATCGCGGCCGGGCCGGCAGGGAGATCCACCGACGGATCGGACAGTCCGGCCCTGCCGGCGCCGGCAAAACTCAGGCGGACGCGCACCGCCTCGCTGGGCGGCAACGACAGCCGCGTATCGAAGGTTGCACGTTCCCCCGCCATGAGGTCGCGCACCCGGGGCGCGACGCTCCATTCATAGACGGCGCGGCCGCTCGCATCGAGCAGGCTCACCACCACCGGCGGCACCGGCACCGGGCGGGAGGCGCGGCCCACGATCTGGGCCGAGACCATCAGCACGTCCCTGCCGTTCGAGAGCGTGCGCAGCGTTTCGAGCCCGGCAAAATCCAGCCCCACCACATTGACCCCCAGCCCCGCCGCCTCGTAGAGCCCGGCCAGGTCCGGATAGCGCTCGACAAGCGGCACCCGGCCGAAATAGGCGCCGCAAAGCAGGGCCGCCAGCAGCACCGCCCCCACCACCCGCGCCGCGCGCCGCACGCGCGCCAGGGGCTGGCGCGAGCTCATGGCATGGCGCCGGCGCGAATAGGCGACCTGCCGCTTTTTCATCTCGGCGGCATCGGGCGCCGCCGGCAGCGGGCCGGGAACGGGCGCAACGAAGCCCCCCGAAGCGGGCGCTGCCACCAGCGCCTCGGCCTCCATGGCGTCGTCCAGCGCGTCCTCGTCCATGGCCTCGAATAACCGGTCGTCCCCCATCGCCTCGCCCGCCGCGGGCAGCGGCGCCTGCTGCCAGGCCTGGTGGCAATGGGCGCACTGCACCTTGCGGCCGGCCGAGCCGATGGCCTCGAAGGCCACCCGGTATCTGGTCTGGCAATGCGGGCAGGAAATGATCATCGGGCGGCGTTCGGGGTCTCGTCTCGGCGCTGTTGCGGGCGGCGGCAGGCGTTCCGGACCCTATCCCTTGCGGGGTTAAAACTCCTCAAACCTCCGCCCCAACAAAATTGTGCCGCTTTCCCCCGTCCAAAGGGGTGGCCATGCCGCGACGGGCGCCGCCCGCTGCTATGATGGGCCGATGGCTGATTCGCCCTGGATCGCCGTCGCCACCGGATGGGGAGCATACGTTCTTGATCGAGTTTTCCGATGTGGGCCTGCGCTACGGCAATGGCCCGGAGATCCTCAAAGACCTGACCTTCTCCATCGAGCCGGGCTCGTTCCACTTCCTCACCGGCCCCTCGGGCTCGGGCAAGACCAGCCTCCTGCGCCTGCTGCTGCTTTCGCTCAAGCCCAGCCGCGGCCGCGTCACCATGTTCGACGAGGATGTGGGCGATCTCGACCAGGACCGGCTCTTGCAGATGCGCCGGCATATCGGCATCGTCTTCCAGGAATTCCGCCTGCTCGACCACCTGACCACGTTCGAGAACGTCGCCCTGCCGCTGCGCGTGCTGGGCCAGCCGGAAAGCGAATATCGCCCCAATGTGGTGGAACTGCTCGAATGGGTGGGGCTGGGGGAGCGGATGCACGCCCTGCCCACTCTGCTCTCGGGCGGCGAGAAGCAGCGCGCCGCCATCGCCCGCGCCGTCATCGCCCGCCCCAAGGTGCTGCTGGCCGACGAGCCCACCGGCAATGTCGATCCCGAACTCTCGAGCCGGCTGGTGCACCTGTTCGCCGAACTCAACCGCACCCTGGGGATGACCATTATCCTGGCCACCCACGAACTGCCCCTGCTCGACCGGTTCCCCTATCCGCGCATGGTGCTCAACCGGGGGGAGCTGACCATCCATGATTAGGCAATTGCTGAGCCTGCTGCCGCGCCGCGGCGGCGCCGCCCCCATCGTGCCCGAAAAGAGCGTGGCCGGGCGCACCCTGCTATTGCTGATCACCATCATGGCCTTCCTGTCGGCCGTGACCCTGGGCGGGGTGGTGCTGGTGCAGAAATCGGCCATCGCCTGGTCCGCCGATGTGGGACGGGAGCTGACCATCCAGATCCGCCCGGTCGAGGGCGAGGTGATGGAGAGCAATCTGCGCACCGCCGTGTCGCTGGCCCAGTCGACCCCCGGCGTCTCGGGCGCGCGGGCCCTGACCATCGAGGAGAGCCAGGCCCTGCTCGAGCCCTGGCTGGGGGCGGGGCTCGATCTTTCCGCCATCGCCATTCCGCGCCTCGTCGTGGTGCAGCTGGCCGATCCCGTCGATGCCGATATCGAGCAGCTCCAGCGCAATCTACAGGCGGTCCGGGGCGCCAGCCTCGACACCCATGCAGCCTGGCGCCAGCAGCTCAACACCATGGCCGGCACCATCGTGCTCTCGGGCCTGCTGGTGCTGGGGCTGATCGGCGTCGCCACCGTGCTCGCCATCGTCTTCGCCACGAGGGGCGCCATGGCCTCCAATCGCGAGATCGTCGACGTGCTGCATTTCATCGGCGCCTCCAACCGCTTCATCGCCGGCGAATTCCAGGGCCGGTTCCTCTCCATCGGCCTGCAAGGCGGGCTGCTGGGCGCGGTGCTGGCGGTGCTGTTCTTCGCCCTGGTCGGCGCCGCCGCCGGCAGCGTCCTGCCCAGCGAGGCCACCGCCCAGATGGGCGTCCTGTTCGGCCAGTTCTTCCTCGGCTGGGACGGCATCGCCTTCATCGCCGCGGTGGTGCCGGTGATCGCCGCGCTCACCGCCATCACCTCGCGCGTCACCGTGCGCAGATATCTGGGCGAGGCCTCCTGAGGCCCATTGCTCTCGCCAAGCGCCCGCCGCGCCGCTATGAAAGCATCAGGCGCGGAGGCCGGGGGAATTCCATGTCGCTCAAGACGCTCATTCAGGCGATCCGCACCGCGCTGTTCTATGTCGCCTTCATCGGGCAGACGGCGGTGCTGGCGATCCTGGCCGGCACGGTGGGGCTGGTGGCGGGGCGCACCCGCTTCGGCTGGGCCATCGCCCGCTACTGGTGCTGGTCCAATGTCCGGCTGCTGCGCTGGCTCACCGGCCTGAACACCCATGTCGAGGGCGCCGGGAACATCCCGCCCGGCGGCTGCATCATCGCCTCCAAGCATCAGTCCGACTGGGACATCTTCGCCATCTTCCCCCATATCGGCCGCCCCGCCTATATCGCCAAGAAGGAGCTGATGCGCATTCCCTTCTTCGGCTGGGCCGCCCGCTCGCTCGACTGTATCGAGATCGACCGCCAGAAGGGGGCCGAGGCGATTCCCGCCATGATCGAGCAGGCGCGCGACGCCATCGCCCGCGGCTGCCGCATCGTCATCTACCCCGAAGGCACCCGCAAGGCGCCGCTCTCGCCGCCCGGATATCGGCAGGGCATCGTGCGCATGTATGCGGAGCTGGGCGTGCCGGTGGTGCCGGTGGCGCTCAATTCCGGCCTGTTCTGGGGCCGCAACAGCCCGGTCATCTGGCCCGGCACCGCCAGCGCCCGCTTCCTGCCGCCCATCGAGCCGGGCCTGCCGCCCACAATCTTTCTCGAACGGCTGCGCAGCGCCATCGAGGCCGACTCGACCGAGCTGGCGCTGGAGGCGGCGGCGACCGGTCTCGGCCGGGTTCCCGACGCGGCGCTGCAGGAGCGTTTGGCCAGGGCGCGCCAAACCACGCACCACTAGATGTTGACCGATTACGCAAATCGACCCATAGATGTAGATATGAACGTCAGGCGCGCTTGACATTCAACCAAGTTTGTTCCATATTTGTTCTTCTTCTGGAACGCAGGGGAAACCCGAAATGGCATCGGTTGGCGACATGCAGCGGGAAAGCGGCCTTCAGGGGCGGATGGCGCATTGGCACGGCCGCTCCGGCCGCAGCTACGGGCTGGCCTGGGAGAGCCTTGAGAGCTTTTCCATGCACGAAGCCGACCTCTATCTGATCGCCAAAGGCGGTCATGTGCTCTGGGTCGGCTCCACTCAGGAATTGGTGGGCGATCCGCTGAGCCGGGCGCGCTTCCGCCTGGCCCTCGACTGCGCCACCCATGTGTTCCGCCTCCCCGCGCCGGACAACCGGCCCTCGGCGATCTGGGACCTGGAAGGCGCCTCGCCCGAGGCGGCGGTTCAGGCCGCCTGACCGGCCGGTCCCCGCCCGCCGCTCTCTTTTTCGAGCTCCCGCGCCAGCAGCATCAGCGCCCGGTCCCGGATACCCAATTCGGCCAAATGCCTCGCGGTATTGAGCACATAGTCCACATTGCGCCCCGAAATGCCCACGCCCGCCCGAATCATCGCCAGTTGGCTCTCAAGGCTCAGCGCCCCGGCGAACTGCTCATGCGTCTCGTCGACGAGATAGGTCAGCGCCCGCACCTCCCGCCCGTCCGCCAACATCACCTTGCGCAGTGTCTCCCGATAGACCGAGGTGACCAGCTCGCGCTGGTCGAGATAGGCCTTCACCCCGGACCACTCGGCCGCCGCCACCTCGAAGACCATGCCCCGGCAGGAGCCGCCCCGCGTCAGCCCGAACACCAGCCCGGGACGCTCGCGCGTACCGCGATGGTGGTGCGAAATGATCGAGAGCGACCGATGGGCGCCCCGCAGCAGGCCCTGCTGCACCCCGACATGCGCAAAGCCCGGATTCCAGATCAGGGACCCGTATCCGAACACCCATCTCGTCTTCCCGCTGCCGCTTTCGTCCGTTTCCAGCATCGTCCGATCCGCCTGGAGCGCCGACGATCCGATGGAATCGGATCGAGCGCTCTATCTGTCTATCATTGCATCGGAGGCTTCCGAAAACCGCTTCGCACTTTTCGGTCCGATGCTTAAAACCCCGCCACCCATGGATGGCCTCCCGGCCACTATGCCGGATGCGGCATGGATGGCAAATGAACACGGGCGCCGTAAACCCGCTTCTGACCGGGCCGCTTGAAGGGTAAGAAGAAGGCATGAAGAAGCGAATCATCATTCTGGGCGCCGTGGTACTGCTGGTCGTCCTGGTCTGGACCGGCGCCTGGCACGTCCTTGCCGGCCAGATCCGCCAGCATGTCGAGGCGCTGGCCTTCGCCGACGGGGAGAGCACGCCCCGTCTCACCTGCGACCGGCTGGATGTCGGCGGCTTCCCGTTCCGCTTCGACATCGATTGCGCCGATGCCGCCATCCTTGCCGGCGACATGCTGGTGGAGATACCCGGCCTGCGCGCCAGCGCCATGGTCTATCGCCCCAACCATGTCCTCGCCTCGGCCCTGGGCCCGGCGCAGTTTTCCGACGCCTTCACCGGCCAGCGGCAGGCGCTGGCCTGGGAGGACCTGGAAGCCAGCCTGCGCCTCGAGCACTGGCGCATTGCCCGGCTATCCATCCTCGTCGAGGCGCCGAGCTGGAGCGACCGGCTGTTCGGGGACACGCTCATCGCCCGCAGTCCGCATCTGGAAGCGCACCTGCTCGACATGCCCGAGCTGCACGACAGCCAGGCCGGGCGCGCCGCCCTCGCCCTTTACCTGCGCATGCGCGAACTCGAGGCGCCGGGCGTGCTGACCTCTCCCGCCAATGTCGAGATCGAGCTCGAAGCGACGGCGCTGCGCGACGATATCCGCGATTGGGGGCTGGCGCCGTTCCTGCCCGACTGGCAGCAGGCCGGGGGCCGGTTGCGCATCGTGGGCATCCGGGCCGAGGACGGCGCCGCCGACCTCAACGCCAGCGGCGAGATGGCGCTCAACGCTGCGGGCTATCCCACCGGCAGCATCGACATCGATTCGCTCGGGGTCGCCGAACGCATCGGCCCGCATCTCGAGGAGCCCTGGCGCACGCTGGTGCTGGGCGTCCCCGACACCGAGGGACGGCACAAGAACCGGCTGACCTTCGCCGGCGGCGGCCTTTCCTCCGGCCTCGTGCCGGTCGCCACCCTGCCCCCGCTGTTCTGACCGGTCGCCCGCGGCCGTTCTCAGGCGTCGTCGCCCCCGCCATGGTCGCGCAGGAAAGCAGATGCCGGCACTGGCGGCGCCTCGTGCGAGCGGCCGAAATCGGGCGCTGCGGTCTCCTGCCCGGCATCGATGATCGAGCGGCGGATCGCCCGTGTGCGGGTGAACAGCGCCTCGAGTCGGGCGCCGTCGCCGGTGCGCACCGCCCGCTGCAGCACCGAAAGGTCCTCGAGGAACCGCCCCAGCATTTCCAGCACCGCCTCGCGATTGGTCAGGAAGACGTCGCGCCACATCACCGGATCGGACGCGGCGATGCGGGTGAAGTCGCGAAAGCCCGAGGCGGAGAACTTGACCACTTCCGACTGCGTATCGGCTTCCAGATCCGCCACCGTGCCCACGATATTGTAAGCGACCAGATGCGGGATATGGCTGGTGATGGCCAGCACCATGTCGTGATGGGCCGCGTCCATGCACTCCACCATCGACCCCATTTCCCGCCAGAAGGCGGCAAGCCGCTCGGTTTGCGCAGGCGGCACACCGGGCGCCGGCGTCAGCACGCACCAGCGGCCGGCGAACAATTCGGCAAAGCCGGCGGCAGGCCCCGAATGCTCGGTGCCGGCGATGGGATGGCCGGGGATGAAATGCACGCCATCGGGCACATGCGGCCCCACCACCTTGAGCACATGCGCCTTGACCGAACCGACATCGGACAGGATGGCGCCCTGTTCCAGCGCCGGCGCGATAGAAGCCGCCAATGCGCCATAGGCGCCCACGGGAGCGCAAAGAATGACCAGATCGGCACCGCGCACCGCCTCGGCTGCCTCGAGCGTATAGATGTCTCCGAGGCCCAGACCCCGCGCCTCCGCCAGCGTTTCGGGCCGACGCGTGGCGATGGCGATGCTATCGACCAGCCTCTGGCGCCGCGCGGCCAGGGCAATGGACGAACCGATAAGGCCGATGCCGATCAGGGCCAGCTTGCGGAAGCGGACGCTCATTTGGCCGGCACCGTGGATTTGAGCACCTCGGCGACCCGGCGCATCGCCGCTTCCGCGCCGATGGAAATCCGCAGCCCGTTGGCGATGCCGTAGGAGGCGCCGATCTCGCGCACGATATAGCCGGCCTGCGCCAGTGCCTCGAAGGCGGACGCCGCCGTTTCGGCATCCTCGAACAGCACCATGACGAAATTGGCCTGGCTGGGCACCACGCGCATGCGGTTGGAGCTGGCGCGCAGCTCCGCCGTGATCCAGTCGCGCCAGCGCGCATTGTGCTCGCTGAGGCGCCTGGTGAACGCCACGTCCCGCGCCGCCGCCGCTCCCGCCAGTTGTGCCGGCAGGTTGACGTTGAACGGCCCCCGGATGCGATGGAGCGTATCCACCACATGGCCGGGACCCACCATCCAGCCGATGCGGGCGGCGGCCAGGCCGATCTTGGAGAAGGTGCGCACCATGACGACATTGGGCTGGGTGCGTGCCAGCTCGAGCCCGTCCGCATAGTCCTCCGCCGTCACATATTCGGCATAGGCGCTGTCGATGACGAGGAGGATATCGGGCCGCAGCCCCGCATGCAGCCGCGCCACCGCGGCGGCATCGAGATAGGTGCCGGTGGGATTGTTCGGATTGGCCAGCCAGACGACTTTCGTATGCGCGGTGACCGCCGCCAGCAGGGCATCGACATCGGCGCTATAGTCGCGCTCCTCGACCATGACGATCTTGGCGCCGGCCGCCCTGGTGACGATGGGATAGACCGAAAAGCCATAACGGCTCATCACCGCCTCGTCGCCCGGGCCGAGATAGGCCTGCGCCAGCAGGTGCAGCAGGTCGTCCGAGCCATTGCCGCACACAATGCTTGCCGGGTCGATGCCGTGCACCTCCCCCAGTGCCTCGCGCAACAGCCGCGAGGAGCCCTCGGGATAGACCTGGAGCTGCGCGGCGCTGGCGGCGAAGGCCTCCACCGCCCTGGGGCTGGCGCCCAGCGGCGATTCATTGGCCGACAGCTTAATCGCACCGCTGCCCGGCGCGCCGGACTTGCCCGGCAGATAGGCTGCGATGTCGAGAATGCCGGGCTGCGGCGTGGGGCGGCGGGGTTCGGACATGACGGATCACCGGGCAGGAAAAGCCGGCGGACCATAGTGAAACCGGCTGTTAAAGGCAAAGCCTCTATGCACTTGCATGCCCCGGCGCCTGCTTGGCGCGGGCCGTTGCGGTGGAGAGGCCGGGCAGGCGCACATAACGCTCGGTCCTAAGGCGCCTGGGAACGGCGGGAAACGCCTCCTTGCGCGCCCTGACGCAGATGGCCCCGCTCATGGTGGGCCCCAATAGCGGGCCGAACCGCTCGAAAAAGCGGGTGGACCTGAGCACCAGCGAGGATTGCACCGGCGGCAGGAACAGCGCATCGCGCCAGGCCTCGGGCACGAAGCTGTGGTCGCGCAGCAGCTTTTCGAGCTGCCCGCCCGAATAGGGATTGCCCTGGCCGAACGGGGTATTGTCCCATTGCGCCCAGATGCCGCGCCGCCGCGGCACGACGATGACCAGATGCCCGTTGGGCGCCGTCACCCGCCACAGTTCGCGCATCAGCTCCTCCGCATCGGCGATGTGCTCGAGCGCATGCACGGCGATGGTCAGGTCGATGGCCGCATCGGTCAGCGGCATTTCCAGCGGGTCGCACAATATGGTGCAGGACGGCCCCTCCCGCGGCCAGGCCGAGGCGCCCTGCCGCTCGGGCATGAAGGCCAGCACCCGCTCGGCCCCCTCGAGCGCGAAGCGCAGATAGGGCGTGGCGAAACCCAGCCCCAGCACGCGCCGGCCCCGGACGTCGCCTGCCAGCGCCACGATCTGCTCGCGCACCAATGCCCGGGAAATCCGGCCCAGCGGCGATTTGTAATAGTCGATGAGACGCAAAACATCGCTGGTCATGGCCCGAATTTAGGCAAGCGCCACCGACTTGTCCAATTGGCGATTGCCATGAGGCGCCGCGCCTTCGCCGGTGTTCCGGCAAAGCGCGATTCCCCTTTCCGCCCCGATGTTCTAGCCTCGGGCACCAATAAAAGAAGGAGAATGGCGATGGGCCTCAGCGTGGACGTGTTCGCCGCCCGCAGCGACAATTTCGGCTATCTGGCGCATGACGAGGAGACCGGGCGCACCGCCGCCATCGACGCCCCCGAGGCCGGGCCGATCCGGGCGGCGCTGGCCCGCCGCGGCTGGGGCCTCACCGATATCTTCATCACCCATCATCATGCCGACCACGTCGAGGCCATAGGCGAGCTCAAGGCCGCCTTCGGCGCCCGCGTCACCGGCCCCGCCGCCGAGGCCGGCAAGATCGACGGCCTCGACGAACTGGTGCACGACGGCGACCGGGTCGGGCTGGGCAGGACCACGCTCGAGGTCATCGCCACGCCCGGCCACACGCTGGGCCATGTCGTTTACTACGATGCAGCGGGGGGACACCTGTTCTCGGCCGACGCGCTGTTCTCGCTGGGGGCGGGGCGCATGTTCGAGGGAGCGCCCGGACCGATGTGGGAGGGCCTCAAGCGCCTGCGCGCCCTGCCTGACGACACCCTGGTCTATTGCGGGCACGAATATACGCTTGCCAATGCCCGCTTCGCCCTCTCCATCGACCCGGACAACGCGGCGCTGCAGGCTCGCGCCGCCGAGGCGGAGGCGCTGCGGAAAGAAGGGCGCTTCACCATTCCCTTCCGGCTGGGCGAGGACAAGCGTGCCAATCCCTTCCTGCGCGCCGACGCGCCGGAGCTGGCGGCGCACTATGGGCTGGACGGCACTGATCCGGCCGCGGTGTTCGCCGCCATCCGCAAGGGCAAGGACGATTTCTGAGCGCGCCGGTTAACCATTGACTTGTGAACAAGATCCGGCGCGGGATCGAAATGTGTTAACGGACTGTTAACATCTGGCACGGTGCTTGCCCCGAATAGGGCAGGATGCCGTCGGACCTGCCCCAGTTCGGGACAGGGCGGCCCAGAATGGAACAGCCGATGTCCGGACTGCCCGAAAACGACACGCCCCGCCCCCGCCTGCCGCTGCCCTTACAGCCGGCGGGACCGCGCCCGTCGCTGGCGCGGTCGCAGGCGAGCGCCGCCTTCCTCAGCCAGTTGCTCGCTATGCGGGAGCGCCGCCCCGAGCTATCCGCCCGAGCGCTGGGCGCCTATGGCCGCACCGCCAGCAGCGGCGAGCGGCGCATGCCCCAGGGCTTCCGCAAAAGCGTCCTGGCCTGATCCTATGATTTGACCTTGAGCGGGCCGACCATCTGCTCGGGCTTCACCTCGGCGTCGAATTCCTCGCCGGTGAGCAGGCCCAGATTGATGGCTTCCTCGCGCAAAGTGGTGCCGTTCTTGTGGGCGGTCTTGGCGATCTTGGCGGCATTGTCGTAGCCGATGCGCCGGTTGAGCGCCGTCACCAGCATCAGCGACTGGTCGACCAACTGCCTGATGCGCTTGCGGTCCGGCTCGATGCCCACGGCGCAGTGATCGTTGAAGCTCTTGGCCGCATCGGCCAGCAGCCGCACGCTTTGCAGGAAATTATAGGCGATGACCGGCTTGAACACGTTGAGCTCGAAATTGCCCTGGCTGGCGGCAAAGCCGATCGCCGCGTCATTGCCCATCACCTGCGCCACCACCATGGTCATGGCTTCCGACTGGGTCGGATTGACCTTGCCCGGCATGATCGAGGAGCCCGGCTCGTTTTCGGGGATGGTGATCTCGCCCAGGCCCGAGCGCGGGCCCGAGGCGAGCCAGCGCACGTCATTGGCGATCTTCATGAAGGCGACGGCCAATTGCTTCAGGGCGCCCGACGTGCCCACAAAGGCGTCATGCCCGGCAAGCAGCGCGAACTTGTTGGGGCCGGTGACGAAATCATGGCCGGTCAGCGCCGCGATTTCCTTGGCGACGGTGACGGCGTAATCGGGATGGGCGTTGAGCCCGGTGCCCACGGCGGTGCCGCCCAGCGCCAGTTCCTTGAGTTGCGGCATGGTCGCCCTTATGGCGGCCAGCCCATGATCGATCTGCGCCACCCAGCCGGAGATTTCCTGGCCCAGGGTCAGGGGCGTCGCGTCCTGCAGATGCGTGCGGCCGATCTTGACCACGTCCATGAAGGCCTCGGACTTGGCGGCCAGCGTATCGCGCAGCGCCTCGACGCGCTCATAGAGATAGGACTCCACCGCCTCGACCGCCGCGATATGCATGGCGGTGGGATAGGTGTCGTTGGAGCTCTGGCTCATATTGACGTGGTCGTTGGGGTGGACGGGCTTTTTCGAACCCATCTCGCCCCCGGCCATCTCGATGGCGCGGTTGGAGATGACCTCGTTGACGTTCATGTTGGACTGGGTGCCCGAGCCGGTCTGCCACACCACCAGCGGGAAGTGGCCGTCCAGCTTGCCCGCGATCACCTCGTCGGCCGCGGCGACCACCAGATCGCGGACGGCCTCGTCCATGAGGCCGAGCTTGAAATTGGCCAGCGCCGCCGCTTTTTTCAGGATGCCGAAGGCCTTGATGATCTCGGTGGGCATCTTCTCCCCGCCGATATCGAAATTCTGCAAGCTTCGAGCCGTTTGCGCGCCGTAATATCTGTCCCCCGGAACCTCGATCGTCCCCATCGTGTCCGACTCGACGCGTGTGCTCATCTTCTGCCTGTCTCCTGCGGGCCGCATTGCCGGCGGCGAAAAAAAACGGCCGACCCTTTGGGGGGCCGGCCGCTCGAATATCATATCAGGCGCCGGAGCGCCAAACCGCCTTTCGGCTCAGTTCTTGACCGCGAGGATCTGGCGGCCGCGATACATGCCGGTCTTGAGATCGACATGGTGCGGACGGCGCAGCTCGCCCGAATCCTTGTCTTCCACATAGGTCGGATTGGCGATCGCGTCGGCCGAACGGCGGAAGCCGCGCTTCATCGGCGAGGTCTTGCGTTTTGGCACAGCCATTTTTCGGTCCTTCCGAATTCAAATTCGTTGCGCCGCCGGGAGCGGCCAGAGACATATCTCTGATGGGATCGGGCGCTCTATAGAGGAAGACGCGGCGCTTGGCTAGGGGTTTTGTGGGCGCCGCCGCTTCCCCGTCCGGCCGTCGGCCGGTTCGACCGAAGCGCCTGGGGGCCGCTAAAGCGCCAGCCTGCCATCCTTGCTCACGCAGGCGGCGCGCTGGCCGTATAGGCGCGCCCGCTCCTCCACGATGCCGGCCACGCGCGAGAGCCCCGCACCGGGGCGGGCCGGATTGCGCAGGATGGGATTGGGCAGGGTGACGGCGAGCAGGCTCGCCGTGCGCCAGTCCAGATTTTGCGGCTCGCGGCCGAAGGCATGCTCCGCCCCGGCCGCGACGCCGAACTGCCCCGAAGGCCCCCATTCGGCGATATTGAGATAAATCTCCATGATGCGCCTTTTGGGCATGACCAGGTCGATATAGGCGGCCAGCGGCACTTCCAGCGCCTTGCGCAAGGCGCTTTGTCCGTTCCAGAGAAAAAGGTTGCGCGCCACCTGCATGGTGATGGTGGAGGCGCCGCGGGCATCCCTCCCGGCAAGGAAATTGTCCACTTCCTGCCTCAGCGCCGCGATATCCACCCCGTGATGGCGGCAGAACTGCCCATCCTCGGAAAGGATGACGGCGGCCTTGAGCCGGTCGGAAATATCGTCGATGTCCCGCCACTGCCGCACCACTTTCTGGCCGGTGGCGCCACGCACCAGCATGGGCACGGAGACCGGATCGACCGCCAGATAGAGCGGGGTCAGGACCAGCGGCAGGGCAACCAGCAGGGCAAGGGCAAGGAGCGGAATGCGGACGATCCGCCAGAGATTTTTTGCGCATCTTGCCATGGCGGGGTGTTTAGCGGCGGCGGCGGCGGAGGCCAAGAGGTCTTCGTCGTCAGAGAGCCGCCCGCGGCCGGCCTCTGCTCTTGCTCCTCTCCGGGCAAAAAGCTAGCAACGCACCATGTACGACTTTTCCGCCGACAGCGCCGATTGCGTCCGTTCCGTCGAGGCCGGGCTTTCAGACGTCCTGACCGGCGCCCGGCTTTCCGGCCCCGGCCCGGCGGCCGAGCGCCTGGTGGAAGCGATGCGACACGGCAGTCTCGAGGGCGGCAAGCGCTTGCGGCCGCTCCTCGTGCGGCAGGCGGCGGCAATCTTTTCGGTGTCGCGCGAGGCGGCGCTGCCGGCGGGCCTGGCGGTGGAGATGATCCATTGCTATTCGCTGATCCATGACGACCTGCCCGCCATGGACGACGACGCATTGCGGCGCGGGCGGCCCACCGTGCACAAGGCTTTCGACGAAGCCACGGCAATCCTGGCGGGAGACGCCCTACTGACCCAGGCCTTCGCCATCCTCGCCGACCCCCGATGCCATCCCGACCCGGATGTGCGGGTGGCACTGGTGGCCGAACTGGCCGCCGGCAGCGGTGCCGGCGGCATGGTGGGCGGGCAGATGCGCGACATCGAGGGGGAAGAGGGGAGCTTTTCCGAAACCGATATCGCCACCATGCAGGCCATGAAGACCGGAGCACTGATCCGCGCGGCGGTGCGCATGGGAGCCATGCTGGGCGGCGCCGATCCGCGCGCCCTTTCCGCCCTCACCGCCTATGCCGAGGCGGCGGGCCGCGCCTTCCAGCTCGCCGACGACATTCTGGACGTGACCGCGACGCAGGAGGCCATGGGCAAGGCCACCGGCAAGGACGCCGGGGCGGGCAAGCAGACCCTCGTTTCCCGGCTGGGGCTGGACGAGGCCCGGAAAAACCTCGACGCCATCGTTGCCGACGCCATTTCGGCCCTGCGCACCTTCGGGCCGCGCGCCGATGGACTGCGCGCCACCGCCCGCTATTTCGCCGCAAGGAAGAGATGACCATGGCCATGCTGCTCAGCGTCAACCGCGCCCGGCCGCGCCGCATTCCCGGCCACAAGGCCCTGACCGGCATCTGCAAGGAGCCGGTTGCCGGCCCGGTGGCGATCGGGCCCCAGGGCCTGGAGGACGACGCCATTCTCGACCGCCAGCACCATGGCGGGAGCGAGCAGGCGGTCTATATCTATTTTCAGGAAGACTACGACTGGTGGGCGGGCGAACTGGCCGCCCCGCCCGCGCCGGGCCTGTTCGGCGAGAACCTCACCATATCCGGCGCCAGCAGCGCCACCGCCGCCATCGGCGACCGCTTCGCCATCGGGGAGGTGGTGCTGGAGGTGACCGCCCACCGCACCCCCTGCGCCACCTTTTCGGCGAGAATGGGCGACCCGCAATGGGCGAAGCGCTTTTACCGGGCCAACCGGCCCGGCGCCTATTGCCGGGTGATCCGTCCGGGCGAAGCGGAAGCGGGCATGACCGTCGCCATCGCTCCTTTCGCGGGCGAGCGGATCACCATGGCCGAGCTGATGGCGCAGGACGGCCTCAAGGACATCCCGCGCGACTTCATGCGCCGGGCGCTGACGACGCCCATCCGCGAAAAGACCCGCTTCAAATATGAGACCAAGCTGGCCAGCCTGTTTTGAACGCGGCCATCCCTAACAAGACGAGTTGATTTCCACCATGAGCCTGCAATCCGTCCGCGAAGACCTGGCCGTCCGCGCGCCCGACCTCGAAGTCCTGGTAACCTGCGATTCCACCGCCACCGTGCAACTGGCCGCCCAGGTGCACGGCGTCGAGCCGGGGCAGATCGCCAAGACGCTGTGCATCCGCGTCCGGGACGAGGAGTTCCTGCTGGTGACGCGCGGCGATGCGCGGCTGGACAATGCCAAGTCGAAAGCCGCCTTTGGCGGCCGCCCGCGCATGCTGGGGGCCGAGGACGTGTTGCGCCTGACCGGCCACGAGGTGGGCGGGGTCTGTCCCTTCGGCCTGCCCGCGCCGCTGCCGATCTATCTCGATAGCTCGCTCAAAATCTACGACCTCGTCATTCCGGCGGCGGGCGACACCCATTCCTCGGTCAGGCTGAGCCTCGCCCGGCTGGCCGAATTATGCGGCGACCGCTGGGTGGATGCGTGCCAGCTTCCCGGGTGAACCCGTCGCCCGAAGAATTCATCCGCGGGCGCTTCGAACTGGCGCCGCTTTCCTTCCGGCCCGATATCCGGCTCTACCGCCCGACGCCGCGCAGCGGCCTCGCCGGCTTCCTGGCCGAACGCGGCGAGGCCGGCCGCACCCCCTACTGGGCCTATGGCTGGGCCGGCGGCGCTGCCCTGGCGCTTTACCTGCGCGACCATCCGGAAATCGTGCGGGGCGGGCGCGTGGCCGATTTCGGCGCCGGCTCGGGCCTTGCCGGCATCGCGGCGGCGCTGGCGGGCGCCAGGGAAGTGTGCGCCATCGAGCCCGACCCCCTGGCCCATGCCGCCATCGCGCTCAATGCCCGGGCCAATGGGGTAGCGATCGCTCTCCGGCCCGGCGGACCCCTTCCCGAGATTGACCTGATCCTTGCGGGTGACGTCTTTTACGATCCCGTGGTGGCGGCGCAGACCCTTGCCGTCCTCGAGACCGCATCATGCCCGGTACTGGTGGGTGACCCGTTCCGCCGCGACCTGCCGCGCCGGCGCCTCGAGCAGATCGCCGAATATGAGGTGCCCGACATGGGTGGCGGCGCGGCGGTACGTTCCGGCGTCTTCACCCTGCGCCGGGCGAATACCGGCAATGCCGGGTAGCGCTTGCCCCGGCGCCGCCGGCATCCTATATGGCCGGCAAGCGAGGACGGCCTCCCCCAGACCGGGATCACATTCGGGACGACCCGGATCACATGGGGATTTTCCATGCGCACCACCGCTGATCGCATCCGCCACGCCGTGTTCTTCGAAATCATCGGCATCGCCATGGCAACGCCGCTCGCCGCATTCGCCTTCCATCTGCCCGGCGGCGATTCCGCCGTGATCGTGGTGGCCAGCGCCACCGTGGCCATGGTGTGGAACTATGTCTACAATCTCGGCTTCGACCATGCGATGACCGCCTGGCGCGGCGGCACCGAAAAGACCGTGCCCATCCGCGTCGCCCACGCCATCCTGTTCGAATTGGGCCTCCTGACCATCATGCTGCCGGGCATCGCCTGGTATCTGCAGATCTCGCTGTGGGAGGCGCTGGTCATGGATATCGCGCTGGCCCTGTTCTACATGGGCTACGCCTTCGTCTACAACTGGGCCTATGACCGGGTGTTTCCGCTGCCCGAATGGCAGGTCAGCCCAGATGACCCGAGAATTTGAGCGCGCCCAGCACCAGGATCAGCATGGCCAGCCAGAACAGCCGCCTCTGATTGCGCTCGTTCATCATTCGGCCGCGCTCTGCCTGCCGGCGCCGAATTTACGCTCGATATAATCGGCCACCATGGCCTTGAACTGCTCGGCCACGTCGGGCCCGCGCAGCGTCGCCACCTTGGCGCCGTCGACAAAGACCGGCGCCGCCGGCATCTCGCCGGTGCCCGGCAGGGAAATGCCGATATTGGCGTGCTTGCTCTCGCCCGGCCCGTTGACGATGCAGCCCATCACCGCCACCGTCAGCGTCTCGACGCCCGGATAGCGCTCGCGCCATTCCGGCATGGAGGCGTCGAGATGGTCCTGGATCTCCTTGGCGAGCGTCTGGAAGGTGGTCGAGGTGGTACGCCCGCAGCCCGGGCACGCCGCCACGACGGGAAGGAATTGCCGGAACCCCATGGTCTGCAGCAATTCCTGCGCCACCTTCACCTCGGTCGTGCGGTCGCCGCCCGGCTCCGGGGTGAGGGAGATGCGGATCGTGTCGCCGATCCCCTGCTGCAGCAGGATGCCCAAAGCCGCCGAGGAGGCGACGATCCCCTTCGAGCCCATGCCGGCCTCGGTCAGCCCCAGATGCAGCGCATGATCGCTGCGCGCCGCCAGATCCTGGTAGACGGCGATGAGATGCTGGACGTCGGAAACCTTGGTGGACAGGATGATGCGATCGCGCCCGAGGCCGATCTCCTCGGCCCGCTGCGCCGAGAGCAGCGCCGACTGGATGATCGCCTCGCGCTGCACCGCGGCGGCCGAGACCGGGCTGGAGGACACCGCGTTCTCGTCCATGAGACGGGTGAGCAGTTCCTCGTCCAGCGAGCCCCAATTGACCCCGATGCGCACCGGCTTGCCATGGCGCAGCGCCAGTTCGATCAGCGTGGCGAATTGCGTGTCGCGCTTGGCCTTGAACCCGACATTGCCCGGATTGATGCGGTATTTGGCCAGCGCCTCGGCGCAGGCCGGATGATCGGTCAGCAGCTTGTGGCCGATATAGTGGAAATCGCCGACCAGCGGCACGTCATAGCCCATGGAGGCGAGACGGTCGCGGATATGGGGCACCGCCGCCGCGCTCTCGTCGCGGTCGACGGTGATGCGCACGATCTCCGAGCCCGCCCGGGACAGTTGCATCACCTGGCGCACCGTGGCGTCGATATCGGCGGTATCGGTATTGGTCATGGATTGCACCACGACCGGAGCGCCGCCCCCGACCATGACGCCGCCGACATTGACCCCAACCGATTGCCTGCGCGGCGCTGGACCGGCCATGTTCAACCCTTGCATTCCATCGCCCCCGAGATAGGCCTTCCCTTCTCGCCTGGCAACCGAACAATGAAATGACGATCCGGCGAGGAAGGAAAATATTGCCCGGCCCGGCATCTTGAACCGCGCCCCGGGCGAAACCATTTATCCGGTATGATGACCATGCTCCTTTCCCGCCTCGTCCTCTTCCGTAAGGAAGTCGTGCAGCTCTGGAACGCCTTCCGGGCGCGCGAGACCCCGTTTCACCTGAAGGCGGCAACGCTCTTCGTTGCCTTCTATCTGGTTAATCCCTTCGACATCCTGCCCGATTTCATTCCCGTGCTGGGCTGGGTCGACGATATCGTGCTGGTGCCGCTGATGGTGAGCTGGATCGTGTCGCGCCTGCCGGTGCCGGTCCGCGTCCATGCCGGCAGGCCCGGGCCGACCGTGGACGGCCGCTCGCGCCGGCTCTGACGATTTTACTGCCTGACGCCGAACCAAGGCCCGGATCACTCCGGGCCTTCGCTATTCCAGCCTGACCAGCAGGTCCTTGGCGTCGATCTGGTCGCCCGGCTTGATCAGCAATTCGGCCACCACGCCGTCCACTTCCGCATGGATGGCGGTTTCCATCTTCATCGCCTCGATCGAGCACAGCACGTCGCCGGCCGAGACCTTCTGGCCCTGAGCGACAGCGAGCGTGGAAATGACGCCGGGCATGGGCGCCCCCACTTCCCTGGGATCGCTGACCGAAGCCTTGGCGCGCGCCTTGACCTCGCCGGCCTTCAGCCGGTCCGGCACGATGATGGTGCGCGGCTGGCCGTTGAGATCGAAGAAGCAGCGCACCTCGCCCTTGTCATTGGTCGGAGCCCGGCCCTGATAGGTGATCACCAGCGTCTTGCCCTGCTCGATATCGACCAGGATCTCGTCGCCCTCGTTGAGGCCGTAGAAATAGACCGGCGTGGGCAGCACCTCGGTGGGGCCGTAGCGGTCCTGGGTCTTTTCGAAATCCGCATAGACCTTGGGATACATCAGATAGGAGGCGAGCCGGAAGTCGTCGACTTCGTGTCCCGCTTCCCCGGCGATCCTTTCGCGCTCGGCCTCGATATCGACATCCTCGAGATAGGAGCCGGGCCGCTCGGTGAGCGGTTTTTTGCCCTTGAGCACCTTCTTTTGCAGCGCCTCGGGGAAGCCGCCCGGCGGCTGGCCCAGATCGCCCATGAAGAAGCCGACCACCGAATCGGGAAAGGCGATGTCGCGGTGCGGGTCTTCCACTTCCTCCCGGGAGATGCCGGCCGAGACCATGGCCAGCGCCATGTCGCCCACCACCTTGGAAGAGGGGGTCACCTTGACGATGTCGCCGAACATCCGGTTGACGTCGGCATAGGTCTGGGCGACTTCGTGCCAGCGGGTCTCCAGACCCAGCGAGCGCGCCTGTTCCTTGAGATTGGTGAACTGCCCGCCCGGCATTTCATGCAGGTAGACTTCCGAGGCGCCTCCCTTGAGGTCGCTCTCGAAGGCACGATACTGAGTGCGCACCCCTTCCCAGTAAAAGGAAATCTGCCGGATCGCCGTGGCCTCGAGCCCGGTATCGCGCTCCGTATCGGCCAATGCCGCCACCAGCGAGCCGAGCGTCGGCTGCGAGGTGGTGCCCGAAAGCGCGTCCATGGCCGCATCTACCGCGTCGACGCCCGCTTCCACCGCCGCCAGCACCGTGGCCGAGGCGGCGCCCGAAGTGTCATGGGTATGAAGATGGACCGGCAGGCCCACCTCCTCCTTCAGCGTCGCGACGAGCTTTCTGGCCGCCGCCGGCTTGAGCAGCCCCGCCATGTCCTTGAGGCCCAGCACATGAGCGCCCGCCGCTTCCAGCTCGCGCGCCAGGGCAACGTAATATTTGAGGTCGTATTTGGCCCGGTCCGGATCGAGCATGTCGCCCGTGTAGCAGATGGCGCCTTCGCAGACCTTGCCCGCCTCGATCACCGCATCCATGGCGACGCGCATGTTCTCGACCCAGTTGAGGCAGTCGAAGACGCGGAAGATATCCACCCCGCCCCGAGCCGCCTGGCGGACGAAGAACTTGACCACATTGTCCGGATAATTGGTGTAGCCCACGCCATTGGAGCCGCGAAGCAGCATCTGCGTCAGGATATTGGGCGCGCCCTCGCGCACCTTGGCCAGCCGTTCCCAGGGATCCTCGTTGAGAAAGCGCATGGCGACGTCGAAAGTCGCCCCGCCCCAGCATTCGAGGCTGAACAGGTCCGGCAGGCCGCGCGAATAGGCCTCGGCGATGCGGGTGATGTCGAAGCTGCGCATGCGCGTCGCCAGCAGCGACTGATGCGCGTCGCGCATGGTGGTGTCGGTGAACAGCACCCGGGTCTGCGCCTTCATCCAGCGCGCCAGCCCCTCCGGCCCCTCGCGCTCCAGCACCTGCCGGCTGCCCTCGATGACGGGCAGGGGCAGAAATTCCGGCACGAAGGGCGCGGCGGCATCGGCGGGGGGCCGCGGCCGGTCGCGCACCTCGGGATGCCCGTTCACCGTGACGTCGGCGATATAGGACAGGAGCTTGGTGGCCCGGTCCTTGAGCGGCTTGAAATTGAACAGCTCGGGCGTCGTGTCGATGAAGCGGGTGGTATAGCGGTTTCCGACGAAATCGGGATGGGTGATGATGTTTTCGAGGAAGGCCAGATTGGTGGCGACGCCGCGAATGCGGAATTCGCGCAGGGCCCGGTGCATACGGGCAATGGCCTCGTCGGCGCTCGGTGCCCAGCAGGTGACCTTTTCCAGGAGCGGATCGTAATAGCGGGTGATGATCGCGCCGGCATAGGCGGTGCCGCCATCGAGCCGCACCCCGAAGCCGGTGGCGCCGCGATAGGCGGTGATGCGTCCGTAATCGGGAATGAAATTGTGTTCCGGATCCTCGGTGGTGACGCGGCACTGGATGGCATTGCCGTTGAGGCGGATCTTGTCCTGGGCGGGAACGCCCGATTCCGGCGTGCCGATCACCGCCCCGTCCAGAACGTGGATCTGCGCCTTGACGATATCGATGCCGGTCACCTCCTCGGTGACGGTATGCTCGACCTGAATGCGCGGATTGACCTCGATGAAGTAGAATTTGTCGGTATCGGCATCCATGAGGAATTCGACCGTGCCGGCGCCCCGGTAATTGGCGGCCCGGCCCAGCCGCACCGCCGCATCGGTCAATTCCTTGCGCACCGCGTCGTTGAGATAGGGCGCGGGCGCCCGTTCCACCACTTTCTGGTTGCGGCGCTGCACCGAGCAGTCGCGCTCGTAAAGATGGACGAGATTGCCGTGGTCGTCGCCGAGCAGCTGCACCTCGACATGGCGGGCGCGCTCGATCAGCTTTTCGAGATACATCTCGTCCTTGCCGAAGGCGGCCTTGGCTTCGCGCTTGCCCTCGGAGACCTCCGAGAGCAGGGATTTTTCATCGAGGATGCGGCGCATGCCGCGCCCGCCCCCGCCCCAGCTCGCCTTGAGCATCAGCGGATAGCCGATCTCGGCGGCCAGCGCCTTGATGGCCTCCGGATCGTCGGGCAGTGCCTCGGTCGCCGGCACCACCGGCACGCCGGCGGCGATGGCCATGTTGCGGGCGGCGACCTTATTGCCCAGATCGCGCATGGTCTGGGCGCGCGGGCCGATGAAGATTATGCCCGCATCGGTGCAGGCATCGACGAATTCGGGGCTTTCCGCCAGAAGGCCATAGCCGGGATGGATGGCGTCGGCGCCCGAGAGCCGGGCGATGCGGATATATTCCTCGATCTGCAGATACGCCTCGACCGGTCCCAGCCCCTTGCCGATCAGATAGGCCTCGTCGGCCTTGAAGCGGTGCAGCGCCAGCTTGTCTTCCTCGGCAAAGACCGCGACGGTCTTGAGGCCGAGCTCGTTGGCGGCGCGAAACACGCGAATGGCAATCTCGCTGCGATTGGCGACGAGGATTTTCTTGATGGGCATCGATCAGGTTCCGAGCAGAAGGGGCGAAAGGCCATGATGGCCCGGCTCAGCAAATCGACGGAAAGGACGGTGGCCCGCCCGACCGTCCGGATTTCATCCTCAGTCCCGGCCGAGATAGCCGGCCAGATGGCTCAAATCATATCCCGCCGCTGCGGCCTGGGCGAGGATATCCTGGGCCGGCATCTCGCCGGCCCGGCTCAGCGCCCAGAGCGTGGTCGAGCGCGTGCCCGACCGGCAAAAGCAGAATACCGGCCCGGCGCTCCCCTCAAGCGCGGCCCTGGTGCGGTCCACGAGGTCGGGATTGACCCCCTCGCGCCCCAGCGGAATGGCGTGATAGTCGAGGCCGGCGGCCCTGGCGGCCGCCTCGATCTCGGCACCGGCCGGCTGGTCGGGGCTTTCCCCGTCCGGCCGGTTGTTGACGATGGCAACGAAGCCCATGGCCTTGAGCGTCGCCACGTCCTCGGGCCGGATCTGTCCAGATACGCTGACGTGATCGTCGATCCGCTTCAAATCCAAGGCTGAACTCCCCTGCCCCGGTTGCTGTCCGGGCCGTTTATAGCCACGCGCCCCGGTCCGGCGCAACCATCCTCAAGGCCAAGCCGCCATCAGCCTTTCGGCGCAGGCGCCGGATCGGCGTTCAGGGAGCCGTGCCGACCCAGCTCCCCCAGAGATCGCCGCGCTCCTCGACGAACCAGTCGGCGACGCTTTCGAGCGTGGCGCCGGGAGCGTTGAGCCGGGCCAGCAGCGCATCCATCTCCGCCAGCGCCAGGCTGGCGCGCTGGAAATAGCCGGCGATGGCCGGCATGTCGGTGAACACCCGCTCCGCCAGCGCGATCACCACCAGATCCTCGGCGAAGGCGCTGGGCTGCGGATCGGCGCAGATCCGCCCGGCCAGGCATTTCGCCGCCGCCTCGTCATAGGCTCCCATGTCCAGGGCGACGAAATCGAGCTGGGCCAAAACCGCATTGGGCTGCCAATAATAGAACAGGAACGGTTCGCGCCGGTTGACCGCCTCGGCGATCAGCCGGTCCATCTCGAAGCGGTTGGCCGGCTCGACCAGTTCCACCAGGCGTTCCAGCCCGTGGGCCCGCACCAGATTGCGGTTGATGAGCGAACAGGCCCAGTCGATGGGGCAGGAAATGAACCGCACCGGCCCTTCCGGATGCAGTTGCGGCAGCGCGGCGGCGAGATCGGCCGCGGCGGGAGCTGCGGCGAAAGCGGCGGCCATATAGACCGGCATGTACCAGCCTTCGAAGCGCGCCTCCGCATAGGTCGGGGCGGCGCTGCGCAGCATCTGCCCCTCCATCGCACCGTTCCACAGTTCCGCGACGCGGTTGACCCAGACCTCGGGGACCACGGCGGGCTGTCCGGTCGAGCCCATGGACGAGATGGAGGTCGCCGGATCGCCCGGCGTCACCCGCACGTCGCAGCCGAACTGGGCGGCCAGGACCCGGGCATGGATTTCCGCCAGCAGGCTGGCCGAGGGCCAGCCCAGTCGGGCGATGCTGAACGGCTGGTCGCCGCAGGGTGCCGCGGGCAGGCTCGCCTCGATAGGCTGTTCCACCGCCGCTTCCGGCGCCGCCGCGCCGCCGCGCGCATCCTGGGCGGTGTCGAGCACGGTGAGCTGCGCCGCCGCCGGCGATGCCAGCATGGCCAGCGCCAGGATCGCGATGGCCGGACCTCGAAATCTCATGCGCACCCCTTTCCGGCACCGCCGCCAGTCTATGCGCGATCGGGCGGCGTTAAGCAACCGGAACGCCGTGCGATCCGGGCGCTCAAATCCCGGTGACTTTTACCTCCGGAATGTGCAACAGTCTGGTCAGCGGGGCGCGCATCGCGCCTGCTTATCCGTTGTCGCGCCGCAAGAAGGGGCCAGCAAGGCCACCCGGCGGGCAACCGAAACAGAGGGATGTCAATGTTGAAGAAAACCCTGACCCTGGCGGTCGCCGCCTCCAGCCTGATCATCGCCGCTCCGGCCCTGGCTCAGGAGGTCAAGATCGGCTTCCTCGCCGACGTGACCGGCGGCATTGCCGGGTTCGCGCCGGGCATGATCGATGCCGGCAATCTCGCCATCGCCAATGTCAACGACCAGGGGGGTATCCTGGACGGCCAGACGCTGGTCTCGGTGATCGCGGACAGCGCCTGCGATGCCGGCGCCGCCGGTCCGGCCGCCGACCGTCTGGTCAATGCCGAGAACGTCACCGCCATCTTCGGCGGCTATTGCTCGGGCTCCACCCTGGCCGGCGCCAATGGCTCGGCCATTCCGGGCAATGTCGTCATGATCTCGCCGGCCTCCACCGCGCCGGCCGTGGCCGAACTCGATGACAACGACCTCGTCTTCCGCGATGTGGTTCCCGACTCCATCCAGGGCGTCAAGGCGGCCGAATTGCTGCTCAGCCAGGGCGTCACCGAAGTGGGCCTCACCTATCTGAACAACGATTACGGTTCGGGCCTGGCCGGCGCCTTCGCCGATGCCTTTGCTGCCGGTGGCGGCACCGTGCTCGCCAATGTCGCCCATGAAGACGGCAAGGCCGACTACCGCCCCGAAATCGGCCAGATCGAGGCCTCCGGCGCCACCACGCTGGTGATCTATGGCTATGAGAATTCCGGTGGCGGCGCCATCCTCAACCAGGCCATCGAAGCCGGCTCGTTCGACCTGTTCATGGGCGGCGACGGCATGGCCGGCGACGCCCTGCTCGCCAGCCGCAACGGCGCCGATCTCGAAGGCATGATCCTCACCCAGGCCGCCGCCGCCGAAGGCCCCGCCTTCGACGCCCTGGATGCCTTAACCGCGGCTGCCGGCCAGGACGTCAACGGCACCTATGTGACCAATTCCTATGACGCCGTGTTCCTGTTGGCCCTGGCCATCGAGAAGAACGGCTCGGCCGAGCGCGAGGGGCTTTCCGCCGCGCTGCGCGAGATCGCCAACGCCCCCGGCGAGACCATCCTGCCGGGCGAATGGGCCAAGGCCAAGGAACTGATCGCCGCCGGTACCGACATCAACTATGAGGGCGCCTCCGGCTCCATCGAGTTCGACGAGGTCGGCGACGTCGCCGGCGCCATCAACTACTGGGTCATCGAAGGCGGCGAGCCCGTCGACAAGGGCCTGATCGAGTAAGTCGGTACAACCGCGAAGCGTTTACGGCCCGGGGTTTCCCCGGGCCGTTTTCATTTCAGCCTTTCCCCGCGATCGGGGCCCCGCCTCACGCATCGCGGCGCACGGTTTCAGGGATGAGCCCGCGCGGGGCGTAGCGCAGGGCGATGGAGATGACCACGCCGAGCACGAAGACGCGTGCCTGCAAGGCCCGTGAATCGATCTCGGGAATGGCGCCCCAGCCCATGCCGTCGGTGAAGGCCGAGAGATTGAGGAAGATGATCTGCGCCAGCGGATCGGAAATGATCCAGACGATGTAGATGAGGAAGGAGCCCAGCACCACGCCCCAATTATTGCCCGCCCCGCCCACGATCACCATCACCCAGATCATGAAGGTGTGATTGATCGGCTGATAGCCGGACGGATCGAAGATCTGGGTGAAAGTGGCCAGGATCGCCCCGCCGATCCCCATCAGGATCGAGCCGAAGATAAACAGCTCGAGCTGCCGTCCGGTCACGTCCTTGCCCATGGAGGCGGCCGAGATGTAGTTGTCGCGGATGGCCCGCATCATCCGGCCCCAGGGCCCGCCATAGGCGCGCTGGACCAGCAGGAAGGCCAGGACCAGCACCAGCACCGCGAGCACGAGGTACATGAGGCGGGCCAGCACGAAGCTTTCGGGGATGGAAAAGCCCTCCGCCTGCAATTGCTGGGGCAGCGGCGTCGGCCAGGGCATGGGCGAGACCGTCATGGTGCCGCGTGTCAGCCAGTCCATGTTCTTGATCAGCGCCCGCAGGATCTCGGAAATGCCGATCGTGGCGATGGCCAGGTAATCGGTCCGCAGCCCCAGGCTGATCCGGCCGATATAATAGGCGATGACGGCCGAGACGAGCCCCCCGAAGGCCCAGCCCAGCACCGGATGCAGCCCCAGCCCGCCCACGAAGCCGGCGGTGGATTCGATATAGGCGGCGGCCGGATCGATCTGGCTGCGATAGATGACATAGCCGGCGAACCAGGCCAGCGCCACGACGAACGCCTTCCCCTTGCCGGTAATGCCGAACCGGTCGACCCGCCGCGCCGCCAGCACCAGCGCCAGCCCGATGAGGAAGGCGATGAGCGCGCGTCCCAGCAGCATCGGCCCGTCGCTGTCCCAGAAGGCCATGTTGACCGGATAGGAGAGAAACACCGTCGAGGCGCCGCCCACCATGAGGAAACCCATGATGGCGAAGTTGAACAGCCCGCCATAGCCCCATTGGATATTGAGCCCCAGCGCGATGAGCGCGAAGGCGGTGGCCTGGGTGAGGATGAGCAGCACCGAGGCGGTGCCCTGCACCATTCCCACCACCACCACGATGAGGAACATGGCGGCGAACAGCATGAGGCCGCGCCGGAGCGGGCTGTCCCAGCTCCTTGTCGCGGCGGCGGCGGCCGGGCTCATGTCGAGGCTCCCTTGAAGATACCCGTGGGCCGCACCAGCAGGGTGATGACCAGGATCACGAAGGCCACGGTGAGTTTGTACTCGGTGGGCACCAGCGCCAGATTGGCCGGCAACGCCATGCCCTCGGGCAGCACGGCATTGAGCGGGCGCAGCACCGCAGTCCAGTTGAACACCGCCAGCGTCTCGGCAAAGGCGATGAGGAAGCCGCCCACGATGGCGCCATAGGCATGGCCCAGACCGCCCACGATGGCGGCGGCGAAGATCGGCAGCACGATGTTGAAGGCCAGATCGGGCATCAGCGCCACGTCGAGCGCCAGCATGGTGCCGGCGACGCAGGCGAGCCCGCCGGCAATGACCCAGGTGACCCGCACGACGAGGGCGGTATTGATGCCCGAGACCTGCGCCAGATCGGCATTGTCGGCCATGGCGCGCATGGCCTTGCCGAGGCGCGAGCGGGTGAGGAACAGATGCAGCGCCACCACCAGGAGCGCGGTGACCACGAACATGATGAGCTGCGGCTCGGTGACGTTGATGGGCCGCGTTCCGCCGGCCCAGCTCATGTCGAAGCGGAAGATGTCCTTGGCTTCGCCCGGCACGTACATGGTCTTGGTGCCCGACCCGAAGAACAGCCGCACCAGGCCCTGGATCATCAGCGTCACCCCGATCGAGGCGATCAGCAGCGTCACCGGCTTGGCCCCGCGCGCCCGCAGGGGAGCGTAAAAGCCCTTGTCGATCCCCAGGGCGATGAAAGCGGTGAGAACCATGGCCACGGGAAGCACCACGAAGCCCATCGGCAGTGGCAGGATGATGCCCATGGCGGCGAGCGCCGAGGCCAGGAGGAAAGCGATGAAGGCGCCCATTGTCATCATATCGCCATGGGCGAAATGGGCGAACCGCAATATGCCGAAGATCAGCGTCACCCCGATGGCGCCGAGCGCGTAGATCGAGCCCAGCACGGTGCCCGAAATCAGGACGCGGTTGATGAAGAAGATCAGCTCGTCCATCGGCTCAGCCCCCCAGGAAAGACTTGGCGACTTCCGGGTCGGCGATCAGCTCCGCCCCGGTGCCGGTGAAGCGGTTCTGCCCGCCCGCGAGCACGAAGCCGCGCGTGGCGAAGGCCAGGGCCTGACGCGCGTTCTGCTCGACCATGAGAATGCCCACGCCCTCGCGATTGATGCGCACGATGGTTTCGAAAATCTCGATGACATAGCGCGGCGACAGGCCCGCCGAAGGCTCGTCGAGCATCAGCAGGCTCGGCTGGCTCATCAGCGCCCGGCCCATGGCCACCATCTGGCGCTGCCCGCCCGAGAGCTCGCCCGCCGGCTGGCGGCGCTTCTCCCGGAGCACCGGGAACATCTCATAGACCCAGGCCATGGTCCCGGAGAAATCGTCCTCGCGGGTGAAGGCCCCCATTTCCAGATTTTCCTCGACGCTCATCGAGGTGAAGACGTTCTTTTCCTGCGGGACGAAGGACAGCCCTTTGGGCACCAGCCGGTCGGGCAGGGAATTGGTGATCTCCTCGCCGGCAAACTCGATGCTGCCGCCGGTGACGCGCAGCAGCCCGAAAATCGCCTTGAGCGTCGTGGACTTGCCGGCGCCGTTCGGCCCCACGATCACCCCGATATCGCTTTTCTCGATGGCGATATCGACACCATTGAGGATGGGCGCGCCGCCATAACCGCCCACGACGTGCTTCAGTTCGATCAACGCCATCACGCCACCTCGGCCGGGGCGCCGAAATAGGCCTCGATGATCGCGGGATTGGCGCGGATTTCCGCCATCGGCCCCTCGGCGATCTTCTGGCCCTGGGCCATGACGATGACCGGATCGCACAGCCGCCCGATCAGGTCCATGTCGTGCTCGATGACGAAGAAGGTATAGCCCAGTTCGCGGTTCATGCGCTCGATATTGTCCGCCAGATCGTTGAGCAGGGTCCTGTTGACGCCGGCCGCCACCTCGTCGAGCAGCACGATCCGGGCATCGACCATCATGGTCCGGCCCAGTTCGAGCAGCTTTTTCTGCCCGCCCGAGAGATTGCCCGCCAATTCGTGGCGCACATGCCCCAGCTTGAGGAAATCGATGACGTCGAGCGCCTTCTTGCGCACCTCGGTCTCGCGCGCCTGCACCAGGCCGGGACGGAACCACATACCGACCAGATGCTCGCCCGGCTGGTCGCCCGGCACCATCATCAGGTTCTCGAGCGCCGTCATCTGCGAGAATTCATGCGCGATCTGGAAGGTGCGCAGCATGCCGATCCGGAACAGCTCGTGCGGCTTGCAGCCGGTCACGTCCTTGCCATCGAAGATCACCTGCCCGCTATCGGGCACGATATTGCCGGCCACGATATTGAACAGGGTCGACTTGCCCGCGCCGTTGGGCCCGATCAGCCCGGTGATCGAACCGCGCCGAACCGAAAGCGAGCAATCGTTGACGGCGGTGATGCCGCCGAAGCGTTTGGTGACGTTGCGAACGTCGATAACCAAGTCGGAGGACAAGTTGGTGGTGCCTCGGGGTTTCCTGAATATCAGCCGCCCGGTTCAATCCGGGCAATTTTGTGGCATCTGGTCACAACAGCACGGAACGGTCAACACTATCCGCGGGGTCAAATCGCGGCCAGCACGGCGTCTGCGGTGGATTTATTATTGGCCAGAGGCACGTCGTAGAGCGTGGCGAGCCGGGTCAGCGCCTTCACGTCCACGTCATGAGGCTGCGCCGAGAGCGGGTCGATGAAAAACACCAGGACGTCCAGCCGCCCCTCGCAGATCATGGCGCCCAATTGCTGGTCGCCGCCCAAAGGCCCGCTCTTGAGCAGGCCGACCTCGAGGCCCGTCGCTTCCATGACCCTGCTGCCGGTGGTGCCGGTACCCCAGAGCTGGTGCCGCGCGAGCTTGTCCCTGTGCGCCTCGGCCCAGCGGCACAGGTCGTCCTTCTTGTCGTCATGGGCAACCAGGCCGATCCGCGCCATTTCCCCCTCCATGGGACGCCGACGAATACGGCCGGCCTGTGGAAATTACCGGGCCGCGATTAAGCACCGGTATACGAGGGGTCAGGCGCGCATGGCACGGGCCGGCCGGGGCGCGTCCGCTACCTGTTGGGGCGCCGCATCAGGGTTGCCGAGACGGAATATGTCCACGATGCCGTCAAGCGCGACCGCTTCGGCCTCGGTCTGTCCGATGGAGGCGTTGATTTCCTCGACCAGCGCCGCGTTGTGCTGGGTCATCTCGTCCATCTGCCGCATGGCGGCGGTTACTTCCTCCAGCGCCGAGGACTGGCTCCGGTTTTCCCGGGCGATGGTATCGATGAGCTCGGCGCTCTCTTCGGCCCCGGCGAGAATGTCGCGCAGCATTTCATCCGCCCGCGCCACGAGCTGGCTGCCATTGCGCACCTCGTCGGCGCTGGCGTCGATAAGCCGCTTGATCTCGCGGGACGCCTCGGCCGCACTCTGGGCGAGACGCCGGACCTCGACCGCCACCACGGCGAAGCCCTTGCCCGCCTCCCCGGCCCGCGCCGCCTCGACCGAGGCGTTGAGCGCCAAAAGATTGGTCTGGAAGGCGATATCGTCGATCATGCCGATAATGTTGGAAATCTTGCCCGACGATGCCTCGATGGCGGCCATGGCGCCATTGGCATCCTTCATGGCCGCGCCGCCATCGGTAGCGGTGCGGGCGAGGGATTGCGCCTTGCCGCTGGCCGCCGCCGCGCGCCGAGCGTTTTCCGCCACCGCCGCGGTCAGCTGCTCGATCGAGGCGGCCGTCTCCTCGATGGCGGCGGCCTGCCGCGTGGTGCGGTCGGAAAGGTCGTTGGCGCCCGAAAGAATTTCCCCCGTCGCCGTGCGCAGCGAGCCGGCGGTGTCCTTGAGCTGGCCGACAATGCCGGCCATTTTCTCGGCCACTTCATTGGTGTCGAGCCTGATCTGCTCGAATTCGGCCCCCAGTTCCTCGGTAATGCGCCCCGAAAGATCGCCCAGCGCCATGCTCTTGAGGACCTCGCCGGTCGTCGAGACGGCCTTCTGGATACGGGCGCGGGCAGCATGCTCGGTCGCCCGCGCATCGGCGTTCATCCGGTCGAAATAGGCCGAGACCCCGATATCGATATCGAGCAGCATCGATTTGAGCACGGCCACCACCATGTCGGCCATCGCATCGACATCGGCCAGAATGGCGTCCGGCGCGCGCGGCGCGCTCCGCCCGAAGCGCCGCTTTTCGGGTTGCAGCGCCGCCGTCATCAAATCCTGAATCAGGCCCCTGATCAGCGTCTCCATGACGATGCCATAGCCGCCGATATGCCAGCGTGGCTCCAGCCCGATCTGAGCGTGGCGCAGCCCGACGCGCGTGCTGGCCTCGAGATATTGGGCATCGAGCTGGCCGGTGGCGATGGCGCGCCAATGGTCCTTCTGCCGCGATCTGGCGCGATCCATCTGGGGCTGGCCGTCGAAAAAGCGCATCACCGCCGGAACGGTGCCGATCTTGTCGTAGAATTTGGCCAGGGCCGGATCGAGATGCGCCTCTATGCTGGGGCGCGCCTGGGCCAGCCGTTCGCGGGTGGCGGCATCCAGGCCGATGAAATCCAGCCGCGCCTGCAGCATGTCGCGGGAAGCGGCCGTCATGAGGGCTTGCCTCCCGCCTGGCCTGTCCGGCCCCGCACAGCTCCCGCCATGTTCGTTCCCCTTTCGAATCGCGCCATCGTCACGTCGCTCCAAGCTGGACCGTCCTGGGTTAACGAATAGCTGTAGGCCTGCTAGCGGATTCGCCGAAGCGGACGATCGCGTAGGCGGGCCGGACGAGACGCGGGAGGCCTGGACGCGTTTAATGCGTCCAGGCCTCCTTCACCCGCACCGGGGCCGCAGGACGAACCGGCCTAGAATTCGCTCCAGTCCGCCGAAATCGCGGCATTGCCCGCGGTGAGATAATCCGCGGCCGCCTGACGCGAGGTCCGGGCTTGCCGCGGTGGCACCGGCGCGGAATCCGGGGCGACGGCCTCGCCCGCCTCCGTCCGGAACACCGCCACGATCCGGTCGAGTTCGCTGGCCTGCGCCTCGGTCTGCTCGATGGCGGCATTGGTCTCCTCGACGAGGGCCGCATTGTGCTGGGTCATCTCGTCCATCTGCCGCACCGCGACCGTCACTTCCTCGATGGCGGAAGCCTGCTCGCGGCTGTCGCGGGCGATGCTGTCCATCAGGTCGGAATTCTGCCGGGCCGCCTCCAGCATGGCGCCGAGCTTGGCCGCCGCCGCCTCCACCAGCCGCGTGCCGGCCTCCACCTCGCCGGACGAGGTTTCGATCAGCGCCTTGACATCGGCGGATGCCTCGGCCGCGCTCTGGGCGAGGCGCCGCACCTCGACCGCCACCACGGCAAAGCCCTTGCCCGCTTCCCCGGCCCGCGCCGCTTCCACCGAGGCGTTGAGCGCCAAAAGATTGGTCTGGAAGGCGATATCGTCGATCAGCCCGATAATGTTGGAGATGCGGGCCGAGGAAGCGGTGATCTTCTCCATCGCCTCGGTGGCGTTTTCCATCACCTGCCCGCCTTCCTCGGCGCTGCGGCTGACGGTCTGGGCCAGATCGTTGGCGTCACGCGCCCGATCGGCGTTCTGCAGCACCGTTGCCGCCAGTTGCTCCATGGCCGCCGAGGTTTCCTCGATAGTGGCCGCCTGCCGCGTGGTGCGCTCGGACAGGTCGTTGGCGCCGGACAGGATTTCCCCCGTCGCGGTCTTGAGCGTGCGCGAGGTCAGCTTGAGCCCGTTGACCACCTCGCTCAGCGTCTCGGCCACGATATTGGTATTGTCCTGCAAGGCCGCGAAGGCACCGCGATACTCGCCCTCCATACGCTCGGTCAGGTCCGTGCGCGCCAGCGCGCCCAGCACCTTGCCGGTCTCGTCGATCCCCCGGTCCACCGTTTCCACCAGCGAATTGACCGAGGCGGCGAGGCCATTGAGTTCCGGGTCGGGGAAGCTGGCATTGACGCGCTTGGAAAAATCGCCCGAGACGGCGGCATCCACCACTTCGCCGAAAGCGAGCTGCAATTCGCTCATCATGGCCTGGCGGGCCTGCTGGTCGGCGATGATGCGCGCCGCTTCCGCCTCGGTCATCTGGCTGACCTTGAGCCCATTCTGGCGGAACACTTCCACCGCCCGGGCCATGCCGCCGATTTCATCGCGTCCCTGGCTGTAGGGCACGGCGACATCGTAATCGCCCTCGGCCAGCACGCCCATGATCTCGGTCATCCGGCGGATGGGCCGGGCAATGACGCCGGCCCCGAACCAGACCAGCAAAAGGCTGGCGCCCAGCAGCGCGGCCGCAGCGCCCAGCGCCATGTTGCGCATGGCATCGACCCCGGCATAGATGGTGGCCGCCGGCACCTGCATCACCATGGTCCATCTGTCGTCGACGCCGCCGAATTGCAGAGGCGCGGTGACCACGAACTGGTTCACCCCCGCCTCGTCGGCATAGATCATGCCGCGCTCCATCAATTCGCTGTCGAGCAGAGCCGCGGCTATATCGGGGGCCAGTTCCTCGCCGATGAGCCCGGGATCGGGATTGGCGATCCAGCTATCGGCATTGCTCACCAGCATCACCGAGCCGACCTCGAACGGCTTGAGATCGGACATGACCTGTGAAATCGTGTCCAGCGTCAGGTCCGAGGTGAGGATGCCGATGGGCTTGCCGGCCTTGTGCACAACCACGCTGACATTGGTGAGCAGGGTGGATCGCCCATTGACCGGGTAGGTATAGGGCGGGGTGAGGACGTCGCGGTCCTCCCGCATCGGCATGTCGTACCAGCTCTCGGTGCCGTTTTCCGGCGTCATGATGAGCGGCTCGACTTCTATCCGGCCGTTTTCCCAAGTGAAATAGGGAACGAAGCGCCCCGTTTCGTCGGAATAGGGATGGCCCACATAAAGGGCGTCCCGCCCGTCGAGCGCATTGGCGTCGAAGGCCAGCGTCATGCCGATGACGGCCGGCTGGGCCTGCATCGAGGCGGTGACGAAGCGCCCGAGCAGTTCACGGTCGATCGGCCCGGTGGCGATCACGCCCTCGACGGCCGCTCCCAGGCTTCTCGTCGCCGAGATGATGTTGCCCATCTGGCCGACGGCCAATTGGCTGTATTGCCCCATCAGGGCCCTGGCGCGCTCCTCGGCCTCGTTGCCCGCCGTCTGATACATCAGGGCCAAGGCGCCGGTGATGATGGCGCCCATCGAGGCCAGCGACAACAAGCCCGCGCCCAGCACCAGTTTCGTTCGAATGGACAGATCGCTGAATTTCATTTCCTGCATGCCCCATGGGCAGGCCATTCTGGCCGCCCCACCAATCTCACGCCAGGCACGATCCCGTTCGCCCATCGGGACGGCAAAAGCCGGATGGCGCTGGCACGCTGGAACGGCACCTCCGATCGCCGCCGGCCCGCCGGCAGGCGCTCATTTTCCGTATCCTGTCCCACAAGAGCACGACGGCGTTAAGGGCCGGTAAAGCATGCTTCCCATCGTGATAGGAAAAGCAAAGAGGGCGCCATGGCGCCCTCTTGACAGCCCTCCGGCGGGTTTTCGCCTCAGAACTCGTCCCAATCGGCAAGGGCCGCATTACCGTGGACCTCCAGGCGCGGGGGCGCCGCGCGAACGGGACGCGGCGGGGGCGCAGCCTCCTGCCGGACGGCTTCCCCGATCGCGAAGATATCCACGATCCGGTCGAGTTCGCTGGCCTGCGCCTCGGTCTGCTCGATGGCGGCATTGGTCTCCTCGACCAGCGCGGCATTGTGCTGGGTCATCTCGTCCATGGTGCGCACTGCCGCGTTCACCTCCTCGATCGAGGTGGCCTGTTCGGCACTATCGCGCGCGATGGCCTCGAGCGAGGCGGTATTGTCGCGAATGGCGTCCAGCATGGCCGCCAGCTTGCCCGCCGCCTCGTCCACCAGCTTCGAGCCGGTGGTGACCTCGCCGCCCGACTGCTCGATCAGCGCCTTGACGTCGGCCGAAGCGCTGGCGGCGCTCTGGGCGAGGCGCCGCACCTCGACCGCCACCACGGCAAAGCCCTTGCCCGCATCCCCGGCCCGCGCCGCCTCCACCGACGCGTTGAGCGCCAAAAGATTGGTCTGGAAGGCGATATCGTCGATCATGCCGATGATATTGGAGATCTTGCCCGAGGATTGCGTGATCCGCTCCATGGCCTCGGTCGCCTGATCCATCACCGTGCCGCCTTCCTCGGCGGCGCGGGTCACCTTGGCGGCGTTGAGGCTGGCATCGCGCGCCCGCTCGGCATTGGCCATCACCGTGGCGGCGAGCTGTTCCATGGCCGCCGAGGTCTCCTCGATGGTCGCCGCCTGCCGCGTGGTGCGCTCGGACAGGTCGTTGGCACCCGAAAGAATCTCGCCGGTGGCCGTCTTGAGCGAACCGGACGTATGGCGCAATTGCAGAACCACCTCTGTCAGCCGGTCGGCCACCGCATTGGTGTCGGCCTTGAGCCGGGCGAAGGCGCCTTCATAATCCCCCGCCATGCGGCGGCTGAGATCGGTATCGGCCATGGCGCCGAGCACCTCGCCGACCTCGGAAACGCCGCGCTCGAAGGTAGAGACCAGATTGTTGACGCTGGCGGCCAGCACATTGAGCTCCTCATCGGGGAATTCGGCGGTGACGCGCCGGGAGAAATCCCCCGCCACGGCGGCATCCACCACCTCGCCGAACGCACCCTGAAGCTCGCTCATCATTCGGCGGCGGTTTTCCTCGTCGGCGACGATGCGCGCCGCTTCGGCCTCGGTCATCCGGCTGACGCGCAGCCCGTTCTCGCGGAACACCTCCACCGCCCGGGCCATGGCGCCCACCTCGTTGCCGAGGTCGATAAAGGGCACCTCGACATCGTAATCGCCCTCGGCAATCACATCCATGGCACCGGCCAGCCTCGGAATGGGGCGGGTGATGACGCGCGAAGCGACAAAGCCCAAAAGGCCAAAGCCGACAATGGCAGCGCCTCCGACCATGCCGACCAACCCCAGAACGTCATTGGCCGAAGCCTCGACATGGATCAGGGGCGTGCCCACCAGGATCGCGCCCATCACGTCGCCATTGGCCTTCTGGATCGGCTGCAATGCGGCGAAATAGGTGATCCCTTCTATCGAGAGCGTATCCAGCACCGGTTCGGCCTGCATCAATTGCATGACGGCCGGGCTGTCGGCGGGCAGCACGCTGCCGACAGCACGGCTGTCATCGGGCAATGTGATGCTGGTGGTCTTGGCCACCAGATCGCCCGTCTCGTTCTCGAGGACATAAATGGCGGCATCCTGCCGGGTGACGCGGGTGACCGAATCGATCACCTCGGTGTCGTAGAAGGGCGGGATGGCCCAGCTCTGGAAGCTGGCCATGGTGCCGTCATCGTTCCAGTTCAGCACCGAACCGGAAATGCGCCGCTCCAATACCGTGGCGGCAATGCCCAGATTGGTCTCCTGCTGCAGGCGGCTGTCGGCCAGCGACTGCGCGTGCAGGGTCACGTAGATCGCCCCCGACACGGCCGCGATCGAGCCGATGATGGATGCCAGAACCAGCACCAGAATGGCGGTGGTCATGCGCACATTGCCCAAAAGGCGCACCAGTCGTTTCATGAACAATTCTCCCCCGAACCAGCCCGGCTTCCCCCATGGGAAGCAGTCCCCGGAAACGGATCACTGGATGGACGCTAGGAGAAAGCGGTTACTGAAAGTTGTACGGATCGGCTCGCAATCGATTTCGAGGGCTTTATTAATGGTTCGGCCACCGAAAAATCGGTGCCTTTCCGTCCATGGCGCGCGCCACGGATGGAAAGGCGTAAGTCCCCCGGCCTCTAGAACTCGCTCCAGTCCGCGTCGATCGCCGCATTGCCCTGGCTGAGATAGGTCCGGCCGGCGGCCCTGGCCCGGGGGGAAAGCGGGGGCTCGGGCTTTGGGGCAGCGGACCGGCCGGCGCGGACCGGCGGCGTGGCCTCCCCCGCTGCGACAGTGAACACGTCCACGATGCGGTCGAGCTCCACGGCCTGCGCCTCGGTCTGCTCGATGGCCGCATTCATTTCCTCGACCAGCGCCGCGTTGTGCTGGGTCATCTCGTCCATGGTGCGCACCGCGGTATTGACCTCCTCGATGGAGGAAGCCTGTTCGCGGCTTTCCTCGGCAATGGAGCGCATCAGGCCATTGGAGGTCCGCGCCGCCTCGAGGATCGCCGTCAGCTTGGCGGCCGCATCGGCCACCAGCCGCGAGCCGCCCCTGACCTCCTCGGCGCTCTGCTCGATCAACGCCTTGACGTCGCTGGACGCCTGCGCTGCCGACTGCGCCAGCCGCCGAACCTCGACCGCGACGACGGCGAAGCCCTTGCCCGCCTCCCCGGCCCGCGCCGCTTCCACCGAAGCGTTGAGCGCCAAGAGATTGGTCTGGAAGGCGATATCGTCGATCATGCCGATGATGTTGGAGATCTTGCCGGAGGACGAGGTGATCCGTTCCATGGCCTCGGTGGCGTTCTCCATCACCTGCCCGCCTTCCTCGGCCGTATGGGTGACCACCCCGGCGCTGACGCTGGCTTCCTGCGCCCGCTCGGCATTGCCCAGCACCGTGGCGGCGAGCTGTTCCATGGTCGCCGAGGTTTCCTCGATGGTCGCCGCCTGCCGCGTGGTGCGTTCGGAAAGGTCATTGGCGCCCGAAAGAATCTCGCCGGTCGCCGTCTTGAGTGTGCCGGAGGTGTCGCGCAGTTGGCCCACCACCTCGGTCAGGCGGTCGGCCACCGCGTTGATGTCGGATTTGAGCGTGGCGAAGGCACCCTCGTAATCGCCCTCCATGCGCCGTGTGAGATCGGTATTGGCCAACGCGTCCAGCACCGACCCCACCTCGGAGACGCCGCGGTCGAAAGTCGATACCAGATTGTTGACGCTGCCCGACAGGGCGTTGAGCTCGGGATCGGGAAACTCCACCTCCACCCGGCCGCTGAAATCGCCTGCAGCCGCCGCGTCCACCACCGCGCCGAAGGCGTTCTGCAATTCGCTCATCATGCGCTGGCGGTTTTCCTGGTCGGCGACGATCCGGGCCGCTTCCGCCTCGGTCATCCGGCTGACGCGCAGCCCGTTCTCACGGAACACCTCCACCGCCCGGGCCATGGCACCCATCTCGTTGCCGCGCTCGACAAAGGGCACGTGCGTCTCGTAGTCGCCGCGCGCAATGGCATCCATGGCCCCGGCCAGAACCGGAATGGGCCGGGTCAGCGCCCGGGAGGCGAGCAGGCCCACCGCGCCCATGATCACCAGCAGGACGCCGCCCATCACGACCAACCCGGGAATGGCCTGCGCCGCTGCCGCGTCGGCCTCGGCCACGTCCTTGCCGACCCAGAAGCCGCCCAACAGCAGTCCGTCCAGCTTGAAGATGGGCTGCATGGCGCCGTTATAACGCCGTCCCAGCATTTCCATCTCGCCCTGCCAGGTTTCCCCCGCCGCAAGCGCCCGGGCCGCCGCTCCCCCCGAAGGCAGCACAAAATCGATGATGCGGCCGCCCTCCTCGGCCTCGAAGCTGCTGCTCTTGGCGACGAACTGATCGCTCTCGGCATCCAGCGCGAAGATCACCGTCTCCCCGCCGGTCACCCGCGTCACCGAATCCACCGCCCCGGTATCGTAGAAAAACGGGATGGAATAAGTACTGAAGCCGACAAGGCTGCCGTCTTCGGCCCAGGTGACGGCCGAGCCGTTGAGGCGACGCTCGTAAATGGTGGCGGCGGTCTTGAGATCGACCGATTGCTGCGCGATCGCCTGCGACACGGCCTGGCCGCGCAGGCTGAGATAATTGCTGACCGAATAAGCGCCGATGGTGATGCCGATACTGGCCAGCATCAGCCCGGCAATGGCCGCGGTCAGGCGGATATTGTTAAGAAAAGACAGAAACTTCATTGACCCGGCCCCCTCGCCGCCCCCCTGGGCTTTACCGAGGCGGCATTGTAAAGGCAGGGACTTAACGCTTCGTTGAACTTGTATGGTAGACGGGGTCCGTCGAAAAAGGGACGCCGGTGGCGTCCCTTTCATTTGCGGCCATGACGAAGCGTCAGAACTCGCTCCACTCCTTGTCCACCGCGTTATTGCCATGGCTGAGATAGGACTTGGCGACGGTCCTGAGCTTTTCCTGAAGGCCTCTCGCCCCCTCGGCCAGCGTCCTGCCCGGCCCCGGCTGCAACCTCACCCCCTGTGACTTTCCTCCATCCCTTCCCGCCTCGAGCGCGAAGATGTCGACGATCCCGTCGAGCTGGTTTGCCTGGGCCTCGGTCTGCTCGATCGAGGCGTTCATCTGCTCGACCAGCGCGGCATTGTGCTGGGTCATCTCGTCCATGGTGCGCACCGCGGTGTTGACTTCCTCGATGGCCGATGCCTGCTCGCGGCTTTCCCGCGCGATGCCGTTCATCAATTCGCTCGAGGAGCGCGCGGCGACAAGGATTTCCTCGAGCCGCGCCGCCGCTTCGGCAACGAGCCGCGAGCCGCCGCCAACTTCGTCGCCGCTCTGCTCGATCAGCGCCTTGACGTCGGCCGAAGCACTGGCGGCGCTCTGGGCGAGGCGCCGCACCTCGACCGCCACCACGGCAAAGCCCTTGCCCGCATCCCCGGCCCGCGCCGCCTCCACCGAAGCGTTGAGCGCCAATAGATTGGTCTGGAAGGCGATGTCGTCGATCATGCCGATGATGTTGGAGATCTTGCCCGAGGATTGCGTGATCCGCTCCATGGCCTCGGTCGCCTGATCCATCACCGCGCCGCCGAGCTCGGCGGTATGGGTCACGCCGGTCGCCGCCTCGCTCGCTTCCCGGGCCCGCTCGGCATTGGCCATCACCGTGGTGGCGAGCTGTTCCATGGCTGCCGAGGTCTCCTCGATGGTCGCCGCCTGCCGCGTGGTGCGCTCGGACAGGTCGTTGGCACCCGAAAGGATCTCGCCCGTAGCCGTCTTGAGCGTGCGCGAGGTGTCGCGCAACTGGCCGACGATCTCGGTGAGCTTTTCGGCCACCGCATTGGTATCGGCCTTGAGCCGGGCGAAAGCGCCCCGATAGTCCCCCTCCATGCGGCGGGTCAGGTCGGTATGGGCCAGCGCCGACAGCACCGAACCGGTCTCGGAAAGCCCACGGTCCACCGTCTCGACCAGTTCGTTGACCGAACGGGCCAGCGCATTGAGCTCCTCGTCGGGGAACTCGGCATCGACCCTCGGCGAGAAATCGCCGGCGATGGCGGCATCCACCACCTGTCCGAAGGCGCGCTGCAGATCCTGCATCATGGCCGCGCGCTCCTGCTGGCCGGCGACGATGCGCGCAGCCTCCGCTTCGGTCATTTCATGGACCCGAAGCGCATTCTCGCGGAACACCTCGACCGCCCGGGCCATGGCGCCGATCTCGTCGGAACGCCGCGCTCCCTCGACCGCGATCGACAATTCGCCATCCGCCAGTGCTGCCATGGTGCCAGTGAGGCGCGTGATCGGCTTGCTGATCGTGCGGGCGAAGATCACCCCCAAAAGCGCGGCTATGGCCAGCAATCCCCCGCCGACGACCAGCGTCATGTTGCGCATCCGGGTCACCGCCTCATAGGCCTCGTCCTCGGGCTGGACCGCCGCCACCGCCCAGGTGACGTCCCCTACGCTGACCGGCTGGGCCCGCACCACCATGGGAGCGCCGCGATAATCGGTACTGATCCCTTCCCCGCCTTCCCCGGCAAAAGCCAGCGTCACCGCTTCGGAGGTGAGCGTCGTCGCCAGAACGTCTTCGTCTTCCGTTCGCGGCGATTCGGTGCGCAAGAGCCCATCGCTGCCCACCACCACCACTTCCCCGCCCCGCCCGAGCCCCGACAGCTCGCCGACCCTGGCGCTCACCGCCTCGGGCGAGATGGCCAGCACCATTACGCCGCTATTCTCGTCCCGGTCATAGACCGGCATGGCCATGAAGCTCTCGGGAGCGCCGGCGGGGCCGTAAACGGAAAAATCGACAAAGGCGGCCTGCCCCTCGCCCAGCGTCCGCGCCGCGGCGAAGGCCCTTCCCAGCCCGGAGGCGGCCAGCGCCGTGTCGCTCAGCACGTTCGTGGCGAAATCGGTGTTCTTGGCGACCGAATAAACGACGTCGCCCTCGGCGCTGATCAGCAGCACGTCCGCATAGGCCCGCTCCTGCACCAGCGTGCGAAAACCGGGATGGAAACGTTTGTGCGGCGCATCATAGCTGGCGCCCTTGCCATTGGCGCTGTCCAGCAGCGAGCGGTCTTCCGGATGGGGATTGTCGACGATATAGGCGGTCTGCAACTGCGCCCCGGCCCGCTCCGCCAGGCCCATGCGCAATTCGCTCAGGGCCCGCGTCAGATTTTTTACCGCCGTCACCGTGTCGGAGCGCTGCACGAAGAGCCGCAGATCGACCTCGGCGCTCGCATAATAGTCGCTCACCAGTGCGGCGGCCGTATTGAGCGAGGCGCGCATGGACTGGTCGCGCTGTTCCTGCACCGTGCCCAGACCGATCAGATAGCTGGCAATGCCGACCCCGGCGCTGACCAGCAAGGCAGAACCGACCAGGGCCAGCGGCAATTTCTGGGCGATCTTCAGTTGCGCAAACACATTCATGAAATTCTGGCTCCCCCCTCTGGCGAATGTCCCCCCATGCGCCGGCCTCATACGGGTCCCGGCACAGGCAATCGCCCCGGCGCGAGCGGATCGGCCGGGCATCTGAAACGATATAGGAATGGGATTAACCACTTCTTACGGACAAGTCCCTAGGCGGCGAGGCCCGTCCGAAGCGGCAAGGTCAGGGTTCCGGCAAGACGCCGCGGGGCGCGCTCAGGTCAGCGCGCCGATCACCGCCTCGATGCGCTTTTTCATGGTGGACGCGTCGAACGGCTTGATGATGTAATTATTGACGCCGAACGAGATGGCTTCCTTGACCTGCTCCTTGTCGGAACGGCCCGTCGCCATGATGAACGGCATGGCCTGCGTCCGGGGATGCTTGCGAATGACCTTGAGCAGCGTCAGGCCATCGATGTCTTCCATGTTCCAGTCGGAAATGATGAGGTCGACATTCGTTTTCTCGAGCTTGCCCAGCGCATCGCGCCCCGACTTGGCCTCGATGATGTCCTTGAACCCCAATTGAGTGAGAATGTATTTACAGATGCCGCGCATCGACTGCTGGTCGTCAACGATGAGAACGCTGACAGCGCTTGCTTTGGGCATGGTCGTTCTTACCTCTACGCGCCTGGGACCTTCTGGCCCGTACTGGCGTGGACATTAGGGGCCAAGCGTTACAAATGTCTCAATCGCACCCGTGGCATTGTTGCGGGAAGCAGTCGCATCGCGCCGGCGCAAAGGGGGAGCATCATCACGCGGCCGCCTTGAGCTTGACCAGCGCGCTGGCCAGGCGCGAGGCGATCTGCTCGAGCGGGGCCTGCTCGACCACCGCGCCCTCCTCGAAGGCGACGCGGGGCATGCCGTAGACCAGCGCCGAGGCCTGGCTCTGCCCCACCGTATGGGCGCCGGCGTCGCGCATCAGCTTCAGGCCCCGCGCCCCGTCCCGTCCCATGCCGGTCAGGATCGCGCCCACCGCCAGCGGCCCGACGGTCCTTGCCACCGATTCGAACAGCACGTCGACGCTGGGCCGGTGCCCGCTTTGGGGACCCTCCTGGCCCAGCCGGCACTTGAGCTGGCCCGAGGAGCGCTCGACGCGCAAATGATAGTCGCCCCGCGCCACATAGGCGTGGCCCGGGCGCAGCGGCAGCCGGTCCTCGGCCTCCACCACCTCGAGCGCGCACAATTCATCGAGCCGGGCGGCGAAACGCCCGGTGAAGCCGGCCGGCATGTGCTGGGCGATCAGCACCGGCGGGCAGTCGGCCGGCAGGTCGGCCAGCACGGTGCGGATGGCCTCGACCCCGCCGGTGGAGGCGCCGATGGCGATCACTGCGCCCTCCGGCGCCGCGGCGGTGCGCACCGGGCTGCTGGGCTGCTCGAGGCGCACGGCGCGCCCGCGTACGTCGGAACGGGCGGCGGCCCGGATCTTGTCCCGCAGCCCCGCCCCGAAGGCATCGAGCCCGCCGGCGAACTCGGCGCTGGGCTTGGCGACGAAATCCACCGCGCCCAATTCGAGCGCCAGCAGCGTTTCGCTGGCCCCCTTCCTGGTCAGCGTCGAGACCATGACCACCGGGGTGGGCCGCAGCCGCATCAGCTTTTCGAGAAAGGCGAGCCCGTTCATATTGGGCATCTCGATATCGAGCGTCACCACGTCCGGATCGAGCGCCTTGATCTTTTCGCGCGCATCGATGGGATCGACGGCGGTGCCCACCACGTCGATGTCGCCATCGCGTACCAGCATGCGCCCGAGCACCTCTCGGATCAGCGCGGAATCATCGACGACGAGAACCTTGATGCCCATCACGCAGCTCTTTTGCTCAGTTTCTCACGCGACTGGTAGATGGTCTTGCCCACCAGCCGGAAGCCTTCGCCGCCCGAACCCAGGTTTTCCGAGTGGCCGATATAGAGAAATCCTTCCGGTGCCAGAATCCTGGAGAAGCGTCCGAACATCTCGCCCTGGGTCGGCTTGTCGAAATAGATCGCCACATTGCGGCAGAAGATGGCGTCGAACGGCCCCTTCATCGGCCAGGGGCCGATCAGGTTGAGCGGTTTGAACGCGATCAGCTCCCGCACCGCCTCGGGAATGCGCACCATGCCCTCGGACCGCTCGAAGAGACGGGTCCGCTCCGGGCCGAGGCCGGACACCTCGCTTTCGGGGTAGACGCCCCGCCTGGCCTTGGCGATCACCGCCGTGTCGATATCGGTGGCCAATATCTTGAAGTTCCAGCGCCTGAGATCGGGAAAGGCAGCCAGGAGATCGAGCCCGATCGTATAGGCCTCCTGTCCCGTCGAGCAGCCCGCCGACCAGATCCTGAGCCTGGTGCCGCGCGGCCGCTCGGCCATGAGCGACCCGACAAAGGCGCGCAGATGATCGAAATGATGGTCCTCGCGGTAAAAGCGCGTGAGATTGGTGGTCAGCGCATTGATGAAATCCTGCCCGTCCTCGGCGCCGCCGCTCTCGAGATAGTCCATATAGGCATCGAAGCCCGGCAGGCCCAGCGCCCGGACGATCTTGGACAGCCGCGACACCACCAGCGTGCGCTTGGCATCGCTGAGGGCGATGCCGGCCACCGAATAGACCCGCGCCTTGATCCGTGAAAATTCCCGCTCGCTAAGGGAGAATTCCCCCTGTTCCATGCAACCCACCCCTGTCGTCCGGCTTCTGCCGGCCGGACCCTTATTGCAAAGGTGGCGCCGCGTGCCGGCCTCAACCGGCCGCGAGCCGGATCGACACGGTGTTCCCGCCGTCCTCGCCATCCTTCGTTCGTCTGGATGGAACCGCATTTGCCGGCTCCTTTCCCGCATCCGTCCCGATAGTGGGAGCATCATTGCTTAGATTGCGTAAACTCTGCCGGAGCGCTCCAGCCAAGCCTTGCAGCGCTTCGGCCTGCTCGAGTCCGGCCTGCAGCCGGCCCCGTCCCCTGTCGATGACGAGGCGGATGTCCTTGGCCGAGCGGTTGGTGAGCTGGGCGAGCTGGCGAACCTCGTCGGCGACCACGGCAAAGCCCGCGCCCTTCTCGCCGGCCCGCGCCGCTTCGATCGCCGCGTTGAGCGCCAGCAAATTGGTGCGGAACGACACGTCTTCGATCGCCGCCGTCATGGTGTCGATCTCTCGGGTGATGCCGTCCATTTCACCCATCATCGCGCCGGTCGCGTTCACCGCGACTTCGGCTTCGGCGGCCAGCGCCCCGGCATCCCGGACCTGTCGAGCCGCAGCCGCCAGCCGCGCTTCCAGCCCGGCCATTTTCGCCGCGCCCTCCGCCAGGGCCCGCCGGCCGGTCTCGCCCGACGCCTCCAACGCGGCCGCCCGCGCCTCGAACTGGGCCAGCAGGTCCTTGACCGCATAGAGCCGCGCCGCGAGCAGTGCGCGTTCCTCGCCATCCTCGCATTGCCATCGGTCCGCTGCCGCTACCAGCGCCAGCACCGCTTCGGCCGTCTCCGAAAGCGGCAGGCTCCCGTCGGCCTCGGCTCGGCTCCGCCCGGCGATCGCCGCCTGCAATTGCCGCAGCCCCGCATCGAGTCGCTCCAGCCCCTCGTTGAGCGCCGCGAGGGCCGGATTGGCGCCCGCCGCTTTCCCCTCGAAGCGAAAGCCCGTCTGCCCGGCCGCGAGCGCTCCGATAAAGGCGTCCAGTTCGTCGTCTTCCAGATAATGCCCCGCCGGAACCAGCTCGAGCGCATAGCGCCGCGACGGCAGGGCGCGCCGCTGCACCATGAACCGTCGACCGCGCAGCAGCACCAGAGCTTCCTCGGGCGCACCCCCGCCGGCTTCGAGATAACCGGCACCGAACAGCCCGTCGAGCGTTCCGCCCTCCCGGATATCCGGGGAGAGCCGTTCCATGCCCATGCTCGCGACAAGGATGGTGCCGGTCTCGTCCACCACCAGAACCAGCGATTCCAGCGTACCGATGGCGGCCCGGAAATGATGCGCCCGCTCCAGCCTGATACCGAGCCGCTGCACGATTCCGCCGATGGAAAGCCTGGCGCCAGGGCCATCGCCGGCAAGACCCGCCGCCCGCGCCAGCGCCGAGAGTCGCGCCGCCTCGCGCCGATCCGCCACTGCGCCGATGATCAGGCTCGCTGCCATTGCCAGAGCGACGAGACTGCCCGAGGCCGAGAACCAGCCCGGGCCCGGACCCAGCGCCAGCAGCAGGCCCAACGCCGTCGCGACGGCCACGAGCCACAGGCCGCAAGCAGTCAGAACGAGGCGCATGCCCGGGCGCAGGGGCGGCGAATCATCTCCATTGGCTGCACGGTCCGGCATGGCCGGACCCTAGCCGCACAATGGTTAACCATCTCTGTAAGGAGACGCCCCGGGCTAAGACTTCCGTAAGGCTTCAAAAAGCGCTTCGGGGCACCGCGCCAAGCTAGAACAGTTCGATATCGGCGAGGGAGGCGGGCATCACCACGCGGCGGCGCGCGATGGCCAGTTCCTGCCGGACCACGTTCGCTCCCACATCGCTGTCGAGCCGTCGCACGAAGGCCCGCCCCGAATAGGGCTTGAACAGGACGCGGCGCGCATAGCTGCCCCCCAGGTCCTCGCTGGTGACGACATAACCCTCATCCTCGAGGAACTGGCGTACGAACTCGATATTCTTGGCTCCGACGTCGTCCAGCACCGAATTGATCTTGCCGCCTCCGAAAAGCTTGATCTCGAGATTGGCCTTCCTGCCGGTGCCGCGGGTCAGGACCTTGTTGATGAGCTGCTCCATGGCAAAGGCGCCATAGCGGGCGGAAGCGCCGTACCGGTCCCTGGCCGAGCCCGATTGTTCGGCCAGAAGGAAGTGGTTCATGCCGCCCACCAGCGCCATCCTGTCGCGCACGCAGGCCGAGATGCAGGACCCCAGAATGGTTGAAAAGGTAACGTCGGAGGCAGCCGAAACGTGGCAGTCGCCTTGATGCACATTAGTCACCACCCCGCGATCGAATTCTGGTGGCAGGGAAGTGTTGAGGGCCATGTCTATTGCTGCGTACCTTTGCAAGCCAACGGGATCCGTCCAAGAATCCGAGCTTCCGTTTTCTCTCCGGATCGCGTTCCGGAGCCGATCGTATCGGAGAACTCGTTAGCCAAATGCTAACCACGAGCGGCCTGCGGGCTGGCCAGCACCGCACCGGCAAGGAGAGGTTTAGAAATGCCGGGCTAGGGTCTCGGCAACAGGGCCGGAACAGATTTTCCCAGGATAGATTATTCGATGTCACTGCAAAAACTCGCGAGAGAACTGGACGAGACGGCGCGCCAGACCGCCTCCATGGTGGAAGGCATCGCCGAGGCGCTCGCCATGCTCTCCGACAGGCAACTGGCCACCGACCCCACCGTGCGCGAGGCCATGCAGTTGATCGTCACCGCCTTGCAGGGCCAGGACCGGATCGAGCAGCGCTGCCACAACATGGCCCTCGCCGTGCGCCAGTTCGCCCTGTTGCCCCCTACCGCGCCCGACAGCGTCTATGACGAGATCTGGGCCAGCCTCACGCTCGATGAATTGCGCGTACCGGCCCTTTCCGGCATCGCCGCGCACCAGATGCACGGCGAGGCCGATCTGTTCTAGGCTCGGTCACGAACGACCGGCCGCATCGGTCTATTGCAAGCCCCGATGCCGCATCCCGCCCGTCGCAATGAAAAAGGGCGTCCGAGGCGCCCTTCAAATCCAGACCCGCCGATACTCCGGCTCAGCCATCCATCCTCGCTCCGGTGACCACGGCGTGCAGGTCGATCAGCCCCACCATGCGGTTATCGTGGGTGACGATGCCGTTGAGCAGTTCGGTGTCGATGGAATTGCCTTCGGGCACATTGTGGATATCGTCGCGATTGACGGTGAGGATATCGGAAACCGCATCCACCAGGATGCCGACCCACTTGTCACCCACGCTCATCACCACCACGACATGGTTCTTGGTGGGCGAGGTCTGGCCGTCGCCGAAGCGGGCCCGCAGATCGAAGATCGGCACGATGGTGCCGCGCAGATTGATGACGCCGCGCACGAATTCGCGGGTATTGGGCAAGGGAGTGGCGCCGTTCCAGGCGCGGATTTCGCGCACCGTGGTGATTTCCACGCCATAGGTCTGCTCGCCGATGGAGAAGGCGATTAGCTGTAAAGTGTTCTGGCCGGCCGCAGCCGTGTTGTCGCTCAAATCATCGCGAAGGCTCAGCGCTTCCATCGATCCCGCCTTTCTGCCGCCCCTTCCGGGCGCTCCACCCATATTAGGACGCCAATCGACGCCAATTGATTAACGCCGACGCTAGGCCGCGCTCTGGTGCAGATGCGTGGTGCGCAGGCCCTGCACGTCCACGATCAGCGCCACATTGCCGTCGCCCAGAATGGTGCCGCCGGCAATGCCCTCGACGCGCTCGAAATTCTCCTCGAGCGATTTGATCACCACCTGCTGCTGTCCGATGATGTCGTCCACCACCAGGGCTACCTTCTGATTGCCCTCGGTTTCGCATAGCACCACGAATTGATCGTCCGGCGCGGTGCGGGCAGGGAGGCCGAAGCGCCGGCCCAGATCGATCACCTGCACATATTCGCCGCGCACCTGCAGCACCCGGCCGCCCGAGGGCACGCGCTCGAAATTGGCGCGGCTGCACTGCATGGTCTCGACGATGGAGGAGAGCGGCACGACATAGGGCCCGCCCCCGACCTTGACCAGCATGACGTCGAGCACCGCCAGGGTCAGCGGCAGCCTCAGCGTCATGCGCGTGCCCCTTCCGGGCCAGGAGCGCACATGCACCGAGCCGCCGATCTTCTTGATGTTGGAGAGCACCACGTCCATGCCGACGCCGCGCCCGGAAATGTCGCTCACCGCTTCGGCGGTAGAAAAGCCCGGCGCGAAGATCAACTGGTCGATCTGCTCGTCGCTGGGAGTGATGTCGGGTGCCACGATCCCCTTGTCGCGGGCCAGTTGCAGCACCTTCTCACGGTTGATACCGGCTCCGTCATCCTCGACCACGATGAGGATATTGCCCCCCGCCTGCTCGGCGGAAAGCCGGATCGTGCCGGTTTCGCCCTTGCCGGCGCCAAGGCGGCTTTCCGGCGTCTCCACGCCATGATCGGCGGAATTGCGGATCATGTGGGTCAGCGGATCGGAAAGCTGCTCGATCACCGTCTTGTCGATCTCGGTATTCTCGCCGATGGTTTCGAGCCTGATCTTCTTGCCGGTCTTGGCGGCCAGTTCGCGCACCAGGCGCGGCATGCGCGAAAACACCGATTTGACCGGCTGGGCGCGGATGGCCATCACCGAATCCTGCAGGCCCCGCGTCGTCTGCGCCAGGACTTCCAGGCCCCTGACCAGTTCAGTGTAGCGGGCGCGCAGCGTTTCATCCATCTGCTGGGTCAGCATGGATTGCGTGATGACCAGCTCTCCCACCATGTTCACGACGCGATCCACCTTGTCGAGGTCGACGCGGATCGACTGTACGCTGACGGCGCTCCTGCCGCCTTCCTCGCTGTCGCTTCCGGTCCCGGCCGGCATCCGGAGTCTTGATGCCACCGGCGGTGCCGCCTCCGGTCCGGAGGGTTTGGAGGCTGCCTCGCGCGCGATTTCGGCGGCGAGGGCCGCAAACCCTTCCCCCGGATCCGGCTCGAGCCGGTCGAGATCGCCAGGAGGGGCAGGGAGCGGCTCGGGCGCGAAACCGGCCATGGCATTGGCCTGCTGGGCCACTTCCTCCTCGGTCAGGGCCAGAAGGCTCGATAGATCGGGTTCGCCCGGAAGCGCTTCCGCAGCGTTGACGGACACGTCCTCCGGGGCGGCAGTCTCGGCCATCGGCGCAGCGCCGGCGCGGGCGATCGCGATATCGCAATCCCCGTCCACAAATTCGAAGACCTCGCGGATCGCCGCCTCTGTAAGCCCCGGCGCCGTCAGGGTGATCTCCCAGGAGCAATAGACCGCAAAGGGTTCGAAATCGGCCAGAGGCGGCACATCGCCCAGCACGACGCGCACCTCTGTCTCGCCCAGAGCCGCCAGTTCGCGGAACAGCAGCAGCGGATCGTTGGCACGCGCGTAGAGCGCGCGGTGCGGCGTGAAACGGATTTCCCACTGGTTTTCGGCCGCGGTCATGGGCGGCGCCTCGAACACGTCTTCCACCGGCGCCTCGCCATTGGCCGGCCGCGCCCCGAGATCGACCATGACGGGCGTGAACTCGATATCGAAATCCTCGAAATCGTCCCCATCGCTGCCTTCCTGCGCGGCGGTGAGGGACCCGCCGCTGGCAATGGCGTCGAACCGCGCCTTTTCGTCGGCGCCGTAATCGGCCGGGAGATCGTTGCCCGACTGGGCCGCATTGACGTGATCGGCGACGATGTCATTGGCGCGAATGCACAGCGTCACCACCTCGTCGGTGAGTTCCACCCGCCCGTCGCGCACATAGTCGAGCAGGGTCTCATAGGCATGGGCGAAACCCACCAGCCCGGAAAAGCCGAACGCGCCGGCGCCGCCCTTGATCGAGTGAATGGCGCGGAATACCGCGTTGAGCCGGTCGGCGTCCCGCTCGCCGGCCTCGATGGCGGCGAACTGCTCCTCCAGTTCGGTGAGCAGTTCCGAGCATTCGTCGAAATAGGTGGCCTTGAAGTCGTCCAGATCGCTCATCTGCGGCTCGTTCAACCCTTCTGGGCTTGGCGTCGATATCAATGCACGACGCGGTGGATCACCGAAATCAGCTTTTCCGGATCGAAAGGCTTGACGATCCAGCCGGTGCCGCCGGCGGCCTTGCCCTGGTCGCGCTTGTCCTGGCTGGTCTCGGTGGTGAGGATCAGGATCGGCAGGCTGTTATGCTGGCCGGTGGCACGCACGTTCTTGATGAACTCGATCCCGTCCATCACCGGCATGTTGATATCGGTGATCACGAGGTCGACCGGCTCGGCCTTGAGCATGTCCAGGCCCTGCTTGCCGTCCTCGGCCTGCAACACCTCGAAGCCGGCATTGGAGAGCGTATGGTGCAGCATGGCCAGGATCGTTCGCGAGTCGTCCACGGTGAGTATGCGCAGCGTCATTGTCTCATCATCCCCGAAAACCGGGCGGACAGGCCCAGCCGGCCGATCGCGGCGACCATGGCGGCGCTCGGCGCTTGAATGGCAAATTCGTACTGGTTCCGCCGGGCCGTCTCGGCGGCGCTCACCAGCAGCAGCAATGCATTGGTCGAGACCCGCTCGACGGCGGCCGCGTCCACGCTCACCGGTCCCTCTTCCAGCGCATCGATCAGCACATCCCGGACGCCGTCGATCGCATCGAGATCGATGACCGCCGGCAAGGCGACCGTCTGCGTGATGTGCTTGGCCATGGTCCTGACGTACCCCCGGAGTCGTCCCCGGGCGGCATAATCGTCCGGAACGGTTTAAGAAATGCTAACCCTTTGACCCCCGGCCCGCGGCGCGCCAGCCTTTCGAGAACGGATGCATATCGGGGGCAAGGCTTGCTCCCGCCCCGGCGCGGCGCTATCGCAGGCAGGCTTATCGTGATTGGACCCGCCATGCCCCGCAAAATCGCCCTGACCGGCCTCGCCCGTGACCTTGCCGCCCGCGCCGATGCGGGCCAGACCATTCGTGTCGGGGTGATCGGATCGGGCGAGATGGGCACCGACCTGGTCACCCAGATGAGCCTGATGAAGGGCATAGAGATGGCTGCCATCGCCACCCGCCGGCCCCATACCGCGCTCGACGCCATGACCATCGCCTATGGCGAAAATTCCATGGGAAGGGAGGTCGAGACGCCCGCCCAGGCCACCGCCGCCATCGAGGCGGGCAAGATCGCCATCACCTCGGCCGGAACCCTCGTCACCACCCCCAATATCGACGTCGTCATCGATGCCACCGGCAAGCCCGGCGTCGCCGCCGATTACGACCTGATGGCCATGGAGCACGGCAAACACCTGGTGATGATGAATGTCGAGGCCGACGTCACCATCGGCCCCTATCTCAAGGCACAGGCGGACAAGCTCGGCGTCGTCTATTCGGTCGGCGCCGGGGACGAGCCCTCCTCCTGCATGGAGCTGATCGAATTCGTCTCCGCCCTCGGGCTCGACATCGTCGCTGCCGGCAAGGGCAAGAACAATCCCCTCAAGCACGATGCGGTGCCCGATGAATATCGGGAGGAAGCGGCGCGCCGCAACATGAACCCGCGCATGCTGGTGGAATTCGTAGACGGCTCCAAGACCGCCGTGGAGATGACCGCCATCGCCAACGCCACCGGTCTCCTGCCCGACATTCCGGGCATGCACGGCCCCGCCACCAATCGCGAGGACATGGCCAGGGTACTCATCCCCCGGGAGGATGGCGGCATCCTCAATTCCTCGGGCGTGGTCGATTTCACCATCGGCAAGGGCGTGGCGCCCGGCGTCTTCGTCATCGCCAAAGCCGAGCATCCGCGCATCATCGAGCGCATGGACGACCTGCATATCGGCCAGGGACCCTATTACGCCTTCTTCCGGCCCTATCACCTGACCAGCCTGGAAGTGCCGCTGACCTGCGCCCGCATTATGCTCTATGGCAGGCCGGACATGGTGCCCCTGCCCACCCCGGTCGCCGAAGTCTGCGCCGTCGCCAAACGCGACCTCTCGCCCGGCGAGGCGCTCGATGCCATCGGCGAGACCTGCTATCGTTCCTTCGCCATGACCGTGGCCGACGCCCGCGAAAAAGGGGCGGTTCCGGTTGGCCTGCTCGAGGGCGGCAAGGTAACCGCACCGGTCAGAAAAGGCGAGTTGCTCACCCGCGCCAATGCCCTTCCCGATACCACCACCCGCCTTTACGCGTTGCGCGAGGCGCAGGACCGGATGCTGCATCTGACGTGACCGGGAACGGAGAGCCGTGGTCCGGACTTGCCAAGCAGGCCGCCAGGACGCAATTCCTGACCAACCAATTCAGGATTTTACCATGAACGAAATCATCGATCCCCGCGCCCCCCGACGCGTCCGCCACGAGACGCGATTGCGGCTGCTGACAGTCGCCGCCGTCACCGACATCACGCCGCTGATGCGCCGTGTCCGGCTCGAGGGGGATCTGTCCGGCTTCGCCTCGCCGGGACACGCCGACCACATCAAGGCCTTCTTCTTCCCTCCCGGCACGACGCCCGAACTGCCGCCCATAGGCCCCAACGGCGTCCAGTTCGCCCCCGGCGAACGTCCCGAGATGCGCGATTACACGCCGCGCTATTGGAGCGTCGAGGAGGGCTGGATCGATCTCGACTTCGTATTGCACGGCGATGGACCGGCCGCCGGCTGGGCCGCCGCCGCCGCGCCGGGCCAGAACCTGGTGATCGGGGGGCCGCGCGGCTCGGTCGTGGTGCCCATGGCCTATGACTGGTATCTGCTGGTGGGCGACGAAACCGCCCTGCCCGCCATCGGCCGCCGCATCGAGGAACTGCCGCGGGGCGCCCGGGTCCTGGCTTTCATCGAGGTCGAGAATGCGGCGGAAGAACAGGCCTTCGACACCGAGGCCGATCTCAGCCTCACCTATGTCCACCGCAATGGCGCGCCTGCCGGCACCACCACCCTGCTCCAGGACGCCGTCGCCGCCGCAACCCTGCCGGCGGGCGAAGCCTATGGCTATATCGCCGGGGAAGTGAACATGGCCCGCGCGGTGCGCGCCCATCTCACCGAAAGCCGCGGCTTCCACCCTGAATGGGTGAAAGCCGCCGGCTATTGGCATCTCGGCATCGCCGACGCCCAAGAGGACCACTGACCCCGGCTGGCGGAGGCCCCGGCGCTTCCGTCCGCGTTCAGCGCGGCTGCCCGCCCACGAACTGCACCGCCCGCGCCCCGCCCTCGACCCCGGCGGCAAGGCAGGCTTCGTGGCCCTCGCCGCGCAACAGCGCCGCCACGAAGCCGGCGGCGAAGGCATCGCCCGCGCCGGTCGTGTCCACTGCCTCGACCAGCGGTGCGGACCGACTGTGCACGATGCCGTCCCTGCCGCCCAGAACCGCACCGAACTGCCCGCGTTTGATCACCACATGAGTGAATTGCTGCCCGAGCTGGCGCATCTGCATGTCAAAATCGGCTTCCCCGGCCAACAGCTCGGCCTCGCCCTCATTGGCGAACAGCCAATCGGCCGAGGATACCCATTTCCGGAACAGCGCCGGCCCCACCTCCGCCAGAAATCCGATCGAGGCCGGATCGATGGCGATGGCGACGCCCCGCTCCCGCGCCGTGCCGAGCAGGCGCTGCACCGCCAGCCGCGGCCCGCGGACGAAAAAGCTGTAGCCCGAGACCATCAGCAGGCCGATCCCGTCCAGCAGACTGTCGGGCAGATCCTGGGGAGACAGGTTGAGATTGGCGCCTCGGTCGGTGAGGAAGCTGCGCTCGCCATTGGGATCGAGTATCGTCACCAGCACGCCCGAGGGCAGATCGGCATCGCCGGCCAGCACCGGGCTGACCCCCATGCTGCGAAAATAGGCCGCGTGAGCCTCGAGGTCGCCCGCGCCGACCCGGGCGGCGAAGGTGACGTCGGCTCCCGCCGCCCCCAGCCATACCGCCTGATTGGCGCCGGAGCCACCCGGGCGCTGGCGGATGGAGGCGCGCCGGTCCGACCCGGGCACGATCGGACCTTCGGGCCGAACGATGATGTCGGTCATCACATCGCCGACGACGAGGGCCCGAGCGCTCATGCGCGGCGGTCAGCCGACAGAGCGGACAGCGCCACCGCGATTTCGGCGGCGAGCCGCGCGTTGTTCTTGACCAGCGCGATGTTCGATTCCAGCGACTTGCCTTCGGTCAATTCGAAAATGCGCTGCAAGAGGAAGGGCGTCGTCGCCTTGCCCCCGATACCGCGCGCCCTGGCATCGTCCAGGGCCTCGGCGATCTTGGCCTCGATGGCATCGGTCTCCCAGGCATCGGCCTCGGGAATGGGATTGGCGATCAGAACACCCCCCATGCCGAGCTCGGCCTGGATGTCGAGCAGGCGCGCGACCGCCTCGGCATCGTCGAAACGGTGATCGACGCCATATTCGCTGGCCCGCGCCCAGAAGGCCGGAAACTTGTCGGTGCCGAAGCCCACGACCGGCACTCCGTTGGTTTCGAGCACTTCCAGAGTCTTGGCGATATCGAGGATTGACTTGGCCCCAGCGCAGACCACCGCCACCGGGGTCCGTCCCAGCTCTTCCAGGTCGGCCGAGATATCGAAGCTTTCCTCGGCGCCGCGATGAACCCCGCCGATCCCGCCCGTGGCGAAGATCCTGATGCCGGCCAGAGCCGCGATCTGCATGGTGGTGGCGACCGTCGTGCCGGCCATGACGCCGGTGGCGAGCAGTGCCGCAACGTCCCGACGGCTGGCCTTGGCCGCCTCATGCCCCTGCCGGGCCAGCCGCTCGAGATCCTCTCCCGACACGCCGACGCGCAGCCGGCCGTCCATCACCGCGATCGTCGCCGGCACGGCCCCATTGGCGCGCACCACCTCTTCCACTTCCCGCGCCATGGCCAGGTTCTGCGGGTAGGGCATGCCATGGGTGATGATGGTCGACTCCAGCGCCACCACCGGCCGGCCCGCAGCCAGCGCTGCCTCGACGTCATTCGAAACCGAAAGATAGGCCTTTGCGTTCATGCTCGTGCAGCTCCGCGAAAATACGCCAATACCGCCCGGGGCGGCTTTTCAGCCTCGCTTGTGCGCCGCTGCAACACCCCGGTCAAGCCCTACAAAATCTGCCCCGCCATGCCTTGTCGCCTCGGCAGTTTGGCAGTAATTTGCGCTCACTGATGAGGGAAAGGGCACTTCGCTGACCAGGTCCATTGTTGAGGGCGCCCGTTTCGCGCCTCGATACGCTCCCGGCTCCGGGCAGATAGCAGCGTTTTTCCCGGGCACGCAGCCGCGTGCTCTGCCGGCCGATCCCCATATCTCCCGTCCAGTCATTCCGGGCCCTCAAAGATGAGGGGCCGGCGCTGAGCCGCGGCTCGTTCCGCGAGGGGCGCAGTTCATTTCGCGCCGAACCGGCCGTCCGCAAGACGCCAAAATGCCTCCACCATGGTCCCCGATAGGAGATTCAAGACCAATGAAAACCTCGCTCGCCATCGCCCTTGGCGCCCTTCTGGCCGCCGCCGCTCCGGCCTTCGCCCAGGAAGAGCCGGTCCTCAACGTCTACAACTGGTCTGACTATATTGCCGAGGATACCATCGCCAATTTCGAGGCAGCGACCGGTATTAAGGTCAATTACGACGTCTATGACAGCAACGAGATCGTCGATGCCAAGCTGCTGGCCGGCAATTCGGGCTATGACATCGTCGTGCCCTCGGGCGCCTTCGTCGAGCGCCAGATCAAGTTCGGCCTCATCGCCCCGCTCGACAAGTCCAAGCTGACCAATCTGGACAATCTCGATCCCACCGTCATGCAGGCGGCGACACGGCACGATCCGGACAATGCCCATGCCGTGCCCTATATGATCAACACCATCGGCATCGGCTTCAACGCCGCCAAGGTCAGGGCAGCGCTGGGCGAAGACGCCGACCTCGATAGCTGGGACCTGCTGTTCAAGCCCGAAGTGGTGGAAAAACTCGCTTCCTGCGGTGTCACCCTGCTCGACAGCCCTTCGGAAGTGGTCGGCATCGCCCTGCACTATCTGGGCCTCGATCCCAATTCCGAGGCGCCCGAAGACCTCGCCAAGGCCGAGGAACTGCTCAACTCGGTCAAGCCCTACATCCGCTACTACCATTCCTCGCAATATATCGACGATCTGGGCAATGGCGAGATCTGCCTGTCGCTGGGCTATTCCGGTGACGTCTTCATCGCCGCGGACGCTGCGGAAGCCGCCGGCCAGGGCGTGGAGATCGAATATATCATTCCCAAGGAAGGCGCGGCGACCCTGTTCGATTTCCTCGCCATCCCGGCCGATGCCCCGCACAAGGACAACGCCCACAAGTTCATCGACTATATCCTCGAGCCCGAGGTGGTGGCGGCGATCACCAATTACGTCTATTACGCCAACCCCAACCTGAAGGCGACGGAGTTCGTGGACGAGGAGGTCAGGTCCAATCCGGGCATCTACCCGCCCGCCGACGTGCTGGCCAAGGCCTTCGTGATGGCGGCCCATTCGCCCGAATATGAAGAAATCCTGACCCGCACCTGGACCCGTATCAAGACCGGCCAGTAACACCAGAGGGGGCGGCGCAGCCGCCCCTCAACCTATGCAGAGTCCGCCATGGCCAAGAAGCCGCAACTCGCCATCGACACCAGACCCTGGCGCGATCCGGCCAGCTACAAGCCCTTCGTGCGCATCAAGAACGTCTCGAAGAAATTCGGCGACGTCTCGGCGGTGCACGAGGTCTCGCTCGATATCTATAAATCCGAACTGTTCTGCCTTCTGGGCGGGTCGGGGTCGGGCAAATCCACCCTGTTGCGCATGCTGGCGGGTTTTGAGACACCCAGTTCGGGCACGATCGAGATCGACGGCCAGGACATGACCGACGTGCCGCCCTATAACCGGCCCGTCAACATGATGTTCCAGTCCTATGCGCTGTTTCCGCATATGAGCGTCGAGCAGAACATCGCCTATGGCCTCAAGCGCGACCATCTGCCGCGCGCCGAGATCAGCGATCGCGTCGACGAGCTGCTGGCGCTGGTCAAGCTCCAGGACTATGGCAGGCGCAAGCCCCATCAGCTCTCGGGCGGACAGCGCCAGCGCGTGGCCCTGGCAAGGGCCCTCGCCAAGCGCCCCAAATTGCTGCTGCTCGACGAGCCGCTGGGCGCGCTCGACAAGAAGCTGCGCGAGGAAACCCAGTTCGAGCTGGTCAAGATCCAGGAGCAGCTCGGCGTCACCTTCATCGTCGTCACCCACGACCAGGAGGAGGCCATGACGCTGGCGACCCGTATCGGCGTCATGAACCAGGGCGAGATCGCCATGATCGGCGAGCCCGCCGACATCTATGAATTTCCTAACTCCCGCTTCGTTGCCGGCTTCATCGGCTCGGTCAACATGGTGGAAGGCATCGTCACCGAGGACGAACCCGACCATGTCCGCATCCGATCCGCCGAGCTGGGCGGCGACATCTATGTCGGGCACGGCGTCGATTGCGCCCCCGACCAGATCCTGTGGTGGGCCATTCGCCCCGAGAAAATGGTGCTCAGCCGCGAAAGGCCGGAAAGTCCCTACAACGCCAATATCGTTAAGGGCATCGTCGAGGAAATCGCCTATCTGGGCGACATTTCGGTCTATCAGGTGGCGCTCGAAAGCGGCAAGCGCATCCGCGTCAGCCAGACCAATTCAGCGCGGGGCAATCCCGACGCCATCACCTGGGACGAAAAAGTCTATGTGACCTGGCAGGACAATGCCGGCTCGGTGCTGACGGTATGAGGGGGGCGGCGACCCCTTCATCCGGCGCTGCGCGCCACCTTCTCTCCGAGAGGGAGAAGAATGGCATCGCCCCCGCCTCTATTGCTCTCCCCATCGCCGAGAGAGTGGATCGGCCGCGGGCCGGGACGGGCGAGGCGGACGGCTTCAAGATATGCGGACAAGCCTCATGACCACGACCCACGAGCCCACCATTCCCCCGCCCCGGCGCCTGCGGCCCTGGAATGCCGTGGAGCGGGGCCTAGCCCGAGTGGGCATTTCCGGCCGGGTACTGGTGCTAATCGCGCCGGTATCGTGGCTGCTGGTGTTCTTTCTGGTGCCGCTGGCCGTGGTCTTCGGCATCTCGCTCGCCACCAAGCAGTTCGGCCGCCCGCCCTATTCGCCGCTCCTCACCACCACCGAGGAAGGCACGGTGCAGCTCACCCTGCACCTGTCCAACTATATCCGCCTGTTCACCGACAATCTCTATATCGCGGCCTATCTGTCCTCGATCCGCATCGCCTTCATCGCCACCGTCATCACGCTGCTGGTGGGCTATCCCATGGCCTATGCCATTGCCCGGGCGCCGGAGAAATGGCGCAACGTCCTGCTGATGCTGGTGGTGCTGCCCTTCTTCACCTCCTTCCTGCTGCGCGTCTATGCGCTGTCCGGCTTCATGCGGGGCAATGGCGTCATCAACCAGTTTCTCGGGCTTTTCGGCATCGAGCCGCTGGTGATGATGCAGACCGATTTCGCCGTCTATGTCGGCATCGTCTACACCTACCTCCCCTTCATGATCCTGCCGCTCTACACGACGCTGGTGAAGCTGGACGTCTCGCTGTTCGAGGCAGCGGCGGATCTGGGGGCCAAGCCGCTGCGAACCTTCCTTTCGGTCACCCTGCCGCTCTCCCTGCCGGGCATCGTCGCCGGCTCCATGCTGGTCTTCATCCCCGCCATCGGCGAATTCGTCATCCCCTCGCTGCTGGGAGGTCCGGAAACCCTGATGATCGGCCGGGTGCTCTGGGACGAGTTCTTCAGCGCCGCCAACTGGCCCCGTGCCGCTTCGGTCGCCGTGGCCATGCTGGTCGTGGTGGTCGTGCCCATCATGCTGCTGCAGAAGGCGCAGGGCGCCGTGGTGGAGAAATAAGATGTTCTCGCGTGGCTGGTTCCTCCCCATCGCGGCGGCCCTGGGCTTTTCCTTCCTTTATGCGCCCATCGTCTCGCTGGTCATCTTCTCGTTCAACGAATCGAGTCTCGTCACCGTCTGGTCGGGCTTTTCGACCAAATGGTACGCAGCCCTGTTCAGCGATCCGCAACTGCTCGGCGCCGCCTGGCTGAGCCTGCAGATCGCCGCCCTCAGCGCCACCATCGCGCTGGTGCTGGGCACGCTCGCCGCCGTGGCCCTGGTGCGCTTCCGGCGCTTCCGGGGGCGCACGCTCTTTGCCGGCATGGTCTCGGCACCGCTGGTCATGCCCGACGTCATCACCGGCCTGTCGCTGCTGCTGCTCTTCGTGGCCATGGAGGGCCTGCTGGGCTGGCCGCAGGGCCGCGGCATGCTCACCATCGTCATCGCCCACGCCACTTTCTGCACCGCCTATGTCTGCGTGGTGGTGCAGTCGCGCCTTTCCGATTTCGACCGCAGCCTCGAGGAAGCCGCCATGGACCTGGGCGCCAGCCCCGTGCGCACCTTTTTCGACATCACCCTGCCCATCATCGCGCCGGCGCTGGTCTCGGGCTGGCTGCTGGGCTTCACCCTCTCGCTCGACGACCTCGTCATCGCCAGCTTCGTTTCCGGCCCCGGCTCCTCGACCCTGCCCATGGTGATCTTTTCCAAGATCCGACTCGGCGTCTCCCCCGACGTCAATGCGCTGGCTACCATCATCATCGGCATCGTGGCGCTGGGCGTGCTGGCTGCAACCATATTGCAATTGCGGGCGCGCCCCAAAAAGGCGCGGGGCTGACGGAAAAAAAGCGATGATCCGCAGCGGGATCGCCGGACGATGGCGAAGGTCCGGGCTCCCGATAAATTTTCGTGACTGGACAGGCCTTTAAAACCGGCGCACACTGCCTTCATTGTCAACAGCTGAAAGGAGGTGGTCCAGTGTCTTATGAGATTATGGTTCTCGAGGAAGGTCTGGGTTTTCGTGTGATGGTCGGGAGTGATCTCGGCTGACAAACACACGCCTCCCGGCCCTCGAGGCCGATAAGCTCAGGAAAGGGTCGTCCGCAAGGGCGGCCCTTTTCTGTTCGTCCCGTCAGACGAAGCGGCGCCGCTCTTTCCGGCCTGTCGCCCCCAAGACTTGACGGATGCCCTCCGGCCATTGATACCGCAGGCAACCAATCCTGGAGGCAAACCGTGTCCGCGGCCAATTTCGTCCTGACCCTTTCCTGCATCGACCAGCCGGGCATCGTTGCCGCCGTCACCACCGAACTGGCGGCCTTGGGCGCCAATATCGCCGAATCCAATCAGTTCTGGGACCGTGAAACCGGCCGCTTCTTCATGCGGCTGGCGTTCACCGCGCCGCCGCAGGTGGACCGCGCGACCATCGAGAAGGCGCTGACCTCGCCCGTGGCGCGCTTCCAGATGCAGACCGCTCTCTCCGATCAGGGCGAGGCCAGGCGCATCGTCATCATGGTCTCGAAATTCGACCATGCGCTGCTGCACCTGCTCTACCAGATCCGCGTCGGCTGGCTCGATGCCGAAGTGGCCGCGATCATTTCCAACCACGAGGATGCGCGCAAGATCGCCGAGGATGCCGGCATAGCCTTCCACCACCTGCCCATCAGCAAGGAAACCAAGGCGGCCCAGGAGGCCCAGGTGCTGGAGATCGTCAAGCAGACAGGCGCCGATCTCGTGGTGCTGGCGCGCTACATGCAGGTGCTGTCGGACAATCTCTCCACCCGCCTTTTCGGGCAGGTGATCAATATCCACCATTCCTTCCTGCCCAGCTTCAAGGGCGCCAAGCCCTATCACCAGGCCCATGAGCGCGGCGTCAAGATCATCGGCGCCACCGCCCATTACGTCACGCCCGACCTCGACGAAGGCCCGATCATCGAACAGGAAACCGCCCGCGTCACCCACGCCATGCGCCCCGACGACCTGGTGGCCGCCGGCCGCGACATCGAAAGCCGCGTGCTCGCCCGCGCCGTGAAGCTGCATCTGGAAAGTCGCGTGATGCTCAATGGCCGCAAGACGGTGGTGTTCGGCTGATGCCTAGGCCGGCTCGTCTATCGGCAAGTCCTCAAGATTGAGCGAATCGGCGAGGCTGGTGCGATCCAGCACGGCGCGGGTAGCCAGCGTCACCCGCTCGAACACATGCCGGATTTCGCAGCTCGCCTCGTCCTGGCAGTCGGCGCATCGGCGATAGGCGATCTTGGACAGGCACGGCAAAGGCGCGATGGGGCCATCGATCAGCCGCAGCACCGCTCCATAGGTGATGTCCTCGGGTGCCTTGAGCAGGATATAGCCGCCCATCCGGCCGCGCCGGCTGGTGACCAGTTCGGCGCGCTTCAATTCGAGCAGGATCTGCTCGAGAAACTTTTTCGGGATCGCCTGCTCCCGCGAAATCTCCCCGATCATGCGGCTCTCTCCAGGCGCCGCCCGCGCCAGCGATATCAGCGCGCGGAGGGCATATTTGGCCTTTTGCGAGATCATGCTTTTCCCTTGCTCTGCGTACGCCTCAGGTCCTGGGTTCGGGCGTCACGGGCGGCACGTCATTGTCCTCGGCTTTCGGGGTCGTCTCCTCCGGACCGGTCTCCACGGCCTCTGTAGCGGGCGGCTCCGGCTCGGCGCTGTCCTCCTCTGCCGCAACCGGGGCAACCTCGTCAACCGCCGCCGGTGCCTCCTCCGGCATCGATTTTTCAATGATGGGCTCGAGCGTCGCCGGCGGCAGTTCGGCCGGGGCCCCGCTATCGGGCTCCGCCGGCACCTCCATATCCGGCTTCACCTCGGCCTCGAGCACCTCGATCTCGGCCGGCGCTTCGGTCGGCACCGCCTCGGCCACGGCTTCCGCTTCGCTGACCGGCTCCGGATCGGCCGGCGACGCCGCTTCCGGCGGCGGCGCAGCTTCCCTGGCAAGAATATTGTCGACTTCCGGCAATTTTGCCGCTTCCGGAACGCCATGGCCCGCATCCCGCAGGACGGCCAGAATCGCCTTGCCCGCTTCCCGCTCGCCACGGATGATCGTGCCGGCGCCCACGCGGCGAAGAAGGGCCTCTTCCTCGTCCGAGGCGGCGCAGGCGATGATTTTCAGGTCCGGCTTGAGCCTGCGGGCGCTGGCGCAGACCGCGCCCGCCTCGAAGCCGTCCGGAACGGCGAGCAGGAGCATGCGCGCCTCGGGGAGGCCGGCGAGGCGGAGCACCTCGGGTCTCACGGCATTGCCGAAGGTCACATCGAGGCCTTCCATACGGGCTGCCGACGCTTCCGCCTCGGAATCCTCGATCAGGACCAGGGAGCCGCCGTCATTCCTGATACCGGCGGCCACGATCCGGCCGACCGTGCCATAGCCCGCAAGAACGATATGACCGGCTGGCCGCTTCGCCAGGTCGCCGGCGCCCATCGCCTCCTCCGCCTCCTCCGCCTCGAGGGAAGGCTCGATCGGTTCGCTCGTCCGATGGTCCTGGCCCACCCGGGCCTCGACGCGCGGCCGGATCAGGCCGGCTATCCAGAAAAGAGCCGGATTGAGCGCGATGGACAGGACCATCCCGGCCAGCACCAGATCGCGGCCGACGGCCGGCAAGAGGGAGAGCGCCACTCCCGCGCCGGCAAGGATGAAGGAAAATTCCCCGATCTGGGCCAGCGAGGCCGACAGGGACAGCGCCAGATGAACCGGGCGGCGGAAAAGGATGAGAACGACCAGGGACGCCACCGCCTTGCCCACAAGGACGATGAGCAGAACGCCCAAAACCGGCAGGGCGTTCTCGACCAGAACGCCGGGTTCGAACGCCATGCCCAGGCCGAGGAAGAACAATACGGCAAAGGCCTCGCGCAGGGGCAGCATGTCTCTTGCGGCCCGGCGCGGCATATCGCTTTCGCCGAACATCATGCCGGCAAGGAAGGCCCCGAGCGCCAGCGGCACGCCGAACAGCGCGGCCGATCCCAGCGCCAAGCCCAGGGCGATAGCCGGCACTGCGAGCCGGAGCAGTTCACGGCTCCCTGCCAAGGCGGTGATACCGAGCGCCCAGGGGATGACCCGTCGCCCCACCACCAGCATGAACCCGGCAAAGGCGGCCAGCTTCACCACGGCGAGGACGAGACCACCCCACAGATCGAGCCGGGCCGAAGTCATCCTCTCGATAAAGGAGGCGAAGGGATCATAGAGATCCGTCGCGGTGCCATCGAGACGGGCCAGCAGGGGCATCAGCACCACGACCAGCACCAGAACGAAATTGCCGACGCTCAGCCAGCCCCTGGCGAGCCTGCCTCCTTCGGTATCGAGCAGGTGCCGGTTCTCCAGTGCCTTGTGCACCACGACGCTGGAGGCTCCCGACAGGGCCAGCCCGAAAAGCAGCGCCGCCCCCACGTCCCAGCCCAGCAACAGTCCCAGCCCGAACCCCAGCGCGGTCGCGCAGCCGATCTGCACCACGGCGCCGGCCAGCGCCGGAATGCGAACGTCCAGCAGATCGCGGAGCGAGAACTGCAGGCCCACGCCGAACATCAGCAGGATCAGCCCCAATTCCGCCAGCAGCCCGCCCAGTTCCGGGCCGGCGGCATTGCCGGCAAGGAGCGGCCCGACCAGGATGCCGGCGACCAGATAGCCCACCAGCGCCGGTATTCTGAGCTGCCTTGCCGCCAGGCCGAAAAGATAGGCCAGCGCCAGACCTGTAACGATGGTCAAGACCAGTGGGGTGTAAGGCTGCATGTGCGGCTCCGCGTCAACGAGGCGTAACTCGACTTTCAGGATGGGGTATCGACCGGATCGTTGCAAGCGTTCCTGGCCGGATCGGCCCGGCCGTGCCCTGCGTCGGCTGGCCGATATTCATTGGCGGGGCCAAGTTTGTCTGAACTTTGTTCCCCTCGGGAAATTGCGTGGCCGGATGATGATCCGTGCCAAAGCCGAAGTGATAGGCCGGCCTCAGCTCACGACGGTGATCCGTTCCGCCGCCCGGGTGATCCCGGTATAGAGCCAGCGTGCCCGCTCTTCGCGAAACACGAAGCTTTCATCGAACAGATAGACATTGTCCCACTGGCTACCCTGCGCCTTATGGACGGTGAGGCAGTAACCGAAGGTGAATTCGTCGAATTGCCGCCGTTCGGGCCAGCTCATCGCGTCTTCCTCGCCCGAGAGGAACGCCTTGTGGGTGAGGACGCGGGTTTCGCCCTTGCCCTCGTCGTCGGCCAGCAGCAGCGAATATTTGCCGTTGGAGCGGCGCGTCACGTCGGTGACGATCCAGATCTGCCCGTTGAGCAGGCGTTTGCGCGGATTGTTCCGCAAGCACACCATGCGGTCCCCCACCACCGGCTCGTGGAAGGGCAGACCCTTCAGTTCACGCATGCGATCATTATAGGTGAGGCGCGTCTTGTTGCGGCCCACCAGCACCTGATCGGCCTCCAGCACCGCGTCCCGGTCCACCGCGTTGCGCCCGACCACCAGGCTCTCCCCATAGCGCCCATGCTCGAGAACGCCGCCCTCGCGCACCGCCATGGACAATTGGATGATGGGGTTATCCGCCGCCTGACGGTGGATTTCGGTCAGCATGATGTCGGGCTCTTCATTGATGAAGAACCCCGCGCCCTGCACCGGCGGCAATTGGAACGGATCGCCCAGCACCAGCACCTTCACCCCGAAGGAGAGGAGGTCCGCGCCCAATTGCTCGTCCACCATCGACACCTCGTCGATGACGATCAGGTCCGCATCGGCGGCAGGGCTTTCCGGATCGAGCACGAAGCGCGGCTCGCCCTCCTTCTCGCTGACCAGCGTATAGATGAGGCTGTGAATGGTCTGGGCGCCCTTGCAGCCGCGCTTGCGCATCACCATCGCCGCCTTGCCGGTGAAGGCCGCATAGCGGACATTGCGCATATCCTGCGCTAGATGCACGGCCAGGGTCGACTTGCCGGTCCCGGCCCAGCCGAAGAGGCGAAAGACCTGTGGCCCGTTGCGATCCTTGAGCCATCTGGACACCGCTACCAGGGCCGCATCCTGCTGCGCCGACCAGACCGGCGCCATCAGGCGATCACCGTCGAGACCGTCCCCACGCCCTCGATCGCTCCCTCCAGCACGTCGCGTCGCCGCACCGCCCCGACGCCGGAAGGTGTGCCGGTCATGATGAGATCGCCCGCCCGGAGGGCAACGAAGCGGCTGAGAAAAGCGATGGTCTCGGGCACGCTCCAGATCTGATCCGCCAGGTCGCCCCGTTGCCTTACCCCGCCATTGACCGCCAGCGTGATGGCGCCGCGCTCGGGATGGCCGATCTCGCCGGCCCGGACGATGACGCCGATCGGGGCGGATTGATCGAAGCCCTTGGCCATGGTCCAGGGCCGCCCGGCCTTTTTCGCCTCCGCCTGCAGGTCGCGCCGTGTCATGTCGAGCCCGGCGGCGTAGCCGAAGATGTGAGAAAGCGCCTCCCCCGCCCCGATATCGCTGCCATCGGCGCCGATGGCGACCACCAGCTCGATCTCATGCTGGAGGTCGTCCGTGCACGGCGGATAGGCAATGGGGCCGCCATCGATGGTCACGGCATCGGCGGGCTTGGCGAAAAAGAAGGGCGGGTCACGCGGATCATTCCCCATTTCCCGGGCGTGGTCTGCGTAATTGCGCCCCACGCAATAAAGGCGGCGCACCGGAAAAAAGCTCCCGCCCTTGACGGGGATCAGGACCGGAGGCGGCGCCGGAAAGACGAGTTCAGCCACGCCTGAATTCCTCCGCATAGGGTCCGATCAGATCGAGATCGACGGCACTCAGCCGGTCCTGCGCGGTAAAGGACTGATGCCAATAGGGGTAAAGCAGGGGCGGCCGGCTGATCGCATCCAGGCTTGCTCGCTCCTCTTCGCTCAGCCTGAGACTGGCGGCGGCGATATTGTCGGAGAACTGCGCCTCGTTGCGCCCGCCGATGATCGCGGAGGTGACGCCCGGCCGGCCCAGGAGCCAGGCAAGGGCCACCTGCGCACCCGAGACGTTGCGCGCCTCGGCGATCCCGACCAGCACGTCGATGAGATCGTAGAGCTTTTCCCAGTCATAGACCGGCGGCTCGCGAAAGCCGCCCACGTGCCGGCCCACGTCCGGACCGCCGCTGCGCCGGTATTTACCCGAGAGCAGCCCGCCCGCGAGCGGGGACCAGACCAGGATCCCCAGGCCCTGATCCTGCGAGATCGGCACCAGTTCATATTCGGCGTCGCGGCTGTGCAGCGAATAATGGATCTGCTGGGAAACGAAGCGCTCAGCCTGCCGCCGTTCGGCCGCCATAAGCGCCTTCATGATGTGCCAGCCCGAATAGTTGGAGCAGCCGATATAGCGGACCTTGCCCTGCCGCACGAGCGTATCGAGCGCTTCCATCGTCTCCTCGACGGGGGTCATCCCATCCCATTCATGCACTTGGTAAAGATCGATCACATCGGTCCGCAGCCGCCGCAGGCTGGCCTCCGCCTGGGCAATGATGTGGTGGCGCGACAGGCCGATCTCATTTGGCCCCTCGCCCATCTTGAAGCGCACCTTCGTCGCGATCAGCGCCTTTTGCCGGCGCCCGTTGGCAGCGAGAACCTCGCCCAGAATCTCCTCGGAAATCCCGGCATTGTAGACATTGGCCGTATCGTAGAGATTGATGCCGGCATCGAGGCACAGGTCCACCTGCCGCTCCGCCCCCGCCATGTCGGTATGACCGATCCGCTCGCTGCCGCCGAAGGTCATGGTGCCCATGGTCAGCACGGAAACCTTGAGTCCCGAGCGCCCCAGATAGCGATAGTCCATGATATTCCTCCTTTGTTCCGGCGCTACAAGGGCTAAAGGGTTGCCGCGACCGGGTCAATCGCGCAGATGGCGCCAAAGCAAAAGCCCCGGAGGCGATCTCCGGGGCTTCGTGCGGTTCGGCAAGGCGAATGGCCTATTCGGCGACGGCTTCTTCGGCCGCGGGAGCCTCGTTCACCGCCGCTTCCTTGGCGGCACGCTCCTCGGCGCGCTCCTTCGCCTTGTCGCCGGGCACGCCCTTCTTGGGATTGTTGCGGGCAGGGCGCTTGACCAGGCCCGCCGCATCGAGGAAGCGCAGCACCCGATCGGTCGGCTGGGCGCCGGTGGAGAGCCAGTGCTGGGCGCGCTCGACATTCAGCACGACGCGGTTCTCGGCATCCTTGGCCAGGAGCGGGTTGAACGTGCCCAGCTTTTCGATGAAGCGGCCATCACGCGGGGTGCGGGCATCCGCGACGACGATGTGATAGAAGGGGCGCTTCTTGGTGCCGGCGCGGGCGAGACGAAGCTTGAGAGCCATTTTCAGTCCTGTGGTTGGTTCGGTTTGGTGACTATTTCTTTTTGCCCAGGCCGGGCAGGCCTGGGAAACGCGTGCCCCCGAGGCCCGGCAGGGCCGGACCACCAGAGGATTTGAGCAGGCTTCCCACATCGGCGGGAAGCTTTTCGGGCAGGGAGGCGGGCAGATCGGCCGAGGGCAGGCCCTTCAACTGCGCGGGATCGATCCCGGCCTGGCGCGCCATCTGCTCAAGCTGGGCAGGGTCCATTTTCGACAGGTCGGGCATGCCGCCCAGCATTCCGCCCATCTTGCCGCCGAACATGCCGGCCAGCGACCCCATGCCGCCCTTGGACACTTTTTTCATCATGTCCGCCATCTGGCGATGCTGCTTGGTGAGCTTGTTGATCTCCGAGACCTCCACCCCGGCGCCGGCGGCGATGCGCTTGCGACGCGAGGCATTGAGCAGGTCCGGATTGGCGCGTTCCTTCCGCGTCATCGAATTGATGATGGCGATCTGGCGGTCGAAAACCTTCTCGTCGACATTGGCGCCGGCCATGGCCTTCTTGAGCTGGCCCGCTCCCGGCAGCAGGCCCATGAGCCCGCCCATGCCGCCCATCTTCTTCATCTGCGTGAGCTGGGCGCGAAGGTCCTCGAGATCGAAGGCGCCCTTCTTGAGCTTCTTGGCCATCTTGGCCGCGTCTTCGGCCGAGACGTGCTCGGCGGCCTTTTCGACCAGCGAGACGATGTCGCCCATGCCCAGGATACGGTCGGCGATGCGCGCCGGATGGAAATCCTCCAGCGCGTCCATCTTCTCGCCCACACCGATCAGCTTGATCGGCTTGCCGGTCGCGGCGCGCATGGAGAGCGCGGCACCGCCCCGCCCGTCACCATCTACTCGCGTCATGACGATGCCGGTGACATCCAGGCGACCGTCGAAGCTGCGGGCCACATTGATGGCGTCCTGGCCGGTCAGCGCGTCGACCACCAGCAGGATTTCGTGGGGATTGGCGATATCCTTGATGGCGACCGTCTCGGCCATCAGCTCGTCGTCGATATGGGTACGGCCGGCCGTGTCGAGGATGAGGACGTCATAGCCGCCCAGACGGCCTTCACGCTCGGCGCGGCGGGCGATCTCGAGGGGAGTTTCGGTGGCGACGATGGGCAGGGTGTCGACCCCAACCTGCTCGCCCAGCACGCGCAACTGCTCCATGGCGGCGGGACGGCGCGTGTCGAGCGAGGCCAGCAGCACCTTCTTGCGCTGCCTGTCCTTGAGACGCTTGGCGATCTTGGCGGTGGTGGTGGTCTTGCCCGAGCCCTGCAGGCCCACCATCAGCAGCGTGACCGGCGCCGGCGCATTGAGGTCGATGCCCACCGCATCCGAACCCAGCACCGCGACCAATTCGTCATTGACGATCTTGACCACCTGCTGGCCCGGCGTCACCGAGCGGGTGACCTCCGCGCCCACGGCGCGGGCCCGCACCTGTTCGACGAAGGCTCGGACCACTTCGAGGGAGACGTCGGCTTCGATCAGCGCCCTGCGGATTTCGCGCATGGCCGCGTCGACATCCGCCGCATTGAGCGCGCCGCGTCCGCGAAGCCCGTCGAATATCTTGCCAAGCCGGTCGCTTAAGCTCTCGAACATGAAGTTTCCTTTTCGCTCACGAGGCCGATTCCCCGGGAGAGATAAGGTCCGCCGGGCCAAACACCAAACCCACCCGCGGGCGCAACGCGCTGGCGGGTGTTGGCCTCCGGGATCGCTTTATACCTCTGGGGGTCCCGGTCGGCTGGTCAGGAGCAAGTCGCCTGATGAACGGGCTGCGTTTAGGGGATGCGGGACCCGGAGTCAAGAAAATGCGGCGCTCAGTGGCCATGGCCCGCAAGGCGCATGATGCCGGCGCGCCAGCGGGCCGGTATTCTGAGCAATCCCGCCTTGACCCGCGGCCGCGCAAATACGTCCCAGAGCTGGATCAGCAGCCACCCCCTGGGCGTGACGGGCAGGGCATGGTCGCGGACGGCCACCGTATCGGTTGCCCAGGTGAGCTTGTAGGGCATGGCGGGCACGCCCAGATCGCAGCCGGCAAGGCCGCGCTCGAAACAGGCGCGGGTGATCTCGCCCAGATGCAGCTTGCCCGGGCTCTCGTCGGAATTGGAGAAGTCCCGCGATGCGACGAAGGCATAGTAGCGGCCGCCATGCACGAACCCCCATTGCTCCGCGATGGGCCTGCCGCCATGGGTGAGCGAAAAGGCCAGGAGCTCCAGATCGCCGCGCCCCACCAGTTTCTTGCAGAAATCGGCAAAGCCGGCATCGCGGAAGGCGCGCGAGGTCAGGCCCTGCTCCCGGAGCCGCCCCGCCCGGCCCGCAACGGTGCGCTCGATCAGGGCGAACTGCTCGTCCCGACCGGTGACCACGCTATGCGCCACCACGCCCTCGCGGGCCAGCCGATTGCGGGCATTGCGCATGTTTTTGCGCGTTTTGGTGCGGATGGTGGAGAAGTAGCCGGCAAAATCCGCATAGACGTCGAGCGCGACATAGGGCGCTCCCTCGGCGGTGCCCGTCTCGATTGCCGTATCGGGCATGCCCAGCGCCAGGAGCGAGCCCTTCCGCACCTTGTGGAAGCTCACCACGTCGCACGGCGCCGCCTTTATGGCGGATTGCAGCATGCGGGCCACCGTCCCTCGCGCCTCAAGGTCGGGGGCCATCAACAAATCGGCATATTGCCCGAAGGCATGGCCCAAAGGCGCCAGCACCCGGCGCATGCCGGTATGGATACGCTCCAGCGGCAGTAACGCCACCAGACGCGGGCCCTCTCGAAGCGTCACGATCACCGGATCGAACGCCGCATTGCCGCGCGCCGCCTCGAAATCGAAGATAGCCCGCGCCCAGCCCAGGCTCTGGAAGAGATTGGGCCCCGCACAGCGCTCTTCCAGCTCCAGCCAGGCCGGGGTCAGTGCCTCGAGCGCCTCGCGCGTGCGCACCACCTTGCAAGTCCGCCCCAGACCGGACAGCGCACGAGCCGGAGCATCGCGCCGTCCGCTCCAGCCGAATGTGTCGATCAGGCTCATTTCTCGAATGTTTGCGCGGGAATATCCCGGACCCCTTCGGGCGCCGTCGGATCGACCTGGAAGTCGACCGTATAGACCTTCTTCTTTTGTGGGTTGAGCGGGGAGAACTTGACCACCCCGGCCAGGCCCAGCTTGGAGAGATAGGACAGGCCCGTCACCTGCTGGTTGAGCCGCCGCGCCCCCAGTTTCGAGCGCAGCACGCCATTGGCGTAGTTGACCGCATAGTGCCTGCGCAACTCGTCGGTCCAGTGCTCGGTGGTGAAGCTGACATTGAGCATGTCGTGATTGACCACCCGGTGCGGCCCGTTGAGCGGCCAATGCAGCATCTGCCCCGCCCCGAGATCGTAGACCTGGGCAAAGTCGTCGAACCAGGGCTCGTAAGGCATGTCGGTCTCGCGCAATTGCCCCAGGATCAGCTTTTCCAGCGCCGGCTGCGAGATGAACGGCGCCTGGGCCGGATAGACATAGACCTTCTTGGTGCCCCGGACCTGCCAGAGCGACTGTCCCGGCACGTCGGAATGGTATTTCACCGACACATTGGGCGAGGAGATGAGGATGGTCAGGTTGCGCTTGTAGGACTTGAAGCCCGGCACCCGCCCCTCGAATTCGGCATAGAGCTCATCGAGCAATTCGCCATAGGCCGGGTCGGTCTTGGCCGGCGCGGTGAGATTGACCCAGATATTGCCCTTGCGGACGGTCTCGATCACCTCGGCGCCGGAAAGATCCCGGATCTCCCCCTCCCGCCGTTTCGGTGGATTGCCGGGCGTCTTCTGCGAGTAATTGACGTGATAGCCCTCGCGCGGGGTCCGGTCGATCAGGCTGGCCAGCGCCGCATCCGAAAAAAGCGTCGAGCCGGCGAGGCTGTGGCTGAGGCGCAGCGGCTGGCTGCCCCAGAGCTGGGGATGGTGCGGCTGCCAGTCGGTGATGATCTGATCGGAAATGAGCGGCATGTTCATGGTCGGACTCCGATGCTGCGGACGACGAGGATGGCACGGATCATTTTAGACCCATCCCGATCATCCGCACGAGAAAGCTCCCTGTCTGGTTAAGAACATGCCTCGGGCAAATAGTTAGGAATGAAAGAAAATCGCGCCTCCTCCCCGGGGCCGGACACCAGGCGCACCGCCGGAACCTTGCTGCCCGCACTGGCATTTTCGCGCTACTTCCGCCATATAGGCTACGAACGATGTATTGGATCGGGTGGCCGCTCCGATGCGTAGCCGGATTTTGGAAACCGCCGTGAGCGACATTCCCTTTCTCAAGATGAACGGGCTGGGAAACCAGATCATCGTGGTCGATCTGCGCGGCCGGGGCGGTCGCGTCACCACCGAGGCGGCCATCGCCATCAACGCACAGCCGGAAACGCGCTTCGACCAGATCATGGCCATCCACGATCCCCGTACGCCAGGCACGGCCAATTATATCGAGATCATCAATTCGGACGGATCGCGCGCCCAGTCCTGCGGTAATGGCATGCGCTGCGTGGTGCAGGCGCTGTCGGTCGAGCAGGGACGGCAGCGCTTCACCTTCGAGACCCCCGCCGGCATTCTTTTCGGCGAGGAAACCGGGGATGGCCTCATCACCGTCGATATGGGCACGCCCAAATTCGCCTGGTACGACATTCCCCTCAATGAGGAATTCGCCGATACGCGCGCCATCGAATTGCAGATCGGCCCGATCGACGCGCCGGTCCTGCATTCGCCCTCCGTCCTCTCCATGGGCAATCCGCACGCCACCTTCTGGGTGAAGGACGATGTCTGGTCCTATGCGCTCGACCGCTTCGGGCCGCTGCTCGAAAATCACCCGCTTTTTCCCGAGCGCTGCAATATCTCCATCGCTCAGGTGATGCAGCCCGACCATGTCGTGCTCCGGACCTGGGAACGCGGCGCCGGCCTCACCAGAGCCTGCGGCACCGCCGCCTGTGCCGCCCTGGTCAATGGCGCGCGCACCCGACGCACGGCCCGCAAGGCCAGGCTGACCCTGCCGGGTGGCGAGTTGACGGTCGAGTGGCAGCCCGACGACCATGTGACCCTGACCGGCCCGGCGGAACTCGAATGGCGCGGCCGGCTCGATCCGGCCACCGGCGCCTGGACCCGGGGCGAGGCCGCCTGATGGCCGTCGAGACGCTGACATTCGGCTGCCGGCTCAACGCCTATGAGAGCGAGGTGATGAAGGCCGAAGCCGAAAAGGCGGGCCTCGACAATGCCGTCATCATCAATACCTGCGCGGTGACCGCCGAGGCGGTGCGCCAGGCCAAGCAGGCCGTGCGCAAGGCGCGGCGCGACCATCCCCAGGCACGCATCATCGTCACCGGCTGCGCCGCCCAGACCGAGGCGCGCAGTTTCGGCGACATGGAGGAGGTCGACCTCGTCATCGGCAATGCCGACAAGCTCAAAGCCGAAAGCTACGAGCCCATGGTCTTCGGCACGCCGCTCAACGACAAGGTGCAGGTCAACGACATCATGAGCGTGCGCGAAACCGCCGGGCACCTCATCGAGGGCATGGATGGGCGCACCCGCGCCTTCGTCCAGGTGCAGAACGGCTGCGATCATCGCTGCACCTTCTGCATTATTCCCTTCGGCCGAGGGCCCTCGCGCTCGGTGCCGATGGGGCTGGTGGTCGAGCAGGTCAGGAAACTGGTCGGCAACGGCTATGCCGAAGTGGTGCTCACCGGGGTCGACATCACCTCCTATGGCCCCGACCTGCCCGGCGGATCGACTCTGGGCAAGCTGACCCAGGCGATCCTCAGACATGTGCCGGACCTGCCGCGGCTGCGCATTTCCTCCATCGATTCCATCGAGGCCGACCCGGCGCTCTACGATGCGGTGAGCGACGAGCGGCTGATGCCGCATCTGCATCTGTCGCTGCAATCGGGCGACGATCTGATCCTCAAGCGCATGAAGCGCCGGCATTTGCGCGACGATGCCCTGGCTGTGGTGGAAAAGCTCCGCCAGCGCCGCCCCGACATGGTCTTCGGCGCCGATATCATCGCCGGCTTTCCCACCGAGACCGACGCGATGTTCGAAAATTCGCTGTCCTTCATCGCCGAGGCGGGCCTGACCTATATCCACGCCTTTCCCTATTCGCCGCGTCCCGGCACCCCAGCCGCGCGCATGCCGCAGGTCGGCCGGGGCATCGCCCGCCAGCGCGCCGCGCTGCTGCGCGAGGCGGGCGACCGGCAATTCGAGGCGCTGTGCCGATCCCGGCTCGGCGCCAGCGAGAACGTGCTGGTCGAACGCGCGGGCCTGGGCCGTACCGAACATTTCATTCCCGTACGCGTTCCCGGCGCGGAGGCGGGGAACCTGCTTCGCGTGCACATCACCGGCACCGACAGGGATGGTCTGATCGGCGACGCCCTGCACGTCGCGGCGGCCTGAATGCGCAAGGGTATGGAGCCAGCATGAGCGAGAAGAAACCCGGCTTTTTCCAGCGCCTTTTCGGCGGCAATCAGCCGGCGCCGACCCCTGCCCCCGAAGAGACGCTGCCCGAAAACCCGGCCGCGCCCGATCCCGTTCCCCCCGTTCCCGAACCGCAGCCGGAGCCTGTTCCGGCCGAGCCCCCGGCGCCTGACAAGGCGACACCGCCGCCCGGCCCGCCCGAAACCACGCCTGACTATATCGAGGACGTGCAGGATCAGTTCGTTGATGCCCCGGCCGCCATCGCCGAGCCGGCCCGGCCGCAGGGCTGGTTCGCGCGCCTCGCGTCCGGCCTCAAGCGCTCCTCCGATACGCTTTCGAGCTCGATCACCTCGGTCTTCACCAAGCGCCGACTCGACGCGGCCACGCTGGAGGAGCTGGAGGACGTGCTGATCCAGGCCGATCTGGGCGTGGAAACGGCCATGGCCATCACCGAGACGCTGCGCCGGGACCGGTTCGACAAGGACGTTTCCGGCGAAGACGTCCGCGCAGTGCTGTCCGCCGAGGTCGAAAAGGCGCTGGCTCCCGTCGCCCGCCCCCTCATTATCGATACGAAGCACCGGCCTTTCGTGATCCTGATGATCGGGGTCAACGGCTCGGGCAAGACCACCACCATCGGCAAGCTGGCCCAAAAGCTGGTGAACGAAGGCAAATCGGTCATGCTGGCGGCCGGCGACACCTTCCGCGCCGCCGCCATCGAACAGCTTCAGGTCTGGGGCCAGCGCACCGGCGCGCCGGTGATCGCCAAGCCAGCCGGCGCCGACGCCTCGGGCCTCGCCTTCGATGCGGTGACCCGCGCCAAGCAAGAAGAACGCGACGTTCTCATCATCGACACCGCGGGTCGCCTGCAAAATCGCGACGAATTGATGAGCGAGCTCGAAAAGATCATCCGCGTCATCAAGAAGATCGACCCCACCGCCCCGCACGCCACCCTGCTGACGCTCGATGCCACCACCGGCCAGAACGCCCTCAGCCAGGTGGAGATCTTCGGCCAGCGGGCGGGAGTGACGGGGCTTGTCATGACCAAGCTCGACGGCACCGCCCGCGGCGGTATCCTCGTCGCCATCGCCGGGAAATTCGGCTTGCCGGTGCATTTCATCGGGGTGGGGGAAGGGGTCGAGGACCTGGAGCCCTTCGCGGCCGGCGATTTCGCCCGCGCCATCGCCGGTCACGAGTGAAACCGTCCCTTGGCGCAAGGCGCGGCGATCCGCACCTTCAGCCCAAATCCGACCACTCTTGTCCGCTATTCGGCTTGCAACACGCTTCCGCTGCCATCACAGTGATCGGAACGCCATGGAACGACAAATGACCGAAAAAGCCGAACCCGAACTCGATTGGAGCGAACTCAGGCCGCAGATCGTCAAGCTGGCGCTGGAATTGGGTCCGCTGGTTCTGTTTTTCATCATGAACGGACGGGCCGATATCTTCGTAGCCACCGCCTGGTTCATGGTGGCCATGGTCGTCTCCTTGGCCCTGTCCTGGCTGATCCTGAAAAAAGTCGCCGTGATGCCGCTGGTCACCGGTGTCGTGGTGCTGGTCTTTGGCGGCCTCACCCTGTGGCTGCAGGACGACACCTTCATCAAGATGAAGCCCACCATAACCAATGTGCTCTTCGCCTCGGTGCTGCTGGGCGGACTGGTGTTCGGCCAGTCGCTGCTCCGCTATGTCTTCGGCGACGTCTATCGGCTCCGCGCCGAGGGCTGGTGGAAGCTGACCCTCAACTGGGGCCTGTTCTTCGTGGTTCTGGCCGTGCTTAACGAAGTGGTCTGGCGTAATTTCCCCACCGATTTCTGGGTCGCCTTCAAGGTCTGGGGCATCATGCCGCTGACGGTGATCTTCTCCATGACCCAAGTGCCGCTGCTCAACAAATACGCGCCGCCGGCGGAACCGGACCAGTCCCCGCCGGTCGCGGCGGAGGGCTGATCCGCATAAGCGTCCCGAGCCGGTTAGAGGCCGCCCATTCCACAGATGAGGCGCCATTCCTCCGCGCCGACCTTGGAGACGGAAAGGCGTGAGAGCCGGACCAGTTCGAGCTCGGCCAGCGCGGGCGTCGCCTTGATCTCGGCAAGGCTCACCGGACGCGGCAGGGGCCGGACCGATTGCACATCGACGCACTCCCACACCACCTCCCCCTTGGCATTGCGCTCGGCAGTGCTGTCGGGATGGGCCGGCGCCACGATCTTCATGATGCCGACGATCTCCTTGCCGATATTGGAGTGGTAGAAGAAGGCCTCGTCGCCCACCTGCATGGCCTTCATATTGTTGCGCGCCGCATAATTGCGCACGCCGGTCCACTCCTCCGCCTCGCCCCTTTCGGTCTTGGCCACGAGATCGTCGAAGGAAAATTCGTCCGGCTCGGATTTCATCAGCCAATAGGCCATTGCTTCAAAGCTCCGCGCCGCTGGTGTTGATCGCCAGCCGCCAGCGCCTGATCTCGATGCTGCCGAAAACGCCCGCCGCGACGAACGGATCGGCCTCGGCCATCCGGTGCGCCTCCTCAAGCGTTTCGGCCTCGAACACCACAAGCGACCCTTCGGGCTGATCCTGGGCGTCGAGCAGCGCCCCGGCGAAGACCAGCTTCTTGCCCAGCGCCTCGAGATGGTTGAGGTGGGCAGGTCGCGTGTCGAGGCGGAGCTGGCCGGAGCCGGGTGCGTCCTTGGCGATCATGGCGTAGAGCATGTCAGTGTTCCTTTTTGAGCGGGCGGGACATCAGTCCTGCGACGATAGCGGCGATCTCGGATTTTCCGGTGATGACGGCGTCGACGGCATCGATCAGCGGCACCTCGACATCGAGGCTGCGGGCCAGGGCCGCCGCGACCGGCGCCGTGGCGACGCCCTCGGCCAGCGCCGCGCCGCCGGCCAGGATATCCCCGGTGCGGCGACCAGCCCCGAGCGCCATGCCGAACTGGTAGTTGCGCGACTGGATCGAGGTGCAGGTCAGGGTGAGGTCGCCCAGCCCGGCAAGGCCTGTCAACGTATGGGCCGACCCGCCCATGGCCGTCACCATGCGCGCCATTTCGGCATAGCCGCGGGCGATCAGCGCGGCGCGGGCGGAGGCGCCCAGATTGGCGCCCTCTACCGCACCGCAAGCCAGCGCATAGACGTTCTTGAGCGCGCCGGCGATCTCGACGCCGATGCGGTCGTCGGCGGCATAAGGGCGAAAACTCGGTCCCGCCAGCGCCGAGGCCAGATCGGAGGCGTCGCTGGCGTCGTCCCCGGCCAGGGTCACCGCCGTCGGGCGGCCCGCCGCGACATCGGCGGCAAAGCTTGGGCCGGACAAGACGAAGCCCATGGCGTCGGGGGCCATGTCGGCAAGAATTTCGCTCTGCCGCGCCAGTGTTCCGGTCTCGAGCCCCTTGGCCGACAGCACCACCGGCCGGCCCGCCAGCAGCGCCGGATCGAGGGCGGCGAGCAGCCCCCGCGTCGCCTGCGCCGGCACCGCCAGGATGACGATATCGGCGGACGCGGCCTCGGCCACGGCGGTGACGGCAGGCGACAAAGCCTGGCCGGGCAGCGCGGCTTCATTGCAACGGCTCGAATTGATGCGCGCCGCCTTGTCGGCGTCGCGCACCACCAGCGATACGGACCGCCCCGCCATGGCAGCGGCTTGCGCCAGGGCCGTTCCCCAGGCGCCGCCGCCGATCACCGAAACCGTCTCAAGCCGCATCGGTTTCCACCTTCATGTCCGGCGTGTCGAGCGGCCAGCGCGGCCGCGCCGCCACCTCGAGTCCGTCCTTGACCCCGAGCGCCAGCCGCTCGGCGCCCACCCAGGCCACCATGGCGCCATTGTCGGTGCACAGCGCCGCCGGCGGCACTACCAGCCTCGCCCCCATCGCTCCGGCCGTCTCACGCAGGGCGGCTCCGATCCTTGCATTGGCCGCAACGCCGCCGGCCACCACCAGTTGCGGCTCGGCTTCGGGGAATTCCGTCCGGAAGCGGGCCAGCGCCTGACGCGAGCGCGTGGCGACGATCTCGGTTACCGCCGCCTGGAACCCGGCGGCGATATCGGCCACGTCCTGCTCGGCAAGAGGCGCCAGGGCCTCGGCCTTGAGCCGCACCGCCGTCTTGAGCCCGGAAAAGGAGAAATCGAGCCGCTCCTCGCGCAGCAAGGGCCGGGGAAACCTGAACCGTTCCGGATCGCCCTCCCGGGCGATGCGCTCGACCGCCGGGCCGCCCGGATGGCCGAGACTCAGCAGCTTCGCTACCTTGTCGAAGGCTTCCCCCAGCGCGTCGTCGATCGTGCCGCCCCAGCGTTCATAGTCCCCCACGTCCCGGACCAGCACAAACTGGCTGTGCCCGCCCGAGACCAGCAGCATGAGATAGGGAAATTGCACTTCATCGGTCAGTCGCGCCGTCAGCGCATGGGCTTCCAGATGATTGACGGCGATCAGCGTCTTGTCCAGCGCGGCGGCCAGCGCCTTGCCCGTGGTCAGCCCCACTAGAACCCCGCCGATCAGTCCCGGCCCGGCAGTGGCGGCGACGGCGTCGATATCGCCCAGCGCGATGCCGGCCTCTTCCACCGCTTGGGCGATGATATGATCGAGCCATTCCACATGAGCCCGCGCCGCCAGTTCCGGCACCACGCCGCCAAATGCCGCATGTTCGTCAAACTGGGAGCGTACCACATTGGACAGGATCGCTCCCCGGCCCGAATCGTCGCGGACGACGACGGCCGCGGCGGTTTCGTCGCAGCTGGTTTCAATCCCCAGAACGATGGCTTGCGCTTGCCCGGTCACGACGAACTGGTCTACTCCCATTCGAGAGCCTATCGCCTACTATAGGACCCCTTGCCAATGCAATCGCCCAACCTCTTCGCCCGGATCGGAACTCGCGGCAGCCCACTGGCGCTGGCCCAGGCCAAACTGGTGCGCGAGCGTTTAGCCGCCGCCCATGGCGTCGGGGAGGAGGCGATCGGGATCGAGGTCTTTTCCACTGGCGGCGATCGCAGCCAGACCGAGAACACCACGCTGTCCGATATCGGCGGCAAGGGAGTGTTCACCAAGGAAATCGACGAGGCCCTCTTGTCCGGCCGCATCGATATCGGCGTGCATTCGAGCAAGGATGTGGCGACCGGCCTCGCGCCCGGCATGGAGCTGGCGGCCTTTCTCGAGCGAGAGGACGTCCGCGACGCTTTTTTGTCGGTGTCGGCGAGGGGAATCGACTTTCTGCCCGAGGGCGCCCGTTTCGGCACCTCCTCCATCCGCCGTGCCGCCCAGGCCAGGCGCCTGCGCCCCGATCTCAGGATCGTGCCGTTCCGCGGCAATGTGCATACGCGGCTGCAAAAGCTGCTCGACGGGGTGGCCGATGCCACGCTGCTGGCCCTGGCCGGGCTCAACCGGCTCGGCGAGGCCCATCGCGCCACCGCCATTCTCGATCCCGAGGACTTCATGCCCGCCCCCGCCCAGGGCGCGATCGGCATCGCCATCCGCGCCGATGACCGGCACTTTGCCGAGATCGTCGCTCCGCTCGACCATGCCCCGACCCATGCCGCCATCGCAGCCGAGCGCGCCATGCTGGCTGTGCTCGACGGCTCCTGCCGCACCCCGGTGGGCGCCCTGACCAGCCGCGCCGGCGACCTGCTGACGCTCAAGGGCGAGATCCTCAGCCTCGATGGCCAGGTCAGCTTCCGCGCCGAAGCCAGCGGCAGCGACCCGCGATCGCTCGGCCAGAAGGTCGGCAGCGACTTGCTGGCCCAGGCGGGCCCCGACTGGCTCAGCCGATGGAACGCCTGATGCGGATGCTCGTCACCCGGCCCGAGCCGGACGCCCAGGCGACGCGCGACAGGCTCGCCGCGCTCGATATCGACGCACTCGCAGCCCCGCTGATGACCCGTCGGAACCTGCCCGCCAACCTGCCCTCGCCGCAAGGCTTCGCCGCCCTGGCCCTCACCAGCACCAATGCGCTGCGGGCGCTCGCGGACCGGAAGGCCCATGAGCCTTTCCTCGAGATGTCCGTCTTCGCCGTCGGCCACCGAACCGCCCATGAGGCGCGCCTTCTCGGTTTTACGGACGTCACTCCCGCCGAAGGCACGTTGGGCTCGCTGGTTACCACCATCGCCCTCGCCCGGCTCGAAGGCCCGGTCTTCTATCCGGCGGCACGCCATATGAGCGGCGATCTGGCGCAGGCCCTTGCCCCGCACGGGCTGATGGTCGTCACCGTGCCGGTCTATGAAATGGTGGCGCGGCCGGCCCTGCCTGAAGACGCCGCATCCGCGCTCGTCCGAGGGGAGATCGGGGCGGTGTTGCTCTATTCCCGCCGCAGCGCGGAAATCTTCTGCACCCTCGCCGGAGCGGCGGTTCCTCCGGGCCAGCGCCGCAGCCTGCCCATGCTGTGTCTCGCGGAAAATGTCGCCGCACCCCTGCTCGAAAACCATTTCAGCCGCGTTTTGCTGGCGGATCATCCCAGCGAGGAAGCGATGATGGCCCTGGCCCTGGCTTTTGCCCGCGAGCAATCTGGGTCATGATCGGCAGGAACGAGAGGAAGGCTCATGGCTGACGCGACCGGCAACGACACGCCATCCACCGATCCCAAATCCACGGGAAAATCCGGCCCGGTCCGGCCGCCGGTGCTGGAAGGCACCGCCCGACCGGCAGCGGACGCCGCGCCGGAGCCGAAAACCGGGAGCAAGCCGGATCCGAAAACCGGATCGCCACCGCCCATTTCCACACCGCCGCGCGCCGATGACCGGCCCGCCGGATCCGGCGGAGCGTTTATTCTCTCCGCCCTGCTGGGTGGCGCGATCGGGCTCGGCGCCGCCTATGCTCTTGCCTGGTCGGGCCTTTGGCCCGCTCCCGTACAGGCGCCCACCCCCGCCGATCCGCATCTTGCCCAGTTCGCCGCCGCCATTCCCGAGCTGGAACAGGCCGACACGACCATTCGGAACGAGTTCGCGGCCCTCGACATTCGCCTCGCCAACCTCGAAGCGCGGCCGGCCGAACCGCCCGCATCCACGCCCACCGAGGCCGATGCGGCGCTGGCCGAAGACATCGCCGGCCTCGCGGCTCGGCTTGACGAACTGGCGGCCAGCTCCGGCTCGGCGGCCCAGCCCACCGCCGGGACCGGCGAAGCCGAAGCCATCAGGGCGCTGGAAGCGGAACTGAACGAGATCGGGGATCGTGTCGCCACGCTCGACGCCGCCATCAGCGCCTCGGAAGCGGCCGGGGACGGCGCCGCGCGCCTGCCGCTTGTCTTCTCCGGCCTCGAAACGGCTTTTGCGACGGGCCGTCCCTATGAGGCGGAACTGGCGGCGTTGCGACGGGCCTGGCCGGAGGCGGCCATTCCCGAAGCCATCGCCGGTCGGGCAGGTATGGGCCTGCCTCGTCCGGACGAGGTGGCCAGCGCCCTACAGGCGGCGCTGCCAGACATGCTGGCCGGACGCCCCGCCCCTGCCGATACCGACTGGCAGGAGGCGGCCGCCGACTGGTTCCGCGGCATCGTCGCCATGCGTCCCTCCGGCGCCGTGGAAGGGGATGCTCCGGACGCCATCGTTGCCCGCCTCGAAACGGCGGTGGCACGGCGCGATTTCGCGGTGGCCGCGGCCGAACTCGCCACGCTGCCCGAGCCGATGCGCGCCGCATCCGGCGGTGCGGCCGGCGATATCGCGGTTCTTGCCGATGCCCAAGCCTTTCTCGCCGATCTGCGCAGCCGGGCCCTTGCCGGAGAAAATGGAGGATGATCCGTCTCGCCTCCTGGATCATAGGCAGTTTGATCGTCGCTGGCCTGGCGGCCTGGATCATCGCGCTGCCCGGCACGTTGACGCTGGAACTGGCGGGCTACCGCATGCAACCGCGCGTGGGCACCGCCGTCGTCATTCTGCTTCTGGCGGCCGCGCTGGTGATCCTCGCCTGGGCCGTCATCCGCCGCATCCTGGCGGCCCCGGCCTCCATGGCGAGACGGCGCGCGAGGCGCAGGCGCGAGCAGGGCGTGGAGGCACTTTCCGACGCGGTGATCGCCCTGCAATCGGGCGATCCGGCCCGCGCCCGCATCATGGCGCGCGAGGCACAGGCCCGTCTGCCCGAGAACGGCGCCGCCCGACTGCTCGAGGCGCGCGCAGATCTGGCCTTGGGGGACATGCAGTCGGCCCGCGAGCATTATCGCGTCCTGATCGCCAGCGAAAAGACCGCTGTGGCCGCCTTGACCGGGCTTTATGACCAGGCGCGGACCCAGCACCGGCCGGAGGCGGCGCTGACCTTCGCCCGCAAGGCGCTCGCCCTCGCGCCCGAAACCGGCTGGGCGGCGGAAGCCGTATTCGACGATCTGGCGCGGCGCGGCCAATGGGCGGAGGCCGTCGCCATGGTCAATGCCGAACCGGCGGCCAGCCGCGAGGAAAAGGCGCGCAAACGCCGCCGGCAGGCCGTCATCGAGACGGCGCGAGCCCGCGAAAGCGAGGCCGGCAACCCCAATGGCGCGCTCGATCACGCGCTCACGGCCCTCAAGCTGCTGCCCGATTTCGTGCCGGCTGCGCTCATCGCCGCGCGCATCTATGCCCATCGCGGCGAGACGCGGCGGGCCCAGAGCCTGTTGCGCCGCATCTGGCGCGCCACCGGCCATCCCGACGTGGCGGCACTCTACGCCCATGCCCAGCCGGGCGCCTCGGCGGTGGAGCGGCTGCGGCGCCTGGGGGAGATCATCGAGATGCCGCCGCCACATCGCGCCGCCGGCATGGCTCTGGCCCGGGCCGCCATCGACGCCTATGACTGGCCCCGCGCCCGCCAGGCCCTCGAACCCTTCGCCGGAGCCGATGCCACTCAGGGCGTGGCGAGCCTGATGGCCGAGATCGAGGAAGGTCAGAGCGGCGACCAGGGCAAGGCCCGCGAATGGCTGGCCCGCGCCGTGCGCGCCCCCCGCGACCCGGCCTGGACCGCCGATGGCATCGTCAGCGACGAATGGGAGCCGGTCTCGCCGGTGACCGGCCGCCTCGATGCGTTCGAGTGGAAAGTCCCCGTAGCCAGCAACAGCCGGCCCGCGCCCCTGCCGCCGGCGGAGCCGCTGCCCGTCCTGCCCGCAAACGAGCCCGCCTTGCCCCTTGCACCAACCGCAAACCCCCAGTAAAAGACCCGCCATCCGCTCAGGGCACGCCCTGCCCGGCCGCCGCTTTAGCTCAGTTGGTAGAGCACATCATTCGTAATGATGGGGTCGTCAGTTCGAGTCTGACAAGCGGCACCATTTCCTGACGAAATCGTTCGCCATCGCACCCTGTCCGCCCGGGGTTTCCCTATGACACGGGGGTGCAATCCTCCAGCGAGCGCCTGGCGGCCTCATAGGCGTCGCGAGCCGAGGCCCTGATCCGCAGGACCGCGTCTTGGGGGCCGGTTTGCGAAAACAGCAGGCTTCGTTCCTCGGCAGTCGAGAGGAAGAACGGGAAGCGCCGGGCCACGCGCGAGCGGATGGAATCGACACTGGCGCCATAGAGCGCGACCGGGAAGTAAAGGCCGGGATAGGCGCGCGTTTCGCCGATCTGCTCCGAACCGAAAACCCGCTTGTAGAAGGGCCCGTGCTCCGGCCGCACCAGCGCCAGGCACTGGTCGACCGCGAAATGCACCGAGGCCATGGCGGCGATGCGCAAGGTCAGGAACGGCATGGCCGGATAGGCGAGCGAGGCCTCGTGATCGGCGGTGAAGCGGCTCGGATCGATGAAGGTCATGCCGCGGTCGAGCATCGGCCCCAGCACGTCGGGAAACACCTTCATGCTGGGCGAGGCCCGATGCTCCCGCGTCAGATGATGCAGCCGGATCGAGCTCACCAGCGCCCCGTCGATATAGATGCCGAAGCTCATGCCGTTGGGCGTTTCATCCAGATCGTCGATGCAGATTTCTTCGGGATTGTGATCCATGAAGCCTTCGCGCGTATAGGCGCGATAGCGCAGTCTATAGATCGGATCGTCGATCACGCCCGGATCGACCCGGGCATAGCTGACCCGATCCAGGACATCCATCAAACTGTCGGAAAACCGCGAAGGCGCTCCCGCACGCGCTGCCGCCGCACTGTCGGGGTCGATGACCATTCTGCTTCCGTGGCATTAGGACCTGATTAACCGACGTTAACAAATGATTAACCCTTGCAGAAGGTTGAGCGTGCAAGATGGTTAATTTCGGAAACGGGGCCGCTATTTCCGCGACGCCACCAGCCGCAGCTCGGGCACGGCGCCGCTTGGATAGTGCGAAGCGAGCAGGCGCGTCATCGCATCGAAGCTGAGCGGCGGGCCGTAAAGGAAACCCTGGACGAAATCCACCCCGGTCTTGCCGGTGATGATGGCCAGCTGGCCATCCGTTTCCACGCCCTCGACCGTGATCTGCAGGGAGAGGTCCTTGCCCAGTTGGGCGACATTGGTGAGCAGGCGCAGGGCCTCCGGATCGGTCTCGATATCGGCGACGAAGCTGCGGTCGATCTTGAGCTTGGTAAAGGGCATGGAGCGCAGATAGCTGAGCGAGGAATAGCCCGTGCCGAAATCGTCGAGCGCAATGCCCACGCCCAGGCGATGCAGCGATTGCAGGGCGGCACCGGCCGCCTCCTGCTCCTCGATGAGTGCGGTCTCGGTGACCTCGATCTCGAGGCGTACCGCCGGCAGCCCGGTGTTTTCCAGCACGCCGGTGACCAGTTCCTCGACGTCGCAGGCGCGGAAGTCCCGCGCCGAGATGTTGACGGCGACTGAGATATCGCCCGGCCAGGCACGGCAATCCCGCGTCGCCGCCGACAGCACGAAGGCGGTCAGATCGGTGATCATCCCGGTTTCCTCGGCGATGGGGATGAAGGTCGTGGGCGAGATCGGCCCGTATAGCGGATGGGTCCAGCGCGCCAGGGCCTCGCAGCCGGCGATCCGGTTGGTGCGCGGATTGATGATCGGCTGATAGGCGAGTTTCAGCCGGCCCTCGTCGATGGCCGTCTTGAGATCCAGCTTGAGCTGCTGGCGCATCTTGTATTCGGTGTCCATGCGCTCGTGGAACTGGACGACCCGGCCCTTGCCGCCCGATTTGGCCTCGTAAAGGGCGAGATCGGCCTTGATCATCATGGTCTCGAGGTCTTCGGACGGATCGTCGGATGCCGCCAGCCCGATACTGACGCTCATGTCGATCCGCCGTCCCGGTATGGAAAATCCTTCCCGCATCGCCCCAAGCAGCCGATCGGCATAATCCTGCGCCTGCCCCGCATCCTCGACAAAGGCCCGGAAGGCCACGAATTCGTCCCCGCCCAGGCGGCCGCAAATAGCGTTTTCCCCGAAAATCCGGGGCAGCAGGCGGCCCACCTCGCTCAGCAGCTGATCACCCGCCAGATGGCCCATCGTGTCGTTGACATGCTTGAAATCGTCGAGATCGATGACGAAGAGGGCGGCGTGCCCCTTCGGCCGGTCGGCCAGCGCCTCGGCCACCTGCTCGGCGAAATAGGCCCGATTGGGCAGATTGGTCAGGGCGTCGTAGCGCGCCATGTAGCTGATGCGCTCCTCCGCCACGATCCGGGCCGAGATGTCCTCGAACAGCAGCACCGTCTTGTCGTCGCGCGAGGACACCGAGACTTCGTAATAGCCGCCGGTTACGGCGGTCAGCAGCACCTTGCCGTTGGAGCCGGCCTCGATCAGGGAGACGATCTGGTCGCAGGCCATCCGGGAGAGGCGCCCGGTCCCGACCACTTTGGTGCACAATCTGCTGAAAGGCCGGCCGATCCAGGCATCGGCGTCGCCCATCCTGAAGGCGTCGAGCGCCCGCGCATTGACCACTTCGATGATGCCATTGCCGTCCAGCATCATGAGGCCATGATCGAGCGTGTCGAGCGCCGCGTCCAGCTGCGTCGCCAGCGAAGCGGCCTCTATCCGCCCGTGCACGGCGCGCAGGAATATGTCGCGGGAATTGCCGGCGATCCGCCTCAGGCTGATGAAGAAGGGCAGCAGCAGCAGGGTCAGCAGGGCATAATAGATATTGCCCACCAGCAGCAGGCCGAGCACCAGCGGCAGGGCGATGAGGAGGACCTGGATGGTCATCAGCCGGTCGATGGCGAAGTTGCGCTGTGACACGCCCACCAGCACCGATACCGAGACGCTCGCCGCGGTCAGCTCGGCAAAGGCATCGTCCACGATCCAGAAGCTGATCATGCACCACGCGCCATAGAGCAGGGCGATGGATGCGGCACCCAGCGTGGCGCGCCACTCCCAGCGCCGCGCCTCCTCGACATCGTCGTCGGCCAGCTCCACCCGGTCGAAGGCGCGCATGTCCACATTGCGCATGACGCCGTTCAGCACGAACAGGCCGGCGATGACGCCCAATATGGCCGAGTTCGCCTCCAGCGCCGCCACCGCTGCGGCCAGCGCCGAGCCGAAGGCGCCCAGCAACATGGAGCGGCGATCCGCATAGAGCGAACGAATCATCGAGACATAGTCGACGGGCGGAAGAATCTTGTGCGCGGCCTCGAACATGTCAGCTCTCCCTGCCCACGCAGGGAAAATCCTTCCCCGGTCGAGGGGACCGACAAGGCCATTTCCCTTGGCGGTGGAGCTTTTGACGCATGATGGCGTTGGTCTCGTTTCAGCGGGCGTACGAGCGAGCAGATGGAACCGGCGGCAGTTAAGATGATGTTGCGGTTGCGGTTCGGGGCCGGGTTTGCCGGTCCAATCCTGCGCAAAAGGTAAATCCGGGCTTAACCGGTTGGGACGGATAGGAGACATCCATGGTCGAAAAACTTGCATCCGCGGAGCGGGACGAAGCTTTGGCGAAACTGCCGCAATGGCGCCATGACGCGGCGGAAAACGCCATCACGCGGGAGTTCGGCTTTCCCGATTTCTCCCGGGCTTTCGCCTTCATGACGCAGGTGGCGCTGCTGGCCGAAAAGGAGGGCCATCATCCCGACTGGTCCAATTCCTATTCGACGGTGCGAATCAGCCTCTCGACCCACGACGCCGGCGGGATCAGCGCCAAGGATATCGCCCTTGCCGGCGAGATCGACCGCCTGCTGGAGCGCGCCCCGGCCTGACCGGACAAGCGCCTTTAGTGAAAGTTCCGGCCTCCGGGCAGGGCCGCATAGGCCTGCTGCCTCGCCTGTTCCATCTCCCTCCGGCCATGGCGGTCGCGCCCTTCCTCGTCCACCCTCCTGCCATGGGCGAGATCGAGCAGATGCGGCGTCAGATCCTCCATGGTCTCGGCGATGATATGGATCACCCCCTTTTCGGATTGCACTTTTCCCCGGACCGCCAGGAGGCGGCTCGACAGCACGATCTTGCGATGGGCTTTGAAGACTTTCGGCCAGATGACGACATTGCCGATGCCGGTCTCGTCCTCCAGCGTGGCGAAGATCACCCCGCTGGCCGTTCCAGGACGCTGGCGCACCAGGACCAGTCCGGCCATTTCGATGCGCAGGCCCGAGGGGATGGAGGGCAGATTGCCTGCCTTGGTGGTGCCGCGCGCCATGAGCATCGGGCGCAGGAATTGTACCGGGTGGCCCTTGAGCGACAGGGATAGCGTCGCATAATCCTGGATCACCTCCTCGCCTTTCTGCATGGGCGGCAGCGCGGCCGGCTCTTCCGCCGCGCCGCTTCCCGCCGCGGTCGTGGCGGCGAAAAGCGGCAGGGTTTCAGCGCCATGCGTGCCCTCCAGTCCCCGGACCGCCCAGAGCGCGTCGCGGCGGCTCAGCCCCAGCGACGCGAAAGCATCCGCCCGCGCCAGTTTTTCGAGGCTGGCGATGGAGACGCCGGTGCGCAGCCAGAGGTCGCAGACGGAGCCATAGCCTCCGCCCCGCCGGTCGATGACGATCTCGATATCCTTTTTCGCCAGCCCTTCGACCTGGCGCAGGCCGAGCCGCAGCGCCTTTTGCGATTTTATGTGCGGAACCATCGCGCCATGCCGGGCATGGATATGGTCCCTTATGGCCCAGCCATCGTCTTCCAGCGTGCAGTCGAGGCGGGAAAGATTGATGTCGGCGGGCCGGACCTCGACACCATGCTCGATGGCGTCGCGCACGATCTGGCTGGGCGCGTAAAACCCCATGGGCTGCGAATTGAGCAGCGCGCAGGCGAACACGTCCGGATAATGGCATTTGAGCCAGCAGGAGGCATAGACCAGCAGCGCGAAACTGGCCGCATGGCTTTCGGGAAAGCCGTATTCGGCAAAACCCTCGATCTGCGAGAAGCAGCGCCGGGCGAATTCCTCGCTGTATCGGCGCCGGGGATTTTTCATCATCCCGGAGATGAACCGCTTCTTGAAGATCTCGATCCTGCCGGTGCGGCGCCAGGCGGCCATGGCCCGGCGCAACTGGTCGGCCTCGTCGGGGGTGAATCCGGCCCCGACAATGGCCATCTGCATGGCCTGTTCCTGGAACAGGGGAATGCCCAACGTCCTTTCCAGCACCTTGTCGAGCGGATCGGCGGGGTCGGCCCGCCACGGTTCGGTGCCCTCGCGGCGCCTGAGATAGGGATGGACCATGCCGCCCTGGATCGGCCCCGGCCGCACGATGGCGACCTCGATCACCAGGTCGTAGAATTTTTCCGGCTTCAGGCGCGGCAGCATGGTCATCTGCGCCCGGCTTTCGATCTGGAACACTCCGATCGTATCGGCCCGGTGCGTCATCTCATAGACCGGCCTGGCGCGGTCGGGATGCGCATATTCCTCGGCCAGCAGGCCGGCCAGCTCCACCTTGCGTCCGTAATGATCTTTCATCAATCCGAAGGCGCGCCTGAGGCAGGTCAGCATGCCCAGCGCCAATATGTCGACCTTGAGGATCTTGAGGGCGTCGATATCGTCCTTGTTCCATTCGATGATGGTGCGGCTGTCCATGGCGGACTTGCCGATCGGCACCAGGCTTTCCAGCGAATCCCGCGTGATGACGAAGCCGCCCACATGTTGGGAGAGATGGCGCGGAAAACCGCGCAGCACTCTGGCCACCTCGAACATCTGGGCAAAGACCGGATCGTGGGGGTTGAAGCCGAGACCGGCCAGATCCTTGAGGTCGAGCTTGCTGCCCCAGCCCCAATGGAGCTGGTTGAGGGCGGCGATGGTGTCGTCCGAAATCCCGAACGCCTTGGCCGTTTCCCTTATGGCGCTGCGGGAGCGGTAGCAGATGACATTGGCCGTCAGCCCGGTGCGCCTGCCGCCATATTTCCGATAGACATATTGCATCACCTCCTCGCGCCGTTCGTGCTCGAAATCGACGTCGATATCGGGCGGCTCGTCCCGCTCGGTGGAGATGAAGCGCCCGAAGACCAGATTGGCCTTGCGCGGGTCCACCTCGGTGATCTCGAGGCAATAGCAGACCGTGGAATTGGCCGCCGACCCTCGCCCCTGGCACAATATGCCGCGCTCATAGCGGGCGAAATGGACGATGTCGTGCACGGTGAGGAAATAGGCGGCATAGAGTTTTTCCCCGATCAGCCGCAGCTCTTTTCTTATGGTCGCGGCGATCTCGGGCGGCACGCCTTCGGGAAAGCGTTTCGCCGCGCCGGCCCAGGTCAGGCGCTCCAGGGTCTGCTGGGCCGTTTCGCCCGTTCCCGTGGTTTCCTCGGGATAATTATATTCCAGCTGGCCGAGCGAGAAGGCGATGCGCTCGACGAAGGCCCGCGTCTGGGCGATGGCATCGGGGTAATCGGCGAGAAGCCGGGCCATTTCGCGCGGCGGCTTGAGATGCCGCTCCGCATTGGCGCTGAGGCGGAAGCCGGCCTCCTCCAGGGTGACGTGCTCGCGGATGCAGGTCACCACGTCGAGGAGCATGCGCCGGTCCGGCTCGTGATAAAAGACGTCGTTGCTGGCGATCATGCGGGCGTCATGGCGCCGGGCCAGCGCGTCGATGCGGGCGAGCCGCGCCCGGTCCCCGCCATCGAAACGCGGCGTGCCCGCAACCCAGACCCGGCCCGCCGCCTGCCGGGCGAGCCGGTCCAACACCTTGCCGGTCAGGCCCCAATCCGTCTCGTCGGGCATGAGGATGAAGAGCTGGCCTTGCGAAAAATCCTCCACCGGCCCCTGCTCGGCTTCCGAAACCGGATGGCCCGCGCCGAACAGGTCGTCGAAGACCAGCCGCGGCCTGCCCTTCTCGCCCCGCCTGTTCCCCAGCGTCAGCAGCTTGCACAGCCGGCCATAGGCCGCCCTGTCACAAGGATAGGCGACGATGTCGGGCGTGCCGTCGGCAAAGCAGAGCCGCACCCCCACCAGATAGCGGAACGCCGGATTGAGGGCCTGGTTGTCCCGTGCCGCCACATAGCCGCGCACCACCCCGGCAAAGCTGTTGCGGTCGCACAATCCCAGGGCCGCAAGGCCCATCTGCATGGCGGCCGCCACCAGTTCCTCGGGATGGGAGCCGCCGCGCAGGAAGGAGAAATTGCTGGTGACGATCAGTTCCGCATAGGCCGGAGGCGGCGCGGATATGGCCGGCGCCGCGCTTTTGATGCCGGGAAAGGGGAGAACCGCGCTCATGGAAAAAACCCGTGCAGATACCAGGAGGCCGGGCGCTCCCTCCTATGAAAACCCTGCCGGAACACCCAGAAGCGCCGGCCTTCCTCGTCCTCGACGGCATAATAGTCCCGCGTGCCCGCCAGCGGATCGAAGATCGGCAGGTCGGCAACGAAGGGCCGGTCCTGGTCCGCCATGCCGGAATCCTCTGTTTCCGGCGGCGGCGGCGCCAGTTGCAGGCGCTCGCCGCTGCGCCACCATTCGGCCCCCAGCCGCTCGGGGCCGGCGGCCCGCACCAGCCGATAAGCCTGCCGCCGCCAGACCATCGAGGCGGGCAGGCCATCGGGCACTTCGGCATTGATCGCCACGTTTTCGGGCACGGGCAGCAGGCGCAGCGGCCTGTGGCGCCGGGGCAGGTCCGGGGGAATGCCGGCCGCCGCCATCGTCACGGCCGGCACCAGCCGCACGGCCCGCTCGGGCACATGGCTGGCGACGAACTGGCTGCGCAGCACCGCCCCGGCGCCCAGCCGGCTGGCCAGCCGGTCGAGCAGCCGATCGAGGTCCTCCTCCCCGCTCGGAGCGGCAAAGGCGCCGTATTGCACCGCCTCGAGCCGGTCGAGGGAGCTGGCGGCCAGCCGCACCATGTCGATGCCGAAACCGGCATCGTATTCGCCCTCCAGCCGCCGGGCGCGCTGGCGGAAAAGCTCGGCGATATGGGCCGGGTCGCGCGTCAGCCGCGCCGCATTGAGCGAAAGCGACATTACCTTGTGGTCGACCCGGTACAAAAACAGGTGAAAGGCCTGCGCCCCCAGCCCCTCGGCCTCGAAACGGCAGCCCAGCTGCACGGCGAGGTCATGGGCGACCATCAGCACATCGTCCAGGAGGGCGATCGGATCGGCAAGGCGCCGTTCGACGAAATGCTCGGGCACGGGCAGGCGCGGCGCCATGCGCTCCGCGACCAGCCCATAGGCCTGGTCGAGACGGGTGAGCAGGGAGGCGCCGAACCGGGCCTGCAAGGGCTTGCGCGGCCGGCTGCGCAGGTCGCCGACGAATTTGAGGCCCATCTGGGCCAGGGTCGCGATCTGCCTGTCCCCGAGCCGCAGCGCCGCCACCGGCAGGGCATCGACACTGGCCTCCAGCGCGGCGGGCGCCACCACCTGGCTGCGGGCGAAATGGCTCACCCCCCAGGCCGCCCCGATCGTGGAGGCGACGGCCCCGGCGGCGGCATAGCCGAGGGCCCGCAGGCGGACGAGCAAATGCCGCAGCATGGCGTTCTCGCCGCCGAACAGATGCGCCACCCCGGTGATGTCGAGCACCAGATCGCCATAGGGCGCGGCGTCGGTGAGGACCGAGACCAGCGGGCTGGCATTGGAGTGCCAGTCGGCGAAATCGGCGAAGGCGCTTTCGAAAAAATCCCGGTCCAGTTCCCGCACGCCCAGATCGGGCACCTGCGCCCGCGCATCGGCCAGGTTCTGGCCCGGACGCAGGCCGAGCCGCATCGCCTCCATATCGAGCGCCGCCAGGCGCAGACCGCCCTTGACCCGCTCGTAAAGCGCCAGCGGCGCCTTGAGCCCGGGATCATGCCGTTTGAGATAATCGGTCGGCCAATGCGGCAGGAACAGCACCAGAAAGCGCCGCTCCGTCGCGGCGCCGCTGCGGTTGTCCGGACCGAACAGGGAGCGTTGCAAAACCATTTTCCGTCCATTCCAGGAGCCATTCGCCCCGATGCTTGATCCTCGCGCCGCGCTCGAGCCGGACCTGCCAGCGCCAAGCGCCCGGCGCCCGGCGGTCAAAGGCCCCCGAGCCGCTGGCCCGGGGCGAGAGATGCCAGCGCAGATGCGCCGCGCTGGGCGCGCGCGCACGCCCATAGCGCAGCAAAAACAACGAGGTGCCGCTTTCGACCGCCCGCAGGCCGAGGCGCCGGCTGGCGGTGAAATCGAGCGGCCCGGGGGCCCCGCCGATATCGGTCACGATGGCCGCCGCCGCCGTACAGGCCAGCGCCTCCTCGGTGGCCCAGAGCAGTTCGGCCATATCCTGCGCCCGCACCATGACCAGCCGGGCCGGATCGAAGCCGAAGCCCCATAGTCCCGGGCCATAGGGCAGGCCGAAAAACTGTTCGTCCCCAATCAGTTGCAGATAGAGCAGGGCCGGCCGCCGGGCGGTCAGCAGGGCCTGCCCCTGCCCCAGCGCGAAGGCGAGGCTCGCCCCGCCATTGCGCGCGGCATCGGTGAACACCTCCTGCACCAGCCCGCCGCCAAGGGCCGGGAAACCGCCATCCGCTTCGGGCTCGAACCCTGCCCGGCGCTCCAGCAGCGCCGGCTTGCGCTCGATATCGGCGATGACCGCCCGCAAGGCGGCAAGCCGCGATTGCTGGCCTGAACTGTGCATGACACGACCGCAGTTAAGAACAAAACAGGAACATTTAGACTCCGAATCCGCCCGGAGTCGAGTCCCTTCTCATCCGGTGTGTCCCGGCTGCATCAGCCCCCGACAAGAGCGCGCCAAATCGGCGCCGGGCCATTGAGCCGGCGCGGCGGATGGCTGAGTGTCGGTGCGCCTGCCGCCCGGCGCGCGACCCGAAGACCATCGACGACGGAACCCACCGCCATGTTCGAGGCCCTGACCCGCCTGTTCGGCAAGACCGAGCCGCCGGCCGACCCGCATGACCCCAAACTGGCCGTGGCCGCGCTGCTGGTGCATCTGGCGGCCGTGGACGGCTCCATACGCGAGCCCGAGCGCGAGGCCATCCGCGGCGTGCTGATGGACCATTATGGCCTCGATGCGGCCGCCGTGGACAGATTGCTGCGCGAGGCCGCCCGGCGGGACGCCGAGGCCGTCGATTTCTACAAGTTCACCAAGGACTTGACCCGGCTGGAGCTGGAAGACCGCATCGAGATCGTGCGCATGATGTGGACGGTGGTTTTCGCCGACCGCAAGAACCACGAGCTCGAGGACAACATGGTCTGGCGCATCGCCGAGCTGATCGGCGTCTCCGCCCGCGACCGCACCGCCCTGCGCAACCAGATACGCGGCCACATATCGAGCCAATGATGGCGCGAACGCCAGCACATCGTTAGCATCCGGACCACCATCCCATCGCCTCCCGGCCACTTTCGCGCGCCGCCGCCCCGTCTGATCCAGATCAACATGCCGCCGCACCGGAAATGCCAGAATGACGCAGAAGGAGACCTGCCGATGTTCAAGAACCTGCTGATCGCCACCGATGGATCCGAACCGGCCGACAGGGCCCTCGCATCCGCGCTGGACCTCGCCCGCAGCCATGGCGCCAGGGTGCTGGTGCTGACCGCCACCGACCCGGTCAGCACCGGCATCGGCTCGGGCGGGTTCGGCACCATCGATGCCGGCCCCATTGTCGCCCGCCTCGAGCAGAGCTATGCCGCCGAGGCCGAACGGCTCCTCGCCGCCGCACGGCAGCGGGCCGAAGCCGCCGGCGTCGCCATCGAGACCCTGCACCTGCCGCGCCGCCGCCCCGCCGACACCATCGTGGACATCGCGGCCGAACGCGGCTGCGACCTCATCGTCATGGGCTCGCATGGCCGGCGGGGGCTGGGACGGCTGCTGCTGGGCAGCCAGGCCGCCGAAGTGCTGGCCCGCTCCCCCATCCCGGTGCTGATCGTCAAATAGGGGCGGCCGCAGCGCCGGTCACGCACAATTGCGCCTTGCCTTTAGGGGGCGGTTATGGGCAGAACCTGCCCAGTTCCGTCCCCTTCCCGAACCACCAATAAAGACAACATGAATATCGACGCGATTTCCATCGGCAAGAACCCGCCCGACGACCTCAACGTCATCATCGAAGTGCCCCTGGGGGGCGAACCGATCAAATACGAGATCGACAAGGCGTCCGGCGCGCTGTTCGTCGACCGCTTCCTCTATACGCCGATGCGCTATCCGGGCAATTACGGCTTCGTGCCCCATACGCTGTGCGGCGACGGCGATCCGCTCGACGTGATCGTGATGAACTCGCGCCCGCTGGTGCCCGGCGCCGTGGTGCGCAGCCGGCCGGTGGGCGTGCTGTTCATGGAGGACGATGGCGGCCAGGACGAGAAGATCATCGCCGTGCCGGTCTCCAAGCTGACCCGCATGTACGACGCCATCTCCGATATCGGCGACCTGCCCGAGATCCAGCTCGAGCGGGTCAAGCACTTCTTCACCCACTACAAGGACCTCGAGCCCGGCAAATGGGCCCGCATCGACCGCATCGGCGGCATCGACGAGGCCCGCAAGGTGATCCTCGATTCCATCGAGATGGCGAAAAAGGCCTGAGCGGCATGCGCCACCCGGAAGAACCGGGTGGCGCGGCTTGTCGGCGGATCAGGCCTGGAGCGCTCGATCTGTTTATGATCGCATCGGACCAGTCCGAAAACCGCTTCGCACTTTTCGGTCCGATGCTCTAGCCGCCCATGCGCGCCAGTACGGCGAGCAGCAGCAGGGCGACGATATTGGTGATCTTGATCATCGGGTTCACCGCCGGGCCGGCGGTGTCCTTATAGGGGTCGCCGACGGTGTCGCCGGTGACCGAGGCCTTGTGCGCCTCCGAGCCCTTCTGGTGGGTGACGCCCTGGCTGTCGGTGAACCCGTCCTCGAAGCTCTTCTTGGCATTATCCCAGGCGCCGCCGCCCGCCGTCATCGAGATGGCGACATAGAGCCCGGTGACGATGACGCCCATGAGCATGGCCCCCAGCGAGGAGAAGGCGTTGGCCTGGCCGGCGATCCACAGGATGACGACATAGACCACGATCGGGGAGAGCACCGGCAGCAGCGAGGGCACCACCATTTCCTTGATCGCCGCCTTGGTCAGCATGTCGACCGCCCGGCCGTAATCGGGCTTTTCCGTGCCTTCCATGATACCCGGCTTTTCCTTGAACTGGCGCCGGACCTCCACCACCACCGCCTGCGCGGCACGGCCCACCGCCGTCATCGACATGCCCCCGAAGAGGAACGGCAGCAGCCCCCCGAACAGCAGCCCCACCACCACATAGGGATTGGCGAGGTCGAAGCTGACCGCCAGATCGGCGAAATAGTGCTTGAGGTCCTCGGTATAGGCAGCGAACAGCACCAGCGCGCCCAGGCCTGCCGAGCCGATGGCATAGCCCTTGGTGACCGCCTTGGTGGTATTGCCCACCGCATCGAGCGCGTCGGTGTTCTGGCGCACCGAGGCGTCGAGCCCGGCCATCTCGGCGATGCCGCCGGCATTGTCGGTGACCGGGCCGAACGCGTCGAGCGCCACGATCATGCCGGCCAGCGCCAGCATGGTGGCGACCGCCACCGCGATGCCGAACAGGCCCGCCAGCGAATAGGTGACGATGATGCCGGCAATGATGACCAGCGCCGGCAGCGCCGTCGATTCCAGCGATACCGCCAGCCCCTGGATGACATTGGTGCCATGGCCGGTGACCGAGGCCTCGGCGATGGAATTGACCGGGCGCCGGCCGGTGCCGGTATAGTATTCGGTGATGACGATGATGAGCCCGGTGATCACCAGGCCCACCGCGCCGCACCAGAACAGGTGCCAGGGGGTGAAGCTCTTGTCGGCGGTGTCGATGACCGCGTTCATGTCGCCGAACAGCAGCCAGAGCACCGGCAGCAGCGCCACCAGCGACAGCACGCCCGAGGCGACGACGCCCTTGTAGAGCGCCCCCATGATGTTGTTGTCGGCGCCCAGCTTGACGAAATAGGTGCCGATGATCGAGGTGACCACGCAGGCCCCGCCAATGGCCAGCGGCAGCACCATGCCGATCAGCCGGTAGGCCTCGGGCAGGATGATGGCGGCCAGCACCATGGTGGCGACGATGGTGACCACATAGGTTTCGAACAGGTCCGCCGCCATGCCGGCGCAGTCCCCGACATTGTCGCCCACATTGTCGGCGATGGTGGCGGGATTGCGCGGATCGTCCTCGGGAATGCCGGCCTCGACCTTGCCCACCATGTCCCCGCCCACATCGGCGCCCTTGGTGAAGATGCCGCCGCCCAGCCGGGCGAAGATGGAGATCAGCGAGGCGCCGAAGCCCAGCGCCACCAGCGAATCGATGACGTCGCGATCGTTGAATGCGAGACCGACGAAGCGGGTGAGGACGATGAAATAGAGCGTCACGCCCAGAAGGCCCAGCCCCGCCACCAGCATGCCGGTGACCGCGCCGGACTTGAAGGCCAGGTCGAGCCCCTTGCCTAGCGAGCCCACCGCCGCCTGCGCCACGCGCACATTGGCGCGCACGGAAACGTTCATGCCGATGAAGCCGGCCGCGCCCGACAGCACCGCCCCGATCAGGAAGCCGATGGCGGCATAGACGCCCAGCAGCAGCCAGGCGGCGATGAGAATGACGACGCCGACCACGGCGATGGTGGTGTATTGGCGCCTGAGATAGGCCGAGGCGCCTTCGCGCACCGCCGCCGAAATCTCCTGCATCCGCGCCGAGCCCGCATCGGCCTTCATCAGCCCCTGCGTCGTCAGCACGCCATAAACGATAGACAGACCGCCACACAGAACGATCAGCCAAAGTGCCAGATCCATAAGAAAGTCCCTCGAAATGTGCTTCGGGGGTCCGCGCCGGCCCGGCCGGGTCTTGCCGCCCGGTCCGTCACCCGCCCTCCATCGGGCCCCTTCCAAGGGCGCAGATTAACCCGATTGCGGGCTTAAGCAATGGATATCGCGATGAAATGCCGCGGGGCGGACAGGGCTCAGCCCAGCTTGCGGGCGCGGATCGCCAGTTCGGCGGCATCGCCGGACAGGGCGAGGGTCTTCAGGCGGCCGGTCTCGCCGCTGGCGATGGAGAGGCTGGACCTGGGCACGCCCAGCGCCCGGGCCAGCAGCGCGATCACCGCCGCATTGGCCTTGCCCCGGTCGGGCACAGCGGCGACGCGCACCCGCAGCACCGCCAGCCCGTCATCGCGCCGCTCCACCCCCTCGATGGCGTCGCGCCCGGCATTGGGCGTGACCCGCAAATGCAGCCGCAGGCCCGACGCGCCGGCCCGGAACCAGTCAGATGCCGGCGCGGACAACGGCGGGATAGAGGTAATAGCCGATCAGCGACTGGATGAAGAAGATGATGAGGAAGGCCACCAGCGGCGACAGGTCGAGGCCGGAGAAATTCGGCATGAAGCGCCGGATCGGGTTCAGCACCGGCTCGGTGAGCTGGTTGATCACCCGCCAGACCGTGGCCACGAACTGATTGCGCGTATTGATGACATTGAACGAAATCAGCCAGCTCATGACGATCATGATGAGCAGCACCCACCAATAGAGCTGCAGGAGGATCAGGATGAGGTCGAGCACGGCGCGCATGGGCGTCTCCGGAAGCGAGGGTCAGGACTATTCCGAGCATGTCCGCGACACCGGTTCCAGGGCGTGGACATGCGAGCGAACGGGACATTAGAGCGGATGGAGCGAATCGGGAAGATCGCGATCCGCTTTCAGGGGACAAGCCCGGGGCTCCGCACCGTACTGGCGATGCGGAGCCCCAATGACTGACTGCCCGGTACGCAGAACTTCCTTTCCGGACACACCCGTTCTTGCAGGAAGCGTGCCAGCGGCGCGGGGCCGGCAAGGCCGCGGCCAAAGGTTGCGCAAGGGTGAATTTTGCCCGAAGGCGGCGCAAATCCGCGAGGCAGAATGCAAGGGGTCTCGCATTCTGCGAGGCGGGGTCCGTGCTACCGCCCGGCCCGGCTCGGCTTCCAGGTGGCGACGCGGAACAGATAGAGCAGCACCACCGCGGCCAGCACCCCGTAGCTGAGCGGATCGAGCACGATCTCGATCAGCTCGTAATGCTCGTGCAGGATATAGCCGGCCATGGTGAGGAAGATGTTCCAGACCAGCGCCCCGGTGGCCGAGGCGGCGAGGAACACCGGCAGGCGCATGCGCGACAGGCCGGCGGGAATGGAGATCAGCGTACGGATGATCGGCAGCAGCCGCCCGAACAGCACGATGGCCGGGCCGTAGCGGCGGAAGAACCCCACCGCCACGTCGATCTCGCCGGCATTCATGGTGACGAGGCGTCCATAGCGGTCGGCCAGCCAGCGCACCCGCTCGAGCCCGAACAGGCGCCCGGCGAAATACCAGGGCAGCATGCCCACCACCGCCCCCAAAGTGGCGGTGAACAGCACCCAGAACAGGTCGAGCTGCCCATTGGCGGCGGCGAAGCCGGCAAAGGGAATGATGAGCTCGGAGGGAATGGGCGGAAACAGCGATTCGGCCAGCATGACGAGAAAAATCCCGACATAGCCCAGATCGGTGATGGTCTGGATGATCCAGTCGGTCATATGGAGATACTCCTGCTTCCATCGTCACCGCCGGGCGCATCCGGCGGTCCGTGCCGGGCCCCGAAAATGCATTGCCCGGACGAGCCGGGCAATGACGCGGTGGACATTAGCAGCCAGACCCTAACGGCAGGTCAAGCCGATTTGGCGGCGCGGCTCTGGCGCTTGCGCTCGTGCGGATCGAGCCAGATCTTGCGCAGGCGGATGGATTTGGGCGTCACCTCGACATATTCGTCCTCGGCGATATAGCCCAGCGACTGTTCGAGGGTGAGCTTCTTGGGCGGGGTGAGGCGCACCGCCTCGTCCTTGGAGGTGGTGCGGATATTGGTGAGCTGCTTGCCCCTGAGCGGATTGACCTCGAGGTCGTTCTCGCGGGAATGCTCGCCGATGATCATGCCCTCATATATGTCGACGCCCGGATCGATCATCATCGGGCCGCGCTCCTCCAGGTTCCACAGCGCATAGGCGACGGCCTGGCCGGTGGCGTTGGAGATCAGAACCCCGGTGCGCCGCCCCGGCAGGTCTCCCTTATAGGGCACGAAGGAATGGAACAGGCGGTTGAAGATCGCCGTGCCGCGCGTGTCCGAGAGCAGTTCGGGCTGGTAGCCGATCAGGGCCCGCGTCGGCACCACCAGGGTGATGCGGGTGCGCCCGATGCCCGAGGGGCGCATATCGGTCAATTCGCCGCGGCGCTCGGTGAGCTTCTGCACCACCGTGCCGGTGAACTCGTCGTCGACGTCGATGATGACTTCCTCGACCGGCTCGAGGCGCTGCCCGTCCTCCTCCTTGAACAGCACGCGCGGGCGCCCGATGGTGAGCTCGAACCCCTCGCGGCGCATGTTCTCGATGAGCACGGCGAGCTGCAATTCGCCGCGCCCGGCGACGTCGAAACTGTCGCCGTCGGCGCCGGGGGTGACGCGGATGGCCACATTGCCCTCGGCCTCGCGCAGCAGCCGCTCGCGGATGACGCGCGACTGCACCTTGTCGCCCTCGCGCCCGGCCAGCGGCCCGTCATTGATGCGGAAGGTGACCGACAGGGTGGGCGGGTCGATGGGACGGGCGGCGATGGGCTCGGCGATCGCCGGGGCGCAGATGGTGTCGGCCACGGTCGAGGTCTCGAGCCCGGCAATGGCGACGATGTCGCCCGCCTCGCCCATTTCGATGGGGCTGCGCTCGAGGCCGCGAAAGGCCAGCACCTTGGAGATGCGGCCCTTCTCGACCTCCTTGCCCTCGCGGTTGAGCGTGTGCACCGGATCGTTGGCCTTGACCGTGCCGGCGGCGATGCGGCCGGTCAGGATGCGCCCCAGGAACGGATTGCGCTCGATGGTGGTGACCAGCATGCGGAAACCGCCTTCCTCCACCTCGGGGGCCGGCACGTGCTCGATGATCTTGTCGAGCAGCGGCTCGAAGCTCTCCCGGGGGCCGGCGGGGTCGAGCGCCATCCAGCCCTGCTTGGCCGAGCCGTAGAGCACGGGGAAATCGAGCTGCTCGGAGGAGGCGTCGAGCGCCACGAACAGGTCGAACACCTCGTCCAGCACTTCCAGGTGCCGCTCGTCGGCCTTGTCGATCTTGTTGATGGCGACGATGGGCCGGAGGCCCTTGGCCAGCGCCTTGGACAGCACGAACTTGGTCTGGGGCATCGGACCCTCGGCCGCGTCCACCAGGATCACCACCCCGTCGACCATCGACAGGATGCGCTCCACCTCGCCGCCGAAATCGGCGTGGCCGGGCGTGTCGACGATGTTGATGCGGGTGCCCTTCCACAGGATGGAGGTGATCTTGGCCAGGATGGTGATGCCGCGCTCGCGCTCGATGTCGTCGCTGTCCATGACGCGTTCCTCGACGCGTTCGTTCTCGCGGAAGGCGCCGGACTGCTTGAGCAGCACGTCGATCAGCGTGGTCTTGCCGTGGTCGACATGGGCGATGATGGCGATGTTGCGCAGGGACATGGGTAGCGATCAGCCTTGTTGGCATGATCCGCGAAGCCGCCCCACGGGAGCGTTCTCTGGTGGGCCGGTCAGGCAGGTCATGCGGTATGAATGCGCCGGCGCCGGATAGGGGGCCGCTCGGCAGGGTCGGGCGCTGCATAGCGCAAAGAGGCGGTTTTCACAAGGTTTTATAGCGCCGGGCGCGATCGCGGGCCGGAGCGCGCAAGGCGCGGCGCCCGCTCAGGAGGCCTTTTTGCGGGCCTGGCCCCGCATCCGCCCGGAATTGAGCAGATTGGCCAGCGCCCGGGGCTTGAGCGGCGGCGAGAACAGGAACCCCTGCACCTCCGAGACGCCGTGATCGCGCACCATGGCGAGCTGCTCCTCGGTTTCCACCCCCTCGGCGGTGGTGGCCATGCCCAGCGCCTGCGCCAGCCCGATGACGGCCCGGATGATGGCCTGGCTGTCGCCGCGCGTGGTCAGGTCGCGCATGAAGGTGCGGTCGATCTTGATCTTGTCGAAGGGAAAGGAGCGCAGATAGGACAGCGAGGAATAGCCGGTGCCGAAATCGTCCATGGAGATGCGCACCCCCATGGCGCGCAGCGCATGCAGCGCCGCGATGGTGCTTTCGCTGTCGGTCAGGAGCAGCGATTCGGTGATCTCCAGCTCCAGCCTGGTCGGGGCGAGCCCGGTGGCGGCGAGCGCCGAGCGCACCTGCCCCACCAGATCCTTGTGGCGGAACTGCACCGGCGAGAGATTGACCGCGACGCGCACCTCCTCCGGCCAGGCGGCGGCCGCCCTGCAGGCCTCGTGCAGCACCCACTCGCCGATGGGCACGATGAGGCCGGTTTCCTCGGCCACGGGAATGAACTCGGCCGGCGAGACGGTGCGCTCGTCGTGATCCCAGCGCAAAAGCGCCTCGACGCAGGTGATCCGGCCTTCCGCCAGCCCCAGCAGCGGCTGGAACATCAGGCGCAGCTCCTCCCGCTGCATGGCGAGGCGCAGCCCCGCCTCGATGGAGCGGCGCTGCTGCAATTCGGCATCCATGCCGGTCTCGAAGAAATGATAGGTCGAGCGGCCCTCGCTCTTGGCCTTGTAGAGCGCCAGATCGGCGTTCTTGACCAGCTGGTCGGTGGTGGCCCCGTCGCCCGGGCCCACCGCGATGCCGACGCTGGCGCCGATCTCGATCTGCTGGCCCCCGATATTCATCGGCGCCCGCATCGCCTTGACGATGCGGTCGGCGACCCGCGCGGCGGCGTCGACGCCCTCGACGGGACGCAGCAGCAGCGCGAACTCGTCCCCGCCCAGCCGCGCCAACAGGTCGGTTTCCCGCGTCGTGCCCCACAGGCGCACCGCGGCCTGCTTGATGACCTCGTCGCCCACCGCATGGCCCAGCGTGTCGTTGACCGCCTTGAAATGATCGAGGTCGATATAGAGCACCGCCGCCATCTCGCCGCGCTCCAGCCCCGCCTCGGTACGCGCCATCTGCTCGAGGAACTCGATGCGGTTGGGCAGGTCGGTCAGCGCGTCGTGGCGGGCCAGATGCTGGATGCGGGCCTCGGCCTGGCGCTGCTCGGTGATATCCTCATGGGTCGAGACCCAGCCCCCGTCCTTCATCGGATGGTGCTGCATCAATATGGTGCGGCCGTTGAGGTCGTGGACGTTCTTGCCGTATTCGCGCCGGGAAATGATCTCGCGCCGCCAGGCGATATATTCCGCGCGCGTGCCGCTGGCGCTCATGCCCATGTCGAACAGATGTCCCAGAATGTCCTCGAGCTGGGTTCCGGGCCGCAACAGGCTGATGGGCAGGTTGTAGATGCGCGCATAGGGCTCGTTGCAGATGACCAGCCGCCCGCGCGCATCCATCATGCACAGCCCGATCGAGATATTGTTGACCGCCGCGTCGAGCCGGATGTTCTGCCGCTCCAGCTCGAGCTTGCGCTTCTGCTGGCTTTCCGAGCGCGCGATCTCCTCGGTGATGTCCTCATGGGTCACCACCCAGCCCAGTTGCGGGGAATAGACATGGGCGGTTTCCACCACGCGCCCGCCCAGCAGCACCTCCTGCGACTTGTGGCGCTCCCCGCCGCGATTGGCCAGCAATTCGCTGGTATAGTTCTCGTAGAAGATTTCGGGGCTGAGGCCGGGATGGTTGCCCAGCCGCGCCGAGAGATGGATGATGTCCTCCAGCGTCATGCCGCGATGGATGGCATCCTCGGAAAACCCGTAGAAATCGCGGTAATGCTTGTTCCACATCACCAGGCGGAATTGCGGCGACCAGACGCAGAACCCGTAAGGGATGCTTTCGAGCGCGGCGTCGAGCAGCAGCGCCTCGGCCACCTCGCCCAGTTTCACGGCCTCTTCCGAACGCATCGGAGCCCCCAGTCCAAAAGCCATTTTTCGGCGCTGGGCGAAGGCTAGTGAACCCCGCTTAACGCGGGATTAAGCCGGCCTTACGCAATCGGGCCGTCCCCCGTCAGCAGCCGGGCCAGGCGGGCGGCCCCCTGTTCGGGCGTCAGCGCGCCCATGTCCAGCCGCATATGATAGCGCTTGCCCTCATGGACCGCCGCCTGCCAGCGCGCGACCGGCGCGGGAACGCCCGGGCCCGAGGCATAAAAACCGTCGCGCGGATCGGCATTGCGGCGGGCCATGACGATGTCGAGGGCGCAATCGACGCCCACGAGGACGACCGGCAGGCCGGCCAGCTCGCGCCGGAGCACCGTCATGGGATCGAAAGGGGTGGCATAATCGGCATGCAGGCCCAGATCCGCCACCACGTCCAGCCCGCGCCGCGCCAGCCCCGCCATGGCGGCGAAATAGCCGGCGAACAGCCCGGGCAGACGGGTTTCGAGATCGGGCCGCTCGCCCCCGGGCCGCAGCCCGATGCCGGGCAGGAGCGCGGGCGGCAGCGCGGCGTTGAAGCCGTCCACCCCCCAATTGACCCAACTGCCCGGCACCTGGGCCTGCACCGCCCGGGCCAGCGCCGACTTGCCGGCCCGCGGCGCCCCGTTGAGGATGAGGACGCGCCCCGGCATGGCGGCGCCCGCCCGCGTCCTACGGGAGGGGCTCAGTCGCGCGCCCTGGCGTTGCGGGCGGCCCAGGTCTTGAGCCGGAGGCCGTTGAGGCGGATGAAGCCTTCGGCATCCTTGTGGTCATAGGCCACGGCGCCTTCCTCGAAGGTGACGAGGTCTTCCGAATAAAGGCTGTAGGGCGAGGTGCGCGCCACCACATTGGCCGAGCCCTTGTAGAGCTTGACGGTGACCTCGCCGGTGACGAATTCCTGGCTGTTGTCGATCAGCGCCTGCAGCATTTCGCGCTCGGGCGAGAACCAGAAGCCGTTATAGATGAGCTCGGCATATCTGGGCATCAGCTCGTCCTTGAGATGGGCCGCGCCGCGATCGAGCGTGATCGATTCGATGCCGCGATGGGCGTGCCAGAGGACGGTGCCGCCGGGCGTCTCGTAAACCCCGCGCGACTTCATGCCAACGAAGCGGTTTTCCACCAGGTCCAGCCGGCCCACACCGTGCCTGCCGCCCAGCTCGTTGAGCTTTTCGAGCAGGCCGGCGGGGGACAGGCGCACCCCGTCGACCGACACCGCATCGCCCTTTTCGAAGCCGATCCGGACATGTTGCGGCGTGTCGGGGGCCCGTTCGGGATCGACGGTGCGCTGGAACACATAGTCGGGCGCTTCCATGCCCGGATCCTCCAGCACCTTTCCCTCCGAGGAGGTGTGCAGCAGATTGGCGTCGACCGAGAACGGCGCCTCGCCGCGCTTGTCCTTGGGCACCGGGATCTGGTTCTTCTCGGCATAGTCGATCAGCGCCGTGCGGCTCATCAGGTCCCATTCGCGCCAGGGCGCGATGACCCTGATCGAGGGGTCGAGCGCATTGGCGGCCAGTTCGAACCGCACCTGGTCGTTGCCCTTGCCGGTGGCGCCGTGGGAGATGGCGTCGGCCCCGGTCTCCCGCGCGATCTCGACGAGACGCTTGGCGATCAGCGGCCGGGCGATGGAGGTGCCCAGGAGATAAAGCCCCTCGTATAGGGCATTGGCGCGAAACATGGGAAAGACGAAGTCACGCACGAATTCCTCGCGCAAATCCTCGATGCGGATATCCTTGATGCCGAACATCTCGGCCTTCTTGCGGGCCGGCTCCAGCTCCTCGCCCTGCCCCAGATCGGCGGTGAAGGTCACCACCTCGCAGCCATAGGTTTCCTGGAGCCATTTGAGGATGATCGAGGTATCGAGCCCGCCCGAATAGGCCAGCACGACTTTTCTGATGTCATTCGCCATTGTGTCGCATCTTCTTGGTGACGGCCGGGAACGGCCCGAAATCGGGCGCACCCTAGTCAGACAGGCGCATTGGTGCAATTGTCCGCGCGCAAGATTCTTGCCCGAGACCGCCGCCATGCCCGCCTTCGTTCCCGACCTGCCCGTCATCCTCGCCTTCGCCCTGGCCGCGCTGCTGCTGGCGGTGACGCCGGGCCCGGACATGGCGCTGTTCGTGTCACGCACCATGAACTGGGGCCGGACGCATGGTTTCGTCACCCTTCTGGGCGCGCTGACCGGCATCGGCGTGCACACGCTGCTGGTGGCGCTGGGCATCTCGGTGCTGATCGTCACCGCGCCGGCCCTGTTCTGGGCGCTCAAGATCGCCGGCGCGCTCTATCTCGCATGGCTCGCCATCCAGGCGATCCGCGCCGGCACCGGCATCAGCGTGGTGCGGGAGGACGGCGAGAGCCCGCCTTTGCGCCGGAGCTTCCTCACCGGGCTGGGCATCAATCTCACCAATCCCAAGGTGGCGCTGTTCTTCGTGACCTTCCTGCCGCAATTCGTCTCGGCGGGCGACCCGGCAGCGGCGGGCAAGCTGATCTTTCTCGGCGCCGAATTCGTCATCGTCTCCCTGCCGGTGGTGGTGGGGGTGATCCTGTTCGCCGAATGGCTGACCCGGACGCTGCGGGAGAGCCAATGGGTGGGCCGGGCGCTCAACTGGAGCTTCGCCGCCGTGTTTGCCGGCTTCGCCGCCGCCATCCTGTTCACCGAAGGCCGCAAGTGAATTACCGCCACGCCTTCCATGCCGGCAATTTCGCCGACGTGGTCAAGCATCTCGTGCTCACCCGCATTATCGCCTATCTGACGCGCAAGGACGCGCCCTTCCGCGTCATCGACACCCATGCCGGGGTCGGGCTCTACGATCTTTACGCCGATGCGGCCGAGCGCACCGGCGAATGGCTGGAGGGCATCGCCCCCCTGGTCGAGCGCGGCCTGCCCGAAGCGGCGGCGGCACTGGCCGCACCCTATCTCGCGGCGGTGCGGGCGCAGAACCCCGATGGCGTGTTGCGCTATTATCCCGGCTCGCCCTTCATCGCCCGCCACATGCTGCGCGGACAGGACCGGCTGATGGCGCTGGAGCTGCATCCGGCCGACGCCGAGGCATTGAAGGAGAATTTCGCCGGCGACATCCAGACCAGGGTGACGCGGCTCGACGGCTGGGCCGCCATGGGCACCCATTTGCCGCCCAAGGAAAAGCGCGGCCTCGTCCTCGTCGACCCGCCCTTCGAGGAAAAGGGTGAATTCGCGCGCATGGTGCAGAGCCTCGAAAAGGCCCACAAACGCTGGCCCGGCGGCATCTACGCCTATTGGTATCCGCTCAAGGCGCCGGACGAGGTGGCGGCTTATGTGAAGGCGCTCGAGGCCACCGGAATCCGCAAAATATTGCGGCTGGAGCTGCGCGTCCGCCGCCCCGCGACCCCGCCGCGCCTCCACGGCACCGGCATGATCGTGGTCAACCCGCCCTTCGTGCTGGAAGCAGAAATGGCAGCGCTGCTGCCGGCCCTGGCGGACCTGCTGGGCGAGGAGGGGCGGGGGAGCTGGAGCGTGGATTGGGTGGCGGCGGAATAGCTACCGAATACGGCCCGGCAATTGGGACGCGATGACTGGATTGTCGAAGGCATCGTCCGCACTTATCAGCACCAGGGCTTCCACCAGCGCAGTCGCACAGATCAGCCGGTCGAACGGGTCCCGATGGGACCAATCCAGTGTCGCTGCGGTGAGGCTTATCGCGGACGATACCGGAATCAGCGAGACCCTCTGTTCGTCGGCAAGTCCGATCAGCCGATCGACATAAGGCGCCATGGCGTCCCATTTGCCGAGCCGCACTTTTTGGCCAATCTCAAACAGTGAGATCGTGCTGACACAAACACTCCCAGCAGAACCAATAGCTTCCATTGCATTCTGCGACAGGCTTTTCGGACTTACGAGTGACCAAGCCCAAATATGGGTATCGAGCAGCACACTGCTCAAGGCCCGCCTTCCCATGCAGTAAGATCATCCTCACCCATGGGTTCGAAAAAGTCGGGAACCGTTCCGACCTTGCCCTCCAGCAATCCAAATTTGAATGGCTTCGATTTCTGGATCGGGACGATTTTTACGGCTGCCAGGCCGTCCTTGTCGATCACCACTTCCTCTCCGGAAAGGGCGGCATCGATCAGTTCGGACAGCTTCGTCTCTGCGACTTGTACGGAAACCTTCATCATGCCTCCATTGCCCGAATATAAGCTATCGGAGCAGGATTGCCAGCAATGGCCCGTGGCCGATCATATCAGCCGTTCAAAGAAGCGCAGCAGATAGCCGTCGGGGTCCTCGACGCAGAACTGGCGTTGCGTCAGGGCGCCCGTCGCGGTGCGATAGGTTTTCGTCTCCACCGGCTGGAACAGTTTTACGTGTGCCGCGGCCAACCGCTGGAGGAGTGGATCGATGGCCGCAACCTCGATCTGGAAATTGACGCCCCGCCCGAACGGGGCCTGCAATGGCCCGGTCAGCCAGTCCCGGCCTTTGCCCAATTGGTCGAGCATCAATTCGGCCGGGCCCAGCGCCAGATAGGCAAACCCCTCTTCGGGACGCTCGTAACGCACCGAAAATCCCAGCAAGTCGCAATAAAAGCGCCGGCTGGCGGCGATGTCGGACACCGAAAGCTCGGGGACCAGCGCCGCCATTACAACGCCAGCAACGCCTCGCGGTCCTTGCGGCTGAGGCGTTCGCTCTCGCTTTTGAGCTGTCCGCAGGCGGCAAAGATGTCGCGGCCGCGCGGGGTGCGCACCGGGCTGGCATAGCCGGCGCGGTTGACGATGTCGGCGAAGCGCTCGATGCGGCTCGAGGGCGAGGTGCCGTAATTGGAGCCGGGCCAGGGATTGAACGGAATGAGGTTGATCTTGGCCGGGATGCCGGCCAGCAACCGCACCAGTTCGCGCGCCTCCGCGTCGCTGTCGTTGATCCCGTCCAGCATCACATATTCGAAGGTGATGCGGCGGGCGTTGGAAAGGCCGGGATAGGTGCGGCAGGCCTCGAGCAGCTCGGCGATGGGCCATTTCTTGTTGATCGGCACCAGGACGTCGCGCAGATCGTCGCGCACCGCATGCAGCGATATGGCCAGCATGACGTCGATCTCGCGGCCGGTCGGCTCGATATAGGGCACGACGCCCGAGGTCGAGAGGGTGATGCGGCGCTTCGAGAGCGCCATGCCGTCGCCCGCCGAGGCGATGAGCAGGGCCTGCTTCACATTGTCGTAATTATAGAGCGGCTCGCCCATGCCCATCATGACGATATTGGTGATGGCGCGGCTTTCTCCGCCCGGCACGAGACCGCCATCGTCGGGCCGGCTGCCGCCGGGGAAATCGCCCAGCCGCTCGCGGGCCATCAGCACCTGCCCCAGGATTTCCCCCGCCGTCAGATTGCGCACCAGCTTCTGCGTGCCGGTATGGCAGAACGAGCAGGTCAGCGTGCACCCCACCTGCGAGGAGACGCACAGCGTCCCCCGGTCGCTTTCCGGGATATAGACGGTTTCCACCTCGACCGGCGGGAAATTGGGGTTCTGCGGATCGCGGAAGCGGAACAGCCATTTGCGCGTACCGTCGACCGACACCTGCTCGCTGACGATCTCGGGCCGGTCGAGCGTGAAGACGTCGCCCAGCTTCTGGCGCACCGGGCGGGCCATATTGGTCATGCGCTCGAACGAGGTGACGCCGTTGACATAGAGCCAGTTCCACAACTGGCTCGAGCGCATGCGCGCTTCCTTTTCCGGCACCACCTCATGGGCGACGAGCGTTTCGGCCAGCTCGTGCTTGGAGAGGCCGATCAACGAGGGCCGGCTCGCCGAAGCGGGGCGGACGGCACTGGAATGGTCAAGGTTCAGCGCAATGCTCATGGCAGGCACGGGAGCTCGAAGGATGCGGGAAGTGGGCGGCCAATATCACAGGACCGGCCAAAGCGCAAAGTCACGCCGGCGGGAGGCGGACTCGAGCGGGCCGCCTCAGCACTCGGCGCCGGTGGCCTGCTGGGCGGCGGTGGCGCCGGAAAGCGAATAGGTCTGGACGATGCGCGCGCCGTCGGCGGCGGTGCCCTCGATGACGATATTGGCGCCGGCGCGGATGGCGGCGGCCAGATTGGCGGCCTGGGCGGCATCGTCGAGCCAGGCCGCGTCGCCCTGGGTGAAGAGGGGGAATTCCTGCCCGCCCACCCGGGCGATGGCCATGGAGCCGGTCTGGAAGGTGTAGCCGGCCACGACGTTGAACTCGTTCGCCACGTCCTCGCCCGGCCGGTTGGTGACGTAGAGATAGGCCTCGCCATAGCCGGCCGGCGTCGGCTCGGTGCTCTTGGGCCGGGTCATGGCGAAGCAGATCGTGCCGCCGCCATCATCGGCCGCATAGCTCGACCAGTCGCGGAAATCGCCCAGCACCCGCGCCGATTGCGCCTCTGCCGGCAGGGCGGCGGCGAGGGCAAGCAGGAGGGCGAGCGATAGCGGGGCGGTTCGGGTCATGGCTGGTCGGCTCTTGGCAAGGGTCCGGGCGGCGGCGGGGCCGGCGCCCAGTTAGGGTGTTTCCCGCGGGCGGGGCAAGCCTTTACTGGCAGGCCGCGTCGATGGCGTTCATCGCCGCGGTGGCGCCGGCGAGCGAATAGGTGTCGACCGTATCGGTGCCGCGCTGGCTGGTGCCGCGCACCACCATCTGGTTGCCGGCCTTGAAGGCGGACACGAAGCCCGGCTCGTCCCCGCTCGAGGCCAGCCAGGCGGTCGAGCCGCGCGCCGCCATGACATAGCTCTTGCCGTCGACGGCGGCGCTCGCCTTGGCGTCGGTGGTATTGTAGGGATAGCCGATCTGGGTCTGGACCTCGTTCTTGGAGCCCATGCCCTTGCGGTGCACGATCAGGAACTTGACCGGATCGCGGTTGACGCCCGAGGGCTCGCTGCGGATCGGCTCGGAAATGATGAAACACAACAGCCCGCTCTGATCGGATGCGGTATAGGCCGACCAGGCGTTGAAAGTGCCCAGCTCGGTCGCCTGCTGTGCCTGGGCGGCGGGCGCCAGCGCCATGACAGAAGCGACCGCGAGCCCGATTGCGAGGCTGCCGGTTTTCGTCGTCATCACCAATTCTTCCTCTTGTCTTGCTGCTGTTCGAAAGCTTCGCTGCCCGCCCAGTCTGGCCCGAACATGGTTACCAAGGTGTCAAACCCGCTGGAAAAAGCAGGCATTTGCCTCAAATGAAAGCCAAAGGCGGCGGCATTGGGGCATGGGCCGGGCCGACGGGGCAGCTCTGGGCCGCAAGGGTTAACGGCGCGCTAACAATGTCGCGATCCGACGCCGCCCCCGGGGGCGGGCGGATTTTCGCTACGCCGCCAGCGGATAGCCCTGCTCGACCAGATAGGGGCCGCCGCCCACCGAATCGCGGCTGGAAAACAGCACGAAGCGCGCCGGGACGAAGCTCAGCGCCTCGAAGCGCGGCGCTTCGGCGATGAAGCGGGCCACGTCCTCGGGCGCGGTGCCGCGCAGCCGCGCGAGGGTGACATGGGGCACGAATTTGCGGCCCTCGGGCGCCAGCCCGATCTGCTGCAACACGCGTTCATGCGCCGCCTGCAGCCGGGTCAGCGCCACGCTGGGCTCGACCCCGGCGAACAGCGAGCGGGGCTTGTCGCCGCCGAAAATGTCGAGATGGGTGAGCCGCACGGGAAATTGCAGCGAATTGGAGAGCCGGTCGAGGCCGGAAGCCACCTCGTCGGCGGTCTGCCCGTCGACATCGCCGATGAAGCGCAGGGTGATGTGGTAGTTTTCCGGATCGATCCAGCGGGCGCCGAACAGGCCGCCCCGCTTCAGCGACAGGGCGAACTCGACATCGGCGGGGATTTCGAGGCCGGTGAACAGCCGGGGCATCCTGATCTTCCTCGGGTCCGCGATTCGTCCCCCGACCCTAACACAATCGGTTCAACGGGCCAGTCCCGGTGTCGCAGGCGTCCATTTCTTCTTGTCAATCAACCGGTCACTCCCCATATTCCCCCGCAAGTGGCAACGCCAATTGCCCCCGGCGGTCACTGAACCGCTGCTTCTATTGGGAAAGGAAACCTGAATGGCTGAATATGACCGTCAGACCCTCAATGCGCGGGCCGGCTCGGCCTTGGCCATCGACGAGGGCCTGCGCAGCTACATGTTGCGCGTCTACAACTATATGGGCCTCGGGCTGGTGGTGACCGGCCTGGTCGCCTATTTCACCAGCCAGTGGGCAATGGCCAGCCAGGCCAATGCCGAACTGCTCTATGCGAGCCCCCTGGCCTGGGTGCTCATGCTCTCCCCGCTGGCCTTCGTGCTGGTGCTGAGCTTCGGCATCAACAAGCTCTCGGTGGGCGCGGCGCAGGCCGTGTTCTGGGCCTTCGCGGCCGTGATGGGCCTGTCGCTGTCCTCGATCTTCCTAGTCTATACCGGCACCTCCATCGCCAAGGTGTTCTTCATCACCGCCGCCACTTTCGGCGCGATGAGCCTTTACGGCTACACCACCAAGCGCGACCTGACCGGCATGGGCAGCTTCCTGTTCATGGGCCTTATCGGCATCATCATCGCCTCGATCGTGAACATCTTCATGCAGTCCTCGATGATGGAGTTCGTCATCTCCGTGGTGGGCGTGCTGATCTTCACCGGGCTGACCGCCTATGACACCCAGAAGATCAAGGAAAGCTACTCGGAAGCCTATGGCGCCGACGTGATGACCAAGAACGCCATCATGGGCGCGCTTTCGCTCTATCTCGACTTCATCAACCTCTTCCTGATGCTGCTGCGCCTGTTCGGCAACCGCGAGTAAGGGAAAAGGCTCGCACGAAGCGGGCGAATTGTTTGGACGCCAAAAGGGGCCGCGGCTTACAAAAAGCCGCGGCCCCTTTTTCCTGCGCGTGGCTCAAATGACCGATATCGTCCTTCGCACCTTCTCCTGGTCCGACATTCCCGCCATCACCGCGATCTATCGCCATTATGTCGAGACCAGCGCCGCCACCTTCGATATCGAGCCGCCCGGCGAGGCGGAGATCGCGCAGAAATATGCCGGGCTGAAACTGCTCGGCCATCCGCTGATCGTGGCCGAGCGGGCCGGCGCGGTCCTGGGCTATGCCTCTGCCAGCTTCTACCGCCCCCGCGCCGCCTATCGCTTCACCGCCGAGGATTCCATCTATCTCGATCCGGCCGAGACCGGAAAGGGCATCGGCCGGCTGCTGCTGGGCGAATTGCTGCTCCAGGCCAGGGCAGCCGGCTTCCGGCAGATGCTGGCGGTGATCACCGCCGACACCGACAATTCGGTGCGCCTGCACGAAAGCTTCGGCTTCCAGCGCGTCGGCTATTTCACCGGCGTGGGGTTCAAGTTCGACCGCTGGCACGACGTCGTGCATCTGCAAAAGATGCTATAGGCGGGGCCGGTTTCAGAACATGCGGGAGCTGCCCTATCCCACCACCATCAGGTCGGGATCGAGCACCCGCAGCACCTGCGCCAGGTCATGGCCGCGCCTGAGGATGCGGCCCTGCTGGTTGACCACCATGTACTGGCCCTGGCGCTGGCGCAGGCGGGGATCTTTCTCGACGACGAAGAGCGGACGCTCGGAGACCCGGGCATAGATGGAGAACAGCGCCCGGTCCTTGAGGAAGTCCATGGCGTAGTCGCGCCATTCCCCCGCCGCGACCTTGCGGCCATAGACCGACAGGATCTGCATCAGCTCGCGGCGGTCGAAGGCGATGACCGGCGCCACGCTCCGCCCCGGATGCGCCTGCGGCTCACCCACATGCACCAGTGCCAGATTGCGCCTGGACTTATCGGGGGGACCCTGCACGCGGCCCTCTATCCTGTGTCACCTCGCCGTCATGATCGGCTCATTCGCCGCTTTAGGCAAGGGGCCAAAATTCCCCATTTCAGCCATGTTTTTTCCCTGACCACGCCCCATTGACCCGGCATCTTCCAAGCATTGCCTCCAGTGGCTGGCAACCGGACCGACCGAGCCCCCAAACCAAGACGTCCGGTTGCCAGCCTCCCTTTTCAAGTTGACCGAAAGTCAGTCGCGCTCGTTCCAGCCCCCGGAACGGGCGCTTTTTTTTCGGAAAATCCTGTTGCAGGTTTTTCCTCTGCGTCATCTCGTTACGAGGCGATATTCCCGCCTTCCCACCGGGTCATTCCCGCGCATGCGGGAATCCCTGTTCGATCGGCGGAAGGGGAACGGAGATTCCCGCGTTCGCGGGAATGACACCGTGAGCGGGAAGGATATCTTGGAAAACCGCGAGCTCGTAACAGGCTTCAAAAACTATAGGCGGCGGCGCCCAGTATGGGGCCGGGCAGGCCGTTGCGCTCCTGCTGCACGAGGACGGCGAAGCCGGCATGGTCGGCCTGGCCCAGCTCGGTGAGCGGCAGCTTGATCTCGGCGCCCGCCTCTGCCTCCCACATGCCCACGATCTGCCGCCCGGTGACCACCTGGGTGTAAACCATGGTCTTGCCGGCGTTCTCGCCCCTTTCGATGACGACATCGGCCCGGTCCAGATAGCTGACCAGCCAGATGACCGCATCCTCGAGGCCGGGATCGGCCGGCACCACCACGCGGAGCATGTCGCCATGCGCCTCCAGCCCGACCGCGAGGGGCAGTTGCGCCGAGGTGACCGCGTCGTGCACCGCATCGCGGCGCGAGCCCACCACGCCCTCGGCGCCGTTGACCACCATTTGCGGGGTGAAGATGCGCGAGGAGCCCCAGCTACGCGCATAGGCGCGCTGGCGATCGGAAAAGCCCTTGTCCCCGAACGTGTCCTCCCAGCCGATATAGTCCCAGTAATCGACGTGATAGGCCAGCGCCACCACGTCCTCGCGCTGGGCCAGGCTGGTGAGCAGCGCATCGGCGGGCGGGCAGGACGCGCAGCCCTGGCTGGTGAACAATTCCACCACCGCCTTGGGATTTTCCCGCGCGTCCCCGGCCGCGGGCGCGCCGGCAAGCGCGAGCGAGATGGCAGGACCCAGGATGAGGCCGACGAGGAGGCGGGCGGACATGGGCATGGTTGTAGGCCGGAGCCGGCCGCCCTGCCTAGTCAAAAGAGGGTGAGAGCGCGTGTTGCGCGCATGGCGATCCCCGTGAGAAAAAATGGCGGCCCCCCGGGACCGCCATTCTCGAGCCCGGAGCGCCGAACGATCCGATAAAATCGGATCGAGCGCTCCATGCCGTTTATGATCGCATCGGATCGGTCCGGAAACCGCTGCGCACTTTCCGGTCCGATGCTCTATGCCGCCACCAGGCTGCGCAGCACGTAGTGCAGGATGCCGCCGCTCTTGAAATAGTCGAGCTCGTTGGCGGTATCGATGCGGCAGCGGGTCTCGATCTCGAGCGCCTCGCCATTGGCGCGGGTGATCTTCACCTTGACCATGGCGCGCGGCTCGATCTCGGCCACCCCGGCGATATCGACGGTTTCCGAGCCGTCGAGCCCGAGGCTCTGCCAGCTCTCGCCCTCCTTGAACTGCAGCGGGATGACGCCCATGCCCACCAGGTTGGAGCGGTGGATGCGCTCGAAGCTCTGGGCGATGACCGCCTTGATGCCGAGCAGATTGGTGCCCTTGGCCGCCCAGTCGCGCGAGGAGCCGGTGCCATATTCCTTGCCCGCGAACACCACCAGCGGCGTGCCCTGGGCCTGATAGGCCATGGCCGCGTCGTAGATCGGCATCTGCCCGCCGGAGGGGCCCCTGGTGAAGCCGCCCTCGACCCCGTCCAGCATCATGTTCTTGATGCGGATATTGGCGAAGGTGCCGCGCATCATCACCTCGTGATTGCCGCGGCGGGCGCCGTAGGAATTGAAGTCCCGCGGGGCCACCTGGCGCTCGGTGAGATACTGGCCCGCCGGCGTCGCGGCCTTGAACGAGCCGGCCGGGGAGATGTGGTCGGTGGTGATGGAATCGAGGAACAGCGCCAGCACCCGCGCGCCCTCCACATCGGCCACCGGCTTGGGCTCCATGGTCAGGTCGTCGAAATAGGGCGGGTTCTGCACATAGGTGGACGCGGAATTCCAGCCATAGGTCTGGCCGCCCTCCACGGCGATGGCCTGCCAGTGCTCGTCGCCCTTGAACACGTCCGAATAGCGCGAGCGGAACATCTCGGCATTGACATGCTCGCGCACGATCTCGGCGATCTCGTGATTGGTGGGCCAGATGTCCTTGAGATAGACCGGCTTGCCGTCCCGGTCCGTGCCCAGGGGCTCGGTGGTGACGTCGACATGGAGCGAGCCGGCCAGCGCATAGGCCACCACCAGCGGCGGGGAGGCCAGATAGTTGGCGCGCACGTCCGGATTGACCCGTCCCTCGAAATTGCGGTTGCCCGAGAGCACCGAGCAGGCCACCAGCTGGTTCTCGTTGATGCAGTCGGAAATGGCCTGCGGCAGCGGGCCGGAATTGCCGATGCAGGTGGTGCAGCCATAGCCGACGAGATTGAAGCCGATGGCGTCCAGATCGTCCTGCAGCCCTGCGGCGGTGAGATAATCGGTCACCACCTGCGAGCCGGGCGCCAGCGAGGTCTTGACCCAGGGCTTGCGGTTGAGCCCCAGCGCCCGCGCCTTGCGGGCGACGAGCCCGGCCGCGACCAGCACCGAGGGATTGGAGGTATTGGTGCACGAGGTGATGGCGGCGATCACCACATGGCCGTCCTCGAGCCCGAAGCTCTCGCCCTTGACCGGGAAGGCGGCCTCCTCGGGAATGTCGTCGACGCCGGTGGCGCCTTCGTCGACGAAGCGCGATTCCTGCTTGTCTTCCGGCAGGCGGGTGCGCTCGATGCGGCCGCCGGACAATTCGGGCAGCACCTGGGCGAAGGCGGATGCGGCGTCCTTGAGCGCCACGCGGTCCTGCGGGCGCTTGGGCCCGGACATGGAGGGCACGACGGTGGAAAGGTCCAGCTCCAGCGTGTCGGTGAACACCGGATCGGGCGTCTCGGCGGTGCGGAACATGCCCTGGGCCTTGGAATAGGCCTCCACCAGCGCCACGCGCTCGGGATCGCGCCCGGTGGTGGCCAGATATTTGAGCGTATCGGCATCGACCGGGAAGAAGCCGCAGGTGGCGCCGTATTCGGGCGCCATATTGGCGATGGTGGCCTGATCCTCGAGGCTGAGATAGTCGAGGCCCGGCCCGAAGAATTCGACAAACTTGCCCACCACGCCCTTCTTGCGCAGCATTTCGGTGACGGTGAGCACCAGGTCGGTGGCGGTGATGCCCTCGTTGATCCGGCCGGTCAGCTTGAAGCCGACGACCTCGGGGATGAGCATGGTGATGGGCTGGCCCAGCATGGCCGCCTCGGCCTCGATGCCGCCCACGCCCCAGCCCAGCACCGCCAGGCCATTGACCATGGTGGTGTGCGAATCGGTGCCCACCAGCGTGTCGGGATAGGCGACGGTCTCGCCGTTTTCGTCCTTGGTCCACACCGTCTGGGCCAGATATTCCAGGTTCACCTGGTGGCAGATGCCGGTGCCGGGGGGCACGACGCGGAAATTGTCGAAGGCCGACTGGCCCCAGCGCAGGAATTCATAGCGCTCGCCATTGCGCTCATATTCGAGCTCGACATTCTGCGCGAAGGACAGCGGCGTGCCGAAGCTGTCCACCATCACCGAATGGTCGATGACCAGATCCACCGGCACCAGCGGGTTGATCTTCTGCGGATCGGCGCCCAGCCTAGCGGTGGCGTCGCGCATGGCGGCCAGGTCCACCACCGCCGGCACGCCGGTGAAATCCTGCATCAGCACCCGCGCCGGGCGGTACTGGATCTCATATTCGGAGGTGCGGGTCTTGAGCCATTCGGCGATGGCCAGGATATCCTGCTTCTTGACGGTGCGGTCGTCCTCGAAGCGCAGCAGGTTCTCCAGCACCACCTTCATCGAGCCGGGCAGCCGGGAAATGCCGGGAAGGCCGTTCTTTTCCGCCTCGGCGATGGAATAATAGGTATAGGTCCGGTCGCCGACGGTGAGGGTCGACTTGGATTTGAAGCTGTCTATCGAGGTCATGATGATCCGCCCTTCTTGCTGCTGACGCGGTTTCCGGGCAGATGGGGCCGAGCGAAAGAGCCGCGATTTCTGGAATGACTCCAATCTCAATGACTTATAGTCAATTGCCCGGGCCCTTGCCAGTCATGCCTTGGGTTCAATACGAGATGGGGCCATGACGCAACGGCAAGTCTTTCCACGGCTTTTCCTCAGAACCTCGGACCTCGCCTGCGGGCGGGGCGGCATGGTGCTGGCCCGAAACCTCGCCCTCGCGGTGGCGCCGGGCACGGGCCTGCTGCTGCGCGGCCCCAACGGGGCCGGCAAGTCCACCCTGCTGCTCACCCTGGCCGGCCTGCTGCCGCCGCTGGCCGGCACGATCGAGATCGAGGGCCACGACCCCGAAGCGGGGAAAATCCTCCACCATTGCGGGCACCGCAACGCCGTCCGCGCCCGGCTGGGCGTGGCCGAGACGCTGAAATTCTGGGCCGCCATCAACGGCGCCACGGGCATGCCGGCCGGGGCGGCGCTGGAGCGCGTCGGGCTGGGCCGGCTCGCCCGGCTCGACGCCGCCTATCTCTCGGCCGGCCAGCAGCGGCGCCTGGCGCTGGCGCGGCTGCTGGTGTCGCGCCGCCCGCTCTGGCTGCTGGACGAGCCCAGCGCCGCGCTCGATGCCGAGGGACAGGCGCTGCTCGGCAGTCTGCTGGAGGAGCATTTCGCCGCGGGCGGGCTGGCTGTGATCGCCACCCACGACGCCATCGCCGCCGATGGACTGGCCACTCTCACCCTGGGGGGCGCGGCATGAGCGGCTTTCGCAGCGTCCTGAGGCGGGAATTGCGCCTCGCCCTTGCCGGGGGCAGCGACATGCTGACCCTGGTGCTGTTCTTCGTCATCGTAGGCGCCATCGTGCCCTTCGCGGTGGGGCCGGACCGGCAATTGCTGGCGCGCATCGCCCCCGGCATCGTCTGGATCGCCGCCTTCCTCTCGATGCTGCTGGGGCTGGACCGGCTGTTCCGGCCCGACCGCGAGGACGGCACGCTGACCCTCTACCGGCTGGCCGAATTGCCGCTTGCCGCCGCCATTGCCGCAAAAGTGATCGCCCACTGGCTGACCGCCGCCCTGCCGCTCATCCTCGCCTCGCCCTTCCTCGCCATGATCCTGGCCATGGACGAGCCGACCTTCTGGCGCACCCTGGCCTCGCTGGCGCTGGGCACCCCGGCGCTGGCCGCCTTCGGCACGTTCGGCGCGGCGGTAACCGCGGCCACGCGGCGCGGCGGGCTGCTAGCGCCCATCCTCATCGCCCCGCTCTCTGTGCCCGTGCTGATCTTCGGGGTCGGGGCCATTTCGCCGCTGGGCGGACCCGACCAGGCCGCTGCCGCCATGCTGTTTCTTGCGGCACTCAGTCTCATGGCGCTGGCGCTCTCTCCCTTTGCGTCCGCGCTTGCGATAGGCTGGGGGGAAGAGTAGAGCCCCGCTATGACCATCGAGACCACACCCAAAATGAGCTGGTGGAACCGGCTGGCCCATCCCGGGCAGTTCATGGCCTGGACGCGCCCGCTGATCTGGCCCCTGGCCATCCTGACCCTGGCGCTGTTCCTGGCCGGCCTGTGGTTCGCCTTCTTCGCCTCTCCGGCGGACTACCAGATGGGCGACACGGTGCGCATCATGTATGTGCACGTCCCCACCGCCTGGCTGGGGCAGTTCATCTACGCCACCATGGCCGTTTCGGCGCTGGGCACGCTGGTCTGGCGCCATCCCCTGGCCGACGTCTCGATGAAGGCCGCCGCCCCCATGGGCGCCGCCTTCACCGCCATGGCGCTGTTCACCGGCTCGATGTGGGGGCGGCCCACCTGGGGCACGTTCTGGGAATGGGACGGGCGCATGACCTCGACCCTGATCCTGCTGTTCATCTATCTGGGGATCGTGGCGCTGTGGCGCGCCTTCGACGACCAGTTGCGCGCCGCCCGGGTGGTGGCCGCCTTCACCCTGGTGGGCGCCATCAACGTGCCCATCATCAAGTTCTCGGTGGACTGGTGGTCGACGCTGCACCAGCCGGCCAGCGTCTTCACCCCCGAGGGGCCGAAAATGCCCTTCTCGATCCTGCTGCCGCTGTTCCTGATGTTCTTCGCCTTCACCTTCCTGTTCGCCACGCTGCAACTGGTGGCCATGCATACCGAGATCCGCCGCCGAAGGGTGATGACGCTGGAGCGCCGCGCGGCGCGGGGGGACGCCCGATGATCGAGCTGGGGCAGCACGCCGCCTTCATCGTCCTGGCCTATGCCGGCGTCTTCCTGGGCGTCGCCGCCCTGGTCCTGTGGACCGTGTTCGACGGCCGCCGCACCAGCGCCCGGCTCGAGGCCCTCTCCGATCCCAAAAGCCGCTGATGCGTTACGCCTTCTTCGCCCTGCCGCTCATCGCCCTCGTGGCCCTGGTCGCGGTCTTCGCCTTCACCATCGACCGCGATTCGAGCCTGGTGCGCTCGGTGCTGATCGACAAGCCGGCGCCGCGCTTCGCCCTGGCCCCGGTCGAGGGGCTGGACGTGCCCGGCTTCGAGACCGCGACGCTGGCCGGCGAGCCCACCGTGGTCAACGTCTTCGCCAGCTGGTGCATCCCCTGCCGCGACGAGCATCCCCTGCTCGAGGCCCTCAAGGCCGATAGCGGGGTGCGCCTGTTCGGCATCAATCATTCCGACGCGCCGGAAAACGCCCGGGCATTCCTGGCCGAGCTGGGCAATCCCTATGACGCGGTGGGCGCCGACCGCGACCGGCGCGTCTCCATCGACTGGGGGGTCTATGGCGTGCCCGAAACCTTCCTCGTCGATGCGGAAGGCGTGATCGTCTACAAGCATGTGGGGCCATTGACCCCGCGCGCCATCGTCGAGGAATTGCTGCCGGCCATCGAAAAGGCACGAAGCTGACCCATTCACCTGGCGTTCAGATTCTTTTTGGCAGGGTGCGGCCCAGTTCTTCCGTCCCCCAACCAGGTTTGGTCCATGCTGCGTCGCCTCGTGAATTTCGTCCGGAACCAGCAGGGGGTCACCCCGGTCGAATACGCGCTGATCGCGGCCATCATCACCGTGGCGACCACCTTCGCCGTCTCGGCGGCGGGCTACAACATCACCGACATTCTGGGGTAGCGGCGTTCCCTTATCCGTGAAGCTGGCTCCTTCGCTTCCCTCCCCCTTGAGGGGGAGTGTTTACTTTGGACGCTTCTGGTTCGATCGTTATTGCCCACACCAACGCTGTGCTGCCCTCGGGCTCGACCCGAGGGCCGGCCTGGGAGCCCCGAAACCCGAGTTTCTTGCACGTGGACAGAGGCCCTCGGGTCAAGCCCGAGGGAAGCCCGGTGTGGGGGATAAATTGTGCCAGCAGCCCATTGTAAACACTCCCCCCTCGAGGGGAGGGGGTTCCGCTCCATTGATATTCTCGATGAATCAAGCGGACTCCCGGATATTCCCCAACCCCCGCCCTCGATCCCTCCCCTCAAGGGGGAGGGAGGCGAAGGGGCTGATCCGCCTGACAGTGAAAGGCGCTAGAAATCGCTGGTCAGGCCCTTGATTTCCCAGTCGCCGTAACGGCCCGGCTCGAGCCCGCCGCGGCCGCCTTTTTCGGGGGGCGCATCGGCGGTGGCCGCATCGATGGCGGCGCGGCGCGCCTCGGCTTCGGCCAGCGCCCGCCGGGCGGCCGGCGACAGCTTTCCAGATACCCCGGTCCCGGGCTGGCCCGCATCGTTCTCGTTCATCTTTCCGCCCCGATATTACAATTGAGTCATCCATGCTTGCGCGGAACCGCGCCACGCACAACATAGTTGCTGGAAAGATCCAACCCAAGGGGTTCGCGCATGTTCAACACCCTCCGCACCTTCGTCCTGCTCGCCGGGATGACGGCCCTGTTCATGGCGGTGGGCTATTTCATCGGCGGCACCGGCGGCATGATCGTCGCGCTGATCTTCGCCGCGGCGACCAATCTGTTCGCCTATTGGAACTCGGACAAGCTGGTGCTGCGCATGCAGAACGCGGTGCCGGTCGAGCGCTCGCGCGCCCCCGAACTGCACGACATGGTGGACGTGCTGTCCCGGCGCGCCGGCATCCCCACTCCGGCCGTCTATGTGATCGAGACCGACCAGCCCAATGCCTTCGCCACCGGCCGCGACCCGGCCAATGCCGCCGTGGCGGTGTCCTCGGGCCTGCTGCGCCAGCTCGACACCCGCGAGGTGGCCGGCGTGGTGGCGCACGAGCTGGCCCATATCAAGAACCGCGACACGCTGACCATGACCATCACCGCGACGCTGGCCGGCGCCATTTCGGCGCTGGCGCAGTTCGGCCTGTTCTTCGGCGGCGGCAATAATCGCGACAACCCCCTGGGCGGCATCGGCGCGCTGCTGATGGTGTTCCTCGCGCCCGTCGCCGCCATGATCGTGCAGATGGCGGTTAGCCGGACGCGCGAATACGAAGCCGACAAGGACGGCGCGACGATCTCGGGCGACCCGCTGGCCCTCGCCTCGGCGCTGGCCAAGATCGCCAATGGCGCCGGAAGGCAGGTCAACATGGCCGCCGAGCGCAATCCGGCCATGGCGCATATGTATATCGTCAATCCGCTCAGCGGCGCGCGCATGGACAATCTGTTTTCCACCCATCCCGACACCGGCAACCGCATCGAGGCGCTGCGCAGGCTTGCGGCCGAGATGCGCCTGGACGATAAGGAGCCCGCGCCGCGCCCCGGCCCCCGCGCTCCCGTTGGCGCCTCCCGCAATGGCGGCGGCTGGCGCGTGCCCAGCGCCGGTCGCGGCGATGGCGGGGCCAGCGGCCCCTGGGGATAGCAACGGCCCTACCCCGTTTCGGGACGGGCGGGCAGCAGGGTTGACGACGTGACGCAACGCACCGAACCGGCGGGACTGAAGCTCCGCCTCGCCGCCGCCCGGCGGCTCAAGGCCGTGCTGGGCGGCGAGCATTTTTCGCCCCTGGGACCGGAAGACCTGGCCGATGGCCGCGACCGGGCCCTGGCCAACCGCCTCATCACCACCGCCCTGCGGCGCCACGGCCAGATCGACGCCATGCTGGCCGAACTGCTCGACAAGGGCCTGCCGCCGCGCTCGGGCAGTTTCGAGGCCCTGCTGCGCCTGTCGCTGGCGCAATTGGTGTTCCTGCCCGATCTGGGCGCCCACAGCGCCCTCTTCCTCGCCGTCGAGGCGACCAAGCGCGACGGCAAGGCCCGGCACCTGGCGGGGCTGATGAACGCGGTGCTGCGCCGGGCGCAGGCCGGCTCCGCCCGCTACGGCACCCTGGACGAGGCGCTGCTGCTGCCGGCCCGGTTCCGCCGGAGCTGGGGCGAGGCCTATGGCGAGGCCGCGCTGCAGGGCTTTGCCGAAGCCCTTCTCGCCGGCGCGCCGCTCGACCTGACGCTGCGCGACGACGGGGACGATCTCGCGGCGGTGCTGGACGCCGAACCGCTCATCGCCGACAGCGTGCGGCTGGAACGGCGCGACCGCCCGGTGGACGCCCTGCCTTTCTACGCCGAGGGCCGCTGGTGGGTGCAGGATGTCGCCGCCGCCCTGCCCGCCCGCTTCATGGAGCTGCCCGCCGGCAGCGCCGTGCTCGACCTGTGCGCCGCCCCGGGCGGCAAGACCGCGCAATTGCTCAAGGCCGGCTACCGGGTAACCGCGCTCGACAACGATGCGCGCCGGCTCGAGCGGCTGCGCGCCAATATGGACCGGCTGGGCTACCGGCCCGACATCGTCGAGGCCGATGCCGGCAATTTCGCCCCCGCCACCCTGTTCGACGGGGTGCTGCTCGACGCGCCCTGCTCGGCCACCGGCACTTTCCGCCGCCATCCCGAAGTGCTCTGGCATCGATCCGCCGAGGACATTGCCGGCCGGGTGCAGCTACAGCGGACGCTGCTGGCCAATGCGCTGCGCTGTCTTGCGGTAGGCGGCACGCTGATCTACTGCGTCTGTTCGCTGGAGCCGGAGGAAGGCGAGGCGCAGGCGGACTGGGCCCTGCATGCCCTGCCCGGGCTCGAACGCCTGCCCATCGCCCCGGAGGCGCTGCCCGGGCTCGATGGGGCGGTGACCCGGGAAGGTTACGTCCGCACCCACCCTTCCATGCGGCTGGGCCGGGGAAATGCGGGGATGGACGGGTTCTTCGTGGCGCGATTCCGGCGAACGGGTTAAGGGCTTGGCCAGCAAGCCGCATGGCGCGGCGCCAATGAGGATCCAACCGGTGAGAGCGAGCATGATCGGCAGGCAAGCCGCCCTCCCGCCAGAAGGGAGGGACGGATCGTGAGCGCGGGGCTGACGCGGACGGGCCGCCGGCTGGCGCTCGGCCTTGCCGATTCGCTCGTGACCATGCCGCTGCTGCGCTGGACCTGGCGCGGCCAGGCCGACCACGCCTTTGCCGGCGACCTGCCCGATTTCCGCCCCGCCGACCGCGAAGCGGTGCGCGAGATGATGCAGGGGCGCTACCTGCTGGCCTCAAAACTGTTCGAGACCGGCGGCGCCTCCCCCTTTTCCCTCGATGTCGACCATCCCGACTGGTGGAACAATCTGCACAGCTTTTCCTGGCTGCGGCATTTCCGCGACTGCCGCGATCCGGGCGAAAGGCTCTTCGCCCGTACCCTGGTGCTCGACTGGATCGGCCGCGAGGGCCAGTTCGAGGCCGATAGCTGGACGCTGACGCTGACCGCCCAGCGCGTGCTCAACTGGCTGCGGCACCTGACGCTGCTGCTCGATGGCGCCACCCCCGAGCAGACCCGCACCATCCAGCGCAGCCTCGGCGCCCAGGTGCAGAGCCTCAGGGTGCGCGGCACGCTGGCCGCCGATCCGGTGGAGACGCTGTTCGCCGCCATCGGGCTGCTGGGCGCCGAATTGTGCGATATCGGCGACGTGCCCGAAATCGACCCTTACGTGGCCCGGCTCGACGCAGTCCTCGCCCGCCAGCTCGACGGCGAGGGGCTGCACCTGTCGCGCAATCCGAAGCTGCAACTGGCGCTGCTGGTGGAGCTGGCGAGCCTCAGGCGCGCCCTGGGCCGGCACGGCAGCCCCGTCGCCGCCGAACTGGCCAACCGCATCGACCGCATGCACGAGGCGCTCGACGCGCTGACGCTGTCGAGCGGCGAACCGGTCTATTTCAACGGCTGCGGACAATTGCCCCACGACGTGCTGGTGGCGGTGCAGGCCAATGGCCCGGGCGCGACGCGGCGCTCGCGCCTGCTGGGCGGCTATGGCGTGCTGCGGGCCGGCGAAACCGTGGTGATCGCCGATTGCGGCCTGCCCCCGCCCCCGGGGCTCGACGGCGAGGCCCATGCCGGCGCGCTCGCCTTCGAATTCGCCCATGGCAACGAGCTCATCGTGGGCAGTTGCGGGCCGGCCCCCTCCGACCTCGTCTCCGGGCGCGAGCTTTTCCGCCAGGGCATCGCCCATTCGGCACCCACGCTCGACGACGAGGACATGACGGCGCGCAGCGGGCGCGCAGGCGCGCCGATCCCGCCCATGACCCTCGACACGGCCGAGCACATGCTGGCCATGACCAGCGCCGGCTATGCCCCCCGCTTCGGCGCCGAGATCGAGCGGCGGCTGACCCTGCTCGCGGACGGCACCACCCTGGTGGGACAGGACCGCATCCTCGCCCGCGGCGCGCCGCGCGGGCAGCTCGCCATCCGCTTCCATCTGGGGCCGGGCATCGCCGTGCGCCGCGCCGGCAGCGAGGGCATGGCGCGGCTGGTCCTGCCCAATGGCACGGTGTGGAGCTTTCTGTGGGAAGGCGCGCAGTTCCACGAGGAGGACAGCGTGCGCCAATCGGCCTATCTCGGCTTCCACCGCACGCGGCAACTGGTGCTCGAAGCGGCGGCCGAGGCGGGCCGGGAAGTGGCCTGGATCTTCACGCTCGAGCAGCCATAGGCCCCTGCATCGATCATCACAACCCTGCGCCGGCGCGGCAAAGCGATTGGCCTGGGGCCCGCTTCGTGCTAGCGAGCGCTCGCATTTCCTCCTTCACTCCACGGCGAGACGCGAATTATGGGCAAGACGGTTAAGGTCGGGCGGGCACTGCTTTCGGTTTTCGACAAATCGGGCATGGCGGAGTTCGCCGCCGGGCTCGCCGGGGCAGGGGTGGAGCTGGTCTCGACCGGCGGCACCCATCGGCTGATCCGCGAGGCGGGCCTTGCCGTGCGCGAGATTTCCGAGCTCACCGGCTTTCCCGAAATGATGGACGGGCGCGTCAAGACCCTGCATCCCAAGGTGCATGGCGGGCTGCTGTCGGTGCGCGACAACCAAGAGCATCAGGCGGCGATGGACGCGCATGGGATCGGCCCCATCGATCTGGTGGCGGTCAATCTCTACCCGTTCGAAAAGACCGTGGCCTCGGGCGCCTCCTATGAACAGATCATCGAGAACATCGATATCGGCGGCCCGGCCATGGTGCGCTCCGCCGCCAAGAACCACGCCTTCGTCACCGTGGTGGTCGACCCGGCCGACTATCCCGCCATTCTCGAGGCCGTCCGCGATGGCGGCATCCCCTTCGAATTACGCCAGCGGCTCGCCGCCAAGGCCTATGCCCGCACCGCCGCCTATGACAGCGCCATCGCCTCCTGGTTCGCGGGGGAAATCGGCTTCGAGGACGTGAGCTGGCGCAGCTTCGCCGGCACGCTGAGCGAAGTGATGCGCTATGGCGAGAACCCGCATCAATGGGCCGCCTTCTACAAGACCGGCGATGCCCGTCCCGGCGTCGCCACCGCCACGCAGGTGCAGGGCAAGACGCTCTCCTACAACAATATCAACGATACCGACGCCGCCTTCGAGCTGGTGTGCGAATTCGACCCGGAAGCCGCCGCAGCCGTCGCCATCATCAAGCACGCCAATCCCTGCGGCGTCGCCGTGGCCGCCGATTTGGCCACCGCCTATCGCAAGGCGCTGCGCACCGATCCGGTCTCGGCCTTTGGCGGCATCGTCGCCACCAATCGCGAGATCGACGCCGAGACCGCCGCCGAAATCGTCAAGGTGTTCACCGAGGTGATCGTCGCGCCGGCCGCGACGCCCGAAGCGCAGGCGATCATCGCCGCCAAGAAGAATCTGCGCCTGCTGCTGACCGGCGGCGTCGCCGACCCCAAGGAAAGCGGGCTGACGGTGAAATCGGTGGCGGGGGGGCTCCTGGTCCAGGGCCGCGACAACCGCAATGTCGACGATTGCGAATTGAAGGTGGTCACGAGGCGCCAGCCCACCGAGCGGGAGCTGGTGGACCTCAAGCTCGCCGCCAAGGTGGCCAAGCACGTCAAGTCCAACGCCATCGTCTATGTGAAGGACGGCGCCACCGCCGGCATCGGCGCCGGGCAGATGAGCCGGGTGGATTCGGCCCGCGTCGCCCACCGCAAGTCGATCGACGCCGCCGAGGCGGCCGGGATCGAGGGGGCGCTGACCCAGGGCTCGGTCGTCGCCTCGGATGCCTTCTTCCCCTTTGCCGACGGGCTCGAGGCGCTGGTCGCGGCCGGGGCCACGGCGGTGATCCAGCCGGGCGGCTCCATGCGCGACGACGAGGTGATCGCCGCCGCCGACGCCGCCGGCATCGCCATGGTGATGACCGGGATGCGCCATTTCCGCCATTGAGGAGCGGGAACGACACCTTACCGAAATATAATGTTTCCCGCACCGTTCCGGTAAGGGCTTCTTGAGACCGTCATGAGAGGATGACCGGTGATGCGCGGTTGCGCGCGGACGAGGGAAACGGAGAGCCGTAACCAGGCATGCCCAGACGGCTCATCATTCCAGGCGATCTCAGCGCCCTGTTGCGCACCGGGCTCTGGCGCTCCTTCGGCTCGCTCGGCATCAAGGTGGCGACGGCCGGGCTCACCTATCTCACCTATGTGGTGCTCTCGCGCACCCAGACCCCCGACGAATACGGCCATTTCGCCTTCGGCCTGGCGCTGGCGACGATCCTGGCCATATTGGCGGGGGCCGGCCAGCCCCTGGCGGTGCTGCGCCTCTGGTCGGAACGGCGCGGCAAGGGCGACGAGGCGGGGGCGCGCCATGCCATCGCCGCCGGATCGGGCGTCACCATCGGCGCCAGCCTCGCGGTGGCGGCGCTGCTGTGCCTGCTGGCCTTCGCCGCCCGGCCCTTTCTCCCCGCCGGCGAGACGGTCAGCCATTTCTATGCCGCCGCCATCATCGTTCTGCCCCTGGCGCTGGCCGAGTACAATTCCTCGGCCCTGCGCGCCCAGGGCTCGCTGTGGACGGCGCTGCTGCCGCGCGACATTGGCTGGCGCCTGGCGCTGCCGGTGCTGGTGCTGCTGCTGTTCGCCGCCGGCATCGTGCTCAGCGGCCCCGACGCGCTGGTGCTGGCGGCCGCCCTGCTGCTGGGCGCGCTGGCGCTGCAGATGTGGACGGCCATGCGGCGGGGCTATGCCATCCTGCCCGAAATCGCTCCGATGCGGGCGCATTGGCACCGCTGGGGCGGGCTCAGCCGCTGGCTGCTGCTGGGCGCGCTGATCGAGACCGTTGCGCTCAATGCCGACGTGATCCTGGTGGGGCTGATGCTCGACCTCGAAAGCTCGGGGCTGTATTTCAACGCCTTCCGCACCGCCGGGCTGATGACGCTGTTCACCTTCGCCATCGAACTGGTGATCGCGCCCATGGTGGCCGAACACTATCACGCCGGCAATATGCGCCAGGCCCAGGCGGTGGTGGCGCTGTGCTCCTGGGCCGGCTTCATCTTCTCGCTCGCCGTCTTCGCCCTGTTCGCCGGCTTCGGCGACGCCGTGCTGGGGCTTTTCGGCCCCGACTATGCCGGGGGCTGGCTGGTGCTGGTGCTGCTCTCCTTCGGCCTGTTGTTCGACGCGGCGACCGGCCCCTCCAAGATCGTGATGATGATGACCGGGCACGAGCGGCCCTATGTGGTGATTTTCGGCATCACCATGGGCCTCGGGCTGCTGGTCCAGATCGCGGCCATCCCGTTTTTCGGCGTAGTGGGCGCCGCCGCCGTCAATATGACGGCCCGCATCCTCGCCCAGATCGGCATCGCGCTGTGGTGCCGGCAGCGGATCGGCCTCGATACCAGCCTTTTCGGCGTCCTTTCCATCCGCCCTCCGCGCGCGGCCGAAAGCGGCTAGGCCCGCCTCCGGCAACCGTACCCGAGAGTACGGTTGTGCTTGACCACCGCCCCGGCTTGGGATTAGAACCGCTCAAAAGTTTCATTCCTGCCCCTGGAAGATGAAGATGACCAAGGCCCGCACGCTCTACGACAAGATCTGGGACGACCATCTGGTCCAGAACAACGAGGACGGCACGAGCCTGCTCTATATCGACCGGCATCTGGTGCACGAGGTCACCAGCCCCCAGGCCTTCGAGGGCCTGCGCATGAACGGCCGCACGGTGCGCCATCCCGAGCGCACCCTGGCCGTGGTCGACCACAACGTGCCCACCACCGACCGCTCCCTGCCCAATCCGGACCCCGAGAGCGCCACCCAGATCGCGGCGCTGGCCGAGAACACCAGCGAATTCGGCATCGAATATTACGACGCCTTCGACAAGCGCCAGGGCATCGTGCACATCGTCGGCCCCGAACAGGGCTTCACCCTGCCCGGCATGACCATCGTATGCGGCGACAGCCATACCTCCACCCACGGCGCCTTCGGCGCCCTGGCGCACGGCATCGGCACCTCGGAAGTCGAGCATGTGCTGGCCACCCAGACGCTGATCCAGCAAAAGGCCAAGAACATGCTGGTGCGCGTCGACGGGCAATTGCCCCCCGGGGTCACCGCCAAGGACATCATCCTCGCCATCATCGGGGAAACCGGCACCGCCGGCGGCAACGGCCATGTGATCGAGTTCGCCGGCGAGGCCATCCGCTCGCTCTCGATGGAAGGCCGCATGACGGTGTGCAACATGACCATCGAGGGGGGCGCCCGCGCCGGCCTCATCGCCCCGGACGAAAAGACCTTCGCCTATGTGAAGGGCCGCCCGCGCGCCCCCAAGGGCGCCGCCTGGGACATGGCGCTCGACTATTGGAAGACGCTCTATTCGGACGAGGGCGCCCATTTCGACAAGGTCGTGGTGCTCGATGCGGCCAATCTGCCGCCCATCGTCTCCTGGGGCTCCTCGCCCGAGGACGTGGTCTCGATCCAGGGCGCGGTGCCCGATCCCTACGCCATCGCCGACGAGACCAAGCGCGCCTCCAAATGGCGGGCCCTGGACTATATGGGCCTCAAGCCCGGCACCAAGATGACCGACATCAAGCTCGACCGCGTCTTCATCGGCTCGTGCACCAATGGCCGCATCGAGGATTTGCGCGCCGCCGCCGCCATGATCGGCGACCGCAAGATCGCCTCCCACATCTCGGCCATGGTGGTGCCGGGCTCCGGCCTGGTCAAGGAACAGGCCGAGCAGGAGGGGCTCGACGCCATCTTCAAGAATGCCGGCTTCGAATGGCGCGAGCCGGGCTGCTCGATGTGCCTGGCCATGAACCCGGACAAGCTCAAGCCCGAGGAGCGCTGCGCCTCGACCTCGAACCGCAATTTCGAGGGCCGCCAGGGTTTCAAGGGTCGGACCCATCTGGTCTCGCCCGCCATGGCCGCCGCCGCCGCCATCGCCGGCCATTTCGTCGATATTCGCGAGTGGAAGTGACCGGCGCCTCCTGGTCGGGACTCTACGCCCCGACGCTCGACGACTTCGAGACCATGGCCTCGAAGGCCCTGGCCGAGCTGCCCGAGCCGTTCAAGTCGCTGGCCGCCGAGGTCACCTGCTCGGTGGCCGAGTTCGCCGAGGACGACGTGCTCGAGGGTTTCGGCATGGACAGCCCCTTCGAATTGATGGGGCTGTTTTCCGGCATCGGCATGACCGAGGACGGCGCCGTGCCCCAGACCGGGCAATTGCCCAACACCGTCTTCCTCTATCGCCGCGCCATTCTCGACTATTGGGCCGAGCACGACGACAACACGCTGGGCGAGGTCATCACCCATGTGCTGATCCACGAATTGGGCCATCATTTCGGCTTCTCGGACGAGGAGATGGAAGCCATCGAGGCCGCGGCGGAGGCCGAGGAGCGCGACTGAGCGATTAGAGCGGCGTGCGTTCCATCGAGCGCAGACTGCCGCTCCAGCTCCTTGTCTGCGCATCGGATGTGCTGAAAACCGCGAATACGCTTTTCGGTCCGACGCTCTAATCGCGGTCGATAAAGCTGTATTCGGCCTCGTTGCCGCCCGCGGGGTCGTCCGAGACCATCAGCGCCAGGCGGCCGTTTTCGAGCGCCACGAACCATTCCTCCCAGCTCACCAGCTGAAAGCCATCGATCCGGTCCGGCCCCTCATTGCCATCGGCATTGAGCGCGTCCTGCCCGAAGGCGAGCTGCAATATGGTGCGCGAGCGGCTGCCGTCGGGCACCTCCATCAGGACGGGATTGCCGCCCCTTGCCGCGGCCCATTGGCGGATCTCCTGGCGATCGGTGAGTATGCGGGACATTATTGCCTCCATGCTGGCCCTGCTTGAGAAAGCGGCGAAGCCATGCAAGGTTCCGTGCCGGAAAACCGCGGCGCGCCCCGCATGGAGCGGCTGCGGCGCAACCGGCCTATTTGCGCTTCCCCCATGGCCTGCTATGGAGCGCGGGAACACCGGGCGAGACGAGATGGCTGACCAGACCAACCGCATCCTGCTGGGCAAGATCGGCGCCGCGCACGGCATCAGGGGCGAGGTGCGGCTCGTCTCCCACACCCAGGACCCCACCGCCATCGCCGCCTATGGGCCGCTGGAGACCGACCGCCCCGGCCTCGTCATCACCATCGCCGCGGCCCGGCGCAGCAAGAACGTACTGATCGCCCGGCTCGCGGGCATCAGCGACCGCAACGCCGCCGAAGCGCTCAACGGCGTCTCGCTCTATATCGACCGCGACCGGCTGCCCGCCATCGAGGACGAGGACGATTTCTACCATGCCGACCTGATCGGGCTCGATGCGCGGCTCGAAAGCGGCGTCAGCATCGGGCAGGTGATCGCCGTGCCCAATTACGGCGCCGGGGACCTGATCGAGATCCGCGACCCGCGCTCCGGCGACACCTTCCTCTTGCCCTTCACCCGGGCAGTGGTGCCGGCCGTCCATATCGAGGAGGGCTATCTGGTCATCGTGCCGCCGCTCGAGACCGAGCCCGGCGGGGAAGAGCGCAATTGAGCTTTTCCGCCGACATCGTCACCCTGTTTCCCGAGCTGTTTCCCGGCCCGCTGGGCGCTTCGGTGCTGGGGCGCGGGCTCGAGGCGGGATTGTGGCGGCTGCGGACCACGCAATTGCGCGATTTCGCCCCTGATCGCCACCGCACCGTGGACGACACCCCCTCGGGGGGCGGCGCCGGCATGGTGCTCAAGCCCGACGTGCTGGCCCGGGCCATCGACGCCGTGTCGCCCCGGAACGATCCGCGCCCGCGCCTGCTGATGTCGCCGCGCGGCCGCAGGCTGACCCAGGCCCGCGCCCATGAGCTGGCCGAAGGCCCCGGCGCGGTGATCGTCTGCGGCCGTTTCGAGGGGGTGGACCAGCGGGTGATCGAGGCGCGCGGGCTCGAGGAGATTTCCATCGGCGATTATGTGCTGGCCGGCGGCGAGGTGGCCGCCATGGTGCTGCTGGAAGCGGTGGTGCGCCTGATCCCCGGCGTGCTGGGGGCGCCCGAGAGCCGGCGCGAGGAAAGCTTCGAGGCGGGCCTGCTGGAATATCCGCATTATACCCGGCCCCAGAGCTTCGAGGGGCGCGCCATCCCCGACGTGCTGATTTCGGGCGACCACGGCCGCATCGCCCGCTGGCGGCACGAGCAGTCGCTGGCGCTGACCCGCGAGCGGCGGCCCGATCTCCTGCCCGACGATCCTTCCCCCTAACGGCCGGAAACACTGGACTCCCGCGCGGTTTTCGCCTATGAGCCGCGCAGTTGCGCGTCCGGCGTTCGGACCGGCGCCGCGTCAAGAACAAGAAGACTGCCCTCCGTTACCAACCAAGACCGGGCGACGGGGCCCAGATGGCCCGTAAGAGTCGCTCCAGCGAAAAGATCAGAACGGATCGAAATCATGAGCAATATCATTCAGCAGCTCGAAGCCGAGCAGCTCGCCGACCTTGCCGCCCAGCGCGAAATCCCCCAGTTCAGCCATGGCGATACCGTCAAGGTCTGGGTCAAGATCCGCGAAGGCGAAAAGGAACGCCTGCAGGCCTATGAAGGCGTGGTGATCGCCCGCTCCGGCGGCGGCATCCAGGAAAACTTCACCGTCCGCAAGATTTCCTATGGCGAGGGCGTGGAACGCGTATTCCCGATCTACTCGCCCAATATCGCCTCGATCGAGGTGATCAAGCGCGGCAAGGTGCGGCGCGCCAAGCTCTATTACCTGCGCGACCGCCGCGGCAAGTCGGCCCGTATCTTCGAATCGACCAATGCCCGCACCCGCAAGATCGAGGCCGGCGAGCGCGAAGCCGCCCAGGCCGCCCGCGAGGCGCGCGAAGCCGAAAAGATCGCTGCCGCCGAGGCCTTCGCCGCCGAACAGGCCGCCAAGGACGCCGAAGCCGCCGCTGCTGCTGCCGCAGCCGAGCAGGAGGCCGCCGCCGCCGAGACCGAGGCCAAGAGCGAATAGTCCGGCCCCCTTTGCGCGCCATATCGAAGCCCGGCCATCGCGCCGGGCTTTTTCATGGCCCGTCAGTTCCGGCTTTACCCCCGCCGCCCGCTTGGCGATAACAGGGGCAAGCCCCATCCGCCATCTCCTCCGGAAGCCATGACCCAGTCCATCGTCACCTGGAACATCAACTCGATTCGCCTGCGCCTGCCCATGGTGCTGGATTTCCTCGCCCAATACCGGCCGGACGTGCTGATGCTGCAGGAAATCAAGTGCACCAACGACCAGTTTCCGCGCAATGCCTTCATCGAGGCCGGCTATCCGCACATGGCCGTGCACGGGCAAAAAGGCTATCACGGCGTCGCCATCGTCTCGAAATTCCCCCTCACCGACATTTCGAGCCGCGTCTTCTGCGAAATCCCCGAATCGCGCCACGTCTCGGCGCTGACCGATCTGGGCCACGGCCCCTTCACTCTGCACAATTTCTACATTCCCGCCGGCGGCGACGAGCCCGACCCGCTGGTCAACCCGAAATTCAAGCATAAGCTGGGCTTTCTCGAAGAGCTCAGGACCTGGTTCGCCGAGCCGGTCTTCCAGCGCGCCCAGCTCATCGCCGGCGACTTCAACATCGCCCCGCACGAAAACGACGTCTGGAGCCACAGGCAGCTGCTCAAGGTGGTCAGCCACACGCCCGTCGAGACCGAGGCGCTCAATGCCCTGCTGACGGGAGGCCATGGCTGGGTCGACCTGGTGCGCAAGCACGTGCCCTATGACCAGAAGCTCTATAGCTGGTGGAGCTATCGCGGCCTCAACTGGGAGAAATCGGACCGGGGCCGGCGCCTGGACCATATCTGGTCCACCGCCGACATCGCCGAGCGCTCCATCGGCGCCGAAATCATCAAGCCCGCCCGCGGCTGGACCGACAAACCGTCGGACCACGTGCCCGTCATCGCCCGTTTCGTGCGGCCCTGAGAGGGTCGCGCTACGCTCCGCGCAGGCGGCTGCGCAGCGGCTCGAGCGCGTGCATGTAGCGTCCCAGATTCTGCTCGATGCGCTGGGCGGCGCGCTGGGCCAGCTCGGGGGACTGGCGGGCCAGCTTGAGGAAGGCGGTGCGCGGCACGAAGAGCAGGTCGCAATCGGTGACGGCGGTGAAGGTCACCGGACGGGGCTTGTCGAGGATCAGCGCGGTGGGGGAGAGCACGCTGCCCGGCTCGCTCAGCGCATAGGGCTTGCCCGCTTCGGCGCCTTCATGCCTGGCCCTGACCGTGCCCTCGATCAGCACATAGGCGCCGGGGGGGACCTCGCCGGCCTGGTAGATGACGGCGTCGGCGGGAAAATGCCGGCGGTCGCCGGCAAAGCCCAGCATGCGCAATTGCTCGTCGTCGCAGATGTCGAAGAAATCGGCCCGGGCCAGAACCCCGGCCGCATCGTCCATTCTCATGAGCCCCGGACCCGCATGCGGCTGCGCCACCCGCATGGCGCAGGCGGCATCGGCTGCAAGCTATAAGTCAGTTCGCCGCAGGAATGAACCGTTTTGTCCCGCTTGTCCCGGCTTCAGGGCACGAGGCGATAGCCGCCATCCTCGGTCACCAGCAGCCGCGCATTGGAGGGATCGCGCTCGATCTTCTGGCGCAGCCGGTAGATATGGGTCTCCAGCGTATGGGTGGTGACGCGGTTGTTGTAGCCCCAGACCTCCTTGAGCAGCACGTCGCGGGTGATGGTCCTGGGACCCTGCCGGTAGAGATATTTGAGGATCGAGGTTTCCTTGTCGGTCAGCCGCACCTTGATGCCGTCATTGGTCTCGAGCAGCTTGGCCGCCGGCTGGAAGCTGTACTGGCCGATGGTGAAGGTCGCATCCTCGCTCTGGTCGCGCTGGCGCAGCGCCGCCTGGATGCGGGCCAGCAGCACCGGATAGCGGAACGGCTTGGTCAGGTAGTCATTGGCGCCCGCTTCGAACCCCTTGATCTCGTCGGCGTCGGTGTCGTGGCCGGTCAGCATCAGCACCGGGCTCTTATAGCCCTCCTCGCGCATCAGCCTGACCGCCTCGCGCCCATCCATGTCGGGCAGGCCCACATCGAGGATGACCAGCTCGATATTCTGCTCGCGCACCGCCTTGAGCGCGTCATCCGCCGTCCCGGCCTGGAGAATGTCGAAATCAGGCTCGCCCTGGAGCTGCTCCACCAGGGTCTGGCGCAGGTCCGCGTCGTCGTCCACGACAAGGATGCGTCGCTTGTTCATTGTTTTCTCCGGTCTTTTTCGTCCCGACCGACCAAGGTCACATTATTGCGACCGGTTTTTGGCCGGTGAATCACATCGGCGTTATTTCTCCCGCGAGGAACGCGATCATCCGGTCAAAAGTTGCAAGCGGCAGCCGCCGATCCCGGTCGTTCAGCCCGATGGCGGACGCTGGCCGAACAGCGCCGAGCCGACCCGCACATGGGTGGCGCCCATGGCGATGGCGGTTTCGAAATCCCCGCTCATGCCCATGGAAAGGCTGTCGACGCCCGCCTCGCCCCCCAGCGTCGCGAGCAGGGCGAAATAGGGGCCCGGCGGCGCGCCCTCGGGCGGAATGCACATCAGCCCCGCAATATCGAGCCCGTGCTCCTGCCGGCAGCGGCGCACGAAATCCACCGTTTCGGCCACGGCGATTCCCGCCTTCTGCGCCTCACCGCCGATATTGACCTGGACGAAGCAGGGCAGCCGCTTTTCCGCCCGCGCCATTTCCCGGGCGAGGAGCGCCGCCAGCCGGTCGCGATCGACCGACTGGATCACGTCGAACAGCGCCACCGCGTCGCGCGCCTTGTTGGTCTGGAGCGGCCCGATCAGATGCAGGCTCAAATCGGGATAGGCCTCCCGCAGGGCGGGCCATTTCTCCCTGGCCTCCTGGACGCGGTTCTCCCCGAAGACCCGCTGGCCGGCTGCGAGGAACGGCGCGATGGCCCCGGCCGAAAAGGTCTTGGACACCGCCACCAGCTCCACCGCCGCGGGCGGGGCGCCGAAGCGGCGGCGGGCCTTTTCCATGCGGGAGCGGATATTGTCGAGCGCGCTTCGGGCGCTTGCGACGCTGTCGGCCATGAGGCGGCCCCGTTTCTGTTGACCTGATGGGGGATTTCTGATGATGGTCCGGTAGCCAAAATTCCCCGAAAACGCAAGCTGCGCCGCCCTTTGCGACAAGCCAGGCGTTACATCTGCAAGGACGAGACAGTTGAGCGGCGAACGCTACAATCCGCGCGAAAGCGAACCGAAATGGCAAAAGATCTGGGACGAGCGCCAGAGCTTCGTCACCGCCAATGACGACCCGCGCGAGCCCTACTACGTCCTCGAGATGTTCCCCTACCCCTCCGGGCGCATCCATATGGGCCATGTGCGCAATTATGCCATGGGCGACGTGGTGGCGCGCTATCATCGCGCCCGCGGCAAGAACGTGCTCCACCCCATGGGCTGGGACGCCTTCGGCCTGCCGGCGGAGAACGCCGCCATCGAGCGCAAGACCCATCCGGGCACCTGGACCTATCAGAATATCGAGGCGATGAAGGTCCAGCTCAAATCCATGGGCCTGTCCATCGACTGGACGCGCGAGATCGCCACCTGCTCGCCCGACTATTATCGCCACCAGCAGGCCATGTTCCTCGACATGCTGGAAGCCGGCCTCGTCACCCGCAAGAGTTCCAAGGTCAACTGGGACCCGGTGGACATGACCGTGCTCGCCAATGAGCAGGTGATCGACGGCAAGGGCTGGCGCTCGGGCGCCGTGGTCGAACAGCGCGAGCTGACGCAATGGTTCTTCCGGATTTCGGACTATGCCGAGGACCTGCTCGAAGCGCTCGACAGGCTCAAGGACTGGCCGGAAAAGGTGCGCATCATGCAGCGTAACTGGATCGGCAAGTCCGAAGGCCTGCGCCTGTTGTTCGCGCTGGAGCCCAATGAGCGCACGCAGGCCGGCGCCATCGAGGTGTTCACCACGAGGCCGGACACCATTTTCGGCGCCTCCTTCATCGCGCTGTCGCCCGACCATCCCCTGACCGCCGAGCTGGCCGCCGGACATGAGGAGCTCGCCGCATTCGTCGCCGAATTCCATCGCCACGGCACCGCCACCGAGACGCTGGAAAAGGCGGAGAAAAAAGGCGTCTTCACCGGCCTTTTCGTGAACCATCCGGTGATCGAGGGCGCCACCCTGCCCGTCTATGTCGCCAATTTCGTGCTGATGGACTACGGCACCGGCGCCATTTTCGGCTGTCCCGCCCACGACCAGCGCGATCTCGACTTCGCCCGCAAATACGATTTGCAGGTCGTCCCGGTGGTCCTGCCGCCCGGCGCCGATCCGCAGGATTTCGCCATCGGCGCGGAAGCCTATGGCGAGGCCGGCACCATCTTCAATTCCGGCTTTCTCGACGGGCTGACGATCGAGCAGGCCAAAAAGACCATCGCCGAATTCTTCGGCGCCCGCATTGTGGATGGCCGGCCCCAGGGCCGCGTCGAGGTCAATTACCGCCTCCGCGACTGGGGCATTTCGCGCCAGCGCTATTGGGGCTGTCCCATCCCGGTGATCCATTGCGAGGTCTGCGGCACCGTGCCCGTGCCCCGCAAGGACCTGCCGGTGGTGCTGCCCGAGGATGTCAGCTTCGACAAGCCCGGCAATGCGCTCGACCATCATCCGAGCTGGAAGCACGTCGCCTGCCCGCAATGCGGCGCCCCGGCGCGGCGCGAGACCGACACCATGGACACCTTCGTGGACAGCTCCTGGTATTACACCCGCTTCACCGCGCCCGAGGCCGAGACCCCCACCATTCCGGCGGTGGCCAATCGCTGGCTGCCGGTGGACCAGTATATCGGGGGCGTCGAGCACGCCATCCTGCACCTGCTCTATTCGCGCTTCTTCACCCGTGCCATGAAGGCCACCGGCCATGTGGACCTGGACGAGCCGTTCAAGGGCCTGTTCACCCAGGGCATGGTGACCCACGAGACCTACAGGAACGAGCGTGGCGAATGGGTCGCCCCCACCGAAGTGGTGCTCGAGACCGCCGGCGACACCCGCAGCGCCCGCCACGCCGGCACCGGGGCGCCGATCCGCATCGGGCCGGTGGAGAAGATGAGCAAGTCCAAGCGGAACGTCGTCGATCCCGACGAGATCGTGGGCAGCTACGGCGCCGATACGGCGCGCTGGTTCATGCTGTCGGATTCGCCCCCGGAACGCGACGTGCAATGGACCGAGGCGGGCGTCGAGGGCGCCGGCCGGTTCCAGCAGCGCGTATGGCGGCTGATTGCCGATCTGGTCGATATCGAGAAACAGTCTCCGGAGATTGTTTCCGAAAACGCCGATGAGGCCCTGGCCCTGCGCCGCACCGTGCATCGCGCGGTGGAGGGCGTCGGCCAGGATATCGAGGCGCTGCGCTTCAACCGCGCCGTGGCGCAGATTTACGAGCTGACCAATGCGCTGAGCCATGCACTGACCCCGGCGAGGGAAGCGGGGGCCGGACCGGCCCTGCGCGCCGCATTGGCCGAAGGCGCCGAAAAGCTGGTCATCCTGATCAGCCCGATGATGCCGCATCTGGCCGAAAGCTGCTGGGAAGCGCTGGGTAAGGAAGGCCTGGTCGCCGATGCTCCCTGGCCCGCGGTCGATCCCGCCTTGCTGGTGGACGACGAAATCACCCTGCCCATCCAGATCAACGGCAAGCGCCGCGCCCAGATCGCCGTCGCCAAGGGCCTGCCCGCCGCCGAGGTCGAGGCGCTGGTGCTGGCCCTGGAGGCCGTGCAAAAGGCGCTGGACGGCAAGACCCCGAAGAAGATCGTGGTCGTTCCCGACCGCATCGTCAATGTCGTTCTCTAGCCCGGCTCACCGGCCATGACCGCCCTCAAGGCCCATGAAGTGGCGCGCTATCTGGCGCGCCCCGACCTCAGCGAGGGCATTTTCCTCGCTTACGGGCCTGATGGCGGCCTGGTGCGCGAAACCGCGCAAAGGCTGATCCGCCATTTGAGCGGCGACGATCCCGGCGCGGCCAATATCACCGTTTTCGACGGCCCGGAACTGGTCGCCGACCCCTCGCTGCTGGTGCTCGAGGCGCGCTCCGTGTCGCTGTTCGGCGGCAAGCGCATCATCCGCGTGCGCAATGCCGGCAAGGCGCTGGTAATGCCGCTGACCGAGCTGCGCGACGACCCGGGCGGCGCCGCCATCGTGCTGGAGGCCGACAATCTGCCGCCGCGCGACGCCTTGCGGGCGTTGGTGGAGGCGGCGAAGCTGGGACGCGCCCTGCCCTGCTATCCCGACACCGACGAGACGCTGGCCGCGCTGATGCGCGACACCTTCAACCAGGCCGGCATCCGCACCGATGCCGACGTCATCCCCACCCTGCGCGACATTCTGGGCAATGACCGCGAGGTGACAAGGCGGGAGCTGGAAAAACTGGTGCTTTACGCCGCTGCCGGCAAGGCGCTGACCCGGGAGGACGTGCTGTTGCTCTGCGCCGACAACGGCGCCCTCGCCATCGACGCCATTCTGGACGCCACCGGCGGCGGGCATGCCGAAAAGCTCGAACAGGCGCTCAACCGGGCCCTCGCCGCCTCGGTCAATCCACAGCAATTGCTGGCCATGCTAACCGGCCACTTCGCCAATCTGCGCCGCTGGCGCACTGAAGTGGATGGCGGCAGGACGCCCCGCGCCGTGCTCGACGGACTTCGCCCCAAGCCGCATTTCTCCCGCATCAATGCGCTGGAGCAGCAATTGCGCCTGTGGAGCGACGCGGCGCTGGCCACGGCCAGCGAACGCCTCCTGCAGGCCACTTCCGACAGCCGCCGCCGCCCGGCACTGGCCGAAACCGTGCTGCGCCGCACCACCCTTGCCCTGTGCATGCTGGCCGCCACCCATTGAGGCCGGGCCCGAGGGGCCGTTTCACGTGGAACAATCCGGCGCGACGACGTCAGCCGGTCCGGCCGGTGAGCCGCAGACAGAGATCGTCGAGCTGTTCCAGCGTGCGGTAGCGGATTTCCAGCCGGCCGCCGCGCTCGGAATGGTTGAGCGCCACGGTCAGCCCCAGCGCGTCGGCCAGCCGGCGCTCCAGCGCCAGCGTATCGGCATCGCGCGGCTTCTCCAGGGCAGGGCGGCGGGGCGGCAGGTCGCGCTGCTGGCTGAGCGCCTCGGCCTCGCGCACGGAGAGGCCCTTGTCGACGATCTGCCGGGCCAGCCCGGCCGGATCCTCCACGGTGATCAGCGTCCTTGCGTGGCCGGCGGTCAGCGTGCCGCTGGCCACCATGGTGCGCACGTCTTCGGGCAGCCGCAGCAGCCGCAGCGTATTGGCGACATGCGAGCGCGACTTGCCGATGACCTGGGCGAGGTCCTGCTGGGTATAATCGAACTGCTCGATGAGCTGTCCATAGCCCATGGCCTCTTCCAGCGGGTTAAGATCGGCGCGCTGCACGTTCTCGATGATGGCGAGTTCCAGCGCTTCCTTGTCGTCGACCTCGCGGATGATCACCGGAACGTCGTGCAGGCCCGCCCTCTGCGCCGCCCGCCAGCGCCGTTCGCCGGCGATCAGCTCGTAAATATCGGGATCGTCGGTGGGCCGCACCAGCAGTGGCGACATGACGCCCTTTTCGCGGATCGAATTGGTCAGTTCCTCGAGCTGGTCGGGATCGAAGCTGCGGCGCGGATTGGCGCGGTTGGCAATGATGAAGTCCACCGGCAGGCGCTTGCCGCCCGAACCGGATTCGGTGACCCGGGCGCCTTCCAGCGCCGCCATGTCGCCGATCAACGCCGCCAGACCCCGTCCCAATCGCGTCGGTTTTTCGGTCATCGTGACACTCCTAGGCTGCGTTCAGCCGCCGCTCGCGGCGGATGACTTCGGTGGCGAGGCGCAGATAGGCCTGGCTGCCGGCACATTTGAGATCGTAGAGCAGGGCGGGCTTGCCGTAGGACGGCGCCTCGCTGAGGCGGACATTGCGGGGAATCACCGTATCGTAAACCAGCTCGCCCATCTCGCTGCGCACGTCGTTCAGCACCTGTTCGGACAGATTGTTGCGCTTGTCGAACATGGTCATCACCACGCCCTGGATCGACAGGCGGGGATTGAGCGTCGAGCGGATCTGCTCGATGGTCTGCAAAAGCTGGCTCAACCCCTCGAGCGCGAAGAACTCGCATTGCAGCGGCACCAGCACCGCATCCGCCGCCACCAGCGAATTGACCGTCAGCAAATTGAGCGAGGGCGGGCAATCGATCAGCACATAGCTGACCGTCCTGCCATTGATGGTCAGATCGTCCAGGGCCTTGAACGCATTGCGCAATTTGAAGGCACGATCCGCCTGCCCGGCAATGGTCAGCTCCACCCCCAGCAGGTCCATGGTGGAAGGCACGATGGCGACGTTGGGCACGCTGGTCATGATCGCCGCCTCGGCGACGCCCGCCTCGCCGACCAGCACGTCATAGGCGGAAACGGCCCGATCCGTGCGCGAAATGCCCAGCCCCGTCGAGGCGTTGCCCTGCGGGTCGAGATCGACGATCAGCACCCGTTCGCCGATCGCCGCCAGCGCCGTCGCCAGATTGATCGCCGTCGTGGTCTTGCCGACGCCGCCCTTCTGGTTGGCCAATGTAAGAATCCGGGGCGCCAATCTGGCCTCCGCGTCTAACGCATTGATTTTCCGTGCAGATTCGTAATTGTGAGGATCACGCCGCCCGGATCGGTGTCACTGGGCCTTATTAGCACGTCATGCTGCCAATGCGCACCCGCTTCCGTTAGCTCTTCAACATGTTCGCGCCCTTTATGCAAGATGGCGCGGGTTTTCGGCCCGAAAAACGGGGCCATCCAGGCGCAAAGCTGCGGCAGCGCCGCCAGCGCCCGGGACGTGATCACGTCGGGCAGGCCTGTTTCACGTGAATCAACCTCCTCGCTGCGCCGCGCGATCACCATTGCCGACAGCCCCAGCTCACGGATCACGGTGCGCAGGAAACTGGCCTTACGCGCCGTCGGCTCCACCAGCACGAAGCGGCGTTCCGTTCCCTTGCTGGCGATTGCCAGCGGTAGCGCCGGAAAGCCGCCGCCACTGCCCAGATCGAGCAGGAGCCGATCCTCCGGCGTCAGCAATGGCAGGATTTGCAGGCTGTCGGCGAAATGCCGGGTCCAGACCTGATCCAATGTTTCACGTGAAACCAGATTCTGCACCTGCTGCCATTTGCGCAGCAGATTGGCATAGGATTCCAGATCCGCCCGCACCTCGCCCGGGGCGCGGCTGAAATGATCGCGATAGGCCGCAATGGCGGCATTCTCCTCCATCAGCCGGCCTTGCGCAGGGCGCCGCCGCGCCGCACCACCGCCAGCAGCAGGGTAATGGCGGCGGGCGTCATGCCGTCGAGTGCCTGGGCCTGGGCGATGGTTTGGGGCCGCTGGGCATCGAGCTTCTGGCGCAGCTCGATGGAAAGGCCGGGGATGTTCATATAATCCATGCCGTCGGGAATGGCCCGCTGTTCGTCGCGGCGCAGGCTTTCGATATCGGCGCGCTGCCGGTCGAGATAGACGGCATATTGCGCGTCGACCGAAATCTGCTCGATGATCTCGGGCGCCAGCGCGGCCAGTTCCGGCCAGAGCCGCGTCAGATCGGCCAGGTCCAGATCGGGATAGGAAAGCAGGTCGAACGCGGTGCGGCGCTTGCCGTCCTCGTTGACAGCGAGGCCGGCCTTGCGCGCCGCGCTGGGCGAGGTGGACAAATGCTTCAGCAATCGCCTTCCCTGCTCCAATGCGGCGGTCTTTCCGCCATGCAAGGCCGCCCGCTCCGGGCCCACCAGGCCGACCGCGATGCCAAGCGGCGAAAGCCGCTGATCGGCATTGTCGGCGCGCAGATGCAGGCGGAATTCGGCCCGCGAGGTAAACATGCGATAGGGCTCGCTGACCCCGCGCGTCACCAGATCGTCGATCATGACCCCCAGATAGCTTTCGGTGCGCGACAGCACCAGGGGTGTCTCGCCCTTCACCGCCAGCGCCGCATTGGCGCCGGCCAGAAGCCCCTGCGCGCCCGCTTCCTCATAGCCGGTCGTGCCGTTGATCTGGCCGGCGAGATAGAGCCCCTTCTGGCGTTTCAGCTCCAGGGTGGAGCGCAGCTCGCGCGGATCCACATGGTCGTATTCGATGGCGTAGCCGGGCCGGATGATGCGGACGTTTTCGAGGCCCGGCATGGTGCGCAGAAAAGCCTCCTGCACATCGGCCGGAAGCGAACTAGAAACACCGTTAGGATAGATGGTGTCGTCATCGAGCCCCTCCGGCTCGAGGAAGATCTGATGGCTCTGCCGGTCGGCGAAACGCACCACCTTGTCCTCGATGGAGGGACAATAGCGCGGCCCGCGCGACTTGATGCGCCCCGAATACATGGCCGAACGGTGCAGGTTCGCCTGAATGATGCGGTGCGCCTCGGCGGTGGTGTGGGTGATATGGCAGGCAATCTGCGGCGTGGTGATGGAGGCGGTCAGGGCGGAGAACGGCTCGGGGACCGGATCGCCCGCCTGCGCCTCCAGACCCGAATAGTCGATGCTGGTGCCGTCGAGCCGCGCCGGCGTGCCGGTCTTGAGGCGGCCCAGCGTCAGGCCGAGATTTTCGAGCCGCACCGACAAGCCCAGGACCGGCTTTTCGCCGACCCGGCCGGCGGGGATGGTCTCCTCGCCGCGATGGATCAGCCCGCGCAGGAATGTGCCGGTGGTCAGCACCACGGCACGGGCGGAAAAGCGCCTCCCGTCGAGCAGTGCAACCCCGCTGACGGCATCGCCGCGCAGCTCGAGATCGTCGACTTCGCCCTCGATCACGTCCAGATGCGGCTGCGCGGCAATAGCCGCCTGCATGGCCTCGCGGTAGAGCTTGCGGTCGGCCTGGGCTCGCGGGCCGCGAACGGCCGGCCCCTTGCGGCGGTTGAGCACGCGGAACTGGATGCCGGCCTGATCGGCGACCCGCGCCATTAGGCCGTCGAGCGCGTCGATCTCGCGCACCAGATGGCCCTTGCCCAGCCCGCCAATGGCCGGGTTGCAGCTCATCTCACCGATGGTGGCGAAACGATGGGTGACGAGGGCGGTGGCAACGCCCAGACGCGCCGCCGCCGCTGCGGCCTCGACGCCGGCATGGCCGCCGCCAACCACGATGACTCCGTAATCGGTCATGAGCTGATCTCCAAGGTCCCCGACATAGGCGAATGTTTCACGTGAATCAATTGCAAGTCGCCAGTGCGCCCGGCATGGCCGCTATTCGAGCCCGCTATCGGCCTTCTCACCTGCGGCAAGGTTGGACGTTTCACGTGAATCAGCAGGGTGCCGGCGATGCCGGGTCACTTGCCGATGCAGAAGCCGGCGAACAGTCGGTCGAGGATTTTTTCCGCATCCAGCCGGCCGATCAGCCTCTCCAACGCCGCGCTGGCGAGACGGAGCGATTCGGCGGCCAGTTCCCAGTCCGCCAGCGCGGCGCGCGTCTCGCGCAGGGCGTCGAGGGCAGCGGTCAGCGCCAGACGGTCGCGTTCATGGCTGATCAGCGACGGTTCGGCCCCGCCCAGGGTCTCGCCGATAGCGCGCAAGCGGGCGACGAGCTCATCCAGCCCGGCACCGGTTTGCGCAGAAAGGCTGATATCGGCAGTGGCTTTCCGTCCCAGATCCATCTTGGTGGCGATGGTCAACACTTGCCCCACGGTCTCCGGCAGCTCTGCCGGCGGCGTATCGGGAGCCTGCAGCCAGAGCACGATTTCCGCCGCCGCTATGGCCTTTTCGGCGCGGCGGATGCCTTCGGCCTCGGCCCGGCTCTCGGTGGCGCGGAGACCGGCGAGGTCGAGCAGGATGAAGAGCTGGCCGCCGATGTCGAGCGGCACTTCGCGCACGTCGCGGGTGGTCCCGGCCTCGTCGGTGACGATGGCGATATCCGACTTTGCCAGGGCGTTGATCAGGCTGGATTTGCCGGCATTGGGAGCGCCGGCCAGCGCTACCCTGATCCCCTCGCGCACGATGCGGCCGCTATCGATGGAGGCCAGGGCTTCGGTGAGCATGGTTTCGAGCCCGCCGAGCTGGCCGAGCCAGTCCGGAGGCAGCTCCTCGGAAACATCGCCCTCGTCGGAAAAATCGAGTCGCGCCTCGATTTCGGCCCGCAGGTCGAGGAGGATATCGCGCCAGCGCTCGATTTCCTCGCTGAGCCGGCCGTCATACCGGGACAGGGCCTGCTGGCGTTGCTTTTCGGTCTCGGCGCCGAGCAGGTCGCCAAGGCCTTCGATCGCCACCAGGTCCAGCTTGCCGTTCTCGAAGGCGCGGCGGGTGAACTCCCCGGCCTGGGCGAGACGCAGCCCCCGGTCGCGCAATTGCGCGAGAATGGCCTTCACCCCCGCCGGGGAGCCATGGACGTGGAGCTCGGCGCAGTCCTCCCCGGTGAAACTATGCGGGGCGGGAAAATGGACGACCAGACCCTGATCCAGCGCCCGCCCTGCCCCGATATGACGCAGGACCATGCGGCGCGGCGGCGGCACCCCGCCGGCAATTGCATCCAGCACCGGCCGGACCAGGGGGCCGGAGAGGCGGATGACCGCCACGCCGGCCGGCAGGGTGCCGGAGGACAGCGCCATGATCGTATCGCCCGCCGGCACGGCCGATCCCTCCATGGATGCCTAGGTATTCATCGAATCGAAGAAGTCGGAATTAGTCTTGGTCTGGCGAACCTTGTCCATCAGGAACTCCATGGCGTCGATCGTGCCCATGGGGTTGAGGATGCGGCGCAGCACATACATCTTCTTGAGGATATCCGGCTCGACCAGCAGCTCCTCCTTGCGCGTGCCCGACTTGGTGATGTCGAGCGCGGGGAAGATGCGCTTGTCGGCGACCTTGCGATCAAGGATGATTTCCGAGTTGCCGGTGCCCTTGAACTCCTCGAAAATCACTTCGTCCATGCGGCTGCCGGTGTCGATGAGCGCGGTCGAGATGATGGTCAGCGAACCGCCGCCCTCGATATTGCGCGCCGCGCCGAAGAAGCGCTTGGGACGCTGCAGCGCATTGGCGTCGACGCCGCCGGTGAGCACCTTGCCGGAGCTGGGGACCACGGTGTTGTAGGCCCGCCCCAGACGGGTGATGGAATCGAGCAGGATGACGACGTCGCGCTTATGCTCGACCAGGCGCTTGGCCTTCTCGATCACCATTTCGGCGACCTGGACGTGACGGCTGGCCGGTTCGTCGAAAGTGGAGGAGATCACCTCGCCGCGCACCGAGCGCTGCATGTCGGTGACTTCCTCGGGCCGCTCGTCGATGAGCAGCACGATCAGATAGCATTCGGGGTGATTGGTCGCGATCGATTGTGCAATATTTTGCAACAATACGGTCTTACCGGTGCGCGGCGGCGCAACGATCAAGGCGCGCTGCCCCTTGCCCAGCGGCGTCACCAGATCGAGAAGGCGGGCCGAGCGATCCTTCAGGGTCGGATCGGGCAGTTCCATATGCAGCCGTTCTTCGGGATAGAGCGGCGTGAGATTGTCGAAATTGACCTTGTGGCGAACGGCCTCGGGGTCCTCGAAATTGATGGTCGAGACTTTCAGCAGCGCAAAGTAGCGCTCGCCTTCCTTGGGAGAGCGAATCTCGCCCTCCACCGTGTCGCCGGTCCTCAGCCCGAAGCGGCGGATCTGGCTGGGGCTGACATAGATATCGTCCGGACCGGGCAGGTAATTGGCATCAGGAGAGCGCAGGAAACCGAACCCATCGGGCAGAACCTCGACGACGCCTTCCCCCACGATATTGATGTCCTTGGCCGCCAACTCCTTGAGGATGGCGAACATCAACTCCTGCTTGCGCATGGTCGATGCGTTTTCGACCGCGTTTTCCTCGGCGAAGGCCAAGAGTTCAGCCGGCGACTTGGCCTTGAGCTCACTGAGCTTGATATTCTGCATGTATGCGATGGACCCTTGAGGGATATCGTTGGAAAGAAGCACCAAACGTGGGGAAGGAGCGGCACCGCGCTGCAACCAGGGCGGTCGCGCCGAAGGGGTACCTCGCGCCCCATGTAACGTGATCCGGCGCCGTTTTCAAGAATTAATCAAAATACCGGCGATGCGATTCACGTGAAACCCACCCATGGCGGGGTGGGGAAACGGGCCGGAGCGATCCTTGCGCCCCGGCCACGATGAACCATCCGACCCTGGCCCGCAGGCACCTTCTCCGCAAAGGGGGGATGGTGCGAAACACCTAGAACGGCTTGACGATGACCATGATGACGATGCCGATCATCAACACGGTCGGCACCTCGTTGATCAGGCGGAAATATTTCTGCGGCCGCTCGTTGCGGTCGCCGGCGAAGGCCTTGACGTGCCGGGCCAGCAGGCCGTGATAGCCCGAAAGCGCCAGCACCAGCGCCGCCTTGATCCAGGGCCAGACCGATCCCCAGTCCACGATGCCGTGAAACACCATGGCGAGGCCGAACAGCCAGGTGGCGATCATCGCCGGCGTGGTGATAGCCCTGAGCAGGCGCCGTTCCATCACCTTGAAGGTTTCCGACTGCGCCGATCCGGTCTCGGCCGTCGCGTGATAGACGAAAAGCCGCGGCAGATAGAGCAGCCCCGCCATCCAGGCGATGACAGAAATGACATGCAGCGCCTTGAACCACTCGATCATCGCCGTTCGTTCCTCACGCGGATTTCACCAGTTCGACCAGCCGCTCCACATGGGCGATCGGGGTCTCGGGCACGATGCCATGGCCCAGATTGAAAATGTGGGGCCGGTCGCGGAACGCGGTCAGGATGGCCTCGACCTGGCTTTCCATGGCGTCGCCGCCCATGACCAGCCGCAGCGGATCGAGATTACCCTGTACCGGCTGGCTGGGCGGCAGGGTGTTGCGCACGAAATCGAGCGGCGTGGCATAGTCGATCCCCACTACATTCACCCCGGTATGGGCGACATAGCGCGCCAGATTGCCCGCGCCGCCGCGCGGAAAGCCGATCACCGGCGCATCGGGCACCCGGGCGCGCAAGCCCTCGACGATCCGCCTATTGGGCTCCATCACCTGCCGGGCAAAGGCCGCATCGTCGAGATTGAGGGCCCAGCTCTCGAAGAGCTGCACCACATCGGCGCCGGCGTCCAGTTGCGCCGCCAGATAATCGATGCTGGTCTCGACCAATATGTCCATGAGCCGGTCGAAGGCCTTGCCGTGTTCGAGCGCGAAGCGCCGCGCCGCCCATTGATCGGGCGAGCCGCGCCCGCCCAGCATATAGGTCGCCACCGTCCAGGGCGCGCCGCAGAACCCGATCAGCGTCTTGTCGGGCGCCAGCGTCGCCCGCAGCCGGCGCACCGTTTCCAGGACCGGCGCCAGATGCTCGAGCGCCCGGCTCCGATCCAGCGCCTCGATGCCCTTCTCGTCGAGCGGATCGAGCAGCGGGCCCTCGCCCGGCTCGAAACGCACGGGCTGGCCCAGGGCGTCCGGGATCACCAGAATGTCGGAAAACAGGATCGCGGCATCGAGATCGAACCGCCGCAGCGGCTGCAGGGTGACCTCGACGGCCAGCTCGGGCGTATAGCACAGCTCCAGAAAGCCGCCGGCCCGGGCGCGGGTCTGGCGGTATTCGGGCAGGTAGCGTCCCGCCTGCCGCATGATCCACATGGGCGGGCGGTCCTGCCGCTGGCCCAGCACCGTCGCCAGCAGCGGCTTGTGCACCACAGGGTTCATCGCCTCGCCCCTTTCAAACCTTCAAAAGAATCTTTTCTTCTTCTCATCTTTATCTTCATGACGGTGTTTTGCTGTAATTCCGCGCCATCCACAACCGGCCCCGCGGTGACACTTGCGCGCATGCCAAAGATTAACGAAGTGTGAATCACGAGCGGCCCCTATCTGGCTCCCACCAAGGAGTGAATGGTTAACGAAAGCTTAATCCGGCGAGTCCGGAGTCAACGATTCGATTCCACCTGTGGATGAAGCGTTCATATCCGCCCTCGGCCGCATCCGGCTTTTCCCCAGAGCTTTCCCATGCCGGCTCCGCCTCACCGCCGAAACGGACTGTTAATCATTCATTAGCCAAGTCGAACAAGTTTCGCGATCCGCCGAACTTGCGAGTCATTGTCACAGTTCCGGCTTGAGCTGGGGATGACAGTGTGGAAAACATGGCCCCATGCTGATCCTGGCGTCGAGCAGTCCCACCCGCAAAGCCCTGCTGGAAAAGGCCGGATTGCATTTTGCCGTCATGCCGGCGCCGATCGAGGAGCGCCGGCTGGAAGCGGAACTGCTGGACGCGGGAGCCGATGGCCGCGACGTTGCCATGATGCTGGCCCGGCACAAGGCCGAATGGGTGTCCGAACGCCATCCGGGCGCCCTGGTGATCGGCGCCGACCAGACCCTGGCGCTGGGTCCCGAGCTTTTGCACAAGCCGGAGGATAGGGATGCCGCCATCGCCCAGCTCGAGCGCCTGCGCGGCAAGACCCATCGCCTCCATGCCGCCGCGACCCTGGTGCGCGACGGGACGCCGCTCTGGTCGGAGGTCGAAACGGCCGAACTGACCATGATCGAATTTTCGCCGGACGAACGCGACCATGTGCTGGACCTGGAGGGCGATGCCATTCTCGGTTCCGTGGGCGGCTATCGGCTCGAGGGACCGTCCATCCGCCTCTTCGAGACGGTGGCCGGCGATTATTTCACCATATTGGGTCTGCCGCTCTTGCCGCTCCTGGCGGCCTTGCGCGACCTGGCCCCCGAGCTTTTGCACGCCCAGGATAGAAATTGACCACGAAGGCCTTCGTCATCGGGCACCCCATCGCCCATTCGCGCTCCCCGCTCATCCACGGCGCCTGGCTGGCCCGATACGGCATCGATGGCAGCTATGAGGCCATCGATGTGGCCCCGGACGCGCTGGCCGGGTTTTTCGACCGGCTGCGGGCGGGGGAATTCGCCGGCGGCAATGTCACCATTCCACACAAGGAGGCGGTGTTTGCGCTCTGCGACGAGGTCGACGCATTGGCGCGCACCATCGGGGCGGTGAACACGCTGGTGGTGCGGGACGGCAAGGTGCTGGGCACCAATACCGATTATCTGGGCTTTCTGGGCAATCTCGATGCCGGAGCACCCGGCTGGGCGGACAGCGACGAGGACGCCATCGTTATCGGGGCCGGCGGCGCGGCGCGGGCAGTGCTGGTCGCGTTGCGGCGGCGCTATCGGGGGAAGGTGCACGTGCTCAACCGCACCCCGGCCAATGCCGAGGCGCTGATCGGGCAGATCGAGGGACCTTTCACGGCCCATGGCTTCGAGGCTTTCGAGCACCTCGCGCCAAAAACCGGACTCGTGATCAATACCAGCTCCGTCGGCATGCATGGCAGCCGCTTCGACTGGCTCGATCCCGGCCAGTTGCCCAAAACCGCGCTGGTCACCGATATCGTCTATACCCCGCTCGTCACCCCGCTGCTGGCCGAGGCGCGCAGCCGCGGGCTGCGTATCGTCGACGGGCTGGGCATGTTGCTGCACCAGGCCGTGCCGGGCTTTGCCGCATGGTTCGGCACGACGCCCGAGGTGACCCCTGCCCTGCGCGCCCGGATCGAAGCGACGCTGGACGGTTGAGCATGTGGACGATCGGCATCACCGGCTCCATCGCCACCGGCAAGTCGACATTGCTCGAGGCCTTCGGCAAATGCGGCGTGCCGGTCTTTTCCGCCGACAAGGCGGTGGCGGAGCTTTATGCGGGGGAGGCCGTGGCCCCGGTCGAGGCGCTGTTTCCCGGCGTGGCGCGCGATGGCGCCATCGACCGGGCGGAACTGGCCCGGCGCCTCGCCGCCGACCCCTCGGGGTTCTCCCGGCTCGAGGCCCTGGTCCATCCCCTGGTGCGCCAGCGGATCGCCCGCTTCCTCGCCGAGGCGGAGAAAGCGGGCCATGCCCTTGCCGTGGTCGAGGTGCCGCTGCTATTCGAAAGCGGCCATGATTACGGGTTCGATGCCATCGCCGTCACCCATGTGGACGAGGCAATCCAGAACGAGCGCATCATGGCGCGGCCGGGCATGACGGTGGAAAAACGCGATGCCCTGCTTGCCCGGCAGCTACCGCAGGCCGAGAAGATGAGGCGCGCCGCCTATCTGTTCGATACGGCCCGGCCGCGCGCCGAAATCGAGGCCATGGTGGCGGCGCTGGTCGACCGGGTGCGCGCGGGGCAGGAGGAAAGATGATCAGGGAAATCGTGCTCGACACCGAAACCACGGGCCTGTCGCCGCAAGGCGGGGACCGGCTGGTGGAGATCGGCTGCGTCGAACTGGTCAACCACATCCCCACCGGCCGTACGCATCACGTCTATATCAATCCCGAACGGTCCATGCCCGAGGAGGCCTTCCGCGTCCATGGCCTCAGCGAGGATTTCCTTGCCGACAAGCCGGTGTTCCGGATGGTGGCGGAGGAATTCCGCGCCTTTATCGGCGATGCCACTTTGGTCATCCACAATGCCGCCTTCGACATGGGCTTTCTCAATGCCGAGATGGAGTGGGCAGGGCTGCCCGGGCTCGACAATCCCGTCATCGACACGGTGATGGTGGCGCGCCAGAAGCACCCAGGCGCCCGCGTCAGCCTCGATGCCCTGTGCAAGCATTACGGCATCGACAATTCCCGCCGCACCTTGCATGGCGCGCTGCTCGACAGCCAGATTCTCGCGGAGGTCTATCTCGAGCTGATCGGCGGCAAGCAGGTGAGCCTGGCGCTGGTGGCTGAAATCGAAACCACCATCGTAACCGCGGCGCGCATCGCCGTGCCGCCCCGCCCCGCTCCCCTGCCCGGCCGCGTCAGCGCCATGGAGGCGGAAGCCCATGCCGCCTTCGTCGCCTCGCTGGGCGAAGGAGCGCTGTGGGCGCGTTATGAGGAACAGCGCCAGCCATAGCCGCCACGGAGATGAAAAAAGCCCCGGCATCGACCGGGGCTTTTCTTATTTCGGATTTTTGTCCCGGAGGGCTCAGTTGGGCTTGGGAGCCTCTTCGCCTGGTGCCGGAGCGGCGGCACCGCCGCCCTGGGCGGCGAGCTTGGCCAGGTTCTGCCGGTAGATGGCGGAAAAATCCACCGGCTCCATCATCAGCGGCGGGAAGCCGCCCTGCTGGGTGACGCTGGCCAGCACCTGACGCGCGAAGGGGAAGATCAGCCGCGGGCACTCGATCATCAGCAGCGCCGAAAGCTGGGCCTCGGGCACGTTCTTGATGCGGAAAATGCCGCCATAGACCAGTTCGACGTTGAACAACACCGATTCTTCGCGGTTGGCCTTGGCGTTGAGCGTCAACTCGACCGCATAGACTTCCTCGTTCTGCTTCTTGACGCCCACCGAGATCGAGACGTTGAAAGCCGGATTGCCGCCGCCGGCGAGCAGGGTGCCGGGCGCCCCGGGATTTTCGAAGGAGAGATCGCGGATATACTGGCCCACCAGGTTCATGCTGGGCTGGTTGCCGGGCTGCGGCGCCGCCGCGCCCTGGGTATCGTCGGCCATTACTGGGTCCTTTTCCGAGCGGACTTTCGGGAAGTGCTGGGCGGCTGGCTAGCACTTTTGCCCGGTGCGAACAAGCGGCGGACCGTTCAGCGCCCGCCGGGCCAGTGCTTTTCGTCCGGATCGGCGGGCGTCTCCTCCTCCAGAAGCGGGGCGCCGGGATCGGCATGGCGGCGATAGGTGGTGGTGGTTTCCACCACCCGCACCCGCTTGCGCAATGCCTCGAAGATCAGGCTCCGCACGCCCGGCACCAGCAGCGCCAGCGCCACCGCGTCGCTCAGAAAGCCGGGCAGCACCAGGAGCATCGCCGCGACCCCGATCAGCATGGCGTCGAACATGGCGCGGCCCGGCACGGTGCCGCCATCGACGCTGCTGCGGAGGCGCGCGATCGCCCCCAGGCCCTGCTGGCGCAGCAGCAGCCCGCCGGCAAGCGCCGCCAGGATGACCAGCAACAGGGTGGGCAGGAGGCCGATGGCGCGGCCCACCACGATGAACAGGGCGATCTCGACGAGCGGCAGGGCCGCAAAGCCCCAAAGGATCAGACGGGCCAATGATGAAATCCTTGCTTGTGGCGCCCGGGGCGCGGCAAAAACGCAATTCGCCCGATCGTGAACTGGTTTCGGGCTAAAGCTTTGCCTATATATAGGCGCGTGATGGCGTCGAACGAGCGCCGCCCGCCGTTTTTTTCCATTCGCCCCACAAGGTGCCAGCTTTATGGACGATTTTCTCGATCTGCCGACCCTCATCGCCATCGTCGTGGCCGTGTTCGTCCTGTTTCGGCTGCGTTCGGTTCTGGGCACGCGGACCGGCAACGAGCGTCCGCCGGTGGACCGCAGCCGTTCCGTTGCCACCGAAAAGCAGCAGGCCGAGGAGAAGGTGGTGCCGCTGCGTCCCCGTCCGGCCCAGCCCGACCTCGATGAGGAACGCCGCGCCCGCAAGCTCGAAGCCGAGATCGAGCAGACCGCCCAGGGCGACGAGACCATCGCCGCCGGCCTGCGCGCCGTGGCCGAGGCCGATTCGGGCTTCACGCCGAAATATTTCCTCGACGGCGCCAAGCAGGCCTATGAGATGATCGTCACCGCCTTTGCCGAGGGCGACCGCCAGACGCTGAAGAACCTGCTCGACAAGGATATTTTCGAAAGCTTCCAGCGCGCCATCGCCGAGCGCGAGGCCGCCGGCCAGAAGGTGGATTTCACTTTTGTGGGCCTGCCCCGGATCGAGATTTCCGAAGCCGAATACGACAGGAAGAACGTCTCGGTGACGGTGCGTTTCCACGCGGAAGTGGTCTCGGCCACCCGCGACCGCGACGGCAATGTGGTGGAGGGCGACGCCGAGCAGGTGCAGCTTATCGCCGACGAATGGACCTTCTCGCGCAATCCCAGGTCGCGCGACCCCAATTGGAAGGTCGTCGCCACCAGCCAGATCGACTGATCCGGTCCGAGGCGGGCCGGTCCCACCATGTCAAAGCGCGGCACAAGGCGCCTGCCTCACGATTTTCACCTCTGGACCACGGTGGCGGCGACGGTCGAGCCGTTGCGCCGCAAGGGCCTGCTCCGGCTGGGGAGTGGCCCCCTGCCCGTCCCCGAGACCGAGCCGGCTCCATCGCTCGGTGCGCCCCTGAAACCCCTCGCGGCCGGAAAACCTTTCCTGCCCGCCTATCAGGCGCCGGTCGCCGGCCCCGCCGGTGCGGGCAAGGCGGTCGATCCCGCCATTCACAGGAAGCTGCGCCGCGGCCGCATCGAGATCGACGGCACCATCGACCTGCACGGCATGACCCAGACGGAGGCGCGCGCCGCCTTGCGGCGCTATATCGCGGCGCGCGCGGGGCGCGGAGACCGCACCGTGCTGGTCATCACCGGCAAGGGGGTGAAGACCGACAGCGATTACGTGGCGGCCATGACCCAGCGCGGCGTTCTGCGCACCATGTTGCCCATCTGGCTGTCCGAGCCGGGCCTCGCCCATCTGGTATCCGGCTGGAGCATGGCGGCGCGCGGCCATGGCGGGGAGGGCGCCTGGTATGTGCGCCTGCGGCGGCCATGACCCCGCTGGGCGCCAAATTGCGGGCCATGCGCCGGGCGCGCGGCATCTCCCTCAAGGAGATGGCGGCGGCCCTCAACGTCTCCAGTGCCTATCTCTCGGCGCTCGAGCACGGGCGGCGCGGCGTGCCCACCAGTTTCCTCCTCCACCGCATCATCGCCTTTTTCAACGTCATCTGGGACGAGGCGGAGGAATTGCAGCGCCTCGCCGAAATCAGCGATCCCAAGGTCAGCATCGACACGGGCGGAATGCCGCCCGATGCCACCGAGCTCACCAACCGGCTGCGCGACAATATCGGCACGCTCGACCCCGAGGACCTCAAATTCCTCCGGGACGAGGTGGTGCGGCGGGCGGGGCGGCGGCGGAGCTAGCCACGACACCCGCCGAAGGGCTCAGCCTCTCCTACCTCATTGTCCGCCCTATTCTCCAGTTTTGCAGCCGGATGAACCGGGTGGCGGCGGGCAGGCGCCTACAGCACGAATTTGCTCAGGTCGGTGTCTCCGGCCAGCACCCCCACCTTGTCGCGCACGAAGGCGGCATCGATGGTGACGGTCTGGCCGGCGCGGTCGGGGGCGTCGAAGGAGATTTCCTCCACCAGCCGCTCCATCACCGTCTGCAGGCGCCTTGCGCCGATATTTTCCACCGAGCCGTTGACCTTGACTGCCGCGTCGGCGATCGCCTCGATGGCGTCCTGGGTCACCTCCAGCGTCACGCCCTCGGTCTGCATCAGCGCCACATATTGCTTGATGAGGCTGGCCTCGGTGTCGCTCAGTATGCCGATGAAATCCTCGCGCGTCAGCGCCTTGAGCTCCACCCGGATGGGCAGGCGGCCCTGCAGTTCGGGCAGGAGGTCGGACGGCTTGGAGACGTGGAAGGCGCCCGAGGCGATGAAGAGGATGTGGTCGGTCTTGACCGGCCCGTATTTGGTGGCGACGGTCGTGCCCTCGATCAGCGGCAAGAGGTCCCGCTGCACGCCTTCGCGCGACGGACCGCCCTGCACGCCGCCCTCGCGAGCCGCAACCTTGTCGATCTCGTCGATGAAGACGATGCCGTGGTTTTCCACCAGCTCGATGGCCTCGGCCTTGAGCTGTTCCTGGTCCAGCAGCTTGTCCGCCTCCTCGGCGATCAGCGGCTCATAGGCGTCCTTGACCTTGATCTTGCGCTTGACCCCACGTCCGCCCATGGCCTGCTTGAACATGTCGGAAAGATTGATCATGCCGATGCCGCCATTGGGCATGCCGGGGATCTCGAAGCCCCCGGTGCCGGGTCCGGGCTGCATCTCGATTTCGACTTCCTTGTCGTCGAGCTCGTTATTGCGCAGCTTGTTGCGGAAGCTGTCGCGGGTCGAAGGCGTCGCCGAGGTTCCCACCAGCGCGTCCAGCACCCTTTCCTCGGCATTGTGATGGGCCTGGGCCTCGACGTCGCGCCGCCTTTTGTCGCGCAGCACGGTGATGCCGGCCTCCACCAGGTCGCGCACGATCTGCTCGACATCGCGCCCCACATAGCCCACCTCGGTGAACTTGGTGGCCTCCACCTTGACGAAGGGCGCCTGGGCGAGGCGGGCGAGGCGGCGCGAAATCTCGGTCTTGCCCACGCCGGTGGGCCCGATCATCAGGATGTTCTTCGGGGTCACCTCGCGGCGCAGGTCGGGCGAGAGCTGCTGCCGGCGCCAGCGATTGCGCAGCGCCACGGCAACGGCGCGCTTGGCGTCCTGCTGGCCCACGATATGGCGGTCGAGCTCGGAAACGATCTCGCGCGGGGAAAAATTGGTCTCGTTCATTCCGGTCACTTTCCGGGCCGCTGCGACAGCCGGCCCAAAGGCGCCGCCTCCAAGGCCGGCGCGGCAGATAAGGGTCAGTTCAGCTCGATGGTCTCGAGCGTCACATTGCCATTGGTATAGACGCAGATCTCTTGCGCGATCTGCATGGCGCGGCGGGCGATGTCCTCGGCGTCGAGCTCGGTGGCTTGATGCAGGGCCAGCGCCGCCGAATGGGCGTAATTGCCGCCCGAGCCGATGGCGATGACGCCGTGGTCGGGAGTCAGCACGTCGCCATTGCCGGTCAGCACCAGCGTATCGGTCTTGTCGGCGACGATCATCATCGCCTCGAGCTTGCGCAGATAACGGTCGGTGCGCCAGTCCTTGGCCAGTTCCACGGCCGCGCGCATCAACTGGTCGGGATATTGCTCGAGCTTGGTCTCCAGCCGCTCGAAAAGCGTGAAGGCGTCGGCGGTGGAGCCGGCGAAACCGCCGATCACCTTGCCGTCCGCCAGCCGCCGGACTTTTTTGGCGGTGTGCTTCATCACCGTCTGGCCCATGGAGACCTGGCCATCGCCGGCCACCACGACCTTGTTGCCCTTGCGCACGGAAACGATGGTGGTCCCGTGCCAGCCGGGAAAATTAGTGTCACTCATTGGGGGAGATACTCCGAACTGTCGCATGATATTTAGGAGCCGCGCCCGCGATTGCAACAGAAGGACAGCGCAGCGGAAAGGCCCGGCCCTCCCGCCGCGCCGATCTTTAACCCTGCGGTTATATCTGCTAGGGAGCGCTCGAGTTCCGGAGAATCCCCATGCGCCAAGCCGCTATCGCCCGCAAGACCAACGAGACCGAGATTTCCGTCTCCGTCGATCTCGACGGCACCGGCCGGCACGACATGCGCACCGGCGTGGGCTTTTTCGACCATATGCTGGACCAGTTGGCGCGCCATTCGCTGATCGACATGACGGTCGCATGCACGGGCGACGTCCATATCGATTATCACCACACGGTCGAGGACGTGGGCATCGCGCTCGGCCAGGCGGTGAAAGAGGCGCTCGGCGACAAGAAGGGCATTCGCCGCTATGCCAGTTGCGACCTGCCCATGGACGGCACGCTGACACGGGCGGCGCTGGACGTCTCCGGCCGCGCCTTCCTCGTCTTCCGGGCCGAATTCAGCCAGGACAAGATCGGCGAGATCGATACCGAACTGTTCCGCGAATTCTTCCAGGCCTTCGCCGTCAATGCCGGCATCACGCTGCATGTCGAGAATTTCTATTTCGACAACAACCATCATCTGGCCGAGTCCATGTTCAAGGCGGTGGCGCGGGCCCTGCGCGAAGCGGTCGAGATCGATCCGCGCCAGGCCGGCCGCGTGCCCAGCACCAAGGGCACGCTCTAGCCGGCGTGCCGGGCTTCCCGGCCGCAGGGTTGCGGCGCGGGCGGCCGCGCGCCGGAGGTGCAATGGGGATTGGCCCGCAATCCTTTTTGCCCTAAGTGGTCCTCATTTCGTCCTGGGAGCATCCCCGTGACCCTTTTCGCCCTCTATCGATCCCGGACCGACGCCGCGGCCCCGCCGGTGGCCGTCGGCGAGCGCTTCTCGTGGTTCGCGGCGCTGTTGCCGCCCGTCCACGCTTTGGCGCATCGTCTCTGGGGGCAGTTGGCGCTGTTCGTCGCCGGCGTGGCCGGCATTGCGGTGCTCGACGTCTATCTCGAGCCGAACCTGTCCTTCTGGCTCTATCTGCTCCTGGCGCTGGCCTTTGGCTTCAGCGCGCCGGGGGCGCGGCGCCGCGCCCTGCTGCGGCGCGGATATGCGCCGGCCGGCTATCGCTTCGCTCCCGATGAAGACCTGGCGCGGGTCGCCCTCATGGAGGCCGGTTCGTGAGCGTCGCCATCGTCGATTATGGCGCCGGCAATCTGCGGTCCGCCGCCAAGGCCTTTCAATATGTGGCCGGCCGGATGGGCCGGGGCGACGACATCGTCGTCACCGCCGATCCCGACCTTGTGCGCCGGGCCCAGCGCATCGTGTTGCCCGGAGTCGGCGCCTTCGCCGATTGCAAGGCCGGGCTCGACGCCGTTCCGGGCATGGTCGGGGCGCTGGAGGAAAAGGTGCTGTCCGGCGGCACGCCCTTTCTCGGGGTCTGCGTGGGCATGCAGCTTCTGGCCGGCGAGGGGCGCGAGAAGGCGACGACGCCCGGCCTGGGCTGGATCGGTGGGGCGGTGGAACGGATCGCTCCCGCCGATCCGGCGCTGAAAATCCCCCATATGGGCTGGAACACCATCGCGGCGGTCCGGCCCCACGCCCTGCTGGCCGGCATTCCCGCCGACCTTCACGCCTATTTCGTCCATTCCTACCATCTGGTGCCGGACGATCCCGAAACGCTGGTCGCCACCACCGATTACGGGGGCCGGCTCACCGCCTGTGTCGGCCGCGACAATATTTTCGGCACGCAGTTCCATCCGGAAAAGAGCCAGGCGCTGGGCCTGCATCTCATCGAGAATTTTCTCAATTGGTCGCCGTGATGGATTTGATGCCGATCCCTGCTGGAGCCTGTCCATGATCCTGTTTCCCGCCATCGACCTCAAGGACGGGCAATGCGTGCGCCTCAAGCTGGGCGACATGAACGAGGTCACCGTCTTCAACGACGATCCCGCCGCCCAGGCCAGAAGCTTCGAGGAGCAGGGGTTCCGATATCTGCATGTGGTCGATCTCAACGGCGCCTTTGCCGGTGAGAGCGTCAATGGCGCCGCCGTCGAGGCGATCCTCGAAAATGTGCGCTTTCCGGTGCAGCTGGGCGGTGGCATCCGCACTCTCGCCCATATCGAATCCTGGCTCGACAAGGGCCTGGCGCGGGTCATCCTGGGCACCGTGGCGGTGCGCGATCCGGCGCTGGTGAAGGAGGCGGCGCTCAAATGGCCCGGCCGGGTCGCGGTAGGCATCGACGCCCGCGCCGGCATGGTGGCGGTCGAGGGCTGGGCCGAAACCTCGGAACTTTCGGTCGTCGAGCTGGCCAAGCGCTTCGAGGGCGCGGGGGTCGCCGCGATCATCCATACCGATATCGACCGCGACGGGGTTCTGGCCGGCATCAACTGGGACGCGACGCTGGCGCTGGCCCGGGCCACCGCCATTCCCGTCATCGCTTCGGGGGGCCTGGCCTCCATGGCCGATATCGAGCGCCTGGCGCAACCCGACTGCGCCATCCTCGAAGGGGCCATTTCCGGGCGCGCGCTGTATGACGGCAGGATCGATGCGGCCCGGGCGCTGGCGCTTTTGAGGGCGGCATGAGCGAGGACCGGCCGGTGCGATTCCCCTGGTGGATCTACTGGCTGCTCCTTGCCGCCATCGCGGTTTTCGCCCTCTGGCCGCTCGCTTCGGTCTATTTCACCTATCTGGTGGCCGATGCCCATGGCTGCGCGGTGAACGAGGCCTATGCCCAGCCCTGCATGGTGCTGGGGTCCGATTGGGGCGGGCTGCTCTATGCCACCGGCGTCATGGGCTGGTTCATGCTCGCCACCCTGCCGCTGGGCGGGGGAGCATTGCTGGTCTGGCTGGTCATCCTCGTCATTCACCGTCTCGCCTGGGGGCGGATGCAGCGGGGAGCGCCGAAATGACCCCGGACCCGGTATCATCGCCAGATCCGGCATCGCAACTGGACCTGGCACTTCTATTGGACAAGGAACGCCCGTGAGCCTCAAGATCCGTATCATTCCGTGCCTCGATGTCGCCGGCGGCCGCGTCGTCAAAGGCGTGCGCTTCGTCGATCTGGTCGACGCCGGCGATCCGGTGGAAGCGGCCATGGCCTACGACGCGGCCGGGGCGGACGAATTGACCTTTCTCGACATCACCGCCAGCCATGAGGGCCGCGACACCATTTTCGACGTGGTGGCCCGCACCGCCGAGCATTGCTTCATGCCGGTGACGGTGGGCGGCGGCGTCAGGAGCATCGAGGATATCCGCAAGCTGCTCCTGGCCGGGGCCGACAAGGTGGCGATCAATTCCGCCGCCGTGACCGATCCCGATTTCATCGCCCGCGCCGCCGACAAGTTCGGCAATCAGTGCATCGTCGTCTCGGTCGATGCCAAAAGCCGGCCCGGCGCCGGGGAGGGGTGGGAAATCCACACCCATGGCGGCCGCCGGCCGACCGGCCTCGACGCGGTGGAGTTTGCCGTGAAGATGGCCGAGCGCGGCGCCGGCGAGTTGCTGGTCACCTCCATGGATCGCGACGGCACCCGCTCCGGCTTCGATCTCGCCCTCACCCGCGCCGTCGCCGATGCGGTGGAAGTGCCGGTGATCGCCTCGGGCGGCGTGGGCACGCTCCAGCATCTGGTCGAGGGGGTCACCCAGGGCCACGCCAGCGCGGTCCTTGCCGCCTCGATCTTCCATTTCGGCACCTTCACCATTCCCCAGGCCAAGCGGTACATGGCCGAGCATGGCATTCCCATGCGCATGGACTTCGCAGCCGGTCCGCAGGGCGGATGAATGGCTCCGGTGAAGCCGTGGAAGGCAAGAAGGCCCTGGGAGCGATGCCGGAATGATGGGCGGTCTGAGCCGAAGGTTGCAGGTTACGAAAGCGGCCGCATCGTGATTTATGGCACCCCAGCGGAGGGGACACACCGATGAACCTAGAAGAACTTGAAGCGCGCCTCGCTGAACGCGCCGCCGCTTCGCCCGAGGACAGCTACACCGCCCAGCTCATCGCCCGCGGCATCGGCAAGGCGGCCCAGAAACTGGGCGAGGAGGCCGTCGAGGCGGTGATCGCCGCCGTCACCGGCGATCGCGAGGAACTGGTCAAGGAAAGCGCCGATCTGCTTTATCACCTGCTGGTGGTGCTGCGCGCCGCTGGCGTGCCGCTCGCCGCGGTGATGGACGAGCTCGACGCCCGCACCGCAAGCTCGGGCCTTGCCGAAAAAGCCGCGCGCCGGGAGAAGCGCCGATGACGTCCCGTCCTGCGATCCTCGATCCCTACCGCCATTTCACCAAGGCCGAATGGAGCGAGCTGCGCAACGGCCAGCCCATGACGCTGACCGCGGCCGATATCGACCGGCTGCGTGCCCTTACCGACCCGATTTCCCTCGCCGAGGCCGAGGAGATCTACCTGCCGCTCTCGCGCCTGCTCGCCTATTACGTCGAGGCCATCCAGGGCCTGCACCGGGTGTCGTCGCGTTTTCTGCATGCGCCGGACGACAAGGTGCCGTTCATCATCGGCGTCGCCGGCTCGGTGGCGGTGGGCAAGTCCACCACCGCGCGCATCCTGCAGGCGCTGCTCAGCCGCTGGCCCTCGAGCCCCAAGGTCGATCTGGTCACCACCGACGGCTTCCTTTATCCCAACCGGGTTCTCGAAGAGCGCGGGCTGATGCAGCGCAAGGGCTTTCCTGAAAGCTATGACCGCGCCCGCTTCGTCGCCTTTCTCGCCGATATCAAGTCGGGCAAGGCCGGGGTGAGTGTGCCGGTCTATTCGCATCTGGTCTATGACGTGGTGCCGGGCGAGGAGGTGATCATCGACCGGCCCGACATCCTCATCGTCGAGGGTCTCAATATCCTCCAGCCCGGCGAATTGCCCAGCACCGGCGCCCCCATCCTGTTCGCCTCCGACTTCATCGATTTTTCCATCTATATCGACGCCGATGTCGAGGACCTGCGCGAGTGGTACATCACCCGCTTCTTCCGCCTGCGCGAAACCGCCTTCCGCGACCCCACCTCGTTTTTCCGTAAATTCTCGGAAATGAGCGAGCAGGAAGCGGGCGTCTTCGGCCGCAATGTGTGGGAGACCATCAACCTGCCCAACCTGCTCGAAAACGTGCTGCCCACCCGTGGGCGCGCCGATCTCATCCTCAAGAAGGGCGCCGATCACCGGGTGGAGGAGGTCAAGCTGCGCCGGCTTTAGTAGGTGCCCTGCTGCGGCTGGCTGAGGACGATCAGATTGCCGTCCGGATCGCGCAATTTGGCGGTCTTGAAGAAGTCGCCGATCGCCTTGGCGACCGGCTTGATGCCGTGCGTTTCCAGCCGCGCCAGTTCCTCCCCGATATCGTCGACGATCAAAAGGATCACGCTGGCGCCGGCCCGGTCCTCGTCGGTCATGACGTGGACCCAGCCCCCGCCCGGCAGCTTCCATTCGGCCACATCGGCCATGGGGCGGGCGTCGGCGGGGCGGCCGAACAGATATTCGTACCACACGAGGGATTGGCCGAGATCCTCAACGGCGAGGCCGGCCAGCACATTGGTCAGGGTCATGGGCGGGTCCGTTGTCCAGATATCGGCGAATCGTAGCACAGCCCGGCGGGCGGGCACCATGGTTGGCGGCACGGCCCGGCGCTGCTATTAGGCGGGAGGACATCTTGCCCCGGGAGTATTTCGGCATGACGCAGTTGCGCACCATCGTGGCGGGAGCCGGCGGCCGCATGGGCGCAGCCAATATCAGGGCCGTCGCCGCCCATCCCGACCTGGTGCTGGCCGGCGCGCTGGACCGGCCCGGGTCTCCCGCCATCGGCAGGGACGCCGGCAGCCTGGCCGGCATCGAGCCCCTGGACATTGCCGTGTCCGACGATCCGGCGGCGCTCGCGGCGACCGATGCTATCATCGATTTCACCGCCCCTGCCGCCAGCGTCGCCCTCGCCCGCCTCGCCGCCCGATACGGCCTCGTCCACATCATCGGCACCACCGGCTGTTCCGAGGCCGACGACGCCGCCATCGCCGAGGCGGGAACGCAGGGGGCGCGCATCGTCAAGTCGGGCAATTTCTCCCCCGGCGTGGTGGCCCTGGCCGCCCTGGTCGAACGGGCGGCGGCGGCGCTGCCCGATTACGACGCCGAAGTGCTGGAAATGCACCACAATCTCAAGGTCGACGCCCCCTCGGGCACGGCGCTGATGCTGGGCGAGGCGGTGGCGAAGGGCCGCGCGATCAGCCTCGCGGACCATTCGGTGCGCGTGCGCGACGGCCATACCGGCCCGCGCCAGGCCGGCACGATCGGCTTTGCCACGCTGCGCGGCGGCAATGTCATCGGCGATCACTCGGTGATCCTGGCCGGCCCCTCCGAGCGCATCGAACTGGTTCACCGCGCCCAGGACCGCACCATCTACGCCAACGGCGCCATCCGCGCCGCGCTCTGGGCCGCCCGGCAGCGAAAGGGCGTCTATTCCATGGCCGATGTGCTCGGCCTCAACGACTGAAACGGGAAGGTAAAAATAATGACCGGCACGCTGATCCTGGTCCGCCACGGCCAGAGCGAATGGAACCTCAAGAACCTGTTCACCGGCTGGCGCAATCCCGATCTTACCGAACAGGGCATCGAGGAGGCGCGCGCCACCGGCCGCGCCCTCAAGGCCGCCGGCATCCTGCCCGACCTCTACTACACCTCCGCCCTGCGGCGGGCCCAGCATACGCTGGACCTGATGCTGGAGGAGATGGGGATCGAGAACCTCACCATCACCCGCAACGTGGCGCTCAACGAACGCGATTATGGCGACCTGTCGGGTCTCAACAAGGACGATGCCCGCGCCAGATGGGGCGAGGAGCAGGTGCATGTCTGGCGCCGCTCCTATGACGTGCCCCCGCCGGGCGGCGAAAGCCTCAAGGATACGGCAGCCCGCACCCTGCCCTATTACGAGGCGGAAATCCTGCCCCGGCTCAAGCAGGGCAAGACCGCGCTGATCGCCGCCCACGGCAATTCGCTGCGCGCGCTGGTCATGGCCATCGAGGGCCTGAGCCCGGAGGAGATTCTCGCCCGCGAAATCGCCACCGGCGAACCCACGCTCTACCGCATCGGCCCGGACGGCAAGCTGGTCGAACGCGTGGTCCTTTAAGGCGTTTCACGCCCCACCCGGGGGCGTCCTCGCGCAAGCGGTAGTACAAGGCCCTCACGGATTCACGTGAAACCCTGCTCAGCGCGTAGCCGAGACCACGCCGGCCTCCCAGCCCAATATGGCGCGCTTGCGCGGCACGCCCCAGTGATAGCCGGTGAGGGCCCCCGAGGTGCCGATGACGCGGTGGCAGGGCACGACGAAGCTGATCGGATTCTTGCCCACGGCGGCGCCCACGGCGCGGGAGGCATTGGGCCGGCCGATCCTCTTGGCGACGCTGGCATAGGTCGTGGCCTCGCCGCAGGGGATTTCGAGCAGCGTCTCCCAGACCTTGACCTCGAAATCGGTGCCGATCAGCACCACCCGAACCGGCTGGGCGGCCGACCAGCGGGCGGGATCGAATATCCGGGCGGCGAGCGGTGCGACCCGCTTGTCGTCGCGGGTGAAACGCGCATTGGGCCAGCGCCTCGCCAGATCGGCGAATGCCGCCTCGACGCTCAGTTCCGCATCGGCGAAGCCCAGCCCCGAAAGGCCGTAATCGGTGGCGGTGATCACCGCCGTGCCGAAGGGCGAGGGCGCCGCGCCCCAGATCATGTCGATGCCCGCGCCCCCGGCCCGGAATATGCCGGGCGGCATGGCTTCATAGGTGACGAACAGATCGTGCAGGCGCGAGGTCGAGGACAGGCCCACCTCATAGGTGGTCTCGAGCACGCTCGCCCGGTCGCGCAGCAGGCTCTTGGCGTGGTCGAGCGCCACCGCCTGCGCGAAGCTCTTGGGCGACAGGCCGCACCAGCGCCGGAACAGATCGGTCAATTGCCGCTCGTTCATTCCCAGGGCGCGGGCGAAGCGGGCGAGGTCGGTGGTATCGGGGCCGTTCTCGCTCAGATAACGGATGGCGGCGCGGATGGCGTCATAGTCGCTGTCCGGCGCGATGCTGCGATATTGGTTCATGCCGGGACCTTTCCTGATGGGTCGTCCCTATGTAGGGCCCGGCCGGCCGCGAAGCGACCCGGAATTGACGCGCCGGAGAATGAAACGCGCGCTCGGACCTCAGGCGGCCTTGCGCGCCTGGCGCAACGCGGCGCCGAACGCCCTGGCGAAGCTCGCCTTTTCATCGGAGGAGAGGAACGGTCCCAGCTCGATTTCCTCCTCGCCATGGCGCAGCACCACGCCGACGGTGCGCTCATAGGCATCGCGCTCGAGCCGGAGGCGCAGAAATTTCGGTTCGAACCGGCGCAGCGAGCGGCTTCCGTCCGGGGCGGTGACGGCGATCTCGAGCTGGTCCTGCCACAGGGTCACCCGCTGGACCATCCGCCCGCGCCGCGCCTGGCGGATGCCGAAGGCGGTGAGCCCGCCCCCCGCCAGCCCATAGGCGACAAGGCCCGGCAGCAGGAATTCAGGGATGGCGACGAGAACCGGCGTGCCGATGATGGCGGCCAGGACAAGGCCGATCCAGCCGCCGGTCGCCCGCAGCGATCGATCGGGCCGCAGCGTGGCGGCGAACAGGGGTGTGGTGGTGGTGGCTTGCATCCGTCCGTCTCTTCCTCGAAATACTGACAGAGAATTGAGGCCGAGAGAATGGCAGGCACCAAAAAAGTGAAAAAACTGGGCAAGCAGGAGGTGGAGGCGATCTTTTCGCGCTTTGCCGAGATCGAGCCCGAGCCCAGGGGCGAGCTCGATTACCTCAATGCCTTCACCCTGCTGGTGGCGGTGGTGCTCTCCGCCCAGGCCACCGATGCGGGGGTCAACAAGGCCACCAAAAAACTGTTCGAGCTCGCGCCCTCTCCCGCCGCCATGGTGGCGCTGGGGATCGAGCGCATCACCGAACTGATCCGCACCATCGGCCTTTATCGCGGCAAGGCGAAGAACGTCTTCGCGCTGTCCCAGATCCTTATCGAGCAGCATGGCGGCGAGGTGCCGGGGGATCGCGCTTCCCTCGAGGCGCTGCCGGGCGTGGGGCGCAAGACCGCCAATGTGGTGCTCAATATCTGGTTCAAGCAGCCTACCATCGCCGTCGACACCCATCTGTTCCGCGTCGGCAACCGTACCGGTCTCGCCCCCGGCAAGACCCCGCTCGAAGTGGAAAAAGCCCTGCACCGCGTCGTGCCCGAGCGGTTCATGCTCCATGCCCATCACTGGCTGATCCTGCATGGCCGCTATATCTGCAAGGCTAGGAAGCCCGAGTGCTGGCGCTGCCCCATCGCGCAATGGTGCCTGTTCGAGCCGAAAACGCCCCTCCCCGGGCGCGGATGATCCCTAGCTGCCGTAACCGCGCGCCATCGCCGCGGCGAAGACGGGGATGAGGAGCAGCGCGCCGGCCTGCAGATGGATGAAGCGGCGGCTGGCGGCGATTTCCTTCGCCGGCGGTTCGTAGCCTTGCACGTCCTTCGAAGCATCGCGCCAGCGACGGATGCTGAGAGTGGGCGGAATGGTGAGGAGACCCATGATGAGGAAGGCCGCCATCTTTCCCCAGAAGGCGTGATTGCCCCAATAATAGCCTGCGTCCACCGCGCCGAAGAAGATCCGGCACAGCCCCACCGCCACCACCAGCGCCGCCGTGGCGCCATAGGCGGCATCGAGCCGTGCCAACTGCGCGAGGCGCGGCCCGGCAAGGCCGGGCCGGACCAGTGCGAATTCGGCGGCGAAGACCGCCACCAGCGCGAACACCGCCAGATGATGCGCCGCCGCCAGGAACAGGTCCCAATCCATGCTCCGGGCCTCCATGTTGACATCGCTTACATGATCCGCGCATATGTGAGCGATGTCAACATCGCGCAATCATCCCTATCATCACGGCAATCTGCGCCAGGCCCTGCTCGAGGCGGCACTGGTCATCCTGGAGCGCGAGGGCGAGGCCGGGCTCGCCCTGCGCGACCTGGCGCGGGCCGTCGGCGTTTCTCCGGCGGCGCCCTATCGTCATTTCGACGGCAAGGCGGCCCTGCTGGAGGCGCTGGCGGTTACCGGTTTCCAGCGTTTCACCGCCCGCATGGAGGATGTGGCCAAAGCGGGATTTGACGATCCCATGGCGGCGATGGGCAAGACCTATGTGCTCTTCGCGCTGGAAAACGCCAATCTCTTCCGCCTCATGTTCTCGCCCCGGCTCAGGAAAAACGGCCGGCCCGGCCTGCGCATGGCGGCCGACGCGGCCTTCGACACGCTGCGCCACATCGCAGGGGCGGACGTGCGGGCGGCGGGCCGTATCAAGGCGCTGGCCGCCTGGGCCAGGGTGCATGGCCTCGCCGTGCTGCTGCTCGACGGCCAGATCGCCCTTCGCGCCGGCGAGGACACCGAGGCGCTGATCGCCGAGATCGTCGGGGGGCTGTGACCCGGGCCCGGGGGGCAAGCGAGATTGCCCCGCGGCGAGCGATGCTCTAAACCCGCTGACGGCCCTTTTCCAACCCGGACCGTTTCCTTCATGACCCAGACCCGCTTCGACGTGCTGACCATCGGCAATGCGATCGTCGACATCATCGCCCCGGTCGAGCCCGGCTTCATCGAGCGCGAAGGCATGCAGAAGGGCATCATGCACCTGATCGAGACCGATCGGGCCGAGGAGCTCTACGCCAAGATGCCGCCGGACCGGCAGCAGATTTCGGGCGGCTCGGCCGCCAATACCGCCGCCGGCGTCGCCTCGCTGGGCGGCCGCGCCGCCTTTGTGGGCAAGGTGGCGGCCGATCCGCTGGGCGATGTCTTCGCCGCCGATCTCACCGGAATCGGCGTCCACTACGCCACCACGCCGCTGCAAGACGGCGCGCTCACCGCCCGCTCGATGATCTTCCTGTCCGAGGACGGCGAGCGCACCATGAACACCTATCTGGGCGCCTGCCATCAGCTCACCGAGGCCGATATCCATGCCGACGAGATCGGCGGCGCCGCCATCACTTATATGGAAGGCTTTCTGTGGGATCCGGTCGAGGCCAAGAAGGCCTTCGTCAAGGCCGCCCATTACGCCCATCGGGAGGAACGGGCCGCCGCCTTCACCCTCTCGGACCCGTTCTGCGTCGATCGCTACCGCGCCGAATTCCTCGACCTCATCCGCTCGAAGACCGTCGACTACGTCTTCGCTAATATCCATGAGCTGAAATCGCTCTACCAGACCGATGATCTGGGCGCGGCGGTGCGCGAGATCGCCAGGGATGCCGAGGTAGCGGCCATCACCATGGGGGCCGACGGCGCCATGGCGGTGTTCAATGGCGAGGTCGTCTCGGTGCCGGCCTTTCCGGTCGACAAGGTGGTGGACGCCACCGGGGCGGGAGATCTGTTCGCCGCCGGCTTCCTCTTGGGCATGGCGCGCGGCCAGACCATGGACGCGTCGCTGCGCACCGGGTGCCTGGCCGCCTCGGAAGTGATTTCCCATATCGGCGCCCGTCCCCAGCTCGACCTCGAGGACCTGTCGCGCCGGCATGGCCTCGTCGGCTGAGGCGCTGCCCCTCGCCTCAGGCGAAGCTCGTCCGCTTCCCCGCCATCTCGGCCAGGATCGCCCGAGCGGCCGCGCCCGGATCGGGCGCCTCGACGATGGGCCGGGCTACCACCAGATGGGTGGCGCCCGCCGCCAGCGCCTCGGCCGGGGTCATGGCGCGCTTCTGGTCGCCCATGGCGCTGCCGGCGCGGCGGATGCCCGGGGTGACGATGGCCGGTTTCGGTCCCATGATGGTGCGCACCATCTCGGCCTCGTGCGGCGAGGCGACGACACCGCCGATCCCGGCCTCGCGCGCCTGCTGGGCGCGCAGCGCCACCAGTCCCGCCGCGTCCCGCTCATAGCCGGCCTCCCTGACGTCATTGTCGTCCATGGAGGTGAGCACGGTCACCCCCAGCACGCAGAGCCCGGAGCCCGCCGCACCCCGCATGGCGGCGCGCATGGTGCGCGGATAGGCGTGGATGGTCAGCATGGTGGCGCCGGTCGCGGCGATGGCGGCCACGCCCTTTTCCACCGTATTGTCGATGTCGAGCAGCTTGAGGTCGAAGAACACCTTCTTGCCGGCCCGGAGCAGTTCCTTGCCCAGGGCGAAGCCGTCGGCGCCGTAAAAGCACTGATAGCCGATCTTGTAGAAATCCACGCTATCGCCCAGCGCGACGACGATTTCCTCGGCCCGGGCGCGCGTCGAAACGTCGAGACCCACGATCAACTGGCCGGCCATGGTCTCTCTCCCGCTGCTGCAACCGGCACTCGCCTAGACCAATTCCACCGCAGCGGCAAGCGGCGCGACGATCCTAGCCCCGGCTGAAATGCGTCAGCTCGTGCACGATCTGGTCGACCTTGCGGATGATGGCCGGTTCGACCGGATTGCCATTCGCGTCGAACGCCTCTTCGGCCGGGCCGATGCCGAGCAGGGTCGGCACCACCAGCGTCCCCACCTTGGTCAGCGATTCGCGCAAATGGCTCAGCCCCCAGATGGTGCCGTATTTGCCCGAGCTCACCCCGCCTATGCCGAACACCGCGTGGCGGAAGGGGCTGGGGCGCTGGCGCGACAGCCAGGTGACCGTGTTGACCAGCAGCGGGCTCAGCCCGCCATTATATTCCGGGCTGGCGATGAAGACGATGTCGTGGCTGCGCCAGAGCTCGGCCAGCCGGCCCGCCGCCTCGGGCACCCGGTCCGGCTCGAAATCCTCGTTGAAGACCGGCATGGGAAAATCCCCGAGGTCGATTTCCCGTATCTCCACTCCGGCTTCGGCCAGCTTGCGGCCGACATGCTGCTGCAGCACGCGGTTATAGGACCCCTTGCGGATGGACCCCGAAAGGGTGAGCGCCGTCTTCATTTCAACTCCCGGATCGAATGCGTGTCGAAATTGGCCCGGCCCGCTCGTCTAGGCAAGAGCATCGGCTGCATGGCCATCCATGGCGCAGCCTTCACGCGACGGCTTAACCAAAGGGAGCCAAACATGTCCACGATGATCTTCGTCAATGTCCCGGTCCGCGACCTCGCCGCCTCCATGGCCTATTACAAGGCGCTGGGCTTCGAGCACAATCCGCAGTTCACCGACGAGACCGCCGCCTGCATCGTCATTAGCGACACCATCTACGTGATGGTGCTGACCCACGCCAAGTTCAGGGAATTCTCGCCGCTGCCCATCCCCGATGCCAAAAAGGAAGTGCAGGCGCTCTATGCGCTGTCGCGCGACAGCCGCGAAGCGGTGGACCGTATCGCCGAGGCGGGCCTCGCGGCCGGCGGCAGCGAGACCAGGCCGGCACAGGATCTGGGCTTCATGTATTCGCGCGCCATCGCCGATATCGACGGCCATGTGTGGGAATATCTGTGGATGGACATGAGCGCCGAGCCGCCGGCGGAATGAGGCGGCGCGGGCCTCCCCGCCACTCGGGCATGGCCTTCGTGGCCTTGAGCCCTCAAATCGCCCCACCGGGGCGATTTGGCGCGTGGCGCCGGGCTCAAGCCTCGAACATTTTCTTGAGCTTGTCGAAAAAGCCGCCCGAGGTGGGGCTGGTTTCCTCGGTTTCCAGCCGCGCGAATTCTTCCAGCAATTCGCGCTGCCGGCGCGACAGGTTCTGCGGCGTTTCGATGTCGAGCTGCACGTAGAGGTCGCCCACATCCTTGGAGCGCAGCACCGGCATGCCCTTGGCCTTGAGGCGCACCCGCTGGCCGGGCTGGGTACCGGCCGGCACCTTCACCTTGGCCCGTCCATTGTCGAGCGTGGGCACCTCGAATTCCCCGCCCAGCGCCGCCGTCGTCATGGCGATGGGCACGCGCGCGTAAAGATCGGCGCCATCGCGCTGGAACAATTGATGCGGGCGGATGGAAACGAAGATGTAAAGATCGCCGGGCGGTCCGCCCCGCAGGCCCGCCTCGCCCTCATTGGCGAGGCGGATGCGGGTGCCGTCCTCGATGCCTTTGGGGATGTCGACCGAGAGCTTGCGATGCTGCTGCCGCCGGCCCTGCCCGCCGCAATCGGTGCAGGGCTGGTCCATCATCTGGCCCCGGCCCTGGCAGACCGGACAGGTGCGCTCGATGGTGAAGAAGCCCTGCGCCGCGCGCACCTTGCCGTGGCCGTTGCACTGCCGGCAGGTATGGGTGCCGGTGCCCGGCTTGGCGCCCGAGCCCTCGCAGGTGTCGCAGGCGGCCAGGGTCGGCACGTCGATCTCGACGGTGCGGCCCTCGAAACTTTCCTCGAGGTCGATTTCGAGATTATAGCGCAGGTCGGAGCCGCGCATCCGTGCCGCGCCGCCCCCGCCCCGGCGGCCCCCGCCCATGAAATCGCCGAAGATATCCTCGAAGATATCGGACATGGAGGAGGTGAATTCCGGGCCGAACCCGCCGCCGGGCCGCCCCCCGCCATTTTCGAAGGCGGCATGGCCGAACCGGTCATAGGCCGCGCGCTTTTGCGGGTCCTTGAGCGTGTCATAGGCCTCGTTGATTTCCTTGAACCGGCTTTCCGCCTCGCCATTGCCCGGATTGCGATCGGGATGGAACTGCATGGCGAGCTTGCGATAGGCACTCTTGAGGGCCGCGTCGCCGGCGCCCTTCTGGCAACCGAGAACCTCGTAGAAGTCGCGTTTGGCCAAGGTGGTCTGTCTCCTGGGTCGCGCCGGTCAGGATCGTCGCGCTGGACTGAAATGAACAAAGCCGGCACGGCCGGCATCTTTTTCCGCATATGGGCAGGCGCGCGCCTCTTAGCAAGGGTGAATGGCCCGATCAACCGCCACGGATTCACGTGGAACATTTCGAGCCCCCGCGCAAACGAAAAGCCCCGGCGTTTCCACCGGGGCCTCATCTTCATCGGGCCAGGATTACGCCGACTTCTTGTCGTCGTCGTCGCTGTCCTTGACCTCCTCGAAATCGGCATCGACCACATCGTCGTCGGTTTCGGCGGCGCCGCTGGCCTTGGCTTCGGCTTCTTCCTGGCTGGCCTTGTACATGGCCTCGCCCAGCTTCATCGAGGCCTCGGCCAGGGTCGAGGTCTTTTCCTTGATGGCTTCGGCGTCATCGCCCTCCAGCACCGATTTGAGATCGGCGATGGCGGTCTCGATGGCGGCCTTGTCCTCGGCCGAAACCTTGTCGCCATAGTCCTTGAGCGACTTTTCGGTCGAATGGATCAGCGATTCGCCCTGGTTCTTGGCTTCCACCGCCTCGCGCTTCTGCTTGTCGGCTTCGGCATTGGCCTCGGCGTCCTTGACCATCTGCTCGATATCGGCGTCCGACAGCCCGCCCGAGGCCTGGATGCGGATCTGCTGCTCCTTGCCGGTGCCCTTGTCCTTGGCCGAGACGTTGACGATGCCGTTGGCGTCGATGTCGAAGGTCACCTCGATCTGCGGCACGCCGCGCGGCGCGGGGGGAATGCCCGCCAGGTCGAAATTGCCCAGCAGCTTGTTGTCCGCCGCCATTTCGCGCTCGCCCTGGAAGACGCGGATGGTCACCGCGCTCTGGTTGTCCTCGGCGGTCGAGAAGGTCTGGCCCTTCTTGGTCGGGATGGTGGTGTTGCGGTCGATGAGGCGGGTGAACACGCCCCCCAGGGTCTCGATGCCCAGCGAGAGCGGGGTCACGTCGAGCAGCAGCACGTCCTTGACGTCGCCCTGCAGCACGCCGCCCTGGATGGCCGCGCCCAGCGCCACCACCTCGTCAGGGTTGACGCCCTTGTGCGGGTCCTTGCCGAAGAGCTGCTTGACCGCTTCCTGCACCTTGGGCATGCGGCTCATGCCGCCCACCAGCACGACCTCGTCGATCTGGCTGGCCGAAACCCCGGCATCCTTCATCGCCTGCTTGCACGGCTCGATGGTGCGGGCGATCAGCTCTTCCACCAGGCTTTCGAGCTTGGAGCGCGAGAGCTTGAGGGTCAGGTGCTTGGGGCCGGAGGCGTCGGCGGTGATGAAGGGCAGGTTGATTTCGGTCTGGGTCGCGCTCGACAGCTCGATCTTGGCCTTTTCCGCCGCTTCCTTGAGGCGCTGCAGAGCCAGCTTGTCGGTGCGCAGGTCGATGCCCTGCTCGCGCTTGAACTCGTCGGCGAGATAGTCGACGAGGCGCATGTCGAAGTCCTCGCCGCCCAGGAAGGTGTCGCCATTGGTCGACTTCACCTCGAACACGCCATCGCCGATCTCGAGGATGGAAATGTCGAAGGTGCCGCCGCCCAGGTCATAGACCGCGATGGTGCCGTGGTTCTTCTTGTCGAGGCCATAGGCAAGCGCCGCCGCGGTGGGCTCGTTGATGATGCGCAGCACTTCGAGGCCGGCGATGCGGCCGGCGTCCTTGGTGGCCTGGCGCTGGCTGTCGTTGAAATAGGCCGGCACGGTGATGACGGCCTGGGTCACGGTCTCGCCCAGATAGCTCTCGGCGGTCTCCTTCATCTTCTGCAGGATCATCGCCGAAATCTGGCTGGGCGAATATTTCTCGCCCCCCGCCTCGACCCAGGCGTCGCCATTGTCGGCGGCCACGATCTTGAAGGGCACGAGGTTCTTGTCCTTGGCCACGACCTTGTCGTCGTAGCGGCGGCCGATCAGGCGCTTGACCGCGAACAGGGTGTTTTCGGGATTGGTGACCGCCTGGCGCTTGGCCGGCTGGCCCACCAGCCGCTCGCCGTCCTTGGAAAAGGCGACCATGGAGGGCGTGGTGCGCGCGCCTTCCGCATTTTCGATGACCTTGGGATTGCTGCCGTCCATCACGGCCACGCAGCTATTGGTGGTACCCAGGTCGATACCGATGACTTTAGCCATTATTTCTGCCTCTCTTTCAGCGAACCCGACATGAAGCCCTCTTGAGCAAAAGCAGCTTCGCGGCCCAGCCGGGCCCGGGTCCCTCGTAGGTTTGATCCGTGCCCCTTTCGGAGCCTGGGGCGTATATAGGGGGGTGCGCACGGGGCTTCAAGCGCGCGTCTCGGCTGTTTTGGCTCCTTCCGGGTGAAGGGCGATTCCAAGCGGCGCGGAAATTTCATAAGAAGGCGCCATGTTCACCTCCGGCACCGTGCTGCTGCACGACAATCGCGATCCTCAGGGCCAGAATCTGCTCTTTGCCGCCCCGCGCGAGGTGCTGGTGGCGCATGAGGCGGCCGAAGCCCGGCTGGCGTTGCGGCGCCTTGCCGAAGCGGGCCGCGAGGGGTTTTGGGCGGCGGGCTATCTCGCCTATGAGCTGGGCTTTCTGTTCGAGGAGCGCTTGGGGGACCTGCTGCCCGCCCGCAGCGCCACGCCATTGCTGTGGTTCGGGCTCTACGACGCGCCGGAGCGGATGGAGCCTGCGGCGGTCGCCGCCCTGCTGGCCGCCGCGCCCGAGGGCAGGGCCACCGCGATCGAGCCCGTTCTCGATCCCGCCGCCTATGGCGAGGCATTCGCGCAGGTGCAGGAACTGATCGCCGCCGGCGACGTCTATCAGGTCAATCTCACCATGAAGGCGCGCTTCCGGCTCGAAGGCGACGTGCTGGGGCTCTACCGCACGCTCGCCGCCAGCCAGCCCGTCGCCTATGGTGCGCTCATCCATGCCGGCGATCATGTCGTCCTCTCCCGCTCGCCCGAGCTGTTCGTCGCCGGCACGGGCGCGCTGTTGCGGGCCAGGCCGATGAAGGGCACGCTGAAGCGCGCGCCCATCCCGGCCGACGACGAGGCCAGCCGCGCCGCCCTCGCCGCCGATGTCAAGAACCGCGCCGAGAACCTGATGATCGTCGATCTCTTGCGCAACGATTTGGGCCGCATCGCCGAGACCGGTTCGGTGCGGGTGACGGACCTGTTCACCGTCGAGACCTATCGCAGCCTCCACGCCATGACCTCGGGCATAGAGGCGGTGAAAAAGCCCGGAACTGGGATCGTCGCGGTGCTGGAAAATCTCTTTCCCTGCGGCTCGGTCACCGGCGCGCCCAAGTTGCGCGCCATGGAAATCATCCATGCGCTGGAAGCCGGCCCCCGCGGCCTTTATACCGGCTCGATCGGCTATATCGCCCCGAACGGCGATTTCGCCTTCAACGTCGCCATCCGCACCGCCATCATCGCTTCGGACGGCCGGGGCGAGATCGGCATCGGCGGCGGCATCGTCGCCGACAGCCGCCTCGACGCGGAATATCAGGAGGCCCTGCTCAAGTTGAATTTCCTCGCCGATCCGGCCCCGCCGGTCACCCTGATCGAGACGCTGAAATGGTCCGCCGAAACCGGCTATGTGCTGCTCGAGCGCCATCTCGACCGCCTCGCGGCCTCCGCCGCCTATTTTGCCCTCGACCCACGCGGCGACGCGGTGAAGCGGCGTTTGGAGGCGGCGGCGCAGGGCTGGACCGGGCCGATGCGCGTCCGTCTCACCCTGTCCGATGCCGGCATCGAGCTCACCGCGACGCCCCTGCCGCCCGCTCCGGCGCATTTCCGCTTCGCCCTGGCGGCCGAGCCGCTCGATTCGGGTTCGGTCTGGCTGGCCCACAAGACCACCAACCGCGCTTTTCTCGATGCGCCGCGCCAGCGCGCCCAGGAGGCGCTGGGGGTGGATGAAGTGGTTTTTCGCAATGAGCGCGGCGAACTGACCGAGGGCTCCTTCACCTCGCTCTTCATCCGGCTCGACGGGCGCCTCCTCACCCCGCCGCTCGCCGCGGGCCTCCTGCCCGGCACGTTGCGGGCCGAATTCATCGCCACCGGCCAGACCGAGGAACGCGTCCTCACCCTTGCCGATCTCGAGGACGCCGAGGCAATCTTCCTGGGCAATTCCGTGCGCGGCCTCCTCCGCGCCCAATGGGTAAGGACCAATCAAGATGACAATTGAGATCGCTCCCGAGGACGTGCTGGTCGTCGTCGACATGCAATACGACTTCCTGCCGGGCGGCAGCCTGGCGGTTGCCGGCGGCGACGAGATCGTGCCGCTGGTCAATGCGCTGGCGAAAAAATTCACCCATGTCGTCCTCACCCAGGACTGGCATCCGGCCGATCATGTTTCCTTTGCCAGCCAGCATGAGGGCAAGGCGCCCTTCCAGACCATCGAACTGGAATACGGCACCCAGGTGCTCTGGCCCGACCACTGCGTCTGGAACAGCCATGGCGCCGAACTGAGCGCCGAACTCGATATTCCCCACGCCCAGCTCATCATCCGCAAGGGTTATGACCGGGCCATCGACTCCTATTCGGGCTTTCAGGAGGCGGATCGCCAGACCCTGACCGGGCTGGCCGGCTATCTGGGCGAACGCGAGGCCGGGCGGCTCTATATCGTGGGCCTCGCCACCGATTTCTGCGTCGCCTGGACCGCCATCGACGGCGCCGCCGGCGGCTTCGACGTTACCGTGATCGAGGACGCCACCCGCGCCATCGACACTGGCGGGTCGCTGCAACAGGCCTGGGCGGACATGAAGGACGCCGGGGTGGAACGGATCATGAGCCGGCAGATCCTGGGCTGAGCAGCAGGACCAAATCCAAGAAAAAGGGCGCCATCGGCGCCCTTTTTATATCGCGAAAAGCCGGAAATCAGGCGCTCTTGTCCACGCCTTCGGCGCCGTTGGCGGCGGGCGCCGCAGCCGGGCCGCCCTTGGCGACGCCCACCATTGCGGGCCGCAGCACGCGCTCGCCGATCTCGAAGCCCTCCTGCACCACCTGGACCACCGTGCCCTCGGGCACTTCGGTATTGGGCACCTCGAACATGGCCTGGTGCTTGTGGGGATCGAATTTCCGGCCCGCCGATTCGATCTGCTTGACACCATGCTTGGCCAGCAGGCGCTGCGTCTCGCGTTCGGCCAGCTCGATGCCCTCGATGAGGCTTTTGAGCGTGCCGTCCGCCGCCTCGCGCGCATCCTGCGGGATCACCAGCAGCGCCCGGTTGAGCGCGTCGGTGGCGCTCAGCATGTCGCGGGCGAAACCGGCAATGGCGTAGGAGCGCGTATCGGCGACGTCGCGTTCATTGCGCTTCCGGAGATTTTCCATCTCGGCGATGGTGCGCAGCAGCTTGTCCTTGAGGTCGGCATTCTCGGTCCTGAGCGCCTCGACGGGGTCGACTTCGGGCGTCTCGGTTTCCGGCAGCTCGGTTTCCGGCGTTTCGCCCTGGGCGGCGTTTTCGTCGCTCATCTGGTCTTTATCCGTTGATAGGGAAAAATCTGCCCCGCATATCGGCTAGACGGCGTCAATATTCAAGTCTTCCCGCCACGCTTGCGCGCCATCATCGCGGAAATGACATTGGCGGTATAGTCCACCACCGGCACGATGCGGGCATAATTGAGCCGCGTCGGGCCGATGACGCCGAGCACGCCCACGATCCGGTCATTGGCGTCCTTGTAGGGCGAGAGAATCACCGAGGAACCGGACAGCGAAAACAGCTTGTTCTCCGAGCCGATGAAGATGCGCACGCCCTGCGCCCGCTCCGCGTCGCCCAGAAGGTCGAGCAGCCCGTCCTTGCTTTCCAGCTCGTCGAACAATTGCCGCATCCGGGCCAGCTCGTCGCTGGCCATGGCGTCGTTGATCAGATTGGCCCGCCCGCGCACGATCACCGTGGGCGTGGCGTCGCCGCTCGTGGTCAGGGTGGCGATGCCCGCCTCCACGAGGCGCTGGGTCAGCTCGTCCAGTTCCGCCCGCTGCTCGGCCCGGCGCTCGCCGAGCACCCGCCGCGCCTCCGAGAGCGTGCGCCCCACCACGTAATTGGCGAGATAGTTGCTCGCCTGGGTCAGCGCACTGGCCGTATAGCCGGGCGGCAGCTCGAGCACGCGGTTTTCCACCTGCCCGTCCTCGCCGACGAGGATGGCCATGGCCCGCGTCGCGTCGAGCCGCACGAATTCGATGTGCCGGAGCACCATGTCGGCCTTGCTGGCGATGACCACGCCCGCGCCGTGGCTGAGGCCGGACAACAGCGAGGAGGCCTCGGTGAGCAGGTCCTCCACCTGCCCGCGCTCCGCGGTGCCCTCGATATGGCGGGCAATGGTGCTGCGCTCGGTCTCGTCCACCTTCCCCACTTCCAGCATGGCGTCGACGAAGAACCGCAGGCCCTGCTGGGTCGGGGCGCGGCCCGCCGAAGTGTGCGGGGCCGCGATCAGCCCCAGATCCTCGAGATCCGCCATCACATTGCGGACCGAGGCCGGCGAGAGTTCCACCTGCAACAGCCGCGACAGGTCGCGCGAGCCCACCGGCATGCCGGTGTCGAGATAGCGCTCCACCAGCCGCCGGAAAATGTCCTGGCTGCGGCTGTTGAGCACGGAGAGGAAGTCTTCGGCCGGCCTGGTCATGGTGGTTTTGAATAAACTCTTCGGCTTTAACCCTGCTCCTTCATTTAAGCCCTTCCTCCCCGCCCGCCAAGCGGGCGGCGCTTGTGGCCCGGCCCGAGGAGGGTTAAGAGGCGGTTAATGTCAACGACAAGTGGAACCACCATGCGGCCGTCCGGACGAGAGCCCTCGCAGATGCGGGCGGTGACCATAGAGCGCAATGCCGCGATGAAGGCCGAAGGCTCCTGCCTCGTCGCTTTCGGCGACACCAAGGTGCTGTGCACCGCCTCGGTGGAAACCACGGTTCCCGGATGGCTGCGCGGCAAGGGCAAGGGCTGGGTCACCGCCGAATACGGCATGCTGCCCCGCGCCACCGGCACCCGCACCCGCCGCGAGGCCGCTTCCGGCCGGCAATCGGGGCGCACCCAGGAAATCCAGCGCCTGATCGGGCGCTCCCTGCGCGCCGTGGTCGATCTCGAGGCGCTGGGCGAAGTCCAGATCACCCTCGATTGCGACGTGCTCGAAGCCGATGGCGGCACCCGCACCGCCGCCATCACCGGCGCCTATGTGGCGCTCGCCGATGCCATAGGCTGGATGGAGGCGAGGCAATTGACCAGAGGCAAGGTGCTAAGGGATTCGGTGGCGGCGATTTCCTGCGGCATTTATCGCGGCACCCCGGTGCTCGACCTCGACTATCTCGAGGACGTCGAGGCCGAGACCGACGCCAATTTCGTCATGACCGGATCGGGCAAATTCGTCGAGATCCAGGGGACCGCCGAGGGCGCACCCTTCGATCGCGCCGAATTGAACAGCCTCATGGGCCTGGCCGAACAGGGCATCGGCGAATTGACCCTGATGCAGAAATCGGCCCTGGGCGCATGATTTTTTTTGCAATTAGGCCCCCCTCCGAGGGAGCTGGCAGATGACCGCCATCCCCCGCCTCCGCGCCGGCGACCGCCTGGTCATCGCCACCCACAATGCCGGCAAGCTGCGGGAATTCCGCGAGCTGTTCGAGCCCTTCGGGCTGATCCTGGTGTCGGCGGGCGAACTGGGCCTGCCCGAGCCGGAGGAAACCGGCACCACCTTTGCCGAAAACGCCCGCACCAAGGCCCATGCCGCCGCCCGGGGCGCCGACATGCTGGCGCTCTCGGACGATAGCGGCCTGTGCGTCGAGGCGCTGGGGGGCGATCCGGGCGTCTATACCGCCGACTGGGCCGGCATGCCCCGCGATTTCAACCGGGCCATGAAGCGGGTGGAGGACGCCTTGCAGGCGGCCAACGCCACCTCCCCAGCGCTGCGCCGCGCCTATTTCAACGCCACCTTGTGCCTGGCTCATCCCGATGGACGCGACGTGCTCTATGTGGGACGCTGCGATGGCACGCTGGTCTGGCCGCCGCGTGGCGATCAGGGCCATGGTTATGATCCCATGTTCATGCCCGATGGCCATGACACCACTTTCGGCGAAATGGCGGCCGCGGTGAAGCATTCATGGTCCCCGGGGGAAAACGGCCTTTCCCACCGCGCCCGCGCCTTCGCGCAATTCGTGGAGAACCAGATCGATCATGGGTGATCTTTTGGTCATGGGCCCCGCTGTCTCGGTCCTCGGCATTGCCGGGCTTGTCCCGGCAATCCAGCGATGCCGCCGCGCACCGTGGACCAGCGGGACAAGCCCGGCGGTGGCGGGGGACTTGCGGCCATGACCACCCCCAACGATCTTTTCGGGGTCTATGTCCACTGGCCCTTCTGCGCAGCCAAATGCCCCTATTGCGATTTCAATTCCCACGTCCATCGCGGCCCCTTCGACGAGGAGGCTTTCGTCGAGGGCTATAAGCGCGAGATCGCCCATATGGCCGCGCTGGCCCCGGGCCGGCTGGTGCAATCGGTGTTTTTCGGCGGTGGCACGCCCTCGCTGATGTCGCCACAGGCCGTCGGCGCCATTCTCGATGCCATTGCTGGGGCCTGGCAGGTCGATCCCGGGGCCGAGGTCACCCTCGAGGCCAATCCCACCAGCGTCGAGGCCGACCGCTTCCGCGGTTTCCGCACCGCCGGGGTCAACCGGGTGTCGCTGGGCGTGCAATCGCTGCGCGACAAGCCGCTGGCCGAACTGGGCCGCCGCCACAGCGTCGACGAGGCCGTCGCGGCGGTGCGCCTGGCTCAGTCCATTTTCGAGCGCTCCAGCTTCGATCTCATCTATGCCCGTCCCAGGCAGACGCTGGAGGATTGGGAAGACGAGCTCAAGGAGGCCCTGTGGCTGGCGCGCGGCCATGTCAGCCTCTACCAGCTCACCATCGAGCAGGGCACGCGCTATTACGACCTGTTCAATGCCGGCAAGCTGAAGCTGCCCGACGAGGACCTGGCCGCCGATTTCTACGAGCTGACCCAGGAGCTGACCGCCTCGGCCGGCATGCCCGCCTATGAGATTTCCAATCATGCCGTGCCCGGCCAGGAAAGCCGGCACAACATGCTCTATTGGCGCTATGGCGAATATGCCGGCATCGGTCCGGGCGCCCATGGCCGGTTGCTGGTCAATCACCAGCGTCATGCCACCGCCACCGAGCGCATGCCCTTCGACTGGCTGAAGCGGGTGGCGGCCGATGGCCATGGCATGACCACCGACGACATCCTCACCTGGGAGGAACAGGGCGACGAATTCCTCGTCATGGGCCTCAGGCTCAAGGAAGGCATCTCGCCGTCCCGCTTCATGGCCATTTCCGGCCGCGGCATCTCCGAGCGCCAGATCGAGACCCTCAAGGGTTACGGCTTCGTCGAAACCCTGCCCAACGGCAATATCCGCGTCACCGACAAGGGCTTTCCGGTGCTGGACGCCGTGGTCGCGGATCTGGCGGCCTAAAGCTCGGCTCCCTCCACCGTCGTGGCGCCGCCTGCACCGAGCTTGCGGATCACCAGCGCGTAATCGCTGCGGCCATTGGCGTGGAAGCGAAAAAGCCCATCGCGCCCGGCAAAGCCGGACGGGCTGGTGAGAAGGGCCGCATCATAGGGCGGATTGGCGAGCGAGAGCGTGTTCACATTGGCCAGAATGGTCGCCGTATAGGCGATGGTGGCCATTGGCGGCGGCGGCGTGCCGAACCGGGCCTGATATTCCCCGGCAATGGCATTGCGCCCCGCCTCGTCCACTGCCGGAAAGATCGCGCCCGCCAGCGCCGGATTGGCGGCAAGCCCCGGATCGTTGGCCCAGTCGGCCGAGCCCACCAGCACCAGTTCGTCCCCGACACCCGATTGCACGAGCAGCGTGGCGAAATTCGCCGCCGTTCCCCGGTCGGGAATGAACAGCGCGTCGATCATGCCGCGCTCGATCAGCGGCCTGGCCTGATCGACGATCTGCGGCGCCTCGCTCGGATCGGAAAAGGTATAGACGGCGCTGGGCGAAAAGCCGGCGGCGACGGCCTGCTGGCGAAAGGCGGTCGCCAGCGCCTCGCCATAGGGCGTCGCCGGAAAGATGCCGGCCGGTCCGCGCCTCCCCGCTTCGCGCAGATAGGTCAGCGCCCGCTTCATTTCTGTGTCCGGCAGGACGTTGAGCACATAGACGCCCGGCCCGGCGACGCTGCCATTATTGGCAAAGCCGATCAGCGGCACCTGGGCGGCCTGCGCCACATTGCCCGCCGCCGCGACCTCTTCTGCCGTCACCGGTCCCAGGATCAGCTTCGCGCCTTCGGCCAGCGCCGCATTGGCGGCCTGGGCCGCGCCGCTGGCGCTCGAGCCGGTATCGCGCAGCGAGACGGTGATGTTCTCCCCGATATTGGGATTGGTCTCGATGAAATCGATGGCCAATCTGCTGGCATTGGCCAGTCCACGGCCGAGCTGGGCAAGGGTCGGGTCGCCCGAAAGCGGCAGCAACAGCGCCACCGGCACCGGCCCGCGTCCGAATCGCTCCGCCGGCAGCGTTGGACCCGTTCCGCCCGGGGCGGCATTTGTGTCCCCGTCCTCACCCCAGGGCAGGGTCAGGGTGCGCGAGCCGAGCTGGAACGATCCTCCCGAACAGGCCGCAAGCAGCCCGGCCATCCCGGCAATGGCCGAGCGGCGTGTCCAGCTGGCGGTTTTATCCCCAAGTGCCACGAGATGCGGTCCGAAATGCTCACGATGTGCTAACAAGGTGACCCTGCAAGGTTAAGCAATGCTTGAAAGGGCAAGGCACGAGATGGAAGACGAGCGCCGCGACTATTTCCTGGCCGGCACCCGCTTCGAGGCACCGCCCCTGGCGCCGGGGCTTTACGTGGTGGCCACCCCTATCGGCAATCTGCGCGACATCACCCTGCGCGCCCTCGAAACCCTCGCCGCCGCCGATCTGATCCTGTGCGAGGACACCCGCACCTCCTCCCGCCTGCTCGATCACTATGGCATCAAGGGAAAAAGACAGGCGTTTCATGAGCATAACGAACGCGAACGGGCGGGGGACATTGCCCGGCGCATCGAAGGCGGCGCCGCCATCGCGCTGATTTCCGACGCCGGAACGCCGCTGCTTTCCGATCCCGGCTTTCCGCTCGTGCGGGGTCTGGCCGAGCAGAACCTGCCGGTCTTTCCCATCCCCGGCGCCTCGGCACTGCTCGCGGCGCTGGTGGTGGCGGGCCTGCCCACCGATGCCTTCTGCTTTCACGGCTTCCTGCCGGCCAAGGCCGGCGCCCGGACCAACGCCTTGAAAAAACTCGTCGATTCACGTGAAACACTGCTGTTCTACGAATCCCCCCGCCGTCTCGGCGCCAGCCTCGCTGCCATGAACGAGGTCTTCGGTCCCCGCCAGGCCGTGGTGGCGCTGGAGCTGACCAAACGGTTCGAGCGCACCCATCGCGGCACGCTCGACGACCTGGCGACCCATCTGGCCGCCGCCGAGACCAAAGGCGAAGCGGTGATCGTTATCGCCGGTGCCACCCAGGCCGACGCCCCCGCCCCCGCCGATTGGCAGGCGGCGCTGAAAGGCGCCATGGACGGGCAGCCGCTGCGCGCCGCCGTCGACGAGATCGCCGCGCGCTTCGGCCTCAAGCGCAAGGATGTCTACGATGCCGCGCTCGCGCTCAAGCCCCGGGACTGAGCGGCGCCTTGCGGCCCAGCGCAGCGGCGGCCGCGGCGAGGCGCTGGCGGCGCTGTTCCTGCAAATGAGGTTTTACCGCATCCGCGACCGGCGCTTCAAAACGCCGGTGGGAGAAATCGATCTCGTGGCCGAAAAGGGCGATGCCATCGTCTTCGTCGAGGTGAAGACTCGCCTGCGCCCGGGCGACGAGGCCATGGCGCTCGAAGCGGTCAATCGCGCCCGCATCGTCCGCGCGGCGCAGTACTGGCTCGCCCGCCATCCGGCCGAAAACGGCCGGGATTTCCGCTTCGACGTGATTTTCCTTGCACCCCGGCGCTGGCCGCGCCATCTCATCAACGCCTTTCCCGCTTTCTGAGGGTTCCATGTCGCTCAAAGTCGCCGTCCAGATGGACCATGTCGCCACCATCAATCCGCTGGGCGATTCCACCTTTGCCCTGATGCTGGAAGCGCAGGCGCGCGGACATGCGCTCCTGCACTACACGCCCGATACCTTGTCGCTGCAGGGCGACGTGGTCTCGGCCCTGGCCGCCCCGATTCGCGTTTTCGACAAGCCCAAGGGCGAACACTATACGCTCGGCGAGGCCACGCGCATCGATCTGTCCACCCAGGATGTGATCCATATGCGCCAGGATCCGCCCTTCGACATGAACTATATCACGCTCACCCATCTGCTCGAGCGCCTCCATCCCCAAACGCTGGTGGTCAATCCGCCCGCCGCCGTGCGCAACGCGCCCGAAAAGATCCTGGTCACCGAATTTCCCGACCTTATGCCGCCGACCCTGGTGACGCGCGACCGCGAGGAAATCCATGCCTTCCGCAAGGAGCATGGCAATATCATCGTCAAGCCGCTTTACGGCAATGGCGGGGCCGGCGTCTTCTTCATCCAGGAGGGCGACCACAATCTGGCGAGCCTGCTCGAGCTGTTCGAGGTCAATTACCGCGAACCCTTCATGATCCAGAAATATCTGCCGGACGTGCGCCAGGGCGACAAGCGCATCATCATCGTCGATGGCGAGCCGGTCATGGGGCTCAACCGCATTCCCGCCGATGGCGAGGCGCGCTCCAACATGCATGTGGGCGGCCGGCCCGAGCTCTCCCCGCTCACCGAACGCGAGTTCGAGATCTGCGCCGCCATCGCCCCGGCGCTCAAGGAACGCGACATGATCTTCGTCGGCATCGACGTCATCGGCGGCTACCTCACCGAGATCAACGTCACCTCGCCCACGGGCATCCGCGAAATCAAGCGTTTCGGCGGCCCAGACATCGCGGTGATGATCTGGGACGCCATCGAGCGGCGGCGGTGATGAACACCTTCCTCGTGGCCTTCGCGACGCTCTTCGCCACGGTAGGCGTCGCCGATATCGCCTTTCTCTTCGCCGCGCTGACCAAGGACAACACCCCGGCGCAGCGCCGCGTCTTCGCGACGCGCGGCGTCCTGGTGGCGCTGGCCATCCTCTTGTTCTTCGCCTTTCTGGGCAATTCCATCCTCGACCTGTTCGGCATCACCATTCCGGCGCTGCGCACGGCGGGCGGCGTGCTGCTGCTGCTCATCGCCATCGACATGGTCTTCGCCCGTCATTCAGGCGGCACCGGCACCACCGACGAGGAGGAAATCGAGGCGCGCCAGAGCCATGATATCTCGGTCTTTCCCCTCGCCATGCCGCTCATGGCCGGGCCCGGCGCCATCAGCGCCGTCATCCTGCTGACCACCGGCGCCCGGACCGATCTCGACTTCTGGCTGGTCCTCGCCGCTATCGTGGCGATCCTGGCGCTGGCCTGGCTCACCCTGCTGATCGCCATTCCCATCCAGAGACTGCTCGGCCTTACCGGACTTTCGGTGGTTTCGCGCGTCGTGGGCATATTGCTGGCGGCGCTGGCGGTGCAGTTCGTCTTCGATGGCATCGCGGCCAGTGGCCTTTTGGCCTCCTGACGGCCTGCCTCATATATGCATCGAATTGCACCTTTAAGCATGTCTTTACCCTGGCATTGACCCCTGGGGTCCGGGGGAGCAGACATGCGGAACCGTCCGGTTTCGAAGGGTCCGTCCGATGCGTATTGCCGCTGCGCTGGTTCTGCTCATCTTCGCCATCATGGCCACCAGCGCCGCCGGTGCCGGCGCGGCCCGCTCGGAAATGCTGACGTTCCCGGCGGGTGTCTCGCCCGTTATCGCGGCGCCTCTCCCGCCGGCTCGGGCGGGATGAGCCCGAGGCCGAAAGCATCCACCCGGCCCATCGGCGCCTCCAGCAATTGCTCCAAAGAAAATCCGTCCTGCCTGGCGCCTGGGTCCTTGGCGATCACCAGGTCGCCCGCCCGGGACGGCGCCCGGCTGAGCGGCATCACCGCGCCAGCCACTTCCAGCAGCCGGGTCTGGCCCAGACCCTGAAAGGGCGGGCGCAGCATGCTCGCGGCGTCGGTGCCGGCCAGCGGGTCGGCAACGGCGAGGCTCACCCCGCCCCCGCGATAGAAGCCACGGATGGACTGGCTGATATAGAAGGCCAGCTTGTCCGAGCCGGCATTGGAAAAATGGATGCCGTCATCCTTGCGCATCAGCGCGTTCTGTCCGCTGACGTCGGGGCCGTAGGAGGAATATCTGCCGTCTTCCCCCAGGAAGCGGTCATAGATATCGAGAAACTCGGCGCCCCCGGAAAAGGCCGCCATGCGGTGCAGGGCGCTGATCTGGCTGATGGCGCTGGAATACTCGCTGCGCGACATCGGCGGCAGGCCCAGCCAGATCACCGGCTTGCGCGCCGCCCGCAACTGGCCGAGAAACCTGTTGAGCCGGTCCTGATAGGCCGCCACCCAGCCATCGCTCAGCGCCGGATAGGTCCGTCCCTCCGATCTGATTTCCTGGCGGTCATTGATGCCGATGATCACCACGGCCAGATCGAAGCTGTCGGCGGCGATCTGCTCGGCCAGGGCACCGTTCCAGTCGAAGTAGTCGTCGCGCACGAAACCGGACGAACTGACCCCCTGCCCGATGACGATCAGGTTCGGGTCTTCGGCGTAGAAGCGCTCCAGCGCCCGGCTGAGATCGATGGCGAGCGAATCCCCGAACACGGCGAGCCGGGTGGCACCGGGCGCCTTTTCCACCTGCGGCTTGGGCGGCGGCAAGGCGGCGGCGGGCGCGGCGCGGCGCGGCTGGGTCTGCTGTACCGGCGGGGGCGGGGGCGTCGGTTCCGCGCCGAACAGCAGGTCGAAAAGCGTGCGGCGCCGGGGCTGTTCCTGCTGGGCCACCAGCATGCGGTCGCCCGCGACAGCCTGGGCCAGCGCCGGCGCGGCATCCGCCAGGACGAAACAGGCAATCAGCATGGCAAGGACGAGGCGCTTCATCAGCAATTCCGCTCCGGACCGGCCGTTTCTAGCATCGGCCCGCCGGCAAGGCCACGCCGCTCCCGAGGCCTTTACCGCAGCGCCGGCGACGTTCCCGCTAACTGTTGCGGGTCGCCAGATAGCGCTCCCAGGCATAGGCGGTCTCGACGATTTCATCGAGGTCGTCATGCCGGGGCATCCAGCCCAGCATCTGCCGCACCTTTTCGCCGGTAGCGGTGATGGAGGCCGGATCGCCGGGGCGGCGCGGGCCCTCGTCGGCGCGGAAATCGACACCCGAGACACGGCGCACCGTTTCCACCACCTCGCGCACCGAATAACCCCGGCCATAGGCGCAGTTGAGCGTCGCGCTCTCCTCGCCCGCGCGCAGGTGCCGCAAGAGCAGCGCATGGGCGGCGATGAGGTCGGTGACGTGGATATAGTCGCGCACGCAGGTGCCGTCCGGCGTTTCGTAATCAGTGCCGAAAATATCCATCTTGGCGCGCTGGCCCAGCGCGGTCTGGCAGGCGACCTTGATCAGATGCGTCGCCTCCGGCGTCGACTGGCCCGAGCGCTTCTGCGGATCGGCGCCCGCCACGTTGAAATAGCGCAAGACCCCATAGGTGATGTCATGGGCGGCCGCGACATCGGCCAGCATCCATTCGGTCATCAGCTTGGACCGGCCATAGGGCGACATGGGGTGCAACGGCGTGTCCTCCACCACCGGGGCCAGCCCGGTCATGCCATAGACGGCGGCGGTCGAGGAAAAGATAAAGTGCTTCACCCCGCCCCTGACCGCCGCCTCGATCAGATTGCGCGAGGTGGCGGTGTTGTTGGCGTAATATTTGAGGGGATCCGCGACCGATTCGGGCACGACGATAGAGCCGGCGAAATGCACGATCTCGGTGATGCCGTACTTCCCGATGAGCCCGGTCACCAGATCGATATCGCCGGCATTGCCCGGCTCGAACCGGGCCCTTGCGTCGATGGCCCAGTCGAAGCCCGTGACCAGATTGTCCAGCACTACCACGTCTTCGCCGCTATCGGCCAGGTTGAGCACCATATGGCTGCCGATATAGCCGGCCCCGCCGGTCACCAGAACGGTCATGCTTTGTCTCTCCGCTTGGAAATGCTATCTGGCCGCAACGATATCGATCAGATGTTGATTTAGCTTTATGACCGATCAGCATCGAGTAGGGAGAATTTCCACGTGACCAAACGCGTCCGCACCGCCGTCTTTCCCGTTGCCGGGCTGGGAACCCGCTTCCTGCCCGCCACCAAGGCCATGCCCAAGGAGATGCTCACGGTGGTCGACCGGCCGCTGATCCAATATGCGGTGGACGAGGCGCGCGAGGCCGGCATCGAGCACTTCGTCTTCGTCACCGGGCGCAACAAGGGCGTCATCGAGGACCATTTCGACCGCCAGTTCGAGCTCGAGACGACGCTGGAGCAGCGCGGCAAGACCGAGGCGCTCACCGAACTGCGCAAGGACCTGCCCTCGGCCGGCCGCACCAGCTTCACCCGCCAGCAGGAGCCGCTGGGCCTCGGCCATGCGGTCTGGTGCGCCCGCGACATCGTTGGCGACGCGCCTTTCGCCCTGCTGCTGCCCGACATGCTGTTCAAGGGTGAGCCGGGGGTCCTCAGCCAGATGATGGAGGCCTATGAGCAAAAGGGCGGCAATGTCGTCGCCGTCGAGGAGGTTCCGGAAAGCGAAGTGTCCGCCTATGGCGTGGTGGCCCGCGGCGAGGGGCCCGACAAGGGCTTTGCCATTACCGGCATGGTCGAAAAGCCCCGGCGCGAGGATGCACCCTCCAATCTCATCATTTCGGGCCGCTACATTCTGCAGCCGGAAATCTTCGGCCTGCTCGCCAACCAGACGCGCGGCGCCGGGGGCGAGATCCAGATTACCGACGCCATGCAGACCCTGATGACCCGCCAGCCCTTCACCGGCGTCAAATATGAGGGCCAGAGCTTCGACTGCGGCGCCAAGATCGGCTTTCTGACGGCCAATGTGGTCTACGCCCTCGATCGCGAGGATATCCGTCCCGGCTTCCTGCGCGAATTGCGCAAGCTCGATCTGGGCGAGGAGTTCAGCGCCTGAGCGTGATGCCCAGGCTCACGGTATGGGCGTCGAAGACGCCGCTGCGGCTATTGTCGCTGTGGCCGTAGCGGTAGTCGGCCGCCAGGGCGGTGTGCTTGCCGAGGCGGTAGTCGGCGCCGGTGCCGAAGCCGTGCCGCCGCTCGGTTTCATCGCTCCCCTCAAGCGTGCTATGGCCCCAATCGGCCGAAGCGCGCAGGCGCAGCCACGAATTGACCGTATAGTCGATTTCGGCCACGGCCCGGTGCGACACTCGCGCCGTTCCTGCTGAATCGGCCCCGGTCGGCTCGATGCCGGTGGACAGGGCGGCGGTGAGATTGAGCGTGGGATCGGGGGTGAAGACCACCTTGACGTCGTAGAGCCGCGTGGTGATATCGGCGATGCCCGGGGCGTCGAAATCGTGCTGGCCGACGCCGATGGAGGCGCTGGCCGAAAGGATGCCGTTCCACTTGCCGGCGAGGCCGGCGCGCAGCGCCCGACCGGTGGCGTCGGTGCGCAGGCCGAGGCCCGGCGCCGGCCGGTCGAACCAGTCGCGGCCCAGGGTGGCCTCCCCGAACACCTCGAGGATCGGCGTTGCCTGATAGCCCAGGCGCAGGCGGGCCTCGCCGCTCCAGACATTCTGGTCGGAATTGTCGGTCAGGCCGCTATCGGTGCGGGTGGTGGGGCCGTAGAGCGTGCGCGACAAATCGCCGTTGACGCCGAGGTTGAAGCGACCGAAGCGGCGCTCGATACCGGCGCCGATCGCGCCGGTGAGGATGTGCGGCGGCTCGATGATGCGGGGGTCGAGGCCGGGCGTGCCCGGCAATTGCCGGCTGAGCTCGAGCGCGGCCCGGCCCGAAAGGCGCGTCCGGCGATCGAGCGCCGTGGTGCTCGACAGTCCGAGGCGCAGCGCCGGAACCTCGATCCGTCCATCCTGCGGACGGGCCAGATCGGCCTGCCCCTCGATTGTGAGATCGGTGCGGCGCCCCTCGTGGATGGCGGTGAATTGCGGGGTGAGCGTGGTGACGAAGCTGCTGCCATCGGTGGAGCCCGTGAGCGTGCCCTTGAGACCGATGGACCAGTCGATGTCGAAGGGCGGATGGCCGGGCTCCGCCGGCACGCCGAAGCCCTCGGGAACCGGAGCCGCGGGATAAAGGCCCGGGCGCAGTCTTTCGCCGTCCGAGGCGGGGCCGGGCGGGTCGGCCAGCGCCGTCCCGGCCGCCAGCAGCGCGGCCAGCGTGACGAGCAGCATTTTGAGATTTCGCCCGGCCAAGCCCTGCTCCGTTGGAAATCGGCGCGCGCCCAGGCCCGCACCGCCCGGACGCTCATGGGGGCGTCCGCCGCAATCCTTTCAGTTTATGGTTAACGAATGCTTGCGCCGGGCTCCGGGACCGGCTCGACGCGCAGCACTGCGCCCTCCGCGCCCACGATGCGGATGCGCCGTCCCGCCGGCAGGTCCGGCCCGGCGATGCGCCAGGTGGTGTCGCCCAGCGCCAGCCGGCCGAAGCCGCCGCTGATCGGCTGGTCCAGCACCGCTTCCTGGCCGATGAAGTGGTCGGTGCGCCGGTTGAGCAGCGGCCGGTCGGTTCCGGTCCGGCGATTGCGGGTCACCCGCAGCCAGACCAGGATCGAGACCAGCGACAATATGCCGAAGATCAGGAACTGGACCGCCCAGGGCAGCGGCTGGAAGAGGGTGAGGAGACCGGTCAATATGCCGGCAATGCCCATCCAGACCAGGAAGCCGCCGGGAACCACCAGCTCGAGCGCCAGCAGCACCAGCCCGGCGACGATCCAGCTCCAGGGGCCGTAGGCGGCGAGAAAGGCGATGAGGTCCATGCGGTTTCGCCTAGTTGTGGTCCGTTGCGGGGCCGGCGGCGGGCGGCCGGCCGGCGCGCGCCGCCGGGGCGGTCCGGTCGCCACCGAAGGTTTCGCGGGCGATTTCGGCGATCCCGCCGATGGAGCCGATGACGCTGGCGGCCTCGACGGGCAGCATCAGCAGCTTCTGATTGGGCGAGGTGGCGATCTCCTCCAGCGCCTTGATGTAATTATTGGCGACGAAATAATTGATGGCCTGGACGTCGCCCGCGGCGATGGCGTCGGAAACTAGTTGCGTCGCCTTGGCCTCGGCCTCGGCGGCGCGCTCGCGCGCCTCGGCATCGCGGAAGGCCGCTTCCCGCCGCCCCTCGGCCTCCAGCACCTGCGCCTGCTTTTCCCCTTCGGCCTTGAGAATGGCCGCCTGCCGGCGACCCTCCGCCTCCAGAATGGTGGCGCGCTTCTCGCGCTCGGCCTTCATCTGCCGCCCCATGGATTCCACCAGATCCTTGGGCGGATCGATGTCCTTGATCTCGATGCGGGTGATCTTGACGCCCCAGGGCGCCACCGCCGTATCCACCACCCGCAGCACCCGGTCGTTGATCTCGTCGCGATGGCTGAGCAGCTCGTCCAGATCCATCGAGCCCATGACCGAGCGGATATTGGTCATGGTGAGGTTGAGGATGGCGTTTTCCAGATGGGCCACCTCATAGGCGGCCGAGGCGGCGTCGAGGATCTGGTAGAAGGTGACGCCATTGGCGGTGACGGTGGCGTTGTCGCGGGTGATCACCTCCTGGTGCGGCACGTCCAGCACCTGCTCCATCACGTTCAGCCGCTTGCCGATGGTATCGATGAACGGCACGATCAGGTTGAGGCCGGGCTTGAGCGTCCGGGTATAGCGGCCGAAGCGCTCGACGGTGAAATTATAGCCCTGCGGCACCGTCTTGGCGCCGGCGAACAGCACCAGGACCAGCAATATGCCCAGGCCGATGAGGACCGTGCTCAGCCCGTCCAGCCCCAGTCCGCCGAAAATATTCATCACCGTCTCCATTGGCGCATCGTGCCGGCACACTATTGCATCGGCGGGGCGGATGCCTACCCGCATTCTGCGCCGTCGCGCAGGCCGCTATTTGGCCGGCAGGCACCGCCCGCTCGCCTGCAGGGCCGCGAGGGCGCGCGGGTCGCATCCGGTATGGAGGAACATCAGCCAATCGTTCTGGTTGCCGTAAAAGACGTTGCGGTCGACCTCGCCCCGCACCCCGCGCACCACCCCGGTCTGGGTATATTGCCAGAAGGTCCAGGGACGGTTCTTGTAGCGCTCATGCGGCTCGGCGGCGGTCGAGCGCAGCCAGAAGGCATTGGGGAAATATTCGCCCTCGAGAATGTCGCGGTGGAAGTTCATGTCGGTATAGATGATGGGCAGCTTGCCGGTATGGCGCTCCATCACCTCCAGCATCAGCCGGATCTTTTCCAGTGCATCGGCGCGGTTGGGCTTGGTCTTGCAGCTCGAATGATTGTTCCATTCCAGGTCCAGCACCGGCGGCAGGGCGCTGGGATCGTAGGGGACGTTCTGCACGAACCAGGCGGCCTGCTCGGACGCCAGCGAGCACCAGGTCATGAAATGATAGGCGCCGCGCGGCATGCCGGCATCGCGCGCCCGCTCCCAGTTCACCCGGAAATTGGGGTCGATATAGTCCTTGCCCTCGGTGGCCTTCATGAAGACGAAATGGATGCCGGCCGCACGCGCCACGGGAAAATCCACGTTCTCCTGATAGCGGGCGACGTCGATGCCCTGAATGGGCATGGTGCGGGCCCGGTCGACCGCCGAATGCGGGCGATTGTCCCCCGGTATGGCGCCGTAGAGCCCGCCGCCGCTGGCGCAGGCCGCCAGCGCCGCCGCCATGAGGCCGATCGCCGCCCCACGGGCGAAACGGGAAAACGAATGCGGAAACCGGACAATGGCCATGCTTGAAAACACTCGGGACGCAACACCTGATCTGGCATTTGATTCAACATGCAGCGGTTAACGGAGGTTTAGGGTAACCAGTGTGGCAGCGGGCATGGTTAACATGCCGCAATCCGTTCGCTTTACGTTCTTGAGGCGCCGCGCCGCTTCTGCTAGCCTTTGCCGGCGGATTTGGGGGCAAAGCCGAAAATGGTCACCCGCGTAGCCACGGTCGCGTTTCAGGGCATCGATGCGGTGCCGGTCGACGTTCAGGCGCAGATCGCGCCGGGAATGCCGGGCTTCGTGCTGGTCGGCCTGCCCGACAAGGCGGTGCGCGAGAGCGGCGAACGGGTCCGCGCCGCCCTGACCGCCTCCGGACTCGGCCTGCCGCCCAAGCGCATCACCATCAATCTGGCTCCTGCCGATCTCCCCAAGGAAGGCAGCCATTACGACCTGCCCATCGCCCTGGCGCTGATGGGCGCGCTGGGCGCCATTCCCCAGGACGCGCTGCACGGCTTCATGGCGCTGGGCGAATTGGGGCTCGACGGGCGGCTGGCCCATGTCGGGGGCGTGCTGCCCGCCGCCATCGCCGCCCATGCGAGGGGCCTGGGCATCATCTGTCCCGCTGCCTCCGGCTCCGAGGCCGCCTGGGCGGGCGAGGACGTCGACATCGTCGCCGCCGACGGCCTGCTGGCGCTGGTCAACCATCTGACCGGCCGGCAATTGCAGGCCCGCCCGCTTCCCGTTCGCCGCTCCGCCGCGGCCGAGGACCTGCCCGACCTCGCCGATATCCGGGGCCAGGCGGTCGCCAGGCGGGCGCTGGAGGTCGCGGCGGCGGGCGGCCACAATATGTTGATGGTCGGGCCGCCGGGGGCGGGCAAGACCATGCTGGCGTCGCGCCTCCCCTCCATCCTGCCCCCGCTCAGCCCGCGCGAACTGCTCGACATCTCGATGATCCAGTCGATTGCGGGGGAACTGGCCGGTGGAGCGCTCTCGGACCGCCGGCCCTTCCGCGCCCCGCACCATTCGGCCTCCATGGCGGCGCTGGTGGGCGGCGGCATCAAGGTGCGGCCGGGAGAAGCGAGCCTGGCGCATAACGGCGTGCTGTTCCTCGACGAATTGCCCGAGTTCTCGCCCGCCGTGCTCGACAGCCTGCGCCAGCCGCTCGAAAGCGGCGAGACGGTGATCGCCCGCGCCAATGCGAGGGTTTCCTATCCGAGCCGCTTTCAGCTGGTGGCGGCGATGAATCCCTGCAAATGCGGCCTCGCCGGCACGCCGGGCCATAGCTGCAAGCGCGGCGCCGCCTGCGCCGCGGATTATCAGGCCCGCATTTCCGGGCCCTTTCTCGATCGCATCGATATCCGGATCGAGGTGCCGGCCGTTTCCGCCGCCGACATGATCGCCCCCGCCGCCGATGCGGAACCCTCGGCGTCCGTTGCCCGGCGGGTGGAGGCGGCTCGCGCCCGCCAGCGCGCCCGCTATGAGGGAGCGGGCCATCCCGGTATTCTCACCAATGCCGCCGCCCCGGCGGCCCTTATCGAGAGGCTGGTCGAGCCCGACGACGACAGCCGCAGCCTGCTCTTGCAGGCGGCGGAGCGCTTCAGCCTGTCGGCCCGCGCCTATCATCGCGTACTCAAGGTCGCGCGCACGCTCGCCGACCTGGCGGGCGCGGACAAGGTCGCCCGGCCCCATATCGCCGAGGCGCTGAGCTATCGGGTCACCTCCGGCGCGGCCTGAACCACGGGGCGGCGACGTTTCACGTGAATCGCGCCGCCGTCAGCCGACCCGCCGGTAGCCCCCGGGAACGCCCCAGGGCGAGAAGACGATCTGCCAAAGATTGATCTGCCGGGCGCGGAACAAGGCGGCGGATACCGACAGGTAAAAGCGCCACATGCGCCGGAAGCGCTCGTCATAGCGGGCCGACAGCGCCGGCCAGGCCGCCTCGAAATTGGCCAGCCAGGCCATCAGCGTACGGTCGTAATCGGCGCCGAAATTGTGCCAGTCCTCCATCACGAACCGGCCTTCCGCCGCCGCCCCGATCTGGGCGATGGAGGGCAGCATGCCATTGGGGAAGATGTATTTTTCCGTCCAGGGATCGCCATGGGTGGCGGAGTGATTGCCCCCGATGGAGTGCAGCAGGAACAATCCGTCCGGCTTGAGCAGCCGCCGGACTTTTTCGAGGAAGGCGGGGTAGTTCTTATAGCCCACATGCTCGAACATGCCCACCGAGACGATGCGGTCGAACTGGCCCTCGAGCGTGGCGTAATCCATGAGCCGGGTCTCGACCGGCAGGCTGCCGGCGCGCTGATTGGCCAGCGCCGCCTGCTCCCCGCTCACGGTGACGCCCAGCCCGGTGACACCGTACCGTTCGGCGGCGAAATTGAGCAAGCCGCCCCAGCCCGAGCCGATATCGAGCACGCTCATGCCCGGTTGCAGGCCGATCTTGCGGCAGATGAGGTCCAGCTTGGCCTCCTGCGCCGCCTCCAGCGTATCGGCCTGGGCCCAGTAGCCGCAGGAATAGACCATGCGCGGGTCCAGCATGGCGGCGTAAAGATCGTTGCCGATGTCGTAATGTTTCTCGCCCACCTCCCGCGCCCGCAGGCGCTGGAGATTGAACAGGCGCCCGCGCACTATGCTCCAGAGCAGCGGCAGGTCGCGGGGAAAGGCGTCCTGGATGCGGGCGCTGGCGAGCTTGAACAGGAAGGCGTCGAGCGGCTTGGCCTCCCACCAGCCGTCCATATAGCTCTCGCCCAGCCCCAGCGTCCCCTCGCGCAGGACGCGGTCATAGAGGCGTTCATCCCTGATGGCGACATCGGCGGCGTCCGGGTCGAGGCTGACGCCGGCGCGCGAAAGCTGTTCGAGCACGAACCGTTTGGCAGGCGAGGTCATGGCTGGCACGGGGATTTAACCAGAGACGCCGGGAGTTTAATCCCATCGTCGCGCGCCGATCAAGCGTCCCGCGAGGCGGACGATTCACGTGAAACCATCACTCCGCCGCCCAGCTCTCGTGCCATTCCCGCTCCAGCACGGCGCGCCGCTTGCCGTAGCGCTGGTCGGTGACGGTGAGACGCACGATGCGGTCGGTGCGGAAATTGCGGAAGTCCCCGCGCAGCAGGCACCAGGCCGCAATCGTTTGTTTTCCTTCATAAAAAGCCAGACCGACCGGCCAGATCGTGCGGCTGGTGGCGCGGCCTTGCTCGTCCTCGTAATCGATGGCGACGGCCATTTCCTGGCGCATGGCGCGGCGGATCTCGCCCAGCACCGGCACCGGGCGGCGCTGGCTCCACAGCGCCACCGGCCAGAGCGCCGTATCGCTGATCCGGTCGCGCAGATCCTCGGGCGAGGCGGTGGCGATCTTGGCCAGGGCGTTGCGGGCGGCGGCGCCCAGATCCTCGTCCGGCTGGCTCTCGACCCAGCGCGCGCCCAGCACCAGCGCCTCCAGCTCCTCGGGCGTAAACATAAGCGGTGGAAGGAAAAAACCGGGCTTCAGCATATAGCCGATTCCCGCTTCGCCATCGATCGGAGCCCCCAGCCCGATAAGGGTGCGGATGTCGCGATAGAGCGTGCGGACGGAGACGCCCTGCTCCTCGGCCAGCGCCGCCGCCGTGACCGGGCGCCGGTGGCGCCGGAGGGCGTCCATGATGGAAAACAGCCGTTCGGTCTTGTCCATGCGAGCGTCTCCATGGAGACCTCCTGCGCGTCTTTCGGGTCGCAGGAGCATCCGGGGCGGACCGGACAGAAAGCGTCAGCAGGCCCTTGGCATCATTGTCGCAGGGCCCGGTCCAATGTCAGCACATCGTTAGCATTTCATTCGCATTTCACGGGTCAGGCGATCTCGAATTCGCACCAATGGCGATAGGGCCGGTCGGGCGAATAGATGATATTGGGGAAATGCGGATTGTGCAGGGCATCGGCAAAGGCCTGGTCCTCGAGGCAGAAGCCCGAATATTTGCCGTAGCGCCGTCCCTCGATCCCCGGCACCGGCACGTCGGTCCAGACGGAATTGTAGACCTGCACGCCCGGGCGGTCGCTCCACAGCTTGAGCGTCAGCTCGTCCCCGGGCGCCGCCACGGTGGCGATGGGGTCGGCATTGCGCCGCCCGGTGTCGAGCACCATGCCGATATCGTAGTCGACCGGCGCGCCGCCGGCATCGCGCATGGTGCGCGGCGTCCGCAGATCATAGGCGGTGCCGGCCGAGGGGAGGATAGCTCCGGTGGGGGCCAGGTCGGCGCCGAGCTCGGTATAGGCGCCGGACTCGACCTGGATGGTATGGTCGAGCACCGTGTCGGTGGTGCCCAGATTGAAATATTGGTGCTGCACCAGGCTGATGGGCGTCGGGCGGTCGGTGGTGGCGCTGAGCTCCAGCCGCAGCCGGTTGCCATCGAGCGTATAGGTGGCGGAGAAATTGACATTGCCCGGATAGCCCATGGCCCCGTCCGGGGAGAAATGGCTGAAGCGCACGGCATTGTTGGCATTGTCGACCTGGCCGGTCCACACCTGCCGGCCCAGCCCCTCCTCGCCGCCATGCAATTGCAGCGTGCCGGCATTGGCGGGCAGATCGTAGGTGATCCCGTCGAGGGTGAAGCTGGCATCCTTGATGCGGTTGGCGACGCGCCCGGCCAGCGAGCCGAAATGCGGGCTGTGCAGGGGATAGGGGGCGAATTCCTCGAAACCCAGCGCCACTGCGCGCATGCCGCCCTTGACCGGCACCCGCCAGTCGCGCACCGCCACGCCAAAGCCGATGATGTCGACGACGACGCCGGTATCGCTGGTGAGACGGAACTGGTCGACCCGCTGTTCCCGAAATTCGCCAAAGGTTGAAACCGCGATTGCCATCTGCATCCCCTTCCCCGGTGTTCCGGGGCGGAGCTGTAGCCTTATTCGCCCCCGCCGCGCAACGCCGCACTTGACCTTTGCGTCCCGGCCCACAACTCTGGCGCGGCACCGGCAAAAGCTGCGGGAGGAGCGGTTTGAGCGAGGAAAACACGAGGCGGCGGGCGACGGTCCATGACGTGGCGCGGGCGGCCGGGGTGTCGCTGGCCACGGTCGACCGGGTGCTCAACGGCCGGCCCGGCGTGCGTGCCGCCACCGCCGAAAAGGTCGAGGCGGCGATCGCCCGGATCGGCTTTTCGCGCGACCTCAACGCCTCGCTGATGGCGCGGGCGCGCGACCTCAAAATGGTGTTCTTCATCCCCGATGGCGGCAATGAGTTCATGGACAGCCTCGCCGACGCGGTGCTGCGGCGCTCGCCCCTGGCGCTGGCCGACCGCATCCATCTCGAGCTGCGCCGGGTGCGGGCGCTCGACGCCTCGGCGCTGGCGCGGGACCTCGCCGGGCTCGGCCCGCACGATTGCGACTGCGCCGTCATCGTCTCGGGCGACGAGGCGGCGGTGCTCGCCGCCGTGGACGCGGCCTGCCGGCGCGGCATCGCGGTGATGACGCTGGTTTCGGACCTGCCCGGCTCGGCCCGCCGCCATTTCATCGGCATCGACAATGTGGCGGCCGGGCGCACCGCCGCATCCCTTATCGGGCGTTTCCTGCCCGCCGGCGGCACGGTGGGGGTGGTGGCCGGTTCGCTGCAGCTACGCGACCATGCCGAGCGGCTGGAGGGGTTCCGCGCCGCCCTCGCCGAGGAGTTTCCCGCCATCGTCCTGGTCGGGCCGCTCGAGGGCCATGACGATCCCGAGATGACGGCAAATCTCGTCGCGGCGCTGCTGCGCGAGCGCCCGGACCTGTCCGGCCTCTATAATCTGGGCGCCGGCAATGCCGGGCTGGTGGCGGCGCTGGACGCCTCGGGCCGGGCCGGGAGCATCCGCGTCATCGCCCACGAACTGACCACCCCGACCCGGGCGGGCCTGCAGGAGGGGGCCATCGACGTGGTGCTGGACCAGAACCCGGACGGGGAAATCCGCGAGGCCATCGCCGCCGCGCGCACCCTGGCGCTGGGCACGGCGCGCCATGCCGCGACCGACCCCATTGAAATTGGGATTTTCCTGCGCGACAATCTCAGGTAAGCCGATATCGAGCGTTGGGAGGAAGGTGCGATGCTTGCGTCCGGTAAAATTGAGGTACGTGCCTCATGACCTATCTCGGCATTGATATCGGCACGTCCGGCGTCAAGGCGCTGCTGATCGACGCCCATGGCAAGGCCCTGGGCGAGGCTTCGGCGCCCGCCGTCGAGCCGGTGCGGCCCCGCCCCGGCTGGTCCGAGCAGAACCCCGCCGACTGGTGGACCGCCACCCTCGCCGCCATCGACGCCCTGAAACAAAGCCATGCCAGGGAACTGGCGGCGGTGCGCGGCATCGGCCTTTCCGGTCACATGCACGGGGCGACGCTGCTGGGCGAGAACGACGCGGTGCTGCGCCCCTGCATCCTGTGGAATGACGGGCGCTCCGCCGCCGAATGCGCCGAGATGGAAGCGGCCTTTCCCGGCCTGCGGACGGTTTCGGGCAATATCGCCATGCCCGGCTTCACCGCCCCCAAGATCGCCTGGGTGCGCAAGCACGAGCCCGACATCTACCGGCAGATCAGGAAGGTGCTGCTGCCCAAGGCCTATGTGCGCCTGCTCCTGACCGGCGAGCATGTGGAGGAGATGTCCGACGCCGCCGGCACGCTCTGGCTCGACGTCGCCCGCCGCGACTGGTCGGACGAATTGCTGGCCGTGACCGGCCTCACGCGCGAGCACATGCCGCGCCTCGTCGAGGGCTCGGCCCCCGCCGCCCAGCTCAAGCCGGCGCTGGCCGCCCGCTGGGGCATGTCCGACGCGGTGGTGGTGGCCGGCGGGGCCGGCGACAACGCGGCCGCCGCCTGCGGCATCGGCGCCATCCGCCCCGGCGAGGGCTTCGTTTCGCTGGGCACCTCGGGCGTGCTCTTCGTCTCCAACGAAAAATTCAGCCCCAATACCGAAGGGGCGGTGCACGCCTTCTGCCACGCCATTCCCGACACCTGGCACCAGATGGGCGTCATCCTGTCGGCCACCGACAGCCTCAACTGGCTTTCGCGCATCACCGGCCGCAAGCAGGCCGAGCTGTCCGGCGCCGCCGAGGCGGGTTTCAAGGGGCCGGGCGAAACCATCTTCCTGCCCTATCTGTCGGGCGAGCGCACCCCGCACAACAATGCCCATGCCCGGGGCTCCTTTGTCGGCCTCTCCCAATCCACCGATGCGGCGCAGCTGGCCCAGGCGGTGATGGAGGGCGTCGCCTTCGCCATGCGCGACTGCCAGCGCGTGCTGGCCGATGCCGGCACCAGGATCGACCGGTTGCTGGCGGTGGGCGGGGGCAGCCGCTCGGCGCTGTGGCTGAAACTGCTGGCCACCAATCTCGACATGGAGATCGCCCTGCCCGAGGACGGCGATTTCGGCGGCGCGCTCGGCGCCGCGAGGCTGGGCCTGTGCGCCGCCGAGGGGGCCTCGCCCCAGGCAATCATGTCCATGCCGCCCATCAAGGCCGCCATCGCGCCCGACAGCGCGCTGTCGGCCGCCTATTCCGACCAATATGCGCGCTTCCGCGCGCTCTATCACCCCATCGAGGAGGCACGTCAGTGACGGATTTTTTCAAGGGCCTGTCGCAGGTCAAGTATGAAGGGCCGGACAGCACCAATCCGCTGGCCTATCGGCACTACAACAAGGACGAGATGGTCGCCGGCAAAAGGATGGAGGACCATATCCGTCCCGCCATCGCCTATTGGCACAGCTTCGCGGCCGAGGGCGGCGACCCGTTCGGCGGGCGCACCTTCGACCGGCCCTGGTACGACAAGGGCATGGAGGGTGCCCGGCTCAAGGCGGACGTCGCCTTCGAGTTCTTCGACCTGCTCGACGTGCCCTTCTTCTGCTTCCATGACGTCGATATCGCCCCCGAGGGCGCGACCCTGGCCGAAAGCAACAGGAATGTGCGCGAGATCGGCGAGATCATCGCCCGCAAGATGGAAACCGGCCGCACCAAGCTGCTCTGGGGCACGGCCAACCTGTTCTCCAATCGCCGCTTCATGGCCGGCGCCGCCACCAATCCCGATCCGGAAGTGTTCGCCTATGCCGCCGGCCAGGTGAAGAACGTCCTGGAGCTGACCCACGAGCTGGGCGGCGAGAACTACGTGCTCTGGGGCGGGCGCGAGGGCTACGAGACCCTGCTCAACACCCGTATCGGCCAGGAATCGGACCAGATGGCGCGGTTCCTGACGCTGGTGATCGAGCACGCCAAGAAGATCGGCTTTACCGGCCAGATCCTCATCGAGCCCAAGCCGCAGGAGCCCACCAAGCACCAATACGATTACGACGTGGCCACGGTTTACGGCTTCCTGCAGCGCTACGGCCTCGAAAAGGAGGTGAAATGCAATATCGAGGTGGGCCACGCCTTCCTTGCCGGCCACTCCTTCGAGCACGAACTGGCGGTGGCCTCCTCGCTGGGCATGCTGGGCTCGGTCGACGCCAACCGCAACGACCTGCAATCGGGCTGGGACACCGACCAGTTCCCCAACAATCCCGGGGAAATGGCGCTGGCCTTCTACTTCATCCTCAAGCAGGGCGGGCTGGGCAAGGGCGGCTTCAATTTCGACGCCAAGGTGCGCCGCCAGTCGCTCGATCCCGCCGACCTGCTGCACGGCCATATCGGCGGGCTCGACACGCTGGCGCGCGGGCTCAAGGGCGCCGCGGCGATGATCGCCGATGGCGAGTTCGACCGGCTGCTGGCGGAGCGCTATGCCGGCTGGGACACGGGGCTGGGCCGGGACATCCTCGCCGGCAAGCTCAGCCTCGCCGACATCGCGGCGCGGGTCGAGAGCGACGCCATCAATCCCCAGCCGCGCTCGGGCCGCCAGGAATATCTGGAAAACCTGGTCAACCGCTTCGTGTGACCGGCGGGCTCGTTCTGGCTCCTGGCTCTCCCCCGCACCGGCTTCCCTCGGGCTTGACCCGAGGGAAGCACAGCGGCCGTGTGGGCAATGAGGCGAAGGAGCCGGCCTCACGGATTTCCATAGGCAGTTCCCCTCTCTGCCAGGGGGAGGGGAGCGTTCCGCACGCGATATGCGCGGAAAGCCCCCGCGGATCGGATTTTGGGTTTTCGTTCCAATAATGGGGCGCGGGAGAGGACGGCTTGCCCCTTCGGCGCCTTGTCATTTCCGGGTCGACAGAGGATTGTGGCGCCCAACAAGAACCTTCGGAGGCACCCCATGAAGCTCGAATCCATCGCCCTGCATCACGGCTACGAATCGGAGGCCACCACCAAGGCCGCCGCCGTGCCCATCTACCAGACCACCTCCTATACCTTCGACGACACCCAGCACGGGGCGGATCTGTTCGACCTCAAGGTGGCGGGCAATATCTATACCCGCATCATGAACCCCACCACGGCGGTGCTGGAGGCGCGGGTGGCCGAGATGGAGGGCGGCATCGGGGCGCTGGCGCTGGCCTCGGGCATGTCCGCCATCACCTATGCCATCCAGACCATCGCCGAGGCCGGCGACAACATCGTCTCCATCTCCCAGCTCTATGGCGGCACCTACAACCTGTTCGTCCACACCTTCCCGCGCCAGGGCATCGAGACGCGGCTGGTCCGCCACGACGATTTCGAGGGTTTTGAAAAATCCATCGATGCCCGGACCAAGGCGGTGTTTCTCGAATCCATCGGCAATCCGGCCGGCAACGTCGTCGATATCGAGCGCATCGCCGAGATCGCCCATCGCCACGGCGTGCCGGTGATCGTCGACAATACCGTCGCCACCCCCTATCTGACCCGGCCCTTCGATTTCGGTGCCGATATCGTCGTGCATGCGCTGACCAAATATATCGGCGGCCACGGCAATTCGATCGGCGGCATCATCGTCGACAGCGGCAAGTTCGACTGGAAGGCCAACAAGGACCGCTTCCCCATCCTCAACGAGCCCGATCCCTCCTATCACGGCGTCGTCTATACCGAGGCGCTGGGGCCGGCCGCCTATATCGGGCGCGCCCGCGTCGTGCCGCTGCGCAATACCGGCGCCGCGCTCTCGCCCTTCAACGCCTTCCTCATCCTGCAGGGCCTCGAAACGCTGGGCCTGCGGATGGAGCGCCACTGCGAGAACGCCCAGAAGGTGGCCGAATATCTCAAGGCCCATCCCAAGGTGGAATGGGTGGCCTATGCCGGCCTCGCCGACAGCCCCTATCACGAAACGGCGAAAAAGATCTCCAAGGGCTCGGGCTCGGGCATCCTCTCCTTCGGCATCAAGGGCGGCAAACAGGCCGGCGCCCGCTTCATCGACGCCCTGGGCATGATCCTGCGGCTGGTCAATATCGGCGACGCCAAGTCGCTGGCCACCCATCCCGCCTCCACCACCCACCGCCAGCTCTCGCCCGAGGAGCTGGAAAAGGCCGGGGTCTCGGAGGACCTGGTGCGCATTTCGGTGGGCATCGAGCATATCGACGACATCATCGCCGATATCGAGCAGGCCCTCGCCAAGGCCTGACGGGCGGCCCGGGCGCCGATCAATTCTTGCCGAGCCGGGGCGACAGCGCCCCGGCCCGGGTCTATGCTTCCTCCTCCAGCGGCCGCAGTTCCTGCGTCTCGCCCGGCCATGCGCGGCGCCGCCGACCTGCGGCCTCCCCCCGACGGAGGAGTTCCCGAGATGGCCCATATCCACGTCATGACCGGCGCCGGCGACAGGTTGGACCTGCCCGTCATCCGCCACATCACCCTTGCCGATCTGGGCCTTGCGCTGGCGCGGGGCGCCGCCGATTTCTGGGCCCGCCCCAGCCATTACGTCCTGCTGATGCTGATCTATCCGATCATCGGCATCGTCCTCACCATCTGGATGAACGGCTTCAACACCTGGCCGCTGCTCTATCCGCTGGTGGGCGGCTTCGCGCTTATCGGCCCGCTCGCCGCCCTGCCGCTCTACGAGATCTCCCGCCGCCGCGAGGCCGGGCTCGACCCCTCCTGGCGCGACGCCATCAGGGTCGTCCATTCCCCCGCCATGGGCGGCATCGTGGCGGTGGGCGTGCTGCTGTTCGTCATGTTCACCCTGTGGCTGGCCAGCGCCCAGGCCCTCTACGAAAGCCTGTTCGGCGCCGCCCCGCCCCATACGCTGACCGCGCTCCTCGCCCAGGTGACGGGCGCGCCGGGCGGCGCGACGCTGCTCATCCTGGGCACCGGGCTGGGGGCGCTGTTCGCGCTGGCGGCCCTGTGCACCAGCGTCATCGCCTTCCCGCTGCTGCTCGACCGCGACGTGGGCGCCTATGTGGCGGTGGAAACCTCGCTGCGGGCGGTCTGGCACAATCCCGTGCCGCTCCTGGCCTGGGGCGTCATCGTCGGGGCGGGCCTGTTCCTGGGCGCCCTGCCGCTGTTTGTGGGGCTGGCGGTGGTCCTGCCCATTTTCGGCCACGCCACCTGGCATCTCTACCGGCTGCTGGTCGAGCCGGCCTCGATGATCAGGTCCATGGAGCAGTAGCGCCAAAAAAATCTGGACACAAAGCGCGATCGGCCCGCCGCAGGATGGCGGGCCGGTTGGATTCTCGATGCGAACCGCCTAAGGTCTGCGCTTCTTCCGGAGCCTTGACCGCCAGCGCCCATGGACCAGACCCCTTTCGAGGCCGAACCCGCCGCCACGGCCACGGCGCCCACGCCGATGATGGCGCAATATTTCGAGATCAAGGCGGTCAATCCCGGCTATCTGCTGTTCTACCGCATGGGCGATTTCTACGAATTGTTCTTCGAGGACGCCGAGATCGCCAGCGCGGCGCTGGGCATCGTCCTCACCAAGCGCGGCCGGCATCAGGGCGAGGATATCCCGATGTGCGGCGTGCCCATCCACGCCGCCAACGATTATCTCAACAGGCTGATCAAGCTGGGGCACCGCGTCGCCATCTGCGAACAGGTGGAGGACCCGGCCGAGGCCAGGAAGCGCGGCTCCAAATCCGTGGTCAAGCGCGACGTGGTGCGCCTCGTCACCCCCGGCACGCTGACCGAGGACGATCACCTGGACGCCCGCTCGGCCAATTACCTCGCCGCCCTTTCCATGGTGCGCCATGGCGAGACCGACTTCGCACTTGCCTGGGCCGATATCTCCACCGGCGAAACCTTCATCGCCGATCTGCCCGCCGAGGCCCTGGCCGACGAAATGGCCCGCATCGCCCCGGCCGAGCTGCTGCTGACCGAGGCCACCAGCGCGGCCCTCGCCGAGCGCCATCTTCTTCCGCCCGCCTGGAAAGAGCTGGCCGCCACCCTGCCGCAAGAGGCGCTGGACAGCGAGGCGGCGCTGCCGCTGCTGCGGCGGGTCTTCGCCGCTTCCGGCTTCGACCCCACCAGCCTTTCCCGCGCCGGCCGCGCCGCCCTGGGGGCGCTGGTCGCCTATGTGGAGGACAGCCAGAAGGGACGGCAGGCCCCGCTGCGCCCGCCGCGCGCCCAAGCCGAGGCGGTGCTGGCCATCGACGCGGCGACGCGCGGCAGCCTCGAACTGCTCCAGACCCAGCGCGGCGAGGCGCGCGGCTCGCTCCGCCACGCCATCGACCTGACCGTCTCGGCGCCGGGGGCGCGGCTCTTGGCGAGCCGGCTCGCCGCGCCCCTGCGCGATGCCGACGCCATCAATGCCCGGCTCGACGCGGTGGGCAGGCTGGTCGAGGACACGCTGCTGCGCGCCCGGCTGCGCCAGGAGCTGAAGGCGGCGCCGGACCTGGCCCGGGCCCTGTCGCGGCTGGCGCTGGAGCGCGGCGGCCCGCGCGATCTGGCCGCCATCGGCAGGGCGGTCGCGGCGGCGCTGGACCTGGCCGGCCAATTGGCGGCGCAACCCGACCTGCCCCCGGTGCTGGCGCGGCTGACCGGCATCCTGAAGGAGGCCCCGGGCCCGCTGGCCTCGGAGCTGGCGCTGGCGCTCGACGACGACTTGCCGCTTTTGTCGCGTGACGGCGGCTTCGTGCGCCCCGGCTATGACGGCGGGCTGGACGAGGAGCGCTCGCTGGGCCGGGAAACCCGCGCCGTCGTCGCCGCCCTGCAGGCGCGGCTGGTGGACGAGACCGATATCCGCTCGCTCAAGATCCGGCACAATGGCGTCCTGGGCTATTTCGTCGAGGTGCCGGCGGCCCATGGCGGCAGGCTGCTCGAGCCGCCCCTGCGCGAAACCTTCATCCACCGCCAGACCTTGGCCAATGCCATGCGCTTCACCACCACGGAGCTGGCCGAGCTCGAAGGGCGCATCGCCCGGGCGCAGCAGGCGGCGCTGGAGATCGAGCTGGCGGTCTTTGCCCGGCTGCGCGGCGCCGTGCTGGAGGCGACCCCGCATCTGCAGGGCCTCGCCGACGCGCTGGCCGAGCTCGACGTCACCGCGGCGCTGGCCGAGATTTCCGCCACAAGGTTCTATTGCCGGCCGCAGGTCGACGACAGCCTCGCCTTCGCCGTCAGCGGCGGCCGCCATCCGGTGGTGGAGCTGACGGTCAAGGCCGAGGGGCGCAGCTTCGTCGCCAACGATGCCGACCTGTCGGGCAGCGAGGCGGCCGGCGGGGGCAGCCTGTGGCTGGTCACCGGCCCCAATATGGGCGGCAAGTCCACCTTCCTGCGGCAGAACGCGCTGATCGCCATCATGGCGCAGATGGGCTGCTTCGTGCCGGCCGACGCCGCCCATATCGGGGTGGTGGACCGACTGTTCTCGCGCGTCGGGGCCAGCGACGACATCGCCCATGGCCGCTCCACCTTCATGGTGGAAATGGTCGAGACCGCCGCCATCCTCAACCGCGCCACGCGCCGCTCGCTGGTGGTGCTGGACGAGATCGGGCGCGGCACCGCCACCTTTGACGGGCTTTCCATCGCCTGGGCCTCGGTGGAGGCGCTGCACGAGACCACCGGCTGCCGGGCGCTGTTCGCCACCCATTTCCACGAGCTGACCAGCCTGGCCAAGACCCTGTCCCGCGTCGCCAACGTCACCATGAAGGTGCGCGAATGGGAGGGCGAGGTGGTGTTCCTGCACGAGGTGGGGCCGGGCGCCGCCGACCGCTCCTACGGCATCCAGGTGGCGCGGCTTGCCGGATTGCCCGAGCCGGTCATCGCCCGCGCCCGGCAGGTGCTCGACCTGCTCGAGCAGCGTTCCGCCGGCACCGCCTCTTCCGGCCAGAAGGCCAGCGTGCTAGACGATCTGCCGCTGTTCGCACACCGGCCCGCTCCGGCGCCGCAGGGCACGGACCCCGTTCACGAAGCGCTCGACGCCGTCCGGCCCGACGAGATGACCCCCCGCGAGGCGATCGAGGCGCTCTACCAGTTGAAGAAACTCCGCGATGACGCTCGCCGACACTGAGGCCCGGCCCAAAAAGCCGCCCTTCGCGCTGCGGACCGCCGGGGCCCTGATGGAGGAGCTCGACGCCCTCATGGGGGACCGGCCGGCCCGCTCGGCGGAGGTGCGCGCCGCGGTGCTCGCCCATATGCGCGCCGCCCTGCTCGAGGCGCGGGCCGGCGCCGAGGCCGAATTGCTGGCCAGCGGCAAGGGCATGCGCTGCGCCCGGGCCCTGTCGGGGGCGCAGGACGAGATCATCCGCGCCATCCATCGCTTCGCCACCACGCGGGTCTATCCGGTCGACAACCCCTCGGGCGCCGAGGCCGTGGCGCTCTCGGCGGTGGGGGGCTATGGCCGGGGCACGCTGGCGCCCGGCTCGGATATCGACCTGCTGTTCATCCTGCCCTACAAGCAGACCCCCTGGGGCGAGCAGGTCACCGAATACATCCTCTACATGCTCTGGGACCTGGGCCAGAAAGTGGGGCACGCGGTGCGTTCGGTGGACGAGTGCATCCGCATGGCGCGGGCCGACATGACCGTGCGCACCGCCACGCTCGAAGCCCGCTTCCTCACCGGCGACAAGGCGCTTTTCGAGCAATTGGTCGAGCGCTTCGAAACCGAGATCATGCCCGGCACCGGCCCCCAGTTCATCGCCGCCAAGATGGCCGAGCGCGACGAGCGCCACCGGCAGATGGGCAATTCCCGCTATGTGGTCGAGCCCAATATCAAGGACGGCAAGGGCGGGCTGCGCGATCTCAACACGCTGTTCTGGATCGGCAAATATTTCTTTGCCGTGCGCACCAGCCAGGGCCTGGTGGAAAAAGGCGTGCTCTCTCCCGCCGAATACCGGCTGTTCTCGCGCGCCGAGGACTTCCTCTGGGCGGTGCGCTGCCACCTGCACTTCGTCACCGGCCGCGCCGAGGAGAAGCTGACCTTCGACATGCAGCCCGAGCTGGCGCGCCGCATGGGCTATGCCGAAAGGCTGGGCATGCTGGGGGTCGAGCGCTTCATGAAGCGCTATTTCCTCGTCGCCAAGGATGTGGGCGACCTCACCCGCATCATCAGCGCCTCGCTCGAATTCCACCATGCCAAGGACATGGACCTGGTGGGGCGGGTGCTCGCCCCCTTCCGGCCCGGCCGCAGCCATATCGCGGGCGAGGCCGATTTCGTGCTCGAGACCGGGCGCCTCAACATCGCCGCGCCCGATATCTTCGAGAAGGACCCGGTCAACCTCATTCGCATGTTCATGGTGGCGGGGCGGGAGGAATTGCTGTTCCACCCCGATGCCATCAAGCGCATCCGCGATTCGCTGCGCCTCATCGACAACACGCTGCGCAACGATCCGCGCGCCAATGCGCATTTCCTCGCCATCCTGACCAGCCCGGCCTCGGTCGAGCGCATGCTGCGGCAGATGAACGAGAGCGGCGTGCTGGGCCGTTTCGTCCCCGATTTCGGCAAGATCGTCGCGCTGATGCAGTTTAACATGTACCATCACTATACGGTGGACGAGCACCTGATCCGCTCGGTCGGGGTCATGGCCGACATCGCCAATGGCGGGCTGTGCGACGAGCTGCCCCTCACCCATGAATTGCTGCCCCAGCTCAACGATACGCGCCTGCTCTATGTGGCGCTGTTCCTGCACGACATCGCCAAGGGCCGCCCCGAGGACCATTCCATCGCCGGGGCCCGCATCGCCCGGCGCCTCTGCCCCCGCTTCGGGCTGACGCCGGCCGAGACCGACACCGTCGCCTGGCTGATCGAATATCACCTGCTGATGAGCGAGATCGCCCAGTCGCGCGATATCCAGGACCCCGAGACCGCCAGGGCCTTCGCCGACGTGGTGCAGTCGCCCCAGCGCCTGGCGCTGCTGATGATTCTCACCGCCTGCGACATCCGCGCCGTGGGGCCGGGCACCTGGACCGGCTGGAAGGGCTCCCTGCTGCGGGCGCTCTACTACGCCACCGAGCCGCTGCTCTCGGGCGGCCACAGCCAGGTGAGCCATGTCGACCGGGTGGAGGAGGCCAAAGCGGCGCTGGCCGCCTCGCTCGCGCGCTGGCCGGAGGAGGACGTCGCCGCCTATGTGGCGCGCCATTACGACCATTACTGGCTGCGGGCCGAGCCGGAACTGCAGGTCGAGCACGCCCGCATGATCCGCACCGCCGACCTCGCCGCCCAGCCCTTTGCCGGCTCCATAAGGGTGCGGGCCTTCGAGGGCATCACCGAGGTCAGCTTCTACACGCCCGACCATCCGCGCCTGCTCTCGCTCATCGCCGGGGCCTGCACCATGCAGGACGCCTCGATCATCGGCGCGCAGATCTTCTCCAGCCGCGACGGCCGCGCCATCGACACCTTCCGCCTGCGGCGCTCCTTCACCTCCGACGAGGACGAGAAGGTCCGCGCCACCCGCATCATCGACACGGTCCGGCAATTGCTCCAGGGCCAGCGCCAGGTGCTCATCGACCTGGGCAAGGTCTCGCGCCACAACCGGCGCCTGCGGCCCTTCGAGGTGCCGGCCCAGGTCTCGGTCTCCAACGCCATCTCGGAGAAATTCACCGTCATCGAGGTCTCGGGCCTCGACCGCATCGGCCTGCTTTACGCCCTCACCCGGGAAATCTCCGATCTCAGCCTCACCATCGGCTCGGCCCATATCGGCACCTATGGCGAAAAGGCGGTGGACGTCTTCTACGTCACCGACCTCACCGGGCAGAAGATCGACGCCGGCGCCCGGCAGAAGAAGATCCACGACGCGCTGATGGGGGTTTTCGAGCGGCCCGAGGACAAGAGGCCGGGCAATGGCTGAGGGCGGGGGCATGAGCCTGTTCCGCAATTTCGTCTCGGTGGGGTCGCTGACGCTGATGAGCCGGGTCGCCGGCTTCGTGCGCGATGCGCTGATGGCGGCGGTCCTGGGCACCGGGCCGGCCGCCGACGCCTTCTTCGCCGCCTTCCGCTTTCCCAACCTGTTCCGCCGGCTGTTCGCCGAGGGCGCCTTCAACACCGCCTTCGTGCCGATGTTCTCGGGGGCGCTGGAACAGGCGGGCGAGGCGGGGGCGAAGCTCCTGGCGGCGCGCATCATGAGCTGGCTCGTCGCCATGCTGGTGCTGGTGACGGTGCTGGCCGAGATCTTCATGCCCCAGATCATGCTGGCCTTCGTGCCCGGCTTCGTCGACGACAGGGAAAAATTCGACCTCACCGTGCTGCTCACCCGCATCATGTTCCCCTATCTGGCCTGCATGTCGGTGATGGCGGCCTATGGGGCCATTCTCAACACGCTGGGCCGGTTCTTCGCCGCCGCCTTCGCCCCGGTGCTGCTCAACCTCGTCACCATCGCCATGCTGGTGCCGCTGGCAGTGTTCTTCGTGCAGGAGCCGGAAAGCGCCACCATCTGGGTGGCGCTGGCCACGCTGGCCGGGGGCGTCGCGCAACTGGTGCTGGTCTGGGCGGCGATCGAGCGGGCCGGCTTCCGCCCCGCCTTCCGCCTGCCCCGGCTCGATCCGGAAGTGCGGCGCTTCTGGGCGCTGGCGGTGCCGGCGATCCTGGCCGGGGGCATCACCCAGATCAACATCTTCGTGGGCACCATCATCGCCTCGGGCGCCGACAACGCCATTTCCGTGCTCGCCTATGCCGACCGGCTCTACCAATTGCCGCTGGGCATCATCGGCATCGCCATCGGCACCGTGCTGCTGCCCGAATTGTCCCGGCACCTCAAGGGCGGGCGCGAGCGCGAGGCCGGCGCCAGCCAGGAGCAGGCGCTGTTCGTCGCCATGCTGCTGACCGTGCCGGCGGCGGTGGCGCTGATGACGCTGGCCGAGCCCATCGTGCGGGTGCTGTTCGAGCGCGGCGCCTTCGGCGCCCTGGCCACCACCCAGACCGCCCAGGCGCTGATCGGCTTTTCCGCCGGCCTGCCCGCTTTCGTGCTGATCAGGGTGCTGCAGCCGGGGTTCTTCGCCCGCGAGGACACGCTGACCCCCACCCTGTTCGCCGGCATCTCCGTCGTCGCCAATATCGGGCTCTCGCTCTGGCTGTTTCCCCAGCTTTTCCATGTCGGCATAGCCATCGCCACCGCCGCCTCGTCCTGGCTCAACGTGCTGCTGCTGGGCGCCACCCTGGCCCGGCGGGGGCACTTCGCCCTGGCCTGGCCGCAATGGCGGGCGCAATTGGCCATCCTCGCCATCAGCCTCGCCATGGGGGCGGCATTGTTCCTGCTGGCCGGGCGCGGCGCCGCCCATCTGGCCGCCGATGCGCCGCTCTGGCGCCAGGCCGGGACGCTCGCCGCGCTGGTGCTGTTCGGCCTGGCCCTCTATTTCACCCTCATCCATGTCAGCGGCACCCAGAGGCTGGGGCAATTGCTGCGCCGGCTGGGCCGGGGCTGAGAGCGCATTGTTCCGGGCGCCGGAAGCGTGCTAACAGCCAGACCGGGTTTTTCGTAGGTTCCAGGCTCTCCAATGGCTTTCACCCAGCGCGTCTTTTCCGGCATCCAGCCTTCGGGCGACCTGCATCTGGGCAATTATCTCGGCGCCATCCGCCGCTTCGTGCCCCTGCAGGATACCCATGAGACCATCTATTGCGTGGTCGACATGCACGCCGTCACCGTCTGGCAGGAGCCCGACGCGCTGCGCCGCGCCACCCGCGAAGTGGCCGCCGCCTTCATCGCCGCCGGCATCGATCCGGCCCGCTCCATCGTCTTCAACCAGTCCCAGGTCGGCCAGCATGCCGAGCTCGCCTGGGTGTTCAACTGCGTCGCGCGCATCGGCTGGATGAACCGCATGACCCAGTTCAAGGACAAGGCCGGCAGGAACAGCGAGAACGTCTCGCTGGGGCTGCTCGCCTATCCTTCGCTGATGGCCGCCGACATCCTGCTCTACAAGGCCACCCACGTGCCGGTGGGCGACGACCAGAAGCAGCATCTGGAGCTGACGCGCGACATCGCCGCCAAGTTCAACAACGATTATGCCGCCGCCATCGCCGCCGAGGGGCTGGGCGCTATGGACGGCGCCTTCTTCCCCATGACCGACCCGCTGATCGCCGGCCCGGCCACCCGCATCATGAGCCTGCGCGACGGCACCAAGAAGATGAGCAAGTCGGACCCGTCCGACCAGTCGCGCATCTCCCTGCTCGACGATGCCGACGCCATCGCCCGCAAGATCAAGCGGGCCACCACCGACCCGGCCGAGCTGCCGCACGCGGTGGAGGAACTGGCCGGCCGTCCCGAGGCGGACAATCTGGTGGGCATCTATGCCGCCCTCTCGGACCGCGATAAACAGGACGTGCTGGCCGAATTCGGCGGCCAGGGCTGGGGCGTGTTCAAGCCGGCCCTGGCCGAGCTGGCGGTCTCGGTGCTCGCGCCCATTTCGGGGGAGATGCGCCGCCTGCTCGACGATCCGGCGACCATCGACGCGGTGCTGCGCGAGGGGGCGGGACGCGCCCGCGCCATCGCCGAGACGACCATGGACGAGGTACGCCGCATCGTGGGCTTCATCCGCTAACGGCTAACAGGAGGCGCGCTTGGTTTCCGATGTCGAATATAAACGCAAATTCCTCGTCGTCATCGACGAGACCGAGGAATGCGACCGCGCCCTGACCTTCGCGGCCTTCCGGGTCAAGCGCACCGGCGGCACGGTGGTGCTGATGAGCGTGGTGCCCAAGCCCGAATTCATCGGGCTGGGCGTCGAGGACGTGCTGCGCGCCGAGGCGGTGGAGGAGGCCGAGCGCAATCTCGACCAGCGCCTGGCGCGCATCCGCGAGATCGGCGGCATCCGCACCGAGACCGTGGTGCGCGAGGGCAACGGCCCCGAGCAGATCGAAACCCTCATCGGTAAGGACCAGGACATCGCCATCCTGGTGCTGGCCGCCTCCCGCTCGGCCGAGGGCCCGGGCCCGCTGGTCAACCACTTCGCCGCCCGCGCCAATATCCTGCCCATTCCGCTCACCATCGTGCCCGGCCGCATGACCGACGAGGAGATCATCGCCATCTGCTAGGACGATGGCCCGCCCGGTTAGGCCGGAGCCCCGGCCTGCTGCTGCTTGCGGGCGAGCAGGGGATCGTTGAGGAAGGTGCCGAAGGGGAAAAAGGACGCCAGGGCAGTGCGCGTCCACTCCCAGGGCGTAAAGCCCCGGCCCCGCAGGCAGGCCGGCATGGCCAGGATGTAGAAGACGAAGGCGATCCCATGGATCATGCCGACCGGGGGCACCAGATCGGGATAGCCGAACCAGTATTTCGCCGGCATGGCGACGAGGAACAGGGCGAGCGTGGTCACGCCCTCGGCAAGGCCGATATATCGGAAGGTCCGTATCATGGCGGGCTTCTAATGCATGCCCGCCCTGCCCGCCACGCGGCCCGATGTCGCAAATCCCCCTTGCATCCTGCCGCCAAAAGTCTATTTTAGAAGCGTTCTAATCGTAACGCGCGGGAGCATTGCATGTTCATCCAGACCGAAGCCACGCCCAATCCGGCGACGCTGAAGTTCCTGCCGGGCCGCGACGTGCTGACCGGCGAGCCGCGCGATTTCCGCTCGATCGACGCCGCCGCCATTTCGCCGCTGGCCACCGGCCTGTTCGCCATTTCCGGGGTGACCGGGGTGTTCCTGGGCGCCGATTTCATTTCGGTCACCAAGGACGACACCGACTGGGCCCATATCAAGCCGGCCATTCTCGGCGTCATCATGGACCATTTCCTGTCCGGCAAGCCGGTGCTGCTCGAAGAGCAGGCCGACGCCGCCGCCGACGAGGCGGGCGAAGAGTTCTTCGACGAGGACGACAAGGAGATGGTGGAAGTCATCAAGGAGCTTCTGGCCACCCGCGTCCGCCCCGCCGTCGCCATGGATGGCGGCGACATCATCTTCAGGGGGTTCAAGGAAGGCACCGTGTTCCTGCATATGCAGGGCGCCTGCTCCGGCTGCCCCTCCTCCACCGCCACGCTCAAGAACGGCATCGAGAACCTGTTGCGCCATTTCGTGCCGGGCGTCGAGGCCGTGCAGCAGATCTGAGTTCAGCGCCGTCCCAGGGCGCTTTCGTTTCGCAGCAAGCCGGGAGCCCGATGAGCGATCATCGGGCTCTGGTCTTTTCCGGCGCCCCTTCCCTCCCGCGGCATCGCATGGACCACCGGGATGAAACCGTTGCGGGCGGCACCGGATCAAGCTGTGAAAGCCCGGCCGCTTACGGCATCAGGGCGAGGATTTTCTCGTGGAGCGGGCGGGAAATGGAAATGCCCTCGGTTTTCGCGCGGGCCCGCGCGGCGTGGCGACGCGCGCCGGGCAGCCGCCCGCCCTGTTGCTCGATACGTGCGAAGAGGTCCTCGGCGGCGGCCTCGGCATCGTTTCCCTGCCCCGAAGCGGCGCCGACGAGGACGGGATCGAAGGCGACGATCAATTCGCCATGGCAGGGCGCGGCGCGGGCGCCGTCATCGAACAGGGCCGATTGCCGGCTGGTGCGGTCGGCGATGAAGGGGCCGGCGAGCAATTCGATCATGGTTGCCAGGGCCGAACCCTTGTGGCCGCCAAAGGGCAGCATGGCGCCGGCGAGGACGGCGGCGGGATCGGTGCTGGGGCGGCCCTCGCGGTCGAGGCCCCAGCCGGGCGGCAGCGCCCGGCCCTGCTGCCGGCGCAGGGCGATCTCGGCGCGCGCCCCGGCGCTGGTGGCGAAATCGAAGACATAGGGCGGACGGCCCCGGCGCGGCCAGGAAAAGCCGATGGGATTGGTGCCCAGAACGCCGCCGCTGCCGCCGGCGGGCGCCACCCAGTCATGGGTCGGGTTCATGGACAGCCCCGCCAGGCCCTGCGCCGCGATCTCCTCGAGCACGGGCCACAATGCGGTGGCGTGAAAGCCGTTATTGACCGCCAGAACGGCGATGCCCAGGCTCCGCGCCGCTTCCATGAGCGGCGGCAGGCCGCGCTCGACCGCAAGACTGGAAAAGCCGTAATCGGCATCGACGCGGATGATGGCCGGGGTCAGCATCTCGGCGCGCGGATCGGCCTTCCTGTTGAAGGCGGGATGGGCCATGGTCTCCAGCGTACCGGGCAGGCGCTGCAATCCGTGCGAGCGGCTGTCGTCGCGCTCCGCCCGGCACAATGAGAGGGCGAGCGCCCGCGCCTGCTCCGGCGACAGCCCGTGCGCGGTGAGAAAACCCTCCGCCAGCTCCAGCAGTTCCCGCCAGGACAGGGTGAGGGAAGCGCCGTCCCCGATCGTCGTCATCGCGTGCTTTCCTATGGAAGGGGTCGGCCACGCCCGGCGCCCCGGAAAAGTGATATAAGGATCGTTTATATCTAGCCCGACACTCTCTATTTGTCACGCATCGCCGATATTCCTAAGCGTCCCCGAAAAGGGAGTTCATCATGAAATCAGCCTCACTGCCCATCGCCTTCGCCGCCTTTGCCAGCCTCGCCCAGATCGGCGGCGCGCTGGCCCAGTCGCCCGAGGACATCCTGGCCGCCGCCAAGGCGGAAGGGGAAGTCCTGGTCTATACTTCCTCGCCCGATGCGGAGATGGAAGCCAAGATCGCCGCCTTCGAGGCCAGCTTCCCCGAGATCCGCGTCACCCATATCCGCCTGCCCTCCGGGCAGTTGTTCACCCGCTTCATCAGCGAGCACGATGCCGGCGTCACCCAGGCCGATCTGCTGGCGGCGCATTCCTCCGCCCTGTTCCAGGAGCGCCCGGAACTGTTCGTGCCGCTGACCCCGGAAAACCTGCCGGTGCTGGGCGAGCAGCAGATCATCGTCACCCCCGAGAATGCGAGCTACCAGATCTTCTCCAACGACATCCAGCTCGTCACCTACAATACCGACACCGTCAGCCAGGACGATCTGGACGCCCACCTCGCCTCCTGGGAGGATCTGGCCGATCCGCGCTGGAAGAACAAGGTCGCCCTGGTCGATCCGCGCAACTCGGCCAACCAGGTCTCCTTCCTGCTCAACATGGAGCGGCTCTATGGCGACGAGTGGTTTACCGGCTTCATGGCCAATGAGCCCGAGATCGTCGGCACCGCCTCCTCCGCCTCCCAGCAGGTGGCCGCGGGCGCGTTCGACATCCTGGTGCCCACCATTCCCAGCCAGTCCGCCGCGGTGCGCGAGCAGGGGGCGCCGATCGGCATGTACAGCCCCGAGGGCCTCAGCCACGTGACCAGCGCCGGCTTCGCCGTGCCCGAAGGGGCGGCCCACAAGAACGCCGCGCTGGTGTTCGCCAACTGGCTGCTCTCGCCCGAAGCCCAGGTGATCCAGTGCGAGTTCAGCGGCGTGCCCAATATCGGCATCGAGGACGCGGCCTGCGCCAAGCTGCTGCCGGAAGAGTTCACCCCGGCGCGCGACGTCATCCCCGCCGAGGACGCGGAGCGGGTGTTCGGCCTCGTGGGCCTGCAGCCCTGATTTCCCTCACTCACGGCCCGGCCGGACCCACCGGCCGGGCCGCTTCGAACAGGCGAGGCCGGTCATGGTCATAGCTGCGGCGCCAGCAAAATCCCCCCGTATCGAGATCACCAATCTGGTGAAGCGCTATCGCCGCGAAGGCGGGGCCAGCATCACGCCGGTCAACGATATCAGCCTCGAGGTCGCCGGCGACGAACTGGTGGTCCTGCTGGGGCCCAGCGGCTGCGGCAAGACCACGCTGCTGCGCTGCGTGGCGGGGCTGGAGCGGCCGGACGAGGGCGAGATCGTCATCGACGGCAAGGTGGTCTTCTCCGCCAAGCGGGGCATCTACCTGCCCGCCGAGCAGCGCGAGCTCTCGATGGTGTTCCAGTCCTACGCGCTCTGGCCGCATATGACGGTGGCCCAGAACGTCGCCTATCCGCTCCAGTCGCGCCGCGCCCCCGCCGGCGATATCGGCGCGCGGGTCAGCAAGGTGCTGGCCATGGTGGGCGTCGCCGGCCTCGAGCAGCAATATCCCAGCCAGATCAGCGGCGGCCAGCAGCAGCGCGTGGCGCTGGCGCGGGCGCTGGTGAGCGGTTCCTCGGTGGTGCTGTTCGATGAGCCCCTGTCCAATGTCGACGCCCAGGTCCGGGCGCAATTGCGCTTCGAGCTGCAATCCATGCAGCGCTCGCTGGGCTTTTCGGGGCTTTATGTCACCCATGACCAGACCGAGGCCATGGAGCTGGGCCATCGCGTCGCCGTGCTCGATGCCGGGGTCGTCGCCGCGCTCGATACGCCGCGCAACGTCTATAACCGCCCGCCCAGCGACTATGTCGCCCGCTTCGTGGGCGTCGCCAATATCTGGCCCGGCGCCATCGCCGCCACCGGCCCCGAGGGCGCCATGGTGGAGGGCGCCTTCGGGCGCATCGCCGTCGCCCCCGAAGGGCTCGCCAATGTCGAGGCGGCGAACGGCCGGTCGGTGGGCGTGGTGACGCGCCCGGAAAACCTGCGGCTGAGCCACGCCGCCTCCGAACAGGCGGAGCATTCGTCGCTGCCGGCCCGCGTCGTCACCCAGATGTTCTCCGGGGCCCATACCGAGGTGGTGGTCGAGCTGGGCGGGGGCGTGCTCGCCACCGTCTGGGTGCAGGATCAGAGTCGGCTCGAGGCCTTCCCCGCCGGCGCCGAAGCGTTCGTCACCATCGCCCACCGGCAGGTCGTGCTCGTGCCCGGGACGGCGCCATGACGGCCCTGGTCGCGCGGCTGCGGCCGTTCACCCTGCTCACCCTGCTATGCGCCGCGCTCATCGCCGTGCTGCTGTTCTACCCGCTGGGGCGGATGGTCCACAGCCTGGCCTTCGGCGGCACCGGCGGCGGGTTCTCCGATGCCCTGGGGGTGCTGACCCAGCCCTGGCTGGCGCCGGTCCTGTTCAACACCTTCGTCATCGTCGGCTCCAGCACGGTCCTCGCCCTGGCCATCGGCGCGGTCATGGCCTGGGGCAATGTGCGCACCAATGCCAGCATCGGCATGCTGGGCACGCTGCTGCCGATCATCCCGCTGCTGATCCCCAATGTGGCGCTCGCCATCGGCTGGGTGTTCCTGGGCGCGCCGCGGGTGGGCTTCCTCAACGGCCTGCTGGCGCTGCTGCCCTTCGGGCTGGAGCTGAACATCTATAGCTGGGGCGGGCTGATCTTCGTCTACACCATCAACGCCGTGCCCTATGTCTACCTGATCGTCTCGGCCGCCCTGCGCAATCTCGACCCGGCGCTGGAGGAGGCGGCGCGGATCAATGGCGCGGCTCCCCTGCGCATCCTGCGCACCGTGTCGCTGCCGGCCATCCGCCCGGCGCTGATCTCGGCGGCCCTCCTGGTCACCATCACCTCGCTGGGCGTCTATTCGATCCCCAGCGTCATTGCCACCACCGCCAAGATCGACGTGCTGACCACGCGGATCGTGTTCCTGCTCAACCGCGACTTCCCGCCCAAGCTGGCCGAGGCGCAGGCGCTGGGCATCATCATGCTGCTGGCGGTGCTGGCGCTGTGGTGGATCGAGGTCAGGATGACGCGCAGCGGCAAGGCGGCCACGGTCGGCGGCCGGGCCACCAGCACTGGCGTGATCGACCTGGGGGGCTGGAAATGGCCGTTCCGGCTCGGCTCGCTCGCCTATCTCGCCATGACCTCCATCGTGCCCATCGGCGCGCTGCTCATCGTCTCCCTGCAGCCCTTCTGGACGCCCAAGATCAACTGGCTGGCGCTCAATTTCGGCAATTACCACCAGGCGCTGTTCGTCAACCGGCTGGTCTCCGGCTCGCTGGGCAACAGCCTGTTCCTGTCCGGCACCGGCGCGGTGATCGCCATGGTCATCGCCATCGTGGTCGCCATCTTCTCGATCAACCGCTTCGGCCTGCTCAGCTCGCTGGTGGACGGGGCCATCAAGTCCTCGGCGGCGATCCCCAACATGATCCTGGCGGTGGCCTTCCTGTCGGCCTTTGCCGGCGCCCCGTTCTTCCTTTCGGGCACCACCACCATCCTGCTGATGGCCTTCGTGGTCATGTACCTGCCGCCCGGCGCCATCGCCGCCAGCGCCACCGTCAACCAGATCGGCCGCGACCTGCGCGAGGCCTCCAGCATCGCCGGGGCCGGGGAGGGACGCACGGTCCGCAAGGTGATCGTGCCGCTCGCCATCCCCGGCTTCCTCTCGGGCATGGCCATCGTCTTCGTCCATATGATGGGCGACCTGTCGGCGGCGGCGCTGCTGTCGGGCCCCAACAATCCCGTCGTGGGCTTTGCCATTCTCAGCGTCTGGGAGGCCGGCACCTTCGGCGTCCTGGCGGCGCTCTCCGTCATGCTCTGCATCATCAATATCGGCGTCATCGGCCTGATCTTCGGGGTCGGCCGGCTGTTCGGCCGCCGCTGACCCCTTCGCACAGGATTCAAACATGCCGCACGTCATCACCGCCTTCACCCGCCCCGCCGCCGCCGACATCGCCGCCATCGGCAAATATTCCACCGCCACCATCCACGAGGCCCAGGGCCGGCTGGGGGCGCTGGACGGCCGCATCAAGCCGGTCCGCCAGGGTCTCCACGTCTTCGGACCGGCGCTCACCGCCCAGTGCCATATCGGGGACAATCTGATGATCTTCGAGGCCATCAACCGGGCGCAGCCGGGCGATATCCTCGTGGTCAGCGCCGGCAACAATCCCGAGCAGGGCGGGTTCGGCGACGTGCTGGCCGCCGCCTGCGTGGGGCGTGGCATCGCCGGTCTGGTGATCGATGCCGGCGTACGCGACGGGGCCGGCCTGCGCCAGTCCGGCTTCCCGGTCTTCTCCCTGGGCCTCTCCATCAAGGGAACCTCCAAGGAGACGCTGGGCACGGTGGGCCATCCGGTGACCGTGGGGGGCGAGCTGATCGCCCCCGGGGACATCATCGTGGGCGATGACGACGGCGTGGTGGTGGTCCGAAAGGAGCCGCAGGCGCTCGCCGCCGCCTGCCAGGCGCGCGAGGACGCCGAAGCCGCCATGATCGAGGCCTTCCTGCGCGGCGAGGTCGACTTCAGCGACCGCATCGCGGCCATGCGCGCCAAGGGCTGCACCTGGGATCTCTAGACCGGGCTTTCCCGGCCGGGCGCCCGCCCGCCGCAAAGTCCTTCTCGTATCGGATCGAGCGCCGAACTATGTATCAGCCAGCAGACATAACGATCAGTGGTACGATGCTGGACATTCGGCGCCTGAAATATTTCCTGGCGGTGGCCCGCAGCGGCTCCATGGCCGCCGCCGCCCGCGAGCTCAACATAGCCCAGCCGGCCCTCAGCCATCATACGGCGGAACTGGAGCGCCTGACCGGCGTGAAACTGTTCGACCGGCTGCCGCGCGGCGTGCGGCTGACGCCGGCCGGCGAGGTGCTGGCCGGCCATGCGCGGCAGGTCCTCGAGGCGGTGGCGGTGGCCGAATTCGCCATGCGCGAGCATTCCGACATGATCCGGCAGGTCGGCATCGTGCGGCTGGGGCTGCTGCCCTCCTGGCAGACCAATTACGGCGAGGAGATCATGAAGCTCGCCCGGCTGCGCTTTCCCGACCTGAAGCTGACCATCATGGAGGTCCGCAACGAGGAGGCGAACCGGCTGGTGGCCGGGGGCGAACTCGATATCGCCACCACGCTCGACGTCGAGTTCAGCCGCTTCGAGCGGCCCCTCGCCAGCGAGCCCATGGTCGTCCTCTCCAACCGGCCGCTCAAGCCGAGCTATCGCTTCGCCGAACTGGGCGAGCTCGACCTGGTGCTGACCACGATGGAGCATCCCACCCGCCGGCTGCTCGAGCAGGAGACCGCGCGGCGCGGCATCTCGCTCCGGGTGGTGCTCGAGATCGACGGGCACACCGCCCTCAAGAATGCCGTCATCAACGGGCTGGGCCAGGCCGTCTACACCACCGTGGCGGTGCGCCAGGAACTCGAGGCCGGGCAATTGTTCGCCGCGCCCATCGTCGATTATCCGGGCGGGCGCGCCATCTATCTGGCCCATGCCGATGCCTTCGATCATCGCATCGCCGGGCAATTTTACCATTTGCTGACCTCCGTGGCCGCCGGCCCCTAGGTCCCCGCCCTCCCCCATCCAGGAAGAACCATGCCCTTGCGATCGCCCAACAAACTGCGACAGAAACTCGAAGCCGGCCTCTGCGTCACCGGCTCGGCGATCTATTCCTATTCGCCCAATATCGTGGAGGCGGTCGCCCATAGCGGGGTCGATTTCGTGCGCATCGATTCCGAGCATGCCTGGCGCCGCGACGATTCCATGGACCACATGGTGCGGGCGGCGCTGCTGGCGGGGGTGGTGCCGATCATCCGGCTCGATCGCGACGATCCCTATCTGCCGCGCAAGGCCTTCGAGATCGGCGCCGGCGGGGTGGTCGTGCCCAATGTGCGCGACCCCGCCGATGCCGCAAGAGTGGTCGATGCCGCCCGCTTCCCGCCTTTGGGCAGCCGGGGTCTCGGGCCGCTGTCGCTGGCCGGGGAATGGGGCCGGCGCGGTTCCGCCGAATGGGTGGACTATTCCAATCGCGAATTGCTGGTCGGCATCATGATCGAGAGCATCGAGGCCATCCCCGAGCTGGACGCCATCATGGCGGTGCCGGGCTTCGACTTCGTGCTGTTCGGCCCCGGGGATTTCGGGCTGTCGCTGGGCGCGCGCGCGCCGGCCGAGATCGCCGCGGAAACCAGGAAGGCGCTGATCGCCACCGCGCGGGCGGCGCGGGCGGCGGGCAAGCACATGATGTTCGGCGTGGGGCTCGACGACGAACTGGCCCGCCAATGCGTCGGCTTCGGGGTCAACATGATCGAATTCTCCCATGACGTGCTCATGGTCCGCCTGGCGCTCGAGCCCAAGGTGAAGACGTTCGGCAACATGGCGGCGGCGCCGGCCTGAGCGCCGGGCGCTGCAATTTTCGCATTTTTCCGGAAAGGCACGGGGCATGGCAAGAAAAGTGGCGATCATCGGCTCGGGCAATATCGGCACCGACCTGATGATCAAGATCCTGCGCAGCACCAATGGCGCGCTGGAGATGGCCGCGCTGGTCGGGGTCGATCCGCAGTCGGACGGCCTCGCCCGGGCCGCCCGCCTGGGGGTGCGCACCACCAGCGAGGGCATCGAGGGGCTGCGCCGCCTGCCCGATTACGGGGATATCGACATCGTCTTCGACGCGACCTCGGCCCGGGCGCATCTGCAGCATGCGGAAATCCTGCGCGCGGACGGCAAGCTCGCCATCGACCTCACGCCCGCCGCCATCGGCCCCTTCGTCGTGCCGGCAGTCAATGGAAGCGGCCACAGGGGCGCCGCCAACGTCAACATGGTCACCTGCGGCGGCCAGGCGACCATCCCCATCGTCGCCGCCATCGCGCAGGTCGCCCGCGTCCCCTATGCCGAGATCGTCGCTTCCATCGCCTCGCGCTCGGCCGGCCCCGGCACGCGCGCCAATATCGACGAGTTCACCCAGACCACGGCGCGCGCCATAGAGAGCGTGGGCGGCGCCGAGAGGGGCAAGGCCATCATCATCCTCAATCCGGCCGAGCCGCCGCTGATCATGCGCGACACGGTCCATGCCTTCGCATTGGGCGAGGACGAGGCGGCGCTGCGCGCCTCGATCGCCGCCATGGTGGCCCGGGTGCAGTCCTACGTGCCCGGCTACCGGCTCAAGCAGGCGGTGCAGTTCGAGCGCTACGCCGCCGCCCGTGCCGCGCTGGTGCCGGGCGTCGCGCCGGGCGAGGAGGGGCTAAAGGTGACGGTGCTGCTCGAGGTCGAGGGCGCGGCCCACTACCTGCCGGCCTATGCCGGCAATCTGGACATCATGACCGCCGCCGCCCTGCGCACGGCGGAAGATCACTCCCGGGCATTGTGAGGCCGACATGACCAATCGTCTTTATATCCAGGACGTGACCCTGCGCGACGGGATGCATCCGGTGCTGCACCAGATGAGCCTCGAGACGGTGACCCGCATCGCCCGGGCGCTCGACGCCGCCGGCGTCGATGCCATCGAGGTGGCGCATGGCGACGGCCTTTCGGGCTCCAGCTTCAATTACGGCTTCGGCCGGCACAGCGACGACGAATGGATCGGCGCGGTGGCCGCCGAGCTCCGCTCGGCCGTGCTGACGACGCTGCTCATCCCCGGCATCGGCGACATCGAGGACCTGGAGCGCGTCCATAAGCTGGGGGTGAAATCGGTGCGGGTGGCGACGCATTGCTCGGAAGCCGACGTGTCGGCCCAGCATATCGCCCATGCCCGCGCCATGGGCATGGACGTCAGCGGCTTCCTGATGATGGCGCATATGCTCGAGCCCGGGGCGCTGGCCGAGCAGGCGCGGCTGATGGAATCCTACGGCGCCAATTGCGTCTATGTGACCGATTCGGCCGGCGCGCTGACCATGGAGGGCACGCGCGAGCGGGTGCGCCAACTGCGCCAGGTGCTCGAGGCCGAGACGCAGGTGGGCATCCACACCCATCACAACCTGTCGCTGGGCGTCGCCAATGCCATCGTGGCGGTGGAAGAGGGCGCGGTCCGGGTCGATGCCTCGCTGGCGGGCATGGGGGCCGGGGCCGGCAACGCCCCGCTCGAGGCGTTCGTTGCAGTCGCCGACAGCATGGGCCTCGATCACGGCTGCGAGCTGTTCGCGCTGATGGACGCGGCCGACGACCTGGTGCGCCCGCTCCAGCAGCGCCCGGTGCGCGTCGACCGGGAAACCCTGTCGCTGGGGCGAGCCGGCGTCTATTCCTCGTTCCTCCGCCACGCCGAAATCGCCGCCGCCGAACACGACCTCGACGCCCGCTCCATCCTGCTCGAGCTGGGCCGCCGCAAGATGGTGGGCGGCCAGGAGGACATGATCCTCGACGTGGCGCTCGACCTGGCCTGGGCGCGGAAGGCCGGGGCCTGAGGGGTCGGACGATCGATCAGGGGGCTTCTTTCCAGGATCGTCGTCTTCCCGTGGGAGGGCCGCCATCGCCGGCGGCGCGGATCAGACCCGCTCCAGCGCGATGGCGATGCCCTGGCCGACCCCGATGCACATGGTGGCCAGCGCCCGCCGGGCGCCGGAAAGACCCAGCTCGAGGGCGGCGGTGCCGGTGATCCGCGCGCCGCTCATGCCCAGCGGATGGCCAAGGGCAATGGCCCCGCCATTAGGGTTGACCCGCGGGTCGCCCTCCTCGATCCCCAGCTCCCGCAGCACCGCGATGCCCTGGCTGGCGAAGGCCTCGTTGAGCTCGATCACCCCGAAATCGGCTGGCGTCAGGCCGAGCCGCGCCAACAGCTTGCGGCTGGCCGGGGCCGGGCCCATGCCCATGATGCGGGGCGGCACGCCGGCGACGGCGCCGCCCAATATGCGGGCGATGGGCGTCAGCCCGTGCCGTTTCGCCGCCGCTTCCGAGGCGACGATCAGCGCCGCTGCGCCGTCATTGACGCCCGAGGCATTGCCCGCCGTCACCGTGCCGCCGGCAAAGAGCGGCCGGAGCCTGCCCAGCGTCTCCGGCGTCGTGCCGTGACGCGGATGCTCGTCGGTATCGATGGTGATCGGCTCGCCTCGCCGCTGCGGAACGGCGACCGGCACGATCTCGCGGGCGAGGCGCCCGTTCCGCTGCGCCGCCGCGGCCTTTTCCTGGCTGCGCGCGGCGAAGGCGTCCTGGGCGTCGCGGCCGACGCCGAATTCCCGCGCCACGATCTCGCCGGTCTCGGGCATGGATTCGACGCCATATCGGGCTTCGAGCAGCGGATTGACGAAGCGCCAGCCAATGGTGGTGTCATGGATCTCCGCCGTGCGGGAAAACGCCGTTTCGGCCTTGGGCAGCACGAAGGGCGCGCGCGACATGGATTCGGTGCCCCCCGCGATCACCAGCTCGGCCTCGCCCGCCCGGATCGCCCGCGCCGCGATCAGCACCGCATCCATGCCCGAGCCGCAGAGCCGGTTGATGGTGGTGCCCGGGATGCCGACCGGCAGGCCCGCCAGCAGCAGGCTCATGCGGGCGACGTTGCGGTTGTCCTCGCCGGCCTGATTGGCATTGCCGAAGATCACGTCGTCGACCGCGTCCCAATCGAGGCCGGCATGTTCCGACAGCAGCGCCTTGAGCGGCACCGCGCCCAGATCGTCGGGGCGCACGGAAGAGAGCGCCCCGCCGAAGCGGCCGATGGGCGTGCGACGATAGGCGCAGATATAGGCTTCGGCCATGTCAGTTGGCTCCGGCATGCTGGAGAATGGCGGCGGAGGCCTTCTCGGCGATCATGATGGTGGGCGAATTGGTATTGCCCGAGGTGATGAAGGGCATGGCGGAGGCATCGGCGACGCGCAGCCCCTCGACCCCGAAGACCCGCAGGTCCTTGTCGAGCACCGCCAGCGGATCGGCGGCGGCGCCCATCCGGGCCGTGCCCACGGGGTGGAAGATGGTGGTGCCGATATCTCCGGCGACCCTGGCCAGATCGGCGTCGCTCTCCAGATGCGCGCCGGGCCGGAATTCCTCGGGCCGGTATCCGGCCATGGCGGGCTGGTGCATGATCCGGCGAGCGCACCGGATCGATTCCGCCGCCACCAGCCGGTCCTCCTCGGAGGCGAGGTAGTTGGGCGCGATGGCGGGCGCGTCCCGCGCGTCCCGCGAGCGGATATGGACGCTGCCGCGGCTCGTCGGCCGCAGATTGCAGACGCTGACCGTGATGGCGGGAAAGCCGTGCATGGCGTCGCCGAACTTGTCGAGCGAGAGCGGCTGGACGTGGAACTGGAGATTGGGCGTCGCGTGCCGGTCCGAAGACCGGGTGAACGCCCCCAATTGCGACGGCGCCATGGTGAGCGCGCCGCGCCGCAGCAGCAGGTATTCCAGCCCCATCATGCCGCGCCGCAGCAGCGAGCGGTAGAGCATGTTCATGGTGGGGACGTTCGCGACCTTGTAGATGGGGCGTAGCTGCAGATGATCCTGCAGATTGGCGCCGACGCCGGGCAGGTCCCGCACCACCGCGATCCCCAGGCTCTGCAGGCGTCCCCCGTCGCCGATGCCGGAGCGCTCCAGAATGGCGGGGCTGGCCACCGCGCCCGCCGAGAGGATGACCTCGCGCCGCGCCCGGATGGTGCCGGGGACGCCGCCCCGCAATATGCCGACGCCGCGCGCCCTGCCCGCTTCCGTCAGCACCCGGTCGACCAGCACATCGGTCATCACCGTCAGATTGGGGCGCCCCAGCGCCGGGCGCAGGAAGCCGCGCGCCGCGCTCCAGCGGCGGCCGCGCTTCTGGTTGACGTCGAAATAGCCGCAGCCCTCGTTGCTGCCGGTGTTGAAATCCTCGCTGCGCGGAATGCCGGCGCTTTCGGCGGCCTCGATGAAGGAATCGAGCACCCGCCAGCGCAGGCGCGGCTGCTCGATGCGCCATTCGCCGCCGGCGCCGTGAAGCGGTCCCGCCCCGCGCCAATTGTCCTCGTGCCGCTTGAACACCGGCAGCACGTCGTCCCAGCCCCAGCCGTCGAGCCCCATATCGCGCCAGCGGTCGTAATCGGCGGCCTGGCCGCGCATATAGATCATGGCATTGATGGCCGAAGAGCCGCCCAGCACCTTGCCGCGCGGATAGGCGAGCTCCCGCCCGTTGAGCCCCGGCGTGCCCTCGGTGCGGAACAGCCAGTCGGAACGCGGATTGCCGATGGCGAAGAGATAGCCCACCGGAATGTGGAACCAAATCCAGTCGTCCTTGCCGCCCGCCTCGAGCAAAGCGACGGTATATTTGCCGTTCTCCGAGAGGCGGTTGGCCAGCACGCACCCCGCCGAACCGCCGCCGCAGACGACGAAATCAAATTCCTGATCGCTCATGCCGCGCTCCTTTTTCGCCGCACTCTATCGTGCGGAAATTGCTGCGAAAACGGGAAGATTTGCGCATATGCTGTGCAAGAATCCGGGGGGATGGGCGGGGTTGCGCCGGCCGGCCTGCAAAGGTGCTGCGCGGCATGACGGCTTGCCGGGACGCGCGAAAAGCTTATCTTGGCGCCGATATCGTCAAGGCCTTTCCCCCGTGATCCCTTCCCCGATCGATCATGTCGCTCCCGCGGTCAGGCGCCTCGTCTGCCCCATGCACCGCTTCGCCCCGGTCAATGCCTGGATCTTGGGCGAAAAGGGCACGCAGCTCATCGTCGATACCGGCATGCCGGGCGCCGAGACCGCGGCGCTCTGGGCGCAAAGCGAGACGGCGGGCGAGGTGGCGGGTGTCGAGGCCATCCTCTGCACCCATATGCACCGCGACCATGCCGGGCAGGTCCCGGCCCTGATGCGCCGCCACGGCGTGCCGCTGCTGATGACCAGGCAGGAGCACGACCGGCTCTCGCGAACCATCGGCACGGCGCCGGAAGCGGGACGGGCGGGCTTGCAGGCCTTTCGCCGCCGGTTGGGCATTGCTTCCGCCGTTGCCGCCACGGCATCGCCCATCGACTATTCCGCCCTCGACCCGTTTCCACAGGACTTCACGCCCCTCGAAGCGGGCATGGAGCTCCGTCTGGGCGGCATGGACTGGCAGGTGGTGCTGGGCGGGGGCCATTCCGTCCGCGCGGCATGCCTGCTGGCGGCGGACCGGAGCCTGTTCCTGGCCGGCGACCAGGTGCTGGCCGGGGCGGGGCCGCATATTTCCGTCTGGGCCGACGCCCCCGAAGCCGATCCCCTTGCCGATTACCTGGTCTTTCTCGAGGGCCTGCTGGTGTTGCCCGACAGCCTGCTGGTGCTGCCGGGCCATGGGGCGCCCTTTCGCGGCCTTGGTGCGCAGGCGGAGGCGCTGCGGCGCCGGCATGAGCAGCGGCTGGGGCGGTTGCATGCTGGGCTGGCGGGGGCGAAGTCGCCCCTGGAGATGGTGGGACTGGTTTTTTCCGAACAGGCGGGGCGGCGATTCGCCGAATTGCTCCCGGGCATGGCGCTCGGCCTCGCCAATCACCTCTGGCATCGCGGCCGGCTGCGCCGGCATGTCGATGACGAGGGCGTCTTCCGCTTCGAAACAATCAGTTGAGGACGCGGATCGGCCGCCCCGCGAGCCAGGCCTCGATATTCTCCACTGCGTCGCTGAAATAGCGCGCGTAATTGTGGTCGGTCACATAGCCCAGATGTGGCGTCGCCAGCACATTGGGCAGGGCGAGCAGCGGATGGACGGCGGGCAGCGGCTCTTCCCAGAAGACATCGAGCGCGGCCCCGGCGAGACGGCCGCTCCGCAGGGCCTCCAGCAGGGCGGCTTCGTCCACCAGACCCGCCCGCGCGGTATTGACCAGATAGGCGCCGGGCCGCATCCGCGCGAGCAGGGGCGCGTCGACCAGCCCTTTGCTGCTTTCGGTGAGCGGGGCGTGCAGCGAGACGATGTCCGCTGCGGCGAAAAGGGCCTCGAGGCCGGAGCTGCGCCGCGCGCCGGCGGCCAGGGCGCGCTCCGGGGTGAGATTGGGCGACCAGGCGAGAACCTCCATGCCCAGGGCCCGGCCCACCGCGGCAACGCCGGTGCCGACCCGACCCAGCCCCACCAGGCCGAGCGTTCGGCCCTTGAGGCCGAAGCCGAGCGAGGATTGCCAGCGGCCTTCCCGCAATCCATTGGCTTCGGGCACGAGCCGGCGGGCGAGCCCCAGGATCAGCGCCCAGGCCAGCTCCACCGTGGGCTCGCCGGCGCTGCCGGTGCCGCGCACCTCGATATTGCGCGCCCGCGCCGCCGCCATGTCGATGGCGGCATTGCCCATGCCGGTGGTCACCAGCAGTTTGAGGCGCGGCAGGCTGGCCAATAGCGCGGCGTCGAACCGGGTGCGCTCCCGATTGGCGACGACGATGTCGGCATCGCCCAGCCGCTCGACGAGGGCGTCGCGGCGGCCGATATGGCGGCGCTCGAAGCTGACCGCGACGCGCGGGGCGAGGCGCTCCCAGGGCGCGGCGGCGGCGGCCGCGTCCTGATAGTCGTCGAGGACGACGCAGACGAGCGGACGGTCTTGCGGGGCGTCAGGCATCCATGGTCGCTTTGGCCTTGCCGAAAGCCCCAGACTGGCGGAAGCTATCGATCTCGTCACGCGAAAAACCGAACTCGGCCAGGATATCGTCGGTGTGGTGGCCCAGGGCGGGCGGCGTCGTGGCGCTATTCATGTCCACCGCCTCGAGCTGGAAGGGCGAGGCGACGCTGCCCACGCTGTGCTCGCCCACCTGCAGGTCGATGCGGCCATTGGCGGCGACGAGCTGGGGATTGTCGGCGGCCTCGCCGATCGTGTTGATCTTGGCGACCACCACCTTGGCCTTGCCCAGGATGTCGATGATCTGGGCGCAGGTCTTGGTGCGGGTGATGGCCGAGACCGCCTCCACCAGCGTCACCCGGTTCTGCCGCCGCGCGAAGACGTGGGAAAATTCGGGAATATCGAGCGTTTCCGGCCCCATGGCATGGGCGAAGCGCTGCCACATCTCGTCGGTCGAGGCGATGATGACCACCTCGCCATCGGCGGCGGGGAAGGCCTGGTTGGGCACGCTGAGATGGTTGGCGGTGCCCATGGGCTGGTGCATGGTGCCGTCCATCCAGTATTCGGTATAGAAATAGCTCATCAGATGGGCGGCGCTGAGCATGAGCGAGGCCTCGACGCGCTGGCCCCTGCCGGTCTGGCCGCGATGGATGATCGCCCCCAGAATGCCTGCCACCAGCGCCAGGCTGCCATGCAGGTCGACGATGGCCGAGCCGCACCGCACCGGCGACCGGCCGGGCTCGCCGGTGATGCTGATGAGGCCGCTATGGGCCTGCAGGGCCAGATCGTTGGCCCCCACATGCGAGAGCGGGCCCTGACGGCCATAGGCGGAGAATTCGGCATAGATCAGCCGGGGATTATGCTCCGCCAGCGCCTCATAGCCCAGCCCCAGCCGCTCCATGACGCCGGGGCGGTAATTGTGCACCACCACGTCGACGCCGGCGGCCAGCTTGCGGGCGATGGCCTTGCCGTCCTCATGGCGCAGGTCGATTTCCATGCTGCGCTTGTTGCGGTTGAGGGCGAGGAAGGAGGGGCTGGTGCCGCCGAATTTTTCCAGCCGCTCCCGGGTCATCCCGTAATAGCGCGCCTCGTCGCCCCCGGGCGGCTCGATCTTGAGGATGTCGGCGCCCATGTCGCCCAGCACCTGCGTGGCCGCCGGACCGGCGAACACACGCGAAAAATCGAGCACCTTGATTCCGCCCAGAACTTTTACCGACACACCCGAACTCCCGATGGCGTCCGGCGCATCACCGGCCCGGACGTCCCCAAGAGCTAGCATCGCCACATCATGGCGATAACGGGCATAAAGCGCGCAGAATTGTTGCAGAAAATGAAAAGGCGCCGCCGGTCGGCGAAGGGCCGGTCCGCCTCAGACGCGTACCGACTGGAAGTGCCTTGCCAGATAGTCGATGAACACCCGGGCCTTGACCGGCAGGTGCCGGGTCGGGGAATAGACCGCATAGACCGCGTTCTCGAAGGAGGTGAAGCTGATCCGGTATTGCGGCAGGAGCCGGACCAGCCGCCCCGCCGCCAGCTCGCGCGCCACCGCCCAGTCCGGCATGAGCGAGATGCCCAGCCCCTCCATCATGGCGATATGCAGGGCCGGACCGCTATTGGTGCGCATGGAGCCGGTCACCGGCACCTCGATCAACTGCCCGTCCGCCGCCAGGAACCGCCAGGTCACCCCGCCCAGATTGATGCGATAGGCCAGGCAATTATGCTCGAGCAGGTCGCGGGGTTCGGTAATGGGCGGGCGGCTGGCGAGGTAATCGGGCGTCGCGCACAAAACGCGCTCGCTATCCACCAGCTTGCGGGCGATCAGCGAGGAATCGGCCAGTTGGCCGATGCGGATATCGACGTCGATATTGTGCTCGATGATGTCGACATCGTCGTTGGAGAGCGTCAGGTCGACGGTGATCTCGGGATATTGCGCCAGAAAGGCCGGCAGGGCCGGGGCGATATATTGCAGCCCCACCAGCATGCGCGAATGCACGTGCAGCGTCCCTTGCGGGCGCACATGTTCCTGGGTCACCTCGATCTGGGTTTCGCGCACGTCGTTGAGGATGCGCTCGGCGCGCTGGAAGAAGATGGCGCCCATGTCGCTCAGCGACAATTTCCGGCTGGTGCGGTTGAGCAGGCGTACCCCGAGCCGGTCCTCGAGCGCGTTGATATAGCGCGACACCGAGGCGGGGGAGAGCCCAACGCGGCGGCCGGCGGCCGAAAAGCTGCCGGCCTGCACCACGATGACGAACAATTCCATGTCGCGCAGGCTGGGCAGGTCCTGCACATTGCGCCGTTCACCCTGCCCCGATGGCGTTTGAACGGCTTTGTCCTTCACTTCTATCCCTCGTTCTCGACGGTGACGTCGCTGGTCGCCTTCCTGATGCCCCGTCTTAGCAGGGGCAGGCCCGCCGTCGCAATCAGCGTCAGCACGCTCAGCACGATGAAGGTGGCCGAAACCGGGGTGGACACGAAGACCTCGAACGAGCCGCGCGAGATCAGCAGCGCCCTTCGCATGTTCTCCTCGATCATCGGTCCCAGAATGAAGCCGAGCAGGAGGGGCGCCGCCGGATAGCCGCCCAGGATCATGAACACGCCCACAATGCCGAAGGCGATGACCACGAAGATGTCGAAGACGCTGTTCTGGATGGAAAACACCCCCACGCAGATGAAGAACAGCATGGCTACGTAGAGCGCGTCATAGGGAATCTTGAGGATGCGCACGAACAGCCCGATAAAGGGCAGGTTCAGCACCAGCAGGATCACATTGCCGATCCAGAAGCTGGCGATGAGGCCCCAGAACAGTTCCGGATGCTGGTTGACGAGGCCCGGCCCGGGCGCGATGCCATGGATCATCAGCGCGCCCAGCATCACCGCCATCACCGCGTCGCCCGGAATGCCCAGGCTGAGGGTGGGGATGAAGGCCGATTGTACGGCGGCGTTGTTGGAGGCTTCGGGCGCGGCGATGCCCGCCATGGCGCCCTTGCCGAAAATGCCCGGGGTGCGCGAGACCCGCTTCTCGGTGGCATAGGCCATGAACGAGGCGATGGTCGCGCCGGTGCCCGGCAGAACGCCCAGCACGGTGCCGATCAGCGTGCCGCGCACGGTGGGCATGGTGCTTTCCTTGACGTCCTTGCGGGTCGGGATCAGCGAGCGCAGGGTGACCTCGTGCACCTTGAAGGGGCTGCCGTCGCTGCGCATCAGGTTGACCAGGATCTCGGCGACGCCGAACAGGCCCATGGCCAGCGCCACGATGCTGAGCCCGTCCGAGAGCTCGGGCATGCCGAACTGGAAGCGCTGCACGCCGGTATTCATGTCGATGCCGACGCTGCCCAGGGCGACGCCGGCGACGACCATGGCGAGGCCCTTGAGCATGGAGCCGCCCGACAATGTCGATGCGGCGATGAGCCCGAAGACCATGATGGCGGTATATTCGGGCGCGCCGAAGGCCAGCGCCACTTCGGCCAGCAGCGGGCCCAGCAGCATCAGCACCAGAATGGCGAAGGACCCGCCCACGAAGGAGGACAGCGTGGTGACCGCCAGCGCCACCCCGGCCCGGCCCTGCTTGGCCAGCGGATAGCCGTCGAGACAGGTGATGGCATTGGTCGCCGTGCCGGGGATGTTGAGCAGGATGGAGGCGATGGAGCCGCCATATTGCGCGCCGTAGAACACGCCCGCCAGCATGATGATGGCCGTGGTCGGCTCCATGTAGAAGGTGAGCGGCAGCAGCATGGAAATGGTGGACAGCGCGCCGATGCCCGGCAGCAGCCCCACCACGGTTCCCAGCGCCACGCCGACGAGGCAGAACAGCAGGTTGTCCCATTGCAGCGCGGTGGCAAAGCCCAACTGAATGGCCGACAGATAATCCATGATGGCTGTCCTAACTTACCAGGGGAAGGCACGCATGGGCATGCCCAGGCCGTAGATGAACAGGAGCCAGCCCAGGACCGGCAAGATCACGACGGTGATGGCGATGCGGACCGGGTTCGGGCGCGGATAGGCGAAGGCGGCCAGCAGCGCCATGGCCACCGTCGCCAGGATCAGCCCGGCCGGCCGCAGCAGCAGCGCCCAGGCCAGGAGGCCGGCGAAGACGAACAGGGCCGGGCGCAGCGAGAGCCGTCCGCCCTCCATGGGCTGGCCCGCATCCGGAACCTTCCAGAACACCAGCCCGCCCAGCAGCGCCATGGCCAGGCCGGCGATCAGCGGGAAGAAGCCCGGGCCCATATTGTTGAGGCTGCCCAGGGGATAGGAGAAGGACTGGCCGGCAATGCCCAGTCCGATCAGAAGAATGACCAGGCCACCGATCCGCTCGGACCGGGGCGAAACGACCATCGCGCTCAACGGTGCCTCCCTCTCGTCCATGATCGGCATGGACCGTGTTGACCGGCTGCTGTGAGCCGTTCCGCCTATCGTGCAGGTCACGGGCCGCAGAAAAACTGCAAAACGCCACAAACGATCTTTGCAGGATTTGCAAAATAAAGCCGCGGGCAAACACGCTACAGCATTGGCACATCCTGCCATTCCGCCGCGAGGCCGCCCGTGACCGAAATTCGATATTCAGCCGCCGCCATCCCCACGAGCCCGGCCGTATGGCTGGATCGCCGGGGCGACGCCGCCGTGATAATCATCGACAATCCTCCGGTCAATGCCAGCTCGGCGGCGGTGCGCCAGGGGCTGATGGCCGCCTTGCGGCAGGTCGGCGCCGAGGCCTCCTGCGTCGTCGTCGCCGGCGCCGGCAGGACTTTCATAGTGGGGTCCGACATCAAGGAATTCGGCAAGGCCCTGCCCCCGCCCGAACTGCCCGAGGTGCTGGCCGCGATCGAGGCCTGTCCCGTTCCGGTGATCGCCGCCATCCATGGCGCGGCGCTGGGCGGCGGCTACGAACTGGCGCTGGCCTGCGACTGGCGCATCGCCGCCCCCGGCGCCACGGTCGGCCTGCCCGAGGTGGGGTTGGGCATGATCCCCGGCGCCGGCGGCACCCAGCGCCTGCCGCGCCTTGTCGGCCTGCCGCGCGGCATCGAGATCATCGCGTCCTCCCGCCGCGTGCCCGCCTCCGAGGCGCTGGAACTCGGCATGATTGACGCGCTGGCCGGCGAGGACCTCGTCGGCGACGCCATCGCCTTCCTTGCGGGGCGGGGCAAGCGTCTCGCCGCCCGCCTGACGCCGCCGCCGGCCGGTCCCGACGAGATCGAGGCCGCCGCCGCTGCCGCCCTCGCCAGGGGGCGCGGGCGCGAATGCGTCAAGGAGGCCATTGCCGCCGTGCGGCTGATCGAAACCACGCCGGTCGAGGAGGCGCTGCGTCTCGAACGCGCCGCCTTCCAGCGCCTGCGGGTGGGGGAGGAAGCTACCGCCCTGCGCTATAATTTCTTTGCCGAAAGGGCCGCCGCCAAGCCGCCGGTCGCCGATGCGCCGCGATCCATCGGGAGCGCCGGCGTGGTCGGCGCCGGCACGATGGGTGCCGGCATCGCCGCGGTGCTGCTCGCCGCCGGCCTGCCGGTGACGCTGGTGGACAGCGACGCGGCGGCGCTGGACCGCGCCCGCCAGGCCATCGGCAGCACGCTGGCCGATCTGGAAAGGCTGGGCAAGCTCGCCGGCTCCAGCGCCGCCGAACGCCTGTCGGGGCTGGACAGCGGCCCCGAGGTGGAGCGGCTGGGCGGAGCCGATCTGGTGATCGAGGCGGTCTTCGAGGACATGGAGATCAAGACCGGGGTGATTTCGCGGCTCGGCGACGTGCTGAAGGACGGGGCGATCCTGGCCACCAACACCTCCTATCTCGATATCGAGGCCCTGGCCGCGGCCAGCGGGCGGCCGGAAAATTTCCTGGGCCTGCATTTCTTCGCTCCCGTCCCGCGCATGAAGCTGCTCGAGATCGTGCAATGCGAGGCGACGGCGGCGCCGGTGCTGGCGACCGCCTTCGCCCTCGCCAAGCGGATCGGCAAGCTGCCGGTGCTGGCCCGGCCGGGCGAAGGCTTCATCGGCAACCGCATCTATGCCCGCTACCGGGCCCAGTGCGAATATGCCCTCGACGACGGGGCGCTGCCCCAGGAGATCGACGCGGCCGCCACCGGCCTCGGCTTTGCCATGGGCCTTTTCGCCGTCTCCGACATTTCCGGGCTCGACATCGCCTGGCGGCTGCGGCGGAGCAAGGCGGCCAGCCGCGATCCGCGCGAGCGCTACGTCACCCTGCCCGACGCGGTGTGCGAACTGGGCCGGCTGGGCCGAAAAACCAATGCCGGCTGGTACGATTACGACGACAAGGGCGGCCCCCGGCCGTCCGACGTGGTCACCGGGCTGGTCCGGGCCAATGCCGCCCGGCACGGCCGTCCGGCTCCCGACGCCAGGACCATCGCGGACGCGATCCTGGGCGCCATCGTCAACGAGGCGGCGCTGATCGTCGAGGAGGGCATTGCCCGCTCGGCGGAGGATATCGACGTGGTGCTGACCAATGGCTACGGCTTTTCCAAGTCCAGGGGCGGCCCGCTGTTCCAGGCCGCCCTGATGGAGAACAGGCGGGTGGAGGCCATGGTCGAGCTGGCGGCCAATCGTGCCGGCTGGGGCTTCCGCCGCGGCGATGTCGCCGCTCTCCTCGCGCCCCTGCGCGACAGGGATTGAGCGGGCAAGGATCGGGAGAGGGTTTCCTTCGTCATTGCCGGCTGGTCCCGGCAATTCAGCTCGCGGCGGCTGGGGAGATATCGGAGGGCGACTGGACCGGGTCTGCGTCCCGCCAAGCCGGTAAGGGGACGGAGCGAACCTGCCGCCCCCTCATTGGTCGAACTCAGGCGGCCTCGACCATGGCGGAGCCGACGGTGAGCTTCTTGCCCTTGTCGTCCTCGCACCAGACCTCGAGATGGTGGACGACCTTGCCGGCCTCGTTGCTGATCACTTTGCTGACCCTGGCGCAGGCGATGACCTGCATGTTCTCGTAGATCGGCGCGATATATTTGGTGGTGAGGCGGCTGCGGCAGGCGAATTGCGGCCCGAACACGTCCACCAGCAGCCCCTGGATCCAGTTGGTCGAGATCATGCCGTCGGCGATGATGCCGGGCAGGCCCTGGGAGCGGGCATAGTCGTCGTCGTCATGGATGGTGGGCGGCTGGGTATGCACGCGGCCGTCATCGGCGGCGATGGTGGGCTGGCCATCGACATACCAGCGCATGCGCTCGCGCGTCATGGCGCGAGGACGGGTGCGGAACTCGGTGCCGGCTTCAAGGATGGGGGACATGACGGATACTCCTTAGGCGGCGTCGGACTTGGGGGAATAGGCCAGGATCACCTGATCGCGGTAGCGCAGCAGCAATTGCCCCGTGGCCACATTGGTCAGCTCCATTTCGAGCAGCACATATTCGCGGCCCTTCTTGAGGAAGCGGTCGAGGATGCGCCCGACGACGCTCAGCCGGTCCCCGACGCGCGCCGGCGCGAAGACCTCGGCGTCATATTCGTAGTGGATGCGGGCGGTGGGACCGGTGCCGGCGGGGCAGGCGGCATTATAGAGCCGCAGCTTGTCCAGATGGATCAGCGTGGGCGGCATGATCAGGTCGTCGGCGCCCTGGAAGCACTCCTGGTGCATCTCCACGATATGGGCATATTCGCGGATGACGAAGGAGCTGAGCGTATATTCGACCGGTCCGAGCACGTCGCCCTTGTCCAGATCGGTGACGAAATTTCCCGTGGCCATTTCTGCCTCTCTTGCTGATTTAGGAATCGGATGGAGCCGAGCCGGGCGCCGGGGCCCAGCGGAAGACATCGGTGATGACTTCGAGCGGGGTCAGGAACGGCTCCCAGGCGGCGGCCAGATTGTCCGCGAGCCAGCCGGGCGACCAGCCATTGCGGCTCGACAGGTCGCGCCTGGGCGCGGGATGGCCGTAAAGGTAAAGCTCGCTGCCGCGCGCCCCGATGATCTGGCCGTTGACGCCGGCGGCCGCGTCGCTGCCCAGAAAGGCGATGACCGGGGCCATATGGTCGGGCACCGAGGCCTGCCGGGCGCGGCGCAGATTGTCCAGCGCCTCCGGCGTCATCAGATGCCTGCGCGCATTGTCGGTCAGTTCGGTCATGCGGCTGGTGCTTGAGGGCACCATGCAGTTGGAGCGGATGCCCAGCGGCCCCAGATCCCGCGCCAGCGTCTGCGACAGCCCGACAATGCCGAGCTTGGCGGCGCCGTAATTGGTCTGCCCGGTGCTGCCGATCAGCCCGCCCGCCGAGGACATATGCACGAAGGCGCCGCTCCGCTGCCGCACGAACACCTGCGCGGCGGCGTGGCTGAGATAGACCGCCCCGTAGAGATTGGTGCGCAGCACGCCCTGCCAGTCGCTTTCGGCAGCCTCGTCGAACGCGCCCATGCGGATGATGCCGGCATTGTTGATGACGATGTCGAGGCGCCCGAAGACGTCCATGGCCTGTTCGACCATGGCCCGGCCCGACGCTCTTTCGGTGACGCTGAGCGTATTGGCGACGGCCTCGCCGCCTTCGGCGCGAATGGTTTCGACCACCACGTCGGCGGCCTTGGCCGCTTCGCTGTCCCCGGCGACGGAAACGCCCAGATCGTTGACGACGATGTGCGCGCCGAGCCGCGCCATGTGCCGGCAGACGGCGCGGCCGATGCCGCCGCCCCCGCCGGTGACGATGGCGACCTTGCCCTCGAGAGTGGATGGCTGCGCCGTCATTGCGTCACGCCTTCCATGTCTTCGAGACGCGGCAGGCAGGACGCCCAGCGCCCGATCTGGGCGGCAAGGCTCGCTTCGTCCCAGCCGCCGTCGCGATGCGCGATCCGCACGGGCCGCGATTGCGAGAACAGCCGCAGATTTTCGGCATCGATCGCGGCGATCTGGCCGCTCACGCCGCGCCCCTGCGCGCCGCAGAGATGGAGCGCCAGCGTCACTGCCGCCACGAGGCCCGCCGCATCGGGCTCCGCCACGATGACATTGGACCGCACCCTGTCGCGCAGGTCGAGCGCGATGCCGCGCGACAGGCCCGCCACCGCATAGGACAGGCTCGCGGCGCTGCCCGCTCCGGCCAGTCCGGGCAGGCCCTCGGCCGCGACCAGATGGACGAGGCTGCCGCCATCGCCCTCGAGCATGCGGCGCGCCACCGCCTGGGCGATATGGAACCGCCGATCGAGCTCTTCCTGCGCCGCCGTGTCCCAGCGGTCGAGGTCGATCTGGTCGAACCGGGCGCGCTGGTGCTGGGCGGGAACGGTGACGAGACCGTCCGGGACCCAGCCGGCGGGAAACTCGATCGGTCCTTCATCGCCGGAGACGGCCAGCACCTCGGCGCCCGTCGCCTCGATATGGTCGGCAAGGCCGGACCACGGCCCGTGCGGGACCGCTTCGACCACTATTCTCAATTTCTGGGACATGGGTTTCCGCCTGGGGTGGCGAGGGCGGCAACCGCCCTCGCCGGGGGAGGAAGGGATCAGTTGATGGTGAGGCCGGTGGCCGCGAGCGCTTCCCAGCCCTCGATATCGGCATCGAGCGTCGCCTCGGCCTCTTCGGGCGTATTGCCCACCGGGTTCATGCCCACGGCGAACAGGCGCTCGCTGATGGTGGCATCGGCACCGGCGGCGGCGATGGCGGCGCTGAGCTTGTCGACGATCGCGTCCGGCGTCGCCTCGGGGACGAAGGCGCCGATCCAGATCATGACGCTGGCATCGGGGAAGCCGGCCTCGGCGATGGTGGGAACGTCCGGCAGATCGGGCCAGCGCTCCTGGGAGGTCACGGCCAGGGCCTTGAGCTTGCCTTCCTTGATCAGCGGGATCGAGGTCAGCGTATCGAAGACGATCTGCACTTCATTGGCCATCAGGCCGACCTGCGAGGGCCCGCCGCCGGCATAGGCGATGTGGACCATGTCGATCCCGGTGGAGGCCTTGAAGCGCTCGCCGATCAGGTGGCCCGAGCCGCCCACGCCCGCCGAGCCGAAATTGAGCTCGCCCGGATGCGCCTTGGCGTAGTCGACCAGCTCCTGCACGCTCTCGACCGGCAATTGCGGATTGGCCACCAGCACGAAGGGGCCGCCGGCGATGATGGAGACGGCGCGCAGATCGTCCTTGGTGTCGTAGGGCAGGTTGTCGTTGAACGCCGCATGGATGCCGATGGCGGATGTGTGCACCAGCACCGTCTGCCCGTCCGGATCGGACTTGGCGACGAAATCCGTGCCGATGATGCCGGACGCGCCGGGCTTGTTTTCCACCACGAAAGGCTGGCCGAGCTGCTCGCTCAGGGACTGGCCGATGAGGCGGGCGCCGGCATCGGTGGAACCGCCCGGATTATAGGGCACGATGATGGTGACGGGGCGCTCGGGATAGCTTTGCGCGTCCTGGGCGATGGCCGGCGCGACCAACAGCATGCCGAGCGTCGCGAGCGCGGCTGGGAAACGAATGGACATGAAACTCCTCCTTATGGGAACGCCGACCGGCATTCTGTAACGAACCTAAGGACAGCGCGCGAGCGGGCTCAACGCGCAATCGGCGGCAAACATCTTTGCTGTTTCTGCAAAGATGGCGCTATTTCCGCCCGGCAGCTTCAACCAGCGCGGGGATGGTGGCGGTGCAGGTGTGGATGGCGATGGCGCTGCTCAGTTGCAGCACATCGGCGATTTCCTCGGGCGTGGCGCCATGGCGCAGGGCCAGGCCGATATGGCGGCGCAGGCTTTCGGGCTGCGGCCCGGCGGGCGTGGCGCATACGGCGATGCGGACGAACTCCTTGACCTTGCGGGGCAAGGGCCCGTCCCGATAGGGAATTTCGGCATAGCGCAAATAGGCGTCGATGAAGCGCGGCGCATAGCGGAACATGGCATCCGCTCCTTCCGGCCAATAACCGGTCAGCGCCATGAACTTTTCCTTCCGGGCCTGCTGTTCGGCCGCCAGCTCGATATCGGCGGACTGCCCCGCCGACTGCATTTCCGCGAGCAGCGCCGGCATGCCGGTCTCCAGCGTCAGATGCGCCGAAAGCGTGGTGAGCTGGATCACTTCCAGCACTTCTTCCTTCGTCGCCCCCTTTTCCAGCGCCATCTGGATGTGCCGCGCCGCGCCGCTGGCATAGAGGTGGCTGACGGCGCCATCGACCGCGATATAGATGAATTCGCACAGCTTGGGCTCGAGATTGCCCGCTTCGGCGGGTGCGTTCTGGAACCGCAGATAGGCGTCGAGATAGTCGGGCGACAGCTCCAGCAGGCCCTGATGGAAGGGATGCCAATAGCCGCGGAGCCGGCGAACCTCGTCGGCGAGTCGGGTCCGGGTGTTGTCCATGCGGTTTCGCCTCCGGTTTCTAGATAACCAACCCGCCATTGACCCCGACGATCTGCCCGGTGAGATAGCCGGCATCCTTCCCGGCCAGGAACGCGATGCACGCGGCGATCTCGTCGGCGTCGGCCTCGCGTCCGAGGGGCACAGCGGCGATTTTTCCGGCCCGGACGGCCGCGTCGTCGGCGCCGGCCATGGCGGTGCGGACATAGCCGGGGGCCACGGCATTGACCGTGATGCCCCAGGGGGCGAACTCCTTCGCCCAGCCCTTGGTGATGCTGACGATGGCGCCCTTGGCCGCATTATAGGCGACGCCATAGGGAGCGCCGGCGACGCCCCGCGTCGAAGACATCATGACGATGCGGCCCCGGCGCCTGATCTTCATATGCGCAACCACCGCCTGGGTAAGGAAAACCGGTCCGGCGACGTGAACGGCCAGCATCCGCTCGAGACTCTCCGGCGTCGTCGTTTCGATCCCGCCGCGGTCCCCGCCGATGCCGGCATTGTTGACCAGCAGGTCGATGGGGCCGAACCCTTCCTCGATCTCGCCGGCCAGCGCGCGCAGGCAGGCGGCATCGGAGATGTCCCCGACATAGGGCCTGGCGCTGACGCCGGCGGCGGCCAGTTCGTCGGCCAGCGCACCGGCGCGCCCGGGGTCGATATCGTGAATTGCCAGGGCAAACCCGTCCCGCCCGAGCCGCCTGGCGGCCGCCGCCCCGATGCCTCCCGCCGCTCCCGTCACCAAAGCTACAGATGTCAAAATCGTCTCCCTGGGCCGCTCGTCATCGTCTTGCGGTTCTCCGACACAAGAACGGGGAATTTCGATCCCGGAACAATAGGCGGTCGCGCAATCCTCCTTTACACGGACCGTAAATCCCAGGACCAAACGATAGCGCCATTGGCGTCAGCACCGGCACACCTGATCAGGACTGCCAGGTGGATCAGGGTGGCACAGGCCGGCCCTCAATTTTGAGCGCTCGTTCTCGGCGGCTAGTTTGTCGCCACAGCGCCGGCGGCAGCTTTCACTTCCGGATCGTCCCGGCGGATGCAGGCAACAACATGCCCGCCACCCGTGTCGACCGCCGGGGGCACGGCCTCGGCGCAGACCGGCAGCGCAAATCGGCACCGGGTACGGAACACGCAGCCGCTGGGCGGATTGAGAGGACTGGGAATATCTCCCTGCAGCACCACTCGCTCACGTGTGGCGGTAGGGTCCGCCCGCGGCACACTCGCGAGCAGCGCCTGCGTATAGGGGTGGCGTGGTGCGGCGTAGATGGCCTTACTCGGCCCCTTCTCCATGATGCGGCCGAGATACATGACGACAACCTCGTCGCAAATGTACTCGACCACCGCGAGGTCGTGAGCGATGAACAGGATGGCGAGCGGCGAACGCTGCTGCAGGTCGAGGATCAGATTGAGGATCTGCGCCTGCACTGAAACATCGAGCGCGGAGACCGGCTCATCGGCAATGATAAGTTCGGGCTCCACCGCCAGCGCGCGGGCAATGCCGATGCGCTGGCGCTGGCCGCCCGAGAACTCGTGCGGGAAGCGCGTGGCGTGTTCTGGACGGAGACCTACCTGCGACAGGAGTTCGGCGACCCTCTTCTCACGACGCGCTGCCGATGTGCCATGCACCTCAAGGCCCTCGGCGATGATCTGACCGACCCTCAGACGCGGGTTGAGACTCGACATCGGATCTTGAAAGACAATTTGCAGACGGCGCCGGTAGTCACGCATCTCTCGCGGCGGTAGCGAGAACAGATCGACTCCATCGAACATCGCCCGCCCACCGCTCGGTTCGGTGAGCCGAAGCAGCGTGCGTCCAACGGTGGTCTTGCCCGATCCGGATTCACCGACAAGGCCGACAATGCTTCCACGCCGGACCGCGAAACTCACATCCTCGGCCGCGTGCACGGTGCCGCGCTTGGTGCGAAACACCTTGCTCAGGCCCTCTATCGACAGAAGAATGTCTGAATTGGCTGGGCTGGGACTCATACCTCGTTGCTCCTCCAGCAGCGGCTCAAATGTCGATCCCCGACAATTGCGAGTGACGGCGGTTCGGTCGTGCACTGTGCGACGGCGTAGGAACAACGCGGATGGAAGGCGCAACCCGAAGGGGGAGAGACAAGATTGGGAACGTCGCCGGGGATCGGCGTCATCCGATGGCGCTCTCCATCGCTGCTCCGGTGTAAGGCAGCATTCGGTACGCAGGCCATGAGCCCACGGGTATAGGGGTGGCTTGGTTGGGCGAATAGATCGCCCACCGGCGCCTGCTCGACGATGCGTCCTGCGTACATGACAGCGACGCTGTGTGCGATCTCCGCTACGACACCAAGATTGTGGGTTACGAACAGGACGCTCATACCATTCGACTCTTGCAGCCTGCGCAACAGGTCGAGGATCTGTGCCTGGATAGTAACATCGAGCGCCGTCGTCGGCTCGTCCGCGATGAGCAGGGCTGGCTCGCATGCAAGAGCAAGCGCGATCATCACACGTTGCCGCATGCCACCCGACATCTCGTGCGGGTAGTTGTCGAGACGGCTCGCGGCGCCAGGGATTTCGACATGCTCCAGCATCTCTTTCGCCCGCCTACGTGCTTCGGACTTGGAGACCGGGTAATGGAGCGCGATCATCTCTCCGATCTGGTCACCGACGGTTAGAAGCGGATTTAGCGAGGTCATCGGTTCCTGGAAGATCATCGCGATGTCCCGTCCGCGAATACGACGCATCTCCTTTTCTGACGCGGTGGCGAGATCAATTACATCGCCAGCGGTCCGCCGGAACGGCATGCTGCCGCCTACGATCCGTCCGGGGTGACTCAGCAGCCGCATGACGGAAAGGCTCGTCACAGACTTGCCCGAACCAGATTCACCTACCAGAGCGACCGTCTCGCCCCGGCGCACCTGCAGCTGCACGCCATCGACCGCTTTGACGATCTGCCGGACGCCGAAATGCGTCTGCAGGTTGTCGATTGACAAGATGAGTTCTTCGTCGAGTGCCATCACAGGTCGCGCCCCAGCCGCGGATCGAGAAGATCACGAAGACCGTCACCCACCATCTGGAGCGAAAGCGCTGCGAGGATGATGGCAAGACCCGGGAACACCGTCATCCAGTCGGCCTGTCCGGCGTAATAGCGGCCGCCGGCGATCATGGTGCCCCAGGTAGGAATCTCCGGGTTGACGCCGAGGCCGAGGAACGAAAGGCCGGCTTCCGCGAGGATCGCGTAGGCAAAGATGAACGTACATTGCACGAGGATCGGTGACGCCAGATTGCGCAGTACGTGGCGGACGATGATCCGCCATGTGGGAACGCCCAGTGCGCGTGCAGCCTCGACATAGGGTAACTCGCGAATGATCAGCGTCGAGGCGCGGACGACCCGGGCGAGACGAGGCGCATAGACTACGCCCAGCGCCACGAGGACAGTGAAAAGCGAGGGCCCAAGCGCAGCGACCAGCGCCACAGCGAGGAGAATGTCCGGAAACGCCATCAGCGCGTCAATGAAGCGGGCGACGATCGTGTCGAGCCGTGGAAAGAACCCGGCAAGTATACCGAGCAAAATGCCGATGATACCCGAGATGAGGACGACGCCGGCGCCGACCAGCAGCGAGAGCCGGCCTGCATGGAGAGTGCGGCTGAAGATATCGCGCCCGAACTCATCGGTGCCGAACCACCAGTCGCCGCCCGGCGGCTTAAGCCGGTTGGTAATTGCCAGTGCACCCGGATCGTGCGGAGCGATCAGCGGAGCCGCCACAGCGAGGACGACAATAGTGCCGAGCACCAGGACCCCGGTGGCAACAAGCGGGCGCATGCGGAGCGTCGAGAGCGTTTCGCCCATCAGTATTTCACCCTCGGATCAATGACGAGATAGAGCATGTCAATCAGGAAGTTCATGAGGACGTAGATCAGCGAAACCACGAGCAGCGTGCCTTGGATGACCGGATAGTCACGGCGCAGCACCGAGGTGACAATGAGGTTGCCGACACCGGGCAAACCGAACACCATTTCAGTGATGACGGCCCCCGCAACGAGCAAGGCCATGGTCATACCGACAATAGTGACGATGGGAACAAGCGCGTTCTTGAAGGCGTGCTTCATCACGACGCGAAACTCGCCCATACCCTTGGAGCGGGCCGTGCGGACGTAGTCTTCGCTCAGCACGTCCAGCATGCTTGCCCGCGTGAAGCGGAGGATCAAAGCCGACGAGTAGATGCCGAGCGAAACCGCCGGCAGAAACAGGTGGTGAAGACGTGTCATGAAGTCGGCGCCGGGACCGCCATAGCCGGAGACCGGGAACCAGCCGAACTGCAGTGACAGCGTCTGGATCAAAATGAGCCCGAGCCAGAAGCTCGGAACGCTCGCGGCGAGCATTGCCAACGAGGTCGCGAGCCGATCCCACAGACTGTTCCGCCGGTAAGCGGCATAGACCCCCAGCGGAATCGCGATGAGGCAGGCGACAACGGTCGAGAAAATGGTGAGGAAGAATGTCGGCTCGGCGCGTCCAGCGAGTAGTTCGAGCACCGGCTTTCCAAGGAAGATGGATTGTCCGAGGTCGCCTTGCACGAGCTGGCCAAGAAAGAGCAGATATTGGCCGAACAGCGGCCGATCGAGGCCCCAGGCCGCGCGCAATGCTGCGACCTGTTCCTCGGACGCGCTCGGACCGAGCATTACAACCGCCGGATCTCCCGGGGCGATATGGACGATAAGGAATACGATGCTCACGACGAAGAACATCACGACCATCATGCCGGCGATTCGCTGCAGTGTGTAACTCATCGCGAGGGCGCTCCTTGAGGTTTGGAGGCGCCCGGCGATCGGCCGGGCGCCCGCTATCGTTTACTACTTCGTGACGTTCCACAGCGGCAGGAACGGAACGGGACGGAGACCCTGAACCGACGCAGACGTCGCTACCATTTCGGCAAAGCTGCCGAGCTGCACCCATGGAGCCTGCTGCAGCAGTTCGGTCTGAAGCGCGTCCCACTTCTGTAGGCGTTCGGCCGGATCGACGGTAGAGGTGAACGCATCCATCGCGGCGGTCTTGGCGGCGTCATCCCACCAGCCGTACCAGGTGGGGTTGAACGTCGCGAGCAGCGAGGGCTCGGGAACGAAGCCGAAGAAGCTGATGAACGCTTCCCAGCTCGTGTCGTCGTTGCGCTGCTGCAGCATGCTGGCCCAGTCGAGGTTGACGAGCTCGACATTGATGCCGGCGGCACGAAGGTTCTCTGAAGCTACGACAGCCGCTTTGAAGACGAAGTCGTATTGCTGACTGGTCAGGAGGCGGAACGGTTCGCCATTGTAGCCGGACTCGGCCAGCAGCGCTTTTGCGGTCTCGATGTTCTTCTGATTGTAGCGTTCGGCACCGGCTTCTGAGTAGAAGCTCGTTCCTTCGGCGTAGAGGCTCGGGCTGACCGTGTAGAAATCAGGGATGCCATAGGCGGCAAGCATGATGTCGTCGTGGTTCAGCGCAGCCTGCACCGCCTGACGAAACTTCTCGTTGGACGTTGGCCCCTTCTTGGTGTTCTCGACGAACAGCAGCCAGCCACTGGGACGGATGATGTTGGTCGCGAGGTCGGCATTGCGGGACACTTGGGGGTGGGCCTCGGGCGAGAGGCCGAGCACGATGTCATACTGACCCGACATCAGGGCGCTCAGACGGGTATTGCCGTCAGGCACCGGGAAGAAGCGGATCTCGTCGACCCCTGCAGAGCGGGACCCGGCAAAGCCCGAGGGCTCGCCCTCGGGGGAGGTGTAATCTTCGTATTTCACGAGGCGAACGAATTGATCCGGCACGTGTTCGGCCAGCTGAAACACGCCCGTGCCGACGATCTTAGTCGTCTCGGTAATCGGAGTGTCCGGGTTTCCGGCGATGACTTCCTCGGGGAACACGACGGCGGCGCCGGTGTTGAAGGAGAGCAGCGGCAGAAGTGGCGCGAAGGGCTGCGAAAGCGTGATCTTTACCGAGGCGTCATCGACAGCGGCGATGTCGGTGACCACTTTCCCGGCGATCTGGCCGCGGGGGGACAGCTTGATCCAGCGCTGCAGAGAAGCGACAACGTCGGCGGCGTCCATGTTGCTGCCGTCGTGGAACTTGAGGCCCGTGCGCAGCGGAATGGTGACTTCAGTGCCATCTGCGCTGATCTCGGGCAGGCGGGCGGCCAGTACAGGTGCGGGCTTCCACTCGGCATCAAATGCATAAAGTGGCTCAAGCACGCTGCCGGTAATGAGCGCAACGAGGTCGGTCGTCGACGACATCGAGTCGAGGGTCTGCGGCTCGAACGGCACGGCCACGGTCAACGTGTTTGAACTTTGCGCCTGGGCGCCGGTGATGGACGTTAGCCCTATCAAAGCGGCCGTCAGGACCGATAGTATTCGGATCACTTCTCTTCTCCCTGTTAGTTCTGTTGGTCGTTACCGTGGGTTCAGCAGCGCTGCTCAGCCCACTCCTCCGGGATCACCCAGGAAGGCCCCCTGAGCGATGAGCTGCCGCTGCAGCCGCCTGACATCGACGGCGCGCGGCGCAATTCCTCCAGCTGCTGCTTGGGCGGCGGCGACGCCTGCCGCTTCACCCAGCGCAAAACAGATACCTGCCACACGCATCGAGGCGTGGGCATCGTGGCTCGCAGACGCGCAGCGTCCGGCGACTAGCAGGCCGTCGACGGTCTGGGGCAAGAGCATGCGATAAGGCAGATGGTAGTAGGTGCCTGGCTCCAGAAAGACCCACCGCGTGGAACGACCTCCGGCATGATCTTCAACCGGCCATGCTCCGCAGGCGATGACATCATCGAAACGCGCCGCGCCGAGCACGTCTTCGAGCTCGAGACGGTAGACACCCGAGAGGCGGCGGCTTTCCCGCAACCCGATATGTGAGCCGATTGCGGCTACGAAACTGCTCTCAAAACCGGGCACGAAGCGGCGGAAAGCGTCGTGGTAGAGCTGAATCTGTCTCCGCCCTTCGACCTCGATGGCAGAAATCCCGGCTGCGTCCAGCGGATCGAGCACCGCATCCTTGCCACGAACGCGGGTGATGTTCATATGGGCAAAGCCGGGATGGAGACTGAACATCCCCCCGGCAGTGCGTGGCAATTCGACGCCCGCAGCGACCGCCTGTTCGAGATACCCATGGAGGTCTTCGCGCCCGATGCGCATGGCGCGCTCTGTATCGACACCACCGAGCTGGAACATCGCGGTTGAGGCCTGAATCTCGTCACGGTCATACTCGAATGCCGCGCCGCTGAGCGCCATTATGTCGCCATCGCCAGTCGTGTCGACCACGACCTTGGCAAGAGCCGCCCAGCGTCCGCTTCCGCTTTCAAAGATTACGCCGTTTAGGCGTTCTCCCTCGATCACGCTCCCGACGGCAGTCGAGTGAAGTACAACCTCAACACCGGCTTCAGCCGCAAGGTCGTCTGCGAACAGGCGCAGCAGCACGGGGTCGTAGAGCATCGACGCGGTCTTCAACCAGCGCTCGGGACCACGGGCCCCGCCAGCCTGCGCGAGGCGCGCCATCAGTTCGGCGCCGATGCCCCCGATGATCGGAGTCACCTCCTCGTCGTCGACGGTATAGAGGCCACAAATACTGCCGACCGTAGTCATGGTCAGCGTGCCGCCGAGGAAGCCGTTCTGCTCCACGAGCAATACGCTCGCGCCTTGCCGTGAGGCAGCAACCGCTGCGATCAGCCCGGCAGAACCACCGCCGACAACAAGGACATCGACTTCATAACGAACAGGCGTCTTCCGCGCCGGCTCAACGAGGTGCTTTTTCTCAGTCATCTCGGCCTCAGCAGAGCCGCGACTTCGCGGATGTCGTCGACCGTGTCGAGCGCGCGGAGGGCTGCGAGCGCCTCTTCGGTCTGGGCGGCCGACAGGATGCCTTCAGCGCCCTCGCGGAACTTGTCAGCGTGATCGTAGGGGCGGTCGCGCGCACCGAGAAGTTGCAGCCGCTCTTCCACATACTCCTGGCCGTCATCCATCGTCAGGACAACGCGTGCGCCATACTGATAGTCGGCGTAATAGGCGCGATGCATTGCGGCGTCCGTGCGGAAGCTGACGCGCGCAGCGAGGCGCTGAATCTCTGGCGAGAAGATGCGCTCATCCTGGTACTGACGCCACGTCAGCTCGCCATCGGCAAGGCTTGCGACAGTCGCAAAGCCGGCATCGAAGCAGAGCGGCACGTGCGAATAGCGTTTTTCGCGGATCGCCTCGTAAAGCGACGGCTCTACCGCCTGATACCGGGCGGCGACATAGGCCGTCACGCCGGGACCATGAACGACGATGTTCTCGACGCGGGCGGGATCGAAGCCCGGAATGCGATCATGCAGCGCAATGGCGCATTCGATAGCAGGCAGATTGTAGGCGCAGGAGGGATGCCGTTTCGTATTGAGTGTGCGCGTATGCCACTCGGTGCCGAGCCCGAAGACCAGTTCGTCAGCATCGACTTCTTCGGAAACCGTGCTCATGAAGCCGGCGGGATGCTCGATGATTTCTTGATTGGCCCGCAGACCAGCCTTGGCGAGACTGGCAGAGACAATACCCCACATCGCAGGGAGACCATTGATGAGGACCTTACTGTCCGACGTCCAGCCAATCGGGCAGTTTTCCATCGCGAGGAATGCAGAAAGACCCACGGCGCATCGAGTCTCGGTCAAGTCGCAGCCGAACAGGCGGGCAGCCATCAGCGCAGTCTCGATCTGGTGGTTGGGCATCGAATTGCCGACATACGCGCCGCGCTGCATGGCGCGTGACGTACGGGCATTCACCTCATCGCCGAGGACGATCGATGTCAGAATCTCTTTACCCGAGACGCGGGCCTGCTCGCCGGCCGCGAAAGCGGTGGGCACAACAGCGCCACCGGAATGGCTGATGATGACCCAGTCGTCCCACTCGATGACCTGGGCGGTGCCGGCATTGTAGAGCGCAGCGGTCGGCGCCGGGACGCGCTCGGCGCGGCCAAAGACCGTCGCAACTTCACCGCTTCCAAGGATACCCATGCCGTCAGCCATGCTGACCATGGCCGCCATGTGGTTGCCGGACAGACATGAGCCGATGGTTGCAACGGCCTGCTCGCGGGCAATGGTCAGCACGTCGGCGGGAATGTCGTCATAAGACAATTCAGTGGCAAAGCGCGCAAGTTCCGCCGTCGCCGGAGGAATAGTGTAGCGCGCAGGATCGGTAGCGGCGGTCATTTGGAACTGGCCTCGGACAGAAGGAGAGTCTGCAGCACGAGCGAAAGCTGCATGAGATAGCGACGTTGGTGCTTTGGATAAGGAGCGCGGCCGGCGAGAACGATGGCGATGATGCTCCACTCGCCGCTCAGCACGCGCGCCCAGTCGGAACGGCACATAGTGATTTCGGCATGAGGCGCGTGCTCGCCCGGCCCTTCGCCGAGGTAGGCCCGCTCACGCGTGAGCTGCAGGTGAAACACAGGGCCACCAAGCTCCTCGATCCGGAAACTGCGACCGAGCGCGCCCTCAAGGCGCCGCGAGACGAGACTGCCGCCACGCTCGTTCCAGAGAGCAACAAGCCGATCGAGGCCCGGCCGGAGCACATCTGCTTCGCTCATCGGGCGACCAGTTCAGCGACTTTGACCAGAGTCAACGCATTTTCTGGGGATCCGAACTTTCTCTCTTGCGCCATAGGTCAAACCATCCTATTTTTCACTAGATGAAATCGAGTTTCGAAGAATGAATGTTCTTAACAGATCACTTTCGCGAGGTCTACAGATTCTTCGCCTCTTCAATGACCGCCCCACTCCGACTTTGGGCGAAATCGCTGACGGCTCAGGACTGCCCAAACCGACTGTTCTGCGGTTTATGAGAACGCTGGTTGCCGAGGGTTATGTGACCGTCGACGCCGGCGCGAAGCGCTACCACCTGACGCCTGCGGTGCTGGAACTGGGTTATGCTGCGCTCCGCAGCCTTGGCATTGGAGCAACGGTGACGCCTTTCCTTGAGCAACTGGCAGCACAGACTGGTGGCGTCACCAATCTGAGCGTGCTGGACGGTCGCGACATCCTTTACCTGGCCCGCGTCGCCCCTCCGCCGGAAATCCGACGACTGGTCACGATGCGAATAAGCGTCGGCTCACGCATTCCGGCTCACTGCACCGCGATGGGGCGCATTCTTCTCGCCAATTCGGATGTGGCGCTCGAAGCCGTGGTGGCCGCTCCGCTGGCCCAGCTAACTCCGAAAACCAACACATCACCGGAAACCCTGCGGCGCGCGGTCGAGCGGGTGAAGGAACTTGGCTACAGTCTCGTGGAGGAAGAACTCGCGCTCGGCTTCACCGGCGCGTCGGTGCTCGTCGTCACCAGCAAATTCCCGGGGCTAGCACTCGGCCTGACTGTTCAGACAACTGACTACACCAGCGCGGAGATCACCGAGAAACTCGTCCCGCTGCTGCGCGAGACAGCCGAACGCGTATCGTCTGCATTATCGATGTCGGACTAAGTTGAGGACTCATTCAGATCCAGGTTGAGATTATTGCGGCCAGAGCGAGAGTTGAGATGTGGTTCTGTGCGAGGCGATCGTATCGTGTCGCGATGCGTCGCTACTTCTTCAGCTTGCAGAATACGCGCTCGATGACGTTGCGGCGGCGATAGGCTTCTCGGTGAAGCGGGTATGGCGTTCTGCATACCGCCGAGGGCGGGATGGCGGCCTTGATCCTGGTGCGCTTGAGCCAGTTGCGGAGACTGTCGGCATCATAAGCCCTGTCGGCGAGTAGGCGCTTGGGAAGCGCAATCGCCTTCAACAAGGGGATAGCGACCGGTCTGCTGAAATCATCGGCTAGGCAATGGGTTTTGCTCGTTCTTCCGCCACTTGACGTGCCAATTGCTTGCGTCCAACCGCCACGCCAATCTCCGCGATCGTGCCTCAAACTTTGCGTCGAAGGCCGACACAGCATTTGACCACGCCGACGCGCGACAGATGTCCGCATTGAATAGAGTATTGGAAGTGCCAGGTTTTAGCCACAATTCGGCCTTTTAGCGTGCTGCCCCGGTGCTGCCCAAAAAACGAAAGGCCGGGCGCCAGGCCCAGCCTTTTGATCGTAAACCCTTGAGCTAACAAGAGCATTTTGGAGCGGGCGATGGGATTCGAACCCACGACCCTAACCTTGGCAAGGTTATGCTCTACCCCTGAGCTACACCCGCGCTCCGCGCCGGGCACTTGGAAGTGCCTCGACGCGCGCTTATATGCCCAATCGCCCCGCCGATTGCAACCCGGATTTTCATCGCCGTGCCATCTTGTCGGGCGGCCGAGGGCATCGGGGCTTGCCACCGGCGGCTCCGGCGGCGCAAAAGGATCGCTGGACCCGCAATTCACCATGCTGAAGAGCACATTGTCATGACCATGTCTTTCGAGGGCGCGCCCGCCGCCGCCACCGCCACCGCCTCCCTTGTCCGCGACGGCAGCGATGCCGGCTTCAAGGCCGATGTGATCGACGCCTCCCATGAGGCGCCGGTGCTGGTCGACTTCTGGGCGCCCTGGTGCGGCCCCTGCCGCCAGCTCGGACCGGCGATCGAGAAGGTGGTCACCGAAAAGGCCGGCCAGATCCGCCTCGTCAAGATCAATATCGACGAGCATCCCGCCATCGCCGGCCAGCTGGGGGTGCAATCCATTCCCGCGGTCTTCGCGTTTTCCGGCGGCCGGCCCGTCGACGGCTTCATGGGCGCCATGCCCGAAAGCGAGGTCAGGCGCTTTGCCGAACGGGTCATCGCCGCCGCGCCCGAGCGGCAGCCCGATGCCGATTCGCTCGAGGGCCAGATCGCCGAGGCGCTCAAGACCGCGCGGCAGGCCGCCGAGGCGGGCGAGCTGGGCCAGGCGGCGCAGATCTATGCCATGGTGCTGCAGCGCGTGCCCGACCATGCCGAGGCGCTGATCGGCCTGGCCGAGGTCTATATGCAGGCCGACGAGGTGGAGCAGGCCCGGGCGACGCTGGACATGGTGCCCGAGGCGGCGCGCGAGGGCGATGCCTATGCCGCTCTCGCCAATGCCATTCGCCTGCGCGACGAGGCCGCCGGCCTTTCCGGGGCCGCGGCGCTGGAGGCGGCCATCGCCGCAAATCCGGACGACCACCAGGCGCGGCTCGAGCTGGCCATCGTGCTCAACGCCGAGGGGCGGCGCCTCGAGGCGGCCGAAGCGCTGGTGGCGCTGTTCAAGCGGGACCGCGACTGGAACGAGCAGGGCGCCCGCAAGAAGCTGCTGGAATTCTTCGAGGCCTGGGGCCCCAAGGACCCGGCGACGATCAAGGGCCGGCGGCTGCTGTCGGCCGCGCTGTTCTCCTGAGAGAAAGAGCCATGTCCAGGCGACCGACCAGCCCGGCCGATCTGCCCAGATCCGTTCCGGTCTTTCCCCTGAGCGGTGCCCTGCTGCTGCCTTACGCCCATCGGCCGCTGAACGTCTTCGAACCCCGCTATGTCGAACTGGTGGATGCGGCGCTGCGCGGCGACCGGCTGATCGGCCTCATCCAGCCCGAGGACACGAGCGAGGAAAGCCCCAGGGGCCGGGCGCCGCTGCAGCGGATCGGCTGCCTGGGGCGCATCACCCATTTCGAGGAAAGCGGCGAGGAGCGCTATTTCATCATCCTCGAGGGAGTGACGCGTTTCCGGCTGGCCCATGAGCTGACGGTGACGACGCCCTATCGCCAATGCGCGATCGCGGTCGAGGAATTCGCCTCGGATTTCTCGCGCGATCTCGGCGAGGACAAGGTGGATCGCGCCCGCTTCGTCAGAATGATGCGGGACTATGCCGAATTCGCCCATATCGAGGTCGACTGGGAAGAGATCGAAGATACCGGGACGGCCGATCTGGTCAATTTCTGCTGCATGGTCTCGCCCTATGGCGCGGCAGAAAAACAGGCCCTGCTGGAAGCCCCGACGCTGGAGACCCGGGCCGAGACGCTGATCGCCATGACCGAATACGAGATGGCGCGCGGCGGCTCCGGCGCGGCGCCGATCAACTGATGACGGACCCGCGGCCAGAACCGCATCACGTGGTGGACAAGCGGGCGCTCGAAATGCTGGTCTGCCCCCTCACCAAGACGCGGCTGACCCTTTCCGCCGACCGGTCCGAGCTGATCTCCGTCGCCGCGCGCCTCGCCTTCCCTATCGTCAAGGGCGTGCCCCTGCTCAGCCTCGAAGAGGCGCGCAATGTCGACCCCGACGAGATCAGGAAGCATTCGGGGGGGGCGCCTTGACGCCGACCTTTCCTGCGGGCAGGGGAAGCGCCTAACCCCCCAGGAACCGCTCCATGCGGAAGGGGTGGATGTCGATGGCGGTCGGCTCGCCGGTCATAGCCTGGGCCAGCAATTCGCCGGTGGCCGGGCCCAGGGTGAAGCCGTGATGGGCGTGCCCGATCCCGGCGTAAAGGCCCTCGTGCCGCGGGGCCTTGCCGATGATCGGCATCATGTCGGGCGTGCAGGGGCGGGCGCCTTTCCAGGGCTGGCCGTCGATCCGTTCCCCGAGGGGGAAGATTTCCCGCGCCGCCTTTTCGGCCTTGCCGAGCTGGATGGGAGTGGGGGCCGCGTCGCGCATGGCGAATTCTGCCCCGGTGGTGATGCGGATGCCCTGCGCCATCGGGGCCATGGCATAGCCCACTTCCGGATCGAGCAGGACATGCTCGAGCGCGACGCCCTCGGGGGCGCGATAATGCATGTGATAACCGCGCTTGACGAAAAGCGGCAGGCGATAGCCCAGCGGCTCCAGCACGTCCGGCGCCCAGGGGCCGAGCGCGATCACCGCCTGCTTTGCCCTATGGCGCTGCCCTTCGACGCTGGCGCTCCAGCCGGCGTCCTCGCGCTCCAGCTTCCCTGCGGCGCCGCGCACGAATTTGCCGCCCAGGCGCTCGAACAGCCTGAAATAGGCGGTCACCAGCGCCCCCGGATCGCGTACCGTCCAGGGATCGGTCCAGTGGATGGCGCCGACCAGTCCGCCGCGCAGATGCGGTTCGGCCGCTTTCAATTCCGGCCAGTCCATCACCTCGAAGCCGATGCCGAACCGCGTCCGGTCGGTCTCGGCCTTGGCGATTTCCCGCTCGAGCCTGTCGTGGCTGCGAAAGGCCAGATACCAGCCCTTGCGCGCCACCAGCTTTTCGGCGTCCGGCCCGGCCTCGGCGATGAGGTCGGCATGGGCGAGGATGGAGCGGCCGATCAGCGGCGCATAATTCTCCACCACGCGCCGATAGTGCTCGGGCGAGGATTCCCACCAATAGCGCAAAAGCGGCGGCGCCAGCCTGGGCAGCGCCAGCGGCTCGTAGCGCGCGGCGGTGGACAGGTGCAGCCCCACCTGCGCCAGCGTCTGCAGGTCGCGCGGGAACGGGTGCGGCCGCACCCCCTCGCGCTGGATGATGCCGGCATTGCCGAAGGAGGTTTCCCGCCCCGGCTCCTTCTTGTCGATGAGAGTCACTCCGCGTCCGCGCCGCAGCAGATGGATACCGGTCGCCACCCCGACGATGCCCGCACCCAGAATGATCACATCGTCCATCTCGCCCTCCACGCCGGACAACCCCGTCACGCCAGACTAGCAGACCGGTCACGGCATTTTCAGTCTATCCGGACGGACAATAGGCGCGACTGCGCCGGAATTTCTGCATTTCATTGCGGAAACGCACAATAAATTCCCTCCCGCGAGGTCCGTGCCGCTCCGCGGCGCCGAAGGCCGGGTTAAGGTGACGGAAACCATCTTTCGGGGGATCGCGCCTTCTGCTATCAGCGCGGCATGACAACGCCGCTTTCCCATATCCGCAATTTTTCCATCGTCGCTCATATCGACCATGGCAAATCGACCCTGGCCGACCGCCTGATCCAGACGACGGGCGGACTCGATACGCGCGAGATGAAGGAGCAGGTGCTCGACAATATGGAGATCGAGCGCGAGCGCGGGATCACCATCAAGGCTCAGACGGTGCGGCTGAGCTACAAGGCCCAGGACGGGGAAACCTATATCCTCAACCTCATCGACACGCCCGGCCACGTCGACTTCGCCTATGAGGTCTCCCGCTCGATGGCGGCGGTGGAGGGTTCGCTGCTGGTGGTGGACGCCTCCCAGGGCGTCGAGGCGCAGACCCTCGCCAATGTCTATCACGCGCTCGAGGCCGACCACGAGATCGTGCCGGTGCTCAACAAGGTCGACCTGCCCGCCGCCGACATTCCGCGCGTCAAGGCGCAGATCGAGGATGTCATCGGCATCGACGCCGCCGACGCGCTCGAAATCTCGGCCAAGACCGGCATGGGCATCGACACCGTGCTCGAGGCCATCGTGCATCGCCTGCCCGCGCCGGAGGGCGATGCCGGGGCGCCGCTCAAGGCGCTGCTGGTCGATAGCTGGTACGACACCTATCTGGGCGTCGTGGTGCTGGTGCGCATCATCGACGGGGTGATGAAGAAGCACCAGAGAATCCGCATGATGGCCTCGGGCGCCGTCTACGAGCTCGACCGCGTCGGCGTCTTCACCCCCAAGCTGGTGGAAGTGCCCGAGCTGGGTCCAGGCGAGCTGGGCATGTTCACCGCCTCCATCAAGGAGGTGGCCGACACCAATGTGGGCGACACCATCACCGACGACAAAAAGCCCACCGCCGCGGCCTTGCCCGGCTTCCGGCCCGCCCAGCCGGTGGTGTTCTGCGGCCTGTTTCCGGTCGACGCCTCCGATTTCGAGGAATTGCGTGCCGCCATGGGCAAGCTGCGGCTCAACGACGCCTCCTTCTCCTATGAAATGGAGACGTCGGCAGCGCTCGGCTTCGGTTTCCGCTGCGGCTTCCTGGGATTGCTGCATCTGGAAATCATCCAGGAGCGGCTCTCGCGGGAGTTCAATCTCGATCTCATCGCCACCGCCCCCTCCGTGGTCTATGAGGTCGAGCTGACCAGCGGCGAGACCATCGATTTGCACAATCCGGCCGACATGCCAGACGTGATGAAGATCGAGGAAATCCGCGAACCCTGGATCAAGGCGACCATCATGGCGCCGGACGAATATCTGGGCGCGATCCTCAAGCTCTGCCAGGACCGCCGCGGCATCCAGCGCAACCTCTCCTATGTGGGGCAGCGCGCCATGGTCGAATACGACCTGCCGCTCAACGAGGTGGTGTTCGATTTTTACGACCGCCTCAAGTCGATCTCGAAGGGCTATGCCAGCTTCGATTACCAATTGTCCGAGCATCGGCCGGGGGATCTGGTCAAGCTCTCCATCCTGGTCAATGCCGAGCCGGTCGATGCGCTCTCCATGCTGGTGCACCGCTCGGTGGCCGAGAGCCGCGGCCGGGTGATGTGCGAAAAGCTCAAGGAGCTGATCCCGCCGCACCTGTTCGTCATTCCCATCCAGGCGGCGATCGGCGGCAAGATCGTCGCTCGCGAGACGGTGCGCGCCATGCGCAAGGACGTGACGGCCAAATGCTATGGCGGCGACGCCACGCGCAAGCGCAAGCTGCTCGAAAAGCAGAAGGCGGGCAAGAAGCGCATGCGCCAGTTCGGTTCGGTCGAAATCCCCCAGGAAGCCTTCATCAAGGCCCTGAAAATGGGCGATGACTGACTGCCGGCGCCAGAGGCGCAAAATCGCTCCGGTGGAGCGATTTTAGGCAGTCAGGCCCGAAGAGCTGCGCTCGCAGGGCGAGCCCCGGCCAGAAGCGCAAAATCGCTCCGGTGGAGCGATCTTAGGGCCTTTCATCGTCAGGCGGAATCGTGGCCTTTGCTCCCCCTTCGCGGGCGGGCACAGATATCGGCGCCGCCGCGGCAGGCCGCGGGCACCCGCTCCACACCTTCATCACATTCCGTCCGCTTCCGGAACATTCGGCCTTTTCGCCCCGTTCGTGTGCAGGGGCGAAACCGGACGCTGCGGCGTCCCCAGCCGCAGGCGCGGTCTGTCCGGGCCGCGCTGCAGGAAAGGAAGATCAGATGAATAGGATGTTTCTGGCCTCGATGGCCGCATTTTCGCTCGTCCTTGCCGTCCCGGCCATGGCCCAGGGCGATGCCGATGCCGGTGCCGCCATCGGTGCCACCAGCGGCGGCGCGACCGGCGCCGTCGTGGGCGGGCTGGTTGGCGGCCCCATCGGGGCGATCGTGGGCGGCTTCGCCGGTGCGGTGATCGGCGCCGAGGCGGGCATCGAAACCTCGACGCTCGATTATGTCGCCGCCACCCCAGTCGACCCGGTCTATATCGATGGCGCGCTCGGCGTCGGCTATGCGCTGCCGCCCGACGTCGTCGTCTATCCGGTCGAGGGCGATCCGGCCCATGGCTATATCTACGCCAATGGCCGGGTATGGATCGTGGACATGGCCAGTTCCACCCTGGTCTATTCGCCCGGCTATGTGGTGAGCCGGTCAGCGGCCGATTTCGCCGTCGCCAATCCGGTGGCCCCGGTCAATGCGCAGGGCGATCCCGTGGTGGGCTATGTCCTGCCCGAAGGAACGGTCATCACCCCGCTGCCGGACGATCCTTATTACGGCTATGTTTATATCGATGACCGGCCGGCGCTGATCGATCCCTCGAGCCGCACCATCGTGTGGATCGAATAGCCCGCATTGCCCCGATATGCCCGCGCCGGCGACGCATATCGGGGTTTTCAATTCCTGCCATTGCGCTAGTCTCCTCCCACCAGACTCAAGGGAGCCAAGCGTCATGGCGCATAAATTCAACATCACTCCGGCCGCGAACGACCAGTTCAAGTTCGATTTTTCCTATAATTCGGAAAAGATCTTCTGGTCGGAGAATTACAAGCAGAAAGCCAGCGCCAGATCGGCCATCGACTCGCTGAAAAAGAACGCGCCGGACGCCATCATCGTCGACCTCTCGCGGGACGAGACCGGCTCGGGCTACCGCTTCGAGATCGTCGCCTCCAAGGATGGCCAGCATTTCGTGCGCTTCGTCGCCTCCAATGGCGAAACCATGGTGCGCACCGAGACCTACGCCTCCAAGGCCTCGGCCAAGAACGCCATCGACTCGCTGAAGAAGAACGGCCCGGGCGCCGAACTGGCCGACGAGGCCTGAGCCGGAGCGCCGCCCATTCACAAAGTCGGGCCGGTTGGTCTAGTCTCCCGGCGACTGTTTCCGGGAGACCGCCAGATGACCAAGACCCTCGCCCTGTTCGCCGCAGCCTTCGCGCTTGCTGCCGTGCCTGCCCATGCCCAGGACCTGCCCGATCTGGGCGGGCGCACCATCCACGCCGTTACCGAGAACGCCTATTACCCGCTCAATTTCGCCGATCCGGAGAGCGGTGAGGGCATCGGGCTCGAATATGACGTCATCGAGGAGGTGGCCCGCCGCCTCAATGCCGAGGTGGACTGGAATCTCACCGCATGGGACGTCATGATCGAATCGGTCCGCGCCGGCCAGTTCGACATCGGCGCCGACGGCATCACCATCACCGCCGAGCGCGCCGGCCAGGTCGATTTCACCGAGCCGTTCATCACCGTGGAGCAGTATTTCCTCGTCCGCGCCGACGAGGACCGCATCGAGGGGCCGGAGAGCTTCGCGGAGAATACCGACCTGCTGTTCGGCGCCCAGGCCGGCACCTCCTCCTTCTACACGGCCATTTACGACGTGCTCGACGGGGACGAGGCCAATCCGCGCGTCCGCACCTTCGACAGCTTCGGGGCCGCGGTGCAGGCGGTCAAGGCGGGGGACGTCGACGCCATCATCGCCGACCAGGCCGCCGCCACCGGCTATATCGGCGCCGACCCGGGCGCCTTCAAACAGGTGGGCGAGAGCATCAAGTCCGATCCGCTCGGCTTCATCCTCACGCCGGGCTCGGACCTGGTCGAGCCCTTCAACGCCGCCCTCGACCAGTTGCGCGAGGAAGGCTGGCTCGACGAGCGCATTAATTACTGGTTCTTCGACTACGCGGCGGAATAGGCTTCCTTCCTTCCCGCTCCGCATGGGATTGCCGGGCTTGTCCCGGCAATCCTTCGATGGCACATCAAATGCATGGGCCGCCGGGACAGTCCCGGCGGCGACGGCCGCAACGGCCCTGGCCTTCCGGTCGAAGAGTTACCCGCCCGATGACCTATCGCCCCCGCCGTCCCTCGCTCTTCGCCCGCCTGCCCTGGTGGCTGCTCGCCATCCTGCTGCTGTTCGTGCTCGGCCTGTGGGCCATCACCGGCAATTCCACCTATGCCGGCATCTTCCGGGCGTTGTCGAGCGGCGTGCTGACCACGCTCTGGGTCACCTTCGCCGCCTTCATCGCCGCCACCCTTGTCGGCCTCCTTATCGCCCTGGCGCGCACCTCGGGCATCCGCGTCCTGCGCGAGATCGCCACCTTCTATGTCGAGATCATCCGCGGCATCCCCATACTGGTCTTCCTGTTCTACATCGCCTTCGTCGCCGCGCCGGCCATGGTGGAGGCCTTCAACTGGGTCATGGCGCCGCTGATCGGGGCCGGCTGGGTGCCGGCGGCCACGGTGCGCGGCTTCGATTTCGTCTGGCGCGCCATTTTCGCGCTCACCATCTGCTATTCGGCCTTCATCGCCGAGATCTTCCGTGCCGGCATCGAGGCGGTGGGGCGCGGCCAGATCGAGGCGGCCCGCTCGCTGGGCCTGTCGCGCTGGCATTGCTTCCGTCTCGTCATCTTCCCGCAGGCGCTGCGCACCATCCTGCCGCCCCTGGGCAATGATTTCGTCTCCATGGTCAAGGATTCGGCGCTGGTCTCGGCGCTGGGGGTGCAGGACATCACCCAGTTGGGCAAGCTGTCGGCGGCCAGCAGCTTCCTGTTCTTCGAAACCTACAACGTCGTCGCCTTCCTCTACCTGACCATGACCATCTCGCTCTCGCTGCTGGTGCGCTGGCTGGAGCGGACCATGGACCGCAAGGCCGGGCGCTGATCCGGCTGCGATGCCTTGCGCAAAGCCCGCTGCCGTCCCATTTCTAAGGCCGACCACCGATCGGAGCCGTCCCATGCATCCCTTTGTCCGTCTGGCGCTCGGCGCCTTCGTTGCTCTCGCCCTTGCCGCCTGCGGCAGGTCCGCCGATGTGGGCAGCGTCGGAGTGGACTGGACCGGCAACGATATTTCCATCGAGGCGGTGGCCGATCCGGAGGTGGAGGGGGTCGTGTGCCACCTCGCCTTTTTCAATCGTTCCTTCATCGATCGCCTGAGCCAGGGCAACTGGTTCGAGGACCCGTCCTATTCGGCGCTCGACTGCGCCGCCAACGGTGGCCCCATCGTGGTGGGAGACATCAGCCTCAGGAGCGGGGGCGAGGAAATCTTCCAGCAGGGCCGCTCGCTGATCTGGAAGTCGCTGCGCGTCACCCGCCTTTATGACGCGGCCAATAATTCTCTCGTCTATCTCGCCCATGCCCGCCAGATCCAGCAGGGCTCGGGCAAGATGAGCCTGTCGGTCGTGCCGCTCGATGGGCGCGACGTCACCTGGACCCACGGCGCTCCCGCGGCTCGGCCCATGCAGGGCTCGGTCATGGTGACCGGCCAATAGCTGGCGCCGCTTTCCGGCTTTCGGCGGCTTCCGGCAAAGCCTTGGCGCCGGCACGGCCAACTAGGCAAAACCGTTCCGGAAACCGACCCTTTAACCGCAGGTACCAGGTACGATATTCTGGGCCAGGCACAGCGTCTCGCCCGAGGGCGACAAAGAGGATACCATTATGGCGATATTGATCGGCGACACCGCCCCCGATTTCACCCTCGAATCCACCGAGGGCACCATCCATTTCCACGACTATATCGACGGATCCTGGGCGGTGCTGTTCAGCCACCCGAAGAATTTCACTCCCGTGTGCACCACCGAGCTGGGCTATACCGCCAAGCTCAAGCCCGAATTCGAAAAGCGCGGCGTCAAGGTGCTGGGCCTGTCCGTCGACAAGCTCGAGGACCATGGCGGCTGGGCCAGGGATATCGAGGAAACCCAGGGCACGGCGCTCAACTTCCCGCTGCTCGCCGATCCGGACGGCACGGTCTCGCGCCTTTACGACATGATCCATCCCAATGCCGACAATACGCTCACCGTGCGGTCGGTCTTCGTCATCGGGCCGGACAAGAAGGTCAAGCTCAAGATCGAATATCCCGCCTCGACCGGGCGCAATTTCGACGAGGTGCTGCGCGTCATCGACAGCCTGCAGCTCACTGCCGAGCATCAGGTGGCTACCCCGGTCAACTGGCAGCAGGGCGAGGACGTCATCATCGTGCCGGCCGTCAGCGACGAGGCCGCCCGGCAGAAATATCCCGAGGGCTGGACCGAGTTGAAGCCATATCTGCGCATCGTGCCGCAACCGCGCGGCTGATTTTCTTCCTCCTGCCTTGATGCGCTCGGGCGATGGCATGGCCGTCGCCCGTTTTTTTGCCTGTGAAGGCCCGTTCTTGCCACATTCTCGCCCCGCTTGGCGTCTGCGGGAGCCGGTTTTCCGGCCTTTTTCGCGCTGCTCCGGGTAAAATCCGCCAGCCGGACACGCTTTCCCGGAACCGTTGCCCATCGGCCACACCGGGCAAAGCGATTTTACCCGCTCCGGGAATCCGGCCTTTTCGTGAAACCGATTCGGCAAAAGACCGGATTCGAATTCTAAGGTTTACAGCCTCCTTCACGTCAGGGTTAACGGATTTTCCTGCTGCTGCGCCGCCGGAGCGGCCGCCGGCCGGCATTGTGGCGGCGATGCCCACATTCTGGCCCCCCGCGCCTCCTAGTCAGCCCGGCATCGTCAACTACAGCGAGCCCAGGTTCATTGACTAAGAAAGCCGTCATCGCCGCAGCATGTGCCGCAGCCCTTCTCGTCTTCTCCCCCGCGGCCCATGCCCAATGTGGCGGCGCCTCCTGGTACGGCCCCGGATTCCACGGCAAGAAAGCCGCCTCCGGCCAGGTCTTCGACCAGAACGCCATGACCGCAGCGCACCGGACCCTTCCCTTCGGGACCCAGGTGCAGGTCACCGACCAGCGCACCGGTAAATCGGTGAACGTCACCATCAACGATCGCGGCCCCTTCCACGGCAAGCGCATCATCGATCTTTCCAAAGCCGCCGCCGCCGCCCTCGGTTTCCAGAACCGCGGGGTCACCTCGGTGTGCATCGCCGCAGGCTGAACCACCCCTTCCGGCACTTCCATGAGGCAGCCTCCCTCCAGGGAGGCGGCGACTTGCCCGGTGGCGCTCAGCGCGGGCTTTCGAGGGGTGAGGGAGAGGTCGAAACCAGTCTCCAGAACGCTTCCGCCACCGCCCCATATCCTTGCGCGGCCGGTGCGATCTGGGCAATCCTCGAGCGGTTGCCGGAATCGCAGCTAAAGCCTGTCGCCCCGCCAACTACGCGGCGGCGACCGGCTTTCCGCTGGAAGGCCCGGCCATTTGATCAATGATTATCGAAATCAATCGGTTATGAATGGCGGAGAGAGAGGGACTCGCCACCTTTTGGCCAGTCGTCCCGGTAATCAGGCACTTTGGCACACCCGAATGTATGCGTCTTTGTACCACAGGTTTGTACCTTCATCCACCCTTGGTCTCGCCCGATGGCCCGAGGTGCCGACCAGCCTCGGCAAAGGAGGGGGACTCTTGCTGGCCTGATGGTTACAGTCGCCAGTGGGGGTCAATGTTCCGCGCCGATGGGGTGGACGCCCCCCGACGGCATTTATATGCCAGGGTTGCGGTGTCGAGAACCGCTACAGAGGAGGCGTCCATGAACGAGGTTAGCATCATTGGGTTGGACTTGGCCAAAAACGTGTTTCAGGCTCATGGAGCGCGAGCCGATGGGTCGGTGGCATTCCGCACGAAGTTGACGCGTGCAAAGCTGCTGGATTTCTTCAGCTCGATGTCAAAATGCACGGTGGCGATGGAAGCCTGCGCCAGCGCGCATCACTGGGCCCGAGAGATCGGGAGACTTGGTCATGAGGTGCGCCTAATCGCGCCGATTTACGTGAAGCCCTTTGTCAAACGCCAGAAGAACGACATGGCCGATGCCGAAGCCATCGCGGAGGCAGCCATGCGCCCCACGATGCGCTTTGTTGCGGTTAAGAGCGTGGAAAAGCAGGCGTCGGCGATGATCTTTAAAACCCGTGATCTGCTGGTTCGCCAGCGCACTCAGACGATTAATGCGCTGCGCGGCCATATGGCCGAATACGGCATTGTGGCGGCCAATGGGCCAGTTCATATCCAGCGTCTCGCCGAAACGCTGGACGATCCCGACAGTGGATTGTCGGCAGACGTCATCGCCTTGTGCCAGATGCTGTTCGCTCACATTGCGCTGCTGAACGAGCGCATCGGCTCACTCGAAAAGGAATTGCGCGGCCGGTCTCGCCGGGATGACACGGCAAAGCGCCTGATGACAATCCCCGGCATCGGTGTGATCTGCGCAACCGCTATCGAAGCCCTGGCGCCGCCGATCGAAAGTTTTCAAAAAGGGCGCGACTTCTCAGCATGGCTGGGGCTGACGCCGAAGCAGAACTCGTCGGGTGGCAAGACACGGCTGGGCTCCACCTCAAAGATGGGGCAACGTGACTTGCGGCGGCTTCTGATCAGTGGGGCCATGACGGTTGTTCGATGGGCCGACCGGAAGGGAGCGCCCGAGGGATCCTGGCTGGCGCGCATGTTGACCAGAAAGCCGCGCATGGTGGTCGCGGTGGCACTGGCCAACCGTATCGCCAGGATCGCATGGGCCCTCATCCAGAAGGGCGGGATCTACAGAGTTCCAGGCGCTGTCGCCGCGTAAGCAGCACCTGGGTTGTCGGGGGATGTGAGCAGGTCGATCGGAGGGTAAGGGTAAACGGTCAATGAGACGGGAACGGGAAAACCAGTGTCAATCGAAGCGCATTCTCAGCGCGACGCGCCGATTTGGATCCGCTCCGCGTATTCCATACGGGCCCGCGGCGTGCAATGGCCGCATCATGAGGCCGGACACACGACAGCACCTGACCACATGCCCAAAGCCAATGAAAAACCGCTTGCATCCAGACGGGCGTCCACACACGATTGACAGTGTGGATGGCAAGTTGGATTGGGTGCATGAACATTTCCATGGCGGGAGACAAAAAAAGAAGCCCCGCCGAAGCGGGGCTGAAGCGACATGACCGCGAACGGACCACCCTTCCATCAGTTTTGAGACCTGCGAGCGCGTTGAACAAGGGCCCTCCAAAGCTCTGACACCTCCGCTGCAGCGGGCGGCGGATTGGTGAAATCGAATACGGACACCCCAGCAATCGCAGCCCTATTGAAAAGCAATGTTCGGGTAATCTGGCCGGACCACAAGTGCTTCCTGTAGGGCTGAAGCATCTCCCGGATGTCTGCAGTACTACGCGCATCACGGCCAGCGACGCGTGGCATTACCTTGTTCAGCACAAGCAGGAAGTCGGTGCCGCTTTGCTGAACCTCCTCAATAGTCTTGAGGGTCCTCGGCAGCTCTACCTGATCGCCTGTCAGCGGGATCAATACCAGCGTCGAGGCCTTTACCGCTTCCCGGATCAGGGGCGTCGCCCTCTCACCAGGAGTGTTGATAATAATCGACCACCGTCTCCGTTGAGCCTCGCTAAGGAGTCTGTGGAGCTTTTCCTCAGAATCAGCCTCTGCCATCCGGCTGTTGGTGAAACTGCTCTTGGAGAAGCGCCGACCGCGCTGCCTCCACTGAGCGCACTCCTCTTCTTCGACGTCGATGAGACATGCGCCAGGTTGGGCAGCAGCGAGAAGGTTCATTGACAACGTCGTCTTGCCCACCCCACCCTTCATATTCCGCGTTGTGACGATCATCAGGAAGTGAACCCGCTGCTGTATGGAGCCGGGGTGTCCTCCTGGACAAGGCTCGGCTTGATCCCTCTTCGGCTCGGCTTCTTTGCGGACCCACGACCCGATGCGAGCTGCTCAAACACGGCAATCTTGCCGCGCTGTTCGATCACCTGCTGCTCAAGTTCCGCCATGCGAGTGTCGCTTGCACTCTTTTGCTGGAGGAGGCTGGCAACCTCCGCATTCAGCGCCTTCAGGTCCGTTTCATAGTCAACGACAGCAGTTTCCAATTCGCCGATACGCTGCAAGTGTGACTCTCGTTCGATGGCGAACTCTGCGCGTGCAGCTGCAGTTGCGCTTTGCCATACGGCAGACGTGAAGCTCTTAACGCGCTCCACCATCTCCTCTGGCAGATCCGGCACCGGCACCGCGCGAGGCGGGGTCCAGGTCTTCATGCCTGCAGAAATATAGGAGAAGGAGCCCTTGCCGCCGAGCTTTTGCCGGACGGCCTGATACGTTGGCTTGATCCCCTCTGCATCAAGTGCGTTACAGGCTTCCCACACCAGCTCGTGATCGTAGCCCTTCGTCTTTTCGTCTCCGCCGGACGCGGTCCGCGTGTCGTTCATGGTTGCCCTCCTTGGTGGCAGCTGATATACGATAAATCACGCCTGTCGAGGTGTAGGCACGTGTAGAGTGTACGCCACATCCTACATTTGCTACGTTTCGTACGATTTATCGAATGATGCTGATGGCCTAGCTCAGGTTGCGGAGAATTGCAACATGCCCGTCGACGATGTTGATCGTCTTGGTAAACGAATCCTTGAACGGCTCACGGTGCTGGAAATCAGCCAGGCAGAAGCAGCGCGCCGTGCCGGCGTTGCACCGAGCTGGTTGAGCGACCTTTTAAAGGGGCGAAAAAAGAGCGTTCAAAGCCATAACTTGACGAGAATGGCCCGTGCCCTTCTCACCACGCCCAGCTACTTAATGGGTGAGAGCTCCGATCCGACGCCACGGGAAGTCCAGAGCGCTGATGAGCTGGCAAAGCTTCTCCCGGAGTTCCTTTCTGCTCCCCCAATCGCGCGGCGCCTGCCACCGAACGCTGACCTAGCGACGGAGTCCGGTCGTAGAAGACCATTCCGCGCCAACACCCCGAAGATCACGCAATCCTTCATCTCGCCCGCAATGCTGCAGACGCTGCGTAGACACTGGGATGAAACGCTTGGCCCCGACCCTCGCACCCGGATTCCCCTGTTTACCGAACCGGTCAAGGGCATCGCTGGGGCGGTGCAGGGCGGGACTGGGCTCCCAGTGTCGACCTTGTCCCTCCCGGTGCTGGAGGGCAGCACCGGCGCCTACGCGCTCGCCATGCCCGATGACAGTATGATGCCTGCGATCGAGCCATACTCACTGGTCTACGCCAAGCCCAGCATCCTCTTCTTTGGGGGCATGGCAGCGCTGCGAGTAGTTGATCCAGAGGCTGGCCCTGTGTTCCTCGTCCGCACCCTGCTCGAAAAGACGGACACGTCCCTCTGTGTAGCTACGCTCGCCCACGGGCAGCCCCAACTCATCCCCCTGGACACTGTCCGTTCGATCCATCCGGTTTATGCAGTTGGCCGGGATCCCGCCCTGTACGGGCCGGAAGGGCAGGACCAACCCGAGGACATCCACTGGGAAAACGGTGATCTATGACGTTCAGGTCGCGCGGCGCCTAGCCTGTGCGGTGATCAGTGCCACCGTGCATGCCGATGCCGGGCTGACCTAGCCCAAAACAGTTACTGCTGTTTGTTCGTTAACCATGTTCACACGACAGCAAGATTCAGGCTTGCGTTTTCCGAAACCGGTGATCAAACTTTACAGGCTGACGGACAATTCCGTCCTCAGCTGGTCTTCCTGCCTTGAGCAGGGCGGCCGCCGATCAGAGTTGGTACCTCTGATCAGCGACCTGACCATCCCATAGTCCTGAGTACACAGGAGCACGAAATGGCTGAGGCCAAGTATTGCGACAGCGCGTCCGTTCGCAACCCCCTTTCTTCCGCTTCCACCGTCCATCCTCTTCACCCCGACATTGTGATCGCACCGGCAATCACGCCCGAGCTGCAGGTAAAGGTGCTTGCTTTGGTCGACGAGATCGACGGCATTTCGCTCGGCGACTGCATGGCGGCTCTGCCCGGCGCCGTCGATGCGGTGCTGGCCATGGTCGAGCACGGCCTGCTGGCATTCGACACCTCGGCACCCTTCGACCAGCACTTGCAGATCCGCCGGGTGAGCAAGACTGCCGAGGAGGCGGAGGGCGCCGCGATCGAGGGGCAGCCTGGACATGCTGGCCTGCCCGGCGGCGAGCCCAGTCCTTTCGAGCTGGCGCTGCGCACACTGGAGCCGCAGATCTTCGCCGTACCTGGTGACGAGCGGCGCCAGATCGCCAAGATCGCGGCCCTCGCGCAACCCGGGTTCTACTTGCTGGTCTGGTATGACAGTGATCGGCCCCGGGCCTATGTCGGCTATGGCAAGAGCGTGGCGGGGCGATTGTTGGCCGGCGAACACGCGACGAGACCAAGTGTACCGGACCTGATCATCGGTATTGTTGAGAAGCACGACCAGCTCAGCGCGGCCGAAGCCAGGGTACTGGAGCGACTGGCGTACCAGGCCCTGGACCATTCAAGGGACGTGGATCTGCTCAAGGATAACGTTCCGGACGGCGACGTCACCGATCCGGCCTCGTACGCACTGCTCCGCCAGTTCCTCACCCAGGTGATTTTCGGCCTGCGTGAAAACGGGCTGTTGTGTCTCGGCGGTACGGCCCGCCACCATGCAGCCGGTCCACGCGCCGGACGGGGACAACTCGCACCCCTGCGCGTTGGTGGTCCACCCGAAGGCCGGCTGCTGGAGCTTTCTGCGGTCGGCATCAAGGCCTATGCCGCCGAACAGGCCGGCTGCTGGACCGTGCTTTCGGGCTCGCAGGTGCGCCGCAAGGCCGTGCCGTCCGCCAACAGCCCGACCAGCCTCCTCCGCGCAGAGTACCTTTACTCGGGGATCCTCGTTGAGGACGGCGCCTGTCTCCGGCTTACCCGCGATCTCGCCTTCGATAGCGGCTCAGGCGCTGCCCAGTTCGTGACCGGCGGCAAGGGACATGGTCTCGCCGCCTGGCAGGAGGTGGACGAGATACCCGATGTGGTCCTCGCACCCTTCGCCGGGCGCCGCCTCGGTCCCGCCCGCTGACCCCTAGCTGCCCGCCTGGGGCGGGCAGCTCCCTACCTCCCTTTTCCCCATTCATGCGCGGCTCCCGCCGCAGCAAAGGATCTGTCATGTCTCTCAACACCCTTAACCGCCCCACTCACACCCAATCTCGTCAGGACCCCGAACTCGATGATGACCAGTTCGAGAGCGAGCTCGCCGCCATTGGCGGCGTGCAGACCGCCATCGCTCGGGTCATGATTGATGCCGCACTCACACCCAAGGCACGTCAGATTCTTTTCAGCAGGTCGGCCTTTGTGGTGGTCATCCAGGTGCCCGCCGCCGAATGGTGTGAGGCCGTGGGTCTCGCGGTCTCCGGTATGAATTCCAGCGTTCGGATCCGGTCAGTGACCAAGCGGGCGCGCGGCGGCGAGCCGGAACTTAAAGATGCGATCCTCTCCGATTCCCGCGGTGACATCCGCGGCCTCGCCATTATCACCCATGATCCGGCCGGGCTGCTGACCCGGGTGCAGCTCGGCGCCGCCGACGCCGTTGTAACCCTCCCCAAGCCGAACGGCACGCTGGTCTCCCGCATGATCAAGCGTGTCACTGGCCAGAAGCCGCGTTCGCTGACCGACGCCGATGTCGAAGAACTCGGCTTCCACGAGCTCGCCGCCGCCATTCGGCTCGGCGCCAGCGCGGCAGAGAGCACCCAGCGGCTGCGGCGGGCCAAGGCTCAGCCGAAGGCAAGATTGGCAGACACGCGCATCCCCCGTTTCGAAGAACTGCCGCTCACCGCTTCTGCCCGCAGCTTCGGCGAGGCCATCCTGGACGATATTGAGAGCCTTCGGCGCGGCGAGATCACCGCGTCGCAATTGCAGAACGCTGTTCTGACGGGTCCGCCCGGAACGGGCAAGACGCTGTTGGCGGGGGCAGTCGCGCGCAGCGCCGGCTGGCCTTTCGTCACCACCACGATCGGACGCTGGTTCACCTCAACAGACGGGTACCTCGGCGGCGTGATGCGGGGAGCGAACGATTTCTTCGAGGAACTGCTGAGGCACCATCAAGCCATAGGATTCATTGACGAATTGGACAGCTTGCCGGACCGGGCAGCCATGTCGGAGAAGGACCGTGAATGGTGGCAACCTGTCGTCAATTCGGTGCTGACCGGCATCGACCGAGTGAAGGCTTCTGGGCGTCCGGTCATCCTCCTGGGGGCAAGCAATTTCGGTGACCGTCTGGACGCAGCTTTGGTTCGCCCCGGACGTTTCGATCGGCTCGTGCCGCTGCTGCCGCCGTCTACCACCGAAGAGATCGGTGCGGTGTTCCGTTACTATCTGAAGTCCGACCTCGCCCAGGTGGACCTGGTCCCGCTTGCACTCCTCGCAGACGGCGCCACGCCCGCCGCGATCGAGGCATGGGTGAAGCAGGCCCGTAGGTCAGCACGCAGGAGCAACAGACCTCTCGCCCTGCTTGATCTCACAGAGGCCGTAGCGCCCAAGGGCAACACCCCCCTGTCCATGCTCGAGGCGTGCGCCGTTCACGAGGCCGGACATGCGGTCATTGCGCACGCGCTCGGTATTCCTGTCAGGCGCGTGACCATCGTTCCGACCGCCCATGCCAGAGGCACCACCACGCTCGATACCGCCACCGTCCCCCAGACACGCGGCGGCATCGAAACACTCGTCATGGTCGGACTGGCCGGACGATCAGCCGACGAGCAGATGGGCAGTGGTGCGAGCGCTGGGGCTGAGCAGGACCTGCGCAATGCCACGAGCCTGTTGGCCTCGGCGCATGCGGCATGGGGTCTGGGCAGCTACCTCTCGCACCGGGTCGGTACCGGCGATCCTCTTGAGCTGATGCGACAGGACCCTGCCCTGGAGCAGCAGGTCGAACAGGACCTGCAGCGGCTCAAGGGCAAGGTGGACAAGATGGTTTCCGCTCGACGAGACGCCATCATGTACGTCGCGAAGGCCCTCCTTGAGGCGCGGGTCCTGAATGCCGCCGACCTGGAACAGAGCATCGAAGCAAGCGGGAGCAGTCCCGCCCTGTTCGGTGATGACTTCCTTGCCGGGCACGCCGCCAGCAAGCCGTAGTCGGCCGGCTATTACCGAAGCTCTCGCTGCCATGCGGGTTCAGCGGAGCCCCATGGCAGCGTGGCAGCTTCCGCCCCACACCCAAGTGGCCTACCCGATGCGGCGAGACCGCAGATTCTCAAGCACCTGGCTTCATTGAGATCAACGGCATCTTCGCCGCCAATCAGGCTCCGAGAGGGGTCGGTATTCTCCAGATTCTTGATCTAGAAAACTGTTACCAATCTGCGGAAAAGTGTCACAAAGTGATGGAGTAACGGGGGTGTTCAGGGGGTACTTACCATCGGTTTTTGAGTCCGATGATCTCAGACGTGTTTATTCCACCAAGCCGATCGCGGAGTTGGCATACGGGAACCAAAGGAGCTCTGAATGGTGGTACCCTCCCTCTTGTGGACCATTGTCGCGGTGCCAAGTGTGGGGACCGCTTGGGGGCCGGAGAACGAACCCGCTGGCGCGGGAGGGCGCGCGGTGAGATAACGGCGAAGGACCGGACGTCACGGTTGGATTGAGGATCGCGTGGTTCGGGCGTTCCCTTTTGGCTCCTTCAACTCAGGAGCCGAACGATGACTACGATCCTTCCCAACGTCCCTGTCAGCCCGCTGCGCCAGAAGCTGATCGACGATATGACCATGCGCCACTTCTCGGCGGCGACCCAGCGCAATTATATCCGTGATGTCGGACGCTTCGCATCGTTCCTTCGGCGATCGCCGGATACCGCAACCACCGAGGATGTGCGCCAGTTCCAGCTGGCCCAGAGTGAAGCCGGCGTTCCGGTGCCCACCATGAACAGCGTGGTCTCGGCGCTGCGGTTCTTCTTCACCAATACCCTCGATCGGCCCGATCTGGCGCGCAAGCTGGTGCGCGTGAGCCGTCCCCGCAATTTGCCAGTGGTGCTGAGCCGCGACGAGGTGGCGCGCCTGCTCAACGCCACCACCAGCCTCAAGCACCAGGCGGCGCTGTCGGTTGCCTATGGCGCCGGACTGCGCGTTGGCGAAGTGGCCATGCTCAAGGCGCGCGATATCGACAGCGAACGCATGCTGATCCGGGTCGAGCGCGGCAAAGGCGGGCAATATCGCAACGCCATGCTCTCGCCCGATCTGCTGACCCTGTTGCGTCAATGGTGGCAGGTCGGGCATCGCCAAGGCGTACTGCATCGTGATGGCTGGCTGTTTCCTGGCCAGCACGCTCTCAAGCCGATCAGCACCAGGCAGCTCTATCGTGTGGTCGTCGAGGCGGCCCAAGCGGCTGAGATTACCAGGCGCGTCGGCCCGCACACCTTGCGGCACAGCTTTGCCACCCATCTTCTGGAAGACGGCGTCGATATCCGCATTATCCAGGCGCTGCTCGGTCACGCCAAGCTGGAGAACACCGCCCTCTACACCAAGGTGGCAACGCGCACGGTGCGGGCCGTTACCAGTCCGCTCGACCGCCCGACCCAAAGCATCTGGGCGCCCGCATCGGCATCACCGCCGTGCTCCACACCTGGGGTTCGGCCATGACCCACCATCCCCATATCCATATGATCGTGCCCGGTGGCGGCATCACACCGGATGGGCGATGGATCTCGTCGCGCCCGGCTTTCCTGCTGCCGGTACGGGTCCTTGGGGCGCTGTTCCGCCGGTTATTCCTGACCCGGCTGCTCGAGCTGCACGACGCCGGACGGCTCGCCTTCTTCGGACAGATGGCAGGGCTCAACGATCGCCGAGCCTTCCAGCGTCACCTTGCACCAGTCCGCAGAAAACGCTGGGTGGTCTATGCCAAAGCGCCCTTTGCAGGGCCTGAGGCCGTGCTCGCCTATCTCTCCCGCTACACTCACCGGGTCGCGATCTCGAACAGCCGCCTGCTCCGGTTCGACGGGAGCGAGATCACCTTCCGCTACAAGGATTATCGCCGCAGCGGCGCCAACCGGCAGCAGGTCATGACCCTGGCCGCCGACGAGTTCATCCGCCGCTTCCTGCTGCACACTCTGCCCCGTGGGTTCCACCGCATCCGGCACTATGGCCTGCTCGCCAGCTCCGCCCGCAAGGACTGCCTCGCCCGGGCCCGCGACATGCTGGGGGTGGCGCCGACGACGGACGAACCGCCGACCGCCGAGACCTCAGACCCGCGCCCGCCCTGTCCCTGCTGCGGCGGCACCATGGTGATCATCGAGACCTTCGCGGCGTGGTGCCAGCCCCGGGCGCCGCCAACCACGAGGCCACAAACCCGGGAGACCGTCCATGACCCGGCTTAACCGATCACGTGCTCAGACCGCGATAACACCATCGCAGCCTGCGAGACACCTCGCGCCCCTCCATACATGGATCGTCATCACCCGCTCGCTCGGCCCTATCTGTCGCGGCAGACTCCAACTCAACGGCCGCAACATAGACCTGTCCAACCCTGGCGCTGCAGCCCGATCACACCATCTGGGCGGCCACCAGACTGGCCAAATCAGGAAAAACCCATAGCCCCCATCCCGTGGCCCGCGGGTTCGTTCTTCGGGGACTTTCGGGCGCCTGCCGGCAGCCGAAACTCTTCACGGTAGCCGCCTGTCCGCTCCGCCGCGACATAGCGTGGATCGTCGGCGAAATAGGCATGCTCGATCAGCAGCACTTGGAGTCCCTTACGTCGCGCGGTTTCGACGAATAGGAAATCGATGTGGCGGCGCATCGCTTGGATATGCTCGACGACGAGGCTGCTCTTGCGGCGAAAATGAAGAGGAGCAGCTGATGATCCTCCATCCCTTCCTTTCGCTCCCCGCACAAGCCGACGAGACGCCCGCGAGCTTCTGCTAGCGGGTGGCCCTCAAGGTCGGTCGCGGTGCCCGTGAATTCGCCGACGATATCGGCATCACCTTCCAGTCCATCGTCGATGGCGTGGCGGACAGCGTTGCGATCCTCGCTCAGGCCTGCGGAGCCGATGGCACGATTTTCGGCAGGAGCACATTGGTTCGCACGGGCGATCGCACATACGATCTCGCCGGTCAGGTCTTCACCCGCGAGACCCTGACGCGCGGCAATGTATTTGTCTGCCCGGTCTGCATCGCCGAAGACCTTGATGGCCCCGATGCCCGATATGGAGCATATGGCCGAGCGCAGTGGCAGATCGAAGCCATTCGCCTATCTGCAGCAGACGACAGAAATCTCCATTTTGTTTTCAGATGTGGACATGCCCGGATCCATGGACGGGCTCGAACTTGCGCGCGGAGTCGCCGAGAGCTATCCAAACACAGGTGTCATTGTCGGTTCAGGGCACAGGAATGTCACGGCAAAGGATATTCCTCAGGGCGCCTTGTTCTTTTCCAAGCCGTATGACCTGCCAAGACTACAGCTGCATTGAAAAAACTCGCGTCGTAGCGGATGCCTATTTGCTGGAAGCGATGCGTGTGCGTCCATAACCGTTAATTTACATCGGCTCCACTCGCCAGCCTCAAGGGTCAGGCGGGGCCTTTCGTTCCAGCTCCACTGCAAGGACATGTTTGCCGCCATCGAGCGGGAGCTGGAAGAGACCTTTTTGCGGCAGCAGCGTTATCCCGTCTATTGTGGCGCTGCTGGGTGTTCCAAGTGGTTCATTTCGGCGACGCACGATGACCTCGCAGCTTGTACCCGCCAGGCTTAGGGTTGCGGAAAACTCCGGCCAATCCGCCGGAAGGCAGGGATCGACAACCAGCACGTCGCCTTGCCGCCGCAGCCCCAGAATGCCTTCGATACCGGCGCGATACATCCAGCCCGCCGATCCCGTGTACCAAGTCCAGCCGCCGCGCCCGATGTGCGGGGGCACCGAATAGACATCGGCCGCCACGACATAGGGCTCCACCTTGTAGCGCGCGACGGACTGAATATCCGAAGCGTGGTTAATAGGGTTGACCAGAGCAAAGAGATCGTGGGCTTTTTCGCTGAGGCCAAGCCTGGCGAACGCCATTATTGCCCACATGGCGGCATGGCTATATTGCCCCCCATTCTCGCGCAAGCCCGGGGGATAGCCCTTGATGTAGCCTGGGTCGCGTGACGTTTTGTCGAATGGTGGCGTGAATAGCAATGCTATGCCATCCTCCCTGCGGATCAGGTGTCGGTCGAGCGAGGCCATGGCGTTGAGCGCGCGGATCGGATCGGCCGCACCCGATAGCACTGCCCAGGATTGGGCGATGGAATCGATGCAGCACTCGTCATTGTCTTTCGAACCCAGCCAGGAGCCATCGTCAAACGTGGCGCGACGGTACCAGGCGCCGTCCCAGGCCTCGCGCTCCAGCGCGGTCTTAAGTCGGGCGGCATGGTTCTTCCAGCGCTTGGCGCGCATGGGATCGCGCTGTTCAGCGAAAGGCATGATGAGATCGATGGCACTGATCAGCAGCCAGCCCAGCCAGACGCTCTCGCCCTTGCCCCCCTCGCCCACGCGATTCATGCCGTCGTTCCAGTCCCCGGTCCCCATGAGCGGCAAACCATGAGCGCCTGTGAGCTTGACGGCCTGGTCGAGGCCGAGGGCACAGTGCTCGAACAAGGACGCTGAACGTTCGGACACCATGGGCTGGAAGAAGGCATCGTGCTCGCCTTCGGCGAGTTTCTGGCCTTCCAGAAACGGGACGGTTTCATTAAGGATGCTTTCGTCGCCGGTCGTGGTGGCATAGCTGGCAGCGGCGAAGGCCAGCCACACGCGATCATCGGAAATGCGTGTGCGCACCCCCTGGCCGGAATGAGGCAGCCACCAGTGCTGCACATCGCCTTCGATGAATTGCCGTCCGGCAGCGCGCAGGATATGGGCGCGGGTATCCCCGGGCCTGCAGAGGGTCAGTGCCATGCCGTCCTGTAACTGGTCGCGAAAACCGTAGGCGCCACTGGCCTGGTAGAAGGCGGAGCGCGCCTGGATGCGGCAGGCCAGGGTCTGGTAGAGCAGCCAGCCATTGAGCATGATGTCCATGGCTCGATCGGGCGTGGTGACCTGCACTGCGCCTAGCACCGATTGCCAATGCGCGGTGACTTCGTCCAGCACGGCGTCGAGGTCGGCAGCGCGATATCGCGCGATCAGGTCGCGCGCCGACGCCTCGGATTCCGCTTCGCCCAAAAGGCAGACCAGTTCGATGCTTTCGCCTGCCGTCAGTTCAATATTGGTCTGCAGCGCGGCGCAAGGATCCAATCCGGCCCCGGCCTTTCTGGACAATGCCGCCTGGCCAATGAGTGCGGCCGGTGTCGCGGCATCGCCATTGCGTCCGAGAAAGGCGGTGCGGTCGGCTGTCCAGGCGGTTTGCTGTCCGCCCATATCAGCAAAGCCGACCCGGTTGGGAAATGCCCTCGTCCATTTATTGCGCGCGAACAGCGCGCCCGTCTGCGGGTCAATGACCGTGATGATGAATGGGGCGGTGACGCCGCGCTGCGTGCCGAGCACGAATTCGGCATAGCTGGTGACCGACAGCCGTCGCGTTCGTCCCGAGCGATTGATGAGGGTGAGCCGCGATATCCTGATCGGGTCGGCGAGCGGCACATAGGACAGCAGATCACTTTCGATGCCGTGAGCCCGATGACTAAAGCGGCTATAGCCGAAACCGTGGCGCGCCACATACCGTCCGTGGTCGCGAATGGGCTGTGCCGTAGGGCTCCACAGCGCCATTGTCTCCTCGTCGCGGATATAGATCGCCTCCCCCACTGGGTCGACGACCGGATCGTTCGACCAAGGGGTAATCTGGTTTTCGCGGCTATTGCCCGCCCAAGCGTGAAAACTGCCTTCGCTCGATACCTGAAAGCCGAGGCCTTCATTGGCGACGACATTGATCCAGGGCGCCGGGGTGGTGGCACCGTTTTCGAGCACGGTGACATATTCCGTGCCGTTGCGGGCAAAGCCGCCCAGTCCGTTGAAGAATTCCAGATCGTCGGGCTGTTCAACATTTTCGGCCGAGACGAGGCTGCCGGGCACCACCATAGGAAGAACAGAAGTCTTGTCCATGCCGGCATGGTAGGCGAGTTGGTCGCTGATCGGACCGCGACGCGCCGCCAGCACCACGCGCGCGGCGGCGTTGAGCAGGTTGCGCGTTTCCAGGGTCATCAGGTCGGCGCGGAGCACATATACCGAGCCTTGCGCCGGCCTGTCGTCAAAGCGCGGCCGGGACTGGCTGGAGCGCACGGCCGCTTCGATAGCGTTCTGCAGATCTTGTATATAGGAAGAACCACGCTCGTTCACGATCACAAGGTCGACCGCCAATCGTTTGATGCGCCAGTATTCGTGCGCCCGCAGGATTTGCCGCACCTGCGCCATGTCCTCCATCGCGTCGATACGCAGAAGCACGATAGGCAGGTCGCCGGAAATGGCCTGCGGCCACAGGCCCGATTGCAGCCCCATGCCGGCGGCAATGACGTCGGAGCTGGGCCGGAAACGCGGATCGGCGTAAAGGATGGGTGCGGCCAGCCGCTGGAAGTCGGCAGCTTCATCGAGCGCGATGCCAAGGTGATAGAGCTGCACCTGAGCCTGCGTCCAGGCCAGGGTACGGGCGCGCCCATAGGCGCTGCGGTCGTGGTGCTTGTCGATCAGTTCCATCAGTTCGGCCCGCGATGAAGCCACCAGCGTCCAGAAAGTAATCCGGGCGACCTTGCCGGGTGGTATGCGCACATGCCGGCGCAGCGAGAACACCGGATCGAGCACGGTGCCTACTGTGTTCGACAAAGCTTTCCCGTCATGGATGGCCGCGGCGTTGCCAATGGCGCGGTTGCGCCCGAGAAACCGGGCGCGGTCGGATTCATGCTGCGGGTTGGCGATGACTTCGCCTTCGACGACGGCGAAATGGGCGGCCCAGATTTCAGGTTCAGAGGGCGAACGCTGGCGGCGCGTGGCTATCAGCGCGTCGAATTCGGCGACATATTCGGTCTCCACGAACATCTTGGCAAAGGCGGGGTGGGCATTGTCGGTTGCAGGTGTGGTCAGAACCAGCTCCAAATAGGAGGTCACCTCGATCTCGCGCGCCCTGCGGCTGCTATTGGTCAGGCAAACCCGCCGCACCTCGCCATCATCCTCGCCCGAGACCAGGACATCCATTTCCGTCGCCAGCGTGCCGTCCCGGCGCAGGAACTGGGCATGGTCCTCACCGAAAATGACAGAGGCTTCACCTGCCTCGTTCATCGGCTGCGCCGTGGGAGAAAAGACCAGGCCGGACTGCGTGTCCTTGAGGAAAATATAGGCCCCGCAATCGTCGCGGGTGGCATCTTCGCGCCAGCGGGTGACGGCAATGTCGCGCCAGCGGCTGTAGCCGCTGCCTGATGCGGTCAGCATCACCGCATAGCGGCCATTGGACAGAAGATGAGTAGCGGGCGCCGCATCGCGCGGCAGGCTCAGGCGGCGGACCGAAGGGACTGCGTTGATCGCCGGGCCAATGGAGGCCCTCACCTCCTCGGCGCGCGGCCGGATGACGGCGACGTCGCGCGGCATGCGCTCGGACAGCAGCAGTTCGCTGGCTTTGATGATCGGCTCGCGGTGAAACCGCTCCCGCATGCGCCCGTTGTCCAGCACATTGGCCAGGGCAACCATTGTCATGCCCTGGTGATGCGCCATGTAGGACCGCACGATGGCGACATCCTCGTCCTCGGGCAGCCTTGACCGTGTGAAGTCGAGCGCCTCGTAAAAACCATGCACGCCCAGGGCGCCCATGGCCTCGAAGCGCCGGAAATTCTCCGCTGCCTCCCGCGGATCGACCATGGCGGCCAATCCGGTGGCATAGGGCGCGATGACTATATTGCTCGCCAATCCGCGCTTGAGCCCCAATCCGGGCACGCCGAAATTGGAATATTGGTAGGTGAACTCATAGTCGCGCGCATTGTAGGCGGACTCGGAAATGCCCCAGGGCACATTGCGCGCCCGGCCATAAGCCTGCTGGCGGCCAACGATCAGCCGGTTGGTGTCATCGAGAAGGCTACCGGCCGGGGCGCGCATCACCAGCGAGGGCATAAGATATTCGAACATCGAGCCCGACCACGAGATCAGGGCCGCGCCATTCATTAGCGGGGTCGCCGTGCGGCCGAGCCGGAACCAATGCCGGGTGGTGACATCGCCCTTGGCAATAGCGAAGAGACTGGCCAGCCGCGCCTCGGAGGCCAGCAGGTCGTAGCAATTGCTGTCGAGGCCATTATCGGCCAGCGAATAACCGATGGATAGCAGCTTCCTGTCCGGATCGAGCAGGAAGGCAAAATCCATGTCGAGCGCCATGCGGCGCGCGGTCTGCGCCAGCGTAAGGAGGCGATTTCCCGGTGCCGCGGGATCGTCGCGCAGAACCTGCCGGTCCCGTGCTGCCTCCGCGACGGCGCGGCGCAGGGCCACGATCCAGAAAAGATTCGGGCCGCTCTCGGACGGGACCGGAGCCGACGCACTCACCAACTTGAGCGCCTTGTCCATCAGGCGCAACAGCGCCGGAGTGACGAGGTCGAGGGACCGTGGCTCCGCCAGCAAGGCGGCGATTTCGTCAAGAACGGGCAAAAGCACGCTATGGCCCTCACCGGGGCCGTCTTTGCAGGCCAGTCTGGCAAGCGTCAGCGTATCGAAGAGCCCTTGGAAGGAGGCCGCCGGCAGCGCCTCCGCCCAATCTTCGCAGGTATTGGCAAGGGTGATCAAATGACCCGCGAGATTGCCGCTATCGACCGACGACACATAGGCTGGGTCGAGTGCCCTTAGCTCACGGGTATCGTACCAGTTGAAGAAATGCCCCCTGTAGCGGGGGAGTTTGTCCAGTGTGGCAAGGCCGGCCTCCAGCCGCTCGATAGTTTCGAGCGTCCCGGCCCAGCCGAAATCGCGTGCGGCCACGGCTGACAGGAAATAGAGCCCGATATTGGTCGGGGAGGTCCGGTGGGCGACGGCCGGACGCGGCGTTTCCTGGAAATTGTCGGGCGGGAGCATGTTCTCTTCGGGCGTCACGAAGGTCTCGAAGAAGCGCCAGGTGCGCCGCGCCGTCAGGCGCAAATAGTCGGCATCGGCGGCGCTAAGGGCCTTATCCAGCCGAGCCTGCGGCGCGCGGCTGACGCGCAGGGCAATGGAAGGAGCGGCCAGCCAGATCGTGCCGAAGGCCACGGCCAGCGGCCAGGTGAGCGGCGCGACGATCACCGCGGCAGCCAGCATGAGAAGCGCCAAAACGGTGCTCCCGGCCATGTCTCGATAGAAGCCGGAGAGAGCAAGTCGAGCCCGGCCGCCCGAACTGGCCGAAGTCGTCCATTCGAGCAGATGCCGGCGCGTCACTGCGAGGCGGAACAACGTGCGCAGGATGGCGTCGCCATTGCGCCAGGCCTGATCGGGCAGAAAGGCAAGACCAAGCCCAATCTGCAATCCCGCCATCCGGAGATCGCCAAGGAGGCCGCGCAGATGGGCGCGCCATTGCAGGCCAGCTCGCCTTGGAATGATGGCAAACAGAGCCGGCAGCAGTGCCGGGATTGCCAGCGTGGCAAGGATCGCCGCAGCCGCGACAATACCGATTTGAAGCGGCATCACGCAGCAAAGCGACAATGCGAGAAAGGCGGCCGGCGCAAGCAGCGACCGGCGCAGATTGTCGAGCATCTTCCAGCGACCCACGGCCGGCACGGAACGATCCGAGCCGATCCAGGGCAGCAATTGCCAGTCGCCGCGCGTCCAGCGATGCTGCCGTCGTGCGGCCACGTCGTAGCGCGCGGGAAAGTCGTCGACCACTTCGATGTCCGAGGCCAATCCCGCCCGCGCGAAAACGCCCTCGAACAGGTCATGGCTCAGCAATGTATTTTCGGGGATGCGACCGGCCAGCGCCGTCTGGAAGGCATCGACATCATAAATGCCCTTGCCGGTATAGGAGCCTTCGCCGAACAGATCCTGATAAACGTCGGAGACAGCCGCCGCATAGGGGTCGATGCCGCCGGGCGCCGAAAAGACCCGCTGATAGAGCGAGCCCTCGCGCCCGAGGGGAAGAGATGGGGTGACGCGCGGTTGCATGATGGCGTAGCCGTCGATGACGCGGCGGCCTGTCGTATCGAAGCGGGGCCGGTTGAGAGGGTGGGCCATCTTGCCGATCAGGCGCAACGCCGCATCGCGTGGCAATCGCGTATCCGCGTCAAGGGTGATGACGTAACGCACGTCGGCTGGGACCGTCGGCACGTCCCCAGTTTCGGTAACAAAGCTGGTATCGGTCGCTCCGCGCAGCAGCCGGTTGAGTTCATGCAGCTTGCCGCGCTTGCGCTCCCAGCCCATCCACACGCCTTCGCTGGCATTGAAGCGGCGCTCGCGGTTAAGGAGCAGGAAGCGATCACCCGCGGGACCGCGACCATGCCTGGCGTTGAGCGCAGCGATGGCCTCCCGGCCGAGGCCGAGAAGCGCGGCATCGCCGTCGAGGATTTGCTCCTTGGCGTCCAGCCCGTCCGTAAGCAGGGCAAAGCTGATATCACCGCCTGCGCCGGATAGGTAATGGACTTCGAGCCGCTCGATGTCTTCGAGAAGAGTTTTCTGATCCACGAGCAGCGTCGGGACCACGACCAGTGTGCGCAGCTCCGGCGGCACACCCTCCGCCAGTTCAAGACCAGGCAGGCTTGAGGATCCCAATCCCCAGCCAATGGCGCGATTAACGAGCGCGGTCGCCAGTTCGCTGGCCGGGAGCAGCGCCAATGCCAGAAACGTCCAGAGCAGCGCCATGGGAAGCCCCAGGCCCGCCAGGCTCCAGCCGGTCAGCCCCAGCAAGGCGAAGGTGATGATGGCGATGGACAGGACATATCCGCCTATTCCGAGGCGGCCGGCCAGCCGCCTGAAACGCAGCCGGCCGGGCATGCGGAAACCGATGGCCCGTTCGAGCGCCGGCCGTCCGCGTCCCAACAGGTGATAACCTGTATCGCTCTGCCGGTCCGCTTCGACACGTGTATCGCTTTGTCGAACGGCCGACAGGGCTGCTTGGGCAATATCGAGCTCGGAGAGCTGCGAACCGCGTGCCAGATGCTCGATGGCGCCGCGATAGAGATCGCGTGTGACGAAATCCATGCGGGTGAAACCATCGGCTTCGCCTAGCTTTGCATCGACCAGGCTGACGCTTTCGAACAGGTCCGTCCAGTCGATGTCGGAGATCAGCCGCATGCTGGTGATGATATTGCGCACCGTGACATTGGATGCGCCCTGGCGCTGCTGGGCGTGCAGCACAACCGTCTCGATGGAGCTGTTCTGTCGGGCGAGACGGGCTTCGAGCCAGCCTTGGGCCGGCGTGGTGCTCGGATCGTGATCGCGCAGCCGCTTGGCCAATTGCGCTGCAAACAGCTCGTTGAGAGGCGCCTCGGATATCCGCGCCATTGCCGCGCCACCGCCGGAGGCGAGCAGCAGGTCGGCGAGTGCGTCGCCCTCGGCGCGCGCCTTGCGGCCGGCCGTGATCTGGTCCGCCAGCCGGCGTAAATTCTCCACCAGCACGATGCGTAAAGTGATCGCCACAGCCCATAATTCGCCGATGGTCAGGGGCTGGACCTGCTGGTAGGCGTCGATGAACCGGGTCAGCGTTTCCGGGTCGAAATGGCTGTCGGTATGGGCGATGAACGCCCAGGCCAGCCCGAAAACTCGCGGATAACCCGCGAATGGACCATCGGCGAGCTTGGGCAATTGCCGGTAGTAATTTGGCGGCAGATCGTCGTGGATTTCGCGAATTTGCTCCTCGACCAGGTGATAATTGTCGAGGAGCCATTCAGCTGCCGGCACGACGCCACGATCGCTGTCCATCTCCATGGCGCTGGCACGATAGGCCGCCAGCAGGACGGCCGCATTGCTTCTCAGTCTTTTGTGCAGCGAGAGCACGGCGGGCGGGCGGTCGGTTATGCGCTGGGCGGAAGCCAGGCTGCGCGCATGTTGTTCGAGCCGCTCAACACCGAACAATTCCTCGCGTACCGGGGCGGAATCGAGCCAGGGACTGGCGGCCCGCATCTGGCCGCCCGCGGCTGCGGCCGCTTTGGTCATCGTTTCTTCTTGGGGTCGATCCGTTCCAGCACCGCTTTGCTCGACAGCGTCGCGGCTGCCTCGGCGACCGGTTCCCGCACCTTTTTGGGCTTTTTGAACTCGCGATTACTGCGCTTATGTTCCTTGGCCATGATTGCTCCTCGGCCCGGATGCGGCCGGGCGGCCGTCCGGAAGAAGCCCGGATTATTTATTGGTGAAAGGGGACAGGCCGGGAGGGCAGGACTCAGCCTACCGCGTGTTCCCGCAACTCCGCCTATTCCATGAGCCCCGGTGGCAGATTGCCCAGCCTGAGCAATACGCGTGGCTCGTCATAGGTGTCGGTTTCCACGTCGACCTCCTGGGAAAAGGCGATGACACCAGCACGTGTCGGCGCGAGCCGCTCGGCCGTTGCCATCGCGCTTTCAGCCGTCTTGGCGGCTTGGATCGGATGGGCAACAAGCTTCCGGCCTACTTGCTTGAACGTCTGCACCAGGTACATCGTTGCCATTCCTGCCTCGCAAAATCGCCATCCCTATGCTCGCCAGAGCGCGGCCGCTCAGGTTTCGGCTTGCAGGGCGAGCTGACAGGCCTGCGCCAAGGCGCGATTGGGCACATCAGATCCCAGCGGGGTGGCCCATCCTGCTTTTTCGATGACGGCTCGGCGCCCCGATGCACTTGCCGCATTGAACTCGACCAGCACCGCCGCGGCATTGATGTCGTCGAGGGAGCGCTGCACGCAGTATGGCGTCAGGGCCGAGACGACATCAGCCGCCGATTGTTTGGTTGCCATGTCCTGAGCACTACCGCCGGTGACCCAGCCACCCCAGGTGAAGCCAATAATGGCCAGGGCAATGGCGCCGACACCCGCACCGTAGAGTGCGGGTTTAGTCCAATCCGGGAGGTTCACGAGAAATCCGATCTGTATCGGGAAAAACGCGCGGGATAGCGCGCCGGGATCAGCTTAGCATGCTGCTGTCGCAATACGAACGCTGATCTGATGGTTTAGGACAGCGCTGAATTTATGTTCGAATGGCGATCATTGAGGATCGCCTCTTCAAGATCGCCGGCGGTAACGGGCAAGGCTTCGGTGCGGCCGGGATAACGCAACAGAATGCTTAATGTTGTGCGATGCGCGTCCCACATGACGTCGAGCTGTTCCTCTTCCGCAAGAATCTCGAATGTCCCCGCCATATGCGGTTCCTGCATGCCCGGCAGTTTGAAAGGGAGCAGGAACGTCACTGTCCGGTTAGCTGAAGGTGTGCTGCTCATGCTTTTCCTTTGAGCCCGGGGTAATCCGCAATGGCAACCCCGGGCGCGCGCGTTCCGCCTCGAAACGGGGATATTCTGTCCCCTGCGCCGAGGCCAAGGCGGGATAGACCTGGCGTTTGAAAGGAATGATCTTGCTCGGAATAGGCATCGATATTCTCCCTTGGGTTGTTGTTTATCTCGTCACGAGCGCCGCTTAAGAGCCGTCGGCCGAATTAGAGCCGAACCGCCAGGTGCAAGAACTTTCACTGTGACGGCTGGTTTGCTTTTATGTCCGCGCGACGCGCACGAGGGGGAAAGCGGCAGCATCATAAAGGCCGCGTATCTGAAAGCCGTCGAAGCGCTCCTCCTCAACTTCCAGCGAGGAGCCGCGCAGCAGGGGAGCTGGCATGTCCTCGATGGCATACCGCACGGCTTCGGCAGCGGTGGTGAAGCGCCGGTAGCCGACCCGGGCTGATTTAAACGTGCTCTTGCTTGGAAAGAGCTCGGCGGCGGCGGCATAATCGAACCGGATCATAGCCATTTCTTCTTCCAATGGGCGGGTGGATCTGAACGATGTCAGTTTTGCGTCATGTGGAGGCAAACTACCGGTCAGGGAAGCTTAAGGTTGATGGCCGCAGCGCGGCCGTCCCGTCCATCTTCGATGTCGTAGGAAATCTTCTGTCCTTCGCCCAAGCTTGAAAGCCCGGCTCGCTCGACGGCGCTGGCATGGGCGAAGGCATCCTTGCTGCCATCACCTGGCGCAATGAAGCGAAAAACTTTGGTGGTATTGTAGAATTTGACGGTGCCGCTGATCATATGTTGGTCTTTCAAAGTCCCGGCCGATGGCCGTGAACTATTACCCGGCCGCAATATGCGGCAAGGAACAAACGTTCGCAAAATCGGGGATCGCTAAGCACCCGGCTGTGCCGGAGGGATCAGGTCGCCATAGAGGCTGAAAACGTATATTGATACATGGGTATGCAACGAACCATTTGCAAGGCGACGCCATGCCAAGTTCGAATTTCCAGGGAACCTGCGATCATGCAGCGCCAACGCCGCCCGAACATTATTAAGCAGAGCATTGGGCTGCCTAGGTTCACTTCCGCTTTTGTCGAAACGCATTAGATGTTCGAACGACCGGAATGAGGGCGCAGTGCAGCCGACAGCGTTGGCCTCAGATTTTTTGCGGATTGCGAGGCAACCGCAGCTGTAAGGCAGGCTCTGATCCGGTCGCTACCGGAGATCGTCCAAGAATTCAGAGCCGGGCTCCACACCTGAGAGTACCAGCCGATCCCGCGCACGCGTCGACGCTACGTACAGCAGGTGACGCTCGGTATCTTGGATCGTTACTATGTCGGCGACGTCTCCCACACCAGCGAGCCGTTCAGGATCAGGCAGTACATTGTCGTCCAACGCTATTACAGCACCCCACCGGTTCTCGCTTCAGATCACGAACACCGGCGCGAACCCGCCCCCTGGCGTCCTGAAGTTCGTGGTCTGACCTTGATAAAGGCGCGCGGCCACCAGAAGCACCTGCCCATCATAGGTATACAGTCGCACGTCCATTTTGCGCCTCTGGGGTGTCGCGTCGATCTTGATCATGCGCTCGCTGGGGCGGACCAGCGTCTGAGCAACGTATCCGCCCTCCGCGATCTCCGCCCAGACTCCTTTCGTCAGCTTGTCGCCACGATATACCGCCTTGCCGCCATGTCCGCCGGTCGGCTTGAAGAACAGATCCTTGCGGGATTTCCAAAGCGCATCAGCGTTGTCGGGATTGACTAGGACGGTGCGTGGCACAGCATCGAGCAGGGCGCGAAATCTCGGCTCCACTCCCCATGCCTCAAGCGTCGCGGCATTCGAAAGAAGCGAAAGGTTGCGCTTGTCGGCAAGGAGCGCGTGGTTGTGCGGATTCGGCGTCACGACCACCGCGCCATCCCGGTAGGCTTCCTGCAGTGCCTTGTGCTCGGGCTGATCGAAGGCGAAATCGGTGACCCGGTTGTAAACGAGATCGATTGCCTTTCCATCGACGCTGAGCCGACCATCGTCGTAGCGAAAGCGACCGGCGTCGGCGATGACCGCGTCTACTCCTCGTGCCGCGAAAACCTGCCGCGCGAGCACGAACTCGGGATAGAGATACTGTTCCGGCGGACTGTCATCGACGATGGCGATGCGTTGTGGCGCGCCCGTTCCCCGCTGCCGAATCCATTCGTTCTGGAACATGTGGAACGCCGCGTCCTCGAAGGATAGCAGCGTCGGGGGGATGTCCATTTCGGCGCAACACGCGCGCTGCGCCCTCGCAAGAAAGGCATTGAGAAACGCGCCGCCGGCGTTGGTGTTGATTTCGATCAACCGGGGGCCGTCTTCACGAAGATGAAAGTCGTAGCCCATCAAAGCCCCGAGCGGGCCGTGATCCGCCCGCGCGATTTCCGGCGCCCAGGAGAGGACTGCGGCCTTGTATGTCGCGAGTTGGGCGGTGGTCTCCACGGCCACTGCGATCGCGCGCATCTCATCCACCGTGGTGGCCGAAACGAACACTGGCACGTGCGAGAACAGATGGGCTTTGGGGCGGATGAACGTCTCGAAGAACGCCGGCTCACCAGCCTCGTGCTCCATCGCTTCGCGCAGCGATGGAACGTCCAGTGTAACGCAGAAGCAGTTCTTGTTGAGCCGCTCCGTGCGGTCCTGAACTCGATCCGATGAACTGGAGCCCGGATTGTTCATCGAGAGAAACCCCGAGGTTGCGCCAAGGTCAAGCGTGCTTCAAACGCGAGGTAAGCCATGAATAATCCCACAAAAATCGCTCCCAAAAGTTTCGCCATCATGCCGATCCAAATATGCCGCTTCTGTCCGGCAGTCTCAACTGTCACCGGGCTGGCCTCGTGAAACTGAACTGCCGGTTGCTCGGCAGCTCCGGCCTGCAACGAAGCTCCATCCCGAAGGTGCCGTCATCGCTCAGCGTGCCTGCGACACATTCTCCTGGTAGGTCCGCTCGCGCGCTGGCCAGGTGCTCTTGATATAGACGAGGACAGCCCGGATCTCGGCGTCGCTGAGGACATCGGCAAACCCCGGCATGTCGCTCTCATAGCCGCCCCCGACGATGGCGGCCGTGCCTTCCTTGACGATGCGGAACAGGATGTCATCGGGATGGTGCCAAGTGTGGCCGCCGGCATCGTGCGGTGGCGCCGGGAGACGCCCGGACGGAAGGGGCGTCTTCCAGTCCGGCTGCCCCTCGAGGTGCGCACCGTGGCAGGTCGCACATTGGTCCGCATAGACCTGCCGGCCTTGTTCGAAGACTTCTGCAGATGACGCGGCGGTGGACGCGGTACGGACCTGATGCCATCCAACGAGGACCGCCAGGATCAGGCCGCCGAGGAGCAACCCGAGCCACAAGATCTTACGGAGTTCATTGCGCATGAGTTGCATGACTGCTGGTGAAGAATTTCAATCGGCTACATGCCGAGATTGAATTTCTGCCAGAGGCGCGACGTTGGGGGCAATGGACATTCCCGTGACCAGCGCCTATCTTTCCCGCATGTTCTCGCGCTTCATCACCATGATTGCCGTACTCGCGATCGCCGTCATAACGACGGTGACGTCCGCGCATGCGGCGGGCTTGAGCGCAGAGCCGGATCACTCGGTGCATGTCGGCGAGATGATGCAGGTTGCGACCGGCAGCGAAAATCCCTGTGATGGTGATCAGCACTGCGGCTCAGGTGATGCCGAAGCCTGTGAGGTGCTTTGCGCAGGTCTTTCGGTCTTCCTGACCTCCCCTGGCGAAGGCTCTGGCAGCGATTACGCGCCCGCCAGCCATGACCTGCCCTCCGGTGCAATCGTCGCCAGCCGGGCACCTGCGCTGAACGACCGACCTCCCAAATTTCGTCTCCTCTGATCACGCGTCCGGGCCGAGGCCCGCGGCGTCCTGTCGGTTTTGATGAACGGGACAGGCTGTCCCGAGGAGACGACCATGAATACCCTTTCAAGACGCGGCTTTCTTGCCGCTGGCGCAGCCGTGCTGGCCCATGCGCATCTGCCCCGCATCGCGGCAGCGCAGGGCTTGGCCCCGCTGTCGCTGCACGCCGCCACCCGGACGCTGGACATCGACGGCCGCGCTGCCACGGTCTGGGGTCTTGCCGGGCCGACCGGACAGGGCCTGACACTCGATCCCGGCGCGCGGTTCCGGGTGGATCTGACCAACGATCTCGATGTTGACACGCTGATCCACTGGCACGGCCAGATCCCGCCCAACGCACAGGATGGCGTGCCCGACATGCCTTTGCCGATGCTCGCCCCCGGCGAGACGCGCGCCTATGACTTCGCGCCGCTGCCCGGCACCTACTGGATGCACGCGCATGTGCCGCTGCACGAGATGCGCCTTCTGGCCGCACCGCTGATCGTGCGCAGCTCCGAGGATATCGCTGCCGACCGGCAGGAGGTGGTGCTGTTCCTGCATGATTTCTCGTTCAAGGCGCCCGAGGAGGTGATGGCCGAGATCCTTGGCGGTCACGAGGCCGCCGGTGGTCACGGAGGCGGCCATGGTGCGGGCATGGGCGGCATGGCCGCGATGGACCACGGCGCGATGGGGAACATGCCAATGGGCGGCATGGATCATGGCGCCATGGGCGGCATGATGGGGATGGGTGCCATGGACGGCATGGCGATGGACCTCAACGACTACGACTGGGACGCATATCTTGCTAACGACCGCACGCTGTCAGACCCCGAGGTGGTGCAGGTAGAGCGCGGCGGGCGCATCCGCCTGCGGGTGATCAACGCCGCAGCAGCGACGGTGTTCTGGATCGACACCGGAGCCGCGCCCGCGCGACTGATCGCGGTCGATGGCCATGCCGTTCAGCCGCTTTCCGGCACGCGCTTCGGCCTGGCCATGGGCCAGCGGCTCGATCTCGAGATCGACCTGCCGCAGGAGGGCGGCGCCTGGCCGATCCTCGCGCTGCGGGAAGGCGCGCGCGAGCGCACCGGGCTGATCCTTGCCACGCAGGGCGCCGACGTCCGACGCATCGACACCATGGCGGAGGCCGAAGCGCCTTCCTTCGACACCGACCTTGCGCAGGAGTCGCGCCTGATCGCCGCCGATGCCCTGCCGGATCGGCCGGTAGACCGCAGCCACATGGTGATGCTGGGCGGCACGATGCAGCCCTATGTCTGGACCATCAACGGTGCTGTCTGGGGCCAGCATCGCCCGCTTTCCGCGCGCAGCGGCGAGCGGGTCGTGCTGTCCTTCCACAACATGTCGATGATGGGCCACCCGATGCATCTGCACGGGCATGTGTTCCAGGTCGTCGGGCTGAACGGACGTGCGGTCCGCGGCGCGCTGCGGGACACGGTGTATGTGCCGCCGATGTCGATGGTCGATATCGCGCTCGACGCCGGCGAGGCCGCGCGCTGGATGCTGCATTGCCACCACATGCCGCATCTCGAGACCGGGATGATGACCGAATTCGCGGTCAGCGCATAGGCCAGGCAGAGGACGCCGGATGCCGGCGTTCTCCCTAAGCAACAAGGAGGCGGACTCATGTCGATGTCTCACGGCGGCCATGCCGGTCACATGCCCGCGGGCGGCGATCGCAAGGCGCTTGTCATCTCGGGCTGGCTCACCGGCCTTTACTTTGTCATCGAGCTGGGAATCGGCATCTGGACGGGCTCGGTCGCCGTCATCTCCGATGCCTTCCACACTTTCTCGGCAGTCGGCGGCGTGCTCATCGCGCTGGTCGCGCTACGCTTGACCGAGCGGAAATCCAACCCGGCGCGCACCTTCGGTTATGTCCGGGCCGAGATCCTTGGCGCGCTTTTCAACGGCCTTTTTCTCGTCGCGATGGCGCTTTTCGTGCTGTGGATGGGTGCGATGCGTCTCATGGAGCCGATCGAGCTTGCCACGACGCCGATGCTGTTTGCCGCTGCGGGCGGGATCGCCACCGAGCTTGTCGCGCTCTGGCTGCTCTACGAGCGCCAGAAGGACAACCTGAACATGCGCGGCGCCTATTGGCACATCCTGCAGACCTTCGTCGGCAGCTTCCTGATCATCATCTCGGCACTGGTGATCCGGTTCACGGGCTTTCTGGCCATCGACCCGCTGCTTGGCATGGCCTTCGGGCTGGTGCTGCTCTGGGCCTCCTGGGGCATTCTGCGCGAGGCATTGCACATCCTGTTGCAAGGCACGCCGGAAGACCTCGACCTGGAAGCCGCCATCGAGGCCATCCGACAGGTGGAGGGGGTTACCGATGTGCATCACGTCCATGCCTGGAGCCTGACATCCGGGCGCAATGTCTTCTCGAGCCACATCTGCGTTCGGGACTGGCAGGATGGCGAGCGGGTGCTGCGGCAGGCGAGTAGTCTCCTGCGCGAGCGATTCAACATCTACTTCTCGACCATCCAGATAGAGGAATACTGCCTCGACGGTGAGGAGACTGCAGCCGACATCGACATCATGCGGTCACATGCCGGGCCAGGGCAGGCAAGCGTCGGAAAGGTCCACGGCAATCACTGACGGGCAGGAACTCCGGCTTCCGATCGCCTCTTGACCTTCCAGCGATTGGAAGGCGCAGAACAGGTAAAAGGCAAGCTCAGGAAACGCCGAGGAGGCGTGAACATGACCAGCAAGACCGAACACGATCACCAGAACCAGACTCACGCTCATTCCGCCCACGGTCATGCGCATGATCACGCGGCCGTCGCCCAGGACGACACGCACAAGGTCAAGGACCCGGTCTGCGGAATGATGGTCGATCCCCACACGGCCGCGCACAAGGCCGAGCATGCCGGCCGGCCCTATTACTTCTGTTCGGCGGGTTGCCGCGCGAAGTTCCTGGCCGACCCCGAACGCTATCTCGATCCGGCCGCCGCGGCGGCGGCCAAGGCAGAGCCGGTTCCCGAGGGGACGATCTACACCTGCCCGATGCATCCGGAGATCCGGCAGGTCGGCCCGGGTTCGTGCCCGATCTGCGGCATGGGGCTGGAGCCGGTGCTGGCCAGCCTCGAGGCCGAGCCTAATCTTGAATTGATCGACATGACGCGCCGTTTCTGGATCGGGCTGGTGCTGACGATTCCTGTGGTGATCCTCGAGATGGGCGTCCATTTCTTCGGTCTGCACCACTATATCAGTCTGCGGACCTCCAACTGGTTGCAACTTGTCTTCGCCACGCCGGCTGTCCTCTGGGCCGGATGGCCATTTTTCCGGCGCGGCTGGCAATCGCTGCTCAACCGCAGCCTCAACATGTTCACCCTGATCGCCATGGGCACGGGTGCGGCCTGGATCTACAGCACTGTGGCGACGCTGGCGCCGGGCATCTTCCCGGATGCGTTCCGGCAGCCGGACGGGTCCGTCGCGGTCTACTTCGAGGCCGCGGCGGTCATCACCGTGCTGGTGCTGCTTGGGCAGGTGCTTGAGCTGCGGGCGCGCGAAAGCACCAGCGGCGCGATTCGTGCGCTGCTCGACCTCGCCCCCAAGACCGCCCGGATCATCCGTGACGACGGCACCGAGGAGGAGGTTCAGCTTGATAGCGTTCATGTCGGCGACCGCCTGCGGGTGCGACCCGGCGAGAAGGTACCGGTCGATGGCGAAGTGCTGGAAGGCCGCAGCGCCGTCGATGAATCGATGGTGACCGGCGAGTCCATGCCGGTGACCAAGGAGGTCGGCGCATCTGCCATCGGCGGCACCATGAACCAGTCCGGCGCGCTGGTGATCGAGGCCCGCAAGGTCGGCCGCGACACCATGCTGTCGCAGATCGTCCAGCTCGTCGCCGAGGCGCAGCGCTCGCGCGCGCCGATCCAGCGCCTCGCCGACCAAGTATCGGGGTGGTTCGTGCCGGCGGTGATCGTGATCGCGGTCCTCGCCTTCATCGCCTGGTCGATCTGGGGCCCGGAGCCGCGCTTCTCCTTCGGTCTGATCGCGGCGGTTTCCGTTCTCATCATCGCCTGCCCCTGCGCGCTCGGGCTGGCGACGCCGATGTCGATCATGGTCGGCGTCGGGCGCGGCGCGCAGAACGGCGTCCTGATCAAGAATGCCGAGGCGCTGGAGCATATGGAGAAGGTCAATACAATCATCGTCGACAAGACCGGCACGCTTACCGAGGGCCGGCCCGCCGTCACCGCCATCGTTCCCGCCCCCGGCTTTACCGAGGACGAGGCCCTGCGGCTTGCCGCCAGCGTCGAACGCGCCAGCGAGCATCCGCTGGCGCTGGCCATCGTGCGCGCGGCCGAGGAGCGCGGGATCGCGACTGCACCGGTTGCGGATTTCGACTCGCCGACCGGCAAGGGCGCTTACGGCACGGTCGAGGGCAAGCGCATTCCCCTCGGCAATGCCAAGTTCCTCGCCGAGCAGGGCGTCGACGTCGCGCCGCTGGCCGATGAGGCCGACCGGCTGCGCGAGGACGGGGCAACCGCGATCTTCATGGGGGTGGAGGGCCGCGTCGCTGCCATCTTCGCCATCGCCGATCCGGTCAAGCCATCGACGCCCGAGGCGCTCGCCGCGCTGAAGGCGCAAGGGATCCGGGTGGTTATGCTCACCGGCGACAACTGGATCACGGCGAAGGCCGTCGCGCGCCAGCTCGGCATCGACGAGGTCGAGGCCGAGGTTCTGCCCGATCAAAAGAGCGCGGTCGTGCAGCGTCACAAGGCGGCGGGCGAGGTGGTGGCGATGGCCGGCGACGGCGTCAACGATGCGCCGGCGCTGGCGGCCGCGGATGTCGGCATCGCCATGGGCACCGGCACCGACGTGGCGATGGAGAGCGCGGGCGTCACCTTGCTCAAGGGCGATCTGACCGGCATCGTCCGCGCCCGCCGGCTCTCGGAAGCGGTCATGGGGAACATCCGCCAGAACCTGTTCTTCGCCTTCATCTACAACGCCTTGGGCGTGCCGGTCGCGGCGGGCGTGCTGTATCCGTTCTTCGGCATCCTGCTGTCGCCGATCATCGCGGCGGCCGCCATGGCACTGTCCTCGGTCAGCGTCATCGCCAATGCTGCGCGTTTGCGGAAGGTGAGGCTGTGATGGCGGTGCCGCGGCCTTCGATTTGCTGCTCACCCCTTTGTGCGTCCCCCCGGACCATAATGGCGCGACAATGCAATCCATCAAACGAGGTTTGAAGATGAGAAACGATCACCGCATCAGCCGGCGCGCCGTTCTGGCGGCTGCCGGCGCTCTCCCCCTGCTGATGTCCATGCCAGGACGGGGACATGCCGAAGCGCTGCCTCTGGTCAGCGTCACCAAGGATCCGTCCTGCGGCTGCTGCGATGGCTGGGTCGCGCATATCGAGGCCGCAGGCTTCCCGGTGCGGGTGGTGGAATTCGCCGATATGGACAGCCTCAAGCAGCGGCTCGGCGTGCCGGCCGAGATGGCATCGTGCCACACCGCCGAGGTGGGCGGCTACGTGGTCGAGGGCCATGTGCCGGCCGTAGCGATCCGCCGCCTGCTGGCCGAGCGGCCTGACGCGACCGGACTGGCCGTTCCCGGAATGCCTGCCGGCTCGCCCGGCATGGATTTCCCGGGCGTCAATCCCGAGCCTTATCAAGCGTTCCTGTTCGGCCCGACCACCCGGACCTTCGGGCGCTTCCTCGGTTCGCGGGAAATCTGACACAGGCAGGCCCGACATGACCGCCCAGCTTGCGAAAATTCCGAAGCAGCACCTGGCCGAGGCGGCTTGCCTCCGTCAGCCGGGCGGTCTCGCGGCGTCGGGTGGCGCGCGACGTGAACTTGGCCTCGCACGGGCCCGGCGTGTGACCGGGAAGGAAGGCGGCGCATGAGCGGGCGCGCGCGAGCTGTTTTCCGGGCGAGATGCGGACAATTGCGCCAGTTTGCGGTCAGCATTCTGGTGCTTGCCATCGGCGCCCTGGTTCTGCAGGTCCCGGTACATGCCAGCCCCGCCGGACATGCCATCCACCAGCAACAGGCCGCCGCTACGGCAAGCCACTGCGCCGAGCATCATATGCCGGACGACCATGGCGCAGGTCCAAGTGCTGGCTGCGTGAATACGGACGTTAGCCCAAATCTGGTGGATTGCTGCCAGACCTGTCTGGCCGCCGCGGTTCTCGTCGCGCCGCCGGAGTTCGGCCCGCCCGTGAACGGTGAGGCTTTCACGGTTGTGCGCCATGATCCGCACGACCGATCACCCGAAGGCATCCTGAGGCCGCCGCGTCTCGCCGCTGCGTGATGCGCAGGGATCGCCGCGAGAGCGAGAGATGTCTCCGGCCGCTCCGGCGCAAACCCGAAAGACCAGCGAACAGAACGGAGAACCGCGTCCGCGAATCCGGGCCGACGCTCCGGAACCAAAGGATCAGATCAATGAACCGAACCGCAATCGCCCTTTCTGTCAGCCTGCTGGCAGGCCTGCCCGGCGCTGCCCTCGCGCAGGCCGGGCATGACACCCACCACCCCGGAACCCCGCCCGCGCAAGTGCAGCAGGCGCCCGCTCCAACGCCGCCTTCAGGCCAGATGCCCGGCATGCAAGGGATGATGCCCGAGCAGTGTCAGGCCATGATGCAGGCCATGACCCCGGAATGCATGGGTGCGATGCACCAGATGATGCAGGGCGGAATGAAGCAGGGGATGATGACTTCGCCAAACGCGCAGGCCCCCCATGCGAACGAAAGCCTTCCCGATTTCACCCGGGCCTACGTCGAATCGATGAATGAAATGCACGGACCGATGATGGATGGCGTCATGGCCGACGATCCGGATGTCGCCTTCGTCCGGGGTATGATCCCGCATCATCAGGGCGCGATCGACATGGCCAGGATCGTCCAGCAATACGGGAACGATCCGCAGACCAGGGCATGGGCGGAGCAGATCATCGCGGCGCAGGAAGGCGAGATCGCCGAAATGCAGGCATGGCTGGAGGCGAACGCTGGCGAGGCGCCGGCGTCCTTTGGTCAGACCGGCGGGACCGTCTATTCCGCCAATGAAGGCGGCAACTCCATCAGCGCCATCGATCTCGGCACGGGAGCGGTCGACACGGTTTCGATCCCGGTCGCGCCCCACAACGTCGATCTGACGCCCGATGGCAAGATGCTGCTGGCCGTTGGCGATCCTGCCACCGAGGGGGATCACGGGTCGGACGGGCACGGGCACGGCGCGGACGGCGCGGCCGAAGGTCTGCTGGTCATTCTCGATCCGCAGAACGTCGCGACGCCCAAGGCGACCGTGGCGGTGGGCTCCCACCCGGCCCACGTGGTCGCCGACCGGCTGGCGCGCGCCTATGTCTCGTTGGCCGGCGGAGACGAGATCGCCGTGGTCGACCTCGCACGGGCCGAAGTCATCGGGCGTGTCGCGACCGGGGACTATCCGCACGGCCTGCGGCTCAGCCCCGATGAGACCGAGCTTTACGTTGCCAATGTCGAGGACGGGTCCGTATCCGTCATCGACACGCAGGCGCTTTCCGAGGTGGCGCGCATTCCGGTCGGGACCGCGCCCGTTCAGGTCGGGTTCACGCCCTCGGGCGATCAGGTCTATGTCTCGCTTCGAGACGAGAACCGTGTCGCCGTGATCGACACATCGACCCGCGAGGTGACGAACAGGATCGATGTGGGGCCGAACCCGATCCAGATGTTCGCGACCCCGGATGGAGCCTATGTCTACGTGGCCAACCAGGGCACGGACGCAGAGCCGAACGACACCGTGTCCGTAATCGACACCGCGACCGGGCAGGTTGTGAAGACCCTCACCACCGGCGGCGGCGCCCACGGCGTGTCGGCATCGGCGGACGGGGCTTACGTGTTCGTGACGAATATCGCCGATGACAGCGTCTCGATCATCAACGTCGAGAGACAGGAAGTGGTGAGGACGGTGCCGGTCGGTGATCGGCCGAATGGCATCGTCTACGGCGGCCCGACCCGCTGAGCGAACGGCGCCGGAGTTCGCTCCGGCGCCAGCTTCATCATGCGGAGCGCCGGTTGCACGCGTGCGATGCTTTCGGCGGCCTGCCCGGCGTTCGCATCTGTGTCTATTGGCCGAAGAGAAGCCACTCTCCCCGATCTCGACATTTCGGATCCCATCATTCTGCACGTGCGTGCCTGCTCCCGCATCACGGCACCGTCCTTCAGCGCATTCACCCGACCTTGCAGCCCCAGAAGGACGTGTGATCGGCCGCGAAGTATCCGTCGGCGGCCCGGAAGGTGCCCTGCAGCTCGACGGTGTCGCCTTGGGCGAGCGGCACCATGGTCTGCAGCCAGAGCGCCGTCGCCTCGGAGGCGTGCGCCCCCGAAATCTCCCCCCGCGAGCCCCGGATTTCGGTACTTCCGTTCAGCACGAGCCGTCCGCGCATCCGCGCATTGGTGCTGGAATTGATCTTGTAGAGCAGAGTCGCGCCGAAGAGGTAGGTGCCGGCGACGGGCGCGACGAAGCGGTTGTTGCCAGCATCGAAGGCGCCCTGATCGTTATAGTCAGTGTTGTTGATGCCGATCTTCGTCCAGGTGTCGACGGCGACGTAGTTGTCGTAGTTGGTGTAGCCCTTGAAGCGCGGCAGCCGGGGCTGGTCGACGATGCCGGTGGCGTTGTCGACGATCAGTCCGTCGAAGAAGCTGTTACCGTCGGCGGAGACTGCCAGCCGGAACCTGTCCGAGCCGAAGAGGCCCATCAGCGCCTTGGTGACGAATCCGGTCTGCAGCGTCAGCCCGAGGTCATCGCCCGCGGTCTCCTTGTTCATGGTGTAGAAGAGATCGCCGGTGCCACCTTCGGCGAAGGTTTTCGCGGTCCAGAGCGCGGCGTTGAGCTTGGCCGAGAACGGGTTGGCCGGGTCGGCGGTGGTGCCCAACCCAAGCAGCGCAAGGTTCTGCAGCGCCGTCGGGGTGGTGCCGATCCAAACGGAACCATCGTAGACCAGCAGCAGCCCTTCGTCCTCCACCCATGCCCGCCAGCCCGCGCATGGCGGCAGGCGCAGCCAGGCCCCGTCGGTCCAGAGCGCGACGTTCAGGTCCCATCCCGCCCATGCCCCGGTGGCGCCCGAGCCGACGATGTGGCGATCACCATCGGCAGGACTGCCGGGCGGTGCGGTCAGGTCGCGGTCGAGGACGGAAAGCTGGACGAGCCCATCGAGCAGCCGCAGCGCCTCGTTGTGGGTGACATGCTTCTGCGCCTGTGCCGCCAGGATGTAGGGTAGCAGGAGGTGGGTGGTGGCATCGGACATGGGGAAAGCCTTCAGAAGCTGAGCGTGACGGTCTTGGGCGCGCCCCGCCCGACGAGGGCGGAGAGCTGGAAGATGCGGATGGTGAGCGTGTCGCCGGGGCCGAGCGGTGCGCCCCAGTCGGCGGTCTGCTGGGCGGCGGTGTAGAGCGCGCTGGGGTTGGCAGCGGACAGGACCCGCTTGACGGTTGCCCCGTCGAGGATCTCGAGCTCGTAGGCTTCCGTCTCTTCGGACAGCGACACCTCGACCACGCCCCAGTTGTCGGCCGAGAGGGACCGCGAGCGGCGGGTCCAGCGGATCGTCAGATCGCCGGGCGTGCGCGGCGTTCGCCATGGCTGCTCGACACGGGCGACCGAGAACGGCCGGAGCCCCACACCCTCCGGCGTAAAGCCCTGCGCCGCGTAAGTCTCGTCGCTCATGGGCCGGCTTGCGGGGCCGATGCGCCAGTTCCACGGCAGTCCGAGATCGGCCTCGGCGATCGGCAGAGAGGCGAGGCGGTCGTCGAGCACGACGGCCCGAGCACCCGCGGGCGCGGGATTGCCCACTGCGCCTTCCGTGCCGCGCTGGCCGCGCAGGAGCCGCGTCAGCCGGTAGCGGCCCGGCGCGGTGAGCTCGGCCGATCCCGCCTGAACGATCTCCCAGGCGCCGGGTGTGCTCTCGATGGCGAGCGCGTTGGCGCCACCCAACAGGGTCAGATCGGTGACGCTCTCGAGTGTGCCCGAGAGCAGATCGACAATCAGTACGTTGCCGAGATCGAAGCGCGAGGTTGGCCCCGACCAGAAGTCAAAAGCCAGAACACCGATACGCGCCCGTGTTCCGAAGCTTGTCAGCAGTTCGAAGCCGTCCGTTGAAGGGCTTCGGAAAACGGCCATCTGGCCCGGCCACGGCACGGCATGGGCCGCGGCGAAAGGCCGATGCGCGGGCTGATTCTCGCTCAGTTGCGGCAGATCGAGGAGGACAGCTTCGGGTGCACCGAACACCACCGCCTTCGACAGCGCCGCGGGGCGTGGCGCACCGGGCGGCAGATCGTAGGCTTCTCGGTCCTGGCAGAGAGCCTCGATACTCCGTGACTCTGTGTCGGCGGTCGAGACGAAGCGCAGGGGGACATTACGTCCGTCATGAACCAGCGTGATGACGTCGGCCGGATCGAGCGCCAGCCGCGACGGCGGCAGGCGGAAGACGGCGCTCTCGCGCCCGGACCAGGCTTCCATGAGCGCGCGACGGCAGCGCCGCTCGGCCTCCTCGGGCGGCACGGCGAACGGGAAGCTCTCGGAGGCGATGCGGCTCGTATCCACGGTGATGCGCCGGGCCTCGACGAGTGCGGCGTCGTAATCCTCGTCGGCGCGGGCCACCTGCCACTTCAATGCCTGCGGCAGCTCCGTCTCCTGGCCCCGCGTGAGTTCGAGCACGTCGCCCTCGCGCGCGGCGACGAGATCCTCCGGCGTCACGCTGGCGACCGCAGCCCGCCCGCGCATCAGGAAGCGGATCACGCCTTCGGTCTCAACGGCATCGAAGCCGAAGTGGCGCGACAGCGTGGTGATTGAGGCGCGCGGACTTTCGAGCGCGCCGATGGCGTAGCCCTCGATCGCGCCCCAGAGGCCGGAGACGTCGATCCTGTCCTCTGGCATCCCGGCGCGCAGGCAGAGATGGCGGACAAGCGCGGCCAGCGATACAGCCCCGAGGCGGCCGGTCAGCCAGTGCCCGAGCCGCCAGTTCGGTCCGTCCGTCCAGACGTCGGTCAGCTCGGGGAAGAACGGATATGGCCGCGCGTCCCAGGTCCAGGCGGCGCATTCGGGGACGTGCACCATCCGGTCGCCGTAGATCGACGACAGCGGGTTGTTCTCGCCGTTGCTCCAGAACAGATAGGTTGCCTCGAGGTATGCCCGCTGGATGGCGTCGTCGCGCCAGCCGCGCGAGAAATGCGGCACGAAGCTCTCGGAAGACTTCGGATCGAAGAACACGTTCGGCTGGTTGGTGCCGCGGTCAATCGCGGGACAGCCGAGCTCGGTGAAGCGGACGGGCTTGGACTCTGGCGCCCATGCCGTCGGCGTCCCGCTCTCCACTCCGCCGGGGCGGTCGTAATGCGGGTTCGACCACCAGCTGCGCAGATCCTTGTAGCGGAAGACCCACGGCTTGCTGGCGGCACCATCGGTGATAGGGGTGCGCACCTGCGCCGAGCGGTCCGTCGCGCTGGCATAGAACCAGTCGAAGCCTTCGCCGCCCGCGATGTTCCCCTGCAGATAGGCGCGATCGTAGATCGCGGGCCAGCCCTCGGCCGCGTCGAGATGCTCGAAGCCATCACGCCAGTCGGACAACGGCATGTAGTTGTCGATGCCGACAAAATCGATCTGCGGATCGCCCCAGAGCGGGTCGAGGTGGAAGTAGACATCGCCGGAGCCGTCCGCCGGCTGGTGCCCGAAATACTCGCTCCAATCCGCGGCGTAACTGATCTCGGTCGCACCGCCGAGGATGCTGCGCACATCGGCGGCAAGATCGCGTAACGCCTGCACCGTGGGATAGGTGCTGGCTCCCGCGCGGATCGTGGTCAGCCCCCGCATTTCGGTGCCGATCAGGAAGGCATCGACGCCACCTGCCGCCGCGCAGAGATGAGCGTAGTGCAGCACCATGCGGCGCAGACCCCAGTCCCCGGAGGCACCGATCCACGAGACGGTCTCTCCAGACACCGCGAAGTCGGACGAACTGGCCCCGCCGAAGAACGCTGCGACCTGTGTGCCCGCCGTGGCGGTCTTGTCGACGCTGCCAGCATAGCCGGCTGCGGGCGAACAGATGATCCGGCCGCGCCACGGGAAAGTGGGCTGGCCAGTCTCGGCGGCGTTGTCCGAGTACGGGTTCGGTAAGGTGTTCCCAGGCGGAACATCCATCAGGATGAAGGGATAGAAGGTGACGCGCAGGCCGCGGGCCTTCATCTCCTTGATCGCCTGCACCACGGCGAAGTCGGCGGGAGTCCCTCCATAGACCGGCCGGTCCTCGTCATCGCGACTGACCAGATGGGCAGCAGCCCGGCTGACGCCGTTGACGCTCCACGTCTTCGGGCTCGTGGTCTTCTCCGCGTATTCGACGCCGGGCTTGATCTGGCACGCCCCCGCGCGCAGATCGTTGCCGAACCAGGCGACGACCAGGCTGACGCTTTCGACCTTCGGCGCCATGGCCTGCAGCCGGTCGAGTGCCACCATCATGTCAGCGGTGTCCGAGAGTGCGTTCAGGTTTTCGGGCGTTTGCTCGCCGCTGCTCCCCTTGCGAATGCTTTCCGTCGCATAGGTGAACTCGCCGGAGGCGGGGATCATCGTGACCGCCTGCGTCAAACCCTCAGCGGTGTCGGGATCGGCGAGCGGACGGAAGATTTCGAAGGAGAGCTGCGGCAGGCGGTTGCCGTAGTTGCCGAGCGGCAGCTCTTCGAAGACGACGTAGGCGGTACCGCGATAGGCGGGCGTGCTCGCCGCGCCCATCTTGGCCGAAATGAATGGGTCGGCCGTCTGTGTCTCGTCACCCGGATACCAGCGCCAGGTGATCCCGGCAGTATCAAGCAGCTTGCCATCGGCCCAGATGCGACCGATCCCGGTGATTGGACCTTCACACACGGCCACGGCGAAGGAGGCATAGTAGAGGTACTCGGTGGTCTGGTCCTTGCCGCCGCCGCCACCTTTGCCGCCACCCTGCGTGGTCGTGTTGATCTCCTCGCGGAAATCGGTCGCCCAGATGATGTTGCCGCCCATCCGCATCCGTCCATAGACACGGGGGATGACGGCTCCTCGGTGGACGACGTGATGCGCAAGCTGTCGAGCCGCGGCCCTTCGATCCGCTGGGTGGGCGCCAACGAGGAAATGATCCAGCTGTCGACGACAGAACCAATTGCGGAGCCGACGAAGCCGCCAATCGTCGCGGCGCTCACGCCAAGGATGGCCCCGCCGATGCTGCCGCCGATGGCAGCGCCAGCCACGCCGAGAACGAGAGTTGCCATGGTGGATCAGATCTTTTCCGGGAAGAGGAAAGCGAAGGCGATGCGCCGGCGCCAGGCATGGGTGAGCGGCTCCTCGATCACGCCGAGCCGCTCATAAGCGTGGAGGAAGCTCTTTGGCGCGGTCAGAATTCCCACATGCTTGGCGATGGCGCGGGGCTTCATGCGGAAGAGGACCAGCGCGCCGGGACCGGCATATGAGGGTTCGACCTCGATCATCATGCGCCGTGCGCCCTCGGCCAGAACTTCGCGCGGACCAGTTTCACCCCAGTCGCGGCTGTAGCGCGGGATCGTGAATGGCTCGGACCCCACCACCTCGCGCCAAACCCCGCGAGCGAGCCCAAGGCAGTCGCAACCCACGCCTTTGAGGGAGGCCTGATCGTGGTATGGGGTGCCGAGCCAGGAGCGCGCGGTGGTGATGATGCGCTCTGGATGGGCGGGGATCACAACACCCCTCCGTCGTGGCTGCCGTCTCTTGTGGCGTAGCGCAGGATGGTGTCCTGGCCGGGGATGTGCGGAAAGCCCCGGAAGTTGGCGGTGTTGGCGAACTTCGTCCCGCAGGTCTCGATGCGCTTGTCGCAGCCGGCGCGGATGGTGAAGCCGTCGCTCTCGGTGATCGCGCGCACCGGCGCTTCCAGTAGCGTCAGCACCGCGACGCCGTCCGTGACGTCATGGCCCAGCACCTCGGTGCGCCGCCCCACGTTCGCTCCGCTCGTCCAGTTCAGCGTGCCGAAGGTGAACCAGCCTGAGGTGAAACCGCCGAGCCCTGAGGCGGTGAAGGCGCGGTCGCGCAGCAGATCAATGACGGCACCGGTGCCTTTGAAGGCGGGATCCTCGAGATCGACCTCACAGCGCACATCGCCGAGCTCCGCGTCGCAACTGGCCTGGAATGTCCGTCCAACCGTCTGGCCGAGCACATGGGCGAGCGACCGAACTTCTGCGACGAATGCCAGGCGACCGCGCCGGATCTGGCCGATGGCGCCGCGGCGCATCAGCACGCGCTGACCCGTGTTCGACCAGTTGACCCGCCAGACCTCGACCTCCGCATTGTCCCAGCGACCATCGAGAATGTCCGTCTCGGTGATGCGGTCGGAGGTCAGCACGCCCTCGGCATCCTGCGCATCGACCGAGAGGTCCGAGCCCGAACGCACCTCGGATGCCGTGAGCCCGCTCTCCGGTTCGAAGTCGGTGCTGTCGAAGGTCAGCGTCCGGTCATGATCGGTGAAGCCGAAGGTGACGCCGTCGGCACGGGTGATCCGCCAGCATCAGGCGAGCGTCGTCGTGCCCTCATCAAGATGTGCCTGGAAGTTTGGGTCGAGCGACTTCATCGCCGGATCTCCAGAAGTGGAATGGACGTGATCGAGCCGAGCCGCTCGAGGTCGAGCGTCACGTCGAGCGCGTCGGTGTCGAAGCGGACGGGTACGTCGAATTCGAAGCCCGCAGTGATGGCGACACCAGCGCCCGGCGCGGCGCTGAAGCTGACGACGCCGGTCGTGGTATCAACCGACCAGCCGGAAAGCTGCTCGACCCCGCCGAGCGCGATGCGCACGGTGTCTGCCATCGGCTTGGCGATGGCGCGCGTCCACGATTGCGCGCCGGAGGCGTAGCGCTTCACCAGCTGGAAGGCGGTCGCCGCGCCATCGCCGGTCCCGATCTGCTGATCGCTTGCGGCCGGCGCCTGCGACGGCAGGCACGACTTGTGATCGCCCCAGTCCTTGAAGCGGAAGCCGTGAAGCCGCCCGTTGCGCGCCTCGAAGAACGCGACGACCGCCGCCAGGTCATCGGCGCGGCGGATGCCGTAGGCGACGTCGTAGCGGCGGCGCGAATTAGCCCAGCTGGCGTTGCGCTCCTCGTCGCCTGAGGCGAGCTCGACGATCTGCGTGCGCCGCTCAGGACCGCCGCGTGCGCCCCTGCTGATATTGTCGGGAAACCTGACATCATGAAACGCCATCACATGCCCCTCCGGCCGAGCGACACGGCGCGGGCGATGTCGGCCGCGACCTGTGTGCGTGACTGGCGGAAGCTCTCGGCATCGCGGGCCATGATGGTGACGTTGACCTCGCCGCCTGCGCCGTAGCTCTGGGCTTCGCGCCGTGAGAGCACCCGCTCGCCCCGCTGCAGGATCGCGGGCACCTCATCATGGCGCAGACCCAAGGCGCCTCCGGAGTGCATTCGGGGCGCTGCGGCGAAGGCGAGCGCCGGCACCATCCGTACCGGTCCGCCAGCTCCGACGATGCCGCCCGCGTGCAACACATTGGCGAACAGGCCACCGGCCTGGCCGAGAATGCCGCCTAGCGCATTCGCGATTGGACCGAGGATGAACCGCCGTGCCGCCAGCTTGGCGAGATCGGCAATGAGCGACGTGACGAGGTCGGTGAAATTGAGCTTGCCCGTTTTCACGAACTCGCCGACGGCGTTCTCCGCCGACTGGAAGGCGCTGACGAGGCTCTGGCCGATATCGCCGCCGGTCTCCCGTGCCTTGCTGGCATAGTCGCTCAGCGCAGCGGTCACCGCCTGCCACCCGGTGACCGCGGACTCGGTGTCGGGCTTCGCTGCGGCGGCCGCCGTTCCGGCGGCAGCACCTGCTTCTGTGGCTGCGCGCCCGGCATCGCCGAGGGCGCTTTCGAATCGTTCGGCCGCATCCGTGGCATCGGTCAGCGCAGAACTGTCGGGTTCACTGGCGCGCGATAGTGCCTGACGTAGCGCTTCGATCGAGCTGAGGGGCGCTACTGCGGCGTTTGCTGCTGCCCTCGCAGAAGCCGCGAGCCGATCTGCCTCTGCGCTCGCCTCCGCAGCCGCGCCAGCCGTTTCGTAGAAGGCAGACCCGGCGCTAACCGCCGCTCCATAGACGCCAAGCATGGTGGACTCCATGCCTGGAATGCCGTCGAGGCCGCGCGCCACGGCGTGCAGGAAGTCCGCCCACGTCTTCTGGATCTTTTGGAGCGCTGAAAGCCAGCCCGCGCGAATGGAAGCCCACACGGATTGGAGGGAGAGCGAAAGCGACTCTCCGCCCAGCTTGATCCGGTCCCAGACCTCCGAGGCGACATCGCCAAGCAAGGCCATCGCATTGCCGAAACCACCGGCTCCTTGCGCAAGTTGGGTGAACTGGTAGATCAGTTCACCGGCGCCAACGATCAGCGCACCAATGCCGGTGCGGATAAGTGCCCCGCGTAGAACAACGAGAGCGGTTGCGAGGCCCCGCACCGACAGCGCCGCTGCTGCCAGTCCCGCAACCCACCGGCCGCCGAGGAATGCGGCGAAGGTGGCGGTATAGGTGGTCAGGCGACCGATGTTGTCGAAGAGCCCGCGGATTGCGATGCCAAGTGGACCGGTGCGGCTGGCGACAACCGCGATGGCGTCCGCCACTGCTTCCAGCGCCGGCGCGGCGGCAACGGCCAGTTGGTTGGAAAGTCCCCGCCAGATGAGGCCGAGGCGCGAGATCGCGTCGTTCGTCCGCTCGATCTGGTCGGCATCCTGTTCGGAGACGACGACACCGAAGGCAAGTACGTCCTCGGTCGCCTGGCGCAGCGTCGCGGTGTCGATCCGGCTCATCGCGATGGAGCCTTCCTCGCCGAAGAGTTGGCCCGCGACAGCCGCGCGCTCTGCGGCAGGCACGAAGTTCTCGATGGCGGCGTTGATCGCACCCACGCGCTGGTCCAGCGGCAGCGCGATCAACTCTGATGCGGAAAGCCCCAGCCGGTCGAGCGCGTCGGCAGCGGGACCGGTCCCGGCGGCCGCCTGGCTGAGACGGCGCGTCAGATCCTTGGTGGCCTGCTCGATGCCGGACATCGACACGCCCGCCAACTCGCCCGCCCGCTCCAAGGTCTGGATCGAGGCGACGGTGGTGCCGAGCGACTGCGCGAGCTTGGCCTGCGCATCGACGGTCTGGAGGCCGGAGCGGATCATCGCCACGCCAGCGGCAGCTGCGGCTCCAACTGCGGCGGCGGCCGCGAGCCGTGCGTTCGCCGCTTCCATCTCCCGGCTCAGCCGTCCAAAGCCGCGCGATCCGGCCTCGCCGACGCCTTCCAGTTCGGCGCGCACCTGCCGTCCGCCCACGGCCGCGAGGCGGACGGACACTCGCTTTTCAGCCATTGGTCAGAGTCCTTGCTTTCGCCGCACCGGCGTCTTACGTTTTAGGCATCGATTACATGAGGGTATGACCATGGCCGAGACCGCGACCCTGTCCTCGAAGTTCCAGATCTCGATCCCCAAGGCGATCCGCGCGGCGCAGCACTGGGAGGCCGGGCTGACCTTTGCCTTCATCCCGAAAGGCACGGGCGTCCTGCTGGTGCCTGTGCCCAAGCGGGAGGCGCTGAAGGGGCTCGCGCGCGGCGCGTCCGCCACCGATTATCGCGACCGGACGGATCGGCTCTGATGATCCTCGTCGACACGTCGGCGTGGATCGAATGGCTGATCGGCTCACCAACGGGTGAGAAGATGTCCGGGCAATTGCCCGAACAGGCCGAGTGGCTTGTCCCGACCATGGTCCAGCTCGAGCTGGCGAAATGGCTGACCCGCGAGGTCGGCGAGGACAAGGCGGATCAGGTCATCGCGTTCACGCAGGTCTGCACTGTCGTTCCGCTCGATACCGAGATCGCGCTCGCGGCGGCGGAGGCGTGCCGGGAGCATAAGCTGGCAACCGCCGACGCCATCATCTTCGCAACTGCACGGGCCCAAGGCGCGACGCTTCTGACCTGCGACGCGCATTTCGAGGGGCTGCCCGGCGTCTCGCTGATCGAGAAGATCAAGACCTGACACCGCTGCCGCCATTCGCGGCCAGTTCCTCGTTCAGCTTGGCGACCATCACCGCTTCGAGGACGGGCAGCAGTTCGGCCATGGCGAGCGGCGGCACGCCGAGCGCGTCACCGAGCGCCAGCGCCGCCGACATGTCCCAGCCGATCACAGCGCCGGGCAGCACACGCAGCTGGCCGCCGAGACGGCCGACCAGGTCCCAGACCTGCCAACCCTCCGGCGTTTCCGGACGGTTCAGCCGCGTCGGGCAGTCCGGGCAGGTTTGCGCGCAGGCTTCGCAGTAGCGCTCGCCCCCGCCGAAGGACCATTCGGCGAGGGCGCGGAGGCGTTTTTTTCCTGCTCCAGAAGCAGGCCCTTCGAGACGTAGGTCAGCTGGAACGCCTCGAAGATCGGCCAGATGTCGAGCAGCGCGTCGATGGCCTCCGGGCTCGGGTCGATAGGCTTGCTGTCGGCGTTGCCGATGCCCTCCCAGGCGAGCACCGCCCGCCGCGCCAGCGCCTTGGCGAAGGCGACGGCGCGTTCCTCGTCGGAGGCATTGTCCGGCATGGCCTCGACGGCCGGATCGCTCCGGGTCGCGACCATCAGGGCGGTGGTCAGCGGGCGCAGCTGCACCCGCACGCCCGGGGCAAGGTCGTGCCAGCGGGGCGCGTTGGTCAGGTCGAGCGTGAGCATCAGTACACCTCAATGTCATTGATCAGGGTTGCGGTGCACATCCGGCCAACGACGCTGTCGCGCGCCGCCTGCCAGTCGAAGGTGGCCTGAACGCCCTGCGGCCCCGAGATCTCGATGCGCGGGCGCGGCAGGTAGACGGCGTGCACGGTGAAGGTGAAACTCTCTCCGGAGGGTAGCGAATAACCGAACTCGAGTTCGCAGGCCTCGCCGTTGATGGCCTGCGTCACCAGCGTGCTGTCGGCGAAGCGCACCTCAATGGAGCCGGTCAGTGCCGCGATGGACGGGTCCGCGCCGTCGATGCGACCGTCGTTCCGGATGGTCTCGATCCGGTCGAGGTTGTTCGCGTAGGTGATGTCGGCCGAGACCACATTGCCAAGCGGGGAGCCATTCCGGGTCATCGCGCCGTTGAAATGCCCAAAGCGTTTCAGTTCGAGCGCGGCAGGAGTTCCCGCGCTGGTGGTCGTGCCCACCGTCTCGCCCTGCGCGACCAGCCGCGCCGTCGCGGTCAGCAACCCCGAGCGCTGCATCTGCCAGGTGATCTGGTCGAGGACGCAGCCCGAATACATCGCGTAGCGCGGCACCTCGGGCATGCCCGTCTCGATCGACATCGAGGGCAGCGTCCAGGACCCCGACTGGAACTCGTGGCTGTATGGGGCTTCCGCGCCGGTGGTCGTCGGCGTGCCGAAGGCCGCCTTCAGCCAGAAGCCGAAGGCCTCTGCGTCGAGCGGCAACACGACATCGCCGTCGGCCGTCACCGCGTCCTTGATCGGCGCCAGCGGATCGCGTCCGTAGCCGAGCAGTTCCGAGTTCAGCAGCGGCTGCTCCGCGCCGAGCGAGGTGCTGGCGAAGGGCATGCGGGTGAAGCCGCTGGCGGGCGGCGTTCCATAGGTGGTCTCGAACGCAAGCGCCATCAGCGCCCGCGCCCCCTGGGCTCGTGCCATGTTCGTCTCCTATGATCGGTTGGGTCAGGCCAGCTGGTCGGCCGTGGAATAATGCAGCACCACCGGGATGACGGCAGCCTTCAGGCTGGCCGCGCCCTCGACCGGCAGATCGACCGGGCGCGGCGCTTCCGCCTCGACCCAGTCGCAGAGGCCGCCGAGTGTGCGGTCGATCGAGAGCGCAGCCCCGATGCTGGCGATCAGCGTGTCGAAGTCAGCGTCACGGTCGGTGCCCTGCACGACCGCCTCGATCTCGGCGCGGTGCTGATAGTGGTAGGCGAGCGGCGACAGCGTCACTTCGGGCTCTCCCGGCTCGCCATCGCGCAGGATCAGCAAGCCATTGGTCGGTACGCGCTCGGGCAGGACGTCGCCGCGCAGGGCGGTGGCAGGCAGCGCCGAGAGCCGCGTGTGCAGCGCGGCGAGGATGGTTTCGCGAGGGGTCATGGATTGGCGGACCTGGAAATTGCGTCGAGCACCGGACAGTCCGGAACCTCGGCGCCCGAACACTTGGATGCGGTCTCGGTGAGGACGATTTCGATGCGCCTGAGATCCGCGATCCTCGCGCGGACATCGGCAAGGTGGCGCTCGGTCCGCTCCTTGACCTCTGCGCAAGTTGGCGCGGCACCGTCTTCGAGCCCCATGAATCCGCGGATGTCCTCCATCGAGAACCCGAGTTCGCGCGCGCGCAGGATGAAGCGCAGGCGCGTGGCATGCACAGAGGAGTAGATGCGGTAGCCTGCGCCCGTCCTGGGCGGGTCGGGCAGCAGGCCAGTCTTCTCGTAATAGCGAATCGTCTCGATGTTGCAGTCGGTCGTCCGAGCTAGGTCTCCGCGTGTAAGGCCGCTCTCGCTCTCGTGATCGGTCATCGGCCAGTTTCCCCTTGAGCCTGTAGTTGCTACAGACCTTACACCTCTCATCAATAGCAGACGAGAGGTACGCGACGGGGAGCTTGCAGACGACCGAACGGACAGCCCGACCGCGGATCGCCCGGCCCGAAAGGGATGGCTCGCAGCGGGTGCCTGTTGGGCGCCTTTTACAGGTCTAGGCTGTCTGACGGCGGCAGCGGCGACTGAACACTCGAACGGACGGATGACCCCATGAAAGACGACTGCGCCCCGAAAGACGATTTCGACCTTGCCGTGATCGGTGCCGGCTCGGCCGGGTTCTCGGCCGCGATCACCGCCGCCGAAGGAGGCAAGCGGATTGCCCTGATCGGTCATGGCACCATCGGCGGGACCTGCGTGAACGTGGGCTGCGTGCCGTCCAAGACGATGATCCGTGCCGCCGAGGCTGTCCACGGCGCGCAGTCGGCGCATCGGTTCCCGGGCCTCAGGGGCGAGGCGCAGGTCGCCGACTGGGCGGCGCTGGTCGCGGCCAAGGACGATCTCGTCTCGACGCTGCGCCAGAAGAAATATGCCGACCTGCTGCCGGGCTACGATGGCGTGACTTATCTCGACGAGGGTCCGGCACGTCTGGTCGAAGGCGGCGTCGAAATCGGCGGGCGCAAGATCACAGCCCCCAAGGTCATCGTCGCCACCGGCGGGCGGCCCGCCGTGCCCGACATCCCCGGTATCCTGGACGTCCCGACGCTCGACAGCACGTCGCTCCTGGAGCTGGAGCGGCTGCCCGAGAGCCTGATTCTCCTCGGCGGCGGCTATATCGGCGTGGAACTCGCGCAAATGATGGCGCGGATGAGCACACGCGTCACCATCGTCTGCCGCTCGCGCCTGCTGCCGCGGGCAGAGCCGGAGGTCTCTAGGGCACTCGCCGAGGTCTTGCGTGCCGAAGGTCTCACGATCCTCGACGGCGTGACCTATGACGCCGCGCGGCGCGACGGCGACCGCGCCGTTCTGACGGTAACGGTTGACGGCAACGTACGCGATCTGACCGCGGATCACCTTGTCCTGACCACCGGGCGCGCGCCCAACACCGAAGGGCTGGGTCTGGCCGAAATGGGCATCGAGACCGATCGACGCGGCGCGATCAAGGTTGGCGACGACATGGCCACGACACGCCCCGGCATCTATGCGGCGGGCGATGTGACGGACCGGGACCAGTTCGTCTACATGGCCGCCTATGGCGCCAAGCTCGCGTCCCGCAACGCCGTGCTGGGCGGGGCCGAGCGCTACGACAACGCCGCGATGCCCTGGGTGGTGTTCACCGATCCGCAGGTCGCCGGCGTCGGCCTGACCGAGGCGCAGGCGCGCGCGGCGGGTCATGACGTCAAGACCAGCGTGCTGACCCTCGACAACGTACCCCGCGCGCTCGCCGCCCGCGACACGCGCGGCCTGATCAAGCTGGTCGCGGACCGGGCGACCGACCGCCTGCTGGGCGGCGTGATCATGGCGCCGGAGGGCGCCGACAGTGTCCAGACGCTTGTCCTGGCGTTGAAGTTCGGCATGACGACAAAGGCGCTCGGCGAGACGATCTTCCCCTATCTCACCACGGTCGAGGGCCTGAAGCTCGCCGCGCAGACCTTCGACAAGGATGTCGCGAAGCTGTCGTGCTGCGCGGGGTGACCCGAGCCGTCGGTTTCGTGGCTGCCGAGCAAGATTGCGCATCGATGCGATCACAACCTACCCTCCACCCAGTTCGCCACGATCAGCCCCGGCACGCCAAGGTCACGCTCGACCCGATGAAGATCCCTCAAGTTGTCGAGCTGACCCCATTGACGACGCCGGACGGTAGCCTCGCCGCGTTCGGCCCAGGCGAGCGACCGATCCTGTCTCTCAAGGATTGGCGCTCCCGCTTCCGAGACCAGCAAGTTGCATTCAGGTTGGCACGGGAAATATGCGATCGATGGCAAGCCGACAACGGTGCCGAGGCCGTGCCTGTCCACCAGCTGTTTCCGAAGGTCGCCTTTGCAGCCAAGCGCTTTCTTGCAGAGAAACTGGACCGCAAAGGGGACAGCCGCCCCTGTGATGTACTGCTTGTCGGAGAGTATATGCAGGCGGCCATCGGGTCTCTTTTGGAGGCCATCAAGATGGGCTCCGCGACCGACCAAGGTGAGGTCGCGATTATCCCCCAGGGAGCGGCAGGCAGGGGAAGTACGATTTACGTCGACTTCCACACTACGAAGCCGATCTATCCAGTCACCCGCTGCCATTTGAATGCGATGGTGGCTGACACGAAAAAGTGGGAGCAGAGCGCAGCGTTCCTGCTGGATAGCCATAGCGGTGTGAAGCGGTGGGTAAAGAACGACAGGTTGGGTTTCACGATTCCCTATCGTCAGCGTGGCCTGCTTGCTCGCTACTTCCCAGACTTCATCGTCGTCACGGACCGCGACGAGAATGTCATCGTGGAGATCAAAGGACAAGTTACGGACGACGCCGATGCCAAGGCGAAGGCCGCAGAGCGATGGGTGGAAGCGGTCAATCGCCTCGGCGGGCACGGCGTCTGGAGGTACCTTCTGGTTGAAGATCCAGGGAGGCTTGGGATTCAGTTGAACGAGTTCACCAGCAGCAAGTGGGACGAAGGGCCGTTTCAGCTCACATAAGGGCAATGCCACAGGAGTGATGGGCACCGAAGAAGCCGAAGAATGAGCGCGACAACTTCTAGGCTCGCACATCCGTTGGACCGCAGTCGCATCTCGAAACGCGACCGCTGTCGAAGTGTTCAGCGGGTCACGGAAGTATGCGTTCGATTTCAGCCTCTTACAGAAATTCACCGAAACTGGCGCAGTTCACAGCTCCGGAGAATATCGGCCCGGAGAGACCGCTTGCGGGCGACCTGGCACCAAGGCCAGTGCTCAGCCCCACCTGCATAACCCTCGAAAACAACGAGAAAATCCGGCCGCAGCCGGATGTGGAGAACGATTTCGCGAGGGCAAGTGGCGGGCCGAAGCCGACGAAACGGAGAACTACAGCTACGCTATAGCCCTATTAAATTGAGGCGGGGAAGGCAGTCATTGGTGGAAAGTGGCCGGTCTGCCTCTGGGTGACGAGGCGGAGAAATTGGCAATTCAGCTGGCACCCTGCTACGATAGAAGCGCGGCCCCATACCGTTCATAGAAGCGTAGTGACGTATCACGCTCTTGGACCGAAGAATTGAAAGCGTGCCCCTGAAAATTCGCGCGAAGTCACGCGGCGAGAATTGCCGGATCAAGTGCTCTCTCCATGCTTGCGACGAGGCATTTGGTCATTGCGGTGTATGGGGCTCTCGGGCTCGCTTCACGTTGGAGCAGATCTTGATAAAGCGCCCGTCTTACGGGCAGCGGAAGAGTGACATCCAGAATCTGAGCGTAGATCGCCATCACCTTTTCCAACTGGTCGTTGCGCATCTCCACGAGTTCTGCGCGGTGCAGTTCCAAAAGAATTCTTGTGGAGGTACCCTCCAAGGTTCCGCGCGCAAACACTAAGCCACCTACGAAAATTAGATGCCCTTCCGGATCCGTCTGATACGGGTCGATGATATGTTCGAGAAGCGGGTCTTTGTTGCTCTTGTGCTGATTGCATACCTCACAAGCGAGTGTCAGGTTTCCCCATTCAAATGTCTTCGTTGGATCAAGGGACTTTGGATACATGTGTTCTACGTCACCGTGGTGAATGTGCTGTAGCTTGCTTTCGCAGTACGCGCATTTGCCGGCAGTCTCCTCGACGAGCACGTCCTTGATATCGGGATGCCGATAGCGGCCGAGTTCGGTCGGAGTCGGAACCAAGCCGGCATTTTTCTTATCCACGACAGCTTTAGTCCAAGCCGCCGCGTTGTCTTCAAGGCGTTTCGGTATCGGACGCTTCTCAAGCTTTATCATCGGCGTTGCGACATCCGGCCCAGGGCGTCTGAGTAATAATCGCCTAACCCATTTTGCTCCAATCGGGCGCGGAGTTGGCTGATTGTCTGTGCGTCCAGAGCCATGATGTCGAAGTCCTGAACGATAGATTCTATCTGGCTTTCTGCCCAAAGCGGTAATGTAACTGGTACACCGAGGACGCTCCGAAGTATCTCGCTTGCTGTTCCGGCCTTGTTAACGTTGTCTAGCTTCTCTGAGTAGACTGAACGGCTGGGCGCCCCCATCTGCTCGCTATCCGCATAGCGAAGTACGTACACCGAGGAATCTCTAACCGACGACACCACGAAAGGACTGTGTGTAGCCACGACCAATTGGGCCTTAGGAAACGCGTCTAGTAGGTTCCCGATGATGACCCGCTGCATTGAAGGGTGCAGATGATTTTCAGGCTCGTCGATCACGCCAACAAAGGATGACTTTCCTCTGGAGAATAGGAACATCTGCCATGCCATGTCGATGAGCGCCATCAGCCCGCCGGATGAAGCGTCAAGAACGAACTCTCCCGTCTTTGTAACGATCACGATATCTGGAATTCGGATGCTAATGTCCGTAAATCCAATCGTATCCGGCAGCACTTTGGTGAGCATAGCCTTAAAGTCGTCGTAGGTTTTTTCTAGTTCGGAATTCCTCTGAACGTTTCTGTTTCCAGGACCGAATGTAGCCATCGATATGATTGCCTCTTTGATCCTGTATATCGGGCTGTATTGAGTATAGGCATTGTTGTACTTGTTCATCACCTCCTGGCTATAGGCTTGGTACGCCTGTTCGACACCGATCGCATTTGTCGGGATGGAGGCGATGGCCTGATAGTTGCTCACCGGACGGTGTGAGTTGATGAAAAGTCCTTCAACGTGCTGTTGGTTCTGGATTCCGACGGTGTAACTTATCTGTCCGGATTCGGGAACGACTAGGGGGGATGTGACATTGTTGGAATATGTAATGCTACCAAGAACATTATGGTTTTCCGGCTGTGTTTTTCCTCGACCGAATAATCCGGTGAGATAGCTAAGCACTCCATTCTTAGCGATGGTGGGAGTGGCAATTAGGTTGTAGCTGTAGCCAAAATGCTGCGAAAGAATTCTGAGCAACGTGCTCTTGCCTGCACCATTTGCGCCCGCAAGGATGGTAAGACGCGGGTGAAAGTCGATGTTTATGGAGTTGAATTGCCTCCATCCAGAAACTTTCAGGTTCTTGAAATCCATGCCGTTGCTCTCCCCCTAACCGAACCATACCTTGTACCCATTGAGTTGCAACGCCACGGAGGTGATGCATATCCGAGTAGGAAAGAGGCTTACTGAAATTCGGCACGCGCTGTTGTCTTTTGGCGATTGCCCTTAAAGAGAGTCCAATCGCACTATTTGCCCTTCAGCTTGCTTTTGCCGAACGGCTTCATGAAGCGATCCCGGATCATAGCTGGCTTCAGTCCGGCCTTCGTCAAAGCGGCCTCACATTGTTCCCTTAGTGCGGCCGCATCCCCGCTTGCGCCTACGAGTTCGACCAGCACACCTCGGAGTGCACCCACGACTTTGGTGACATCGTCTAGGCGGAAAGCAAAACTCCCAACCGGGGTCGCCTTTTCATCCGCCACTGCCTCTGGGAGCGCAGATACCCGTATCGAATCGCGGCCCGGATACGCCTGCTTGAACCAGTGCTCAGCCTCCAGTAGTTGAGCGTGATCCTTCTTATAGAGCGGGTTTCCGTCGACTTTCTCGCTCTTGGCCTCGATTACGAAGTCAAACTCTGCATCGGTGCGCCACAGAACGTCCGGCCCAACCTTGTGCACCTTCTCCGGCCGCTCTGCGTCAAAGCCGAGGTAGGCTCCGAGGTTGGCCAAGGCTTCCTCGTACCGGGATGGGGAAGCCTCCGGCACGAGGTCGCTCATGATCTCGTCGAAGTCCGCTAGCATAGCCGCTCGCTGGTCGTATTCTCTCAGACGCTTGACAATCGTGCCCGACTGTTTGCCCGGCGTCGGCCGCGCCACGTACATCGGTCGCTTTCGCGGCGGGCTGTGATTGTTGTTAACGGAAAAGGCTGTGGTCTGTAGCTTCTGACCTTTCGGCTCGTCTTCCATTTGGTAGGCGATCCGTGCTCCCAAGGCCGCAAGCCAAGCTCGCCGCTGGGGATCATCCGACAGCGTCACGTCGTCTATCAAGGTTTCTAGCGCCGAGAGCGCCTTCTCATACTGCCCAAGACGCTGAAGCTTGAAGACTCTGCGCTCGACAGAAGCCACTTTCAACGCCACCGTGTCGACCGGGGCGGCGTGAGCGGCCTCGGCGAGTTCGGAGGCGTGATAGGCGACCCAGTCGGGATCACGCTTCAGGCATTTGAGAATCGTCTCACGGACTTCCTGTGGTTTTGTCACCGCCTCGCTCACCTCTTGGCCCATCTTAAGTTGGACCCGCGTGCTGGCAGTGAGGAAGTCGAGATTCTTTTTCCGTCCGATCCAACCAACCAACTTCGTTCCCACCAGCATGATGACGCAGTAATCCGCGCCGCCACGGGTTCCACGGCCAATGCCCTGCTCGATGCGCTGGGCGAGCAGCGAGTTCACTGCGGCATCCGCTACAACGTTCATGCGGAAGACGTCGTAATTGGTGGTGCCTTGGGGTAGATTGTCCATCACCAGAAAGCGGCAAGCGTTCCCTGCCAAGTCGATGCCATCGTAGCGGTTGGCAAGCACCACAGGGCCATAAGAGTCACCTGCCTGCATTTCCGCGACTTGGGCCGATACCGCCTTGGTTGTTTCTGGGTAATCGGCGATGTCGGTCCACTCTTTAGCTGCCGCACCCGATGCCGAAAGGATCGCGACGCCCCGTTTTCTCTCAGCCAGTTTTGTAGCGATGTCCTTCACCATAGGAAGTATCGCCGTTCCACCCAGCTTCATAAGCCCCGGAACAAGGATCATCCGCTCCCCGACGCCAGCTAGAGACGTCGAGGTTACGGGCATAGCCACGGCTTCCTGGGCTGCTCCGAAAGTCCGGACAATCTCACTGTCGTCGGCAATCGTCGCCGACATATAAATGCGACGGCCGCATTCCTCGAAAGTCGGCAAGAGATCGACTGGCGGGAAGATCGGCGTGATGCTGACCGCCGACTTGCTGAAGAGACAGTGACAGACGCCCAGATTGTCTCGAAGGAATGGCCACACGAACGGATCGATGTCGTCGACCTCACCCGATAGGTACTGCTGAATCTCATCAAGTTTCCGATGCCAAGCCCAGCTTGGAACCTCAATGACGCCGAACTCCTTGCCGCTGATGATGTCGCCGAAGGAACCGCCACGACCAACATCCTTGAACGCGGGGCGGAAGCGGTCAGCAAGTTCGGTATATACGTCTTTATGGTCTTTAACAGAGATGTTCAGGGTGAAGGCTTCGCGGACTGACGATAGCGCCACGTGCGCGTCATCGAGCACGATGGCACCGACCTTAATTACTTCTTGCCCTGATCCGCGAACGCCGAACTTGCTCCTCCCATTGAAGAGCGTTTCGTAGGCGCCGACCAGCACACTCTTACCGTCTTGGAACTCTGCCGAAAGTGGTTGTCCCTTGATGTACGGGACCGCCGCAATGCCGTACTCTTTGCTCTTCGCGATTACTTGCTCAACAAGTTGATTGGTCGGCGCGAGATACAGCACAGGCTCACCGGTCTCGTTCATCACTGACTGAGCCATCAGCAGAGCAACAAGTGTTTTGCCACCACCGGTGTGCAATTTAACTACTACATCTTTGTCGGTGCGCCGTGCATACCAAGCATCTAGAACCTCAGCTTGGCTGGCATACAAATCGTTGATGCCTGGCGGCTTCGGCAGCCCATTGAATATATCACGCGGGTTCGTAGGCTTTGGCTTTGCCTTAGATTCCCGTAGTTTCTTGAAATCCACCATATGGTCACACCTGTCTGGCTCGCCTATCTATAGATAGAGAAGTGTTGGCCTGTCTGTAACCAGACAATCACCTTAGGACATGCACTTCAACAATAGCTCTCAGTGCCAAACCCAAATTTTCACCCGAAACGGCTTGAGAAACGCGGGGTGTGGCCCCCGGCGCGAAAGCGCCAGGGTCTTTTAGCGGCATTCCAATGCCACGTCATCGGAAAAGGCTGCACCCCCGGCGTCGGGTTCGTCGTCGTAAAGCGTCACATATTTGCAAGATATTTTCAGAATATGTTGACTCTAACGCTGACAGGCGCCACCAATCTCGCATGGATTCAACATATTTAGGCGAAGGGCGTATGGCTGCGGATGAGAAGAAGCACGCAAAGTTCCGCGAGCTGGCCGAAAAGCGGACTAACAAGGCGCTTGAGGCCGTGCGACTTATAGGCAACCTCTCAAATCGTCAGACTTACGTTTACGAGGAAGCGGAAGTCCGAAAGGTCATGAAAGCGCTGCGAGACGCTGTGTCGGAGGTCGAAGCGCGCTTTGGTAAGTCCACGGGCCGAGGCGGCGGCGAGTTCAAACTTTAAGCGGGGGGCGTTGTGAGCCACATCAAGCAAATTACGCCGATAACAATCCGCGACATTGACTTCACCGTCTCGCGTCAAATCGAGCAATGCCCGAAGACGATGATGTTGCGGGAACTGATGATGAACGCCGTAGAGGCCGCTGCAAAAGCGCCTATCGGTCGGCGCGTCGTGGAGATCAAAGGCAAGTCTGTTCCAGAATGCGGTGAAACTCGAAAGCTGGCGATCTGGAATACAGGCCCAGGCTTGAGCAGCACTGAGCTTGACCACATCTGTGACCTTGCGGCTTCACTTGGCAAGGACATGGCGCTGGAGGGGAACTTCGGCATGGGTGCGAAAGTGGCTTCTCTCCCGTCGAACACCCTTGGGATGCGCTACCGCTCCTGTCGTGATGGTGTGGTCAGTCAGGTGATCCTCGGGAAGCGCGAGGGCATCTACGGAAAGGTATGGATTCCAGTCGAGGACTCCTTCGAGGAAGTCGTTGACGTCACCGAACAGGTTCTCGACGAGGGTGAGTATCAGCTGGAAGAGGATTGGACCGAGGTTGTTCTGTTCGGCAACCACCCGGATCAGGACACGGTAGCTGACCCCTACAGTGGCGACCCGAAGCAGGACCGACAGTGGATTACGACATACCTATATCATCGGTTCTACGACCTTCCGGCCGGTGTCGAGGTATATCTGCACGAGGGCACGCATCCGCGCGACGGTCGGCGGCAGTTCAAACCGATTCCAGAACGTGCTGATGCGTTCGGCCGCGTTGAGGTGGTTGAGGTCGGTGAGGGAGTCCGTCTTCACTATCTCTATGACCCAGCATATCAGGACGGCGGCCATAACAAGTCGATATCTGGCTCGCTGACATCTTCAGTGAGTACCGCCGCTATCGTGTTCCGGGGTGAGATGTATGACGTTCGTAAGGGGCGGAAGTGGGCCGCCGATGCCCCGGCCTTCGGCATCCCCTTCGGCGCTCGCCATATTTCCATCCACGTCGAACTGCCTGACAACTTCCCTGTTCGGCATGAGCCGTATCGCCGCTTCGTTCAACTTGTAGGCAGCGACCAGCGCCAAGTCATGGTCGAGGATTTCGCCGAGCTTGCATTCCGCAATCGGCCGGAATGGCTCATTGAGATAGTCAACTCGCTCGCGCCAAAGTCGTCCGCCTCGACCGATGATCTCCGAAAGGAGCTACAGGACCTGCTCAACGAGCTGCGGGTCAAGACTAAGAGCCCGCGCGAGATGGAGGATGGCTTACATCTTGTCGATGAAGGCGGCGCAAGGGGCGCTAGATCTGAGCACAGCGAAGGCACGGCCGGCGACAGCAATAAAACACCAATCAGCCCGACCGATCTTATTTTCAATCCTGCTGGGGCGAAGCGAGCCAATATTTCCAAGAACTTGGAGCAAGCCCCTGAGATCATACCCTTGAGAGACGAAGATGAGGTCGCTGAAAAGGGAATCACCGGCAAGGCTGCCCGCTATGTTCGGGAAACGAACCAACTGTTTGTGAATCTTACTTATTCGGCCGTCAGTGCGGCACAGGATCACCTTGGAGTGCGCTACGCGACCTATGAAGACCCAGAGATCGTTCGCGAGTTGGCGAGGCAGTGGTCAGAGCGGCTGGTGATGGGCCGTGTGGGTTACGCCGTCGTCTACGCTCAGGCGAAGCAACTCATTCGCGAGTGGACCTCTGACGATGTGAAGAAGGCACTTGAACCGGAGAGCCTAAGCTTAGCCGCAGATGGTTGGCGCGATGCAGTCAGTACCGCTTATCGAAGCATAAGTCGCCGCCTTGGAGCCGCGAAAGCTCAAGATGAGGGCGACGGCGAGGTAGAGGTTGCCTTAGCGTAGACGGCAAATAGTAAGAATATACAAGCCCACAGGAATAGGGTTGAGGAGAAGGGGATACACGGATGCACATTGTCCGACTGAAGATCGCCGGTTTCAGAGGCGTTAGTTCGGCGGACATCACGCTTGGCCGCCATGCGGTGCTAGTCGGACCTAACAACAGCGGCAAGACCACGATCATCGAGGCGCTAGCCTTGCTGTTTGGGCGTGACCGACTGGTACGCCGCCTCACTGAGCATGATTTTCACGGCAGCGCGCCGAACGAGCAGGCACGCATTCTGTGCATCGCCACCGTTACGGGCTTTACGCCGAACGACCCGCATCACCATTCCTCTTGGTTCAGCCCCGAACGCGGCGTGGAGAAATGGTTCGATCCGAACGCTAGGACCCTAAGCGCCACATCGGATGCGCAGCACACCGAATTGGCAGTGCAGATCGGGTTTGCGGCGCGCTTCGATCTTGAAGAACTGGAGGCCGAGACGATCCGCTTCTTCGTGGACGATGAAGCCACGTTAGGCGACCCGTTCGCGGAAGACGCGCACCTGCGCACCATCCACACGAAAATTCTACAGGAACTGGGCTTCTTTCTGGTCCCGGCCTCGCGCACGTGGGACCGCTGGATTTCCTTTTCGTCGGAGTTGTTCCGCCGCGTGGTGGCGACGCGCGGGGACATGCCCGCGCAGGCCGTGCGGGCCGAACGGGCGCGCCTCTGGACTCCGCCCGAAGGCACCCGGCTTGAGGATCAGCCGGGATTGTCCGAGATCGTCGGCGCGGCCAATGACGAGTTGCGCGCGCTCATGGCCAGTGCGCCCAGACTCCAGTTGCGTTTGACCTCGACTGACAGCGATTCCGTTCTGGAAAGCGTGGTCCCGCACTTCGCGCACGGCACGGGGCCAACCCTTCCCTCGCAGCGGCAGGGTACGGGTCTTGTCTCGCTGCAAAGCCTTCTCTTACTCATGCAGTTCGGTAAGGCGCGCGCGGAAACGGGCCAGTCCTTTGTGCTGGCCGTCGAGGAACCCGAACTCCACATTCAGCCTTCGCAGCAGAAGCGACTGGTCAACCGTCTCAACGCGCTCTGCAACCAGACCCTCGTGACCACCCATTCGCCCATCGTCGCCGCGATGTTTCCCGCGTCCGATACGCTCTTTATCGAAACGCGCGGGGGAGTCCTGAACGCCAAACCGCTCATGGACGCCATACCTGCGCAGCCGACCAACCACCAGCAACACTTGCTCTTTGCATGGCGGCAGAAGCTCATTGGCGCGCTCATGCACGAAAGCGTCCTGATCCCCGAAGGGGTTTCGGACGTAGCATGGCTTGAGGCGCTGCAAACCGCCCTTGAACTGCATCAAGGCTGGCAGGACACCGGAGATGACGCGCCGCTTCTCTCCACCTTCGTTGGCATCGTACCGACCATCGACGCCAAGGTTGCCGACACGTTCGCCCTGGTCCGGGCCGTTCACGCGCAGCCTTGCATCCTCGTGGACGGCGACAATGACGGGCGCGGATACTTTGATGCGGTGAAGGCCAGCAATCCGCCGCCGCGCGCAGTCGTGTTCTGGCCGCAGGGCTGGGCGATGGAGCATGTGATTTCTTGGCTTGCAGGCGCGGACGAAGCCGCAATGCTGGCCGCGCTCGCAACCGGGTTGGGAACCCCGTTTGCCGACAGTCAAACGCTCACCGCTCATTTGCTGACCCAGAAGTCCTATGCCCCGACCCATGAGAGCGCCGCCGTCATTCTTATGGGGAATGCGGCCTGCCGGGAACGCGCCGCGCAGTTGCTCAATGCTTTGTGCACCGTGCTGCGCGATCCCGCGAACGCTAACACACCGCTCTTTACGCGCGTTGCGGCGGACTCGACCGCCGACATGCACGTGTTCCGGTTTGTGCCTGCATGACGTTCGATTTCTTCGAAGGCGCGGCGGGGACAGGAAAGACCCACAATCTCGTGGGCCGCGCGGGAGAGATCGTTCAGGACGGAGTGCTAGGCGAAAACCACAAGCTCTTGGCGCTCACCTTTATGAATGGCGCGCGCCGCCGTCTGGACGCGCGGCTTAGTGAGAACCCGGCTTTCCACCGGCGCTTTGCTTGCCAGACCTTCGACGTGTTTGCCCGGACACTGGCCGCGCGGCGCAGGAGCCTGATTACGCAAGCGATACTGGCGCAGGCCGGTGCGTTGAGCGAATTTGACGGACCGTGCGCCCTGGCGGCGGGCCTTCTGGATAACGAGGCCGTCCGCCAATGGGTGGCGCGAAGTTACCCGCTCGTTCTGGTCGATGAAGCGCAAGACCTTGATGAACACCGCTTGCGCATCCTGAAAGGGCTTGCACCCTCTTGCCGGATCGTGGCAGCGGCGGACGCCTTCCAGTGCCTTCACAACGGACGCGATACCGCGCCGCTCATGGGCTGGCTTGAAGGCGCGGGACAAATCCACCGTCTCACGCAGGTTCGGCGCACCACGCAGCAGGGCTTGCTGGCCGCCGCGCTCGCCGTGCGCGAAGGTCGCGATATGAAGACAGTTCTGGCAGCCAACACCTTCAACAACCGAACATCATGGAACGGCGCAGGCTTCCGCCTTCAAGACGCAGCGGCAACGCAGGCGAACACAGGGCTTCTGGCTTGGGCGATTGCCAATGATATAGCGCAGCGCCAAGGCCCGGTGGTCATTCTCACGCCGGATGGAAGCAACGCAATTATCCGCGCGGCGCTTGCTACCGTTCAGACAAGACAGTGGACGCGCAACAATGGCGCGACCTTCGGGCCGTATCCGCACACATGGGACCTACACGACAACGAAGAAGCGAACGCCTTGCTGGCTGATATCGCCTTGCCTGAAACGGCGTCCTGCGCCGATTTTCGTGCACTTCTCACGCCTTTGGCCGGATATGCGCCAATCGCGCAAGCCATCAATCGCATGGACCGTTTGCGCCGCGCACACGGGCAAGTAACTTTCACCGCCGCGCAAGTCACCGAGTTTGTGCGGGAGTCCGTGCGCAACCGTTCGCGTCTGGGCTTCCGACAGCAACCCGGTCATCTTGTTATGACAATCCAGCGCGCGAAGAACCGCGAGTTTCCAAACGTCATCGTGCTTTGGCCGCACACCGCCACAGGCGGCGCGGAACACCTGCGCAGGCTGCTCTACAACGGCATCACGCGCGCGCAGAACCATTGCACGGTTATCGTGCTGGGCCAGAACCGGATGAACGCACCGCCGTTCGCGCCATAGCGTGTGATCGGCGGTTGCAGCGAAGGGCTATTGCTAACTGGTAGGGCGTGCGAGAACCTCCTGCCACTGGCGGTCCTCCGGCTAACTACGGCGCAGTGTGGAAGCGCGTTCGGTCTTCGGGCCGGCGCGGTTGCCGCCGCATCCTGCTCGACAGGTTTGCTAAGGGCGTTGCCCTCGCGCCAGCAAGGTAAGTGAAACCGTCCGGTGTGGTGTCCCCAGCCTTCCGCGCTTCGCTTGTGCAGGCCGGGTGATTCCCCTCCACCCCCCGACCGCCCTTGCTCGTTGCTACCCCAGTCTCGGCGACGGCCAGAAGGTCAGGCGCGGCGTTTCGCTTCGCTGACCTTCAGACCCGAGGATCAGAGACATGACCAATGTATCCGGCAGCACCCCCCGCATCTATGTTGCTTGCCTTGCAGCTTACAATAACGGCTTTCTGCATGGAGCTTGGATCGACGCGAATCAGGACGCCGACCAGATCTGGGACGAGATTGCTGCGATGCTTGCACGTTCCCCCGTCGAGGACGCGGAGGAATACGCCATTCACGACTATGAGGGCTTCGAGGGCGTCAGCATCTCCGAATATGCTGGCATCGACAGCGTGGCGCGGATGGCCGCTTTCATCGCAGAACATGGCGCACTTGGCGCGGGCCTGCTGGAGCAGTTCGGCGGCGACATGGACAAAGCGGAATCCACCTTGGAGGATTGCTATCATGGTCAGTTCGCCAGTCTTGCCGACTACATGGAGGAGCTGACCACCGAAAGCGTCACGATCCCCGAGGCCCTGCGCTACTATGTCGATTGGGAAGCCATGGCGCGCGACGCTGAGATGGGCGGCGACCTGTTCACCATCGAGACGGCGCACGGCGAGGTGCATGTGTTCTCCAGCAGATGAAAACATGTTCTTCTGTCCGCACATGCGGACGGGCGACCCGAAGGCTCACCAATGCTACGAAAACACCAAAGAATGATCGGGTTAGCCGCTCAAGATATCTGCTTTGAGCGGGTTCTATATTTCCAGTGATCCTTGAACCTCTTTTTGCCGGGCGCTGCCCAGCATCCCGGCTTGGGGAGGTGACGCCATGCTCAGCATTGATTGGCGATCTCCGGCGGCATACGGGCACACAAAGCACATCCCTGCCGCTGGCTTCGCTTGGGAATACCTGCGCCGCAACGACGAATATCGTCGGGACTACCAGACCATCGCATTAGCCGGAGCGGCGGCTGCTCGCGATCTTGAAGAATTCGCGCATTGCTGGGGTTTGCGATTTCCCGTGCGATCCCGACGCGCCGCATGATCGGCAATCGCCGATCTGGAGTCCGCGCCTTCAACCGCAAGCCGTGATGTTGTCGCCGGTCGACCACAAGGACGACGACGCCGAACCAATATTCACGTTGGCGCATCTCGACGGTCTCGACCTGCGCCGCGCTGCCGATGGCTGGCACGGCATATGGCATGTGGACGGCGTCGCGCACCAGTTCTGGCTACCCGAGTTGATGCCGGACGCGGCCGCCTTCTATGCCGTTACCCTGCCGATGGATACCTTTCTGGAGCTTCGTGCTCACGCTGCCCGCCGCTTCTGGCGATCCCTCAACGGCCGCGCGCCCGGCCCCGATTTCAGAGCGGTGCCCGCCCAACTCCGAGAATGGCATATCCTGTCCCTGCGCGCGCTGGACGCCCGACTGTGCGGTGAAAGCTATCGTACCATCGCCGAAGTCCTGCTTGGCTTTAGCGGCACCAAGGAGGATTTCGAGAGCGACCCCCGCAAGAACAAGGCCCGCCGCCTGGTCGCGCACGGCATCAAAATGATGCGCGGGGGCTATCGCCTACTGCTCCATTATCCGATCAAGCCCAACAAGCGTTAATCGTGCTGGCGTGGCCCTCACGCCTTGTTGGCTGCCGCCTGCTCCAGAATTTTCCGATAGCCCTCACGCGACAGCCATTGCGCGCGTTCGAGATGGCTTTGCCAGCAACGGCGTGTTCGAAGTTCATCGGCGACCGGATCACGGTGCAGCACGATCTGCGCGACTTCCTTCCAGTCCGCGCCCTCGGCCTTCGCATCCAGCAAACGCAGATAGGTGACGTAATGCCGTTCGTCATAGACGGTTATGGTGTCGCCGGTCGGCGCTTCATCGTCCACATCTGGATCGAGTTCGACGGGAACCCGCATGGTCATTCCCCGTATCCGAGAGAGCTTGTCTGCGGTGCGCCCCCGCAAACGATTCTCTCTGACTCTTGGTGATCGGGGAGTTCGAAACCGTCACGAAACGGCCCCATGGCCTTTAGCTCGGAAAGCCTGTTGTATACGCCACAGGCTCCCCGACCATAAGGTCAAGGAGTTGGTGCCGTTCTGGCTGGCACCGGCCATTCGTGAGGGGTTTCGACGCCCCAGAGCAGCGCGTCTGCTCCGCTGCGATTCTTAACCGAACCGCGCGGGAATGTCTCCGGCTTTTCGGCGTGGCGGGCGACGAGCCGCTGAAATTCCTCATCTATTGGCAGCGCACCGCCCCGAAGGGGGTGCCGCCAGCGCATAGGCGCAAATGCGGCACGCTACGCGCCGCCGGTCTCTCGCCATGGTTCGCCACAGTCCGCTGCCGCCCCCCGGCAGCCCAATCCCGACTGGAGGTGATCCATGCCCAACCCGCTTGCGGGCCTGCCGCCGCGCCTGTTGCGCACCAAGGAAGCCGCGCGCTTCCTCGGCATATCCATCCGCACCCTTGAGAAACATCGCACCTACGGCACCGGCCCAACCTATCGCAAGGTCGGCGGGCGCGTCCTCTACACCGTCCGCGATCTGGAAGACTGGAGCGCGGCGGGCGAACGCAAATCCACCCGTGACAAGACCGCCGGCAGGGTCTTTCCAGCCCGTCCGCTCACGCCCGAAGAACGGGGCGACGGCTAGATGCTGCGCGAGGACGATCACGACCCCGCGCGGCCGGCCGAGGACAGCGAGCGCAGCCGCCTGGACCCCTTCGTGGTCGCCACAGGCGATGCGCCGCCGCGCGATCAGCGCGATTTGATGGAACGGCCGTTTTTCTCGCTGGCGAAGACCCCGCGCACCAAGCCGATTCTCTACAAGGCCGCCGACATAGAGGTGCAGGTGTTCGGGATGCCCAAGCACGGCATGGCGACCATATGGGACGCCGATGTGCTCATATGGGCGGCTTCGCAGATCGTCGCGGCCGAGAATAACGGCTTCGCCACGTCGCGGTTTGTCCGCTTCACGCCCTACCATCTGTTGCGCGCCATCGGACGCCCGACCGGCAATCACCAATACCGTCTTCTGAAAGCCGCGCTGGCGCGTCTGCAATCGACCGTCATAGCCACCACGATCCGCAACGGCCCGCATTGGCGTCGCCGGCAATTCTCATGGATCAACGAGTGGGAGGAAATGACCACGGGCGCCGGCCGCGTCGAGGGCATGGAGTTCGTCCTGCCCGAATGGTTCTACAACAGCGTCATCGACCGCTCGCTGGTCCTGACCATCGACCCGGCCTATTTCCGGCTGACTGGCGGCATCGAGCGATGGCTTTACCGCGTCGCCCGAAAGCACGCTGGGCACCAGCGCCACGGCTGGATTTTCGAGGTCGCGCACCTTCACCAGAAATCCGGCAGCCTCGCACGGCCGTCCGACTTCGCGCTTGATCTGCGCCGGATCGCGGCCCGCCAGCAGCTCCCCGGCTATCTGCTCCAGATCGAGCGGGAAGACGGCCGCGAGCTGCTGCGCATCCGCCCGGAAAACTTATCAACAGGCACTGTTGATAACCCTGTTAATGCCATCGGCACATCAGGCGCACGGGGTATCGGCACATCAGGCGCACGACTATCGGCAGATCAGGCGCACGAACCGCAGCTAACGCTTTGGCCTGAAACGCGGAATCCGACCGCTAACTTATCTAACAGAGAATCTAACTCTTTTTCTTTGACGCGCGCGCAGGCGAAGCGTGGTGCCGGTTGTGCCGGGAACGGCGAGCCATGACGCTCGCCGTTGACGCAGCGCACGCGCGCAATCCCCACCAGCACATCGCCGGAGACGCACAATGACCCGTCGCGCCCATCGGAGCGCGCACGGCCGTCCGCTGCCGGACGGGCCTGCGCCCTTCACAACATTGGTCGAGCTGACCTTCGAGAAACGCAAGGTCGAGCACTGGATACGCTTCGGTCGCAAGAGCTACGTACAGATCATCGACCGCCGCCGCAGCGTCGTCGGCTTCGCACCGGGCAGCGTCTTCGCCTTCGTCCGATGGGCATCTGGCGAGCATGGCACGGTCGTTTCCCGCATCGACATCGTGCGCGCCATCGGTCGGGGCGAGCCGTTCCAGACATTACCCTTCGTCCGCCCCGGCGGCGAAATCCTGTTGCGCCTCGATAGTTGGCCCAAGGTGCAGCGCGCGCTTGCCGCCATCGACGCCGTGGATGCGCTCGGTCTCGATCCGGCCGACGCCTCGCCGGACCACTGGCGGCATGTCCACAACCGTTTGACGGCCAATCTGGAGCCGCACGCCTACACGTCCGAGCGACATGCCGCGTGGCTTCACCGAAGGATCGACCCATGACACGCCGCCGCACCCTTACGGTGACGGCGCTGGCGGTGCTCGGCATCGCCGCTGCAAGCGCGGTCGAGACGCCGACGAAACTCATATGGAACGCCACCGCCAGCGCGCCAGTCGGATTCTACACCGTCGAGCCGGCCGACCGGATCGACGTGCCCGAGTTGGTCGCCATCATGCCGCCCGAACCGCTCGCCGCCTTCATGGTCGAGCGCGGCTATATCGCGCGAGGCGTTCCGCTCTTGAAGCGCGTGCTCGGCCTGCCGGGGCAGCGGGTATGCCGCTTGCGATCCACGATCACGGTTGACGGGATAGAGATGGGCGAGGCGCTGGAGCGCGATAGCCTCGGCCGCAATCTGCCCGTCTGGCAGGGCTGCCGCGTCATCGCTCCCGGCGAAATCTTCCTGATGAATTGGGAAGTCCGCGACAGCCTCGACGGCCGGTATTTCGGACCCGTCCCCGCAGCTTCCGTCATCGGCCGAGCGGTCCCGCTCTGGACCGATGAGGAAGGCGTCGGCCGCTACGAGTGGCGCGCGCCAACGCACTGAAACCACCCCCCCGAGAACCAACCACAGGAGATTTCCCATGGCAGAGATAGGCACCTTCACCCGCACCGAAACCGGCTATGCGGGAGAGCTTCATTCGTTCGGCCTTCACGAAAAGCTATTCATAGTCCCGGCCAAGCCGAGCGACGTGAAAAACGCGCCCGACTATCGCGTGCGCCTCGATAGCGAGGACGGCCCGGACGCCGGCCCCGCATGGAAAGACTCCAGCGAGAACGCTGGCGAGTTCGTGTCGATGCGATTGGAGGGACCGATCTTCCCGTTCCCGATCCGCGCCAAACTGTTCCAGTCCAACGACGATCCTTCGGTTTGGACCCTGCGTTGGAAGCACGCCCGGAAGATCGAGGATGAGGAATGACAGCCGCGCGCGTTCGGCCCGCCATCCGGTCCAAGATCGGCATCCCTTTGTTCGCGAAGCCGTGTTCGCGGTTCAAAATGCTCCACCGGAGCATTTTGCCGGCGGCGCTGCCGCCGTCACCGCTCACCCCATTCGTCCCGCTCGGCGACCAGACGGCCGACGCTTGCGTCTTGCCCTTGACCGCAGCGAGCACGCTGGCAGGCTGGCGGCGAAGCGGAGACAGGACTGCATGGCATTATGCCGTTCTGATACTGGCCGGCACGCTTTCCGTCTGCGCCGGATCAGGCGTTGCGGTCGCGCAATCCGCGCCCGTCGAGCGCCCGGCCGCCGCCCATCCCTATGCGGCTCACATCGCAGAGGCGTCGCAGCGTTTCGGAATCCCCGAGCACTGGATTCGCGCCGTGCTGCGCGCCGAGAGTGCGGGCGATGTGCGCGCGGTTTCGTCGGCCGGCGCAATGGGGTTGATGCAGGTGATGCCCGCGACATGGGCCGAGCTACGCAGTCGTTACGGTCTCGGCCGCGATCCTTACGACCCGCGCGATAACATCCTCGCAGGCACCGCCTACCTGCGCGAAATGTTCGACCGCTACGGCAATGTCGCGGCGATGCTCGCGGCATATAACGCTGGCCCCGGCCGCTATGACGAATACCTTGCGACCGGGCGCACTCTGCCGGCCGAGACACGGGCCTATGTCGCCGCGCTCGCGCCGGTTCTCAGCGGCGCGGCTGCAACCGAATCGCCATCATCGCCACCACCGCCGCCGGATTGGCGCGACGCTCCGCTGTTCGTCATGCGCCCGGCCGACACGCGGGCTGCCGCCGCGTCGCCGTCCGAGGTGCAATCAGGGGACGGCCGCGCTGCCGTTCTGGCGCGCGATCCCGCCCGTGCGGAGCCGCAGGACGGCAGTATCTTCGTGGCGAACACCAGCGACGGAGGAACGCCATGAGGGCGGCGTTCCTGCGCTCGGCGACGCTGGTTTCGGCATCCGGTCAGGCAGGTTTGCGCCCGGCAGGATTCCCGGCAGGAGGGGCAGAAAAGGCAGGAAGAGCGGAGGGCAAGATTAAAGAAGACGGCACCATGTCGGGCCGCTTCTGGAAATTATTGTTGTCTGCACACTGGTTAGGTTGCCGGTTCCGGCACCATGGTTTTGACGGGCCGCGTGCCGCGATTTCGCGCAAAGCCTTGGCTTTGCAGGGTTTCAAGCGACACCATACGCCCATATCGGCCTGTTTTCGGCGGTTTTGGCCGGAGTCGCGCCCATGAGCGCCGACGACGAAAACCGCTTCCGTCCGAAGCCCGGCCGCATCCGATCCGACACGCCGAAGGCTGGCAAGACCAAGAGCTTTTTCACGCAGGTCAAGAAGATCACCCGGCAGCATCAGGCGGCAGCCTCCCGCGATCATTCCATGCCGTCATCCGCCCGCCCGTCATCGCCGGGCCGTTCCCGCGCCGTGGTCGCCAGCGGCAAGGGCGTGAAGCGCGGCCGGGGCGCGAGCTTCGTGCGCGCCCGCAACATCTCCGGCCACTGGCATCATCGCCAGCCCGGCAGCCGCCGCGTGATCGTCAAGCAGCGCAGCGTCCGGGCCGCGTGGAAGGGCGGACGCGCCCGCGCGCATCTGCGCTATGTCCAGCGCGACGGCACGTCACGCGACGGCGAGCGGGGCCGGCTCTATTCGGCGACCGAGGACCGCGCCGATGGCGACGCCTTCCTTGATCGCGGCAAGGGCGACCGCCACCAATTCAGATTCATCGTCTCGCCCGAGGACGGCGCGGAGCTGTCGGACCTCACGGCCTACACCCGCGATTTCATGAAACAGGTGGAAGCCGACCTCGGCACGAAACTCGATTGGGTCGCCGTCAACCACTACAACACCGGCCATCCTCATGTGCATGTCATCGTCAACGGCCGCGACGATACCGGCCGGGATCTAGTCATCAACGGCGACTACCTTTCCGCCGGCCTCCGCGAACGCGCCAGCGAGCTTGCCAGTCTGGAACTTGGCCCCGTCATCGAGATCGAGCAGACCCGCAAGCTGTCGGCTGAAATCGACCAAGACCGTTTCACCCGGATCGACCGCGCCATGGCCGAGGAAGCCGATGCCCGTTACCTCGACCTGCGCCATGAACCGGCAGAGCCGAGGCGGCAGTTCGGGCGGACGCTGCGCCTGCGCCGTCTTACCAAGCTGGAGAAGATGGGGCTGGCGACGGAGCACGCGCCGGGCGTTTGGGAGTTGAGCAAGGACATGGAACCGGTCCTGCGTGAGTTGGGCGAGCGCGGCGACGTTATCCGAACCATGCAAAAGGCGCTCGGCCCGCAGGGCGGCGAACGCGATCCCATGAGCTTCCAAATCCATGACGGAGCGCCCGAGACGCCCATCGTCGGCTGCGTCGTGGACAAGCACCTGTCCGACGAGCTGGGAGAGAACCTGACAATCGTGGTGGACGGGATAGACGGCCGCACGCACCACATCGCCGGCATCGCGCCCGAACGGCTGGAGGATGCCCGCATAGGCAGCGTCATCCAGATCGGCCCGGCAGAAGCGGCAGCGCGACCGTCCGACCGCACCATCACGGCCATCGCCGAGGACGGCATCTATCGCCCGAGCCGCCATCTGGAGCAGGCGAAATTCGAGGGCCGTGTTCCGGGCGGCGACTACGAGGGCTATGTCGATGCCCATGTCCGGCGGCTGGAGGCGTTACGCCGCGCCGGAATCGTCGAGCGCATCGACGCCGACCAATGGCGCATCCCCGACGATCTGGTCAGCCGTGCAGCCGCCTATGACGCCGGTCGTGACCGGCAGGCCAGCGTTCGCGTCCTGTCCCCCGCCAATCTGGAAAGGCAGATACGTTCGGACGGGGCGACATGGTTGGACCGGCGATTGGTCCATGGCGAGACAGCCGACCTTGCGCCGACCGGCTTCGGCCAGCAGGTGCGCGAGGCGATGGACCAGCGCCGCGAGCATCACATCGAACAGGGCGATGCCACCCGAGCACGGGACGGCCGCATCTTCTATCGGCGTAGCCTTCTCGCCACCCTGCGCGAGCGCGAGGTTGCCCGCGTCGGCGCGGAGATGGTCGGGAGCAAGGGCCTGCCGTTCCGCGCTGCCACGGACGGCGAGAACGTGAGCGGCAAGTTCACTGGCACCGTGCAGCTATCGAGCGGCAAGTTCGCCGTGGTCGAAAAGAGCCATGAGTTCACACTTGTCCCGTGGCGGCCGGTCATCGACCGCCAGCTCGGCCGCGAGGTTATGGGCGTCGTGCAGGGCGGATCGGTGTCTTGGCAGTTAGGCCGGCAGAGAGGGATTGGACTCTAGGTGGTCCAACCCCGGATTGGCAGCTCGACGCATTGCGATGGAAGGGATGATCGGATAGGATCCGCCATCCATCTTTTCAATGTGAGGTCAACGGCATGGGAGCCAGTATTACAGCAGACAAGTAAGCCGCAACAACAAGCATTGTTGTTGCGGCGTTCTGTAAGACCAATCCTGTTTGATTGCTGACGAGCAGACGCCGCCCGGTATCTCTAATCGAGCGGTTGATTCGTCATGACCACCACACGCCCCGCGTGGGCCTATACGTTGCCGGCAGCCTTGCTGCTGATGGCTCCTTTCGACATCCTCGCGTCACTGGCGATGGATGTTTATCTTCCCGTCGTTCCGGCGATGCCCGGCATCCTGAATACGACGCCATCCATGATCCAACTCACGTTGAGCCTCTACATGGTGATGCTCGGCGTGGGACAGGTGATTTTCGGACCGATTTCGGATCGCATCGGGAGACGGCCAGTCTTGCTTGCGGGCGGGGCGCTTTTCATCGTCGCTTCTCTCGGAGCGGCATGGTCGTCAACGGCCGCAGCCTTCGTTGCTTTCCGCCTGCTACAAGCGGTCGGCGCGTCGGCGGCGCTGGTGGCGACGTTCGCGACGGTTCGCGACGTTTATGCCAGCCGGCCCGAGGGCGTCGTCATCTACGGTCTTTTCAGTTCGATGCTGGCCTTTGTGCCCGCCCTTGGCCCAATCGCCGGAGCACTGATCGGCGAGTTTTTCGGATGGCGGGCGATATTCGTCACGCTGGCTGCGCTTGCGTTACCCGCACTCTTGAATGCCGGTTTCAGATGGCACGAAACCCGCCCGTTGGATGGAGCAGGGACGCGCCGATCCGTTTTGCCGATCTTCGCGAGTCCGGCCTTTTGGGTTTACACGATAGGCTTTAGCGCCGGCATGGGCACATTCTTTGTCTTCTTCTCGACAGCGCCCCGCGTGCTCATAGGCCAAGCCGACTATTCCGAAATTGGATTCAGTTTGGTCTTCGCCACCGTCGCATTGGTCATGATCGTGACAACCCGGTTCGCGAAGTCCTTTGTCACCAGATGGGGCATCGCGGGATGCGTAGCGCGTGGAATGGCGTTGCTCGTTTTCGGGGCGGTCCTGTTGGGGATCGGCGAGCTATTCGGTTCGCCGTCATTCCTCACCTTCATCGTGCCGATGTGGGTCATAGCGGTCGGCATTGTCTTTACGGTGTCGGTTACCGCCAACGGCGCGCTTGCACAGTTCGACGACATCGCAGGATCGGCAGTCGCCTTCTACTTCTGCGTCCAAAGCCTGATCGTCAGCATCGTCGGGACACTAGCGGTAACGCTGTTGAACGGAGATACGGCTTGGCCCGTGATCTGTTACGCCACGACGATGGCGATGCTAGTTTCGACGGGTCTTGCGCTACTTCGATTCCGTGACGTTCACGCCGAGAGGTCGCCGGTCGTCTGACCGGCGACTGGCAGGACGGTCGGCACCCATGCGGCGCACCCGTCATCGCAGCTTCATGAATGGCGGTATCCTGTCCGGCAGGATACCGCTCATTTCCCTTGTTCAGTTCATGGCCGTTGCCGAGCATCTGAATTTTCGGCACGCGGCCAACGCGCTCGGCGTCAGTCAGTCGAGCGTCAGCGCGCGCGTGAAGGCGCTGGAGAAAATCTTGGTGTCCTGCTGTTCGAGCGCCATGCGCGATGCGTCCGGCTAACGGATGCAGGCAGACATTTCATGGAGCTGGTCGCGGTGGGCGTCGATCAGCTCGATCACGCCGTCAAGACCGCCGACATGACAGCGCAAGGCGAATGCGGCCGGCTACGCATCGGTGTCTATGCCCTGATTCCGGGCAGCTTCCTTGCAGAGCTGGTCGGCCAGTATCGGAAGGACCATCCCAATCTCGACATCGAAATCACGGAGGGCACCGCTGGCGGCCGGTCATCGACCGCTAGCTCGGCCGCGAGGTCATGGGCGTCGTGCAGGGCGGATCGGAATCGTGGCAACTCGCGCGGCAGAGGGGGATAAGCCTCTAATCTGTTGTAGATGAACGTAGCCGCTCGAAACCGGTGATGAGGCTGTCAAGTCCGAAGTTGAACGCAGCATCTATGCCTTCTGTTTCCAACTCGTGAAACAGATCGTGCAGGAAGGACGATGCTGCCTGCCCGGACACATCTGATCTGTCCGACATTCTCTCATCGGCATCAGATGCCTGCTGCTCGAGAACGGAACCGACCACATAGTGACTGACCGCCCGGAGCGCCCAAACAGCGTGCTTCGGACCAAAGCCCGCCGCGCAGAGAAAGCGTATTTGTGTCTCGGCAGTGCCAAAATTCGGTTCTGTCGGTCGAGTGCCGGCATGGATGCGCGCCCCGTCGCGATAATAGAGCAACGCCGTTCTGAAACTCTGGGCGTTCTCTTTCAGGAATAGCCGCCAGTCTTCGTTCTCTTCGGGTAGCGAGCGGGTGTGGCGTTCCGTCAACATCGCCTCCGCAAGTGCGTCAAGCAGCGCGCGCTTGCTCTGGAAATGCCAGTAAAGCGCAGGCTGCTGAACCTTGAGGCGTTCAGCGAGCTTTCGCGTCGTCAGGTTGTCCATGCCAACCTCGTTCAGCAGCTCCAGCGCCGCTGCGATCACGGTGCCTTTGTCCAGTTTGGTCATTCACGTTCCTCTGCCAGTGCTTGACAATTTATCAACGATAATTTCTATGTCTATGTTCTTATCATTGATAAAGTCGCTCGCATTGAGCGGCGCTGGAGTTTCAGGTGCGCAGCTCTGCCATCATCGCCCTGCTGATCGTCAGTCTCGACGCCATGGGACTCGGCCTCATCATGCCGGTCCTTCCGACGCTTCTGCGCGAGCTTGTGCCGGCGGAACAGGTCGCTGGTCACTATGGTGCTTTGCTGTCACTCTATGCGTTGATGCAGGTCGTCTTCGCGCCCGTGCTTGGAAAATTTTCAGATGCTTACGGCCGGCGTCCGGTGCTTCTGGCTTCTCTTGCGGGGGCCGCAGTCGATTACACGATTATGGCATCAGCGCCGGTCTTATGGGTTCTCTATATCGGCCGACTCGTTTCTGGCGTCACGGGAGCAACCGGAGCCGTAGCTGCCTCAACCATTGCCGATTCGACGGGGGAAGGTTCTCGCGCACGCTGGTTCGGCTACATGGGGGCCTGTTATGGAGCAGGCATGATTGCCGGGCCAGCACTTGGTGGCATGCTCGGTGGTATTTCTGCCCATGCTCCGTTTATCGCCGCTGCCCTTCTCAACGGCTTCGCGTTCCTGCTTGCCTGCATTTTTCTCAAGGAGACTCATCACAGCCATGGCGGGACCGGAAAGCCGGTTCGCATCAAACCATTCGTTCTGTTCCGGCTGGATGATGCATTGCGCGGGCTAGCTGCGCTTTTCGCAGTCTTCTTCATTATTCAACTGATCGGCCAAGTGCCTGCGGCCCTATGGGTCATCTATGGCGAGGACCGTTTTCAGTGGGACACCACGACTGTTGGTTTGTCGCTTGCGGCATTTGGAGCAACACATGCGATCTTCCAAGCGTTTGTTACCGGCCCGCTTTCAAGCCGGCTTGGAGAGCGGCGCACGCTACTCTTTGGCATGGCTGCGGATGCGACTGGCTTCATTCTTCTGGCTTTTGCCACGCAGGGATGGATGGTGTTCCCGATTTTGTTGCTGCTTGCCGCCGGAGGTGTTGGCATGCCGGCCTTGCAGGCAATGCTTTCAAACAATGTCAGAAGTAACAAGCAAGGAGCTTTACAGGGAACGCTTACAAGCCTCACCAATCTAAGCTCTATCGCGGGACCGCTTGGCTTCACGGCACTCTATTCTGCCACCATAGGAGCATGGAACGGTTGGGTTTGGATTGTCGGCGCGATCCTCTATTTAATATGTCTGCCAATACTACTCAGACCTTTCGCAACTTCATTGTGATTGAGTCATGGCGAATTGGTATGCGTAGACTTACGAGGAATGACGGATTAAATCCGTTGAGCCATCATCTCCTCTCGGGGCGAGTGCCGATGATGACCTTAGTTCACACTCTCGCCGTCGCCGAATATCTGAACTTCCGCCACGCCGCCAATGCGCTCGGCGTGGCGCAATCCAGCGTCAGCGCCCGCGTGAAGGCGCTGGAAGAAGACCTTGGCATCCTTCTGTTCGAGCGCCATGCGCGGGGTGTTCGGTTGACCGAGGCTGGACGCCACTTCGTCGAGCGGATAGCCGCAGGCATCGACCAACTCGACCATGCGGTGAAGACCGCCGGCATGGCGGCAGCCGGAGAAAGCGGCCGGCTTCGCATCGGTATCCATGCCCTGATCCCTCGCAGCTTCCTCGCAAAGCTGATCGGCCAATACCGCGAAGACCACCCCGGCGTTGAAGTCGAAATGACCGAAGGCACAGCCCGCGAAGCGGTGATGCAGCTTCGCGCCGACCGGCTGGACGTGGTGTTCGTCGCCGGCACGCCCGAGTTGCCCGACTGCCATTCCCGCCGCATATGGACCGAACCGCTCTTGGCGGTGTTACCGGAGCAGCATCCGCTCGCCGAGCGGTCGGCCGTTACATGGGCCGATCTGGCGGGCGAGACGTTCCTTGTTCGGCATGGCGGCACCGGCCCGCAGGTTCATAGCCATATCGTGCTGCGCCATGCCGGACGCTGGCCCGCGCCGTCGATCCTGCACTTCGACGTGGGGCGCGGCGCGCTGCTGTCCATGGTCGGACAGGGCTTCGGCATCACCATCGTCGGGGCCGCCTCGGCGCTGTTGCCGACAACCGGCATTGTCTTCCTGCCCTTCGCCGATGAGCCCGAGCCGGTCGCCTTCTCGGCTGTCTGGTCGCCGTCCAACCGCAGCGCCGCGCTGCGCAACCTGCTCACGGTCGCCAGCGACATGGGCCGGCAGGTCTGCACGAATTCAGTACCGCCACGGATAGCGAGGGCGTGAGCCGAAGTGGTCGCGGAAGCACCGTCCGGGACTGTTATTGCCATCGCCGGAAAGCGACACTTGCATTAACGCCGCCAAAGCCGAATCCGTTGGAAATGGCATGTTCCATGAGAACGGGCCGCGCAGATCGGTGAACTAGGTCGATACCTGCGGCAACAGGATCGGGGTTTTCTAAGTTTCTCGTGGGGGGAGCGATTTGATCCCGTAGGGCGAGTATCGTGAAGATTGCCTCAATACCACCTGCGGCACCAAGTAGGTGCCCCGTCGCCGATTTCGTGGCGCTTACGGCCACATCATGATTGCCAAACACGGATTTTATCGCGGCAATTTCTCCTCGATCTCCTACGGGAGTGGAGGTGGAATGAGCGTTCAAATGTTGAATATCGATTGGCTTCAACCCGGCACTCTGGAGCGCGATTTTCATCGCACGGGCCGCACCTCGACCGTCCTCTGGACCGGCAGTCATATGGTGTGCATCAGCGCTTGTGCCGTATCCCACCAATTCGGCTATGGGCGTGGCACCCCGAGCCAGGGCATGTTCCAATTCCTCTATGACGATCAGACCCGCCCCTTCGGACATTACGAAACCATCGCGCTCGGTGTCGAACGGCCTCGACGCCATTTCCGGCGTAGTATTGTACCCCATGGATAGTGCTCGCGCGGCAGCAAATGCCCCGAGACTAACCGTATCAATGCACGCTTCTGCCCCGCCGCACAGAGCGATGTCGGCTTCGTTGGAGCGTATCAGCCGCGCGGCGTCGCCGATGGCCTGAACGCTGGCAGCGCAGGCGGTTACAGGCGTGCCAATTGGGCCTGTAAATCCATACCTGATGGTAACCTGTCCCGCCGCGAGGTTGGCAAGAAACGATGGTACGGTAAACGGTGATAGCCTCCGTGGCCCCCGAGTGTCGGTTATGCGAACTGCCGAAGCGATAGCGGGAAACCCGCCTATACCAGAAGCAATAATCGTTGCTGTGCGCTCAAATTCGTAGTCGCTCGCGGGATGCCATCCCGCCGTTTCAAGAGCCTCCTTTGCGGCCGCAAGTGCAAACAGAATGAAGCGATCCATTTTTCGTTGATCCTTTGTGTCAACGATCAAATCGGGATCGAAACCGGCTTCGGAATCTTCAATCAGGCTAGGAACGAGTCCCCCGATTTTCACTGGTAGATTGCTGGAAATTTCATCAGGCAATGTTCTAATGCCTGATTTTCCATCAAGGAGTCTGTTCCAGCTTATTTCAGCCCCGGAACCAAGAGGGCCGACTAAACCCATGCCGGTCACAACAATTCGACGCATTGGATTATTCCGCTCCTTTTTCTGAGCTTATCCGCTTCACGCGGTTTATGACGCGCATCGTTTCTTCCGTTGCCGCTGGGCCTGCTAGAAGAACCGTGTTTTCAGGAGTGATTTTTTCTCCAGTATCCGCATCGACTATGATGGCGTTTCGTTCCCTACCAGTTTCCCTGTCGCCAAGGCGCATGGCTATTTCATTGGGCGCAAGGTTCCGGTTTCCCCATGCGAACAGGGCGATTGCTACCGGATAGAAATCTCGCCCTTTGTCGGTAAGGACGTATTCAAATCGAGGCGGATGATCATTGTATCGTTGCCTTTCAAACAACCCTTCGGCTGTGAGATGTTTCAATCGCCTCGCCAAAATGTTCGCGGAAATACCGAGATTCTTCTCGAATTCATCGAATTTGCTCAACCCTTGGAAGGCGTCCCGCAGGATCAAGATGCTCCACCAGTCACCGACGCTTTCCAGCGCTCGGGCTGCGGGACACTCTAATGACAGAAAGCTTGTTCGTTGCATGACACATCCATAATGGTGTAACTTCCATCATGCAAGTCACTTGTGCGTAGTAGGCGACATAGAGGGAGGGGCAATCCAATGCGTCATTCTAAGGAAGCCAAGCAACTGCGTCCGCTACGGCGTGCAATGAAGCACTGTAGTGGCATTTGAGCGATGCGACGGCGGCGATCAGCACCGATGAATGGTTGCCCATGGGGCGTGCCGACCACGCTCGGATCGCGTATCCCCCTCGCATCGCTGATCCAGACGCTTGCCGTCGCTGAGTATCTGAACTTCCGCCACGCGGCCAATGCGCTCGGCGTGGCGCAATCCAGCGTCAGCGCGCGCGTAAAGGCGCTGGAGGAAGACCTTGGCATCCTTCTGTTCGAGCGGCATGCTCGGGGCGTGCGACTGACTGAGGCCGGACGCCACTTCGTCGAGCGGATAGCGGCCGGCGTCGATCAGCTCGACCATGCGGTGAAGACCGCAGGCATGACGGCGGCAGGGAAATGGGGTCGTCTGCGCATCGGTATCCATGCCCTGATCCCCGGCAGCTTCCTTGCTGATCTGATCGCACAATACCGGGAAGACCATCCCGGCATCGAGATCGAGATGATCGAAGGCACGGCCCGCGACGCGGTGATGCAGCTTCGCGCCGACCGGCTCGACGTGGCGTTCGTCGTTGGGAAGCCCAAACTGTCTGACTGCCATACGCGCCCGATCTGGACCGAATCGCTGGTTGCCGTGTTGCCGGATGGGCATCGCCTTGCCGGGCAGGCGGCTATCACATGGGCCGATCTGGCCGGCGAGACCTTCCTTGTCCGCTATGGCGGCACTGGCCCGCAAGTCCACGACCATATCGTGCTGCGCCATGCCGGACGCTGGCCTGCGCCGTCGATCCTGCGCTTCGATGTGGAGCGTGGAACAATGTTGTCCATGGTCGGACAGGGTTTCGGCATCACCATCGTCGGCGCGGCCACGGCGCTGCTGCCGACGACCGGAATCGTCTTCCTACCTTTTGCGGATGAACCAGAGCCGGTTGCCTTTACCGCTGTCTGGTTGCCGTTCAATCGCAGCGCCGCGCTGAAAAACCTGCTCAACCTTGCAAACAATATGAGGCGTTTCGGCGATTCGCCCGGCCAGTTGCGCGATGGCGACCACTCGGCCGGATAACGTGAAGGGAACCCGTCCTATTTGCCGCCGATAGTATCCGGCAGCCCTCCGGCATCCTCTTTCCTGTTGCCCATCCCGATTCTGACTACTCTCTGTTCGGCTCCGTCTCTTTTGCCGACTGGAGGCTGCATTGCGCGGAGGCCGAATCCTTTGGGGTCAAATCGCTGTCGTCCTCACCATCGTTCTGGTGATGACGTGGGCTGCGACGCAATGGGTTGCCTTCCGCCTCGGGTTCCAGCCGCAGCTTGGAACACCATGGTTCGAGCTGGCGGGCCTGCCGGTCTATTATCCGCCGGCCTTCTTCTGGTGGTGGTTTTCGTTCGACGCCTATGCGCCCGCGATCTTTGTCGAGGGCGGCATCATCGCCGTATCGGGCGGCTTTCTTGCCATCGCCGCCGCCATCCTCATGTCGATCATCCGGGCACGGGAGGCTCGCAACGTCGCCACCTACGGCTCCGCACGATGGGCCGAGGACAAGGAAATCCGCGCGGCCGGATTGCTCGGCCCCGATGGCGTCCTGCTCGGCCGATACGACCGGGACTATCTGCGCCATGACGGTCCCGAGCATGTCCTATGCTTCGCCCCGACGCGCAGCGGCAAGGGCGTCGGGCTGGTGGTGCCGACGCTGCTGACATGGCCGGCATCCGCCATTGTCCATGACATAAAAGGGGAAAACTGGACGCTAACGGCCGGCTTCCGCGCGAAGCATGGCCGCGTCCTGCTGTTCGATCCGACCAACGCCGGATCGTCGGCCTACAACCCGCTGCTGGAGGTCCGGCAAGGGGAATGGGAAGTCAGGGACGTGCAGAATATCGCGGATATTCTGGTCGATCCCGAAGGCAGTCTCGACAAGCGCAACCATTGGGAAAAGACCAGCCATAGCTTGCTGGTCGGCGCGATCCTGCATGTTCTCTATGCGGGGAAGGACAAGACTTTGGCGGGCGTCGCCAATTTCCTGTCTGATCCCCGCCGCCCGGTCGAGGCGACCTTGCGCGCTATGATGGATACGCCGCATCTCGGTGAGGCGAGCGTTCATCCCGTTATCGCGTCGTCGGCCCGCGAGCTATTGAACAAATCCGAGAACGAACGGTCGGGCGTATTGAGCACCGCCATGTCGTTTCTCGGCCTCTACCGCGATCCCGTGGTGGCGCGGGTGACGGCGCGATGCGACTGGCGCATTGCCGATCTGGTCGGCAGCCGCCAGCCCGTCACGCTCTACCTTGTCGTGCCGCCGTCCGACATAAACCGCACCAAGCCGCTCATCCGCCTGATCCTCAACCAGATCGGCAGGCGGTTGACGGAGGAATTGACCACCTCCGGCAAGCGGCATCGGTTGCTGTTGATGCTGGACGAGTTTCCCGCGCTCGGCCGTCTGGATTTTTTCGAGTCCGCCTTGGCCTTCATGGCGGGCTACGGCCTCAAGGGCTTTCTGATCGCGCAAAGCCTCAACCAGATCGAGCGCGCCTATGGCCCGAACAATGCAATTCTCGACAACTGCCATGTGCGCGTCAGCTTCGCCACGAACGACGAACGCACCGCCAAGCGGGTGAGCGATGCGCTCGGCACCGCGACCGAGCTGCGCGATTCCACCAACTATGCCGGGCACAGACTGGCCCCGTGGCTCGGGCATCTCATGGTGTCGCGGCAGGAGACGGCCCGGCCGCTGCTCACGCCGGGCGAGATCATGCAGCTTCCGCCCACCGATGAAATCGTGATGGTCGCGGGCACGCCGCCGATCCGCGCGACCAAGGCCCGCTATTTCGAGGATGCACAGTTTCAGGAACGCATCCTGACCCCGCCCGATCCGGTCACCGCTCCGCTTGCGCCCAGCCCATCCGCCGATGATTGGTCCGGCCGCGTGGTCGGGGCGGAAAGCCGTTCCGCGACCGACGCCGCACATGGGGCCGAGGGCGATCCGGCCAATGCCGGCATCCGCCGCGAACCGGAATTGCCGGAGCATGAGGAAATCGTCGCCCCACCGTCGTCGCCGGAACAGGAGTTCGAGTTTCTGGACGACGAGCCGGACGTTGACGCCGCCAAGGCCAGCGCCATGCGTCAACGCATGAGAATGGTCGCGCGGCAGGTGGCGCTGAACCCCGATGACGGAATTGACCTTTGAGGATAGGCCCATGGCAACCAGAACCCGCCTGAATCTTTATTTCGATCCCGCGCTCATTCCGCAGATCGAGGCGATGGCGCTGCGCCGTTCGGTGGCTCTGCGCCGCAATGTCTCGAAATCCGCCATCGTGGAGGCGGCGGTCATGTCCTACCTGTCCGGCGATGCCGACGACCAGCTTGAAGCCGCCATGTCGCGCCGATTGGACAAGCTCGGCCGGCAGATCGACACGCTCGACCTGGATCTCGCCGTTCTCGGCGAGACAGTCGCGCAGTTCATCCATTTCTGGATGACCATCACGCCGCCGCTCACGGGAGCCGCACGATCCGCTGCCCGCGCCAAAGGCGCGGAGCGGTTCGAGGGCTTCATGCAAAATATCGGCCGGCGTCTGGCGACGGGCGACAGGTTCCTCAAAGAGCTGTCGCGTGACCTCAACTCACTTCCCGACGATCCGTTGCCGGACGAGTCCGAGAGCAACGGCGATCAAGAGTAAGTATTCGGACCCATCCTATTTGCCGCCGTTCGCCGCCGATCACCGCACGCAGCTAGATACTTGTTGAACCAGCCCAATTCCGGGCTTTTTTAATCGACCCCGATCCGGGGATCGCATGTCGCGCCCCATGAAGAAGCGGGGCCGACATGACCACCAACCACCACAGGCAGGAAGCGGTCCAGCGCGGCGCGCGCATGTTGCGCACCGCGCTCGGCCCCGTCATTGCCCGGCTGCTCGAAGACCCGGCCGTGGCCGAGGTGATGTTGAACCCGGACGGCCGCCTTTGGGTGGACCGGCTGTCCGAAGGGCTTTCCGATACGGGCGAACGGCTGTCCGCCGCCGATGGCGAACGCATCGTGCGGCTGGTCGCGCATCATGTCGGCGCGGAGGTTCACGCCCGCAGCCCGCGCGTCTCGGCCGAGTTGCCGGAGAACGGGGAGCGGTTCGAGGGCCTGTTGCCGCCGGTGGTCGCCGCCCCGACCTTCGCCATCCGCAAGCCCGCAGTCGCGGTGTTCAGCCTCGACGACTATGTGGCGGCGGGCATCATGTCCGCCGATCAGGCCGCGACGCTATGCGCGGCCGTTTCTTCCCGCGCCAACATCCTCGTGGCGGGCGGCACCAGCACCGGCAAGACCACGTTGACCAATGCGCTGCTCGCCGAGGTGGCGAAGACGGCGGATCGCGTCGTCATCATCGAGGACACGCGCGAGCTGCAATGCGCCGCGCCGAACCTTGTCGCCATGCGGACGAAAGACGGCGTGGCAACGCTTTCCGATCTGGTCCGTTCCTCGCTACGCCTGCGCCCGGATCGCATCCCCATTGGCGAGGTGCGCGGATCGGAAGCCCTCGACCTTCTGAAAGCGTGGGGCACCGGCCATCCGGGCGGGATCGGCACCATCCATGCCGGCACCGGCATCGGCGCGCTCCGTCGCCTTGAACAGCTCATTCAAGAGGCTGTCGTCACCGTCCCGCGCGCCCTGATCGCCGAGACAATCGACCTTGTTGCCGTCCTTTCCGGGCGTGGTTCCGCGCGCCGGCTTGCCGAGCTTGCCCGCGTCGAAGGGCTGGGGCCGGACGGCGACTACCGCATCACGCATCCCATCCCTTCGGCAATCCCCACCAACACAGGAGAATCTTCATGATCCGCACGATTTCGCGCGGCTATCGCCGCATGGCGACCGCCGCATCCATCCTTGCCATCAGTCTCATGCTCGCCCCGGCCGCCCATGCGTCGGGATCGTCGATGCCGTGGGAGCAGCCGCTTCAGCAAATCCTTCAGTCCATCGAGGGGCCGGTTGCCAAGATCGTCGCCGTCATCATCATCATCGCCACCGGCCTCACGTTGGCTTTCGGCGATACCAGCGGCGGGTTCCGCAGGCTGATCCAGATCGTGTTCGGCCTGTCCATCGCCTTCGCGGCGTCGAGCTTCTTCCTGTCGTTCTTCTCGTTCGGCGGCGGGGCGCTCGTTTGATGGCGGGCGGCCTCGAACAGCTCGACGCGGTGCCGGGATTCTCGATCCCGGTCCACCGGGCGTTGACCGAGCATATCCTGCTCGGCGGCGCACCGCGCGCCATCGCCATCATGAACGGAACGCTGGCCGGGGCCGTGGGCCTCGGCCTGCGCCTCTGGCTGGTGGGCATCGCGCTATGGGCCATCGGGCATTTCGCGGCCGTGTGGGCGGCGAAGCGCGACCCCCAATTCGTCGAGGTCGGGCGGCGACATATCCGCATCCCGGCTTTTCTGGCGGTGTGAGGGCGCGGCCATGATGAACCTTACCGAATACCGCCGCACCGCATCCCGGCTCGCCGACTATCTCCCATGGGCCGCGCTGGTCGGCTCGGGCGTCGTCTTGAACAAGGACGGCAGTTTTCAGAGGACGGCGAAGTTTCGCGGTCCCGATCTGGATTCCGCCGTCGCCGCCGAGCTAGTCGCCGTCGCCGGCCGCATCAACAATGCCGTGCGCCGCCTCGGCTCCGGTTGGAGCATCTTCGTTGAGGCGCAGCGCAGCGAGGCCGCGACCTATCCCGACAGCACCTTTCCCGATCCCGCATCGGCGCTGGTCGATGCCGAGCGCAAAGCCGGGTTCGAGGAAGCAGGCACGCATTTCGTGTCGGGCTATTTCCTGACCTTCCTCTGGCTGCCCCCGGCCGAGGAAGCCGCGCGCGCCGAAACATGGCTCTACGAGGGCCGCGAGAAAACCGGCGTGGACCCGTGGGAGCTGCTGCGCGCCTTCATCGACCGCACCGACCGCGTGCTGGCCTTGCTCGACGGCTTCATGCCCGAGTGCCGTTGGATGGATGACGGCGCGACGCTGACCTACCTCCATTCCACCATCTCGACCAACCGGCATCGCGTGCGCGTGCCCGAGGTGCCCATGCACCTCGACGCGCTGCTCGCCGACCAGCCCTTGACCGGCGGGCTGGAGCCGCGCCTTGGCGACGCGCATCTGCGCGTGCTGACCATTGTGGGATTCCCGACCGCGACGACGCCGGGCCTGCTCGACGAAATGAACCGCCTGCCGTTCCCCTACAGGTGGAACACCCGCGCCATCCTGCTCGACAAGACGGACGCAACCCGACTGCTCACCAAGATCAGGCGACAATGGTTCGCCAAGCGCAAGAGCATCGCGGCGATTCTCAAAGAGGTAATGACCAACGAGGCGTCCGCGCTTGTGGACACCGACGCGGCGAACAAGGCGCTCGACGCCGACATGGCCTTGCAGGAGCTTGGCGCAGACGTGGCGGGCATGGCCTATGTCACGGCCACCGTCACCGTATGGGATGCCGAGCCGCGCATAGCCGACGAGAAGCTGCGCCTGGTCGAGAAGATTGTTCAGGGCCGCGACTTCACCGCCATGCCCGAGAGCGTCAACGCGGTTGACGCATGGCTCGGCAGCCTGCCCGGACACGCCTACGCCAATGTCCGGCAGCCGCCTATCAGCACTTTGAATCTCGCCCACATGATCCCGCTGTCGGCGGTGTGGGCGGGGCCGGAACGGGACGAGCATTTCGGTGCGCCCCCTTTGCTCTTTGGAAAGACCGAAGGCTCAACGCCGTTCCGGCTAAGTCTCCATGTCGGCGACGTAGGCCACACCCTTGTCGTCGGCCCCACGGGCGCGGGCAAATCCGTGCTGCTCGCCCTCATGGCCTTGCAGTTCCGGCGCTACGCTGGATCGCAGGTTTTCGCCTTCGACTTCGGCGGCAGCATCCGCGCCGCATCGCTCGCCATGGGCGGCGACTGGCACGACCTTGGCGGCGGATTGACCGATGGGGCCGAGGCGTCCGTCTCGCTCCAGCCGCTCGCCCGCATCCACGACACCTATGAACGCGCATGGGCGGCGGACTGGATCGCCGCGATCCTCATGCGCGAAGGCATCGCCATCACGCCCGAGGTAAAGGAATATCTTTGGACGGCGCTGACTTCGCTGGCCTCGGCCCCGGTCGAGGAACGCACCATCACCGGCCTTGCGGTGCTGCTGCAATCCAACGATCTGAAACAGGCGCTTCGACCGTTCTGCGTCGGCGGTGCCTATGGCCGGCTGCTCGACGCCGAGGCGGAACACCTCGGCTCGGCGGACGTGCAGGCGTTCGAGATCGAGGGGCTTGTCGGGACCGGCGCGGCCCCGGCCGTGCTGTCCTACCTGTTCCATCGCATCGGCGACCGGCTCGACGGCCGACCCACGCTTCTCATCATAGATGAAGGCTGGCTCGCGCTCGACGATGAAGGTTTTGCCGGCCAGCTCCGCGAATGGCTGAAAACGCTGCGCAAGAAAAACGCCAGCGTCATCTTCGCCACGCAAAGCCTGTCCGACATTGACGGCAGCAACATCGCGCCCGCGATTATCGAGAGCTGTCCGACGCGGCTCTTGCTGCCGAACGAGCGGGCCATCGAACCGCAGATCACGGCCATCTATCGCCGCTTCGGCCTCAATGACCGCCAGATCGAAATCCTCGCAAGGGCCACGCCCAAACGGGATTACTACTGCCAAAGCCGCAGGGGCAATCGCCTGTTCGAGCTTGGCCTGTCCGAAGTCGGCCTCGCGCTCTGCGCCGCATCCGCCAAATCCGACCAGACGCTCATCGCGCAGATCGTCGCCGAACACGGCCGCGATGGCTTCCTCGCCGCATGGCTACAGGCGCGCGGCGTCGATTGGGCGGCCGACCTGATCCCCAACCTCACCAATCTCGCCGACCGGCCGGAATCCGCCGTGCCGGCCCGGCTCGATAACCACCCCACACAGGAGATTCTTCTATGACCTATTCCAAGATCGTCGGTGCCTCGGCCCTTACGCTGGCGCTCGCCGTGCCCGTCGCGCTTTCGCCCATGCTGGCAAGCCCGGCCCATGCGCAATTCGGCTTCGGCCGCATCGTCTATGACCCGAGCAACTATGCGCAGAACGTGCTCACGGCAGCGCGCACGCTGGAGCAGATCAACAACCAGATCACCAGCCTCCAGAACGAGGCGCAGATGCTCATCAATCAGGCCCGCAATCTGGCGAGCCTGCCATATTCATCGCTCCAGCAGCTCCAGCAGAACGTCCAGCGCACGCAACAGCTTTTGGGCCAAGCGCAGAACATCGCTTTCGAGGTCGGCCAGATCGACCAAGCGTTCCAGCAGCAATATGGCAACGTCTCGCTTTCGACGACCGACGCCCAGCTTGTCGCCGATGCACGTAGCCGCTGGGAGAACACGGTCGGCGGCTTGCAGGACGCGATGCGCGTTCAGGCGGGCGCGGTCGGCAATATCGACGGCAACCGTGCCGAGATGGCCGCGCTGGTCGGCCAGAGTCAGGGCGCAACCGGCGCGCTGCAAGCCACGCAGGCCGGCAATCAGCTTCTCGCGCTCCAGTCGCAACAGCTTTCCGACCTGATCGCGGTCATCTCGGCGAATGGCCGCGCCGATGCGCTGACCGAGGCAGAGCGCGCGACTGCCGCCGAACAGGGCCGCATCCAGCGCGAGCGGTTCCTGACGCCCGGCACCGGCTACCAGCCGGGCAACGCGCAGATGTTCAACGGTAACAACTGACCGGGAGGCTCGCCATGGACGGCAAGATGCTGGCGCGGCTTACAGCCGTTGTGTTCATCGCCATCGCCGTTACGGCGACCGCAATCGACATGGCGCGGAAGGACGAACCTCCCGCGCCACGGCCCGCATCGGCCCTCCAGCCCCCGGCCGATCCGCTGCGCGAAAGCCTGCGCCGTTGCCAGCAGCTCGGCGAGGCGGCGGCAAGCGACGCCGACTGCCTCGCCGCATGGGCTGAATCCCGCGACCGCTTCCTCGGCCGCACGCCAGCGCCCGCCGCACCGCAATCCAGCGAAGGGCGCTGACCATGGGCAACACGGGCGTCATCGACTCTTTTCTAGGCGTATTCACCTCCTACATCGACAGCGGTTTCGGCCTGCTCGGCGGCGAGGTCGCCTTCATCGCCACCACCCTGATCGTGATCGACGTGACGCTCGCCGCGCTCTTTTGGGCATGGGGCGCGGATGACGACATCATCGCGCGCTTGGTGAAAAAGACGCTGTTCGTCGGCGTCTTCGCCTACATCATTTCTAACTGGAACAACCTCGCCCGGATCGTCTTCGAGAGCTTCGCCGGCCTTGGCCTCATGGCGTCGGGCACCGGCTTTTCTGTCACCGATCTGATGCGGCCGGGCCGCGTCGCGCAGACCGGCCTCGACGCCGGCCGTCCGCTGCTCGATTCCATTTCCGACCTGATGGGCTGGATCAGCTTTTTCGAGAATTTCATCCAGATCGCTTGCCTGCTGTTCGCATGGGCGCTTGTGGTGCTGGCCTTTTTCATTTTGGCGATCCAGCTTTTCGTGACGCTGATCGAGTTCAAACTGGTGACGCTAGCCGGCTTTGTGCTGATCCCGTTCGGGTTGTTCGGCAAGACCGCCTTCATGGCTGAAAAGGTGCTTGGCAACGTAGTGTCGTCCGGCATCAAGGTCTTGGTCCTCGCCGTCATCATCGGCATCGGCTCGACACTGTTCTCGCAATTCACGGCCGGTTTCGGCGGGGCGACCCCGACCATCGACGACGCGATGGCGATTGTGCTCGCCGCGCTGTCGCTGCTTGGCCTCGGCATCTTCGGCCCCGGTATCGCCAACGGCATCGTTTCGGGCGGGCCGCAACTCGGCGCAGGCGCGGCCGTTGGCACGGGCCTCGCCGCTGGCGGCATGGTGCTTGCCGGCGGCGCGGCGGCTGGCGGCGGGGCCATGCTTGCCGCGAAGGGCGGCGCTGCTGCTCTGTCCGGTGGGGCCGCGGCCGTCCGTGGAGGCGCGACCGCCGCGGGCGCGGCGACCGCTGCCTATAGCGTCGGCTCGCTCGGCCAGTCCGGCGCGGCGGGCGTTGCCTCCGGCCTCGGCGGTGTCGCCCGAGCGGCAGGCTCGGCCGCCGTCTCGCCGCTCAAACGCGCAGCCTCCAGCGCAACATCCCGCGCAAGCGAAAGCGTCAAATCCAGCTTCTCCGCTGGCGTAAAGGCCGGCTTCGGCGCGACTGGCGGCAGCTCCACCATGGGCACGGTCGGCGGTGCGAGTGCCGATCCCGCAGCCGCGCCATCCAGCCCGGCCGGCGGTCCTCCGGCTTGGGCGCAGCGGATGCAGCGCCGGCAGGCCATGAACCATGGCACCACCATGACCGCCCATGCCGTCCGCTCCGGCGACAGCCACGGCTCCGGTTCCTCCGTCAACCTTTCCGAAAGTGACCGCTCATGAGTATCTTCAAACGACCAGCAACCCATTACGGCAAATCGCCCGAACCCGAGACGCCCTATCAGAAGGCCGCGCAGGCATGGGACGAGCGTATCGGCTCGGCCCGCGTGCAGGCGAGGAACTGGAGGCTCATGGCCTTCGGCTCCCTGATCCTTTCGGCCGGCTTTGCCTCGGCGCTGGTCTGGCAGTCCGCACGTGGGACCGTGGTGCCTTGGGTCGTTCAGGTCGATAATCTCGGTCAGGCGCAGACCGTCGCCCCCGCGAGCGCCGACTATCGCCCGACCGATCCGCAGATCGCGTTCCATCTCGGCCGCTTCATCGAGCAGGTCCGCGCGATCCCGGCCGACGCGATCATTGTCCGCCAGAACTGGCTTCGCGCCTATGAGTGGACCACGGATCGCGGTGCGGCGGCATTGAACGATTACGCCCGCGCCAATGATCCCTTCACGCGCGTCGGTCGCCAGCAGGTCGCCGTCGAGGTGTCGAGCGTCATCCGGGCCTCGCCCAACAGCTTCCGCGTGGCGTGGACGGAAAGGCATTTCGAGAACGGCCAGCTTTCCACGACCGAACGATGGACGGCTATTCTCACCATCGTCATCCAGCCCCCGCGCGACGCCGAGCGCCTGCGCGCCAATCCGTTGGGAATATACGTCAATGCAATTTCGTGGTCGCGGGAGATGAGCCAATGAAAGCGTCAGCTTGCATCAATCACTTCGCTGATCTTCCCCTCGGAGATCATGAAGAACGAGGTGCCCGTCATCTCGATCTCCTGCCCGGCCTTCCAGCCGTTGGGCAGATCGGTTTTGACCTTGGCGCGATAGCCGATGCGCACCGCTGCACGGTCGTCTATGGCGATGCAGTCGAGGATCGTCTGTTCTCTTTCAGCAAACAACTGGACGCCCTGTTCCGCCAGCGCGCGAAATGCCTCGATCCCGTGCGTTTCGTTCGTCATCTCTCCGTTCGATCTGTTGATAAACCGAACGTCGCCCGACAGGCAGTCGAGCATCGCCTGAACATTCATCCTGTTGTAGGCGTCGATATACCGGGCAACAATCGTCGGCACAGAATCCATTCTGTCGGTTCCTCCTTACTGATCCTGAAGTCGCTAACCTATGCGATTTTTGCGTCGGCGGTGGCAATTACTTTGGCAGGCTGCGCGACCAACCGGACGCCGCAATTCAGCTACGACGCCAGCGTGCCGCCGCTGCCGACCGTGCAGGTGGCGGCAACCGACAACACGCCTCGGCCGCTGCATGTGCCCCCGGCATGGACCGTGGCGCGCGGCGGCACCGCCGCAGGCACGCCAACCGGCCGCGTCGAGAACGCCAATGCCGCCGCCCGCGTCGAGCCGCGCCGGGAAGGCTACTACAACGCCATCCAGATATATCCGTGGAGCGAAGGCGCGCTCTATCAGGTCTATGCCGCAGTCGGGCAGATCACGACCATTGCGCTGGAGCCGGGCGAGAGTCTGACCGGCGCGGGGCCGATTGCAGCCGGCGACACCGCCCGCTGGATCATCGGCGACACCGAGAGCGGCAGCGGTGCGAACCGCCGTGTCCATATCCTCGTGAAGCCGACACGGCCGGACATTTCCACCAACCTTGTCGTCACCACCGACCGACGCACCTACATGATCGAACTGCGCGCGCGGGAATCGCTCTACATGCCTTCCGTCGCATGGTCCTATCCCGCAACGCCCGGCCAGCGCCGCGCCGTCCCGGCCGCGCCAATCATCCCGGCCGAGGCTGCGCGGAACTATCGCTATGGCTTGCAGGTGCAGGGCGACAGCCCGCCATGGCGGCCGGTTTCGGTGTTCGACGATGGACGCCGCGTCTATGTCGTCTTCCCGGCCGGGATTGTGCAGGGCGAAATGCCGCCGATCTTCGTGCTTGGCGCGAACGGCGAGCCGCAGATCGTCAATTCCCGCATCCACCAGAACGTCCTGATCGTGGACCGCCTGTTCGGCGCGGCCGAGTTGCGCCTTGGCAGCGGCAACCGCCAGCAGGTCGTCAGGATCGTCCGCACCAACCCGACGCAGGCCGCAGCAGAGCCAGCCAGCACGACCACGGGAGGATCGTCCTCATGAGCGATACCGATACCGCCGCCCCCATGCGCCTGCGCGCCGAAACGCCCCGTGTCACGCGCCTATCGCGCAAGATGCTGGCAGGCGTCGGAGCCGTCGCGCTTCTCGGCATCGGCGGGGCGCTGATCTATGCGCTCCAGACCCGCGATGCAGGACCGGGAGGGGACGAACTCTATTCGACCGAGAACCGCCCCACGGCGGACGGATTGTCTGGCCTGCCGCGCGACTATAGCGGCCCGGCGCTCGGCCCGGCGCTACCCGGCGACCTCGGCCGCCCGATCCTCGACGCGCAGAACCGGGGGCAGCCCATTGTAACGCCGGCAATCACGACGCCCGCCGTCGATCCAGAGGAAGAACGCCGCAGGGCCGAGGAAGAAGCCGCGCGCTTGAGCAACGTCTTTTTCCAGTCCGGCCCCCGCAGGGGAGCGCCAGCCGGCACCGCCATGCCCGGCCTTGCCGGGCTTGGCCTCGGCGGGCAGCCCGCGACACAGGATCGCCACGCGGCATTTCTCAATGGACCCGTGGACCGGCAGACCGTCGCCCCGGATCGCGTTGCGCCGCCGGCATCGCCCTACATCCTTCAGGCCGGGGCCGTGATCCCCGCTGCGCTGATAACCGGCATCCGTTCCGATCTGCCCGGCCAGATCACCGCGCAGGTGACGGAGAACGTCTATGACAGCCCGACCGGCTCGCTGCTGCTGATCCCGCAAGGCACCCGCATCATCGGCCAATACAATGACGGCGTGACCTTCGGCCAGCGTCGCGTGTTGCTGGTCTGGAATCGCCTGATCCTGCCGGGCGGCCGGTCCATCGTTCTGGAACGCCTGCCGGGCGCGGACGCCAGCGGCTATGCTGGCCTTGAGGATGGCGTCGATTATCATTGGTGGGGTCTGATGAAGGCCGCAGGGCTGTCCACGCTGCTCGCAGTCGGCACCGAGCTGGCGACCAGCGACGAGGACCGGCTGATCCGCGCCATCCGCGACGGGGCGCAGGATACCGTCAATCAGGCCGGCCAGCAGATCGTCCAACGCCAGTTGCAGGTCGCGCCGACGCTGACGATCCGGCCCGGCTTTCCGGTCAGGATTATCGTCACCCGCGATCTTGTGTTCGAGCCGGCAGGAGGTTGACCATGACCAAGCTGAAACTCGGCCCGCTGCCAGACGACAAGCCCGTCAAGGTGACGGTGGAGTTGCCCGCGCCGCTCCACCGCGATCTGGTCGCTTATGCCGAAGTGCTGGCGCGCGAGACGGGCCAGCCTGTCGCCGATCCCGTCAGGCTCATCGTGCCGATGCTGGAGCGGTTCATCGCAACGGATCGGGGGTTTGCGAGAGCGCGGCGAGCCGCCAACTAAGTCCCATCCCGGCAGGGGTGCCGCCAGCGCATAGACGCAAATGCGGCACGCTACAGGCCGCCGACTGCCCTCCATGGTTCGCCTAATTCCGGGGCCTATTGCGCCCCGGAATCCACCAGAACCAAGGAGGATTCCATGTGCGCAGAGCGCCGCCGCGCCCGCAAAGGGCGACCGCGACACCCGGTCCCCGAAGCACTTCCCGACGATCTTTTCGACTACGCCGACGAACCCACGCCAGACGGCCGGGAACGCCGCAGCTCGCCGCTTCGCATCGTCGATGTTGAGACGCTGCCGGTCTTCGACGACTGGCCCGAAAAGGTGCCGATCACCGAGGAAGAACTACAAATCTTCGAGCGGTATTTCGGTCATGTGCTCGACCGCCTTTTCGGCCCAATCGACCTTGAAGCCGAGAATAAATCCTTGCCATACTTATCAGAAAGTGATAAGGATAAGTCATGAGCGAGGAACGTGACCCGAGCCTCGACACGCTTCTGGACCTCGACGGACAGGTGCTCGTTGTCGATCCCGAGGGCGGCCATTGGGTGAAGTTCGTTATCACCCGCGTTCCGGCATCGCCGGAAAAGCCGCACGGCCTCGATTACTCGCTCACGCTTCACGGGCCTTCGGGCGAACGGCTGGTCGGCTTCGATAATGCCCATCCGGTCGGCCGAGGCAGGAGGGGCGAGCCGATGGACCATCGACACCGCCTCCAGACCGTGAAGCCCTACGCCTACGAGGATGCGGCCACGCTGCTGGCCGACTTCTGGCAGGCGGTGGACGCGGTATTGAAGGAGCGAGGTGCCCTATGACCACATTGAAAGTTGGGATTGCCGGCTACGACGAGATGAAGGCCCGCACCATGCGGATCGCGCGCGGCGAGGAAAAGCCGGCGGCGGACGATCCGAAGGTGTGGTTCACATCAACCGAATCCTTCGCCAAGGTGCTGTCGGCCGGGAACCGCGAACTGCTGCGCGTCATCGCCGAGAAAGCTCCGGCCTCGCTGGAGGAACTTTCGGAGATCACCGGCCGGGCCTTATCCAACCTGTCACGCACCATGAAGACGATGGAGAGCTACGGCCTTGTCCGCTTGGAGAAGGAAGGCCGCAAGCTCGCGCCCAAGGTTGTCCATGACCGTGTTGAACTGGCGTTGCCCTTGCTCGAACGCCGCGCGGCGAAAGGAGGCGCGCTATGAACATTCATTCCCCACACGTCGCCCTGCGCGCCGCGCTCTATCTGCGCGTCTCGACGGCGCGGCAAGCCGAGCATGACGTGTCGATCCCCGACCAGAAGCGGCAGGGCGAAGCCTATTGCGAGTCTCGCGGTTATCAGCTTGTGGAAACCTTCATCGAGCCGGGCGCATCGGCGACCAACGACCGCCGCCCCGAGTTCCAGCGCATGATCGAAGCCGGCACGTCGAAGCCGCCAGCGTTCGACGTGGTGGTGGTGCATAGCTTCTCGCGGTTCTTCCGCGACGAATTTGAAATGGAATACTACTACCGGAAGCTGGCGAAGAACGGCGTCAAGCTCGTATCCATGACGCAGGAGCTTGGCGACGATCCGATCCACCAGATGATGCGGCGGATCATGTCACTGTTCGACGAATACCAGTCGAAGGAGAACGCCAAGCACGTCCTGCGCGCCTTGAAGGAGAACGCGCGGCAAGGCTTCTGGAATGGCTCGCTGCCGCCCATCGGCTACCGCGTCGTCGATGCCGAGCAGCGCGGCACGAAGATGAAGAAGAAGCTGGAAATCGACCCGCTGCACGCCGACACCGTGCGGATGATCTTCCGCCTAGCATTGGAAGGCGACGGCACGTCCGGCCCCATGGGCGTCAAGAACATCGTCAGCTACCTCAACAGGAACCGCATGTTCACCCGCAGCGGCGGACGTTGGGGCATCGGCCAGCTTCACCGCGTCCTGACCCGCCGCACCTATATCGGCGAACATCGGTTCAACCGCCGGTCCAAGAAAGGCGAGGTGAAGCCCGAGGAAGAAGTCGTCACCGTCGCGGTGCCGCCGCTGATCGACCTTGAGATATTCGAGGCGGTGCAGAAGCGGTTGCAGGTCAACAATCCGAAGGTGACGCCTCCGCGCGTCGTCAGCGGCCCGAACCTGCTGACCGGCATTTGCTATTGCGGCAATTGCGGTGGGGCCATGACGCTGCGCACGGGCAAGAACGGCCGCTACCGCTACTATGCCTGTTCGATCCGGGCACGGCAGGGCGAAACCGGCTGCAAGGGCCGCGCGATCCCGATGGACAAGCTGGACCGCATCGTGGTCAGCCACATCGAGGAAAGGCTGCTGGACCCCGAGCGGATCGAAGACGTGCTCGCCTCGCTGCTGGATCGCCGGCAGGAGAGCGTCGAGCGGCGCAGCCAGCACATCACCGAGTTGAACCAGCGCGCGGCCGAGGCCGATATGCGGCTAAAGCGGCTCTACGAGGCTATCGAGGCGGGTTCGCTCGACCCGGCCGAATCCGCCCTCGGCGAACGCATCGCGGGCCTTACGGCGATACGGGATCAGGCACGGGCCGACGCCGTAAGGACCGAGGCCATGCTGAAAAGCTCGGCCCATAAGGGCCTCACAGGCGCGGCCGTGCGGGAGCTGGCGAGCGAAGCGCGGACCGGGCTTCGGCTCGGAAAGGGCGGTTATCGGCGGGATCACGTCCGGGCTTTCGCCCAGCATGTCGAGGTCGCGGACGATGCGATCTACATCAACGGCAGCAAAAACACGCTGTTGAGGGCGCTGATAGCCACAAAAGGAGGGAAATCGGCGGGAATCGGCGTTCCCGGTTTTATACCGAAGTGGCGGACCGGGTGGGATTCGAACATACGCCGAAGTAATCGGCTTGCGCTTGGCTACGCCGTGAGCAATGTCGGCTTTCGGGACGCCGCAAGCGGCAGTCGAACGGCCAGAAAGGGGGCGCATTGCGGTCGAAGTACAGTAGCCTGCTGAACGGCCGCTTTCCCGGCTTGGGCGCCCAGAAGCGGTCGGGCAGCTTGCCACCCCAAATAAGCCATTCCTAAGAAGAGGAACAACATGTTTGCCGGAGGCGGAACGTCATGAAGGTGCCCAAAAACCGGGGATTCAAACGTTACATGCACGACTCATGCTGGGGCCGACCCCCTGCAATGGTTGTGTCCCATGCCAAGCGCAATGATTTGAATGGCTTAGCCGTTAAGCCGTAGATGCTGCCCTGGTCGGCATTTGCCCCTGTCTTTCGGCGCACCAATGCCATCTCTGGAAAGAAGCCGCAGGCCACGGAAACGGGTAATATCGACTATGAGACTAAACGCGGCGGGCTTGTGAAAGGTCTTGCCGTGCGTCTCTAATGATCGACCATGCCGATTGCAGGAACAGGCCCGCCACGGCGAAGGCAACCAGCAAATCCGGCCATGGATTATTGAGCCACCAAACGAGAGCAGCAGCAGCGACAACGGCCAGATTGCCAATTGCGTCATTGCGCGAGAACAGCCATACGGCCCGCATATTGGCATCTCCTTTTCGGTGCGGGATCAGCACCACGGCAGCCAGCACGTTGACGATGAAAGCCACGAAAGCAAACCCCGCCATCAGCATGGTTTGCGGTTCATGCTCGACAAACACCCGGTAGGCGGTCGAGCCGATCACGCCGAAGCCGAGCAGGGCTAGAAACACGCCTTGCAGCAGGGCTGCTTTAGCGCGGGCAGCAAGACCCCATCCGACAGCGATCAGGCCGAGAAATGAAATCAGACCATCCCCGATAAAGTCGAGGGAGTCGGCTTGAAGGGCTTGTGATCCTGACAGGATTGAGCCGCCAATCTCGATAATGCCATATCCGACATTGAGCAGGACGACGATCCAGAGCGCCCGTTTATACGCCGGGGTGACGTGCGACAGGTCGGGAATTTGGTCGTCGTCATCATCATCGCCCGCGCCTTCGGCCTTGTGTTGGCCTAGGCGGTCGAGTTGATAGCCAAGGTCGGTTATGGCGGATTCCACCACTGGCAGACGCCGCGCCGGGTCATCGACTTTTAGCGTCATGATCTGGGAGGCAATCGACACCTTCACATCATTGACGCCATCGACCTTGCGGGTCGCGCCCTCGATCTTGGCGGCACAGGACGAGCAGTCCATCCCGGTCACATGATAGCGGACTGTGTCGGTTGCGGCGGCCATGGTCGATCCTCGAAATTCTAGCCTTGTTATGCTACAACCTGTAGTCACTACAGGAGCAAGACGAAAAGATGCAGATTGGCGACTTATCCCGACAGGCAGGCGTGAACATCGAAACAATCCGCTATTACGAGCGCATCGGGGTTCTGCCCAAGCCTGCCCGCCAATCCAACGGACGGCGCACTTACAGCACCGTCGATACAGAGCGGCTAGGCTTTATCCGCCATGCCCGCGATCTTGGTTTCGATCTGCCAAGTGTTCGGGTGTTGCTGGCTTTGCAGGAGCAACCCGAAGCATCGTGCGAGGACGCGAGCCGCATTGCACAGGGACAGCTTGAGGAAGTCGAAAGACGCATCGCCCGCTTGCTCTCTTTGCGCGACGAGTTGGCCCGCATGGTAGGTGAATGTCATCAGGGGCGCGTTTCGGAGTGCCGCGTGATTGAGGCGCTTTCAGTAAGCTGAACTGAATAATCTCACTATGACCATGAGCGGGGCCGTCGCCTTTCCGCCCCATTCCGGGCGATGTGCAGGACGCTGGAAAGGTAGCGAGTTAGGTGAATACATCATCAAAACTATCGAAAGCCGACTTTCTGTTATGTTACATACATGGCTAATGTCAGGGCCAGCCCGCAGCAAATGGTTATGGTCATAGCGGGCGCGGCCGGAGGAGAAGTTTATTCAATAAACTTTCCAGCCCACCTGTGGCAGCAGACGACCCCATTTCTGCCATTTGGGCTGTCGCATCTAATTACTGAAAGCTGCCAAGGCACTCCACGAAACGTGGAATGTCCTCGTCTTGACATCGGCTCATAAATCCATAATCCTCGATATATGGAATCAACCCACGCTATCGAAATCTTCGCTGCGCTTTCGCAACCGACACGCCTCGACACGTTCCGTCTCCTTATGGAGCACGAACCCGAAGGCCTGCCGGCCGGCGAGATCGCGCGCCGTCTCGAAGTGCCTCAGAACACGATGTCGTCGCATCTCGCGATCCTCACCCGTGCCGGCCTGATTGAGTCCGAGCGCCACAGCAGATCTATCGTCTATCGGGCAGTTGTGGATCGAGTCCGCGAACTCACCAGCTTCCTGGTCCAGGACTGCTGCGGTGGTCGTCCGGAACTGTGTGAGCCGCTCGTCGCCGAATTCACCCTATGCTGCACCACCCCTTCGGAGGGAAAGAATGCCTGCTGATCGCGTCTACAACCTCCTGTTCCTCTGCACCGGAAACTCGGCTCGATCGATCCTAGGGGAAGCCCTGATCAACCATGTGGGTGGTGATCGCTTCCGCGGGTTTTCGGCCGGCTCGACGCCCAAGGGTGCGGTGCATCCCCTGACCCTGCAGACGCTGCGCAAGGCGGGAATCTCCACCGACGGCCTGCGCTCGAAGGCATGGGACGAGTTCGCGACGCCTGACGCGCCGAAGATGGACTTCGTCTTTACCGTCTGTGACAACGCCGCCGGCGAAGCCTGCCCGGTCTGGCCGGGACATCCGGTGACGGCGCACTGGGGCATCGAGGACCCCGCCGCAGTCGAGGGCCCCGACTTCAAGAAGGAGGCTGCGTTCGACGACGCCTTGCGCTACCTGCGCAACCGCATCGCGGCCTTCATGAACCTGCCGCTGGCGACCATCGATCGGATGTCGCTCACCTCGAGGCTGCAAGGCATTGGCGCCATGGATGGCTCCACCGGATCGGACAAAGGGGCGGCCTGATGCTTGAATACAAGGTTCACGCAAGGCGGGTCGACGCCAATGGCAGCCTCGCCACCTGCAAGGAGGCGGAATTGGTTATCGACACCGCCCTTGCGGGACGCCCGGACGCCTTCAATCCGGCCGAGTTGTTTCTCGCCTCGATAGCCGCCTGCATGCTCAAGGGCATCGAGCGGGTCAGCCCGATGCTGAAGTTCGAGCTTCGCGGGGTGGAGGTGAGCCTTGAGGCCAAGCGCCAGGATGCTCCGCCGCGCATCATCTCGGTCGATTACGTCCTGACGGTCGACAGTGACGAGTCCGACCAGAGGCTGGAACTGCTGCACACGAACGTACGCAAATACGGCACCATCTTCAACACCGTCGCCGAGTCTGCCGGTCTCAACGGCAAGCTGATCCGAAAGACCTGACCCCGTGTCCATCTTCGAACGCTACCTGACCCTTTGGGTCGCCATCTGCATCATTGTCGGGGTCGCCGCCGGCCATTTCCTGCCTTCGTTCTTCGAGGGCTTGGCCGCTCTCGAATATGCGCGGGTCAACCTGCCGATGGCGGTCCTGATCTGGCTGATGATCATCCCCATGCTGGTGCGCATCGACTTCATGTCGCTGCGCCAGGTCGGCGCCTACTGGCGCGGTATCGGCGTCACCCTGTTCATCAACTGGGCCATCAAACCGTTCTCCATGGCATTGTTGGGCTGGCTTTTCATCGGCTGGCTGTTCCGCCCGCTGCTGCCGGAAACGCAGATCGACAGCTACATAGCCGGCCTTATCATCCTTGCCGCTGCACCCTGTACCGCCATGGTATTCGTGTGGTCCAACCTGACCCGGGGCGAGCCGCACTTCACCCTGTCGCAGGTGGCGCTGAACGACGCCATCATGGTGATAGCCTTCGCCCCCATCGTCGGCCTGCTGCTCGGTCTCTCCGCTATCACCGTCCCCTGGGACACGCTGCTGCTCTCGGTCGGGCTTTATATCGTCGTGCCGGTGATCGCCGCACAGCTCTACCGCCGCTGGCTGCTGGCCAACGGCGGGATCGACAAGATGAACCGGGCGCTTGCAGTCCTGCAGCCGATCTCCATTGCCTCATTGCTGCTGACCCTCGTCATGCTCTTCGGCTTCCAGGGCGAACAGATCATCGCCCAGCCCACGGTCATCCTGCTGCTGGCGGTGCCGATCCTGATCCAGGTCTACTTCAACTCCGGCCTCGCCTACCTGCTGAACCGGGTGTCGGGGGAGCAGCACTGCGTTGCGGGACCGTCCGCCCTGATCGGTGCCTCGAACTTCTTCGAGCTGGCAGTTGCCGCCGCCATCAGCCTGTTCGGCTTCAATTCCGGCGCAGCGCTTGCCACCGTTGTCGGCGTTCTGGTGGAAGTGCCGGTGATGCTCTCGGTGGTCTGGATCGTGAACCGCACCAAGGGCTGGTACGAACGCGGTGCAGCCGTCAGCCGCAACACCGAAGCGAGGGCCGCCGAATGAGCGTCACCATCTATCACAACCCCGACTGCGGCACGTCTCGCAACACCTTGGCGATGATCCGCCAGAGCGGCGTCGAGCCCGCGGTGATCGAATACCTCAAGACCCCGCCCGACCGGGCCACCGTCACCCGGCTGATCCGCGATGCCGGGCTCACTGTGCGCGAGGCGCTTCGAAAGAAGGATACACCCTTCGATGAACTCGGATTGGCTGCCCCCACCAGGACCGACGATGATTTGCTCGACGCGATCGCGGAACACCCAATCCTGCTCAATCGCCCCTTTGTGGTGACCCCGAAAGGCACGCGCCTATGCCGCCCCTCCGAGGTCGTGCTCGACATCCTCGAAAACCCTGAGATCGGCCCGTTCACCAAAGAGGACGGCGAGGTCATCATCAATGCAGAAGGGAGCCGGCTTGTCTGATCTACCCAACGTCGTACCGGCCGCTCTCGAAGTTCCAGATTTATCTCGTCTCAATGCTCCGAACCTGCAGCACAAGCCACGCATCCTGATGCTCTACGGCTCGCTGCGGGAGCGCTCCTATTCCCGGTTCCTGACCCTTGAAGGGCAGCGGCTGCTCGAAGCGTTCGGCGCCGAGGTCCGGGTCTTTCACGCTAACGGCTTGCCGCTGCCGAACGACGCACCGGACACTCACCCCAAGGTGCAGGAACTGCGTGAGGCCATGCTGTGGTCGGAGGGGCAGGTCTGGACGTCGCCCGAGCGACACGGTGCCATGAGCGCAGTGATGAAGGCGCAGATCGACTGGATACCGCTACCGGGAGGCGCCATCCGCCCCACGCAAGGTAGAACCTTGGCAGTCATGCAGGTGTCGGGCGGGTCCCAGTCCTTCAACGCCGTGAACCAGATGCGTATCCTGGGCCGGTGGATGCGGATGGTCACCATCCCGAACCAGTCGTCGGTGGCCAAGGCCTTCCAGGAGTTCGACGACGACGGACGCATGAGACCATCGTCGTATTACGACAGGGTTGTCGACGTCATGGAAGAGCTGGTGAAGTTCACGCTGATCAATCGCGGCGTTTCCGGCTACCTGACCTCCCGCTACAGCGAGCGTAAAGAAACGGCAGCTAAACTTGAGGAGCGGGTCGGCATTAAGTCGATCTAAAACGTAGGTTGGCTCCAGAATTCGTTGATACGAGACGTCCGTTTTCGTAATGCGGACATTCCAAAGCAGCCCGTCAGCATTCCACCCCAAAGCGGACGAGAGTATCACTCCGGTGCGCTGAGCAAGCGGAATAGATGTCCTGCACCTGAAGAGAGCCTCCGTCCACTCGAGCTGGCGCAGCCCTAGCGGTGCCGCGCCGCCCGCTTAGCGGAGTGATCTAGGCGGGGTTGGTGATCACCGGCATCTACCGGGACCAACACGCAACTTACAGGGCAGAGCAGGCCCTGTTCGAAGTGGAAGCCCCGGCTGGTGGCCCAATGCTCGGCGGGGGGCGCTGGAATGAGAGCGCTAAATATCCTGAGCCGTCCCGCCTGAACGGATATCCATCCTTTTGGTCAAGTACGGTGGGATCGCCATAACGGCGTCCAGCATGACGGCTGGCCATGCACTGCCATAACTCTCGCCAACCGTGCGCGGTGCGTGACCGTCAATTCGATCGATGACTTGCCCCGGAACCTTGCCAGCAAGAAGCCATGACCTGAACAAATGCCGCCAAGCATGATTGGGGTCGATGCCGGGATCAGTGATGCCTACGTCACTACGCACCCAGGCAGCGAGACGCTCACCGACTTTCTTGTTCTGTGGATTGGCATCTGACCCACCCCTTCTACGCTCGGGCAGGTAGAACAGATGTCTTCCCTTTCGACGTTCAACATAGCGAATGAAGCCCTGATCGATCAGATCGAGATGGAGGGACACCTTCCGAGCCGCCCTGTTCTTCGTCGTGCCGGCTTCGGGAGTGATGTTCATGACCCAGACCATTCTGCCGTCGGGCACCTTCTCCAGGAAGATGTCGGAGGCCCGAAGTTGGGTGAGTTCATTCACCCTCGCTCCCGAATAGGCACATAGCCAGGGGATCCAGCGGCGGGCTGCAGCGCCCTCCTCAGTCATCCGCGCAGAGGGCGGCAGCAGGCTGGCTTCCAGAACGCGCTCTGCTTCGTCATGGGTATATTCGCGGTCGCGCAGCTTCACCTGTTTCGGCACCCGGACCTTGATATCGCGGAAGGGATTGTGGTGAAGCTTTTTCTCGCTCAAAGCCCAGATATAGAGGGTTTTCGGGTGCGCAAGATCCGCGTCCCTGACGGTCTGCGGCGCTACGTTCCCTTCGGTCAGGCGGTGCTTCAGCCAACGCCGCACATCTTCCTCCGAGACACGGCGCGGATCCACGTGCCCCAGAAATCCGAAGAACTTTTTGAGAACCCCGAGCTGACGCTTCACCGTCGCCGCGGCGGGCTCAACGCTCTGCCGATATTCCTCGTAGAGTGATTGCCAGTCGCAAGGCTGCGGCACCACCAAAGGAGAGGCAGGAAAGCGGGCAGCATCTGGATCCGGCCGGAAATCTCCTTCTGCCCTTTTGATGAGCTCTCGGTAAGCTTGGGCCAGGGCCATGGCTGCCGCCAGGTAGAACTTGTTCCGGCATCTCCATTCAAGGTTGATGGCGTGACGATCCATGAAGTCTCGAACGTCCTCACCAAGGATGCGGCCCGCCATCAACGCAGGCCCGGTGGACCAGCTCGCCTTCAGGGGAGCAACAAAGTCCACACTGCGCAACCGCGCCGGCAGTGCAAGTTGCAGCTTGCGCAGCTTCTGTTCCCAGACATGAGCGAGCCCCGGGTTCTCCCCATGCCGGTTCATCACCTCACGGTAGAGGTCGCCAGACAATCCGACGATCTCCTGGTCCGTGAGAATGCGTTCGTTCCGGGAGGGCACGGAGGATGAGGCGTCTGTCGACTGAAGATGCAGCCAATCCTGGGCTACCTGGGCGGCGACGGTAGAGTGAAGCTCGCGTGCCTCATCTGCCACTTTGGTGCCCAGCGAGATCTTGACCTCCCACTTCCCAACGAGGGGACGCAGGTGTTCGGGCACGCCTTTGCGGAAATAGTATACGCCAGTCTTCGGGTGCTTCCAGGGGCGAGACATAGCCAGGACCATTTGTACAACCTCTTTGTACCAGAGAGGCGTTTCAAAGTCCTTGATATCCGGCTTCTTCAGCGTTTCCGCAGCTCTGGTGCGGAAGTGGCGGAGAGAGAGGGATTCGAACCCTCGAGACGGTTCCCCGCCTACACACTTTCCAGGCGTGCGCCTTCGACCACTCGGCCATCTCTCCGCGTCGTACCGTCCCGGTGGTATAGTCGGGAATGCGGCTGGGCCGCTACGAGCGTGGCGCAATATACCCATGATCGATGGGCGCGCAAGGGATCACTTCGGCGGGAAGGCAATTGTTTTCCATTGGCGGTTTCCCATCTTGTGAGGGGAGGATGGGTGTGCGAGAAGGGCGGGAGCTGAGGCGGTCGTCTCCGGCAAGCACAGGAAACGTGAATGCGGCTTGTCTTGCGAATATCGGGCACATGGCTGATCGGCCTGGCCCTGGTTCTGCTTGTGGTGGACGGCACGAAATCATTGGCGGGCAATGGGCTCGTCTTTGCCGGCTTCGGACAGACCTGGTCTCAATTGCACGCGCCCAGCCTCGCGGCGGTATCCGACTTCCTGGCGAGCCGGTTTTTCGCCGATCTGCTTGACGCCGGCTTCCGGGCGCTCCTGGCCTATCCGGCCTTCGCCGTGTTCGGCGCGACCGGGGTGGCGCTGGCGCTGCTCGGACGCCGCCCGCGCCGCGAACGCTTCCTGCGCCAGGAACAGATCTGAAAGGAGCAACGCCATGTTCTTCCGCCAAAAACCGTCGACCCTGCCGTCGGCCGCCGAGGCCCTGCCCGGCCGCGACACCGAAATGCCCATAGAAGACAGGCACTTCGTCAACGGCGCCCCGCTCAAGGGCCCCTATCCGGAAAATGCCCGGACCATCTATTTCGGCCTCGGCTGCTTCTGGGGCGCCGAGCGCCTGTTCTGGCGCCTGCCCGGCGTGATCGTCACCGCCGCCGGCTATCAGGGCGGGCATACGCCCAATCCCAGCTATGAAGAGGTCTGCTCGGGCCGCACCGGCCACACCGAGGCGGTGAAGGTGGTCTACGACCCCCAAACCATCGACCTGGAAACCCTGCTCAGGCATTTCTGGGAGGAGCACGACCCCACCCAGGGCATGCGCCAGGGCAATGACATGGGCACGCAATACCGCTCCGCCATCTACACGACCACGCCGCAACAGGCTGAAATCGTGGAGAAAAGCCGCGCCGCCTATGCCAAGGCGCTGCAGGCGGCGGGGCGCGGCGCCATCACCACGGAAATCGCCCCGGCCGGCCCCTTCTATTATGCCGAGACCTATCACCAGCAATATCTGGCCAAGAACCCCAACGGCTATTGCGGCCTGGCGGGCACCGGGGTGAGCTGCCCCATCGGGCTGGGCGTCGCGGCCGAATAGGCCTTTCGGCGATCAAGTATTCCCGCCGCGGCGGGCAAGTATATCCGTGCCAGCACGAAATCGCATCGCCGCCGCATGGCCAGCACATCGTTAGCATTTTGTGCGACATCCCGCCGCCGCCGCGCCACCGGTTTTTCGACACGCCCGCCCGGCTCCGACGCCGCGGCGGGCGCCTTCTTTTCAGAGCCGGACGGCATAGATCCCGAGCGGCCCCTCCAGGGGCAGCGGCTCGAGCCAGGGGGGCGGCGTCCCGGCGTCGAGCAGGCCCAGTACGCTGTGCGGATCGGAGCGGCCCGGCCCGTGCATTTCGGGCATGGCGTCGCAGATGACCAGGAGGTCGAGCCCGCGCCCCGCGGCGATGGCGCGCGCCTCGGCGGCGGGGCGGTTGAAGAAGCGGAAGGCGTCGAGCACGCCGGCCTCGTTGCGGTGATAGGGCGCCGCCACCACCGCATGCGGCGTTTCGAGCAGGAGATGCGCGCCCAGATCGATGGGCGCCATGATCCGGCCCGGCTGGAGGCCGCGCAGCCCGGCAAAGCTGTCCGCGGCGAGGCAGGGCAGCTTGCTGGCCCGCGCGGCGGCGACCGCCCCGGCGCCCTCCCCCGGCAAGAGGCCCAGAACGCCGTTGACCAGCAGCGAGAAGACCACGCCGGAAAACACCAGCCAGGACGAGACCAGCCCCAGCGCCGGCCACAAGCGGGGGCGGGCGAGATAAAGCCGGCGCGCCGCGACGATGAGCCAGGCCGCCGCCGGGATGGCGGGCATGACGGCGAGGCGGGCGCCGCGCACCTGGGCCAGCATGACGAGGGCGGCGCAGACGAGGAAGGTCAGCAGCACCAGCCAGCCGGCACGGCGGCCCGGATCGCGCCGGAAGGCAATGAGCGCCGCCGCCAGCCCCAGCAGGACCGGCGCCGCCACCACCACGGAATAGGCCGGCAGCTCCAGCAGCGACAGGTGGAAGGGCCTGGCCTCGACGATGGCGGCGATCCAGTGCTCCTGCAGCCAGGGATCGAGCGCGCCATAGGGGCCGGCGAGACATTGCGGATAGGCCAGGGCCACGAGGGCGGCGGCACCCGATCCGAGCACGGCCAGGACCAGCAGCCGCACCCCGGCGGCGCGCGGCGCGGGCAGGAGCGAGGCCAGGACATAGGCGGCGCCCACGCCGAGGGCGGCGAGGACATAGACGGGCGAGATCATGTCGCAGGCCGCTTCCAGCCAGCGCTGGGGTGGTCGGGCCAGCGCCAGATGCAGCGCCATGCCGCCGGCCAAGGCGAGCCCGAACCGCGCCAGATTGGCGGCGCGGCGCGGATCGAGGACATAGGCGAGGCCGAAGGCGAGGATGGCGGCCACCACCAGCGGCGCCGCCTCGATGGCGACGGCCAGGGCGGTGGCGGCCAGCAGTCCCGCCAGCCACGCCGCCGCCGGCCGGCGCAGGGCCACGAGGCTGGCCCACAGACAGGCCAGGGTCAGCACCATGATGACATTGTGATGATCGACCCGCCCGGGGGCGAACTCGGCCAGCACGGCGGGGCTGAGAATGGGCAGCACCAGCGCCGGCAGCAGGCCCTCGGGCCCGACCAGCTCACGGGTGATCCGCAGCGAGAGCCAGAGCAGCGCGCCCAGCAGCAGGATGGGCCACAGCGCGCCGGCGACCAGCAGCGCCCCGGCCGGCCCGACGACGAGCCCGGCCAGGCCCAGCAGCAGCGCCAGCGGCAGGTCGACCAGCCGCGACCAGTGGATCTCGGCCCCATAGGGGGTGTTGAGGCGGTGCTGGACCAGATCGTACCAGCCCTGCCCCGCCAGGAAATCCCGAACCACCACCATGCGCATGGCGTCGTCGGTATCGAGAAAAAGCGGGCCGCCGGCGCCGTCCAGCGCACCGCGCAGCCAGGGCACGGCGGCGGCGATGGCCCAGACCGCGAGGAACCAGAGCCAGTCGCGACGGGTGAGGGCGGGCGGGGTCATGGACGGGCATCTCGCGGCGATGGAAAGGGCAAGCATGGCGCGGCGGGGTTAATGGCGGGTGAGGGGGTGCGGTGGAAGGGGGATTCGGCCTGCCCCGACACTTTCCTCATCGACCAGCGCCCCTCCCCCTTGAGGGGGAGGGGAGCAAAGGCACCGATTCCGCCTGATAATGAAAGCGCTAGGGTGGGGAAGGCGCGGGGGTTTTGGAAGGATTGCAAGGGCTGAAAGATGGATTGCCGGAACGAGTCCGGCAATGACGCGACTGAGGCTTTCATGTTTTGATGATGTGGCGATCTGCACTCCCTCCCCCCTAGAGGCGGTCAGGGTCGGGGGGTGAGGCCGTGCAGGAAGAGGTGTTCGAGATAGCGGGCGGCGTCTTCGAAGCGGGCGTCGCCATTGCGGCCGGGGCCGAGCACGGCGCGGACCTGGACGTCGAAATCGGCATAGTGCTGCGTGGTGGCCCAGATGGAGAAGATCAGGTGATAGGGATCGGTGCGGGCGAGCTTGCCTTCCTTCATCCAGCCCAGCAGCACGATGGCCTTTTCGTCGACGAGGTTCTTGAGGTCGATCTCGATCAGCTCGGCGATGCGCGGCGCCCCTTGCAGCATCTCATTGGCGAACAGGCGGCTCTCGCGCGGAAAATCGCGCGCCATTTCCAGCTTGCGGCGGATATAGGAGCGGATCTCCGAGAAGGGGTCGCCGGTCGCGTCCATCTCGCGCAGCGGCGCCAGCCAGGTCACCAGCAACTCGGAAATCAGCCGCCGGTGGATCTCCTCCTTGCGGGGGAAGTAATAGAGCAGGTTGGGTTTGCTCATCCCCGCCACCTCGGCGATCTGGTCGATGGTGGCGCCGCGAAAGCCGTGCAGCGAGAACACGTCCAGCGCCGCCTCGAGGATGATGTCCTGCTTTTCCCGCTGGATGCGCGTCAGCGGCTTGGCCCGGGGCTGGCGCCGGGCGGCGATGGGCGCAGGAGCGGGTTTCATTTTTCGCAGTGCCATTTTCGTCTTGCGGGAATGTGCAGGGATGCTAACATTTTTCCAACTGGTCAAAATTTCTTGGCTTAGCGTACGCGCGTCAAGGCCCAAAAACAAAAACCAGTCCAAACATTCGGGAGCGAGGGTTTCGTGTCCACTTCAGCCAATGTTGCGCCGAACGATCTGCGGGCGTTCTGGATGCCGTTCACGGCGAACCGCCAATTCAAGAAGAGCCCGCGCATGTTCGTGGCCGCCAGGGACATGCACTACACCACCGCCGACGGGCGGCAGGTGATGGACGGCACGGCGGGGCTGTGGTGCGTCAATGCCGGCCATGCCCGCCCGAAAATCGTCGAGGCCATCGCGCGCCAGGCCGCCGAGCTCGACTACGCCCCCGCCTTCCAGATGGGCCATCCCAAGGCGTTCGAATTGGCCAACCGCATCGTCGACATCGCCCCCGAAGGGCTCGACCACGTGCTGTTCACCAATTCCGGCTCGGAATCGGTGGAGACGGCGCTCAAGGTGGCGCTGGCCTATCACCGCGCCAAGGGCGAGGGCAGCCGCTTCCGCCTGATCGGGCGCGAGCGGGGCTATCACGGGGTCAATTTCGGCGGCATCTCGGTGGGCGGCATCGTGCCCAACCGCAAGATGTTCGGCACGCTGCTCACCGGCGTCGACCACCTGCCCCATACCCACGACCTCGCCCGCAACGCCTTTTCGCGCGGCGAGCCGCAGCACGGAGTGGAACTGGCGGACGAGCTGGAGCGCATCGTGGCGCTGCACGACGCCTCCACCATCGCCGCCGTCATCGTCGAGCCGGTGGCCGGCTCCACCGGCGTGCTGATCCCGCCGCCCGGCTATCTCCAGCGCCTGCGCGAGATCACCAGAAAGCACGGCATATTGCTGATCTTCGACGAGGTGATCACCGGCTATGGGCGGCTGGGCACGCCCTTCGCGGCGGATTATTTCGGCGTCACCCCCGACATCATGGTGACCGCCAAGGGGCTGACCAACGGCGTCATCCCCATGGGGGCGGTGCTGGTCTCGTCCGAGATCCACGACGCCTTCATGACCGGGCCGGAGCACCTGATCGAGTTTTTCCACGGCTACACCTATTCGGGCAATCCCATCGCCTCGGCGGCGGGCGTGGCCACGCTCGAGACCTATAAGGACGAAGGGCTGCTGACGCGCGGCGCCGAACTGGCCAGGACCTGGGAGGATGCGCTGCATTCGCTCAAGGGCGAACCGCATGTCATCGACATCCGCAATATCGGCCTCGTGGGCGCCATCGAGCTCGAGCCCATCGCCGGAGCGCCGACCAAGCGCGCCTTCTCGGCGTTCCTCAAGGCCTATGAAGCGGGTTATCTCATCCGCACCACCGGCGATATCATCGCCCTGTCCCCGCCGCTGATCGTCACGGAAAGCCAGATCGGCGAATTGATCGATGCGGTGCGGACCGCGCTGAGGAGTGTCGAATGATGCAGGTCATCGAAAACGCCGTCGCCGGCAAGCGCTACGTCTCGTCCTCGACGAAAAGGGTGCCGGTCTATAACCCCGCCACGGGCGAGCAGAGCGCCGAATTGCCGCTTTCGACCATGGACGAGCTCAATGCCGCCGTCGAGAACGCCAAGGAGGCGCAGATCGCCTGGGGCCATACCCCGCCGATGAAGCGGGCGCGGGTGCTGTTCAAGTTCAAGGCGCTGCTCGACCGCTATGCCGAGGACCTGGCGCGGGAAATCTCGCGCGAGCACGGCAAGGTGCATGACGACGCGCTGGGCGAGGTGGCGCGCGGCATCGACTGCGTCGACTTCGCCTGCGGCATCCCGCATCTCCTGAAAGGCGAGTTCTCCCGCAATGCCGGGCCGGGCATCGACACCTATTCGGACCGCCAGCCGCTGGGCGTGGTGGCCGGCATCACCCCGTTCAACTTCCCGGCCATGGTGCCGATGTGGATGTATCCGGCGGCCATCGCCTGCGGCAACAGCTTCATCCTCAAGCCCTCCGAGCGCGATCCCTCCGCGCCGATGCTGGCCTGGAACCTGTTCATGGAGGCGGGCCTGCCCGAGGGCGTCTTCAATATCGTCCATGGCGACAAGCAGATGGTGGACGGCATTCTCGACCATCCCGACATCAAGGCGGTGAGCTTCGTGGGCTCCACCCCCATCGCCGAATATGTCTATCAGCGCGGCTCCAAGGCCGGAAAACGGGTGCAGGCGCTGGGCGGGGCCAAGAACCACATGATCATCATGCCCGACGCCGACCTCGACCAGGCGGCCGACGCGCTGATGGGGGCCGGCTACGGCTCGGCCGGCGAGCGCTGCATGGCCATCTCGGTCGCCGTGCCGGTGGGCGAGAAGACCGCCGATGCGCTGATCGACAAGCTCAGGCCCCGCATCGAGGCGCTCAAGATCGGCCCCTCGACCGACAAGGACGCCGAAATGGGCCCGGTGGTGACGCGCCAGCACCGCGACAAGATCGTCTCCTATATCGACAAGGGCGTCGAGGAAGGCGCCAGCCTCGTGGTGGACGGGCGCGGCTTCTCGCTCCAGGGCTATGAGAACGGCTATTATGTGGGCGGCACGCTGTTCGACAATGTCGAGCCGCACATGGCCATCTACCGGGACGAGATCTTCGGGCCGGTGCTCTCGGTGGTGCGGCGCGACAGCTTCGAAGCGGCCGCCGAGCTCATCCACGGCCACGAATACGCCAACGGCACGGCGATCTTCACCCGCGACGGCGACGCGGCGCGCGAATTCGCCGACCGCATCGAGGTGGGCATGGTGGGCATCAACGTGCCCATTCCGGTGCCGGTGGCCTATCACTCCTTCGGCGGCTGGAAGCGGAGCCTGTTCGGCGGCCACGCCATCTACGGCCCCGAGGGCATCCATTTCTACACAAGGTTGAAGACCGTCACCACGCGCTGGCCCGCCGGCATCAAGGGCGGGGCGGAATTCACCTTCCCCAGCCTCAAATAGCGGCGGGGAGCAAGGCGCATGGGGGGAGGACATCCATGAGCGCAGCGGGAGAGAACCTGCGGATCGACGGGGACCGGCTCTGGGAGAGCCTGATGGAGATGGCGCGGATCGGGCCGGGCGTCGCGGGGGGCAATAACCGGCAGACGCTGACCGATGCCGACAAGCAGGGGCGCGAGCTGTTCGCGCGCTGGTGCGAGGAGGCGGGGCTGACCATGGGCGTCGACAAGATGGGCACCATGTTCATGACGCGGCCCGGCACCGACCCCGAGGCGCTGCCGGTCTATATCGGCAGCCATCTGGACACCCAGCCCACCGGCGGCAAGTTCGACGGCGTGCTGGGCGTGCTCTCGGGGCTCGAAGTGGTGCGCACCCTCAACGATCTCGACATCCGGACGCGCCATCCCATCGTCGTCACCAACTGGACCAATGAGGAAGGGGCGCGCTTCGCCCCCGCCATGCTGGCCTCGGGGGTGTTCGCCGGGGCGATCCCGCTCGAGCACGCCTATGGCCGCACCGATCTCGAGGGAAAGAGCTTCGGGGACGAGCTGGAGCGCATCGGCTGGAAGGGCGCGGAAGAGGTGGGCGCGCGCAAGATGCACGCCTATTTCGAATATCACATCGAGCAGGGCCCGATCCTGGAGGCGGAAAACGTCGAGATCGGCGTCGTCACCCATTGCCAGGGGCTGTGGTGGCTCGAATTCACCCTCACCGGCAAGGAGGCCCATACCGGCTCGACGCCGATGAATATGCGCGTCAATGCGGGCCTGGCCATGGCGCGCATCATGGAGATGGTGCAGGAGGTGGCCATGGCGGCCCAGCCCGGCGCGGTGGGTGGGGTGGGGCAGGTGCAGTTCGCCCCCAATTCGCGCAACGTGCTGCCCGGCACCGTGGTCTTCACCGTCGACATCCGCTCGCCCGACCAGGCCAAGCTCGACGGGATGCGCGCCGCCATCGAGGCGCGCGCCGCCCAGATTTGCGCCGCGCTGGGCGTGGGCTGCGCCATCGAGCCGGTGGGCCATTTCGACCCCGTCACCTTCGACCCGACCCTGGTGGAGCGGGTGCGCGCGGCGGCGGAAAAGCTCGGCCACAGCCATATGAACCTGATTTCCGGGGCCGGGCACGATGCCTGCTGGGCGGCGAAAGTGGCGCCGGCGACGATGATCATGTGCCCCTGCGTCGACGGGCTCAGTCATAACGAGGCCGAGGACATCTCGAAGGAATGGGCCAGCGCCGGCGCCGACGTGCTGTTCCACGCGGTGGTGGAGACGGCGGGGATCGTGGACTAGAAGGCGACGGGACCGCAGGACGCGACGGGAGGCGCGTGAGCATGAAACGGGGAGGAGACATCGTGCGGAAGGGGACATCCCCCGCAGCCGGCGCTGCGCGCCACCTTTTCCCCGAGGGGGAGAAGAATGGTCCGGTATGCGCTCCTGTTCCTCTCCCCATCGGGGAGAGGGTGGCGCGCGCGCAGCGCGAGACGGGTGAGGGGGGCTCGCCATGACTACCCGTCCCCGGCAATTGCGCCAGGCCGCCTCCATTGCCGAGAACCGGCTCTGGTATGTGCTGCGCAATCGCGGCCTTTCCGGGCATAAATTCGTCCGGCAATTTCCGGTCGGCCCCTATATTGCCGATTTCGCCTGTCGCGAGGCCGCATTGATCGTCGAACTGGATGGCGGGCAGCACGCCGGAAATGCCGCCGATGACGTTCGCACGGCCTTTCTCAACGGCGAGGGCTATAGCGTGCTGCGCTTCTGGAATAATGAGGTTCTCGCCAATCGCGACGGGGTCCTCTCGACCATTTTGCGGGTGATTGCGCTCGCCCCCTCACCCGACCTCCGCTTCGCTCCGGCCACCCTCTCCCCGATGGGGAGAGGAACAAGAGGGGTTCGGGCGGCGGCATCGTCGCATCGTCAGATTCTGGCCCGATCCATTCCTCTCCCCCCAAGGGAGAGGTGAGGGAGCGCCGGCAATTTCGGAGGAAACGCATAAATGAGCACAGTCATCAGGAACGGCACGATCGTCACCGCCGATCTCTCCTATGAGGCGGATGTCAGGATCGAGGGCGATATCATCGTCGAGATCGGCAAGAATCTCTCCGGTGACGAGGTGCTGGACGCCACCGGCTGCTATGTCATGCCGGGAGGGATAGACCCGCACACCCATCTCGAAATGCCCTTCATGGGCACCTATTCGGCCGATGATTTCGAGAGCGGCACCCGCGCCGGGCTGGCCGGGGGCACCACCATGGTGGTGGATTTCTGCCTGCCCAATCCGGACCAGAGCCTCATGGAGGCGCTGCAGATGTGGGACAACAAGACCGGCAAGGCTTCCACCGACTATTCCTTTCACATGGCCATCACCTGGTGGGGCGAACAGGTGTTCGAGGAAATGGCCCAGGTGGTCGACCGGGGCATCACCAGCTTCAAGCATTTCATGGCCTATAAGGGCGCGCTGATGGTGAACGACGACGAGATGTTCGCCTCCTTCCAGCGTTGCGCGGCGCTGGGCGCGCTGCCGCTGGTCCATGCCGAAAACGGCGACGTGGTCGCGGCGATGACCGAAAAACTGCTCGCCGAGGGCAATAACGGGCCGGAAGGCCACGCCTTTTCGCGCCCGCCGGAAGTCGAGGGCGAGGCCACCAACCGCGCCATCATGCTGGCCGACATGGCCGGGGTGCCGCTCTATGTGGTGCATGTCTCCTGCGAGCAGAGCCACGAGGCGATCCGCCGGGCACGCCAGAAGGGCATGCGCGTCTATGGCGAGCCGCTGATCCAGCACCTGACGCTGGACGAAAGCGAATATTTCAACCCCGACTGGGACCATGCGGCGCGCCGGGTGATGTCGCCGCCCTTCCGCAACAAGGCGCATCAGGATTCGCTCTGGGCGGGGCTGCAGGCCGGCTCGCTCTCCTGCGTCGCCACCGACCATTGCGCCTTCACCACCGCGCAGAAGCGCACCGGCATCGGCAATTTCGCCAAAATCCCCAACGGCACCGGCGGGCTCGAGGACCGGCTGCCGGTGCTCTGGACCGCCGGGGTCAATAGCGGCCGGCTGACGCCGAACGAATTCGTGGCGGTGACCTCGACCAATATCGCCAAGATCCTCAATCTCTATCCGAAAAAGGGCGCGGTGATGGTGGGGGCCGATGCCGACCTGGTGGTCTGGGACCCCAAGCGCAAGAAAACCATTTCGGCCGGGAGCCAGCAATCGGTGATCGACTACAACGTCTTTGAAGGCTTCGAGGTGACGGGCCTGCCGCGCTTCGTGCTGAGCCGGGGCAGGGTCTCGGTGACCGAGAACGAGGTCCGGGCCGAGCCGGGCCATGGCAGGTTCGTGGCGCGCGAGGCGAAAAATCCGGTGAACCGGGCGCTGAGCCAATGGAAGGAAATCGTCGCGCCGCGCAAGGTGGAACGGTCGGGCATTCCGGTGAGTGGGGTTTGATGGTTTTGACTGTGGTTTTTTCCGAGACCCCCTCACCCGTCTCGCCCCCTGGGCGATCCACCCTCTCCCCGATGGGGAGAGGAACAAGAGACGTGCGCGCTGCCATTCTTCTCCCCCGCGGGGAGAAGGTGGCGCGCCAGCGCCGGATGAGGGGGATGGCCGTATGACCGCCGTTGTCCAGGCCGAGCGGCTCGGCCTCACCTTTCCGTCCGGCGACGGCGACATCGTGGCGCTGGCCGACGTCAATCTCACCATCGAGAAGGGCGAATTCGTCTCCTTCATCGGCCCTTCGGGCTGCGGCAAGACCACCTTCCTGCGCACCATCGCCGACCTCGAGACGCCGAGCTCGGGCACGCTGACCATCAACGGGCAGACGCCCGGGGCGGCGCGCAAGGCGCGGGCCTATGGCTATGTGTTCCAGGCGGCGGCGCTCTATCCCTGGCGCAATATCGAAAAGAACGTCGCCCTGCCGCTCGAGATCATGAACTATCCGGCCGCCGAGCAGGCCGAGCGGGTGCGGCGCACGCTGGAACTGGTCAATCTCACCGGCTTCGAGAAGAAATATCCCTGGCAGCTTTCGGGCGGCATGCAGCAGCGCGCCTCCATCGCCAGGGCGCTGTCCTTCGATGCCGATCTGCTGCTGATGGACGAACCCTTCGGGGCGCTGGACGAGATCGTGCGCGACCATCTCAATTCCGAACTGCTCAAATTGTGGGCGCGCACCGAAAAGACCATCTGCTTCGTCACCCACTCCATTCCCGAGGCGGTCTATCTCTCCACCAAGATCGTGGTCATGTCGCCGCGCCCCGGACGGGTGACCGACATCATCGAGAGCAATCTGCCGCGCGAGCGGCCGCTCGACATCCGCGAGACGCCCGAATTCCTCGAGATCGCCGCGCGGGTGCGCGACGGGCTGCGGGCCGGGCACTCCTATGACGAGGAGGTGGCGTGATGGGCGCGCCTCACGCAGCCTCCCCTTCTCCCCTTGCGGGAGAAAGTCCCCCGCAGGGGCGGATGAGGGGTCAGCGATCTTTGCGTCGGCATGGCGAGCGCGAAGAGAACCCCTCACCCTGCAATTCCGCTGAACGCAGAATTGCGGTCCCTCTCCCGCAAGGGGGGGAGGGTTCATTTCGGGCTCTTGGCTCAATTTATCTCCCACACCGGGCTTCCCTCGGGCTTGACCCGAGGGCCTCTATCCGCGTGCAGGAAACCCGGGTTTCGGGGCGCCCAGGCCGGCCCTCGGGTCAAGCCCGAGGGCAGCAAAGTGCTTGTGTGGGCAGCAAAAATCGATCCAGGAAGGTCCAAAGTAAACACTCCCCGCAAGGGGAGAGGGGAAAGGCGGCAACATGACCCGCATCCTGCCCATCCTCACCATCCTGCTGGCGATAGTCGCCTTCTGGTATGCGGCGGCGATCTGGATGAACGCGCCCTGGCAGAACACGCTCAATACTCGTGCCGGGCTGGACAGCGTCCCCTTCGCCGATTTCGTGCAGCAGACCTGGTCGCAGGACAAGCCGGTCCTGCCGGCGCCGCATCAGGTCTTCGCCGAGATCTGGAACGCCACCGTGGCGCTGGAGCTCACCTCGCGGCGGTCCCTGGCCTATCACGGCTGGATCACGCTCTCGGCCACGCTGCTCGGCTTCGCCTTCGGCACGGCGCTGGGCGTGGTGCTGGCGGTGGCCATCATCCACAACGACGCCTCGGACCGCTCGCTCATGCCCTGGATCATCGCCAGCCAGACCGTGCCCATCCTGGCGGTGGCGCCGATGGTGGTGGTGGGGCTGGGCGCGGTGGGGCTGACCGGGCTCGTGCCCAAGGCGCTGATCTCGATGTATCTGAGCTTTTTCCCGGTGGTGGTCGGCATGGTCAAGGGCCTGCGCTCGCCCGAGCCCATCCAGCTCGACCTGCTGCGCACCTATGACGCCAATGGCTGGCAGGTGTTCTGGAAATTGCGCTGGCCGGCGGCGATGCCGTTCCTGTTCGCCTCGATGAAGGTGGGCATCGCCATCTCGCTGATCGGGGCGGTGGTGGCCGAATTGTCCAACGCCTCGGGCGGGGGGCTGGGCGTGCGCCTGCTCACCGGCTCCTATAACGGCCAGACCGTCCAGATCTGGGCGGCCCTGTTCCTCGCCGCCTTCCTCGCCGCCGTGCTGGTGGCCATTGTCGGGAGCGCCGAGCGCTGGGTCAATGCGCGCATGGGGGCGAGGGCATGAGGGGCCAATTGAGCTATTTCCAACTCTATCTGGCCCTGGTGGCGGCGGGCGCCGGCGCGCTCGGGCTCGTCTTCAGCCTCCCCGATCCGGGGGCCAACCCGCCGATGACGCTGTTCTTCGCCGCCGCGACGCTGTCGCTGCTGCGGCTGGCGCTCCCGTTCAGCCTCTGGCTCGACGGCTTGCTGACGGTGCTGGGGGCGGGTGCGCTCCTCGCCGCGCTCGGGGGCGGCGCCGGCCTGCCGCCGCATCACTGGCTGGCGCTGATCTCGGCCTGGGCCTTCGCCTGGCTGTTCGTCGAGCGCCTGTCGGGGGCGATCCGGGCGGGAAAACTGCCCGAGACCGGCACCGGCCTCGTCATCCCCGTCATGTTCGGGCTGGCGCTGCTGGTGGTGTGGGAAGTGGTGACGCGGGGCGCCAACGTGCCGGCGGTGCTGCTGCCCCCGCCCTCCGCCATCGCGGCGCGGCTGATGGCGGAAACCCATATATTGTGGGCCGATTTCGTCCAGACCTTCATCAAGTCGGTGCTGCCCGGCTATGCCATCGGGTGCCTGGCCGGCCTCCTCGTCGCCATCGCCGTCGATCGCTCGCCCTTCCTCAAGGCCGGGCTGCTGCCCATCGGCAATTTCATGTCGGCCCTGCCCATTATCGGCATCGCCCCGATCATGGTGATGTGGTTCGGCTTCGACTGGCAGTCCAAGGCGGCGGTGGTGGTGGCCATGACCTTCTTTCCCATGCTGGTCAACGCCGTGGCCGGGCTCAACGCCGCCTCCGCCATGGAACGGGACCTGATGGAAACCTATGCCGCCTCCTATTGGCAGACGCTGGTGAAGCTGCGGCTCCCCGCCGCCGGGCCCTTCATCTTCAACGCCCTCAAGATCAACTCGACTCTGGCCCTGATCGGCGCGATCGTGGCTGAATTCTTCGGAACGCCCGTGGTGGGCATGGGCTTCCGGATATCGACCGGGGTGGGGCGTCTCGCCATCGACCTGGTCTGGGCGGAGATCGCCGTCGCGGCGGTCGCGGGGTCCGCCTTCTACGGGGTGATCGCCCTCATCGAAAGGGGCGTCACCTTCTGGCATCCGTCCGTCCGCGGTGGACGGGCGTAAAAGGGAAAAAGGGAACGACACATGAAGAACATCATCACGGGTCTGGTGGCCGGCGCGCTGGCGCTGTCGACCGCATCGGGCGCCCTGGCCGCCGACGCGCTGACCCTGCAATTGAAATGGGTGACCCAGGCGCAGTTCGCCGGCTATCTGGTCGCCGAGGCCAAGGGCTTCTATGACGAGGAGGACCTCGACGTCACCATCCTCGCCGGCGGGCCCAATATCGCGCCCGAGCAGGTGATCGCGGGGGGCGGCGCCGACATCATCGTCACCTGGATGGCCGCCGGCATGGCGGCGCGCGAAAGCGGGGTGCCCCTGGTCAATATCGCCCAGCCCTACAAGCGCTCGGGCCTGATGATGATCTGCCCCACCGAAACCGGCATCACCTCGGAAGCCGATTTCCCCGGCCATACGCTGGGCGTGTGGTTCTTCGGCAATGAATATCCGTTCTTCGCCTGGATGAACAAGCTGGGCCTGGCCACGGACGGCTCGGAAGGCGGCGTCACCGTCCTGCAGCAGAGCTTCGACGTGCAGCCGATGATCCAGGGCCAGGCCGACTGCATCTCGGTCATGACCTATAACGAATACGGCCAGGCGCTCGATGCCGGCTACGGCCCGGACAACCTCACCATCTTCAACTATACCGAGATGGGCAACGACCTGCTCGAGGACGGGCTCTACGTCATGGAGGACACGCTGGACGATCCGGCCAAGGTGGACGCCTATACCCGCTTCGTGCGGGCCTCGATGAAGGGCTGGGCCTATGCGCTGGACAATCCCGAGGAAGCCGCCGAGATCGTGGTGGAGGCCGACGATACCGGCGCGGCCGAATACGACCACCAGTTCTACATGGTCAACGAGGTGACCAAGCTGGTCGATCCCGACGACGCGGCGCTCGACATGGCCACCTATGAGCGCACCGTGCAGGCGCTGCTCGACCAGGGCATCATCACGCAGACGCCCGAGGGCGCCTATACCACCGTGGTCACCGACGGGCTCTGAGGAGAGGCGCGGTCGTGCCGGAGCGGGCGGGGAGCGATCCCCGCCCGTTTTTTTACGCCCGGCGGGCTGTATGGAGGGGGAAACCGGAACAAATCCGGCGCGGCGGCAGTTGTTGGGACATTGCGTCACAACAAGAGGGCTCACTGCCATGAACAGCATCATCTACCTGGTCGGCCTGGTCGTCATCGTCATGGCCATCCTGTCGTTCATCGGTCTCGCCTGAGGCCGGCAGGAAAGGAAGATCCACATGAGCATGGACACACCGGCAGGCATTGCCATCGTCGAAACCACCACTTCCGCCGCACTCGAGCGCGACCGGACCGGCTATGTCGATTGGCCGGCCATCTTCGCCGGCATCGTCCTGGCCGCCGCCCTGTCGCTGGTGCTGATCAGCTTCGGCTCGGCGCTGGGCCTCAATCTCGTCGACTTCAACGCCCGCGAGGGCGCCTCCCCGGTGCTGATCGGCATCGCGGCGGCAAGCTGGTTCCTCTGGGTGCAGATCTCCAGCTTCATGGCCGGGGGCTATCTCACCGGAAGGCTGCGCCGGCGCCATTTCGACGCCGACGAGGATGAAAGCGACATGCGCGACGGCGCCCACGGCCTGCTGGTCTGGGCCGGGGCGCTGGTGCTGGGCGCGGCGTTGGCCCTGGGCGGCGTCGGTGCCCTGGCCGGGGCCGCCGGCTCGGCGCTCTCCACCGCCACCGTCGCCGCCTCCAATGTCGCCGAGGGCGCGGCCGACGCCGCCGATCCCAACGCCTATTTCATCGACACGCTGTTCCGCGCCGACACCCCGATCGATCCGGGCCTGGCCCGGGACGAGGCCGGCCGCATCTTCGCCCGCGCGGCGCTGGGCGACGGCACCGTGGCCCCCGACGACCGCGCCTATCTGGCCAATGTGGTCGCCGCCAATACCGGGCTGACGCCCGAGGAGGCCGCCGCCCGCGTCGATCAGGTGACCGCCGCCATCGAGACGGCGCGGCAGGACGCCATCGAGGCCGCCCGCATCGCCCGCAACACCGCCATCATCGCCGCCTTCCTGCTCGCCGCCTCCTCGCTGGTCGCGGCCATCGGAGCCTATTGGGCGGCCCAGAAGGGCGGCAATCATCGCGACAGCGGCACGGCCTTCGCCGATGTCTTCCGCCGCTTCTGACCCCGGGCCGAGAGGAGAAGGAAAATGTTCAAAGGTCTCGCACTCTGGCTGCTGGGCGTACCGATCTGGCTGATCATCATCATCTTCCTGGTCACCTGAGCGGCGGCGTATCGGACTGAAAGGCGCAGTCGCGGTTTTCGGAACGTCCGATGCGCAACCAAAGAGCCGGGGCAGGAAAAAAAGCGAGCGGGCCAAAGGCCCGCTCGCGCCGTTTCGGGGCCGCCGCTTACACCACGCGGATCGGCGAGCCGCTGGGAACGCGGTCGTGCAGGTCCATCACGTCCTGGAACAGCAGGCGCACGCAGCCGCTGGAGACGGCCTTGCCGATGGTGACGACGTCCATGGTGCCGTGGATGCGGTAGAGCGTGTCGCGATTGCCCTGGTGGATATAGAGCGCGCGGGCGCCCAGGGCGTTGAGCAGGCCCGGGGGCTGGCCGTGGCGGTAGATTTCCAGTTCCGGCTCGCGCGCGATCATGTCGGCGGGCGGGGTCCAGACCGGCCATTTGCGCTTATAGGCGATATGGCCGGCGCCGCTCCATTCGAAGCCGGCGCGGCCCAGCCCCACCCCGTAGCGCATGGCGCGCCCCTCCGGCATGGTCCAGTAGAGGAAGTAATTGGCGGTATCGACCACCACCGTGCCCGGCTTCTCGCCGGTGACATTGGCCACTTCCTGGCGCCAATAGGCGGGGTTGAGATGGGTGATGTCGGCGGCGGGGACCGGAAACTCCTCTTCCGGATGCGCGCGGTATTTGGCCAGCACCTCGGCGGGAATGGCGGGGCGGACGGGCTCGGCCGCGGAAGCCAGGCGCGAGGAGCCGGTGGTGGAGCAGCCGGCAAGGGTGAGGGCGCCAAGGCCGGCCAGACCGGCCAGCACGGCGCGGCGCGACGGGGTCGCGTCGGAAATGGTCAACATCGAAAACAGTCCTTGGCCCGCAAGGGGCGCGTCAGCGAAGGGAACGGTCGGAAAAAGCTCGCTCAGGCGCGCTTGGGCGGGCGCAGCAGGCGGTGCTCCAGCCAGAGCGGGGCCAGCCCGGACATGGCTTCGACCGGCCTGTCGCAATCGGGCGCCCCCGGCAGTTCCGGCACCATGGCGGGAATGGCGTGATGGGGGCCGCAGGGCATGACGATGCCCGAGCCCAGATCGACATCGACCCGCTGCACCTTGACCATGACCGGAATGGAGACGTTCTGCGCATCGACCAGGTTGAGCACGACGATGGGCGTGCTGGCATAGCGATGCGCGTGTGCCGTCGTCGTCCCGGCCAGCGAGGCGAAGGCGAAGATGACGGCGATGAGGGCCACGAGACGTCGCATGGATCGCTGATAGGACAAGGATTGCGGCAGGATGTGGGCAGAACCGCCCATCAGCCCCCCGCAGACGGCGCCTGCCATGCCATCAGCTCCCGACCGTGTGCTTTTAGCCACGCCCGGCCCCGCTCCATCTCGGGCAGGGTGCGCGCCACCGTCGCCCAGAAGGCGGGCGAATGGTTCATCTCCACCAGATGCGCCACTTCGTGCGCGGCGACGTAATCGAGAACGAAGGGCGGCGCCAGCACCAGCCGCCAATTGTAGTTGATATTGCCCGAGGCGGAGCACGAGCCCCAGCGGCTCGACTGGCTCCTGAGGCGGATCTGCCGGATGGTGACGTCCAGCCGCTCGGCATGGACGGCGCTGCACCGTTCCAGATCGGCCAGCGCCTCGGCCCGCAGCCAGTCGTAGAGCCGGCGCGGCCGGTGTTCGGGGGCGCCGGGAAGGCGCAGTTCCGGGCCGGCGGCGCCGGCACAGAGCTCCGGCCGTCCGCGCAGCGTGCCGCTGGCGACGACCCGGTGGGGAACGCCGCGCAGCGGCAGCTCGATGCCGGCGTCGAGGCGCCGCACCCGGGCCGCGCGGGGCAGCCTGGCGGCCAGCCAGTGGCGATGGCGGAAGAGGAACGCCTCGGCCTCCGCCCAGCGCGCCCCCTCGGGCAGGGTGAGCAGGGGGCCCTCCGGGGGCAGGGAGAGCCGGAAGCTGCGCGCGCGCTTGCTCAGCCTGACCGTCACCGCCACTTCGGCGCCGTCGAGCTCGATATGGGTGATCTTGGGCGGCGCGGAGCGCTGGCGCAGAAAGGACAACATCGGGGGCAAGCGAAGGGGAATCAGGATCGCGCCCAGCTTATAGGCTTTCATCGCCAGGCGGAATCGGCGCCGGTGGCCGCTCAGGCCTGCTTGTCGATGCGCAGGCCCTGGCCGGGCGGCGGGGCGGCAAGAGCGGTCTGCATCAGCGTGTCGAGCAGTTCGGTCTGCATCTCATGGGCCTTCTTCACCACGGCGATCTGCACCGAATGCTGCGTCATGGCAGTCCGGGCGGTCAGCAGGTTCATGGCGAGATCGGTGTCCATGGGGCCGGTATAGCCCCTTCCGGTTAACGCAACCTTCTCCCATTGCCCGGATTTTTCAGCGTCCGCCCAAAAGGGGCACGCCGCGGCGGCGCAGGAGCGGCGCCAAAGCCAGCCCGGCGGCGAAGCCGCCCAGATGCGCCCACCAGGCCACCGCCTCGTCGCCGCCCACCACGACATAGAACAACTGGGTGGCGATCCAGAAGCCCAGCATCCAGAAGGCCGGCACCGGCAGGGGGATGAACCACACGATCCGCGCCAGCACGAAGACCCGCGCATGCGGGAAGAGCAGGATATAGGCGCCCATCACCCCGGCCACCGCGCCCGAGGCGCCGATCAGCGGCCCGTTGCCGTCGAGATTGAACAGCAGGTGGCACAAGGCCGCCAGCACTGCGCAGCCCAGATAGAACAGGAGGAATTTCCAGTGGCCGAAGGCGTCCTCGATATTGTCCCCGAACACCCAAAGGAACAGCATATTGGTCAGCATGTGCAGCCAGTCGGCATGCAGGAACGCATAGGTGAGGAAATTCGCCCAGTCCGGCAGCCAGGGCAGGGGCTGCGGATAGAGGTCGCGCACCACGATGGGGATCATGCCGAAATTGATCGCCGCCTGGTCGAAGGCGGCGGACGGCAGCACCGATTGCAGCAGGAACACCACGACCGTCACCCCGATCAGCCCGTAGGTGACGAAGGGGAAGCCGACATGGCGGAGCGGATTGGCATCGTGCAGGGGCAGGAACAGGGAAACATCCTCCTCGGTCCGCCGGCGGTTCAGGGAGCGCCGGGGCGGTCTCCCCCGGAGGTCATTTCGGCTTGCGGCCGGCGGGCTTTTCGAGGTCGCCATAATTGCCCGGCACCCACAGGACGTCGCCGGCGCCATTGCCGTTGGCCACCCGCCCGAGGACGAAGAACAGGTCGGAAAGCCGGTTGAGATAGCGCAGCGCCTCCTCATTGGTCTCCGGCTCGGCCTCGCGCAGCGCCGACACCAGCCGCTCGGCCCGCCGCGTCACGGTGCGGGCCAGATGCAGGCCCGCCGAAAGCGGCGTGCCCCCGGGCAGCACGAAGCTGCGCAGCGGCGACAGCTCGGCGTTGAAGCGGTCGATCTGCTCCTCCAGCCAGGCGGTCTGCACCGGGCGGACGCGCAGGCTGGGATATTGGGCGTTTTCATCGTCGGCCCCGGGCGTCGCCAGATCCGAGCCGACATCGAACAGATCGTTCTGGATGCGGGCCAGCACGGCGTCGAGCCCGGACTGGCCGGCGGCGGACAGCCTGGCATGGCCCACCAGCGCATTGGCCTCCTCCACCGTGCCATAGGCCTCGATGCGCAGGTCGTGCTTGGCACGGCGGGGGCCGCGCACCAGCCCGGTGGTGCCCCCGTCGCCGGTGCGGGTATAGATGACGTTGAGCTTGACCATGATCGGACCCTCCTATTGTCGAAATCCGGCCGGCTCCGGGCGGGCGGCCCTCAGCCCTGGCCGCCGAAGAAGAACAGCGCGCCCAGCAGCAGCAGCAGGGCGATGGCCTGGCCGATGACGCGCAGGCGCATCAGCCGCTGGCTGGTATTGCCCGAGCCGCCCTTGAGCATGTTCCAAAGGCCCATGCCCAGCACGATGACGACGAAGAGCAGCGCAAGGGCGATGGCGATGTTGAGAAGCGTTTGCATGGAAACCTGGCAGTTGGCTGGACGGCGGGAATCGCCGCTTGCAGAGACGGTCGGGCCGGCCGCCACAGCGTCATAGATGGCACGAATCCGCCGCGAGGTGAACAATTCCCTGTGCGGGAGAAGGACGCGGGGCGCGGATGCGTTCCCTTCCCTTCGAGGGAGGGGAATCGCCTATGGAAATCCGTGAGGCCGGCCCCTTTGCCTCCTTCCCCACTCGGGTAGCACTTGCGCGCTCCCGAGCGCAGGCGCTTGCGGGGAAGTGTTTATTTTGGACGCTCTTGGCTTGATCGCTGTTGTCCACACCAACGCTGCGCTGCCCTCGGGCTCGACCCGAGGGCCGGCTTGGGAGCCCCGAAACTCAGCTTTCTTGCACGTGGACAGTGGCCCTCGGGTCAAGCCCACTGCTGTCCGGTTTAATCTGGTGAGAACTGGAGGGTCATTTGGCGGGTATCGCGG